>NZ_JAXMEM010000001.1:0-32984 GCF_046348305.1 Ottowia sp.
CAACTGGTCGCCTTCACGCACGAGGTAGTCCAGCACCAAGCGCCCGCCGACCTTATCGCGAGCTTCCACGCCAATGGAGTGTGACGCGGGAATCGCGTCGATGCTGGCGGCGGTGCGGGCGATGACGATCTTGTCTTCGCCCAGCGCAACGGGTGCGCCGTTCGAGTCGAACACGAACACCTTGAAGATGTTGTCGCCGGGCTTGGCCAAGCTGAGTTCAAGACTTGCACCGTCCTTGAGTGCGATGCGTCCTGACGACCAGCCCGTATCAAGGCTGTCGATCTGGAACTCGATGCCCGCAGGCGCACGCGACAGCCTGGCAACGATCTTGGCCTTGTGCTCCGGTGTGCGCGCGATGTAGTTGAATGAAAGATCGAGCGCGCCACCAGCACTGATCGCGCCGCGAGAACTTTTACGACCACGACTTTGCGAGGCCCAATCGATGGACTCGGCAAACACTGCCGCGCCTTCAGCAACGGCGGTCATCGGGTTCACGTCGGTGGACGGTGCGATGCCAAGCTCAAACGCCACCTTGTCGCGCAAGTTTTTGTACTGCGCTGGCCCGCCCACAAAGACAATCCGCTCAACGTCGTGCGAACTTAGGCCAGCCTTTTCGATGCTCTCGCGGGTGGCCTGAATGGACTCGTCGACCTTGGAGGCAATCAAGCCGTCGTACAGGCTTCGGGTGATCTGAATGTCGAGGTAGATTTCCTCGCCAGCCTGATCACGCACGCCGAGCTCATTCTCGGCAAGGCTGATGACAGATTCGTCGCTTTGCGACAGCGCAATCTTTGCCTTTTCGGCAGCCCAGGTCGCGATGGTGCGCAACGATTTGTACTGCGGATTGGATGCCAGGTCTTCCGGCAAGTCAAAGTTATCAAGCAGCCACGGCTTGACAATGTTGTCGAACAGGATGCGGTCGAAGTCGCGCCCACCACACATGGCAATGCCGCCATGCGCAAGGAGGTTGACACGGCCACCGATACTTTCGGCGATGGCGACATCCAGCGTGCCCCCACCAATGTCATACACAACAAAAATGCCGTCGTTCTTGCGTTGCCGCATGACGCTCATCACGGCGGCGACTGGCTCTTGCATCAACGCAACCCGTCCAAGCCCGGCTGCATCAGCCGCAGCCATCGTGGCGTCTTTCTGCATTTGGTTGAACGCGGCCGGAACCGTGATAACGGTGCCGGTATCTCCATCACCCCGAATCTCTTCGGGCAAGTAGCCGAAGAGGGAGCGCAACACCTCGGCGGAGCATTCTTCCGGCGTCATGGTGAGGTTGACGGCGGGCAGCTTCACGGGCGTGCTCGTGCCCATGAGCCGTTTGAACAGCACGGCAGCGTTGTCGGGATTCTTGGCTGCGCTGTTGTAGGCGCGCGAGCCGACGTACTTGTTACCGCGCCGGTCAATGAAGATGGCCGATGGCGTGACGTCGTGCTGCTCAGGGCTCTTGTAGAGATGAATTTTCTCCCCGTCGAAGGAGCAGATGGCACTGTTGGTCGTGCCGAGATCGATACCGACGTATTTCACGCTTCCGCCTTCCTGAGCATTACTGTGCCTTGTTTACGCAACCCCTTTGGCCCCATGATGATCGGCTCCAGCATCTGATCGACGAACAACATGTCGTCAGGGCCGAAGTCGCCCAAATTCAAGGCCGATGCCGCCATTCCGGCGTCGTAAGGCTGTCCTTCGACGTTGACCAGCTTGAGACCGTTCGAGTCGAGGCTTTCCTCGACCTTCTTCTGGAAGTAGCGAAGCTGGTTGACGTAGCGGCCTGACTCGCCTGCGTCGAGCTTGCTGACCACCTTTCCGAATAGACGCGAGAAGCGCCAACTCTCGACTGCGATGTCGATCAAGGATTGTTCGAGCTGAGCCCAATCTTCAACCTGTTCTGTCATCCCTCGCTCCATCGGCAACCATATATCAAACGCATCGCTTCTTCACTCTCGAACACCCAGTTCAAGTGACTGGCGTCGACAATACGACCGTCGCCACCACACACCCACCTCCGCAAACGCTCTTCAAAAGTAACGGATTGTACGCAAAACGGGGGCCGCTCCCATCAAAAAAGCAATACGAAAGCTGAAATCATCAAGGATTCCGATGAATGAAGAGCCGTCGCACTTGGTTGCTGCGAAATCGTGCATGCAGTAGCGGCCTTGGCCGCGATGAATCGTCATCGCCGCCAAGGCCGTTCCACCGCGGCCGGCGCAGCCCTCAACCCGGCACGGCGTCGAAGTGGAACACCCCCGGATCCTTGATTGGATCGACCCCCACGCGGATCGTCGTCTTGGGCGCAAACTTGCCTTGCAAAATCTGCGTGGACAGCGGGTTCTCGATGCGCTGCTGGATCGCCCGCTTGAGCGGCCGCGCGCCAAACACCGGATCGAACCCGACCTTGGCCAGTTCGGCCAGCGCCTGGTCGGACACGTCGAGCGTCAGCTCCATGCGCGCCAGCCGCTCGGCCAGCACCTTCAGCTGGATCTTGGCAATGGCACCGATCTGGCTCGCATCCAGCCCGTGGAAGACCACGATCTCGTCGATGCGGTTGAGGAACTCGGGGCGGAAGTGGTTCTTCAGCTCGCCAAACACCGCGTCCTTGACGTCCTCGTACGGCTGCCCCGCCATGCTCTGGATCATGGGGCTGCCGATGTTGCTGGTCATGATGATGACGGTGTTCTTGAAGTCCACCGTGCGGCCCTGTCCGTCGGTCAGGCGGCCATCGTCCAGCACCTGCAGCAGCACGTTGAACACGTCCGGGTGCGCCTTCTCGATTTCGTCGAACAGCACCACGCTGTAGGGCTTGCGCCGCACGGCCTCGGTGAGATACCCACCCTCGTCATAGCCCACGTAGCCCGGCGGCGCGCCGATCAGGCGCGCGACGGAGTGCTTTTCCATGAACTCGCTCATGTCGATGCGCACCATCTGCTGGTCGCTGTCGAACAAGAAGCCCGCCAGCGCCTTGGTCAGCTCGGTCTTGCCCACGCCGGTGGGGCCAAGGAACAGGAACGAGCCCAGCGGCCGGTTGGGGTCGCTCAAACCCGAGCGCGAGCGGCGGATGGCGTTGGCCACCGCCTCGATGGCCTCGTTTTGCCCCACCACGCGCTGGTGCAGGGCGTCCTCCATCTTCAGCAGCTTGTCGCGCTCGCCCTGCATCATCTTGCTGACGGGAATGCCGGTGGCGCGGCTGACGACTTCGGCGATCTCCTCGGCGCCCACCTGCGTGCGCAGCAGCTTGTGCGCCTTGGCCTGCGCGTCGGCGTTCTGCTCGCTGGCCTGGGCTTCCTTCAGTTGCTTTTCCAGCGCGGGCAGCTTGCCGTATTGCAGCTCGGCCACGTGGTTGAAGTCGCCCTTGCGCGTGGCCTCCTGAATCTGGAACTTGATCTGCTCCAGCTCCTTGCGCACCTGCTCGCTGCCCTGGGCGCTGGCTTTTTCAGCCTTCCAGATCTCATCCAGGTCGGCGTATTCCTTTTCCAGCTTGGCCAGGTCTTCCTCGATCAGGGCCAGGCGCTTTTGCGAGGCCTCGTCCTTTTCCTTCTTGACGGCCTCGCGCTCGATCTTGAGCTGGATCATGCGGCGGTCCAGCTTGTCCATCACCTCGGGCTTGGAGTCGATCTCGATCTTGATCTTGGCCGCGGCCTCGTCGATCAGGTCGATCGCCTTGTCGGGCAGAAAGCGGTCGGTGATGTAACGGTGGCTCAGCTCGGCCGCGGCCACGATGGCCGGGTCGGTGATGTCCACGCCGTGGTGCGCCTCGTAACGCTCCTGCAGGCCGCGCAGGATGGCGATGGTGTCCTCCACGCTGGGCTCGCCCACCAGCACCTTCTGAAAGCGCCGCTCCAGCGCCGCGTCCTTCTCGATGTACTTGCGGTATTCATCCAGCGTGGTGGCGCCGATGCAGTGCAGCTCGCCGCGCGCCAGGGCGGGCTTGAGCATGTTGCCGGCGTCGATCGCGCCCTCGGCCTTGCCGGCGCCCACCATGGTGTGCAGCTCATCGATGAACAGGATGATGCGGCCCTCTTCGTGCGCCACTTCCTTGAGCACGGCCTTCAGCCGCTCCTCGAACTCGCCGCGGTACTTGGCACCAGCCAGCAGGCCGGCCATGTCCAGCACCAGCACCTGCTTGTTCTTCAGCGTGTCGGGCACCTCGCCCGCCACGATGCGCTGCGCCAGGCCTTCGACGATGGCGGTCTTGCCCACGCCCGGCTCGCCGATCAGCACCGGGTTGTTCTTGCTGCGCCGCTGCAAGACCTGGATGGTGCGGCGGATTTCGTCATCGCGGCCGATTACCGGGTCGAGCTTGCCCTGGCGCGCGCGCTCGGTCAGATCGAGCGTGTACTTCTTCAGCGCCTCGCGCTGGCCTTCGGCCTCGGCCGAATCCACGCCCTGCCCGCCGCGCACCGCCTCGATGGCCGCCTCCAGCGCCTTGCGCGACAGGCCGGCCTCCTTGGCAATGCGGCCGGCCTCGCCCTTGGCGTCGCACAGCGCCAGCAAGAACATCTCGCTGGCAACGAACTGATCGCCGCGCTGGATGCTTTCCTTCTCGGTGGCCTGCAGCAGCTTCAGCAGGTCGGGGCCGGGCTGCACCTGCTCCTGCCCCTGCACACTGGGCAGGCGCCCTATGGCCGCATTGGCCGCATTCGCCAGCGCGGCGGTGTTGACGCCGGCGCGCGCCAGCAAGGCCTTGGGCCCGTCCTCCTGCTGCAGCATGGCCGCCAGCAGGTGCTCGGGCTGGATGTAGGCGTTGTCGTGCCCCAGGGCCAGCGACTGCGCGTCGGCCAGGGCTTCCTGAAATTTGGTGGTGAGTTTGTCGAGTCGCATGAATAAGCTCCGAATTGCCCATCAGGTGAGGCGGGTTCCGATGGTTTCAAGATACTGCAGACGCCATGGGCCCGACAAGCCGATTGGGGCCGCCCCAGTGGTGGCTGGAGAGGGTCCATGCGGACACGCGCCGAGTCGCCGCCGAAAATCGGCCGGCCGCTCGGGCGCGCTGGCCGCGAAGACGCCGCTTCGGCTCACACGCGCGGCGTCCTCCTCCCGCCCGTAGCGGCCCCGGCGCCAGCCGTTCGAATCGGACCAGGCCCAGCCGTCCTGCACCATCCGGGCCGCCACGTCCAGCCCGTCGCGCTCGCGCCGAACGCTTGCAATGGCGCGGCCGTAGCGGTCGTGCGCGCGCACGCTCACCCGCAGGGGCTCGCCCCGCACCAGCGCCAGCAGGGCCGCCCGCGCGGGGGCGCCGCCGGCCTGGCAAATCTCGGGCGCGTCGATGCCGTCGATGCGCAGCCGGACACGGGCGCCGCCGCCCGCCGGGAGCACCCAGATCGAGTCGCCGTCAACCACGTAGCCGACCCGCGCCGACCAACTGGCGCCGTTGCCGGCAGCGCGGACGCTTTCCTGCGCGTGGGCAGCGGGCAGCAGCACGCCCGCAAGCATGGCAGCGCAAAGCAGCCGGCGTGGGGCCCAGGGCTTGCGGTCGCGGGGATCTTGATGGCGATTCATGTTCATGCCCGGCATCGTAGAGGACCGCGGGCGCTTGCGCGATGCGCCGCCAAGCCCGCCGGGCTGTCGCCCACCCAACAACACCCGGCCCTGCCCAACCCTACACTGCGTCCGGGCTCGGCCCAACGCGTTTCAACACACCAAGGAGACCCGATCATGCGCCCCCAACACCTGCCCTTCGCCGCCGCACTGGCCGGCACCCTGCTGCTTGCCGCCTGCGCCGGCGCGCCGCAGGCGCCGACGTCTGCTGCCGAGGTCGGCGAGCTGCGCCCCGGCTCGGGCTACCTCAAGGGCTATCTCGGCCGCGACGAGTTGCCCGACAGCCTGGCGCTGGTGCCTCCGCCACCCGCCAAGGGCTCCGCTGCCCAGGCCGACGACGACGCGGCGTATCGCGCGCTGACGGCCTTGCAAGCCGGCCCGCGTGGGGTGCAGGCTGCCAGGGACGCCAATCTGAAGTTCCCGGCGGCGGCCAGCCACTTCGCCTGCGCGCTGGGCGTGCAGATATCCGAGCAAGCCACGCCCAACCTGAACATGCTGCTGCGCCGCACGCTGGCCGATGCCGGCTTTTCCACCTACAAGGCCAAGGACCACTATCAGCGCACGCGACCCTTCGTGGCCTTCGATGCGCCCAGTTGCACGCCGGCGGACGAGCCGAGCCTGCGCAAGGACGGCTCCTACCCGTCCGGGCATTCAGCCCTGGGCTGGGCCTGGGCGCTGGTGTTGACGCAGGCCGCGCCGGATCGCGCCGACGCCCTGCTGCAGCGCGGGCGTGCCTTTGGCCAAAGCCGCGGCGTATGCGGCGTGCACTGGAAGAGCGACATTCTGGCCGGCCGGATGATGGGCGCGGCCGCCGTGGCGCGTTTGCAAGGCAACCCCGTCTATCAGGCGCAGTTGACGGCGGCCAAGATCGAAATTGCCAGGCAGCGCGCCAGTGGACACGTGCCCCCTGCCGCCGATTGCACCGCCGAGTCGCAGGCTCTGGACCTGTCGACCGCCCTGGCGCCTTGATCCGCCCGCTTGCGCGCAAGGCCCTCGCCGCACAGCCCCGGGCGCCGCGGGCTTGCCCTCAGGCATTGCCCAGCGCCAGCCCCCAGCGCGCCAGCGCCACATCGTCGCTGACGCGCGCATCCACCCAGCGCGCGCCGTCGGGCGTGGTTTCCTTCTTCCAGAACGGCGCCTGGGTCTTGAGGTAGTCCATCAGGAATTCGCAGGCCTGAAAGCTCTCGCGGCGGTTCATCGACGTGACCGCCACCAGCACGATCTGATCGAGCGGCTGCAACAGGCCGATGCGGTGCACCACGCGCGCGGCGATGATGTCAAAACGGCGGTGGGCGGCGTCGATCATGGCCTCGATGGCCGTCTCGGTCATGCCGGGGTAGTGCTCCAGCTCCACCGCGCTCACGCTGCCCGCCGCCGCGCCGGCGTGCCGATCGCGCACGGTGCCGACAAAGGCGCACACGGCCCCCACGCAAGCGTCGCCGTCCCGCAAGCGGGCCACCTCATGGGCCAAGTCGAAGTCGGCACGCTGAATGCTCACCCGGGGGCTGCGCCCTGCCTTGATCTCTTGCATGAAGACGATTGTGGCACCGCACAGGCGTTAAGCTGAATGCCCTCCCAACCCTCCCTCAGGACTTCACCATGCCCAAGCTCAAGCACCTGCTGTCTGCCCTCCTCGTCGCCACCTGCGCGCTCGGCCCTGCTGCCGGTGCGGCCGAGCGCCTGGACAAGATCATGGACACCAAGGTGCTGCGCGTGGGCACGCCGGGCGACTACCGGCCCTTCGCCATCCGGCAGGGCGATGGCTATGCCGGCCACGACATCGACACCATCGAGGCGCTGGCCAAGGAGCTGGGCGTGAAGGTGCAATACGTGCCCACCAGCTGGCCCAACCTGCTGAAGGACTTGCAATCCAACCAGTTCGACGTGGCCGTGGGCGGCATCACGCGCAACCCCGCACGCCTGCGCGTGGCGGCCATGCTGCCGGGCTATGCGCCCTTCGGCAAGGTGGCGCTGGTGCGCGCCGCGGACAAGGACAGGTTCAAGAGCATGCAGGACCTCAACCAGCCCGGCGTGCGCGTGATCAAGAACCCCGGCGGCACCAACGAGGCCTTCGTGCTGCAAAACCTGGGCGCGGCCCAGATCAGCACGCACGACAAGAACGCCGAAATCCCGGCCCTGATCGCAGGCGGCAAGGGCGACGTGATGATCACCGAAACCTACGAGGCCCTGCACTACGCCAAGACCGACCCACGCCTGGCCGCCGTTTTCATCGACGCGCCGCTCACGCCCACCAACTACCTGGGTTTTCTGCTGCCCGTCGATGACGCCGACTACCTGCGCGAGATGGGCTTTGCGTGGGACTTGCTGGACAAGCGCGGCACGCTCAAGGCCATCGACGACAAATGGTTGAAATGAGTCGCCCCCAGTCTTCACTCGGTGCGCGATGCTCCGCCTGGTGCTCGCCACGTCGCGGGCATGGCCTGCTTCGCGGCCTTCAGGCACTGTGGGCTTCAATGGCTGCGGGTGGCGCGCAGCACCATGGATCGCTGAAACGATCGAGTACGGAGACGGTCGCGACCAATTCAGCTACATTGGCGATCAGCCCAACACAAGGAGACTGGCATGGCGATCGCGGGTTACAGCTTGAAGACACTGCCCGACTTTGTCGGCAAGGAACTGGGGGAATCGAGTTGGGTGCAGGTGGATCAGCCGCGCATCGACCAGTTCGCCGAGTGCACGGGTGACCACCAATGGATTCACGTCGACCCCAAGCGCGCCAGTGCCGAAAGCCCCTACGGCGGCACCATTGCGCACGGCTTCCTGACGCTCTCGATGGTGGCCACGATGGCGATGGAAGTGGGCATCGTGCCCGCCGACGCGCGCGCCGGCCTCAACTACGGCATGGACAAACTGCGTTTCATGGCGCCGGTCAAGACCGGCGCGCGCGTGCGCTGCCGTGTCGAACTGATCTCGGCCGAAGACAAGGGCGGCGGCAACACCCTGATCAAGACGCGCAACACGCTGGAAATCGAAGGGGGCCAGAAACCGGGCCTGGTGGCTGAAATGCTGGTCATGCTGATCCCGTGAGCGGCTGGACAACGCTTTTTTTCGTACAACGAGGAGACAAGACATGGCCAGGAAGAAGGCAAGCGCGGCAGCGACCGCCGTTGAGACCCGCCCCGATGCCGACGCCGACAACGACGCCACCCAGGCAGTCGGTGGCCTGAACGCCCTGGGCGAGTTGCGCTTGGAAGACCTGCGCGACAGCGCCCTCAAGCTGTGGCTCCAGGCCTTGCGCCATCCGGCCGTGGTCGCCAGGGAAAGCGCCGCGTTCTACGCGCAGCTGGCCAAGATCATCGTGCGCGGCGACGGTGAAGAGGAGACGCTCAGCACCGATGCGCGCTTCAGCGATTCGGCCTGGCAAAAAAACGGTCTGTACCGGCGGCTGTTGCCGGCCTATCAGGCCTGGGCGCAGTCCTTGCAGAATTTTGTCGACCAGGCAGGGCTCGATCCGAAGGAAACGGGCCGCGCCAAGTTTCTGGTGTCGCAGGTGACCGAGGCCTTCGCGCCCACCAATTTTTTGCTGGGCAACCCGGCCGCGCTCAAGCGCGCGATTGACAGCGGCGGCAAGAGCCTGCTCAGCGGCTACCAGAACTGGCTGAGCGACGTGACGGCGCGCCGCCCCGTACCCTCTCAGGTGGACACGCGCCCCTTCAAGGTCGGCGACAACCTGGCCGCCACGCCCGGCGACGTGGTGATGCGCACCGAGCTGTTCGAGCTGCTGCAATACGCGCCGCAGACCGACAAAGTCCATGAGCGGCCGATCCTGGTAATTCCGTCGATCATCAACAAATACTATGCGTTCGACCTGGCGCCCGGGCGCAGCATTCTGGAGTACCTGGTCCAGAACGGCTTCACGGTGTTCGTCATGGTGTACCGCAACCCCGGCAAGGCGCACGATTCATGGGGCATGGACACCTACATGAACGGCATGGATGAGGCGCTTGCCGCGGTACAAGACATCTCCGGCTGCCAGGACCCGAACGTGCTGGCCGTGTGCGGCGCGGCGCCGCTGGCTGTCACCGTGGCCGGCTATCACGAAGCCCTGAAGTCGAAAAACATCGGCTCGATGACGCTGTTCGTGGCGCCGCTGGACACCGCGGCGATGGAAAAGACACCCGTGCTCGGCGACTTCAGCGACCCGAAGCTCGCCAAGCTGTCGAAGACCCTGATGCCGCAAAAGAGCGACCGCATCAGCGCCGACGAATTCACCCTGCTGTTCGCGATGCTGCGGCCCAACGACCTGATCTGGAACTACTGGGTCAACAACTACCTGATGGGCGAAGGCCCGCCCGCCTTCGACGTCCTGGCCTGGAACTCGGACGCCACCGGCATGACCGCCCAGTACAACCGCGACTTCCAGGACTTCTGCGCGCGCAACCCGCTGGCCACGCCAGGCGCCATGCGCTTTCGCGATACGCCGATCGCCGACGTCTCCAGGTTTGGCTTCGACAGCCTGGTCATCGCCGCTCGAACAGACCACATCTGCCCGTGGCCGTCGGTGTACCGCTCCGCCCAGATGCTGGGCAAACGCTGCGATTTTCTGCTGGGTGGGCGCGGTCACATCCAGACCATCGTGGCGCCGCCGGGAGGCAAGAAGGACCACTATTTCCTGAACCCGGACCATTCGAAAGACGCGGACGCATGGTTCGCGGGCGCTCAGCGGGTCGACGGCAGCTGGTGGCCGTACTACGTCGAGTGGTGTGGCAAACGCTCGGGCAAAATGGTCGCCGCCCCAAAAAAGCCCGGCAACAAGACCCATCCGTCGCTGGGCAAGGCGCCCGGCACCTACGTGCATGAAAAGGCATCGTCTTGATCGACACCATGGACTCCCCAGACACCGTGACCACCCACCGGGCCGAACCGCGATTTGAACGAAGGACCGTCGACGGCCAGGAACTGCGAATCGCGGTGTGGGCCGGCTCGTCCGCGGACAAGCCACCGCTGCTGCTGTTCAACGGCATCGGCTCGCGCATCGAGCTGGTGGCCCCGTTTGTCGAGCACCTGGACCCTGAGCGCGAAATCATCGCGTTGGACGTGCCCGGCACCGGCGAATCGCCCGCCACCCAATTCCCGTACCGACTGTGGATGATCGCCCGCATGGTGGGGCGCCTGCTCGACCAGTTGAAGATCGAGCGGGTGGACACCCTGGGCGTCTCATGGGGCGGAACCCTGGCCCAGCAGTTTGCCCTGCAGAACCCGCGGCGCTGTCGCCGGCTGGTGCTGGCGGCCACGGCCACGGGCGGGCTGCTGGTTCCCGGCGACTTGAAGGTCCTGGCGAAAATGGCGACGCCGCGCCGGTTCAAGGACCCCAACTTCATGCGGGAAAACATGGGGGCGCTGTACGGCGGCCTGGCACGCACCGACCCCGACTTGCTCGCCGATTTTGCGCGCCTGAGCCGCTCGCCCAGCCGGCGCGGCTATCTCTATCAACAGATGGCGCTGGCGGGCTGGGTCAGCGCGCCGCTCCTGCCCCTGCTCCGGCAGCCGACCCTGGTGCTGGCCGGCAGCGACGACCCGCTCGTCCCCTTGGTGAACGCCCGCATCCTGGCGCGGCTGATTCCGCACAGCACCTTGACCGTGCTGGACGATGGGCATCTGTTCCTGTTCACCAAAGCGCGCGAGTCCGCCGAATCGGTCGATCGGTTTTTGGATTCCAGCGAGCACTAGGCACGCGTATCGCCATCGCGCAGGCACTGCGCGCCCAGCGTTCGTGTCCGGGGGGTATCGCCCTGCTTTGTTCCTGCCCAGGCCGAAGGCGCCGACTCAATGCGCGATGACGCCCGTGGGCGCCGCTGCGATGCGCGGCCCGCGCGCGGCCAGCGCGTAGAACAACGCGCCGACGATCACAAGCACGTCGGTCGCGATCAGCACCTGGGTCAGCGCATGCTGCGAGCCGGCCGCGACCAGGCGGTCGCTGACCGCGCCGGCCACGAGATTGCCGATGGCGATCGCGAACACGTTGATCAGCAGCATCGTGATACCGGTGATGGTCGCGCGCATCGCGTCCGGCGTCAGCCCCTGAATCAGCGCGATCGACGGCCCGTAGGCGGCCAGCGGCAGGAAGAAACTCGCGCACAGACCGACGTACAGCAGCGGCGAGCCCGCGCCCGCAAAGCGCGAGGCGATCATCAACGGGCCGCAGATCAGCACGAGCAGCACGATGAAGCCGGCGTGGCCGCCGGGCAGGCGCCGCGCCAGGCGGTCGCTGAGCACGCCGCCGATCAAGGTGCCGAGCACGCCGAACACGATGCCCAGCAAGCCGACGGTGCGCGCCGCCACTGCTGCGTCCACACCGCGCTCGCGCACCAGCCACAACTGCGCAAAGGTGATGCCGACAAAGGCCAGGTGCAGGAACACGAAACCGATCACCGTCATCGCCACTGTCGGGTTGCCGCGCAGCAGTTGCGCGACGTTGCGCAACTGCTGCGGGAACGGCGCGCCGCGTTCCGCTTCCACACGTTCGACGCGGCGGTCCTTGAACCACAACGCCGCCACGCCGACTACGACACCGATCACGCCTAGCGCGTGAAAGCTGCCGCGCCAGCCCAGCGCCGCGCCCAGCACACCGGCCAGCGCAAACGCCAAGCCCAGGCCGAGCGGAATGCCCATGAAGAACACGCCCATCGCGCCGCCGCGCCGCCGCTCGCCGAACAGCTCGGTCAAGAGGGACACGGCGGCCGGCACCAGCGCCGCCTCGCCACTGGCGACGAAGAAGCGCGCCGCGGCCATCTGCTCGAAGTTGTGCGCCCACCCCGATGCGGCGGTGCAGGCGCTCCAGATCAGGATGCCGGCAGCCATCACCCGCGTGCGGCTGAACCGGTCGGCGATGGAGCCGAGCAGCACCGCCATCACGCCGAAGCTGAGCACCCACACGGCGCCGGTCAGGAACCCGTACTGGGCGTTGTTCAGCGCCAGATCCCGGGTGATCTCGGGTGCGAAGCCGAGCAGCATATTGCGGTCGATGTGCGCCAGCACATGCGTGGCCAGCAGGGCCAGCAGCACGGTGCGCGGGTGGTTCTTCCAGCCCATCGATGTCTCCTTTTTTCGTTGTGTTGCCAGCGGCGCTCAGGCGGCGCGGCGCAGCGGCTCGCCGCGTTCACCGGCACGGCGGTTGGGCGCGTAGCCCAGGGCGAGCAGTGTTTCGTCCGCACCCGCATACTGCGTGCCGATCTGGTAGATGCGGCGTGCCTCCTCGCCGCTCGCGACCTCGCGGTGCAACTCGCGGGCGATGCGCACCGTCTGCTCGATCTGCTGCACGCTGGTCATGCGTTCGCCCCTGCGGCCCCACAGGTTGTCCTCAATGCCGACGCGCACATGCAGGCCCATGGCAATGGCCATGGTGTTCAGCGGCAGCACGTTGCGCATGATGCTCTCGATGGTCAGCACGGCGCCGGCCGGCACGCGGCGGATGAATTCCATCATGTTGTACGGGCTGGGCCCATCGGCGCCGCCGCCGATCGCGACCCAGTTCAGCACCAGCGGGCCGGTGTAGACCGCGCGGCGGATCAGTCGTTCGACGGTCTCAAGCTGGCCAACGTCGCCGAGCATGAAGTGCGGCTGGATTCCGTTGGCCTGCAAGCGCTTCAGGTGCTCGGCGACGAAATCCGGGCCCGAGGGGATCCACATCTCGCGGTACGCCGCCTGATACGCCGGCAGAGCGAGCGAAGTGCCGGCAACGTCGTCCGCACTCAGCAGCTCGCACACGTTCATCTGGTTCGTGTTGATCGCGATCGTGACTTGGTCGGGCTTGGGGTCGAGCTCGGCCAGCATGTGGCGCGTGTCGTCGTTCAGCCATTTCGCGTCGGCGCCCTCGCCTTCCGGCGCGAACGAGATCGAGCCGCCGACCTGCAGCAGCATCTTCGGCACCGCGTCGCGCAGCCGTGCCAGCATCTCGTTGAACATCGACAGGCGCTTGCTGCCCTTGCCATCGGCCTCGCGGCAATGCACGTGCAGCACGGTCGCGCCAGCGTTCCAGCAGTCGACCGCCTTCTGCACCTGTTCGGCCATCGTCACCGGAATGTCGTCGGAATCGCCCGGCAGAAATTCGGGGCCATAGGGCGCGACCTGGATCACCAGCGGTTGCTGGTTTTCGGGCAAGAGGGAATCGTCGAGGAATTGCATGGTGGTCTCCTTCAGGGTTGGGGGATCGGGTCGCGGCGGCACTGGGCCGCCAGTTCTTCGAGCAGGATCGGCGCGCCCAGGCTCATCGTGTGGATGCCGAGCACCGACACGCACTGCAGCACGGCGGTGATTTCCTCCTGGGTCGCGCCGAGCGCGAGGGCCTGGCGGATGTGGCGGCGCACGCCGGGGCCGTACAGGTGCGTGCAGGACGCATCCACCGCGATCGCGATGAATTCAATGGTCTTGGCGTCGAGCACGCCGCTCTGCATGGGCGCCAGGCCCATGGTCATGAATTTTTCGGTCCAGGCCGGGTCCAGTTCATAGAACGGGTCCCATGCGGAATTCCATTGGCCGATCTTGCGCAACTGGTCGCACATCGGTGTGGCGGGTTTCGTTTCGGTATTTGTCTCGGTCATGGCGATCTTCTGCGGCTGTCGTTTTGATGGATTGAATTGTTGGCTTGGCCCAGCGCATGTGATTGACTTTTCGAGACGGTGATTTACCATTTCGGGACATTGGATGGATTGACCACGACCGCCCTCGTTCGCAGCGCCAGCCTCACCGGCTTTGCCACATTGGCCGCCGAATGCGGCATCGATGCGCGCGCGCTGGCGGCGCAAGCCGGCCTGCCGCGCAACTGCCTGGACGAACCGGATTTGATGATCCCGGTGCTGGCAGTCGGGCGCCTGCTGGAGCTGGCGGCCGCGCGGGGACGCGAGCCCGCCTTCGGGCTGCGGCTGGCCGAGGCGCGCCGGCTGTCCAACCTCGGGCCACTCGGCCTGCTGGTGCGCGACGCGCCGACGCTCAGGCACGCGCTGGAGACACTGATCACCCACATCCACGCGCACAACGAGGCGCTGTCGGTGCGCATCGAGCAGGTCGGCAACCTGGTCTCGATCCGGGCCATGCTCGATGCCACCAACGGCCCCTACCGCCAGGCAACCGAACTGGTGGTCGGAGTCACGTTCAGGTTGCTCAGCGTGTTCTTGGGCGCGGCGTGGCGACCCCGGCTGGTGTGCTTTGCGCATCGGGCGCCGGCGAGCCTGGCGGTGCACCGGCGCGTGTTCGGCGGCGCGGTCGAGTTCGGCCACGAGTTCAACGGCATCGTCTGCAACGCGGCCGATCTCGATGCGCCCAACCCCGGCGCGGACCCGGTGATGGCACGCTACACGCGCCGCCTGCTCGAGCAGGCGCCGGGCAGCCGGCCCACCGTGAGCGTGCGGGTGCGCGAATTCATTGCCGTGCTGCTGCCGCTCGGGCATTGCCGTGCCGACACGGTCGCACAGCATCTGGGCATCGACCGCCGCACGCTGGCCCGGCATCTGGCGGCCGAGGGGCTGAGCTTCAGCCTGCTAATGAACAAGGTGCGCAGCGAGTTGCTCGCCATCTATCTCGACGATGGCGCGCGCGCCCTGTCGGAGGTGTCCGACCTGCTCGGCTTCGCCGCGCCGAGCGCGTTCTCACGCTGGCATCGCGCCCGGTTCGGCGTTGCCGCGCGCAGCCGGGTGGGTGCGCATGCGCCGAAGTGGCTGCGGTGACCAGACCCCCGCAGGCCGCCTACCCGCCCGTGACCGGCGGGAAAAACGCCACCTCGGCCTCGGCCATCAGCGGCTCGTCGTCGCCCACCATCACCTGGTTCTGCGCTGCACGCACGGCCTTGCCTGGCGCCAGCGCTTCGGCGTAGTGGCCGCCGCGTGCGGCCAGCTCGCGGCGCAATGCGCCCAGCGTGGCAGCCTGCGTGCTCACGGCTTCAGATCCGGTGCCCAAGGCTTCGCGCAGCGACGCAAAGTAGCGCACGGTGATCTGCATCGTCATGCCATCAGCTCCGCCAGCGGGATGAAGCGCACCGCGTCACCTGCCGCGATGGTCGCGCCGGCGGGGTGATCGACCAGGCCCTGGGCCCAGTGCATGGAGGTCAGCACGCCCGAGCTCTGGTTGGCAAACAGATCCAGCCCGCCCTGCGCATTGCGTCGCACGCGCAGGAATTCGCGGCGCTTGTCGGGCTTGGGCAGGGCAAAGTCGGCCCGCAACGCAACGGCCGGCACATCCAGCTTCGTGGCGCCTTGCAATGCCAGCACGAAGGGCCGCACCAGCAACAAAAAGGTGACGAAACTGGACACCGGGTTGCCTGGCAGGCCAATGAAGTGGGCCGCGCCGCCGCCGGCGCGCGCGACGTGGCCATAGGCAAAGGGCTTGCCGGGCTTGATGGCGATCTGCCACAGGTCGAGCGCGCCCAGCTGTTGCACGGCCGGCTTGACGTGGTCTTCCTCGCCCACCGACACGCCGCCGCTGGTCAGGATCACATCGTGCCCCGCCGCCGCGCCGCGCAGGGCGTCCACCGTGGCGTCCAGGCTGTCGGGCACGATACCCAGGTCGGTCACCTCGCAGCCCAGGCGCTGCAGCAGGGCGCGCAGGAAATAGCGGTTGCTGTTGTAGATGGCGCCGGGCGGCATGGCCTCGGGCGCCACGGTGCCGGGCGTGACCAGCTCGTCGCCGGTGGAGAACATGGCCACGCGCGGGCGGCGCGATACGCTCAGGCGATCCAGACCGATACCGGCTGCCAGCCCAGTGCTGGCGGGCGTCAGACGCTCTCCTTTTGCGAGTACCACGGCGCCGTGCGCGACGTCCTCGCCGGCGCGGCGGATGGACAGGCCGACCGCGGGCGCGGTTCGGATGCGCACCTGCGTGCCGCCTTCCAGCGCCTCGGTGTCCTCTTGCATCACAACCGCGTCGGCGCCCGCGGGCACGGGCGCGCCGGTGAAGATGCGCGCGGCCGTACCGGGCGCCAGCGGCTGACCGACCTGGCCGGCGGCGATGCGCTGCGACACGGGCAGCACGGCGCCCGCTGACTGGCAATCGGCACTGCGCACGGCATAGCCGTCCATGGCGCTGTTGTCCAGCGGCGGCACGGTCATTTGCGCCACCACGTCCTGCGCCAGCACGCGGCCGTCGGCGTCGAAGGTGGAGACGGATTCGACGCCCAGATTGGCCACGGCTTGCGCCAGCAGACGCTCGAGCGCCTCGTCCAAAGGCATCAGGGGCCGGCGCGCAGGGGCCGGCGTTTGGGGGGTGGATTCAGGCTTGGGGGCGTTCATGCAAACACGTCGGAGACATAGCGGCCGGATTCACGCTCGATCTTATCGGCCCAGGCCTCGGCCTGCTCGCGCGTGGCGCCCACCGCCTCCTGGTAGATGCGCAGGAAGGTGTCGCGCACGGCGGGCGCCATGTGCTTGCCGTCGCCGCACACATACACGTGTGCGCCGCGCTTGAACAGTTCGGCCACGTCGGCGCGGTCCTGCCACAGGCGATGCTGCACAAACGTGATATCGCCCTGCGGCGCCTTGTAGAAGGCCGGCCGCACGCTCACCACGCCGGCCTTTTCCCAGGCGGCCAGTTCGTCGCGGTACAGGTAGTCCACGTCGGGGTGGTCGCAGCCGAAGAACAGCAGCGCGGGCCCCACGCTGCGGCCGTTTTGCGCCTGGATGGCGCGCTCCTGCACAAAGCCGTGAAAGGGGGCGAGGCCGGTGCCGGCGCACACCATGATGATGGGCGTCTCGGGCGATGCGGGTGGATGGAAATGGTCGTTGGATGAGCGCACCGCCACCGCCACGCGGGTGCCCGGCTTGCACGCGGCCAGATAGCTGGAGGCCATGCCCTGGTAGCGGCCCTGGCCGGACAGCGCCGGTGCATCGACCACGGCCACGGTGACGGTGCAGCGCTCGGCGTTCCACAAGGGCGATGACGAGATCGAGTACTGGCGCGCCCGCGCGGGCGGCAGCATCTCCAGAAAAGCCGCCAGGTCCAGCTCGCACGAGGCATAACGCTCCAGCAATTCGAGCACCGACACGCGCTTGGCCAGCACGTCGCGCTGATACGCAGCGTCTTCGGCCAGGGCTTTCAGCTCGGCCTGCTCGGGCGGGCAGCGTGTGGCGGCGGCCAGCTGCCCCACCTGCGCGCGCGTGGCGGGCTGGGCCAGCTCGACGTAGTGAAACAGCACCTCACTGGCCGTCACCGGGTGATCGACCGGCAGCGAGGTGATGCTGCCCGCCGCCTTGCGGATGACGATCTGGCTGTCGGCCGCCAGGTTGAAGCGCTTGAGCGCGCGCATCACCACGCCGATGGGGTTGTGCGCCAGCACGCTCAGGTAGTCGCCGGCGCGATAGCTCATGCCCTCGGGCAGGCGGATGTCGATGTGGCGCTTGGAGCGCGCGCCGGGCGCGTCCATGTTGACCAGCTCGCGGTTTTCCACCACCTCGCCGTATTGCAGCTCGCCCAGGCGCAGGATGCTTGATCGGCCGTCCTGCACGCGCTCGATCTGCAGCTGCGCGCCGCTGGGCTTGTCCTGCACCTGCTTGCCCAGGGCCTGGCCCAGCGCGGGCCACAGGCCGCCATACCACTCGTCGAAGGCGCCGAAGAAGTCGCCGCCCGAATCGGTCTCGCCGCGCTCGCCCACGCGCGTGGCACCCGCCGCTTGCAGCGCGGCGTCGAGCCGCTTGGGCACGGCTTGCCAGGTGCGCGCCCACTGGCGGTTGCCGCAGCCGAACACCGCGTAGTGCACGCCCTTGAGGGTGTCGGCCGACAAGCCCTCGGCCCAGGCGGTGAACTGCCTGGCGTTGTCGGGCGGCTGGCCCTCGTACGAAGCGGTGACGATGACGACCGCGCCTTCGGTCGGCAGGGCGCCGGTGTGCTCGTCCAGCGGCGCGGTGCGCGCGGCGTAGCCCTGGCCCTGTGCCTCGCTGGCGATGCGCTGGGCAAAGGCCTCGGACGAGCCGGTGTTGGAGCCATACAGCACCAGCAGCGGCGTGCCCGCCTGGCCTGGCGCCAGCGCCGCCACGGGCGCGGCGGGCGCGGCCTTGGCTGCCTGGCGCGGCACTGCACTGCGCGCCCTGAAGGCCCCGCCCCCGCGGCGCTTGACGCGCATGTGAAAGCCCTCGGGCTTGAGCGTGAGCGTTTCCTTGACCTTGAGCTGATAGGCCGGGTCGTCTTCGATCAAGTCAAAGCGCTGCAAGATCATGGACACCAGCAGCATCGCCTCCTGCATGGCAAAAGGGCGGCCGATGCAGGCGCGCTGGCCATTGCCAAAGGGCTTCCAGGCGTTGGGCGGCATTTTTTCCATCAGGCCCGGATCGAAGCGCTCGGGGCGGAACTCCTCCACGTCATCACCCCACACCGAGGTGTCGCGGTGCAGCATGGGGGTGAGCACCATCAGCGTGTCGCGCTTTGTCACCGCATACTTGCCGCCGATGACGGTGTCCTGCAAGGGCTTGAGCGCAAAGGCCGGCGCGGTGGGCCAGATGCGCAGCGACTCCATCAGGATCTGCTCGATGTAGCGCAGCTTGCCCAGGTCTTCCACGCGCGGCAGCTCGCCCGCCAGCACCTCGTCCACCTGCGCGCGGGCCTTGGCCAGCACGCGCGGGTTCTTGCACAAAAAGTACATCACGAAGGACAGCAGGCCGCTCGTCGTTTCGTGCCCCGCGATCAGAAAGGTGACCATCTGGTAGCGGATGTTTTCGTCCGACAGGCCCTCGCCCGTGGCCGGGTCACGCCCTTGCAGCATCAGGCCCAGCAGGTCTTTCTTGCTGGCGGCGTCGGGGTCGCGCCGGCGCTCGGCGATCAGGCTCTCGGCCACCTCGCGCATGAGGCGCAAATCGTCCTCGTAGCGGCGGCGCGTGCCCAGCATCAGCTTGCTGGCGATCTCGGGGCGGCGCTCGCGCGCGCCGGCCTCGGCCAGCGCATCGACCATGGCGCCGACGAAGGGGTGCATGCCCTCCTGATAAAAGCTGTTGAAGCGGTAGTCGAATGCGCACAGGGCAATGGTGTCCAGCGTCAGGCGCGTCATGTCCTCGGTGACCTCGATCACGTGGTCGGGCCCGAAGCGCTCCCAGCGCAGCAGCATCTGGTCGGCGATGTCCAGCATCTCATCGAACATCCCGCGCATGCCCAGGGGCCCAAACGCCGGCATCAGGATGTGGTGCGCCTTGGCCCAGTTGGGCTCTTCGGTCTTGGCGGTGAACAGGCCGTCGCCGGCAAAGTCGCGGATGTTCTTGAGCGTGGCGTGCACGCGTTTGTCGAAGCGCTTTTCGTCACTCAGCTCGTTGATCAGCTCCTGCGAGCTGACCAGCGTGAGCATCTTGCCGAACAGCTCCAGCTGAAAGATCGGCCCCATGATGCGCGCCTGGCGCATCAGACCCTGGATGGGTGCGTCGCCGTCGATCGAGCGCAGGTTGCCGATCAGCGGGTCGCCCTTGGGGCGCGGAATGGCGGTGGTCTGGGACACGCGATGTCTCCTGGTGGTGCGGCGATGCGCCAGGCCGCCCGGGCGGCACCGGCAAGACGCGCATCTTAATGGATGGCGCAGGCGCCGCCATGGGGCAGCGCCGATCCGCAGCTCGGGTGGAGGAGCGAAAACCCAACGGCCGCGGCGGACCCCGAACCGCTATGCCCCGTAGCGCTCGGCCACGTATTCAAAGCGCGCGCCCTGCTCCAGCAACCAGTCGGCCACGGCGCTGGGGCGATTCAGGTCGAGCACGACGCGCCGGGTGGGCTCGGGCAGGCGGGAGGCGTCGTCGGTGGCGATGGCGACGACGAACTCGTCATCCGGGTACAGCGCGGGGTGCCCCGTCTCGGCACGCCAGACCTCGATCTTGTGCAGGTCGCTGCCCCGAAAGCCTTCGATCAGCAGCCAGTCCACATCGGCGTGCAGCTCGGCGATCAGCTGATGCACCGTCAGCTCGGTGTCGCGCTCGAACTCGCGCATCAAGGCCAGGCGGTGGCGCGAGGCAATCAGCACCTCGAAGGCGCCGGCCTTGCGGTGGCGATAGCTGTCCTTGCCCGGACGGTCGATGTCGAAGCGGTGGTGCGCATGCTTGAGCACCGAAACCCGCAAGCCGCGCGCCTTGAACAGCGCGATCACCTGCTCGATCAGTGTTGTCTTGCCCGCGCCGGAAAACCCGGCAAAGCCTGCCACTTTCATCGTCGCCGATTCCGCTTGCTATCCTATCAAGAGCTGCTTGCGCTTGTCCTGCAAGCGCTGACGCCAGATTTCATTCACATTCCTGGGCGATCAGGCGCTTGACCTGCGCGGTGTCCGCCGGCATCACCCGCACGCGGCGGGGCAGCTGCTCGATCCCGTCAAACGCGGGGGGCCGCTCGGGCGGTTGGCCCAGCGCCTCTTCGATGGTGGCGGCAAACTTGATCGGCAGCGCGGTCTCCAGCGCGATCATGGGCACGCCGGCTTGCAGGTGCTCGCGTGCCACCTTCACCGCGTCGGCGGTGTGGGGGTCGATGGTCACGCCCTGCCCGGCATGCACGGCGCGGATGGTCGCCACGCGGTCGGCGTGCGTGCTCTTGCCGCTCTCGAAACCGTAGCGCTCGCGCGCCTGCCTGAACGCCGCATCGCCGCTCAGGTCGAAGCGGCCGTGTTGGCGCAGCGCATCGTCGAACAGCGCGCGGGTCGCGGCGCCGTCGCGCCCCAGCAGGTCGAACACAAAGCGTTCGAAGTTGCTGGCCTTGCTGATGTCCATGCTGGGGCTGCTGGTCTCGTGCGTGTCGGCGCTCGCGCGCACGCGGTAGATGCCGGTGCGGAAGAACTCGTCGAGCACGTCGTTCTCGTTGGTGGCCACCACCAGCCGCCCGATCGGCAGCCCCATCATGCGCGCCACGTGCCCGGCGCAGACGTTGCCGAAGTTGCCACTGGGCACGGTGAAGTCGACGCGCTCATCGTTGGAGCGCGTTGCGCTGAAGTAGCCGGCAAAGTAGTACACCACCTGCGCCAGGAGGCGCGCCCAGTTGATCGAGTTGACGGTGCCGATGCGGTACTTGCGCTTGAATTCCAGGTCGTTGCTCACGGCCTTGACGATGTCCTGGCAGTCGTCGAACACGCCCTCGATGGCGATGTTGTGGATGTTGGCGTCCTGCACGCTGAACATCTGCGCCTGCTGAAATGCGCTCATGCGCCCATGTGGGCTGAGCATGAACACGCGGATGCCCTGCTTGCCGCGCATCGCGTACTCGGCCGCGCTGCCGGTGTCACCGCTGGTGGCGCCCAGGATGTTGAGCGTTTCGCCGCGCCGCGCCAGCTCGTACTCGAACAGGTGGCCCAGCAGTTGCATGGCCATGTCCTTGAAGGCCAGCGTGGGGCCGTTGGACAGCGCCTCCAGGAACAGGCCCGGCTCCAGGGGCTTGAGCGGCACGATGGCCGCCGTGCCGAACACCTGGGCGGTGTAGGTCTTCTCGCAGATCGCCTTCAGGTCAGCGGCGGGGATGTCGTCGATGTAGAGGCTGAGGATCTCGAAGGCCAGCGCGGCATAGCCTTGGCTTGCATGCACGCGGCGCAGGCGCTGCAATTCGGATGCGGTGATCTGCGGATAGTGCGCCGGCAGGTACAGCCCGCCATCGGGCGCCAGGCCTTCCAGCAGGATGTCGCAAAAACGGCGTGATGCGCCTTCACCGCGCGTGGACAGGTATCTCATGGGGTCGGTCGAGACAGGGGCGCACGCGGCGCCACCATTCAGTTCAGTTCTTCCTTGCGAATGCGCACGATCGGCGCCAGCACGCTGGGCAGCGCCTGCAGCTGCGCCAGCGCGGCGTTCATGTCGCCCTCGCGCGCCTCGTGGGTGAGGATGATCAGGTCGGTCTGCGTGCTGCCCTCGCCACCCACCTCGTCGGCCTCGCGCTGCAAGAGCGCGTCGATGCTGATGCCCGCGTCGGCCAGGGTGGTGGCCACGCGCGCCAGCACGCCGGCCTCGTCGGCCACGCGCAGGCGCAGGTAGTAGCTGGTGACGACCTCCTCCATCGGCAGCACGCTCACGTCGCGTACCGCGCCGGGCTGGAAGGCCAGGTGCGGCACGCGGTGCTGCGGGTCGCTGGTGGCCAGGCGCGCCACGTCCACCAGGTCGGCAATCACGGCGCTGGCCGTGGGCTCGCTGCCGGCGCCCTTGCCGTAGTACAGCGTGGTGCCCACAGCGTCGCCATGCACCACCACGGCGTTCATGGCGCCCTCGACGTTGGCGATCAGGCGCTTGGCCGGCACCAGCGTGGGGTGCACGCGCAGCTCCACGCCCAGGCCCTCGCGCCGCTTGGTAAAGCCCAGCAGCTTGATGCGGTAGCCCAGCTGCTCGGCGTACTTGATGTCGGTGGCGGCCAACTGGGTGATGCCTTCGACGTAGGCCTTGTCGAACTGCACCGGAATGCCGAAGGCGATGGCGCTCATCAGCGTGGCCTTGTGCGCCGCATCCACGCCTTCGATGTCGAAGGTGGGGTCGGCCTCGGCATAGCCCAAGGCCTGCGCGTCCTCGAGGGCGGCGGCAAAGTCCAGGCCCTTGTCGCGCATCTCCGAGAGGATGAAGTTGGTGGTGCCGTTGATGATGCCCGCGATCCACTGGATGCGGTTGGCCGTCAGGCCCTCGCGCAGGGCCTTGATGATGGGGATGCCGCCGGCCACAGCGGCCTCGAACGCGACGATCACGCCCTTGTCGGCGGCGGCCTGGAAAATCTCGGTGCCATGCACGGCCAGTAGCGCCTTGTTGGCCGTCACCACGTGCTTGCCGGCGGCAATGGCCTCCAGCACCAGGGTCTTGGCGATGCCGTAGCCGCCGATCAGCTCGACCACGACCTCGATGTCGGGATTGGCGATGACCGCGCGTGCGTCGCCGACCACCTGCGCCCGATCACTCACCAGCGCCTTGGCGCGCGCGGTGTCGAGGTCGGCCACCATGGTGATCTCGATGCCGCGACCGGCGCGGCGGCGGATTTCTTCTTGGTTGCGCTGCAGCACGGCAAACGTGCCGCCACCGACAGTACCGATGCCGAGCAGGCCGACTTGAATGGCTTTCATGATTCCGGTTTTATGATTGAATAGTGTTCCAGCGCCTGTCAATCAAGCGCGAGCGGCTTCTTTTTTTGTAGCAATGTTGAGCACGCTGGCCGTCTTGGCATGGCGCTGGCGGTACTGCTCCAAGAACTTCGCCAACCGACCGATCGCCTCGCGCAGGTCCGACTTGTGTGGCAGAAACACGATGCGAAAGTGCTGGTTGTCCGGGTAGTTGAAGCCCGAGCCCTGCACCAGCATCACGCGCGTGGCGCGCAGCACCTCCATGAAGAACTGGCGGTCGTCCTCGATCGGGTACAGCGCCGGATCGAGCCGCGGAAACATGTACAGCGCCGCCTGCGGCTTGACGCAGCTGATGCCCGGAATCTGCGTGATCAGCTCGTAGGCCAGGTCGCGCTGAATGCGCAGGCGCCCGTGCTCGCCCACCAGGTCCTTGATGCTCTGGTAGCCGCCCAGCGCCGTCTGGATGGCCCACTGACCCGGCACGTTGGAGCCCAGCTTGAGGTTGGCCAGCATGTTCAGCCCCTCGATGTAGTCGCGCGCCGCCGCCTTGTCGCCCGACACCACCATCCAGCCCGCGCGGTAGCCGCAGGAGCGATACGCCTTGGACAGCGAATTGAAGGTGAGAGTCAGCACGTCGGTGGACAGCGAGGCCATCGCCGTGTGCGTCACGCCGTCGTACAGCACCTTGTCGTACACCTCGTCCACCAGCAACACCAGGCCGTGCTCGCGTGCCAGCTGCACGATGGCCTTGAGCGTCTCATCGCTGTAGAGTGCCCCCGTGGGGTTGTTGGGGTTGATGACGACGATGCCGCGCGTGCGCGGCGTGATCTTGGCGCGCATGTCGGCCAGATCGGGCATCCAGCCGTCTTCCTCGCGGCACATGTAGTGCACCGGCTTGCCGCCGGCCAGGCTGGTCACCGCCGTCCACAGCGGGTAATCGGGCGAAGGCACCAGCAACTCGTCGCCCTCGTTCAGCAGGGCGTTGGTGGCCATCTGGATCAGCTCGCTGGCGCCGTTGCCCAGGTAGATGTCATCCAGCGTCACGCCCTCGATGCCCTGCTGCTGGGTGTAGTGCATCACCGCCTTGCGCGCGGCAAAGATGCCTTTGCTGTCGGAATAGCCGGCCGAGTCGGGCAGGTTGCGGATCATGTCCTGCATCACCTCCTCGGGCGGATCGAAGCCGAACGGCGCCATGTTGCCGATGTTCAGCTTGATGATCTTCTGGCCCTCGTCCTCCATCTGCCGCGCGGCGTCGACGATGGGCCCGCGCACGTCGTACAGCACGTTGGCCAGCTTGCTGGATTTGGTGATCGTCTTCATGGGCAGACCTCGGACAGGCAGCGCGATGCGCCGGCAAAACGTAGAATTTGACCACATCCGGCGCACGAGCGGCCTTTGCATGAAATTTCAGTCCGATCTCTTTGAAACCGCCATCACCGGCTACGGCCCAGGCTGGGTGAGCGTGCGCGGGCAGCGCGTCGAGCACAGCGTGCTTTTGCACAGCAGCGGCGAGCGCAGCCCCTGGCCGTGCGGGCGTTTCGAGGACCTTGGCAGTGCCCATTTCGAGCCCCTGGCCGCCGCGGGCCCCGAATTGGTCATTTTCGGCAGCGGCGCACGGCTGCGTTTTCCGCAAGCCGCCTGGATTCGCCCCCTGATCGAAGCGGGCATCGGCATCGAAACCATGGACACCGCCGCTGCCTGCCGCACCTACAACATCCTGGCCGGCGAAGGCCGCCGCGTCATCGCGGCCCTGCTGCTGGAGGCCGGCGTCGATGTGCCGGATCGGTTAAAATAAACCTTTCGGCACCTGTTGCCCGTGACTTCCAATTGACTGCGCGCGGCGGCACACCGCGGCTGCAGCATGGGTGCGCACGGATGGGTTGCTCGTCCTCAGCCAAAAATAGTCCGGAGATTCAGATTCCCATGGCGATTGTTGTCAACAAACCCCTGCCCGAATTCGAAGCAAACGCCACCGGTGGCATCAAGGTCACCAACACCTCGCACACCGGACAGGCCCTCATCCTTTATTTTTACCCCAAGGACAACACGCCCGGTTGCACCACCGAGGCCATGCAGTTTCGGGACAAATACAAGGACTTCGTCAAGGCCGGCGCCATCGTGTTTGGCGTGAGCCGCGACAACATGAAGTCGCACGACGACTTCAAGGCCAAGCTGGAGCTGCCCTTCGAGCTGATCGCCGACACCGAAGAAAAAATGTGCCACATGTTCGGCGTGGTCAAGAACAAGATCATGTACGGCAAGAAGGTCAAGGGCATCGAGCGCAGCACCTTCCTGGTCAACGCCGAGGGCGTCCTGGTGCAGGAGTGGCGCGGCCTGAAGGTGCCCGGCCACGTCGAAGAAGTTCTGAAGGCGGTCAAAATCCTCAAGAAGGCCGCCTGATTCGGCTCGGTTTTCGTTTGCCGCTCATGCATAATGGGCCGAGATGAAGAAGCCCAGTCACCGCTTTGACCTCACGACCAAAGCCGCCCGGTTTTTCCCGGCGGCTTTTTTTTGACCCTGTCGGTTCGTTGAACCCGTCTGGAATTTCATGCCCCTGCCGCCCCCACCCGCCAAGCGTGGCACCCGCCTGTCCACCGACGTCATCGAGCTGGCCGCCCACCGGCCCGTGACCGCCCAAGCGCCCGCACGCAAGCCCTCCGAGCCGGCAACACCGGCCCTCATGCGCCCGGTGCCGACCGTCGTGGCCCGCGCTCCTGCACAGGCGCGGGAAGCCCCGCCTGCCGCGCCCGGCACACCGGCGCGCGCCGCCAAGGCGCGTAGCTCCAGCAAAGCGCGTGCAACGGGAATGTCGCGCCTGTTCGTGCTGGACACCAACGTCCTGCTGCACGACCCGACGGCCTTGTTCCGCTTTGAAGAGCACGACATCTTTCTGCCCATGGTGGTGCTCGAGGAACTGGACGCCCACAAGAAGGGCATGACCGAAGTTGCCCGCAACGGCCGCCAGACCAGCCGCCTGCTGGATGCGCTGGCCGGCGTCAAGGGAGCCGACATGGCCCAGGGCCTGCTCCTCGACGCCACGGGCAACGTCGACGCCCGCGGCAAGCTGCACTTTCAGACCGGCCCGCTGGAGGCCGACGTGCTGGCTTCGCTGCCGCAGAGCAAGGCCGACAACCAGATCCTGACGGTGGTGGCGGCGCTGAAAAAGCAGCAGGCGCCACGCGAAGTGGTGCTGGTGTCCAAGGACATCAACATGCGCGTCAAGGCGCGCGCGCTGGGACTGGCCGCCGAGGACTACCAGAACGACAAGACGCTGGACGACGGCGACCTGCTGTACTCCGGCACCCTGCAGTTGCCGCCCGACTTCTGGACGCGCCAGAGCAAGACGGTGGAGAGCTGGCAAAGCGGCAGCGCCACCTACTACCGCATCAGCGGGCCCATCGTGCCCAGCTTGCAGATCAACCAGTTCGTCTTCTTCGAGTCGCCCGGCGAGCCCAGCCTGTACGCCCGCGTGACCGAGATCCAGGGCAAGACCGCCGTGCTGCGCACGCTCAAGGACTTCACGCACCTGAAGAACGGCGTGTGGGGCGTCACCGCGCGCAACCGCGAGCAGAACTTTGCCCTCAACCTGCTGATGGATCCGGAGATCGACTTCGTCACCCTGGCCGGCACGGCCGGCACGGGCAAGACCCTGCTGGCCCTGGCCTCGGGTCTGACCCAGGTGCTGGACGACCGCCGCTACACCGAGATCATCATGACCCGCGCCACCGTCAGCGTGGGCGAGGACATCGGCTTTCTGCCCGGCACCGAGGAAGAAAAAATGGGCCCCTGGATGGGCGCGCTGGACGACAACCTCGAGTTCCTGGCCAAGGGCGACGGCGGCAACGCCGGTGAATGGGGGCGTGCGGCCACCAACGAACTGATCCGCAGCCGCATCAAGATCAAGAGCATGAACTTCATGCGCGGGCGCACCTTCATGAACAAGTGGATCATCATCGACGAGGCGCAGAACCTGACGCCCAAGCAGATGAAGACCCTGATCACGCGCGCCGGCCCCGGTACCAAGATCATCTGCATGGGCAACCTGGCGCAGATCGACACGCCCTACCTGACCGAAGGCTCATCGGGCATGACCTTTGCCGTGGACCGCTTCAAGGGCTGGGGCCACGGCGGCCACGTCACGCTGGCGCGCGGCGAGCGCTCGCGCCTGGCGGATTTCGCCAGCGAAGTGTTGTGACGCCACGGGCATGGCGCTGCCGCACCGTGCCCGCTCCAACCATCAAACCGACAGGTAGCGCTGCAGCAGCTCGGGTTGCTTCTTGAGCTCGGCCGCCGGTCCCTCGTGCACGATGTGGCCGTTGTTGAGGATATACACGCGCGTGGCCAGCGCCAGCGTGGCGGCGATGTTCTGCTCGATCAGGACAATGGTCTGCCCCGACCGGGCCAGTTCGCGACACACGCGCACCAGGTTCTGCACGATCACCGGCGCCAGGCCTTCGAAAGGCTCATCCAGCAGGATGATCTTGGGGTCGCGCACCAGCGCGCGGGCGATCGCCAGCATCTGCTGCTCGCCGCCCGACAGGTCGGTGCCGCGGCTGGTGCGGCGCTCCTTCAGGCGCGGAAAAATCTCGTAGATGCGCTCCAGCGGCCACTTGGCGGGCGCGGTCAGGCCGGCCAGGACGATGTTTTCCTCGACGTTCAGGCTGCCGAAGATGCGCCGCTCCTCGTGCACCAGCTGCATGCCCACGCGGGCGATCTCGTGCGCCTTCTTGCCGGCCAGCTCCTGTCCGTCGAGCTTGACGCTGCCCTGGCGCGGCGTGACCACGCCCATCAGGCTCTTGAAGGTGGTGGACTTGCCGGCGCCGTTGCGCCCCAGCAGGGCCACCACTTCGTTCTTCTCGACGCGCATGGCGACATCGAACAGGATGTGGCTGTCGCCGTAGTAGCTGTTCAGGCCATTGACTTCAAGCAGGCTCATGCCACTTCCTCCATCACGCCGCCGAGATAAGCCTCTTGAACCTGGGCGTTGCTCTTGATTTCATCCGGCGTGCCTTCGACCAACAGGCGTCCTTCCTGCAGCACCGTCACCTTGCTGACCAACTCGAACAGCGAATCCATGTCGTGGTCGATGATGACCAGCGTGCGACCTTGTGCGATGGATTTGAGCAAGGCCACCGTCTCGACGCGTTCCTCCGCACTCATGCCGGCCAGTGGTTCATCGAGCAACAGCAGGCTGGGAGTCGTGGCCAATGCCAGGCCGATTTCAAGCCGGCGTTTTTCACCATAGGCCAGTTCGGAGACATGCGTATCCAAGCGTCCCGTCAGGTGCACCAGCGCCGCTGTGCCGGCAACGTGCGCATCCAGCTTGCGCACCTTGTGCAGGTTCTTGAACAGGTCGAGCTTGAATTTGCCGCGCAGTTCGCCGAGCGCGGCGATTTCGAGGTTCTGGCGTACCGTGAGCTTCTCGAACAACTGGTTGATCTGGTAGCTCTTGGTCAGGCCCTGCTGGCAGGCGTCGATCACGCCCATGCCGGTGATGTCGCGGCCATCGAACACGATCTTGCCGCTGGTGGGCTGCACCTCGCAGGTCAGCATCTTGAAGAAGGTGCTCTTGCCGGCACCGTTCGGACCGATGATGCCGCGAATCTCGCCATGATCGACGCTGAAGTCGATGTCGCTGTTGGCCAGCAGGCCGCCGTAGCGCTTGGTCAGCCCGGTCACCTGCAGGATCGGGCCTTCGTGCGTCCGCGTGCTCTTGCGTGCCACCTGCATCTCGGCCGTTTCGGCACCGCGCGCCGGGGTGGGCGCAGGGGCAACGGCCACCTTGGCCGGCTTGGGCCGGATCAGTTGCCACAGGTCGATGATGCCGCCCGCCAGGCCGCGGCGCAGGAACACCACCAAGAGCACGAACACCACACCCAGGATCAGCTTCCAGGTGGCGCCCAATTTCAGGGTGACCTGGAAAAAGTCGCTCAGATAAAGCCACACGGCGGCGCCCAGCAGCGGACCGAACAGCGTCCCGGCTCCGCCAATGGCCGTCTGCATGACGATCTCACCCGACGTGGCGAACATGAAGGCGTCGGGTGGCATGAAACCCTGCATCATGCCCAGCAGCCCGCCGGCAAAGCCAGCGTACATGGCCGCGACGACGAACACCGCCAGCTTGTACTTCCGGATGTCGTGCCCCAGCGCCTCCGCCCGCAACGGATTCTCGCGCACCGCACGCAGCACCAACCCAAAGGGCGAACGCACGATGCGCAAGGCCAGCGCCAGCGCGACAAAGTACCAGAAGGCGAAGAACGCGTACATCGCCAGGTTGCTGTCGAACTCGAGTGTGGTGAAGCCCAGGCTCACGCTGGGCGAAGGCACACCAGCCAGGCCGTTCTCGCCGCCGGTGAAGTCGGACAGCGGGTTGAACTCGAGGTAGAAGAACACCTCGGCGATGGCCACGGTGATCATGGCGAAGTAAATGCCGGTGCGCCGCAGCGCCACCAGGCCCACCAGGTAGCCCAGCACGCCGGCGGCGACGGTGCCGATCAGCAGCGCGAGCAGCGTGTTCTGCATCGACGTCTGCGTCAGCAGGTAGGCAGCGAACATGCCGCCCGAGCCGAAGAAGGCCGACTGGCCAAACGACAACAGCCCGGTGTAGCCGAACAGCAGATCGAAGCCGATGCCGACCATGCCCCAGATCAGGATCCGGTTGATGGTGGTCGGCGTGAAACCCAGGTGCGGCAGGATGAACGGCGCCGCGATCAAGGCCAGAAGCGTCAGCGCCTCTGCAAGATATGGAAATGGTCTGCGCATCAAAAATCCACCCTGTTCTTATTCGCGACCCACCGCGCCCAGCAGCCCGCGGGGACGGAACATCAGCACCAGCGTCATCACCACAAACAGCACGACGTAGGAATACGCGGGGTTGATCATCGAGGTCAGGCTGATCAACTCGCCGGCAATCAAGCCACCCAGCACCGCGCCGGGGAACGAGCCGACACCGCCGATCACCACCACGACGAAGGTCTGCACCAGGATCGCTTCGCCCACGTCAGGCGCCAGTGACACCACCGGTGCATTCACGATGCCGGCAAAGCCCGCGGCCATGGCACCGATGCCGAACACCAGCATGAACACGCGGTAGACGTTGATGCCCAGCGAATCGACCATCACCGCGTCCTCGATGCCGGCGCGCACGATCATGCCGATGCGCGTGCGGTAGAGCACGAAGTAGAGCGCCAGCAAGGCCACAGTGACGATGGCCAGCAGGCCGATGCGGTAGGTCGGATAGACCATGAAGCCCAGGTTCGTGATGCCCATCAACGGCCCCGGTGGCGGCACCGCCTTCGACAGGCTGCCGAAGGCAAAGCGCACCAGCTCCACCATGACGATGCTCAGGCCGAACGTCACCAGCAATTGGTCTTCCGGCGGACGAGAGTAAAAGTGGCGGATGATGACGCGTTCGATCACGATCCCGACGACCATCACGAACAGCGCGCCACAGATCACGGCAACGATGAAGGAATTGGTGTAGGTAAACGCCATCCAGCCGGCGTAGCCACCCAGCATGAACATCGCGCCATGTGCGAGGTTGAGCACGCCCAGCGTGCCGTAGATGATCGTCAGGCCAGAGGAAATCAGCGCCAACAGGGCGCCGAGCACCAGCCCGTTGAACAGTTGTGAAATGAAGTTGGCCCAATTAAGCACGCGCGACCGCCCTGATGCTGGTTGGTGAAATGAATGTCATGCAAGCGCCGCATGTGACGCCGCGATCGACCCGACAGCGATCGATCGCGCGCAACTTCGCTGCCCGACATGACGGTCAGAAACCGCCAGGCCCATCGCCCGCACTGGTGCGGACGATGAAATCCGGCTGAAGGTCAGGTGTAGCTGCCGAGCTTGCAGCCGAAGGCCGTGGGCGACTGGATCACGTCTTCGCCCTTCTGCGTGTCGACCACCGTCCAGAAGTCCTCGGGGTTCTTCATGTCCTTCTTGGCCTTGCCGCGAACGACGAACACCGGGCGCACGCACTGGTGATCCTCGGGCCGGTAATAGACGTCGCCAAACAGCGACGGCATCTTCTCGCCCTTCTCCCACTGCTTGATGACATCGGGCGGATAAAAGCTCCCCGCTTCGGTCACCATCCGCGCCCAGTGCGCAAAACTGACGTAGGCATTTTCAGCCCCCCACTCCGGGGCGTAGCCGTACTTCTTGCGGAAGGCGTCGACGAACTCCTTGGCCATCGGATACTTGTCTTCAAGTTCCCACCAGAATTCGGTGGCAGCAAACACGCCTTCGCTGATGTCGACCCCGGCTTCCTTGGCGAAGAACGGGATCTGGTAGGGCAGCACCAGGGTCATCTTGGGCAACAGGCCGAACTGCTTGGCCTGCTGGCTCGACAGCACGGCGTCGCGACCCCAGTTGACGTTCATCAGAAACTCGGCGCCCGAGTTGGCGATGTTGGTCAGGTACTGGCTGAAATCCTGCGTGCCCAGCGGCGAGACCTGGTTGGTCACCGTCGTCCAGCCGCCTTTTTCCTTCAGATATTTCTCGGTCGACGCCGTCGTCGTGTGGCCGTAGGTGTAGTCCGGCGTCATGAACGCCATCTTGCGATTCTTGCCAAAGGTCTTGACCAGGATCGGGCCGATGGAATTGGCCGCCATCTCGCCGAAATATCCCTGGCGGAAGCCGTAGCGCACGCAGTCCTTGCCGGTGGTGTCGTTCGAGCCCGAGATGCCGGGCATGTACATGAGTTTTTCGCGATCGCAGAACTTGTTCAGCGCCACCGCCACGGCCGACGAGGTCGAGCCGGTGGCCAGGATGATCTTGTTCTGGTTGATGAAGGTCTGGATCGATTGCACCGCCTGGTTGGGCTTGGCCGCCGAGTCGGCCGAGACCAGCGCCACCTTCTTGCCGAGCACGCCCTTGCTGATCTTGGGCGCGATCTTCTTCATCAAGGGGTGGTCCGTGTTCATGTGCTCCACAGCCAGCTCCCAGCCCTTGAGCTCGTCGGCGCCCTGCACCGCATAGGTGCCGGTCAGCGGCACGGCCGCGCCGATGTACACCGTGTCGCCCTGCGAGCCGGCAGGCCAGGTACCCATGGCGGGCTTGTCGGCGGCAAATGCCCATTGCACGCCGCCCACGCTGGCGAGAACCGAGGCGCCGGCAACCTGCGCGCCGCGCTGCAGCGCACCGCGGCGCGAAACGATGGATCGGGAATCTTGTTCGGACTCGGACTTGGACATATCGACAGTCTCCTTTCGTGGCTTGTTCAATCGGTTTCCGGGCGCCGGCGCAATCGCCGCGCTGCCCGGACGCCTGGCTGCCCAGAAAAGAGCCTCTCTTGAATTTTGAGTGGGCGGAATCGAGGGTGTTTTGGTTGCTGGCCGGGGTCAAGGGCAGGCGAAGCCCGGCGCAGCGAACCCTTGACGCTGGCCAGCAACCGGTACGCTGTCGTCTTGGCCGATGCGGCACGTTGACGCATCGGCCATGACAAACAGGGAGCGATTCGCAT
>NZ_JAXMEM010000002.1:0-1643 GCF_046348305.1 Ottowia sp.
GCCAGGCGTTCCTGCTTCGCCGCTCAACAGGTTCAGGGAACCGGTGGCATAGCTGGCGATGGCGGCCAGTGGCTGGTTCAGTTCGTGGCTCAGCAAGGAGGCCATCTCGCCCACCGTGGCCAACCGCGCGGTGGCCTGCAGCCGCTCCTGGCTGGCCCGGGAGAGATCCTCGATGCGTCGTTGCTCGCTGATGTCGAGCAGGGCACTCATCCAGCCGGTCTGGTGTCCCAGAACATTGATGAGCGGCGCCTCGAAAATGAGCACGGGGAACCGGCTGCCGTCCTTGCGCATGAACACCGATTCGAATCCCTCGCGCGCGGTGGCCTGGTGGCTGCCCAGCCGGATGGCCTGCCGCTGCCGGTACTCGTCGGCCAACTCCGGCGGCCAGTATGGGGCCGGCGCGCCCCGCCCCAGCAATTCGTCAGCGGCAAATCCCACCATCTCGCAGAACGCCGGATTGACGTAGGTGGTGCGCCCCTCCAGATCGCGCGCGCGCAGGCCGGTGACCAGCGAATCCTCCATCGCCTTGCGGAAAGCCAGCGCGTTGGCCAGGTCGAACTCGGCCTTCTGGCGCCGGCGCATGTCCTTGCCCAGCAGCACCAGCACCGACACCAGGGCGATCGACATCGCGGTGACCAGCGCCGTGAGCACGTTGGGAAACAAATCGGGCGCGGCGCGCCAGCCGTCCACACGCAACACCAGGGTGTTCCCCGGCAGATCGAGCAAGCTCTGCCCGGTGAACACGCGACCGCCGCGCCGCACGGCGCCATGCAACGCCAGCCGGGTGCCGTCGGGTTCGACGAAAGACACTTCCTGGCTGCGCGTGTAGGTGCGGCCGACCAGCTCCGCCAGCATGGATTGCAGCGAATAGGTCGCCACCACGTAGCCGCTGTGCCGACCGGCGGTCACCAGCGGCATGCAGAGCTCCATCACTTCCATGCCCAACCCATCGGCCTGCGGCACAAAGTAGCTGCTGGAATAGGCGGGGCCGTTGTACCGGCGGGCAGCCTCGCAGGCTTGCGCCACCTCGGCCTTCGCGTCGCTTCGGCTCATCCGTTCGAAAACCGGCGGGCGGAAGGGTGAGTCGACACCCGCGATCTCGGCCAGCGCGGCGTCGCGCCATTCCAGGCGCAGCCATTCGCGGTGCTCGCGCAGCATCGACGCCGCATTGACCGACCAGCTGCCGGGCGTCGGGCTGCCGGCGTACAACGATTGCAGGGCCTGCACGTTGCGGGTCAACGCGCTGCGGACGTCGCTGACAGCCTCTGCCGCGTCACGCTCGAGCTTTTCCTGAACCTGGCTGATCTCGTAGCGGCCGGCCAGCCACACCAGCAAGGCCAGCAAACCGCCGACCAGCGCCACCAGGGCCAGCCAGAGGTGCCACCGGCGATCCGATGGCCCCGCCCGCAGCCAGACCGGAATGCGCGGCGTTTTCACAGGCGCCGATGCTCCAGCGCTGGCAGTTGCGCGCGGCACCGCGCCACTTGGCGCGCATCGAGCTCGGCCAGCACCACGCCGTCGCCATCGCCGGCGCGGCAATCGAGCACGCCACCCCAAGGATCGACCACCAGACTGTGGCCCCAGGTGCGGCGTCCGTTTTCGTGCACGCCACCCTGCGCCGCCGCCACCACACAGGCCAGGTT
>NZ_JAXMEM010000003.1:0-869426 GCF_046348305.1 Ottowia sp.
GGCGGCGGCATTTTGAGCGGCCCCGCCCCCACCCCTGCCCTCCCCCAGAGGGGGAGGGAGTGATACCACCCGCCGCGCCTGCATGGGGTGGCGCATGGCGTGGCCCAGATAGCGCCCGGTGGCCGAGTCGGGGGCGGCCTGCAAGTCGGCCACGCTGCCTTCGGCCACCAGCCGCCCGCCGCGCAGGCCGGCGCCGGGGCCGATGTCGATCAGGTGCTGGGCTGCACGGATGGTGTCCTCGTCGTGCTCGACCACCACCAGGGTGTTGCCCTGATCGCTGAGCTGCTTGAGCGCGCCCAGCAGGATGCGGTTGTCGCGCGGGTGCAGGCCGATGGTGGGCTCGTCCAGCACATAGCACACGCCCTGCAGGTTGCTGCCCAGCTGCGCCGCCAGGCGGATGCGCTGGGCCTCGCCGCCGCTGAGGGTGGGCGCGCCGCGGTCGAGCGTGAGGTAGCCCAGGCCGACCTGCTCCAGGAATTGCAGGCGGCCCTGGATCTCGGGCAGCAGGTCGCGCGCGATGTCGGCGGCGCGGCCGTCGAGCTGCAGGTGGTTGAACCAGCGGTGCAGGTCTTCGACGGACAGGCGGGCGAGTTGGGTGATGGAGATGCCGCTGCCCTCAGCCCGACCCTCTCCCGCGAGCGGGAGACCCTCACCCCCACCCTCTCCCGCAAGCGGGAGAGGGGGCAAGAGCGTCGCTTGGTTTTGCTCCCTCTCCCCCACGGGGAGAGGGTGGGGGTGAGGGTGCTCCCTCCCCCCCTGGGGGAGGGTTGGGGTGGGGGCCGGCGGCGTGTCCACATTCACAACCCCATCCACCACCGCTGGCCCCCCTCCTTGCCTCGGTGCAGGCGGCGAGACGCCGCCGCCCTTCAGGCCGTCCCCTTCCGCGCAGGCGGAAGGGGAGCCGCGGCCTTCAGCCCCAGACGGGGGAGGAGCAATGTCCAACAGCACCGCGCGCGCCACCGGATTGAGCCGCGTGCCCTGGCAGGTGGGGCAGGGCTGGTCGGCCAGGTCCTCCAGCTCGGGCTCGGCAAAGCTCTGCTCGCGGCCCTTCTCGTCGGCGGCCAGCACCGAGTCGTCCAGCGCCTTGCGCTGCTCGCGCGTCAGCTTGACGCCGGTGCCCACGCAGTCGGGGCACCAGCCGTGCTTGCTGTTGTAGGAAAACAGGCGCGGATCCAGCTCGGCGTAGCTGGTGGCGCACACCGGGCAGGCGCGCTTGGTCGAGAACACCTCGACGCGGCCGATGCGCGCCGTGGATGCGCCCGTTTCCATCGCGTTGCGCAGGCCCGCAATGTCGTGCAGCACGTGCACCACGCCCTTGCCGTGCTCCAGCGCGCGCGCCAGGGATTCGCGCAGCTGCGCCTCGTTGCCGGGGGTGACGGGCAGGCTCATCACCGGCAGCTCGATGGTGTGCTCCTTGAAGCGGTCGATGCGCGGAAAGCCGGTGGTGGGCAAAAACTCGCCATCGACCCGCAGGTGCGTGAAGCCGCGCGGGCGCGCCCAGTCGGCCAGCTCGGTGTACACGCCCTTGCGCGCGATGACCAGCGGCGCCAGCAGGCCGATGGTCTGGCCGCGAAAGCGCGTGAGGATTTGCGCGGCGATGCGCTCGGGTGTTTGCGGCTGCACGGCAGCACCGTCGTGCACGCAGTGCTGCACGCCCAGCTTGACGTAGAGCAGGCGCAGAAAGTGCCAGACCTCGGTGGTCGTGCCCACCGTGCTCTTGCGCCCGCCGCGCGACAGGCGCTGCTCAATCGCCACCGTGGGCGGAATGCCATAGACCGCGTCCACGTCGGGCCGGCCCGCGGGCTGCACGATGGAGCGCGCGTAGGCGTTGAGCGATTCCAGGTAGCGGCGCTGCCCTTCGTTGAACAGGATGTCGAAGGCCAGCGTGGACTTGCCCGAGCCCGACACCCCCGTGACCACGCTGAAGCGGCCGCGCGGCACCTGCACGCTGAGGTTCTTCAGGTTGTGCTCGCGGGCGCGCAGGATTTGGATTTCTCCCTCTTCGGGTTTGACTCCCTCTCCCTCTGGGAGAGGGTAGGGGTGAGGGCCGGCGGCGTTTAATGTGGACACACCGCTGGCCCCCACCCCTGCCCTCCCCCAAGAGGGGAGGGCTTCAGCCGCCTTCAACACGCCAGCGCCCAGCGCCGCCTCATAGTCCCGCAGCGCCGCCCCCGTGTGCGACGTGGGGTGCCGCGCCACATCTGCCGGCGTGCCCTGTGCCACGATGCGCCCGCCCGCATCGCCGCCCTCGGGCCCCAGGTCGATCAGCCAGTCGCTGGCCCGCATGACGTCCAGGTTGTGCTCGATCAGGATCAGCGAGTGGCCCGCGTCCAGCAGCCGCCGCAGCGCGCGCATCAGCTTGGCGATGTCGTCGAAATGCAGGCCGGTGGTGGGCTCGTCGAACAAGAACAGCCGGCCCTTGCGCGCCACGGGCTGGCGACTGGCAGCTTCGTTCTTCGCCGCCTCGGCCAGGTGCCCGGCCAGCTTCAGCCGCTGCGCCTCGCCGCCGCTCAAGGTGGGCACGGGCTGGCCCAGTCGCACATAGTCCAGTCCCACGTCGACGATGGGCTGCAGCGCGCGCACCACCTCGCGGTCGCGCGCAAACACCCGCACCGCCTCGGCCACGGTCAGCTCCAGGATGTCGGCCGCGTTGAGCGGGCGCCCCCGAAAAATGGGGTCAGATGATGATTTCCGCTGCTCCATGGCCGTCGCCAGGCGGTCGGCGGCCTCTTGAAAATGCTGATCTGACCCCAATTTCTGGGCGGGCCGGTCGATGCGGATTTCGAGGATTTCGGGGCGGTAGCGCTGGCCGTTGCAGTCGGGGCAGCGCAGGTAGACGTCGCTGAGGAACTGCATCTCCACGTGCTCGAAGCCCGAGCCGCCGCAGGTGGGGCAGCGCCCGTCGCCGGAGTTGAAGCTGAACTTGGCGGCGGTGTAGCCGCGCTGGCGTGCCAGCGGGGCGTCGGCCAGCAGCTTGCGGATGGCGTCCCAGGCGCCGACGTAGCTCGCGGGGTTGGAGCGCGCGGTCTTGCCGATGGGCGACTGGTCGACGAACACCACCCCGGCCAGTTGCTCGGCGCCCAGCAGGCGGTCGTAGCGGCCGGGCGCTTCGGTGGCCTGGCCGAAGTGGCGCATCAGCGCGGGGGCCAGCACGTCCTGCATCAGGGTGGACTTGCCCGAGCCCGACACGCCGGTGACGGTGACCAGGCGCTGCAAGGGAAAGGCGACGTCGATGCCCTTGAGGTTGTGCTCGCGCACGCCTTCCAGGATCAGGCGCGGGGTGTTGTCTTGCACGAGGCGGCTGAAGCCCAGGCCGATCGACTTGTGTCCGCCCAGGTACTGGCCGGTCAGCGTGTCGGCGCCGCGCAGGGCAGCGGGCGTGCCGTCGAACACGATGCGCCCGCCGGCCGCGCCCGGGCCGGGGCCGAAGTCGAGCACCCGGTCGGCCGCCAGCATGACGGCCGGGTCGTGCTCGACCACCACCAGCGTGTTGCCCGCCGTCTTCAGGCGCTGCATGGCCTGCGTGATGCGGTCCATGTCGCGCGGGTGCAGGCCGATGCTGGGCTCGTCCAGCACGAACAGGGTGTTGACGAGCGAGGTGCCCAGCGCGGTGGTGAGGTTGATGCGCTGCACCTCGCCGCCGCTGAGGGTGCGGCTTTGGCGGTCGAGCGTGAGGTAGCCGATGCCGACGTCGCAGAGGTATTTGAGGCGGGTGCCGATTTCGTCCAGGATGAGCTTGCGGGCCATCGCATCCGCGCTGCTGGACTTTGGGCGTGCGCCCTCACCCCGGCCCTCTCCCGCAAGCGGGAGAGGGAGTGGGACAGGGAGCAGGGACGCTGCATCTGGTTCGGCTGTTGCTCCCTCGCCCCTTTGGGGAGAGGGCTGGGGTGAGGGGCTGGCGGCGTCGGCTGCGGGCGCTGCGGGCCCCCACCCCAACCCTCCCCCAGAGGGGGAGGGAGCAGGAGGGGCGGCTCCCCCAGAGGGGGAGGGGGTCTGATCGAGACGGTTGAAGAAGCGCCGCAGCCGCTCGATCGGCAACAGCATCAAGTCGTGCAGGCTCAGGCCCGGCAGCGCCTCCAGCTGCGCGCGCGTCCACGCCACGCCCTGGGGCATGAAGCGCTGGAAAATTTGGCCCCCACGCTCGGCGCTGCCGCGCTCTGGCTGCCCCCCGAGGGGGCTGTCGTCACTTGGGGCGGCCCGGCGTGACGACGGCTCCAGCTCCGCATCGGCATCTTCCTTGCTGCCCACGCGCCACAGCAGCGATTCGGTTTTCAAGCGCGCGCCACCGCAGTCGGGGCAGGGCGTGTAGCTGCGGTATTTGGACAAGAGCACGCGGATGTGCATCTTGTAGGCCTTGCTTTCCAGGTACTTGAAAAAGCGCCGGATGCCGTACCACTGCTTGTTCCACTGCCCTTCCTTGAAGCTGGGCGTGCCCTCGATCACCCAGTGCCGCTGCTCGGGTGTCAGCTTGTTCCAGGCCGTGTCGCGCGGGATGCCGGCGCTTTCTGCGTGGCGCATCAAATCGTCCTGGCATTCCTTCCACGCCGGTGTCTGGATCGGCTTGACGGCGCCGGCGCGCAAGGTGAGCTTTTCGTCGGGAATGACCAGACCCCAGTCCACACCGATCACGCGGCCAAAGCCGCGGCAGGTCTCGCATGCGCCCACGGCCGAGTTGAAGCTGAACATCGAGGGCAGCGGCTCGCCATAGCGGATGTCGCTTTCGGGGCAGTGCAGGCCGGTGGAGAAGCGCCAAAGCCCGGGCTCCGCCCCTTCATCCCGCAAGACATACACGCTCAAGCGCCCGGCGCCGCGCGCCAGGGCCAGCTCGATCGCTTCGATGGCGCGCGCCTTTTCGACGCTGCCGATGCGAAAGCGATCCGCCACCACATCCAGAACCTTGCGCTCACCCTCGATGCGCTCCGCCTGCACGCGCGTGAAGCCCGCCGCCGACAGCCATTGCTCGACATCGGCCGCCGTGGCGCTGGCCGGCAGTTCGACAGCAAAAGTCAATACCAGGCGCGGATCCTGGGTGGCGGCGCCGCGCGCCAGCAATTCAGCGTAGATGCTCTCGGGCGTGTCATGCCGCACCGGCAGCGCGGTCTGGCGGTCGAACAAGGCCCCGGCGCGCGCAAACAGCAGCTTCAGGTGGTCGTTCAGCTCCGTCATCGTGCCCACGGTGGAGCGCGAGCTGCGCACCGGGTTGGTCTGGTCGATGGCGATCGCCGGCGGCACGCCCTCGATTCGGTCTACCGCCGGCTTGTCCATGCGGTCGAGAAACTGGCGCGCATAGGCGCTGAAGGTCTCGACGTAGCGGCGCTGGCCCTCGGCGTACAGCGTGTCGAACACCAGGCTGGACTTGCCCGAGCCGCTCACGCCCGTCACCACCGTCAGCTCGCCGGTGCGGATGTCCAAATCCAGGTTCTTCAGGTTGTGCTGTCGCGCGCCGCGAATGCGGATCAGGCCGTGCGTCATGTCGGGTCCATTGGAAAGGGGCCCGAAGATTCTAGAGATGCGGGGGCGGCATCACGGCCGCAGGGTCATGCGGGCAAGAGCAAAAAACAGCCGGACGCAGAGGACGCAAAGATGACGCAGAGGACGCAAAAGAATCAAAAATTTTGAAAAATTCGACCAAAACCAAGGTGCAATGGACGTGAGGCACTATCGTTTTGGAAGTCATCCAATTGAAGTTTTTTGCGTCCTTTGCGAATTTTTCGCGTCCTCTGCGTCCGGCTGTTTCGGCTGTTCCGATTGTTCAACCGCTCGCCTTGCGCTGCGCATCGTAGGCATCCACGATGCGCGCCACCAGCGGGTGGCGCACCACGTCGCGGCTGGTGAAGCGGGTGAAGGCCAGGCCCTTGACGCGCCTCAGCACGCGCTCGGCGTCGATCAGGCCGCTGGTCGTGTCCTTGGGCAGGTCGATCTGGCTCACGTCGCCGGTCACCACGCACTTGCTGCCAAAGCCGATGCGGGTGAGAAACATCTTCATCTGCTCGGGCGTGGTGTTCTGCGCCTCGTCCAGGATGACGAAGGCGTGGTTGAGCGTGCGCCCGCGCATGAAGGCCAGCGGCGCGATCTCGAGCTGCGCGCGCTCGAAGGCCTTGGCCACGCGATCGAAGCCCATCAGGTCGTACAGCGCGTCGTACAGCGGGCGCAGATACGGATCGACCTTCTGCGTCAGGTCGCCCGGCAGAAAGCCCAGGCGCTCGCCGGCCTCCACCGCCGGGCGCGTCAGCAAAATGCGCTGCACGCTCTGGCGCTCCAGCGCGTCCACGGCGCAGGCCACGGCCAGAAAGGTCTTGCCGGTGCCGGCCGGGCCGATGCCGAAGGTGATGTCGTGGCTGGCGATGTTGTCCAGGTACGCGCTCTGGTTGGGCGTGCGCGCCTTCAGGTCGGCGCGGCGCGTGGTCAGCATGCGGCTGCCATCAAAGGCCTCGACGTCCGCGCGTTCGTCGCCCGCCAGCATCAGTTGCACCGTCTCGGCGTGGATGGGCCGCGCGGCGATCTCGTACAGGGCTTGCAGCACGGTCAGCGCGCGCTCGGCGTGCTTCTTGCTGCCCTCGATCCTGAACTGCTCGTGGCGGCGGGCAATGCTCACTTGCAGTCCGGCCTCGATGGTGCGCAGGTGCTCGTCCAGGGGGCCGCACAGATGGGCCAGGCGGGTGTTGTTGGGCGGGGTGAAGGTATGGCGCAGAATCACCGGCGCATTGTCTCGCAAGGCGGCATGACGGTGGTTGAGCCCGATTGCAACCGCCGAACGCGGCGGACGCAGAGAAATCGCAAAGATCGCAAAGATCGCTCCTTGGATGACTTCAATGACGACAGCCCGCCGCACCCAAAGCGCCTGGCCTTCCATTGGCTTTTCAAAAGATTCTTCTGCGTCCTTTGCGATTCCTCCGCGCCCTCTGCGTTCGGTGGTTTGGTTGTTCTGGCGCGCCCCTTTGATACTATGGTTGTGATAGCTGCCCGCGGTTCATTCATCGGCGCCACGCCGTCATTTGATTCCAACCTTCAACCCGGATGACCTTCCCGTGATCGGACGCCTGTCGGGCCTCTTGGCCGAAAAATCCCCGCCGCAAATCCTGATCGACTGCCAGGGCGTCGGCTATGAGGTGGATGTGCCCATGAGCACCTTCTACAACCTGCCGGCGCTGGGCGAGCGGGTGACGCTGCTGACGCACTTCGTGGTGCGCGAGGACGCGCAAATCCTCTATGGCTTTGGCACCCTGGCCGAGCGCGACGCGTTTCGCCAGCTGGTCAAGATCAGCGGCGTCGGCCCGCGCACCGCACTGGCCGTGCTGTCGGGCCTGAGCGTGGCCGACCTGGCCCAGGCGGTCGGCGCGCAGGAGGCGGCTCGGCTGGTCAAGGTGCCCGGCATCGGCAAGAAGACCGCCGAGCGCCTGCTGCTTGAATTGAAGGGCAAGCTGGGGCCCGAGCTCGGGACTCATCCGGCCGCGCTGGCGCCCGATGACAACGGCGACATTTTGCAGGCACTTGTTTCATTGGGCTACACCGACCGCGAGGCCCTTGCCGCGGTGAAGGCTTTGCCCAAGGATGTGGGTGTCAGCGAGGGCATCAAGCTCGCCCTGAAGGTGTTGACGCGCTAGCAGCCGGATCGCTGCCGGCATGAGGGCAGCGGGCGGTGGAGACCGCGCATCGCTTGTTCCACCGCTCCGGGGCGCCTTCAGGCGATGCGAACGATGGGAGCGTGGCTTACCATGACTGGCCGCCCCGAGACCGGCGAATCGCCCCGCGACAACAGGAGAACCAACCCATGCGAATGAACACCCCTGCCTGGCCCTTGGCGCTGGGGCCCCTGCTGGTGCTTTCCGCCTGCAACAGCACCGGCGCGCCGGCGCAGGCCCCCGTCGCTGCCGCACCGCCACCGGCGAGTGCAACGCAACTGGACAGCGGCCAGCCCCCGCGCAACCAGTGCAATGCGCAGGCCGTGCAGTCGCTGGTGGGTCAGCCCTATGGCGCCGGCACGCTGGCGCAGGCACTGGCCGCGGCCGGCGCCGACACGGTGCGCATGCTGCGCCCCGACAGCATGATCACCAAGGAGTACCGGGTCGGGCGCCTGAACGTGGTGGTGGATGCCGCCACCGGCCGCATCGTCAGCGTCAATTGCGGCTGAGCGTGGCGGCCGTCGGCCAGCGACCGGCGGTGTTCGCACGGGCAAGGCCCGTTGGGCACAATGCCGCCCAGGAGCTTTTTGTCATGAAACACCTTCACGCCCTTTGGATGGCCTGCGCGGCCGGCTTGATCCTGTCAGCCTGCGGCGGATCGGACTCGCCCGCACCGGCCCCGGCACCAGCGCCCACGCCGGCGCCAGCCCCTGCGCCGGCCCCGGCCGTGACCGATCGCATCGAGCCGCTGGACACGGCCGGGCTCAAGCAGGCCGCTGCCACGCTGGCCGAGCCCTCGCCCGCCAGCCGCCTGCCGGCCGGTGCCGTGGTGCCGCAGATCGTGCTGGGCCCGCTGCAAGCGCCCAAGCAAGCCGTGGTGGCCGCCAAGGGCGCGCCCCTGCAGATCGGGCTGGCGCGCGCGGTGGACGCCACCGCCCAGGCGCCTGACCTGGCCGCCCGGCTGCGCTGGCGCCAACTGGCCGACGGCACGCAAGTGGCTGCGCTGGCCTTCTCGTCGGCCGGCGCGCAGGCCATTCGCCTGGGCCTGCAGGTGCTGCAACTGCCGCCGGGTGCCGTGCTGCGCTTTTACGGCGCGGCCGGCTCGCCCGCCGTGGCCTGGTCTGCCGAGCAACTGGCGGCCTGGCAGCGCGCCAATGTGCAGGGCGGCCAAAGCCCCGAAGCGGCCCGTACGGTGTGGGGCCCGGACACGCCCGGTGCGCTCAGCACGCTGGAGCTGCAATTGCCACCCGGCGCCAGCCCCGCCGACGTGCAATTGGCCGTGCCCCAACTCTCGCACTTCACCCAGACCGTGGAGCAGGCGGCGGCGCTCGCGCAAGACCCCAACATCGGCCGCGCCGGTGCCTGCACGCTGGATGTGATGTGCTCGCCTCAGCTCGATGCCGAAAGCCGCTCGGTGGCGCGCATCGTGTTCACCGAGGCGGGCAGCAGCTATCTGTGCACCGGCACCCTGCTCAATGACACCCGGGGCAGCCGCACGCCCAATTTCCTGACGGCGGCGCACTGCATCTCCAACGCCGACGGCGCGGCCAGCGTGATCAGCTACTGGTTCTTCCGCGCCGCGTCCTGCAACGCCTCGCCCGCGCTGGACCCGGCGGCCGTGCAAGTCACCGGCGGCGCGCGCCTGCTGTTCACCGATTCGGGCGTGGACAGCACCCTGCTGCAACTCAACGCCCAGCCCCCCGCCAACGTGGTGTATGCCGGCTCGTACTTCGGCAGTTCGGTCGTGCCCGGCACCGCCATCGTGGGCGTGTCCAACCCATCGGGCGACTTGCAGAAATACAGCGTGGGCGACATCGCCGGCTACGCCAACTGCGACAGCAGCACCTGTGCCGGCGCCACGGTTGATTCCGGCGCGATGTGGCAAGTCGGCTGGACGCAAGGCACGACCGAAGGCGGCAGCAGCGGCTCGGCCATCTGGACGCAGCTGGGCGGCAGCACGCGCTATGTGGTGGGCGCGCTGCACGGCGGCAGCGCCAGCTGCCAAAACCCCCGGGGCGCGGATTTCTTCGGGCGTTTCGACCGCGCTTTCTATCGCGGCCTGGGCAATTGGCTGACGCAGTGATGGGCACCGGCACAATCGCGGCATGAGCATCACGGTTGACGACTTCGCCCCGCCGGCCGGCCACCCGGCACCGCGCGTGGTTTCGGGCGCCGTCGCCTCGCCGCGCGAAGAGGCGCAAGAGCGTGCGCTGCGCCCCAAACTGCTGCACGACTACGTCGGCCAGGCCAAGGCGCGCGAGCAGCTCGAGATCTTCATCGGCGCGGCGCGCAAGCGCGGCGAGGCGCTGGATCACGTGCTGCTGTTTGGCCCGCCCGGCCTGGGCAAGACCACGCTGTCGCACATCATCGCGCACGAGCTGGGCGTGCAGCTGCGCCAGACCAGCGGACCGGTGCTGGAAAAGCCCAAGGACCTGGCGGCGCTGCTGACCAGCCTGGAGAAGAACGACGTCCTGTTCATCGACGAAATCCACCGACTGAGTCCGGTGGTCGAAGAAATCCTCTATCCCGCGCTGGAGGACTACCAGATCGACATCCTGATCGGCGAGGGCCCGGCGGCGCGCTCGATCAAGCTCGACGTGCAGCCCTTCACCCTGGTGGGGGCCACCACGCGCGCCGGCATGCTGACCAACCCGCTGCGCGACCGCTTTGGCATCGTCGCGCGGCTGGAGTTCTACACGCCCGACGAGCTGGCGCGCATTGTCACGCGCTCGGCCGGGCTGCTGAAGGTGGAGGCGGATGCCGAAGGTGCGTTCGAGATCGCCCGCCGCAGCCGCGGTACCCCGCGCATCGCCAACCGCCTGCTGCGCCGCGTGCGCGACTACGCGGATGTGAAGGGTGATGGCCGCATCACGCGCGCACTGGCGCACGACGCGCTGGCCATGCTGGACGTGGACCCGGAAGGCTTCGATCTGATGGACCGCAAGCTGCTGGAGGCGGTGATCCACCGTTTCGACGGCGGCCCCGTGGGTCTGGACAACATCGCCGCCAGCATCGGCGAGGAGGCCGGCACCATCGAGGACGTGATCGAGCCCTACCTGATCCAGCAGGGCTATCTGCAGCGCACCCCACGCGGACGGGTGGCCACGCAGGCGGCGTACCGGCATTTGGGCGTGGCGCCGCCGCAGGGCGCGGGCGGCCTGTTTTGAATGGGCGCTGGCGACCGGCTGTTCCTGGCGCTCCGCCGTCTCAGCCAGTCGATAATCACCGTGCCCGCATCGACGAGAACCTTTCATGAGCCCCGCTGCCACGCCCCCTATCACCGAAGCCGACATTGCCGAATTCTTGATTCAGGCGCCCGACTTCTTCGAGCGCCATGCCGAATTGCTCACGGCCGTGCAACTCACCAGCCCGCACGGCGGGCGCGCCGTCAGCCTGCAGGAGCGCCAGGCCGAGATGCTGCGCGAGAAGATCAAGGTGCTGGAGCAGCGCCTGATGGAGATGATGCGCCACGGCACCGAAAACATGCTGATCGCCGACAAGCTGCTGCGCTGGACGCGCCAGCTGTTTCTGGTCCACCGCGCGGTGGACTTGCCGGTGGTGCTGGTCAGCGAGATCTGTGCCCAGTTCAACGTGCCGCAGGCCGCCCTGCGCCTGTGGGACGTGGCCGAGGTCTATGTGGCCGAGCCGTTCGCCTATGGTGCCAGCGACGACGTCAAGAGCCTGGCCACCTCGCTCACGGCGCCGTACTGCGGCGTCAACGCCGGCTTCGAGGCCGTGCAGTGGCTGGAAGACCCGCAGGCCGCGGCCTCGCTGGTGCTGTTGCCCCTGCGCGCCAGCGCCGGCGCGCCCGCGTTCGGCCTGCTGGTGCTGGCCTCGCCCGACAGCGCGCGCTACCAGGCCGGCATGGCCACCGACTTCCTGGAGCGCATCGGCGAGCTGGCCAGCGCGGCCCTCTCGCGCCTGCGCAGCGCGTGATGTTCGCAGGCAGGCGACGTCGGACTTTCACCTTCTGCCTCTGGGAGAGAGTTGGGATGAGAGCCGGCGGTGGTGCAAAAATCAGTGGTCTCAATGAATGAAATCAGCGCGTCGCGCCCACCAATTCAGCGCAACAAGCTATTGATTGAATAGCATGGCCGAACCCGCGCCAACGCCCGCCGGCGACGCCCATGGGCTCCTGATCGAGCGCTATCTGGAGCACGTGCGGGTCGAAAAGCGCCTGGCCGCGCGCACCGTCACGCTCTACCAGCTTGATCTGGAAAAGCTCGCTGGATTCGCTGCGGCAGTCCCCGTCGATCTGTCCGCAGTCCAGCCCGCCCACGTGCGCCGCTGGGTGGCGCAAATGCACTCGGGCGGGCGCAGCGGGCGCGGCATTGCGCTCATCCTTTCGGGGTGGCGCGGTTTTTATGCCTGGCTGGGGCGCGAAGGTCTCATCGCGGCCAACCCGGTGCAGGACGTGCGCGCACCCAGACAGCCGCGCCCCCTGCCCAAGGCGCTGGGGGTGGACGAGGCGGTGCAACTGGCCAGCTACGCGGGCACTGCCGACGAGGCGGCCGACCCCTGGCTGGATGCGCGCGACGCCGCCATCGTCGAGCTGCTGTACGGCAGCGGCCTGCGCGTGGGCGAGCTGACGGGCCTGGACGTGGCGGCCAGCGACGGCGCCTTGCGCGCCGGCCGCGGCTGGATCGATCTGTCAGGGGCCGAGGTGCAGGTGCAGGGCAAGGGCGGCAAGCGCCGCACCGTGCCGCTGGGCCAGGCTGCCGTGGCTGCGCTCACGCATTGGCTGGCCGTGCGCGGCAGCGTCGCCACCGCCGACGAAGCCGCCGGCGCCCTGTTCATCGGCCGCCACGGCACGCGGCTCACCGCCCAGTCCATCTGGCAGCGCCTGCGCCGGCGCAGCCTGCAGGCCGGCCTCGCCACGCCGGTGCACCCGCACATGCTGCGCCACTCGTTCGCCAGCCACGTGCTGCAGTCCAGCGGAGACTTGCGCGCCGTGCAGGAGCTGCTGGGCCACGCCAGCATCGCCACCACGCAGGTCTATACGCGGCTGGACTTTCAGCACTTGGCCAAGGCCTACGACGGGGCGCATCCAAGGGCGCATCGCAAGGAGGAAAAGGAGTGAGCATTCCGAAGGTTGGCGCCATCAAGCAGGCGTTGCTGGAGACGCTTCAAGACGACCAGGCTCATCGGCTGAGAGATCTGGTGCCTCTCTTGGCACAGCGGTTCCAACTGACGCCGGAAGACTTGGCCGTGCGCCATGCAACCGGGGCGCTCAAGTTCGAGAACCGGGTACGGTGGGCGCGCCAGCATCTCAAGGATGAGGACGCGTTGGTGGCGCCAGATCGCGGCATGGTGCAGATCACCCCGCGCGGACAGGAGCTCTTGCGCGTCGTCGCCGTCATGCCGCGGAGCAGCACGCAGCAGGCGGAGCCTGTGCTCGCGTCGCCGGACTTCGACGCCAATGAAGCCGAGCAGGCACCCGAAGACGTTCTTGACACAACCGTCGAGCAGTTGACCCAGCGTCTTTGCAACGACGTGCTTGAACGGGTGCGAGAAGTGTCGCCGCAGCAGTTCGAGCGCCTGGTGGTGGATGTGCTGTTGGCCATGGGGTACGGGTTTGACCAGTCGGCCGGTCATGTGACACGCTATGTGGGCGACGGCGGGATCGATGGCTTGGTCCACGAGGACAAGCTGGGCCTGTCCACGATCTTCATTCAGGCCAAGCGCTATCAGGACGGGCACAACGTGGGTCGGCCCGATGTGCAGCAGTTCCTTGGTGCCCTGACCGGCGCGGGGGCAAGCAAGGGCGTGTTCATCACCAGCGCCAGCTTTACCCGGGAAGCCCGCGAGTTCGCAGCGCGCTTGCAGAATCAGAAAGTGGTTCTGATGGATGGCGCCCAACTGGCCCGTCGCATGGTCGAGCACGACGTCGGCGTGACGACCGCGAGGATGCTCGCCATCAAGCATCTCGATAGCGACTACTTCGATCTGGGTTGAGCGGGGCTTCAGATGCGGCGCGACCGGCGCGGCGCCCGGCCGCCGCCCGTCGACGCCAATGTGCCGACCACGACCAGGTCGTATTTTTGGCGTCCCAATCGACTTTGCGGCGCACCTGAGAGCCTTTTGAGGGCCCTCAATACCCTTCGGCGCTCGTGGTGCACCAGCGCCCTTGAAAATCCGGGAGGGCGCCGCTTTGTCCGGACGTCCGCCTGCATTACGCCTTGGCCGGCTTGGGCTCGTAACCCATCACCGCCTTCACTTCCAGAAACTCGCGAAAGCCGTGCTCGCCCCATTCGCGGCCGTTGCCCGACTGCTTGTAGCCACCAAAGGGCGCGCCCACGTCGGGGCCGGCGCCGTTCAGGTGCACCATGCCGGTGCGCAGGCGCGCGGCCACCTGGCGCGCGTGCTCCAGGCTGCCGGACTGCACGTAGCCCGACAGGCCGTAGGGCGAGTCGTTGGCCATGCGGATGGCGTCTTCTTCGGTGTCGTAGGGGATCATCACCAGCACCGGGCCGAAGATTTCCTCGCGCGCGATGGTCATGTCGTTGTTCACGTCGGCAAACACGGTGGGCTTGACGAAGTAGCCCTTGCTCAGACCCTCGGGCCGGCCGGTGCCGCCGGCCACCAGGGTGGCGCCTTCGTCGATGCCCTTCTGGATCAGGCCCTGGATCTTGCTGAACTGCGCCTGGCTGACCACCGGGCCCATGGCCATGCCTTCGGCCATGGCGTCGGCCACCTGGGTTTTTTCGGCCACCGTCCTGGCCACGGCCATGGCCTGGTCTTGCTTGGCGCGCGGCACGAACATGCGCGTGGGCGCGTTGCAGCTCTGGCCCGAGTTGGTGAAGCAGGCCTGCACGCCCTGCTTGACGGCCTTTTCGATATCGGCGTCATCCAGCACGATGTTGGCCGACTTGCCGCCCAGCTCCTGCGCGACACGCTTGACGGTGTCGGCCGCGGCCTTGGCAACGGCGATGCCGGCGCGCGTCGATCCGGTGAAGGTCATCATGTCGATGCCGGGATGCACCGACATGGCCTCGCCCACGCCCGGGCCGTCACCGTTGACCAGGTTGAACACGCCGGGCGGCACGCCCGCCTCGTCCATGATCTCGGCCACCAGGATGCCGCTGAGCGGGGCGATCTCGGATGGCTTGAGGATCACCGTGCAGCCGGCGGCCAGCGCCGGGGCCACCTTGCACATGATCTGGTTGATCGGCCAGTTCCAGGGCGTGATCATGCCGACCACGCCCACCGGCTCGTACAGCGTGGCGGACGTGCCCTGCACCGTCTCGAACTCGAAGTTCTTGAGCACCGCCAGGGTGGTCTTCAGGTGCGCCGTGCCCATGGCCGCCTGCGCGGCCTTGGACAGCCAAAGCGGCGCGCCCATTTCCAGCGAAATGGCTTGCGCCACCTCGTCGGCACGACGCTTGTAGATGGCCAGCACTTTCTCGAGCAGGGCCACGCGCTCGTCGCGCGAGGTGCGCGAAAAGGACTCGAACGCGCGCCGCGCGGCCTGCACCGCCTTGTCCACGTCGGCGGCGGAGCCCAGGCTGATGCGCGAGGCCACCTCTTCCGTCGATGGGTTGATGACGTCCAGCGTGCGTGGCGTGACGGGGTCGGTCCATTGGCCGTCGATGTAGAACTGCAAGTGCTCTTTCATGGGAGGATCTCCTGAGGTGGGGGCGGCCGCCTGGGGCGCCGCGTTTTGGCGTCAACTTGACAGTCTGCCACGTCCGGCGCCACCGGGTTGTCGCCAACGCCACCGTGGGCAAGGTCAAGGCGGCTCCGCTAAACTGATCTGTTGTCCCCTTTTTTGGGCCCTTGCCTTGGATTTGCACATGTCCCTCATCCCCGCCACCATCCTCACCGGCTTTCTGGGTGCCGGCAAGACCACGCTCCTGCAGCGCGTGCTGACCGAGGCGCACGGCCAGAAAATCGCCGTGATCGAGAACGAGTTTGGCGAGGAGAACATCGACAACGAAATCCTGGTGCACGACGACGGCGAGCAGATCATCCAGATGAGCAACGGCTGCGTGTGCTGCACCATCCGCGAGGATTTGCGCAACACCTTGCAACTGCTGGCGGCCAAGAAGCGCAAGGGCCTGCTGGACTTCGAGCGAGTGATCATCGAAACCACCGGCCTGGCCGACCCGGGCCCGGTGGCGCAGACCTTCTTCATGGACGACGAGATCGCCGAGAGTTTCCTGCTCGACTCCATCATCACCCTGGTCGACGCCAGGCACGCCGCGCAGCAACTGAATGACCGGCTGGAGGCGCAGCGCCAGGTGGGTTTTGCCGACCAGATTTTCATCAGCAAGGCCGATCTGGTGAGTGCCGATGAATTGGGCGCGCTGCAGCACCGCCTGAAGCACATGAACCCGCGCGCGCCGCAGCGCGTGGTGCATTTCGGCCAGGTGGCGCTGGGCGAGGTGCTGGACCTGCGCGGCTTCAACCTCAACGCCAAGCTCGACATCGACCCCGAGTTTTTGAAGGAGGACGAGCACGAACACCACCATCATGACGGCGAGCATTGCGACCACCCGTCGCACCAGCACGACCATGATCACGAGCATGGCCACGCACACCATCACCACGATGATGACGACGTCAAGAGCTTCGTGTTCCGCTCCGAGCGCGCGTTCGACCCGGCGCGGCTGGAGGACTTTCTGGGCGCCATGGTCAACATCTACGGCCCGCGCATGCTGCGCTACAAGGGGGTTTTGTCGATGAAGGGTACCGAGCGCAAGGTGATCTTCCAGGGCGTGCACCAGCTCATGGGCAGCGACCTGGGGCCGGCCTGGGGTGCCGATGAAAAACGGGTCAGCAAGATGGTGTTCATCGGCATCGACCTGCCGCGCGACATCCTCGTGCAGGGGCTGGAGCAGTGCCTGGCCTGATCCCATTTCAGGCGGCGCGGCAAGGCCGATACAATCGCCGCCTTTGATGCCGCCCGCCGGATTGCCGGCAAGCCGGCGGCCCAAGAGCCCGAGAAGGTCTATAACAGGGCTTTGCGGATGAAGATGACCCCATTCATCCGCCGTGTTTGCGGTTGAGGGCCGCGGCGAGCCGCGCCTTGTTCTAGAGGAGACGGAAGAAGTGAAACCTGCGGCTGCCAAGACACCGGCCAAAGCAACTGCCAAGGCCATGCCTGACAAGGCAGCGCCCAAACCGGGTGCACGCACCGCGACGGCGGTCGTCAAGAAGGCCGCGCCTGCGCGCGAACCGACGGCCCCGGCGCGGAAATCGACTCCGCCCAAGGCGGTCGCCCCGCCGGCCGCCCAGACCAAGACCCTACCCATGCCCATTGCCGCTGCCGCCCCCATGCCGATCGTGATCAAGAAGGATCCGCGGCTGGCCAACAACTGGAAAACCAAGACCGCCGACGAGCTGTCCGATGCCGAAGTCATCGCCATGCCCGACGCCGAGTACATGAACGACAAGCAGCTGGCGTTCTTCCGCATCAAGCTGGTGCAGCTCAAGGACGACATCCTGCAAAACGCCGACCAGACCACCGAGCAGCTGCGCAAGGACACCGTGGTGGTGCCCGACCCGGCCGACCGCGCCACCATCGAGGAAGAGCACGCGCTGGAGCTGCGCACGCGCGACCGCGAGCGCAAGCTGCTGAAAAAGATCGAGCAGTCCATTGCCCGCATCGACTCGGGCGATTACGGCTATTGCGACGAAACCGGTGAGCCCATCGGCGTGCCCCGCCTGCTGGCGCGGCCCACCGCCACCTTGTCGCTGGAGGCGCAGCAGCGCCGCGAGCTCAAGCAGAAGATGTTTGGCGATTGATTCGGCGCATGCCGTTCGGGGAGGCCGTCAAAGGATGAACGAGGAGCAAGACCCCAAGCCGGGCAGACGGTTTTTGTCCAAGGTGGTCAAGTTCGTCACCAGCCCGACCACCGACTGGGCCGACCTGAACAAGGTCGGCGGCCGCGCCGACACCACCGAATCCAGCGCCGCGCTCAAGGAGATGATCGAGCGCAAGCGGCGCAACGACTTCGTGCGCAACCGCGAATTCGACATGCTGCGCAAGGCGCGCCGCCGCCAACTGGCCGGTGGCGCGGCGGGCGGCTCGGCGCCCACCTCGTACATCTCCAACGTCGAGTCCGCGCATCCGCATGAGCCCGAGCGCACCCTCGAGAAAATTGACCAGATCGAGGAGCAGATGGCGCGCGGCTGGCTCGACCCCGACAGCCCGAACGCGCCCGCGACCCCCGCCGGGGCCTATGACAAGACCCGCCCGGTGGATCTGGCCGATCTGCCCGGTGATCCGGTGGCGCGGCATTTCGACCCCACCGTGGTCGAGCCCCACCTGGCGGCCCTGGCGCACGCCGATGCGCCCCACCCCACGGCCGATACGGAGCCGGACGTGCTGGCGGCCCGATCGGCCGCGGCGCCGGCGCCGGCGCCCGACCCGGAGCCGGTGCAAGTCAGCCCCGAAGTCGAAGAGGTGGCCATCCGCTTTGCCAACGGCGATGCGGCAGGCGCCGAGGCCAACCTGCTCGAGCTGCTGGCCGACGGCAGCGGCCTGAGCGAGGACGCCGAAACCTGGCTGACCCTGTTCGACCTGTATCGCGCGGCGGGCGAACCCGACAAGTTCGACGGCGCGGCCATTGCCTTTGCCGGCCGCTTCGGCCGCTCCGCACCGCAGTGGGACGGCGCGGCCGGCGTGGGGTCCCGCCCCATGCCCATGACGGCACCGTCCACGGCGCCCGCGCCCGTGCGGGCCGACGCCGTGGCGGCGCACTGGACGGCCCCATCCGTCATCGGCCCGCAGTCCATCGCGGCGCTCAACGCTTCGCTGGCGCGCCAGGCGCAGCCCTGGCGGCTGGACTGGCGGCGCGTGCGCACCATCGACCCGACCGCCTTGCCCGCCCTGCTGGACGTGTTGCAGCGGTGGGCCGGCACGCCGGTGCGGCTGCGCTTTCTGGGCGGCGACCAGTTGCTGCATGTGCTCGCGGCCCAGACGCCGTCCGAGCAGCGCGACATCGATCCGCGCTGGTGGGCCGCCCATCTGGCCGCGCTGCGCGTGATCAACGAGCCCGACGAGTTCGAGCTGGTGGCGCTCAACTACTGCGTGACCTACGAGATGTCGCCCCCGCCATGGGAGGACCCGCGCTGCGAATGGGCGCCCATGGCCGACGACGGCCATACCCTGCCGCCGCCCGATGCCGACGCGCCGGCCGATGGCCTGCACAGCGAGTTGCTGGCCTCGGGCGCGATGCCGTTGCAGGGCGGTGCCGCCGGCACCCCCGATTGGGCGAAGCTGGAGCTGGAAGGCGAACTGCTGGGCGACGCCACGGCGCCCCTGCAGGCCCTGGCGGTGACCAGCCGCACGCGGGTGATCGAGTTCAATTGCCGGCAACTGCGGCGGGTGGATTTCGGCGCCGCCGGCGACCTGCTCAACTGGGCCATGCAGCAGCAGGGGCAGGGCCGCCAGGTGGTGTTCCGGCATGCCAACCGATTGGTGGCGGCGTTTTTCGGCGTCATCGGCATCTCCGACGCGGCGCGGGTGCTGCGTCGGGTGGATTGATCTCCCCCTGCGTCGCCTTCGGCGCCTTCCCCCGGAGGGGGACAACGCCAGTGGCCGGCACAGGTCCGGCCACGGCGTTCGCTGGCCTGGCCTGCTCCGCGGCTTTCCGGCCCTTTGGTTTCAGGGGCCGTCGATGAAGGGCATCCTGCTTGCGTCCTCGGATTTCGCGTGGTCTCGTCGCGGCCATGTTGGCGCATGGGGTTGATGCGTCGTGGGTGAGGGCCATGCGGAATCCGTCCGCGGGCCTTGCAATGCGAGGGCGGGCCCCCATCTGTGCGCGATGGAATCCTTTCACGGCACCACCATCATCAGCGTTCGCCGCCAGACCCCCGCGGGCTGGCAAGTGGCCATTGGCGGCGACGGCCAGGTCACGCTGGGCAACATCGTCGTCAAGGGCTCGGCGCGCAAGGTGCGCAAGCTGCACCATGGCCAGGTGCTGGCCGGTTTTGCCGGCGCCACGGCCGATGCCTTCACGCTGTTCGAGCGCTTCGAGGCCAAGCTGGACAAGCACCAGGGCCACCTCACGCGCGCGGCCATCGAGCTGACCAAGGACTGGCGCACCGACCGCGTGCTGCGCCGCCTGGAGGCCATGCTGGCGGTGGCCGACCGCGAGACCTCGCTCATCATCACCGGCAACGGCGATGTACTGGAGCCCGAACACGGCCTGGTGGCCATCGGCTCGGGCGGCGCCTATGCCCAGGCCGCCGCCAAGGCGCTGCTCGACCACACCGAGCTGTCGGCCGAGCAGATCGTCAAGAAGTCGCTGGAGATTGCCGGCGAGCTGTGCATCTACACCAACATGTCGCACACCATCGAGGTTTTGTGATTTTGCTTCGTATTTGATAGTTGCTTGCGCGCACCCTGTCTGCGCCAGAGCCCTGTTTGATTCAAATTTTCCGGTTGAGCCCCGCCATGTCCATGACCCCCCAGGAGATCGTCTCCGAACTCGACCGCCACATCGTCGGCCAGCAGGCGGCCAAGCGCGCCGTCGCCATTGCGCTGCGCAACCGCTGGCGCCGCCAGCAGGTCGATGAAAAGCTGCGCACCGAGATCACGCCCAAGAACATCCTGATGATCGGCCCCACCGGCGTGGGCAAGACCGAGATCGCGCGGCGCCTGGCGCGGCTGGCCAATGCGCCCTTCATCAAGGTCGAGGCCACCAAGTTCACCGAAGTGGGTTATGTCGGCAAGGACGTGGACTCCATCATCCGCGACCTGGCCGAGATGGCCGTGAAGCAAGCGAGAGAGCAGGCCATGCGCCAGCACCGCACGCGCGCCGAGGACCTGGCCGAAGACCGCATCCTCGACGTGCTGCTGCCCCCCGCGCGCAACGCCGACGGCAGCAACGCCCTCAGCGAGGGCGGCGCTGCGCGCCAGGCCTTCCGCAAGAAGCTGCGCGAGCACCAGCTGGACGACAAGGAAATCGAGCTGGAGCTGCAACAGCCCGCGCCCACCATGGAAATCATGGGCCCGCCCGGCATGGAGGAAATGGCCGAGCAGCTCAAGGGCATGCTGGGCAACCTGAACGCCGGCCGGCGCAAGATGCGCCGCGTCAAGATCGGCGAGGCCATGCGGCTGCTGGTGGACGAGGAGGCCGGCAAGCTGGTCAACGAGGACGAAATCCGCCTGCAGGCGCTGCACAACCTGGAGCAGAACGGCATCGTCTTCATCGATGAGATCGACAAGGTCGCCTCGCGCACCGAAAGCGGCAGCAGTGCCGACGTGTCGCGCCAGGGCGTGCAGCGCGACCTGCTGCCGCTGGTCGAAGGCACCACCGTCAACACCAAGTACGGCATGGTCAAAACCGACCACATCCTGTTCATTGTCTCGGGCGCCTTTCACCTGGCCAAGCCCAGCGACCTGATCCCCGAGTTGCAGGGGCGCCTGCCGATCCGCGTCGAGCTCGATTCGCTCTCGGTCGAGGACTTCAAGGCCATTCTCACGCAAACCGACGCCAGCCTGGTGCGCCAGGTCCAGGCCCTGCTGGCCACCGAGGGCGTGACGCTGCAGTTCAGCGACGACGGCATCGCGCGCCTGGCGCAAATCGCCTGCGACGTGAACGAGCGCACCGAGAACATCGGCGCGCGCCGCCTGTCCACCGTGATGGAGCGCCTGCTCGACGAGGTCAGCTTCGACGCCACGCGCCTGGAGGGCCAGCAGGTGCACATCGACGCCGCCTACGTCGATGCGCGCCTCGCCGACGTCAGCCGCGACGAAGACCTGTCGCGCTACATCCTCTGACGCACCCTTGACCCACGGGTCTTGAGTCGCCCCCGCCCGATCGCGGGGTCTTGGTGCTGGCTCGACCCGGCCGCGCGCCACGGCCGCTGTGCACAAATTCACGGCAAGCGCGGGCGCGTGAATCCGGTGGCGGCGACCTGCACCGGGGAAATCACTTTGATAGTTTGAGCTAAGTCCCTAATTTCAAAGAAATTTTGTCTCGAATCTCTGGTGAAAAAACCAGCTAAGGTCTTGATTTCATTGAAAAAATGTGTGCATCCCTTGTTTCCGCCTCGGGTTTCCTGCTACAGTGCAAAAAAGTGCAATTAAGTGGTGAGAAGTGCCGTCACCACCGGGTTTTGATCGTTGCGGCAGGGAAATCGCGTGTTTCAAGGGGCTTCATCGCTGAGTCTGGATGCCAAGGGGCGGCTGTCCGTGCCGACCCGGCATCGTGACGTCCTGCTCGCGACGACCCAGGGACAGCTGACGATCACCAAGCACCCGCACGGCTGCCTGATGGTGTTCCCGCGCCCCGAGTGGGAAAAATTTCGCGACCGCATCGCCCAGTTGCCCATGTCGGCCCAGTGGTGGAAGCGCATCTTCCTGGGCAACGCGATGGACGTGGAGCTGGACGGCACCGGCCGCGTGCTGGTGTCGCCCGAGCTGCGCGCCGCCGCGGGCCTGGTGCGCGAGACCATGCTGCTGGGCATGGGCGATCACTTCGAGCTGTGGGACAAGGCCGCCTACGAGGCCAAGGAAGCCGAGGCGATGCAGGAGCCCATGCCGGCGGCGTTCGAGGATTTTGCGTTTTGAAGGCCGGGCGGTGAACACATGGTCGCACACCACGGTCTTGCTCCACGAAGCGGTCGAAGCCCTGATCGCCGATGCGCAGGGCTGCTACGTGGATGCCACCTTCGGGCGCGGCGGGCACAGCCGCGCCATCTTGCAGCGGCTGGCTGCGGCGGGGCGCCTGGTTGCGTTCGACAAGGATCCCGAGGCGCTGGCCGAGGCCGCGCGCATCACGGACGCGCGGTTTTCGATTCGACATCAAGGCTTTGCGAGCCTGGGCGAGCTGCCACCCGCCAGTGCGGCGGGGGTCCTGCTGGACCTGGGCATCAGCTCGCCGCAGATCGACAACCCCGAGCGGGGTTTTTCTTTTCGTGCCGACGGCCCGCTGGACATGCGCATGGACCCCACGCGGGGCCAGAGCGCGGCCGACTGGCTGGCGGCGGCATCCCAGCAACAGATCGCGGAGGTGATTCGTGACTACGGCGAAGAACGGTTTGCTGTCGCCATTGCAAAGGCGATTGTCGCGCGTCGGCAAACGGGTCATCCCCTGGCCCGCACCCTGGAGCTCGCCGAGCTCGTCGCCGGCGCGGTCCGCACTCGCGAGCCGGGGCAACACCCGGCGACCCGGACATTCCAGGCTGTTCGGATTTTCGTCAACGCCGAGCTTGAAGAGCTCGAGCAGGCGCTAGAGGCCAGCCTTCATGTCCTGCAACCCGGGGGGCGCCTGGTGGTGATCAGTTTTCACTCGCTGGAAGACCGCATCGTCAAGCAATTCATCGCGCGCCATTCGCGCGCGGTGGTGGATCGCCGTGCGCCCTTTGCCGAGCCGGCGCCCACCCTGCTGCGCGCGCTGGCACGCGTGCGCCCCGGCGCTGCCGAGGTCACCGCCAACCCGCGCGCGCGCAGCGCCATCATGCGGGTGGCCGAGCGCACGGAGGTGGCGGCGCGGGTGAACCCCGAGCCGACGCCGGGCCGTCCCAAGTCGGCGAGCGCCCCCTCGGGGGGCAGCGCAGCACGCGCAGCGGCGAAGCGTGGGGGCCCGGTGTCATGACCCGGTTGTCGATTGTTCTGCTGGCCGCGGTGATGTTCTCGGCCATGTATCTGGTGCGCGTGCAGTACGAGTCGCGCCATCTGTTCACCGAGATCGAGCGGGCCCGGGCCGAGGCACGCACGCTGGAGACCCAGCGCCGCCAGCTCGAGGTGGAAAAGCGCGCCCAGGCCACCTCCCTGCGGGTGGAAAAGCTGGCGCAGGAAAAACTGGCCATGCGTCCCGTCACGCCGGCCATCACCGAATACGTCACCGCGCACGCGCAGGCCGCCGTGGCCTCGGGCGCCCGCGAGGAGCGCGCGCGATGAAAAGCATTCGCTACACCTCCAGCCCGCTGCTGGCATCCAAGACGCCCATGTGGCGCAGCAAGTTCGTCGTGGCAGCGCTGGCGCTGGCCTTCATCGGCCTGACCGCGCGCGCGGCCTACGTGCAGGTGTTCGACAACGCCTTCTTCCAGCGCCAGGGCGACCGGCGCGTGCTGCGCACGCTGGAGCTGCCGGCCAGCCGCGGGCGCATCTTCGATCGCAACGGGCTGCTGCTGGCGTCCAGCGTGGTGGCGCCCAGCATCTGGGCCATTCCGGATGAAGTCAAGGCAGACGATGCCGAACTGCGCAAGCTGGCCAAGCTGCTGGGCCTGCCCCTGGCCGATCTCAAGCACAAGCTGGGCGAGGAAGACAAGAGCTTTGTCTGGCTCAAGCGCCTGGTCGACCAGCCGGTGGCGCAGCAGATCGCCGACATGAAGATTCCCGGCATCCACCAGCGCAAGGAGTACAAGCGCAAGTACCCCGAGGGCGAGGCTGCCGCGCACGTGGTCGGCTTCACCGACGTGGAGAACAAGGGCATCGAGGGCGCCGAGCGCTCGTTCGACAAGCTGCTGGCCGGCCGCGAGGGGTCGCGTCGCGTCATCAAGGACCGGCTGGGCCATGCGGTAGAGGAAGTCGGCGAGGAAGTGCCCCCCGTGGACGGGCAGGACATTCAGCTGTCGATCGATTCCAAGATCCAGTTCTTCGCCTACCAGAAGCTGCGCGACGCGGTGATCGCCAACAAGGCCAAGACCGGCAGCGTGGTGGTGCTCGACACGGCCACGGGCGAGGTGCTGGCGCTGGCCAACTACCCCAGCTACGTGCCCGACGACCGCAAGAACCTGTCGGGCCCGCAGCTGCGCAACATCGCCGTCACCGACACCTTCGAGCCCGGCTCGGTGATGAAGCCCATCACGGTGGCGACCGCGCTGGAGCTCGGCCGGGTTACGCCGCAAACCGTGATCCAGACCGGGCCGGGCAGCTACCAGCTGGACAAGTTCACCGTGCGCGACACGCACAACTACGGCGCGCTCACGGTGGAGGGCGTGATCCAGAAGTCCAGCAACATCGGCGCCCTCAAGATCGCGCAAAGGCTCAGCGCCAAGGAGATGTGGGATGTCTACACCTCACTGGGCTACGGGCGCAAGCCGGACCTGACCTTCCCCGGCGCGGCCACCGGGCGCCTGCGCCCCTGGAAGAGCTGGAAGCCGATCGAGCAGTCCACCATGGCCTACGGCTACGGCCTGTCGGCCTCGCTGTTCCAGATGGCGCATTCCTATACCGCGTTTGCGCACGACGGCGTGGTGATCCCGGCCACCCTGCTGCGCAGCCCCGACGGCCAGCCGGTGCAGGGCGTGAAGATCTTTTCCGAGAAGACCGCGCGCTCGGTGCGCAAGATGCTGCAAATGGCCGCCGGTCCCGGCGGCACGGGCCAGCGCGCGCAAACGGTGGGCTACTCGGTGGGCGGCAAGTCGGGCACGGCGCGCAAGCAGCAGGGCAAGGGCTACGCCGCCGGCAAGTACCGGGCCTGGTTTGCCGGCATGGCGCCCATCGAGCAGCCGCGCGTGATCGTGGCGGTGATGGTCGATGAACCCAGCGCCGGCACGTTCTACGGCGGCGCGGTGGCCGCGCCCGTGTTCAGCGAGGTGGTGCAGCAAACGCTGCGCGTGATGGGCGTGGCGCCGGACATGGCGGTCAAGCCCGAGATCGTCACCGAACAGGTGCAGGAGTCCTTTTGATGACCCGGCTGGCCACGCCCCAGGACGCCGCGCTCTGGCTGCACCAGCGCGTGCGTGGGGCCCTGCACACCGACAGCCGGCAGGTCACGGCCGGCGACGGCTTCATCGCCTGGCCGGGCGCCGCCACGGACGGGCGCCGCTTTGTGGCCGGCGCGCTGGCGCAGGGCGCCACGGCCTGCCTGATCGAGCAGGACGGGGCCGAGGCCTTCGGTTTCGACGACGCCGCCATCGCCACCTACGGCGCGCTCAAGGCCGCCAGCGGGCCGATCGCTGCGGCCTACTACGAGCAGCCCTCGCAGGCGCTGTCGGTGGTGGCCATCACCGGCACCAACGGCAAGACCTCGTCGGCCTGGTGGCTGGCCTGGGCACTATCAAAATTGCAGCTGCCTGCGCTGTCCCCGAGCGCGCTGGTGGGCACTTTGGGTATTGGCATGCCGGGCGCCCTGAAAGCCACCGGACTGACCACGCCCGACCCCGTGCTGCTGCAACAGAACCTGCGCGCCTTCGTCGACGGTGGCGTCAAGTCCTGCGTGATGGAGGCGTCTTCCATCGGCATCGCCGAGCACCGGCTGGACGGCACCGCGGTGCGCGTGGCGGTATTCACCAACCTCACGCAAGACCACCTGGACTACCACGGCAGCATCGACGCCTACTGGGCCGCCAAGGCGGCGCTGTTTGCCTGGCCGGGCCTGCAGGCGGCGGTCATCAACATCGACGATCCGCGCGGCGCACAGTTGGCCGAGCACACCCGCGCGCGCGGGCTGGACGTGTGGACGGTGTCGCTGCGCCAGCCGGCGCGCGTGCAGGCGCAGGACGTGGGTTACGGCGCGCACGGCCTGCGCTGGAAGCTGCGCGAAGGCGCGCAGGCCATGGTCATGGACACCGCCCTGGTGGGCGAATACAACATCTCCAATCTGCTGGGCGTGATCGCCGCTCTGCGCGCGCTGGGCGTGCCCCTGGCCGATGCGGCGCGGGTCTGCGCCGATCTGCCGCCGGTGCCCGGCCGCATGGAGCGCGTGACCTCGGCCGGCAGCGTGCCCGCCCCGCTGGTGGTGGTGGACTACGCGCACACGCCCGACGCGCTGGAAAAGGCCCTGGCCGCCTTGCGCCCGCTGGCGGCCCAGCGCGGCGGCCGCTTGTGCTGCGTGTTTGGCTGCGGTGGCAACCGCGACGCCGGCAAGCGCCCGCTGATGGGCGCCGCCGCCCAGGCCGGCGCCGACACCGTGGTCGTGACCAGCGACAATCCGCGCCTTGAGCTGCCCGAGACCATCATCGAGGACATTTGCCGCGGCCTCACGCCAGCCGGCGCGGTGCACGTCGAGGCCGACCGCGCGCGCGCCATCCGCGCTGCGATCGAGCAGGCGGACGCCCACGACGTGGTGCTGATCGCCGGCAAGGGCCACGAGGACTACCAGGACGCGGGCGGCGTCAAGACGCCGTTTTCCGATCAGGCGCATGCGCGCCAGGCCCTGGCCGATCGCGTCGCAGCGGGGGCCGCGGCATGAGCGCGCCGGGCCGTTCCCAAGCGCGAAATCCCGCAGCGCGCAGCGCGGAGGGTAGCCCAGTGAGCGCCGCCATGCAGTGGCCCTTGGCCGACGCCGCGCGCGCCGTGCCGCAGGCCCGCGTGCTGGGCGATGGCGCGGTGCGCATCGATCGCGTGCACACCGACACCCGCAGCGTGCAGCCCGGGGACCTGTTCGTCGCCCTGAGGGGCGAGCGTTTCGACGCCACGCAGTTTCTGGGCGAAGCCGCAGCCAAGGGCGCCGTCGCCGTGCTGTGCGACGCCACCGCCGAACCGGCGCTGGCCGCCTGCGGGCTGCCGGGCATCCTGGTGCCGGACGCCCGCAGGGCCCTGGGCGAGCTGGCGCAGGCCTGGCGCCAGCGCTTCACCGGCCCGCTGATCGCCGTCACCGGCAGCAACGGCAAGACCACCGTCACGCAAATGATTGCGGCCATCCTGCGCGCGGGGCAGGGCGACGCGGCGCTGGCCACCGAGGGCAACTTCAACAACGACATCGGTTTGCCGCTGACCTTGCTGCGCCTGCGGCCCGAACATCGCGTGGCCGTGGTCGAGCTTGGCATGAACCACCCCGGCGAGATTGCGCAACTGGCCGGCATTGCGCAGCCCACGGTGGCGCTGGTCAACAACGCCCAACGCGAGCACCAGGAGTTCATGGCCTCGGTCGAGGCGGTGGCGCGCGAAAACGGCGCCGTGCTGCAAGCCCTGGGGGCCGGCGGGATCGCGGTGTTTCCGGCGGGCGATCCGCACACGCCCTTGTGGCAAGCCTTGGCCGGCGCGCGTGTGCAGCGGCTGTTTGGCGAGGCGGCGCAAGGTGCGACGGTGACGCTGAGGAGCGCTCAGTGGCAGCAGGACGCGTGGCAGGCGAGCGCGCTCACGCCCGCGGGCGAGGTGGCCTTCCGGCTGCACGTCGCCGGGCGCCACAACCTGAACAACGCGCTGGCCGCGCTGGCCTGCGCTGATGCGGCGGGCGTGCCGGCGGCGGCCATGGCCCAGGGCCTGGGGGCATTCCGGCCGGTGCGCGGGCGCTCGCGCACCGTGCTGCTGCGCCGCGGTGCGCGCACCGTCACGCTGATCGACGACAGCTACAACGCCAACCCGGACTCGGTGCGCGCCCTGATCGACGTGCTGGCCGAGTTGCCCGGCCCGCGCCTGCTGGTGCTGGGCGACATGGGCGAGGTGGGCGAGCAGGGGCCGGCGTTTCACGCCGAGGTCGGTGCCTATGCGCGCCAGCGCGGCATCGAGCACCTGCTGGCCCACGGCCCGCTGGCCATTCATGCGGCGATGGCCTTCGGCGGCAGCCACTTCGACACCATCGAGGCCCTGCAGGCGGCCGTGCGCACGCATCTGGCGGGGTGCCAGTCGGTGGCGGTGAAAGGCTCGCGCTTCATGCGCATGGAGCGCGTGGTCGAGGCGCTGACCCGGGTTTCGGACTCGGCCAAGGAGGGCGCCCATGCTGCTTGAGTTGGCCGCCTGGCTGCAAAAGCTCTCGCCCGAGCTCGGATTTTTCCGGGTGTTTCAGTACATCACCTTTCGCGCGGTGATGGCGGCGATGACGGCGCTGCTGATCGGCATTGGCGCGGGTCCGTGGGTGATCCGCAAGCTGACGGCGCTGAAGATCGGCCAACCGGTGCGCGGCTACGGCATGCAGACGCATCTGGTCAAGAGCGGCACGCCCACCATGGGCGGCGTGCTGATCCTGATCGCCATCGCGGTGTCGGTGCTGCTGTGGGCCGACTGGTCCAACCGCTTCATCTGGATCGTGATGGTGGTCACCCTGGGCTTTGGCGCAATCGGCTGGGTGGACGACTGGCGCAAGGTGGTGCGCAAGGACCCCGAGGGCATGCGCTCGCGCGACAAGTATTTCTGGCAGTCGCTCATCGGCGGCGTGGCCGCGCTGTACCTGGTGTTTGCGATCTCGGAGAACACCAACGCGCGCGTGTTCGAGCTGTTCGTGGCCTGGATCCGATCGGGCTTCTCGGTCGAGCTGCCGCACGCGGCCGGCCTGCTGGTGCCCTTCTTCAAGGAGGTCAGCTACCCGCTGGGCGTGCTGGGTTTCGTGATCCTGAGCTACCTGGTCATCGTTGGCTCCAGCAATGCCGTCAACCTGACCGACGGGCTGGACGGCCTGGCCATCATGCCGGTGATCATGGTGGGCTCGGCGCTGGGCATCTTTGCGTACGTGACCGGCAACGCGTTCTACGCCAGGTACCTGCTGTTTCCGCACATCCCCGGCACGGGCGAGTTGCTGATCTTCTGCGCCGCCATGGCGGGCGCGGGCCTGGCTTTTCTTTGGTTCAACGCGCATCCGGCGCAGGTGTTCATGGGCGACGTCGGCGCGCTGGCGCTGGGCGGCGCCTTGGGCACCATCGCCGTCATCGTGCGCCAGGAAATCGTGCTGGCCGTCATGGGCGGCATCTTCGTGGTCGAGGCCATCTCGGTCATGGCCCAGGTCACCTGGTTCAAGTTCACCAAGCGGCGCTACGGCGAGGGCCGGCGCCTGCTCAAGATGGCGCCGCTGCACCACCACTTCGAGAAAAGCGGTTGGGCCGAGACCCAGGTGGTGGTGCGCTTCTGGATCATCACCATGCTGCTGTGCCTGGTGGGTCTTTCGTCGTTGAAGCTGAGGTAGCGCGATGATGGGCCTGTTCAACGATCTGCACGTGCTGGTTCTGGGCCTGGGCCAGTCGGGCCTGGCCATGGCCCGCTGGTGCGTGGGCCAGGGCGCGCGCGTGACCGTGGCCGACACGCGCGAGCAGCCGCCTCAACTGGCCGCGCTGCGCGAGGCGGCGCGCGAGGCCCGCTTCGTGTCCGGGCCGCTGGGCGCCGCCTTGCTCGACGATGCGACGCTGCGCGCCGTCTACCGCAGCCCCGGCCTGCTGCCGGCCGAGGTGGCCGATCTGATCGCGGCCGCGCAGGCGCGCGCGCTGCCGGTGGGCGGCGAGCTGGATTTGTTCACCCAGGCGCTGGCACAGCTCAAGGCCGAGCAGGGCTACGCGCCGCAGATCGCCGCCATCACCGGCACCAACGGCAAGACCACCGTGACCGCACTCACCGGCCAGCTCATCGAGCGCGCCGGCAAGTCGGTGGCGGTGGCCGGCAACATCGGCCCCAGCCTGCTCGACACGCTGCAACAGCACCTGGACGCGCAAAGCCTGCCCGACGTCTGGGTGCTGGAGCTCTCCAGCTTCCAGCTGGACGCCGCGCACGGCTTCGAGCCCACGGTGGCGACGGTGCTGAACCTGACGCAAGACCACCTCGACTGGCACGGCGACATGGACGCCTATGCGGCGGCCAAGGCCCGCGTGTTCGGCCAGACGGGCGTGATGGTGCTCAACCGCGACGATGCGCGTGTGGCCGCCATGCGACCGCCCGTGCCGGCCAAGCCCGCCAAGGGACCGCGCCCGCCGGTGCGGTCGGTCATCACGTTTGGCGGCGGCATGCCCGCCGAGCCGGGCGATTTCGGCATCGAGGTGGTGGGCGGCATGGCCTGGCTGGTGCGCGCGCTGGAGGCCGACGAAACCCAGCGCCGGCGCAAGGACGCCGAAGTCGAGCTGCACCTGCAGCGCCTGATGCCGGCCGATGCGCTGCGCATTCGCGGGCGGCACAACGCCGTCAATGCGCTGGCGGCGCTGGCGCTGGCCATGGGCTGCGGCTGCGCGCTGGGCCCCATGCTCTACGGCCTGCGCGAATACCGCGGCGAGCCGCACCGGGTCGAATCCATCGGCGTGCTGAACGCGGTCGAATACTTTGACGACAGCAAGGGCACCAACGTGGGTGCCACCGTGGCCGCACTGCAAGGCCTGGGCGCCGAGCGCCGCGTGGTGGTCATCTTGGGCGGCGAGGGCAAGGGGCAGGATTTCACGCCGCTGGCCGAGCCGGTGCGGCGCTTTGCGCGCGCGGTGGTGCTGATCGGGCGCGACGGCCCGTTGATCGGTCAGTCGCTGCAGGCGGTGGGCGTGCCGGTGCGTTCGGCCGCCACCCTGGACGAGGCGGTTGCGCTGGCCCGGGAGCTGGCGCAGTCCGGCGATGCGGTGCTGCTGTCGCCTGCCTGCGCGAGCTTCGACATGTTCCGCAATTACGAGCATCGCGCGCAAGTGTTTCGCGAGGCCGTGCAAGCGCTGGCCCGCGCCGCCGGCAGCGAACTGGAGACCCTGGCATGAACGCCGCAAGCAAGGCCCTGGATGGCCTCACCGGCGGCAAGCGCCGGCGCGCTGCCGCCAAGCGCGAGGGCGAGCTGCCCGTGCGCATCAGCGGCAGCGAATACGCGCGCACCACCGCCACGCCCTCGCGCGTGCTCGGCTTCGACCAGGCCCTGATCTGGGCCTGCGTGGCACTGCTGGCCTTTGGCCTGGTGATGGTGTATTCGGCCAGCATCGCGCTGCCCGACAACCCGCGCTTTGCGCGCTACAGCGCCAGCTACTTCGTGGTGCGTCACGCCACCTGGATCGGTCTGTCGCTGCTGACGGCCCTGATTGCCTTCCAGGTGCGCATGGACTGGTGGGAGCGCATGGCGCCGTGGCTGTTCGTGGTCACGCTGGTCTTGCTGAGCGCGGTGCTGATCCCGCACGTGGGCATCGTGGTCAACGGCGCGCGGCGCTGGATCGGGTTTGGGCCGGCCAACTTCCAGCCCTCGGAGCTGGCCAAGATCGCCATCCTGCTCTATGCCGCCGGCTACATGGTGCGCAAGATGGAGGTCAAGGAGCGCTTTTTCCGCGCCGTGCTGCCCATGGCCATCGCCGTGGCCGTGGTGGGCTCGCTGCTGCTGGCGCAGCCGGACATGGGCGCTTTCATGGTGATCGCCGTCATCGCCATGGGCATCCTGTTTCTGGGCGGGGTCAACGCGCGCATGTTCTTCCTGATCGCCACCATCCTGGTGGTGGCATTCGCCATGATGATCTGGGCCTCGCCGTGGCGGCGCGAGCGCATCTTTGCGTATCTCGATCCGTTCAGCGAGGACCACGCGCTGGGCAAGGGCTACCAGCTCTCGCACGCGCTGATCGCCATCGGCCGTGGCGAAATTTTTGGCGTCGGCTTGGGCGGCAGCATCGAGAAGCTGCACTGGCTGCCCGAAGCGCACACCGACTTTCTGCTGGCCGTGATCGGCGAAGAATTCGGCCTGGTCGGCCTGGTCTGCGTGATCGTGCTGTTTTTGTGGCTCACGCGCCGCATCATGCACATCGGCCGCCAGGCCATCGCGCTGGACCGCGTGTTCTCGGGCCTGGTGGCGCAGGGCGTGGGCCTGTGGCTGGGCTTTCAGGCGTTCATCAACATTGGCGTCAATCTGGGTGCGCTGCCCACCAAGGGCCTGACGCTGCCCTTCATGAGCTACGGCGGCTCGGCCATCATGGCCAACATGGTGGCCATCGCCATCGTGATGCGGGTGGATGCTGAAAACCGCGAATTGATGAGAGGGGGTCGCGCTTGACGCAACCCTGCGCTTTGGTCATGGCTGGCGGCACGGGGGGGCACATCTTCCCCGGCCTGGCGGTGGCCGACGCACTGCGCACGCGCGGCTGGCGCGTGCACTGGCTGGGCGCGCCCGGCAGCATGGAGCAGCAACTGGTGCCCCCGCGCGGCTTTCCGTTCGAGGCCATCGACTTCGGCGGCGTGCGGGGCAAGAGCCTGGCCACGCTGGTGTTGCTGCCGCTGCGCCTGCTGCGCGCGTTCGGGCAAAGCATCCAGGTGATCCGCCGCGTCAAGCCCGACGTGCTGGTGGGCCTGGGCGGCTACATCACCTTCCCCGGCGGCTTGATGGGCGTGGCCCTGGGCAAGCCGCTGGTGCTGCACGAGCAGAACTCGGTGGCCGGGCTGGCCAACAAGGTGCTGGCGGGCATTGCCGACCGGGTGTTCACCGCCTTTCCGGGTGTGCTGGCCAAGGCGCGGCGCGTGCAGTGCGTGGGCAACCCCTTGCGCGAAGCGTTCACGCAGGTGCCTGCACCCGAGCAACGCTTTGCCGGCCGTGGCGGGCCCTTGCGCCTGCTGGTGGTGGGCGGCAGCCTGGGCGCGCAGGCGCTCAACGACGTGGTGCCCAAGGCCTTGGCGATGCTGCCGGCCGATCAACGCCCGCTTGTCACACACCAAAGCGGCGCCCGGCAGATCGACGCCTTGCGCGCCAACTATCAAGCCGCCGGTGTGGGGGCCGAACTCGCGCCCTTCATCGACGACATGGCGCGCGCCTATGCCGAAGCCGACCTGGTGATCTGCCGCGCCGGCGCGACGACGGTGACCGAGATTGCCGCCATTGGCGCGGCCGCGCTGTTCGTGCCCTTTCCGCATGCGGTGGACGACCATCAGACCAGCAATGCGCGCTTTCTGGTGGATGCGGGCGCCGCCTGGCTCGTGCAACAGGCCGACCTGACCCCCGAGGTATTGACACATTTGCTCCAAAAAATGGAGCGTTCTGCGCTGTTGCAGCGGGCGCTGAAGGCCAAATCCATGCAAAAACTGACCGCCACGCGCGAGATCGTGGCCGCCTGCGAGGAGCTGGCTGCATGAAGCACGCCATTCGCCACATCCACTTCGTCGGCATTGGCGGCTCGGGCATGAGCGGCATCGCCGAGGTGCTGCACAACCTGGGCTACCAGGTCTCGGGCTCCGATCTGGCCGACAGCGCCGTGCTGCGCCGCCTGGCCGGCACCGGCATCCGCACCTTCGTCGGGCACGCGGCCGAGCACGCGGCGGGCGCCGATGCGGTGGTCACCTCCACCGCGGTCAAGGCCGACAACCCCGAGGTGCTGGCCGCGCGCGCGCGCCACATCCCGGTGGTTCCGCGCGCCATCATGCTGGCCGAGCTGATGCGTCTCAAGCAAGGCATCGCGATTGCCGGCACCCATGGCAAGACGACGACCACCAGCCTGGTGGCCAGCGTGCTGGCCGAGGCCGGTCTGGACCCCACCTTCGTGATCGGCGGGCGTCTGAACAGCGCCGGCACCAACGCCCGCCTGGGCGCGGGCGACTACATCGTGGTGGAGGCCGACGAGTCCGATGCGTCCTTCCTCAACCTGTCGCCCGTGATGGCGGTGGTCACCAACATCGACGCCGACCACATGGAGACCTATGGGCACGACTTTGCCCGGCTGGAAAAGGCCTTCGTCGATTTCCTGGCGCGCCTGCCCTTCTACGGCACCGCCATCTTGTGTGTCGAAAGCCCGGCGGTGCGCGAGATCATCGAGCAGGTCACCAGCCCCATCACCACCTATGGCTTCGGCGAGCAGGCGCAGGTGCGCGCGGTCGATGTGCGCGCCGTGGCCGGGCAGATGCACTTCACCGTGCAGCGGCGCAACGGCGTGCAGTTGCCCGACCTGCCCATCGTGCTGAACCTGGCGGGCGAGCACAACGTGCTCAACGCCCTGTCGGCCATTGCGGTTGCGGTCGAGCTGAACATTCCCGACGAGAAGGTGCAAAAGGCTTTGGCCGAATTCACCGGCGTGGGCCGGCGCTTCCAGCGCTACGGCGAGTTGCCGGCGCCGGGTGGCGGGCATTTCACCCTGATCGACGACTACGGCCACCACCCGGTCGAGATGGCGGCCACGCTGGCGGCCGCGCGCGGCGCCTTTCCGGGGCGGCGCCTGGTGCTGGCCTTCCAGCCGCACCGCTACACCCGCACGCGCGACTGTTTCGACGATTTCGTGCAGGTCATCGGCCGGGCCGATGCCGTGGTGTTGACCGAGGTCTATGCCGCGGGCGAGGAGCCGATCGTGGCCGCCGACGGCCGCGCGCTGGCGCGCGCGTTGCGCGTGGCGGGCAAGGTCGAGCCGGTGTTCGTGCCGGATGTGGGCGATCTGCCGAGCCAGCTCGTCGAGCAACTGCGCGACGGCGATGTGGTGATGTGCATGGGCGCGGGCTCGATCGGCGGCATACCGGCAAAAATGGTTGATTTGCTACAAAAATCTGAGCATAATCCGGACTGAGCTCAAGCACCATGCAGCAACCCAAGCTTCAATTCGGAAAAGTGGCCGTGCTGATGGGCGGACGGTCGGCGGAACGCGAGGTTTCGCTGATGTCCGGCCAGGGGGTTCTGACGGCGCTTCGCGCCCGTGGCGTCGATGCGCACGCCTTCGATCCGGCCGAGCAGCCGATGGACGAATTGCGCCGCCAGGGATTCGCGCGCTGCTTCATCGCGCTGCATGGTCGCTACGGCGAAGACGGCACGGTGCAGGGGGCGCTGGAGCTGCTGGGCATCCCGTACACGGGCTCGGGCGTGATGGCGTCGAGCATCGCCATGGACAAGGTCATGACCAAGCGCGTGTGGCTGGCCGATGGCCTGCCCACGCCCCGCCACGTGTGCCTGGCGCCCGACCGCCAGCAACCCGAGGTGGTGCGCGCGGTGCCCGACGAGCTGGGCCTGCCGCTCATCGTCAAGCCACCGCGCGAGGGCTCGTCCATCGGCGTGACCAAGGTGCGCGGCTACTCCGACATGCAAGACGCCGTGGCCTTGTCGGTGCGCTACGACCCCGACGTGCTGTGCGAGGAGTTCATCGAGGGTGAGGAGGTGACCTGCCCGGTGCTGGGCGCCGGCATGCACGCCCGCGTGCTGCCCGTCATCCGCATCGTCGCGCCCGAGGGGGCCTACAACTATCAGAACAAGTACTTCACCGATGACGTCAAGTACCAGGTGCCCAGCGGCCTGCCCGCCGCCGAGGAGCGCGAGATCCAGCGCATCGTGCTGCAGGCCTACCGCACCCTGGGCTGCCGCGGCTGGGGCCGCGCCGATCTGATGATCCGCGCCAGCGACCGCAAGCCCTTCCTGCTCGAGATGAACACCTCGCCGGGCATGACCAGCCATTCGCTGGTGCCGATGGCGGCGCGGGCCGCGGGCATCAGCTACGAGGACCTGTGCTGGCAGTTGCTGGCCGACGCCGCGCTGGACTACGCCGGGCCGGGAGCGAAGCCATGAGCACGTCGATGACCCTGCCGTTCGACGTCCGGCTGATGAACTTCACCACCGCCGTGCTGGCCTCCGGCCTGTTGCTGGCCGCGGTGGCCGCCGGGCTGTGGTGGGTGCTGCGCAACCCCATGTTCACCATCGGCCAGATCACGGTGACCGGCGACACCCGGCACAACAGCGCCGCCAGCCTGCGCGCCGCGGTGGAGCCGCGCCTGAAGGGCAACTTCTTCACGCTCGATCTGGGCGCCGCGCAGGCGGCCTTCGAGCGGGCGCCCTGGGTGCGCAAGGCCATGGTGCGGCGCGAGTTTCCCAACCGCCTGACGGTGGACTTGCAGGAATACGTGCCTGTGGCGCAATGGGGCGAGGGCGACACCCACCTGATCGATGCCAAGGGACACGTGTTCGAGGTGAGCGACTTCGACAGCGACGAGTCCGATCTGCCGATGCTGATCGGCCCGGACGGGCAGGCCGACCAGGTGCTGGACATGTACCGCGCGCTCGATCCGCTGATCGAGCCCCTGGGCGTCGCCATCGCCACGCTCGAGCTGCAGCCGCGGGGCCACTGGCACGTGGTGCTGGACAGCGGCGCCGACATCGAATTGGGGCAGGGATCGCAGGCCGACCTGGTGGCGCGCCTGGCGCAGTTTGCCGGCACGGTCAAGGAAGTGGCGGCGCGCCATCAGCGAACCGTGGAGGCGGTGGAGACGGCGGACTTGCGCCATCCGGGGGGCTATGCGCTGCGCTTGCGCGGGGTCAGCACCACGCGCGCGGGCACCGCCGGCCCGGCCCCTCGCGGCACCCCGCGCCCAGCGCGTTGAAACACAAGAACACGAGAGCGACGGACAAGCAATGGCAAAAGAGTTCAAGGATCTGATCGTCGGGCTGGACATCGGCACCGCCAAGATCATGGTGGTGGTGGCCGAGGTGCTGCCCGGGGGCGATCTGCGTCTGGCCGGCCTGGGGGGCGCGCCCAGCAACGGCCTCAAGCGCGGCGTGGTGGTCAACATCGATGCCACCGTTTCCAGCATCCAGCAGGCGCTGAAGGAAGCCGAGCTGATGGCCGACTGCAAGATCGGCCGCGTCTACACCGGCATCACCGGCAGCCACATCCGCGGCATCAATTCCAGCGGCATGGTGGCCGTGCGCAGCAAGGAGGTCTCGCCCGCCGACGTGATGCACGTGGTGGAAACGGCCAAGGCCATCAACATCTCCAGCGACCAGCGCCTGCTGCTGGTGGAGCCGCAGGAATTCATCATCGACGGCCAGGACGTGCGCGAGCCGGTGGGCATGAGCGGCATGCGGCTGGAGGCCAAGGTGCACATCGTCACCGGCGCGCAGAGCGCGGCCGAGAACATCGTCAAGTGCGTGCGCCGCTGCGGGCTGGAGGTCGATCAGCTGCTGCTCAATCCGCTGGCATCCAGCCACGCCGTGCTGACCGACGACGAACGTGAGCTGGGCGTGGTGTGCGTGGACATCGGTGCCGGGACGACGGACGTGGCCATCTTCACCGGTGGCTCGATCCGGCACACCGCGGTGGTGCCGATCGCGGGCGATCTGATCACCAGCGACATCGCCATGGCGCTGCGCACGCCCACCATGGACGCCGAGGACATCAAGGTGGCGCACGGTTGCGCCAAGCAGCTGCTGGCCGACCCCGACACCCAGGTCGAGGTGCCGGGCCTGGGCGACCGCACGCCGCGCATGCTCAGCAAGCAGGCGCTGGCCGGCGTGATCGAGCCGCGCGTGGAAGAAATCTTCTCGCTCGTGCAGCAGGTCGTGCGCGAGTCGGGCTTCGAGGAAATCCTGTCCTCCGGCGTGGTGCTGACGGGTGGCAGCTCGGTCATGCCCGGCATGATCGAGCTGGGCGAGGACATCTTTCTCAAGCCCGTGCGCCGCGGCGTGCCCAAGTACTCGCGCGCGCTGTCCGACATGGTGGCCCAGCCGCGCGCGGCCACCGTGATGGGCTTGCTGGAGGAGGCGCGCCTGGCCCGCCTGCGCGGCTTCAAGGCGGCGCAGAAGACCAGCGGCGTCAAGTCCGCCTTCGGCCGCTTCAAGGAATTCATCGTGGGGAACTTCTGACCATGCACCACCTGGCCCGACGCGCCCTGCTGCGCCCCATTCCCCCGCCAGCGCACGCCACCGGGCGGCCGCCCTGATCGGCGGCGCGCCACACCGGCATTTATCGCATCGATTGGTATTTCATTCAAAAAAAGAGTCGTTTCATTCCAGGCAACTGCAGGCACGTATAGGAGTACATCATGAGCATCGAAATGATTGAGACCGAGGCGTTCAACTCGGGCACCCAGATCAAGGTTATTGGCGTGGGAGGTGGCGGCGGCAACGCGGTCGACCACATGATCGACCGCCATGTGCAGGGCGTCGAGTTCATCTGCGCCAACACCGATGCTCAGGCGCTCTCGCGCGTGCTGGCGCAATCGGTCATCCAGCTGGGCAGCTCGGGCCTGGGCGCTGGCAGCAAGCCCGACAAGGGGCGCGAGGCCGCCGAGGCCGCCGCCGACGAGATCCGCCAGGCCATCCGCGGCGCCCACATGCTGTTCATCACCGCGGGCATGGGCGGCGGCACCGGTACCGGCGCTGCGCCGGTGATCGCGCGCATCGCCAAGGACATGGGCATTCTCACCGTCGGCGTGGTCACCAAGCCCTTCGACTGGGAGGGGGGCCGCCGCATGACCAACGCCGAAACCGGCCTGGCCGAGCTGGAGGCCAACGTCGACTCGCTGATCGTGGTGCTGAACGAAAAGCTGCTCGAAGTGCTGGGCGATGACATCACCCAGGACGAGGCCTTTGCCCACGCCAACGACGTGCTCAAGAACGCCGTGGGCGGCATCGCCGAGATCATCAACGACTACGGCCATGTCAACGTGGACTTCGAGGACGTGCGCACCGTGATGGGTGAGCCCGGCAAGGCCATGATGGGCACGGCCACCGCCAGCGGTCCCGACCGCGCGCGCATCGCCGCCGAACAGGCCGTGGCCTGCCCGCTGCTGGAGGGCATCGACCTGTCGGGCGCCAAGGGCGTGCTGGTGCTGATCACCGCGGCCAAGGGCAGTTTCAAGCTGAGCGAGTCCAAGGCAGCCATGGAGACCATCCGCGCCTACGCTTCGGACCAGGCCCATGTCGTCTACGGCGCCGCCTATGACGATGCGCTGGGCGACGAACTGCGCGTCACCGTGGTGGCGACCGGCCTGTCGCGCCAGGGCGCGGGTCGCCGCCAGCCCATCACCGTGGTGCAAGGCGGTCTGCGCACCGGCACCGACAACCAGTTCTACGCCCAGGCTGCGGTCGACGGCTCGTCGCTGGGCGCCAGCCGCCCGGCCATGGGCCAGGCCAGCTACGACCCGGCCATCGTGCCCAAGGTGTGGACCTCGCCGCGCAACATCGACCGCACCCACGCGGCCGCGCGCGTCGACGCCCTGTCCTCGGGTGGCATGGACGACTTCGAGATCCCGGCCTTCCTGCGCAAGCAGGCGGATTAAACGTTCGCCCCCAGTCTCCACTCGCTGCGCGATGTTGCGCCCGGTGCTCGCCGCCAGAGGCGGCGGCCCTTCGGTCTGTCCAGACCTGCGCAGGCAGGTCTGGAGCCGCAGACCTCAGCCCCCGTCCGGGGGGCATCGCCAGTGGCCGGGGGGACCCCGGCCACGGCGATCGCTGGCCTGGCCTGCTCCGCGGCCATTTGGCTCTTTGGGTTTCATGCCCTGCGGGTGGCGTGCAGCGCATGGGTCACTAAAATAATGCCCCTATGCTTGCGCAACGCACCCTCAAGTCCCTGACGCGCGCCGTCGGCGTGGGGCTGCACAGCGGCGAGCGGGTCGAGCTGACCTTGCGGCCCGCGCCGGTGGACACGGGCATCGTTTTTCGCCGCATCGACTTGCCGCAGCCGGTCGATCTGCCGGTCAACGCGCTGGCGGTCACCGACACCCGCCTGGCGTCCACGCTCACCCGTGGCGACGTCAAGGTGCGCACGGTCGAGCACCTGATGTCGGCCTGCGCTGGCCTGGGGTTGGACAACCTGTTCATCGACATCACGGCCGAGGAAGTGCCCATTCTCGACGGGTCGGCGTCGTCTTTCGTCTATTTGCTGCAAAGCGCAGGCATCGAGGTGCAAGGCGCGCCCAAGAAGTTCCTGCGCGTGCTGCAACCTGTCGAAGTGCGCGAGGGCGAGGGCGAGCAGCTCAAATGGGCGCGCGTCGATCCCCATCACGGCTTCACGCTCAGCTTCGAGATCGACTTTCATCACCCCGCGGTTGATTCCACCGGCCAGCGCGTCGAGTTCGACATGGGCTCGGGACGCTACAGCCGCGACATCGCCCGCGCGCGCACCTTCGCCTTCTCGCGCGACGTGGAGATGATGCGCGCCAATGGCCTGGCGCTGGGCGGTGGACTGGACAACGCAATCGTCATGGACGACACCAAGGTGCTCAACGCCGACGGCTTGCGCTATGCCGAGGAATTCGCCAAGCACAAGATGCTGGACGCGATTGGGGATCTGTACTGCGTGGGCCACCCCATGCTGGCGGCCTACAGCGCCTTTCGCTCGGGTCATGCCCTCAACAACCGCCTGTTGCGCGAGCTGCTGGCACGCACCGAGGCGTGGGAGCTGGTCAGCTTCGACAACGAGCGCCAGGCCCCGGCCGGGTTCGCCCAGTTGGCGCGGGCCTGGTAGTACTCTTGCGCCGGCCGCTGGCCGCAGCAAGTCAGCCGCCATTCCAACCCGTACCGCTGCCTGCGACCTTCCATGATGCCGCTCGACCTTCCTCTCTTGCACGCGCGTCTGGCCGCCTCGGTGCCGCTGGTTCAGTGCATCACCAACACCGTGGTGCAGCAGTTCAGCGCCAACGTGCTGCTGGCGGCCGGAGCAGCGCCAGCGATGATCGACCATGAGGCCGACAGCGCGCAGTTCGCCGCCATGGCGGACGCGCTCCTGATCAATCTGGGCACGGCCAGCAACCATCAACTGCTGGCCGCGGATGCCGCCATCAGCGTCGCCACCGAAATCGGCAAGCCCTGGGTGCTGGACCCGGTGAGCGTGGGCGTGGTGGATTTCCGCAGCATCAAGATCCGGCAGGCTGCCGCCTCGCGCCCGACGGTGGTGCGCGGCAATGCATCGGAAGTGGCGGCGTTGGCCGGGGCGGGCGCCGGCGGGCGGGGCGTCGATTCCACCGACGCGGTGGACGCCGTGCTGCCCGCGGCCATCCGACTGGCGCAGGCCACGGGCGGTGTTGTCGCCGTGTCGGGCGCGCGCGATGCCGTGGTCGCGGTACACGGCGCCCAAGTGCAGATCGCGCGCATCGGCGGCGGCCACGCGCTGATGCCGAAGGTGGTGGGCACGGGCTGCGCGCTGGGGTCGCTGGTGGCGGCCTACCTGGCGGCCGGGCGGGAGCCGGGCACTGCGCGGCTGGCGGGCGACTTCGCGGCCACGGTGGCCGCGCACGCGCACTTTGCGCTGGCAGGCTTGGCGGCCGGTGCGCAGGCCGCGGGGCCCGGCAGCTTTCAGGTGGCGTTCATCGATGCCTTGCATGCGCTGACGTCGGCCGATCTGGCGCGGGCCGACGTGCAGCTCGAGACGCGCGCGCTCTGATTTGGTCACGCCATGGACGCGCGCTGGAGCGGGATCGACCCCCGCCTGTACTTCGTCACCGACACGGGGCTGTGCCAGCGCGCCGGACGCAGCGTGGCGCAGACGGCAGCCCTGGCGGTGGCCGGCGGCGCGGGCATCGTGCAGGTGCGCGACAAGACGCTTGGCGACGCGGACTTTCTGGCGCTGACACGCCAGGTGCTGGCGGCGGTGACATCGATCACGCGTGGTACGGGGCGGCGCGTGCCGGTGTTCGTCAACGACCGGGTGGCCGTGGCGCGCACCTTGCTGGATGAGGGTGCGGACGTTCATATCCATGTCGGGCAGGACGATTGGCCGGTGGCCGAGGTGCGGCGCGTGCTGGGCCCGCATGTTTTGATCGGCTTGTCGGCGGCGACGCTCCGCGACTGCGCCGCGGCGCGGGCCGGCGGTCGGGTCGATCTGATCGGCATCTCACCCGCCTTCGATACCGCCACCAAGCGGGACGCGGGTGCTGGCCTTGGCGTGGACGGCGTGCGCGCACTGGCGACGCAGGCCGGACTGCCTTGCGTGGCCATTGGCGGCATCGACGAAGCGCGCGCCGCGCTGCTGCGCAGCACGGGCGTGATCGGCATCTGCGTGGTGTCGGCGATCTGCCGGGCGGGCGATCCGCAGGCGGCCGCGCGTCAACTCCTGGCAGCGTTTGCAGGGCCTTGCGCCTGAGACTGGACGCGGGCAGCGCGTCGGCATTCGTCGGGCGTCATGCCCGTCCAGAGGTGGAAGGCGCGCGCAAAGCTCTTGTCGTTGCCAAAGCCCACCTCGCGGGCGATCTGCTTGATGGGGCGCTGGCTGCGCTGCAGCAGTTCGAGCGCGCGTGTGCGACGCTGTTCATCCTTGATGGATTGCAAGGCCATGCCCTCGCTTGCCAGTTGCCGGTGCAGGCTGCGTGGCGAGAGCGCCAGCGCGGCGGCCAGCGATTCGGCCGTGTGCGCCAGGTCGTCCTGCAGCAGGTGGCGCACCCGCATGGCCAGCAGACGGTCCCGCCGATAGGGTCGTACCATCAGCGGCAGGGCGCGCCGCAGCATCTGCTCGAGTGCGGCGCCATCGCGGCGCAAGGGCAAGTCCAGGTAGCGCGCGTCAAAACGCAGGCTGGCCGCGGGAGCATCAAACACCACCGGGCCCGGGAACAACCTCGCGTAGACCTGGGCGTGGGGCGGCGCGGCAAACGGGAACTCGGCGGCTTGCAGCGGAATGCGCGAGTCGATCCACCAGCAGGCCAGGCCGTGCACGTTGCGCAGCAGCGAAAGCAGGGCGAATTCGCGCGGGGCGCTGGCGCACAAGCGCTCGTCGATGCGCACGCTGGCGTGCAGGTCCGTTGCCGCGATGGTCAGCCGCACGTCGTCGGTCAGCAGGCCATGGTGACGGCACCACAGCGCCAAGGCCGCGCCCAGCGTGGGCGCGCCCATGCTGGCGCGCGCCAGCATGCCGTAGCTGCCCCAGGGCAGGCGGCGGCGAAACCAGCCGGGAGCCTCATCGTCCAATTCCTGCATGGCGGCAAAGCACAGCCGCTCGAACTGCAGGGCGCTGACGTGCCCGGCTTCGAGCCCAGCGCCCCCTCCCGTGGATAACGCGATTTGCGCCTTGGCCAGGGCGGATGCTGCACTCAGACCGCGTTGCGCGTAAGCTTGCACGACGGCCCCAACAAAGGCCGCGGGGGTGCCCGATTGCGTCGACAAGCCCCGGGCGAGCGCAAACGATTGGGATGACGACATGGAAGTTGGCTGGATTTGCAACCATTTTGTCATTTCAGCCCGGGCTGCCGCGGCGTAAGCTGCGCCAACGAGCACTTTGGCGCGCCGCACGTGGCATGGATCGCCCGCCGAACCCGAAAGGAGATGAAGCCCATGAGTCCCCGCAAGAACTTCAGCCGGAGCGAAGCCACAGGTGCGAGCAGCCCCGCCCTGATCGAGCAAACCATCGGTGCCTTTTTTGACGACATGGCCCGCCACCACGCCGATCGGGAGGCGCTGGTGGTCGTGCACCAGAAGCGCCGCTACACCTACCGCCAGCTGCAATCCGAGTCGCGCCGCCTGGCCAGCGCGCTGCTGGGCCTGGGCCTCAAGCCCGGCGATCGCATCGGCATCTGGTCGCACAACAACGCCGAATGGGTGCTGATGCAGCTCGCCACCGCCATGACGGGGCTGGTGCTGGTCAACATCAACCCGGCGTACCGCACGGCCGAGGTCGAATACGCGCTCAACAAGGTGGGCTGCAAGGCGCTGGTCACCATGGCGCGCTTCAAGACCAGCGACTACCTGGGCATGCTGTGCGAGCTGGCGCCCGAATGGGCGCACGCCAGGGCGGGCGAGTCCCTGCAGTCCAGCGTGCTGCCGCATCTGCAACATGTCTTCTGGATCGACGTGGCCGGCGAGGGCGCCGACGAGCCGGGCTTCGGGCGCTTTTCCGAGCTGATCAAGACCGGCGACCCGGATGATGCCCGCCTGCCGCAGGTGGCCAAGCTGCTGCACCCGCAGGACGCCATCAACATCCAGTTCACCAGCGGCACCACGGGCTTTCCCAAGGGCGCCACGCTGACGCACCGCAACATCCTGAACAACGGCTTTTTCATCGGCGAGGCGATGAAGCTGACCGAGGCAGACCGCCTGTGCATCCCCGTGCCGCTGTACCACTGCTTCGGCATGGTGCTGGGCAACCTGGCGGTACTCACGCACGGCGGCTGCATCGTCTATCCCAACGACGCGTTCGAGCCGGTCAGCGTGCTGCAGGCCGTGCAGGACGAGCGATGCACCGGCCTGCATGGCGTGCCGACGATGTTCATCGCCGAGCTGGATCATCCTCGCTTCAAGGAGTTCGATCTGTCCACGCTGCGCACCGGCATCATGGCCGGCAGCCCCTGCCCGATCGAGGTGATGAAGCGCGTGCAAAGCGACATGAACATGCGCGAGGTGACGATTGCCTACGGCATGACCGAGACCAGCCCGGTGAGCTGCCAAAGCTCCACCGACACGCCGCTGGACAAGCGCGTGTCCACCGTCGGCCTGGTGCAGCCGCACCTGGAGATCAAGATCATCGACCCGGATACCGGCACGGTTGTGCCCTGTGGCGCGACGGGGGAGTTCTGCACGCGCGGCTATTCGGTGATGCAGGGCTACTGGGAGGACTCGGCGCGCACGGCCGAGGCCATCGATGCCGAAGGCTGGATGCACACGGGCGACCTGGCAACGATGGACAACGAGGGCTACGTCAACATCGTCGGCCGCAGCAAGGACATGGTGATCCGCGGGGGCGAGAATGTCTATCCGCGCGAGATCGAAGAGTTTTTATACCGCCACCCCAAGGTGCAGGACGTGCAGGTGGTGGGCCTGCCCGACCCCAAGTACGGCGAAGAGCTGTGCGCCTGGATCATCGCCAAGCCCGGACAGCAACTGAGCGAAGACGAGGTGCGCGAATTCTGCAAGGGCCGGATTGCGCACTACAAGGTGCCGCGCTACATCAAGTTCGTGGGCGAGTTCCCCATGACGGTCACCGGCAAGATCCAGAAGTTCAAGATCCGCGAAGCAATGATCGCGGCGCTCGATCTGCGTCCCGCCAAGACGGCCTAGAGCCGGCCAGCGCCCTGACCGCCATGTCGCAACGCCTTGCGCAGCTCTCAGTCTTGAGCCGCCATGCCGGCCGCGCGGCGGGCGGCGCGCAGGCGCTTGCCCATGGACACTTCCTGCAAGTCCAGCTCGCTGACCAGGCTGCGCAGCGACTCGTCGTTGATGCGGTGGGCCTGGCGCTCGGCGTACAGCGTGGTGCGCTCCCGCTGGATGCAGTGCAGGCGCAACTCGATCTCGGCCACGTAGCGCTGCTTGCGCTGGCGCACCATCTCGGGCGATTCGCGCTGCGCCTCGGTGCTGGTCGCGATGCCGGTGCCGTCGTCGAGCAGGTTGATGCGGTTGCGGTACTCCTGGGTCAGGCGCCCCATCGCCTCCTGGCGCATGGCGACCCATTCGGGCGTGTGGGCCTGGATGGCCTCGTCGCTGATCACCAGATCGGCCATGGCCGACTGGCAGGCCGCGATGCGCGCCAGCCGCTCCTCGCGCACGGTCGGCGATTCGCCCGGCGGCGGCAGGTGTCGAAGGATCAGCGGCAGGGCAATGCTGCCCAGCACCAGTGTGAACAGGATCGTGCCCGTGGCCAGGAAGACGAGCATGTCGCGCCCCGGAAAGGGTTGGCCGTCGTTCAGCAGCATGGGCACGGACAGCGCGCCGGCCAGCGTCACGGCGCCGCGTATGCCGGCCAGGGTGGTGGCCAGGTTGAGCAGGTGCGAGGGGCGCTCGGCCATCTTGCCCTGATGGTGAGCCCGCGCCAGGCTGCCTTGCACGCCCAGGCTGATCCAGGCCCAGCGCATCAGCAGCAGGGCGCCGGAGATCGCGGCCACGTAACCCACCAGAATCCAGGCGTCGTGACCGGCCTCGCGCAAGCTCGCGCCGATGATGGACGGCAGTTGCAGGCCCAGCAGCAGGAAGATGGCACCGTTGAATGCGGCCTCGACCATGCTCCAGGTGCCTTCGGTCTGGAGCCGCTCGCTGATGAAGCTGCTGCGTTCCAGGTCGGCAAAGTTGGTGGCGATGCCGGCCGCCACCGCCGCCAGAATGCTGGAGACGCCGATCTTCTCGCCGACCAGGTAGGCCGCAAACGGCAGCAGCACCAGCAGCAGCACCATCTGCGTGGCCGCCACGTCGCCCAGGCGTCTTGTGATCGTGCTGCGCGCATACGCAAAGCCCCAGCCGATGGCCGCGCCCACGCCCAGGCCGCCCAGGGCCATCCACAGGAACGTTCGAGTGACCTCGGCCCACGAGAACAGGCCAGTCAGCGTGGCGGCGATTGCGAACTTCAGTGCCACCAGGCCCGAGGCGTCGTTGAGCAGCGATTCGCCTTCGAGGACATGCATGGTCTTCTCGGGCATGCCCAGGTTGCGCGTGATGGCCGACACGGCCACGGCGTCGGTGGGCGAGACCACGGCGGCCAGGGCGAAGGCGACGGTCAGCGGCATCGTCGGGATCATCCAGTGGATGACGTAGCCCAGGCCGATCACGGTAAACAGCACCAGGCCCAGGGCCAGCTTGAGGATGGGACGGTGCAGCGCGAAGAACTCCCGCTTGGGAATGCGCCAGCCGTCGGCGAACAACAGCGGCGGAATGAACAGCAGCAGGAACAGCTCCGGATCGAACGCGATATGCAGGCCCTTTTGCGGCCAGGCGATCAGCGCACCCAGCGCGATCTGGATCAGCGGCAGTGGAACGGCGCGCATGTAACGTGCGACGATGCCGGTCAGCGCGCCCAGCAGCAGCACGAGCAGCACGATTTCAACGGTGTGCATGCGATATTTTCCCCGGTTGCCGCAGGTGCGGCCGGCGCCGTGCAACCCATTCCACAGCAAAGAGGCAATTCATGAGCATTCTGGGCTCCCAACTCAATCCCCGATCGGCCGACTTCCAGGCCAATGCCGGCGCGATGCGCGCGCTGGTCGATGACCTGAAGGCGCAGGTCGCGAAGGTTGGGCAGGGCGGCGGCGAGGCCGCGCGCAAGAAGCACATGGACCGCGGCAAGCTGCTGCCGCGCGTGCGCGTGCAGATGCTGCTGGACCCCGGCACGCCCTTTCTGGAGATTGCGCCGCTGGCCGCGCTGCACATGTATCCCGAGCGCGGCGGCGCGGACGCGGCGCCGGCGGCCGGTCTGGTGGCGGGCATCGGTCGGGTGTCGGGCGTGGACTGCATGATCGTCTGCAACGACGCCACGGTGAAGGGCGGCACCTACTACCCGATGACCGTCAAGAAGCACCTGCGCGCGCAGGAGATCGCCCAGCAGAACCGCCTGCCCTGCATCTACCTGGTCGATTCGGGCGGCGCCAATTTGCCCAACCAGGACGAGGTGTTTCCGGACCGCGAGCACTTCGGCCGCATTTTCTACAACCAGGCCAACATGAGCGCCGAGGGCATCGCGCAGATCGCGGTCGTCATGGGCTCCTGCACAGCCGGCGGCGCCTACGTGCCGGCGATGAGCGACGAGACCATCATCGTCAAGAACCAGGGCACCATCTTTCTGGGCGGCCCGCCGCTGGTCAAGGCCGCCACCGGTGAGGAGGTGACGGCCGAGGACCTGGGCGGCGGCGACGTGCACACGCGCCTGTCGGGCGTGGCCGACCACCTGGCGCAAGACGACACGCACGCGCTGGCCTTGGCGCGCGAGGTGGTGGCGCACCTGAACCGCAGCAAGGTGCGCGCAGGTGCGCTGCGCGAGCCGGTGGCGCCGCGCTTTGCCGCCGACGAGCTGTACGGCGTGATCCCCACCGACACGCGCAAGCCCTTCGACGTGCGCGAGATCATTGCCCGCATCGTCGATGGCAGCGAGTTCCAGGAGTTCAAGGCGCGCTACGGCACCACGCTGGTGTGCGGCTTCGCGCACATCGAGGGCATGCCGGTGGGCATCGTCGCCAACAACGGCATTCTCTTCAGCGAATCGGCGCAAAAGGGCGCGCACTTCATCGAGCTGTGCTGCCAGCGCAAGATTGCGCTGATCTTCCTGCAGAACATCACCGGCTTCATGGTCGGGCGCAAGGTCGAGAACGAAGGCATCGCGCGCCACGGCGCCAAGCTGGTCACGGCCGTGGCCACGGCCAACGTGCCCAAGTTCACCATCATCATCGGCGGCAGCTTTGGCGCCGGCAACTACGGCATGTGCGGGCGCGCGTACAGCCCCCGTTTTCTGTGGATGTGGCCCAACGCGCGCATCAGCGTGATGGGCGGCGAGCAGGCCGCCAGCGTGCTGGCCACGGTCAAGCGCGACGGCATCGAGGCCAAGGGCGGGCAGTGGAGCCAGGACGAGGAGGAGGCCTTCAAGGCCCCGATCCGCCAGCAGTACGAAGTGCAGGGCCACCCCTACTACGCCACCGCGCGCCTGTGGGACGACGGCATCATCGACCCGGCCGACACGCGCCGCGTGCTGGCGCTGGGTTTGTCGGCGGCGCAGAACGCACCTGTGCCGGACGTGAAATTCGGCGTTTTTCGCATGTAACGTGTATAATATGCATATTGAAGGCAATTTATACACATCATGCGCACCAACATTGACATTGACGACGAGTTGCTTGCCAAGGCCATGCAGGCGGGTCCCTACACGACCAAGAAGGACACGGTCGAGGCTGGCCTGCGGATGCTGGCGCGGCAAGCGGCCTACCGCGAAATCCTGAAGTGGGAAGGCAAGCTGAGGTGGGAGGGCGACGAATCAATCGACTGGACGAAGCCCGTCGCCGACATTGAAGCTGAAGCAGCGGTCGCGCCCGCGCCGGCCCAGCATCGGGTGCAGGAACCGCCCGCGTCGCACGGGACGAACGGCGCGCGAACCCGCGCCGCAACGGCTGCTGCCGCAGCGTCCGCGACGGCAAAAAAGCAAACAAAACCACAGGATTCGCGCCGTGCTGGTCGTTGACTCCAGCGTCTGGATCGACTACTTCAATGCCCGCGACACGGCGGCGCGCGTTGAGTTGCGGCGTCTGCTGCACGACGGCCACATGCGGCTGATCGTGCCCGACCTCGTGCTGTATGAGGTGCTGCGCGGTTTCCGCGAAGAACGCGCGTTGCGTCAGGCGCGCCTGCTGCTGCAAACCCTGCGGATCGAGCCCTGCGGTGGCGAAGAGGTGGCCTTGGCCGCCGCCGAGCACTACCGCCACCTGCGCGCACGCGGCGTCACGGTGCGCAGCGGCATCGACGTGATGATCGCCGCCTTCTGCATCGACCGCGACTACCTGCTGCTGCACAGCGACCGCGACTACGACGCCATGGCCGCGCATCGCGGCTTGCGGGTTTGGGGGCAATGATGATGAACCGGGTTCACCGTGTGACGGCCCTGCGCGTTCTGACCGCGCTGGCCATGGTGCTGGCTTGGGCGCAGGCGGGCGCCCAAACCACGCCGATGGAGCGCATCCAGCTGGTCGACAGCCCCGAGCCCGCCCTGGTGGCGCACTGGTGGCCCGCGGCCGGCGCGGGCGCGCACCCGGCGGTCATCGGCCTGCACGGCTGCGGCGGCCTGTACACCCGCAAGGGCGCCATCAGTGAACGCTTTCGCGGCTATGCCGAGCGCTGGCACGCGGCCGGCTATTCGGTGCTGCTGCCCGACAGCTGGACCACGCACGACCACCAGCACGTGTGCCAGACGCCGTACGCCCAGCGCCATCACTACAGCGCCCAGCGCAATGCCGACGTGCGGGCCGCCGTGGCCTGGCTGCAAGCCCAGCCCGGCGTGGACGCGACGCGCGTTGCCGTGGTGGGTTGGTCCAACGGCGCCAGCACCGCCTTGCGCGCCATCGATCCGGCCCGCGGGCCGGTGCCGCGTCTGGCGGGCGTGGCGGTGTTCTATCCCGGCTGCGCGCCCCTGCAGCGGCGCTCGGCGATGCTGGCCCCGGTGCCGCTGCTCATGCAGCTGGGCGCCAATGACAACTGGACGCCGGCCGCGCCCTGCGTCGCGCTGGCCGAGCGGCTGCAACAGGCCGGCCACGACGTGACGCTGCGCGTGTACGAGGGCAGCGTGCACGGCTTCGATGGCACCGAGCCCCTGCGCATTCGCGCCGACGTGCCCAATGGCGCCGACCCGCACCACATCCGGCAGGGCGGCAACCCGCAGGCGCGCGCGGCCGCCATCGACGAACTGCACGCTTTCCTGCAGCGCGTGCTGGCGCCAAAAGGCCAGTCATGAACCCGCTCGCCCACTTCAGCCAACTGGCGCGCTACAACGTCTGGGCCACGGCGCGGCTGCTGGATGCAGTGGCGCCAGTGGGTGAGGACCAATACCGGCGCGACGTGGGCCTGTTTTTCAAGAGCATTCACGGCACGCTCAATCATCTGCTGGTGGCCGAGCAGCTGTGGTTTGCGCGCTTCGCCGAAGGCCTGTCGCTGCGTCTGGCCCTGAGCGCCGAACTCGAAGCCGATCGCCAGGCGTTGGACGCCCGCCTGCGCGCGGGCAGCACGCGCTGGGCGCCGTTGATCGCCACGTTCAGCGAAGGCCGCTTTGCCGGCACGCTGGACTACACCACCACCAAGGGCTTGGCAGCCTCGCTGCCCTTTGCCGCCACGCTGGCCCACGTCTTCAACCACGGCACGCATCACCGCGGCCAAATCACGGCGGCGCTGACGGCGCTGGGCCAACCCTGCCCCGAGCTTGATTGGGTCTATCTGCTGCAACAGGAGCAAGGCAAACCATGAATTCTGCGGTCCGCATCGACACCCGCGGCCACGTTGCCACCGTCACGCTGGTCCGTCCCGAAGTGCGCAACGCCTTCAATGACGAGGTGATTGCCCAGTTGTCCGAGGCCTTCATGCGGCTGGGGGGCGACAGCCAGATCCGCGCGATCGTGCTGGCCGCCGAGGGCCCGGCCTTTTGCGCCGGGGCCGACCTGAACTGGATGCGCCGCATGGCCGACTACACGCGCGACGAAAATCTGGCGGACGCGGCCCAGCTGGCCTTCATGTTGCGCACGATCTACGAATGCCCCAAGCCCACGATCGCCCGCGTGCAAGGTGACGTTTACGCGGGCGGCATGGGGCTGGTGGCCGTGTGCGACGTGGCCATCAGCGTCGATACCGCGCACTTTTGCCTGAGTGAAGTCAAGCTGGGCCTGATCCCGGCCACCATCAGCCCCTATGTCATTCGCGCCATGGGGCCGCGCGCGGCGCACCGCTGGTTCTTGACGGCCGAGCGTTTTGACGCCGCCGAGGCGTTGCGCATCGGATTCGTGCACGAGCTGGCGAGCGCCGACGCGTTGGACGCCAAGGTCGGCGAGATCGTGCACGCCCTCGTCAGCGCCAGTCCCAACGCCGTGCGCCAATGCAAACGCCTGGTGCAGGACGTCGCCGAGCGCGACATCTCGCGCCTGCTGATCGAGCGCACGGTCGAGGACATTGCCGACATCCGTGCCAGCGACGAGGGCAAGGAAGGTGTGCAAAGCTTCCTGCAAAAGCGCAAGCCAAACTGGCTGGTGACATCATGATTGCCGGGTTCATGAATCAATTTCGATCGCAGCGCTTGTACAGCAAGCGCAAGCAGCTATGATTATCATAGTATTCGACGGCTTGGGCCTGCCGACGTGATGGAGTCTTTCATGCAAGATTTCATCGCTCGAATCGTCCAGTGGCTGCATGGCATGGGCATCCACCCCGATGCCGATGCCACCGCGGCCGTCGGCAGCGCTGCCGGCCAGGTGGGCGATGCCGTCAGCCACGCCGCGGCGCGCATGGACATGCCCAGCCTGCTGGCGCTGGCCGCCGCGCTGGGCTGGGCCAGCGGCTTTCGGCTGTATGCCGTGGTCTTTGTCACCGGCGCCATGGGCGCGGCCGGCTGGATCGCGCTGCCGCCCGACCTGCGCCTGCTCATGCACCCGGCGGTGCTCACTGCCAGCGGCTTCATGATGACGGTGGAGTTCTTTGCCGACAAGATTCCGTGGGTGGACAGTGTGTGGGACACGGTGCACAGCGTCATCCGCATTCCGGCCGGCGCGCTGCTGGCCGCCGGCGTGTTCGGCGCCGACTCGGCCACCATGGGCCTGGTGGCGGGCCTGCTGGGCGGCTCGCTGGCCGCCACCTCGTTTGCCACCAAGGCCACCACGCGCGCGGCCATCAACACCAGCCCCGAGCCCTTCAGCAACTGGCTGGCTTCGTTCTTCGAGGACGGACTGGCCGTCGGCGTGATGTGGCTGGCCACGCAGCACCCGCTGCTGTTCGGCGTCGCGCTGGCCGTGATGCTGGTGGTGTCGGCGCTGCTGCTGATGCTGCTGTTCAAGTTTCTGAAGATCGTGCTGGGCAAGCTCAAGGGCTTTGTCGGCAACAACCGCGCCGAGCCCGGCGGCGCTGCCGGCGCCATCCATTGACGAGGAGATCGAAATGTTCACCAAAATCCTGATCGCCAATCGCGGCGTTCGCGCGCAGCGCGGGCTTGCCAAATGGCCTGGCACGCGCAGCGTGCAGCAGGCGATGAGCCGCGGAGGGCGCCATGTTTGAAAAAATCCTGATCGCCAACCGCGGCGTTCGCGCGCAGCGCGGGCTTGCCAAATGGCCTGGCACGCGCAGCGTGCAGCAGGCGATGAGCCGCGGAGGGCGCCATGTTTGAAAAAATCCTGATCGCCAACCGCGGCGAAATCGCCTGCCGCGTGGCCGCCACCGCCCGCCGCCTGGGCATCAAGACCGTTGCCGTCTATTCCGACGCCGACGCGCACGCCAAGCACGTCATGGCCTGCGACGAGGCGGTGCACATCGGCGCCAGCGCGCCCAAGGACAGCTACCTGCAATGGCAGCGCATCATCGACGCGGCCAAGGCCACCGGCGCGCAGGCCATCCACCCCGGCTATGGCTTTTTGAGCGAGAACGAGGCCTTTGCCAAGGCCTGCGCCGATGCCGGCGTGGTCTTCATCGGCCCGCCGGCCAGCGCCATCCTGGCCATGGGCCTGAAGGCCGAATCCAAGCGCCTGATGGCCAAGGCCGGCGTGCCGCTGGTGCCCGGCTACCAGGGCGAAGACCAGGACCCGGCGCTGCTGCAACGCGAGGCCGACCGCATCGGCTACCCCGTGCTGATCAAGGCCAGCGCGGGCGGCGGCGGCAAGGGCATGCGCGATGTGCACAAGAGCGAGGACTTTGCCGCCGCGCTGGCGTCCTGCAAGCGCGAGGCGATCAACAGTTTTGGCAACGACGCCGTGCTGGTCGAAAAGCTGGTGCAGCAGCCGCGCCACATCGAGATCCAGATTTTCGGCGACACCCAGGGCAACTACGTCTACCTGTTCGAACGCGACTGCTCGGTGCAGCGCCGCCACCAGAAGGTGCTCGAAGAAGCCCCCGCCCCCGGCATGACGCCGGCGCTGCGCCAGCAGATGGGCGAGGCCGCGGTGGCGGCGGCGCGCGCCGTGGGCTACGTGGGCGCGGGCACGGTGGAGTTCATCGCCGAGCAGCCGGGCGGCTACGCGCACCCCGAGCAAATCAAGTTCTACTTCATGGAAATGAACACCCGCTTGCAGGTGGAGCACCCGGTCACTGAAGCGATCAGCGGGCAGGATCTGGTCGAGTGGCAGCTGCGCGTGGCCGCCGGCCAGCCGCTGCCGTGCAAGCAGGGCGATTTGCGCATCCACGGCCATGCCATCGAAGCGCGAATCTGCGCCGAGAACCCCGACAAGGATTTTTTGCCCGCCACCGGCACCCTGCACGTGTACCGCAAGCCGCCGCACAGCGCGTTTGAGGTGGGCCCCACCCGTGTGGACGACGGCGTGCGCGAGGGCGACGCCATCAGCCCCTTCTACGACTCGATGATCGCCAAGCTGATCGTGCACGGCGACACGCGCGAGCAGGCGCTGGGCCTGCTGGACGCCGCGCTGGCGCAAACGCAGATCGTCGGCGTGCAAACCAACGTGCAGTTTCTGCGCCGCGTGCTGGCCACGCCGGCCTTCAGCCAGGCGCAACTGGACACGGCACTGATCCAGCGCGAGCAGGCTCGCCTGTTCAACCAGGACCCGCTGGGCGTCGAGCTGGCCGTGGCCGCCGCCGCCGCGCATGCGGTGCTGGGCGAGCGTGCCAGCGAGGGCAGCGACCCGTTCTCGCGCCGCGACGGCTTTCGCTCGCACGGCGTGGCCTCGCGCCGCATCGACTACGACTACCAGGGCGAGAAGGTGGTGGCCAAGCTGCGCTACCTGGACGACGGCCTGAGCCTGCAGGTGGGCGATGCACCCACTGCGCCGCTCGACTTCATGGCGCAGGGCCATGGCGCCGATGCGCCGATCGATCTGCGCTACAACGGCCGCCGCCAGGTGCTGCGGGTGTTTCGCCGCGGCGAGGTGCTGCACATCTTCGGCGACGCCGGCGCCGCGCAGATCACCGAGCTCGACCCCCTGGCCAGCGCCGGCGAGGGCGGGGGCGAGGGCGGGCGTCTGACGGCCCCCATGCCCGGTAAGGTCGTCAGCATCGCCGTCAAGGCCGGCGACAAGGTCAGCAAGGGCCAGCCGCTGGCAGTGATGGAGGCTATGAAGATGGAGCACACCATCGCCGCGCCGCAGGACGGCGTGGTGGGCGAGGTGCTGTACGCCCCGGGCGACCAGGTGGCCGAAGGGGCGGAGCTGCTGCGCCTTGCGGCTGCGGCCGAGCGCTGAAGCGCCTACCATCGTCGCATCCATTCCGTCATTCCTGCCATGTCACTCCCCACCCGTGTCCAGATCATCGACGTCGGCCCGCGCGACGGCCTGCAGAACGAAAAGCAGCCGGTGCCGGCCGCCGTCAAGATCGAGCTGGTACAGCGCCTGCAGGCCGCCGGCCTGAGCGAAATCGAGGTCACCAGCTACGTCAGCCCCAAGTGGGTGCCGCAGATGGCCGACAACCACGCCGTGATGAGCAGCATCGCGCGCGACCCACGCGTGCGCTACTCGGTGCTCACACCCAACATGAAAGGCTTCGAGGCCGCGCTGCTGGACCGGCCCGACGAGGTGCTGGTGTTTGGCGCGGCCAGCGAGGCCTTCAGCCAGAAGAACATCAACTGCTCGATCGCCGAGAGCATCGAGCGCTTCGCCCCCGTCGTGCAGGCCGCCAAGGCGGCGGGCATCGCGGTTCGCGGCTCGATGAGCTGCGCGCTGGGCTGCCCCTATGAAGGTGAAATCGCGCCCGAGAAGGTGGGCCGGCTGGCGGGCCTGATGAAATCGATCGGCGTCGAGCGCGTGGACGTGGCCGACACCATCGGCGTGGGCACGCCGCGCAAGGTGCAAAAGGCCATCGAGGCGGCGCTGGCGCACTACGACGTGGACCACGTCAGCGGCCACTTTCACGACACCTACGGCCAGGCGCTGGCCAACACCTACGCCGCGCTGGAGCTGGGGGTGTGGAACTTCCAGTCATCGGTGGCGGGCCTGGGCGGCTGCCCCTACGCCAAGGGCGCCACCGGCAACGTCGCCAGCGAGGACGCGGTCTACCTGCTGCACGGGCTGGGTATCGACACCGGCATCGACCTGGACAGGCTGGTCGATGCGGGGCACTATATCAGCGAGCAGCTCGGGCGCAAGCCCAACTCGCGCGTGGCGACGGCGGTTCTGAACAAGCGCGCGGGGTGATGGGCGGAGCGCCGACAAAAACATCAGCCGGCAAGATGCCGGCGCTCCCAGGCGCAACAATCCTGGGAGCGCCGGCGTCTCGCCGGCAAAGACCCGCGTGAACGCAACAACCGTCACGGGTTGGCATTCCCGCGGCTACCTGCCCCACCTGGATCACGCCAGCCTGATCCAGTCCATCACCTTTCGCCTGGCCGATGCTTTGCCCGCCCAAGTCATCGAGCGTCTGCGCCTCGGTGAAGCGGACGATGCGCACTTCAGGCAAGGGCTGGAGGACCAGCTCGACGCCGGACACGGCGAATGCCTGCTGCGTGAGCCCGCCCTCGCGCAAACCGTGGAAAACGCCTTGCTGCACTTCGACGGGCAGCGCTACCGCCTGCTGGCCTGGGTCGTCATGCCCAACCACGTGCATGCGCTGATCGAGACGCAGTCCGGTCATGCCCTGGCGTTGTCGCCGCCCAGATCCGCACCCAGGCCTTGGGGCGGCAGGGCGTGCTGTGGCAGCGGGAATACTTCGATCGCTACATTCGCGACGAAGGCCATTTGCAAGCCGTGATTGCGTACATCGAGAGCAACCCCGTCAAGGCCTGCCTGGTTCGCAGGGCGGGCGATTGGCCCTTTGGCAGTGCCCGGGAGCGCTCCGGGAGCGCCGGCGTCCCGCCGGCATGAGTGAATCCGGCGAGAATGAAGGCCGGCAAGATGCCGGCGCTCCCAGGCCGGTGCACCCGGACCGCTCCCCAAAACACCATGAACGTCATGACCCTTCCCGAATCCGTGCAACGCGTGGCCGCCGCCCTGCAAGCCGCCGGCCACCCGCACGCGCCGGTGATGCTTGACGACGCGGCGCGCACCGCCCAGCAGGCCGCCGACGCGCTGGGCATTGCCGTGGGGCAGATCGCCAAGAGCATCATCTTCCGGCGCAAGAGCGACGACGCGGCGGTGCTGGTCATCACCTCGGGCGACCGGCGCGTGGACGAGAAGAAGGTCGACGCCCTGGTGGGCAAGACGGGCCGTGCCGACGCCGAGTTCGTCAAGGCCAGGACGGGCTTCACGATTGGCGGTGTCTCGCCCGTGGCGCATGCCACGCCGCCGGTGGTGCTGATCGACCGCGAGCTGTTTCGCTTCGACGAGATCTGGGCCGCGGCCGGCCACCCGCACGGCGTGTTCAAGCTGCGCCCGCAAGACCTGGCGGGACTGACCGGCAACGCGCCGGTGGCCGATGTGGTGCAGGTCCCAAGCTGATGTCGTTTGCTATTCAGACAATAGCTGCCGGCGGTTGCCCGGAGCGCGCCAGAGCCAAGTTTGACCCCGATTCGGATGAAGGCCCCGTGCCTTCGCCCTGCATCCAGGTCTGCCGCATCAGCGCGGTGACGGGCTGGTGCGAAGGCTGCCAGCGCCGGCTGGAGGAAATCGGCCTGTGGGGCCAGATGAACGAGGACGACAAGCGCACGGTCTGGCGACGCATCCACGCCCGGCGTATGCAGGCACAAGGCCAACCATGAAGCACATCGACTTTTACCTCGACTTCATCTCGCCCTATGCCCACCTGGCCTTCGAGCAGTTGCCGCGCGCGTTGCAGGGCCTGAGCTATGAGGTGACGTATCGGCCCATCCTGTTTGCCGCATTGCTCAAGCATCACGGACAACTGGGTCCGGCCGAGATTGCTCCCAAGCGCGACTGGACCTATCGGCAGGTGGCCTGGCTGGCTGCGCAGCACGGCATCGCGCTGCAATTGCCGGCCGCGCATCCCTTCAACCCCATCGGCCTGCTGCGCCTGGCCTGGGCCTGTGCCCGCCAAGGGGCGCCCAACCGCTACGTGACGGAGACGATTCTTCACCACGTGTGGCGCGGCGGTGAAGCGGCTGACGACCCCGCGCGGCTGGCAGCGTTGACGGCCACGCTGGCGCCCGCGCACGACCCTGCAAGCGATGCCGTCAAGCAGGCGCTGCGCAGCGCAACGGACGAGGCCATTGCCGCCGGCGTGTTCGGCGTGCCCAGTTTCGGGGTCGATGGCCGCGTGTTCTGGGGCTTTGACGCGCTGCCCATGCTGCGCGCGCACTTGGTCGGCGGGGCCGAGCGCGCGGCGCTGGACGAGGCCTGGTCGGCGCCCGCTGGCGTGGCGGTCGGCATCCGGCGGTAGGCACGCCATGCAGGCCCTTCAATTCGGCGCCGTGCGCGTGTATCTGGGCGAGAAGTCCGGCAAGTACCCCGACGGCAACCAGGTCATCGTGCAGGGCGCGGATGCGCGCGTGGCCTTCGACACGCCGCAGGTGGCGCGCCACATCGGGCCCGAGCTGGACGATGTGGACGCCATCATCCTGGGCCACGTGCACGAGGACCACATGGTGGCCCTGGGCCGTTTGCGGCGCGCGACCGTGCAGGTGCACGAGGGCGACCTGGCCGCCGCCCAGTCCTGGGCCGGCCTCGGCCGCCACTACGGTTACCCCGATGCGGTGCTGGCGCAGATGAAGCCCATGATCGAGCGCGACTTCGACTACGCGCCCCGACCCGACGCCACCGGCTACACCGACGGCGCGCTGTGGGAGCTGGGCGGGGGCGTGCGCGTGCGCGCCCACCACCTGCCCGGCCACACGGCGGGCCACTCGGCGCTGGTGGTCGAGAGCGAAGGCCTGGCCTTCATCGGCGACATCGACCTGACGGGCTTTGGCCCGTACTACGGCGATGCCACGTCCGACCTGGCCCAGTTTCGCCGCAGCCTGCATCGGGTCAGGGACATCGATGCCCGCGTGTGGGTGACCTCGCACCACCGCGGCGTGCTGACCGAGCGCGCCGACTTCCTTCAGGCGTTGGCGCGCTTTGCCGGCAAGATCGACGAGCGCAGCGAGCGCCTGCTGGGCTACCTGCGCGAGCGCCCGCACACGCTCGATGAGTTGGTGGCGCGCCGGCTGCTGTATCCGCCGGGCTTCGAGCTGCCCTATGTCGAGTGCGCCGAGCGCCGCAGCATCGGCCAACACCTGGACGAGTTGCAGGCCATGGGGGCCGTGCAAATGCAGGCCGATGGACGCTTTTGCCCGGCGGCGTGAGGCTGGCGCCGGTTGATCCGGCGTCTTGAGTCCAGGAAGGACACTGCGCTCGCTGGCGCGTCGAAGGCGGTCACTGGATCGCGCCCTTGGGCGCGCTGAAGTCGGCATCCGAACGCACGGAGACAAGCCTGGAAACCGGTTCGCCCGCAATGCTGCCGCCGTTGCGCGGCCAGCGCCGCCAGACCCGCGCCATGGGCGTCGCCAGGGCGTCGATGCGTCGGTGTGCCGCAATCACGGTCACCGCTCCGCAACCGATCAGGTTGATCGTCGAGATCGCGATGAAGAACGTGTCGTTCACCACCAGCATGCCGTACAGGACGGCAGCGATGTTCGAGACGGTCCACGAGCCCCAGGTCAGCAGCGAGATTGCGCGCGCACCATCGCGGCAACGCCAGACCGCGATGATCTGCGGGATGTAGGTGAGGATGCGAACCGAGTTCGTCACCAGATAAAACCATCCGATCGCCATGGCCATCGGGTCGTTCCAGGGGGTGGATGCAAGCATGGGTTTGCCCTTCGACTTCTGGCCTGGCAGCTTGATCGGCATGCCGCGTCCCGTCGGCGCCGACTTCGGGCTGCTTCGCCTTTCGCGCCGCGCCCCGCAAGCCATGCCGCTGCTGCCAGTGCATGTTCCCAAGTGGACTCGCGTTCGCCCGGCGCGTCATCCACCGTTTGGTGGACGGCGCTGGCGCGCGTCAGACCCGCGTCAGTGCGCCGCTTCATGATGGTTTGGTGCATTCCGGATGACCGGGTGAAAATGCCCCGGGGCCAGCCCGCATGGCCCAAGACGAGCCGCGCACCGCCATGCCCAATGCCTTCAACTTCGCCGCGTCGCCCTTCGACTGCCTCACCCAGCAGCAGCAGCGCCTGGTGCGCGAGCACGTGGACATCGCCTACTTTCGCGCGGGCGAGGTGATCCTGGACGTGGGCGCCGCGCCGCGCCATTTGTTCGTACTCATCAAGGGGCGCGTCAGCCAGTTCGACGGCGACGAGTGCGTGGCCCGCTACGGCCCCGACGACTGCTTCGACGGGCGCGGCCTGGTGGCCGGCAAGTCCAGCAGCCGCTTCGTCGCCGACGAGGAGGTGCTGGCCTACGAGCTGGCGCACCAGACCGTCAACGACCTGATCGCCGCCAACGCCGACTTCGGCGCGCTGCTGTTCTCGGACCTGGGTGCCAAGCTGAGCGCCGTCGGCCAGCGGCGCAGCAGCAGCGAGCTGCAGGCGCTCAACCTCTCGCGCGTGGACGAGGCCTATGTGCGTCCGGCGCACATCGTCGAGCACGACACCGACGTCGTCTCGGTGGTGCGCCTGTTCCAGCAGGAGCGCACCACCAACGTGCTGGTGCGCGACGCGCGCCAGAGCCCGCCTCTGCTCGGCATGTTCACCACCAACGCCTTGCAGCGGGCCATCCTGTCGGGGCGAGCGCTCGAGCAGATCGCGGTGGGCGAGCTGGCCAACTGGTCGCTGATCAGCGTACGGCCCTCGGCCCAGGTGGGCGACGCGCTGGCCACCATGGTGCGCCACCACATCCACCGCGTGGTGGTGCGCGAGGGCGACCAGGTGCACGGCGTTCTGGAGGCGCTGGACGTGTTCAGCTTCCTGTCCAACCACTCGATGCTGATCGGCCTGCGCATCAATGCCGCCACCGGCATCGACGAACTGGCCGAGGCGGCGCAGCAGATCACCGACATGATCGGTCGGCAGTTTCGCGGCGGCACGCAGGTGATGCTGATCGCGCGCATGGTGCAGGACCTGAATGCGCGCCTGTTCGAGCGCGCCTGGCAGCTCATCGCGCCGCCCGATCTGGTGGCCGCCAGTTGCCTGCTGGTGATGGGCAGCGAAGGCCGCGGCGAGCAGTTGCTGAAGACCGATCAGGACAACGCGCTGATCCTGCGCGACGGCTACGCGCCGCCGGCCGATCTGGCGGCCATCTGCGAGCGCTTTTCTAGCGCGCTGGAGCGCTTTGGCTACCCGCCGTGCCCGGGCCGCATCATGCTCAGCAACCCGGCCTGGCGCATGCCGGTGGCGGATTTTTCGCGCACCGTGCGCGAGTGGCTGGTCATGCCCAGCCCCGACAGCCTGATGAATTTGGCGATCTTTCTGGATGCCCACGCCGTGGCCGGTGACGCCGCGCTGCTGGCAGGCGTGCGCGACGCGCTGTGGTCGCTGGCCACCGACAACGACGTCATGCTGGCGCGCTTTGCCGCCGCCATCGACCTGTTTTCGGGCAGCGGGCGCTGGTGGCACCGGCTGCTGGGCGACGGCGCCGATCGGCTCGATCTGAAGAAGGAAGGCATCTTCCCCATCGTGCACGGCGTGCGCAGCCTGGCGCTGGCGCACCGCGTGGCCGACACCGCCACCACCGAGCGGCTGATCCGTCTGGTGGACGCGCAGGTGCTGGATGCCGACATGGCGCGCGATCTGACCGACGCCTTGCAGTTGCTGATGATGCTCAAGCTCAAGGCCGGTCTGGCCGAGCTGGACCGCGGCCAGGCCGTCAGTGGCGCGGTCGATCCGCAGTCGCTGTCCACGCTGGAGCGCGACCTGCTGAAAGACGCGCTGGGCGTGGTCAAGCGCTTCAAGGCGCTGCTGCGCCAGCGCTTTCGGCTCAACGCCTTATGAGCTGGTGGGATGCCCTCAAGACCCGCCGTGCGCGCCAGCGCCTGCAGGGTGGCGAATGGGCGTTTCTGTTCGACGCGCCGCCGCAGGACGAGTGGGTGGCGCTGGACTGCGAGACCACGGGCCTGAACACCCGCAGCGACGAGATCATCGCCATCGGCGCCGTCCGCATCCAGGGCCGGCGCATTTTGACGAGCCAGCGGCTGGAAGTGCTCATCCGGCCCGAGAAGGGTGTGTCCGCCGACAGCATCCGCGTGCACCGGCTGCGCGAGCAGGACGTCGCCGGCGGCCTGCCCGCGCCCGAGGCGGCGCGCCGCCTGCTGCACTTCATCGGCGCGCGCCCGCTGGTGGGCTACTACCTGGAGTTCGACGTCGCCATGCTCAACCGCATCGTGCGGCCCTTGCTGGGCATCGGCCTGCCGCAGCCGCAGATCGAGGTCTCGCGCCTGTACTACGACCACAAGTTCCGTCAGCTGTCGCCTTACAAGCAGCACGACCAGGCCGACATCGACCTGCGTTTTGCCACCATCATGGCCGACTTGGGCCTTCCCATGCGCGAGGCGCACGATGCGCTGAACGACGCGGTGATGGCGGCGCTGGCCTTCATTCGCCTGCGCGAACTGCGCGGAGGGTGACGCGGGGATGTCAACGACGGTCTGACCGGATGGCCGAGCAAGGCCTCGCTCAGGCGCGGCTCTGTCCTCGGCAAGCCCTTCGCGTCGGGCGTGCGGCCGCCTGCACCGGGCCCTAGACGAACTTGAACGCCAGCTTGCCCAGCGGCCCATAGTCGGCTTCGAACGCATCGCCCGCCTTGGCCGCCACGGGGCGCGTGAAGGATCCGGCCAGCACGATCTGGCCGGCCTGCAGCGACTCGCCCCAGGGCGCCAGCTTGCCCGCCAGCCACGCAATGCCGATGGCCGGGTCGCCCTGCACGCCGGCGGCCAGGCCGGTTTCCTCGACCACGCCGTTCTGGCGCAGGATGGCGCCGACCCAGGCACGGTCGATGGCGCGCGCGTCAAAGCGGCCGGCGCCGACGACGATGCCGGCGTTGGCCGCGTTGTCGCTGATGGTGTCCTGCACCTTGCGCATGGCGCGGGTGTGGCGGTCGAACTGCTCGATGCGCGCGTCGATGATCTCGATCGCGGGCGTTACATATTCCGTAGCAGCCAGCACTTGTTCCACGCCGATATCCGGGCCTTTCAGCTCGGACTTCAGGACGAAGGCCAGCTCCACCTCGACGCGCGGCGCAATGAAGCGCTGGGCCGGAATTTCCAGCACCTGGCCCGGCTTGCAGGTGAACAGCATGCTGTCAAGCAGCGTGCCGTAGTCGGGCTCGTCGATCTGGCTGCTGATCTGCATGGCACGCGACGTGAGCCCGATCTTGTGGCCGATGATCTTGCGGCCTTCATTGAGTTGCAGCGCCACCCACGCGCGGCCAATGCGGTAGCCGTCCGCCACCGTCATGCCGGGAAAGCGCTTGGAGAAGTGCTCGACGGGCTGACGCGACTTTTCGCTGGCGTGCAGTTCGGCGGCGAGGGCCTGGATTTGTCCTTCGGTCAGCATGGCATCAGGGCTTGCGAAACAGCGGGTGCAGCGTGCTGTGCTTGGCATCGAACACCTCCGCGCCCTCGTCCACCTGCACCGTCAGGCCGATGTGGCGCGTGGCCATCAGCGGATCGAGCCGTGCGCGCAGCGCCTTCGTTACCGCCTCGCCCGCGCGCTGCTGCACCGCCGCGCTGCGCCCGCGCGCCATGCGCAGGCTGGCGTACATGAAGGCGTATTCGCCCGGGTCGGGGCCGCTGATGCCCGTCTTGCCAGCACCCGCCGCGCGGCCGGCCGCGCCGCCGTCGGCCAGGGCGAAGTGCGGCGCCGGGTAGGCCAGCACGCGCGTGCCGCCGCTGGGAAAGACCTGCGCCTCCACCTCGTCGCGCACGGCGAGCATGGCGTCAGCCGCCTCGCGGCACAAGGCAGGCATGTCCACGATGGCGTCGAGATTGCCGGAGTAAAGAATCACCAGATGGGGCATGGGGTCCTCACAGTCGCGCGCTTGACTTGAAGCCCGCGGCGCGCGAGGCCTCGGGCGGCGGCACCGCCGTGCCATCTTGTGGCGTGACGGGAAACACCGCATTGATCTGCCCCGTGCCCGAGGCGGCGAAGTAGGGCGTGACGACCTCGGCGCGGCCGTCGTAGGCCGACCAGCCCAGGGCGCCCAGCAGCATGGCGGTGTCGTGCATGAAGCCTTCGCCATGGCCCTTGCTGGCGTACTCGGGCAGCATGGCGCAGAAGTCGCTCCACTCGCCGCTCTTCCACATCTCGACCACCTGGTGATCCAGCCGCCCCAGGAACGGGCTCCAGATCTTGAACGCGTATTCGGGCGCCAGGCCGTTTTGCGCAAAGCGGTGCGACAGTGAGCCGCTGGCAAAAAAGGCGACGGTGCCGTCGTAGTGCTTTTCAACCGCCTCGCGCATGGCCCAGCCCAGGCGCGCGCTGTCGTTCAGGTAGTGGCTGGTGCACAGCGCCGACACCGACACCACCCGAAAGTGCTCGTCCGCGTTCATGTAACGCATGGGCACCAGCGTGCCGTATTCGGGCTGCAGCGTGGTGGCGTCGTGTGCCAGCGTCTGCACGCCCTGCGCGTTGCAGGCCTGGGCCAGCAGCCGCCCCAGCCCGGGATTGCCGTTGAACGCGTAGGCCATGTTGCTGATGAAGTGCGGCAGCTCGTTGCTGGTGTAGGTGCCGGCCCAGCGTGGCGCGCAGTTGAGGTGGTAGCCGGCGTTGACCAGCCAGTGGGTGTCGAACACCACCAGCGTGTCCACCCCCAGTTCGCGGCAGCGCCGGCCGATCTCGCGGTGGCCGTCGATGGCGTCCTGGCGCGTGCCCTGGCGATTGCCGGGCAGCTCGCTCAGGTACATGCTGGGCACGTGGGTGATCTTGGCGGCGAGGGCGAGGGTTCCCATCTCATGGCTCCTTCTGTGCTGGGTTCAGGGGCAAACCAGATCCAGCCCCGGGAAATAGCTGCGATAGCGCCCCGCGTCCCGCGTCAGCAGCGTGCAGCCATCGACCAGCGCCTGCGCGCCGATGAAGAAATCAGGCAACACCCCCGTGCGTGCGCCACCACGCTGACGGTACTGCCTGAAGGCCAGCGCGGCTTCTCGCGCAGCGGCGCGACTGATGTCGGGCATGGAAATGGATTGCTCGCTCAGGAAAGCATCCAGATCGAAGTCAAGTCCCGGATACCCCGCCAGCTCTGCGTAGACCACGATGTTGATGGCCAGCCCGCGCGTCTGGCCAAGGCGCAGGTGTTGCGCAGACCACGGCATCCACACCGGGTCGCGCTTGAAAATGTCCAGCAGAACGTTGGTGTCCACCAGGATCACGGGCGATTCCAGTCATCGCCGCGCGTGGTGCGCATCCACTCGTCGGTGCTCGGGCCTTCCTTGATGACGCCGATCCACTTGGCGAGCGGGTCGTCCTCCGGGATGGGCAGCGGCGCCTTCTCGGCAATCAACAGCTTGCGCAGAGCCGTCAGGCCCGCCTCGGTCTTGCTCAGTCGATGGCGCGCGCAGTAGTCGAGAAATTCGGCTTCCAGGGCTTTGGGCAGTCGAAGTGTCAGCATGCGAACTCCAGAATTGACATACAAAGAAATTTGATTGTATGTCGATATTTCAGGTTTGTCATACACCCCAATGCGGAATGTGATGCGAGCCCATCGACACCGCGACGTTCTTGGGCTCCAGAAAAACCTCGTAGCTCCAGGTGCCGCCCTCGCGCCCCGTGCCCGACGCCTTGGTGCCGCCAAAGGGCTGGCGCAGATCGCGCACGTTCTGGCTGTTGACAAAGCACATGCCCGCCTCGATGGCGGCGGCCACGCGGTGGGCGCGGCCGATGTTCTCGCTCCACACGTAGCTGGACAGGCCGTACTGGATGTCGTTGGCCAGCGCGATAGCGTACGCCTCGTCCTTGAACGGGATCAGGCAGGCGACGGGGCCGAAGATTTCTTCCTGCGCGATCTGCATGCGGTTGTCCACGTCGGCAAACACCGTGGGCCAGACGAAGTTGCCCTGCTTGACGTGCGCGGCCAGCTCGGGTGCATAGGCCGGGCGGTCGATGCCGCCGCACAGCATCTGCGCGCCCTCCCTGGGCCCCAGTTCGATGTAGTGGCGCACCTTGGCCAGGTGGGCCGGCGAGATCATCGGGCCGACGATGGTCTTTTTATCCTGCGGGTCACCCACGGTGATCTTCTTCGCGCGCTCGGTGAACCTCGCCGCGAAGTCGGCATAGATGCTCTGCTGCACCAGGATGCGGCTGCCCGCGGTGCAGCGCTCGCCGTTGTTGGAAAAGATCATGAACACGGCGGCGTCGAGCGCGCGCTCCAGGTCGGCGTCGTCGAAGACCACGAACGGGCTTTTGCCGCCCAGCTCCATGCTGAACTTCTTCAGGCCCGCCGCCCGGACGATGCGGTTGCCGGTGGCGGTGGAGCCGGTGAAGCTGATGGCGCGCACGTCGGGGTGGGCGCACAGCGGCTCGCCCGCCTCCTTGCCAAAGCCGTGCACGATGTTCAGCACGCCGGCCGGGATGCCCGCCTCCAGCGCCAGCTCGCCCAGGCGCGCGGCGGTCAGCGGACTGAGCTCGCTCATCTTCAGCACCGCCGTGTTGCCAAAGGCCAGGCAGGGCGCCACCTTCCACGTTGCCGTCATGAAGGGCACGTTCCACGGGCTGATCAGCGCGCACACGCCGACGGGGTGGAACAGCGTGTAGTTCAGGTGCGTGGGCGTGGGATAGGTGTGGCCGTCCACGCGCACGCACATCTCGGCAAAGTAGTCGAAGTTGTCGGCTGCGCGCGGGATCAGGCCCTTGCCGGTCTGCGCGATCACCTGGCCGGTGTCGTCGGTCTCGGTGCGCGCGAGCTCGGGCACGTGCTGGGCGATCAACTGGCCCAGGGCGCGCATTTTTTTGGCACGCTCGGTGGCGGGCAGGCCGGCCCATTTGGGGAAGGCCGCCTTGGCTGCCGCCACGGCCGCGTGCACCTCGGCCTCGCCACCGGACGCAACTTCGGCCAGCACGCCTTGCGTGGCGGGATTGATGGTCTCGAAGTAGTCGCGGCCGGCAACGGGTTTGCCGTTGATGAGGTGATCAATTTTCATAGCTGCTTGCACTTATCTGGTGGGCGATGGAGTCCGATTTGATTCAGAAACAAGGGTGTTCTGCAAGGCGCCGATGCCTTCAATCTCGCAGACCACCACCGAGCCCACCGGGCAATCCACCACGCCATCGGGCGTGCCGGTCAGGATCACATCGCCCGGGTACAACGTCATGAAGCTGCTGAAGTATTCGATCAGCGTGGCCACGTCAAACACCATGTCGGCCGTGGTGCCCTGCTGCGTCAGCACGCCGTTGACGTGGGTCGTCAGGCGCAGGTTCATCGGGTTGGGCACGTCCGCCGCATCCACCAGCCAGGGGCCGATGGGCGTGCAGGTGTCGCGGTTCTTCACGCGCAGATTCGGCCGATACCAGTTCTCCAGATAGTCGCGGATGGCGTAGTCGTTGGCCACGCTGTAGCCGCCGACAAAGTCGTGGGCATCGCCCTTTTTCACGTTCTTCGCTTCGCGGCCGATCACCACCGCCAGCTCGCATTCGTAGTGCATGTTCTGCACGCCGTCGGGCCGCACGGTGAAGGCGCGGTGGCCGATCAGCGAGGCGGCGCCCTTGGCAAAGGCCAGCGGCTCCTCGGGCGGCTTGAAGGCCAGCTCGCGCGCGTGGTCGGCGTAGTTCAGGCCCAGCGCCAACACCGTGCGCGCGCGCGGCACGGGCGCCAGCGGCGGAAGCCACACGACTTCGTCGAAGGACAGGCGTCGGCCCCTGAAGGCGGGCGTGCGCAGTTCGAGCTGACCGTCGCTCTCGATGGCCTCATGGACCGCGCCGGCCCAGGCGATGCGGGCAAGTTTCATGATGAATAGGCCCCCACGCTCCGCACTGGCGTGTCTGCGCTGCCCCCCGAGGGGGCCTTCGCGCCTTGGGGCGGCCTGACGGCGCTCACCTCCGCAGCGAGCGTATGGGTCAAAGTGGCCAGACCCGGCGCGCTGATTTCGACGCGATCGCCCGCCCGCGCGCGCGGGCGCGTGCCATCGGCCAGGCAGTCGGTGCCCAGCAGCAGCACGTCGCCGGGCTGCAGGGTCATGAAGGCACTCACGTCGGCCAGCAGGGTGGCGGCATCGCGCATCAGGGTGGACAAATCCACCGTCTGCACCCATGCGCCATTCACGCGCACCTCGATCTTCAGCGCCTTGATATCGATTTCGCGCAGCGGCGTCACGGCCGGCGCGCAGACCAGAAAGCCGTCGCGGTTGCGCCAGCGAATGGCCGGGCGGTAGTAACTGGCGTGCGGCAGGCTCAGGTCGTCGATCAGCACGCAACCGGCCACGCGGGCCAGGACATCGACTTCATGATTGATAGCGCTTTGCGCTTGACTGGCGCTCGCCACAGCCTCATTTGATTCGAAACTGCCGATGACCAACCCCAGCGTGGCGCCGATCTCCACCTCGCCCGGCACCGGCACCGCCGCGCCGCGCGGCGCAAAGGTATTGGCCGTCTTGACGTACAGCACCGGCGCCTTGGGCGCGGCCTGGTAGGGCGCCTGGGCCATCTTCGGCGCCCACAGGTCGAACTCGCGCCGAAAGTTCAGCAGTGTTCCGTACACGGTGCCGCCTGGCAGCCAGGGCAGATCGAAACTCATCGCACGCTCTCCAGTTCTTCGCTCTGCGTGGGCACGTCCTCATGCGGCGGCAGCGCGATCAACTCGTCCAGCAGGCCATACAGCTGCGTCAGCCGGGCGCGACCCAGGTGCCCGGCCAGATCCTCGTACTGCGCCTCGATCGAGGCCGACAGCTCGTCGGCCAGCGCACGCCCTTGGCGCGTCGCCCGCACCAGGCTGCGCCGCGCGTCCTCGGCGCTGCGCTGGCGCGTGACCAGGCCATCGCGCTCCATGCGCGCCAGCATGCCCGTCAGGCTGGGGCCCAGGATGTAGGCGCGCTCGGCCAGCAGGCCGGTTTCCAGCCCATCGTCGGCATGCTCGCGCAGCACGCGCAGCACGCGCCACTGCTGATCCGACAGGCCGTGCGCGCGCAAGGCCGGCCGACGGTGCTGCATCAGCGCCTCGCGCGCCTTCAGCAGCAGCAGGGGCAGGTTGCGGTGGGCGAAGGGGATGGCGCGCGGCATTTATTTAATATATTAAATTTCTGCCTGCAACGCAAGCCACGCACAATCAGGGTATGTCCTCATCCCCGCTTCAAGACCGCCTGGGCCTGCGCTGGCCCCTGTTGCAAGCGCCCATGGCCGGTGCGCAGGCCAGCGCCATGGCGCTGGCCGTCAGCGGCGCCGGCGCCCTGGGTGCGCTGCCCTGTGCCATGCTGGCGCCCGATGCGCTGCGACGCGAACTGGCCGTGATGGCCGCCAGCGGCCTGCCCTACAACGTCAACTGGTTTTGCCACACGCCGCCCGTGCCCGACGCCGCGCGCGAAGCCGCCTGGCGCGCGGCACTCAAGCCCTATTTCGACGAGTTCGGCCTGGACATCGACGCGGTGCCAACCGGCCCGGGCCGCGCCCCCTTCAGCGCCGATGCGGCCGAGCTGATGGCCGAATTCAAGCCGCCAGTGGTCAGCTTTCACTACGGCCTGCCCGCGCCGGCGCTGCTGGCGCGCGTCAAATCCTGGGGCGCTTTCGTGCTGTCGTCGGCCACCACCGTGCGCGAGGCGCTATGGCTTGAGGAGCACGGCGCCGACGCCATCATCGCCCAGGGGCTGGAGGCGGGCGGGCATCGAGGCCACTTCCTCAGTGATGATTTGAGCGAGCAGATGGGCAGCTTCGCGCTGCTGCCGCAGGTGGTGGCGGCGGTGCGCGTGCCCGTCATCGCCGCCGGCGGCATCGCCAGCGCGGCCGGCGTGCGCGCCGCGCGGGCGCTGGGCGCCGCCGGCGTGCAGGTGGGCACGGCCTATCTGTGCGCCGACGAGGCGCTGACCACCGCCGCCCATCGCGCCGCGCTGCAAAGCGAGGCCGCGCGGCACACCGTCATCACCAACCTGATCACCGGCCGGCCCGCGCGCGGCATCGTCAACCGCGTGATGCGCGAGCTGGGGCCGATGAGCCGCGCGCCCTCGGCCTTTCCGCTGGCCACGGCCGCCATGTCGTATCTGCGCACGCAGGCCGAAAAGCAGGGCTGCCTGGACTTCACCCACTTCTGGTGCGGCCAGAACGCCAGCGGCTGCCGCAGCGCGCCCGCGGCCGAGATCACGCGGGCGCTTGGTCTGGGTTGGGACTGACGCAGCCCGGGCTGTCGCCGGTCGGCAGCGCCACCGCTTCGGCCGCGTCCACGCCCGCCTGCAACCAGCGCGCGGCGGCGGCGTGCAGGCGGGCCGGATCGCCCGTGCTGAACAGGCGCAGCGCGCCCGGTCCGTCGCCCGGCGCCAGCAGGCCGGCCTGGGCCAGCCGGCGGCGCGTGTGGCGCGCCACGGGGGCGCCGGTGTCGACCAATTGCACGCCGGGCCCCACCAGGCGGCGCAGCACGTCTCGCGCGAACACGTAGTGCGTGCAGCCCAGCACCAGCGTGTCCACTGCCCCCGCTTGCGTGCCAAATGGGCCCATGGCGCTTGTGTAACGGGCGCAAAGCGCTTCTATTTTCAGAGCACTCTGGCTGTCATCCGCAGCCGGTCCCGGGGCCGCCGCCTGCTCGATGGCGTCGGCCAGGCCGTCGCAGGCTTGCAGCGCAAAGTCCGCCTGCCCATGCAGGGACTGCAGCAGCTGCGCGAACTTGGCGCTGGCCAGCGTGCCGCGCGTGGCCATCACGCCGATGCGGCCGGTGCGCGTGGCCGCCACCGCGGGCTTGAGCGCGGGCTCCACGCCCACCACGATCAACCCGGGGTGCTGCTGGCGCAGCGCGTGCACCGCCGCCGCCGTGGCGGTGTTGCAGGCCACCACCAGGGCCTTGATGCCCTGCGCGCCACACAGCCAGCCGGCAATGGCCAGCGACCGCGCGATGACAAAGGCATCGCCCCGCTCTCCATAGGGCGCGTGGCCAGTGTCGGCCAGATAGACGAAGCGCTCGTGCGGCAGCTCGGCCTGCAGCGCGCGCAACACGCTCAGGCCGCCGATGCCGCTGTCGAAAACGCCGATGGGGGCTTGGGACGCACAAGGGTTCATGGACTGAAGGATCGGCATTGTCCTCCTGCCCGCCCGAAGGAATCGCCCGAAGGAATCCGACGGGCGGCTACGATCCACGCATGGCCGCTCCGAAATCCATCTATGTGTGCAACGAATGCGGCGCCAGCAGCGCGCGCTGGCTGGGCAAGTGCCCGGCCTGCGGGGCCTGGAACTCGCTGACCGAAGCCCTGGCCGAGCCGGCCGCCGGCGCGGGCAAGAACCGCCTGGGTGCGCGCTTTTCGGCACTGGCGCCCAGCGCCGCTGTGCAGCCGCTGGCCGCCATCGAGGCTGTGGACGTGGCGCGCACGCCCACCGGCCAGGCCGAGCTGGACCGCGTGCTGGGCGGCGGCATCGTGGCCGGCGGCGTGACCCTGATCGGTGGCGATCCGGGCATTGGCAAGTCCACCTTGCTGCTGCAGGCGCTGGATGCGCTGCAGCGGGCCGGCCAGCCAACGCTCTACGTGACGGGGGAGGAGAGCGGCGCGCAAGTGGCGCTGCGCGCGCGGCGGCTGGGCTTGACGGATTCGCAAGTGCCGGTGCTGGCCGAGATCCAGCTCGAGAAAATCCTGGCCACGCTGGCCGCGCAGCAACCCGCCGTGGCGGTGATCGACTCGATCCAGACCGTCTACAGCGACCAGCTCACCAGCGCCCCCGGCAGCGTGGCGCAGGTGCGCGAATGCGCGGCGCACCTGACGCGCTGGGCCAAGGCCGGCGGTGGCGCGCTGGTGCTGGTGGGCCACGTGACCAAGGACGGGCAACTGGCCGGCCCGCGCGTGCTGGAGCACATGGTGGATACGGTGCTGTACTTCGAGGGTGACACGCACAGCAGCTTTCGCCTGATCCGCGCCATCAAGAACCGCTTTGGCGCGGTCAACGAGATCGGCGTGTTTGCCATGACCGAGCAGGGCCTGAAGGGCGTGAGCAACCCCAGCGCGATTTTCCTCAGTCAACACGCCGAGCCCGTGCCGGGCAGTTGCGTGCTGGTGACGCTGGAAGGCACGCGGCCCATGTTGGTGGAAATTCAGGCGCTGGTGGACTCGGGCGGCATCAGCCCGCGGCGCCTGTCGGTGGGCCTGGAGCGCGACCGCCTGGCCATGCTGCTGGCGGTGCTGCACCGCCATGGCGGCGTGGCCACGGGCGACCAGGACGTGTTCGTCAACGCCGTGGGCGGCGTGCGCATCAGCGAGCCCGCGGCCGACCTGGCGGTGCTGCTGGCCATCACCAGCAGCCTGCGCGGCAAGCCGCTGCCCAAGGGCTTTATCGCCTTTGGCGAAGTGGGCCTCGCGGGCGAGGTGCGCCCCGCTCCGCGCGGGCAGGAGCGCCTGCGCGAAGCCGCCAAACTGGGCTTTTCGGTGGCCGTGGTGCCCAAGGCCAACGCGCCGCGCAAGCCCGACCGCGCGCTCGAAGGCCTCACGATTCACGCCGTCGAGCGCGTGGACGAGGCCATCGCCCTCGTGCGCGGATTGGATTGAACCCAGGGCGCGATTCGACATCGAACGCGGGCCAGCGCGGCGATGGCGCGCGCGGCTGCGGCGCTCCGAAGCCATGACATCGACGGGGTGACGCCAGCAGCGCGCGCCCATCCGACGTATGCTGTCCAAAGCGCAAGCCTGACGCTGCATCAGCCACGTGCGGCAGCCCGGGCACCGCAACTTCGCGGCCCGACTCACGTGCGAGCCGGCCGCAACGGGAGAGTTGATATGGATGTCATCAGCAACTCCGTCGCGCGCCACGCGCGTCTGCGCGAAGAGGAACTGTCGATCGACGAGTACCTCGCGTTGTGCCAGGGCGATCCCATGGCCTACGCCAGCGCCGCCCAACGCATGCTGGCGGCCATTGGCGAGCCCGAGATGGTGGACACGCGCAACGACCCGCGCCTGTCGCGCCTGTTTGCCAACAAGGTCATTCGCCGCTACCCCGCTTTTTCCGAGTTCTACGGCATGGAAGAGGCGATCGACCAGGTGGTGAGCTTCTTCCGCCACGCGGCCCAGGGGCTGGAAGAGCGCAAGCAGATCCTGTACCTGCTGGGCCCGGTGGGCGGGGGTAAAAGTTCGATCGCCGAGCGCCTGAAATACCTGGTGCAGAAGGTGCCGTTCTACGCGCTCAAGGGCTCGCCGGTCAATGAATCGCCGCTGGGCCTGTTCGACGCGGCCGAGGACGGTCCGGTGCTGGAGGATCAGTTCGGCATTCCACGGCGCTGCCTGAATCATGTGCTCTCGCCCTGGGCCGTCAAGCGCCTGGAGGAGTATGGCGGCGACATCCGCCAGTTCCGCGTCGTCAAGCGCTACCCCAGCATCCTCAAGCAGGTGGCGATCGCCAAGACCGAGCCGGGCGACGAGAACAACCAGGACATCTCCAGCCTGGTGGGCAAGGTGGACATCCGCAAGCTGGAAAATTTTGCCCAGGACGACACCGACGCCTACAGCTATTCGGGCGGCCTGTGCCTGGCCAACCAGGGCTTGCTGGAGTTCGTCGAGATGTTCAAGGCCCCCATCAAGGTGCTGCACCCGCTGCTGACTGCGACGCAGGAAGGCAACTACAAGGGCACGGAGGGCTTCGGCGCCATTCCATTCGACGGCATCGTGCTGGCGCACAGCAACGAGAGCGAATGGAAAGCCTTTCGCAACAATCGCAACAACGAGGCCTTTCTGGACCGCATCTACATCGTCAAGGTGCCGTACTGCCTGCGCGTCAGCGAAGAGGTCAAGATCTACGAGAAGCTGATCCGCGAATCCTCGCTGGCCCACGCCGTGTGCGCGCCCGGCACGCTCAAGATGATGTCGCAGTTCGCCGTGCTGACGCGGCTGAAGGAGCCCGAGAACTCGTCGCTGTTCTCCAAGATGCAGGTCTACGACGGCGAGAACCTCAAGGACACCGATCCGCGCGCCAAGAGCTATCAGGAATACCGCGACTATGCCGGCGTCGACGAGGGCATGAGCGGCATCAGCACGCGGTTTGCCTACAAGATCCTGTCCAAGGTCTTCAACTTCGACAGCCAGGAGATCGCTGCCAACCCGGTGCACCTGATGTACGTGCTCGAGCAGCAGATCGAGCGCGAGCAATTCCCGCAGGAGCAGGAACAGAAGTACGTCGGCTACATCAAGGAGCAGCTGGCGCCGCGCTACGCCGAGTTCATCGGCAAGGAGATCCAGACCGCGTACCTGGAGAGCTACAGCGAGTACGGCCAGAACATCTTCGACCGCTACGTCACCTACGCCGACTACTGGATCCAGGACAGCGAATTCCGCGACACCGATACCGGCGAGGTGTTCGACCGCAACGCGCTCAACGCCGAGCTGGAGAAGATCGAAAAGCCCGCGGGCATCGCCAACCCCAAGGACTTTCGCAACGAGATCGTCAACTTCGTGCTGCGCGCGCGCGCCAACCACCAGGGCAAGAACCCGAGCTGGACCAGCTACGAGAAGCTGCGCCTGGTGATCGAGAAGAAGATGTTCTCCAACACCGAGGAGCTGCTGCCCGTCATCAGCTTCAACGCCAAGGCCAGCGCCGAGGACGCGCGCAAGCACGAGGACTTCGTCACCCGCATGGAGGCCAAGGGCTACACGTCCAAGCAGGTGCGCCTGCTGTGCGAGTGGTACCTGCGCGTGCGGAAAAGTTCATGAAATGAAACACCCCCAGTCTCCACTCGCTTCGCGATGTTTCGCCTCCCCCCTCGAGGGGGCATCGCCAGTGACCGGGGAGACCCCGGCCACGGCGATCGCTGGCCTGGCCTGCTCCGCGGCCGCTCGGCTCTTTGGGGTTCATGGCCGGTGTACGCCGCCCTGCGCCAGGAACAACTGACATGGCCTTGCACATCATCGACCGCCGCCTCGCCGGCAAGAACAAGTCGGTGGGCAACCGCGAGCGCTTTTTGCGCCGCTACAAAGATCAGATCGCCGAGGCCGTGCGCCGGGCCGTGTCCAGGCGCGACATTCGCCACATCGACCAGGCCGAGACCATCACCATCCCGCGCCGGGACATCCGCGAGCCGGTGTTTCGCCACGGCGCGGGCGGCATCCGCGACACCGTGCACCCGGGCAACGTCGAGCACGTGCGGGGCGACCGCATTGCCCGGCCCGAGGGCGGCGGCGGCGCCGGCTCGCAGGCCAGCGACAGCGGGGAGGGAGAAGACGACTTCAGCTTCACCCTGTCCAAGGAAGAGTTCATGCAGCTCTTTTTCGAGGACCTGGCCCTGCCGCGCCTGCTGCGCACCCACCTGGGCGAAACCCCTTTGTTTCGCACGCGCCGGGCCGGCTACAGCCACGACGGCACACCGCACAACCTGGCCGTGCTGCGCACCATGCGCGGCGCCCTGGGCCGGCGCATCGCCCTGACCAAGCAGCCCGGGCGCGAACTGGAGGCGCTGCAAGGCGAGCTGGACGAGTTGCTGGCGCAGGGCGAGGGCGCCGACGAGGCCGCGCGCGCCGCGCTGCAGGCGCGCATCGACGCGCTGCAGGCGCGCCTGCGCAAGGTGGCGTTTCTCGACCCCATCGACCTGCGCTTTCGCAATCGCACGCGCCTGCCCATACCCAGCAGCCAGGCCGTGATGTTCTGCCTGATGGACGTGTCCGGCTCCATGGACGAGCAGCGCAAGGACCTGGCCAAGCGCTTTTTCATCCTGCTGTACCTGTTTCTCACGCGGCACTACGAGAAGATCGACGTCGTCTTCATCCGCCACCACACGCGGGCCGACGAGGTGGGCGAGGAGGCGTTCTTCCACTCCCAGGAGAGCGGCGGTACCGTGGTCAGCAGCGCCCTGGTGCTGCTCGACCAGATCATGCAGGCGCGCTACCCGGTGGAGGACTGGAACATCTATGTCGCCCAGGCCAGCGACGGCGAGAACTTCAGCAACGACAGCAGCCTGTGCCGCAGTCTGCTGGCCGGCAAGATCCTGCCGCGGGTGCGCTACTTCGCCTACGTCCAGGTGGCGCCCGACGAGCAGGACCTGTGGGCCGCCTACAGCCAGCTGCCGCCGCTGTTTCCGCACTTCGCCATGCGCATGGTGTCCGCGCCGGGCGAGATCTACCCCGTGTTTCGCGACCTGTTCAGGAAGGAGGGGGTGCAGGCATGAACCCCTCGCGCTACCCCGTGCTGGCCCGCCGGGCGGGCGCCCACCCCTGGAAGCCCGGCGCCCCCGGCGAGCGCCACCCGCGCGGTGTGCCGCGCGCGCCCCTGCCGGCTGGCAAGCACCCCACGCACCCCCTGCCGGACCCGAGCGACTGGAGCTTCGAGCTGATCGAGCGCTACCACGCCGTCATTGCCGCCACGGCCGAGCGCTATGGCCTGGACACCTACCCCAACCAGCTGGAGGTGATTTCGGCCGAGCAGATGATGGACGCCTACGCCAGCACGGGCATGCCGGTGGGCTACCGCCACTGGAGCTTCGGCAAGGAGTTTCTGGCCATCGAGCGGCGCTACCGGCGCGGCCAGATGGGCCTGGCCTACGAGATGGTCATCAACGCCAACCCCTGCATCAGCTACCTGATGGAGGAAAACTCCACCGCCATGCAGGCGCTGGTGATCGCCCACGCGGCCTACGGGCACAACAGCTTCTTCAAGGGCAACTACCTGTTCGGCATGTGGACCGACGCGGGCAGCATCATCGACTACCTCATCTACGCGCGCGACTTCGTGGCCCAGTGCGAGGAGCGCCACGGACTGGACACCGTCGAGCAGTGGCTCGATTCGTGCCACGCGCTGGCCAACCTGGGGGTGGACCGCTACCACCGCCCCTCCAAGAAAAGCCTGGCGCGCGAGCGCGCCGAACGCGAGGAGCGCGAAGCCTACGTGCAGCAGCAGGTCAACGTGCTGTGGAGCACCCTGCCCGCGCGACCGGGCAAGGACAGCGCGGCGCCCGAGAGCGAGCGCTTTCCGAAGGAGCCGGAGGAAAACATCCTCTACTTCATCGAGAAAAACGCGCCGCTGCTGGAGCCCTGGCAGCGCGAGCTGGTGCGCATCGTGCGCAAGATCGCCCAGTACTTCTACCCGCAGCGCCAGACCCAGGTGATGAACGAGGGCTGGGCCACCTTCTGGCACCACACCCTGCTCAACACGATGTACGACGAGGGCTGGCTGACCGACGGCGTGATGATCGAGTGGCTGGGCTCGCACACCAACGTGATCTACCAGCCGCCGGCCGGGCACCCCGCCTACAGCGGTGTCAACCCCTACGCGCTGGGCTTTGCCATGTACCGCGACATCCGGCGCATCTGCCAGAGCCCCGGCGACGAAGACCGGCGCTGGTTCCCCGATCTGGCCGGCACGCCCTGGCTGCCCGCGCTGCACCATGCCATGCAGAACTTCAAGGACGAGAGCTTCATCGGCCAGTACCTGAGCCCGCGGCTGATGCGCGAGCTGCGCCTGTTCGCCATCCACGACGACCCGCGCGAACGCGAACTGCTGGTCAGCGCCATCCACGACGAGGACGGCTATCGCGCCCTGCGCCAGACGCTGTCGCAGCAATACGACCTGGGCGTGCGCGAGCCCAACATCCAGGTCTGGAACGTGAACCTGCGCGGCGACCGCTGCCTGACGCTGCGCCACACCCAGTACCAGGGCCGTCCGCTGGCCGACGATGCGCTGGAGGTGCTCAAGCACGTGGCGCGCCTGTGGGGCTTTGGCGTGCAGCTTGAAAGCGTGGGCGGCGAGGGCGAGCCGCCATTGCTGCTGCACAGCGTGCCGGCGCCCGCCGGCGGCTGAGGTCGGGGCCGCAGCTCCAGGCGGCGCATTCATATCAAAACGCGTCGATTCGCCTTGACTTTCATATATTATAACGTATAATGCTGTGATTCGCCGGCGCCCAACCTGGGATTGCCGCCGAACGTTCTGGCGCTCGCCGCCAAAACGCCGCCCCCGGTTTCTTGCCGACACCTGTTCGGCAAGCCGAAGGCACCAAGGACTTGCTGGAGCCATCGCGCGCTTCACATCGCCCGCCTTGGAGTCGCTTGACGGCCGCACGCGCCGCTCCCGGCCCCTTTCAACTCGATTGCCCCGCTTCCGCGTGCGGCGTCCGTCCCCGTTGGGCCGAACGCTTTTGCGCGGGTGCGTCAACCAGTGGAATTGCATGGCCAAGACCATTCGCATCGAAAACGTCTTCAAAGTCTTCGGGGACAACCCGGAGCAGGCCCTGGCGCTGGCGCGCCAGGGTCGCACCAAGACCGAAATCGTCGAGCAGACGGGCCAGTCGATCGGCGTGTTCGACGCCAGTTTCACCATCGAGGCCGGCGAGATCTTCGTCGTCATGGGCCTGTCGGGCTCGGGCAAGTCCACCCTGGTGCGCCTGCTCAACCGCCTGATCGAGCCCACGGCCGGCCGCATCCTGGTCGAGGGCGAGAACATCAACGACTTCAACGATGCCCGCCTGCGCGAATTTCGGCGCAAGGACATCAGCATGGTCTTTCAGTCCTTTGCGCTGCTGCCACACCTGACGGTGCTGGACAACGTCGCCTTCGGGCTGGAGCTGGCCGGCGTGGACAAGGCGGTGCGCCTGCCGCAGGCCGAGGCCGCGCTGGCGCAGGTGGGCCTGGACGTGTGGGCCCGGTCCTATCCCGACGAGCTCTCGGGCGGCATGCAGCAGCGCGTGGGCCTGGCCCGGGCGTTGGCGGCCGATCCCGCCATCCTGCTGATGGACGAGGCCTTCTCGGCGCTCGACCCGATCATCCGCACCGACATGCAGGACGAGCTGCTGCGCCTGCAACTGGAAAAGCGCCGCACCATCGTTTTCATCTCGCACGACCTGGACGAGGCCATGCGCATCGGCGACCGCATCGCCATCATGAAGGACGGCCAGGTGGTGCAGGTCGGCACGCCCGAGGAGATCCTGCGCGCGCCGGCCGACGCCTACGTGCGCAACTTCGTGCGCGGCGTCGATGCCGCAGCGGTGTTCAAGGCCGGCGACATCGCGCGCAAGACGCAGGTGGAGGTGTCCGAGAGCGCCACGCGCGGCTGCCGCCCGGCGCTCAAGCGCCTGCAGCAGCACGACCGCGAATGGGCGTACGTGGTCAGCCCCGACCATCGCTATCTGGGCGCCGTGTCGGCCGATTCCCTGGGCCGCGCGCTCAAGGGCCACGAAGGGCCGCTGGGGCTGAGCCATGCCTTCGTGTCCGGCGTCGCCGCCGTGGCGGAGGACACGCCGATCAGCCAGCTCTACGGCCTGTTGGTGGACAGCCCGTGCCCGCTGCCGGTGACGGGCGCCCAGGGACGCTTTCTGGGGGCCATCAGCCGCACCACGCTGCTGAAGTTCCTGGACCCTGCCACCGACCCGCATGGCAACCCGCTGCCCGAACCGGCGCCCGCCGCTGCGTGATCCGATCAACGAGATTTCCCATGAACGAAAACACCCCGGATACCGACCCATGGAGTGCCGCTGCGCCGGCGTCCGACAACACGGCGGCCAGTGCCATCACCGACCCCCAGGGCGGCCCTGCCGCTCTGGCCGATGCCGCCAATCCCTATGACACGCCCCCTCCGCCCAGCGGCAGCGACGCCTGGCTGGAGGCAGGCGCCACGCCTTCCGGCGACTTCCTGTCCGCGGGCGCGGACGCCCCGGCGGCCGGGCTGCAGGACGGGGGGTTTCAACTCCATCGGTTGTGGGATGGCAGCTTGCCGGTACAGGACTGGATCAACCAGGGCCTGGACTGGGTGGTGCTGCACTTTCGGCCGATCTTCCATGCGCTGCGCGGCCCGGTCGATGCGCTGCTGGGCGGCGTCGAGGCCGCGTTGGTGTTTCCTCCCACGCTGGTGATGATCGCCATCCTGGCGCTGCTGGCCTGGCAGCTGGCCGGCGGCGTGCTGGGCGTGGCCACGCTGGTCTCGCTCGCCGTGGTCGCCATGCTGGGCATCTGGAGCGAAGCCATGGTCACGCTGTCGCTGGTGCTGACTTCGCTGCTGTTTTGCGTCGTCATCGGGATACCGCTGGGCATCTGGCTGGCGCGCAGCGAGCGTGCGCACAAGTGGGTGCGCCCCGTGCTGGACGCCATGCAAACCACGCCGGCCTTCGTCTACCTGGTGCCCGTCGTCATGCTGTTCGGCATCGGCAACGTGCCGGGCGTGATCGTCACCATCATCTTCGCGCTGCCGCCGCTGGTACGGCTCACGAACCTGGGCATCCGCCAGGTGCGGCCCGACCTGGTCGAGGCGGCGCGCGCCTATGGCGCGTCGCCCTGGCAGTTGCTCACCAAGGTGCAACTGCCGCTGGCCATGCCCTCGATCATGGCCGGCATCAACCAGACGCTGATGCTGAGCCTGTCGATGGTGGTGATCGCCTCGATGATCGCCGTGGGTGGCCTGGGCCTGATGGTGCTGCGCGGCATCGGCCGGCTGGACATGGGCCTGGCCGCGGTGGGTGGCCTGGGCATCGTGATCCTGGCCATCGTGCTCGACCGCGTCACGCAGGCGCTGGGTCAGCCGCGGCGCGACCAGCGCCAGCGCTGGTACCGGCGCGGTCCGGTGGGCCTGGCCTCGCGTCTGTTGCAACGGCGCTCCGATGCGCCCGCGCACGGCGGCATGTCGTCGGCACCGGGCACACCACAAGCGCCGCAAGCGCGGAACGCCAACGCGGCCCTCACGCGCGCCGGCTGAACGTCTGGATTTTTCAACGTCCCGAAAGGAGAACCTCGATGAAGACCCCATTGCCAACCCGCCCGCTGCGCGCCCTGCTGGCCGGCGTCCTGATGCTGATGGCTGCCGCGGTGCCCGCGCTGGCCGCCGACCTGCCCGGACAGGGCGTTGCGGTGCAACCGCTGAAAAGCACCATCGCCGAGGAAACCTTCCAGACCCGGATCGTGATGAAGGCGCTGGAAAAGCTCGGCTACGACGTCAAGCCGATCAAGGAGGTGGACTACCCCGCCGCCCATCTGGCCATTGCCAACGGGGACGCCACCTTCCTGGCCGACCACTGGGACCCGCTGCACGCCGACTACTTCAAGAACTCGGGCGGCGATGCCAAGCTGTGGCGCGACAACGCATATTCCACCGGCGCGCTGCAGGGATATCTGATCGACAAGAAGACGGCCGACCAGTACAAGATCACCAACATCGAGCAGATGAAGGACCCCAAGATCGCCACGCTGTTCGACACCAACGGCGATGGCAAGGCCGACCTGACCGGCTGCAACCCCGGCTGGGGCTGTGAAGCGGTGATCGAGCATCAGCTGGACGCCTACAAGCTGCGCGACTCGGTCAGCCACGTGCAGGGCAACTACTCGGCGCTGATCGCCGACACCATCACCCGCTACAAGGAGGGCAAGCCGATCTTCTATTACACGTGGACGCCCTACTGGGTCAGCAACGTGCTGGTGCCGGGCAAGGACGTGACGTGGCTGCAGGTCCCGTTCTCCTCGCTGCCCGGCGAGCAAAAGGGCATCGACACCAAGCTGCCGAATGGCCAGAACTACGGCTTCGTGGTGAACACGCAACGCATTCTGGCCAACAAGGCCTTCGTGGACGCACACCCTGACGCGAAAAAGCTGTTCTCGGAAATGAAGCTGCCCGTGGCCGACATCAACGCGCAGAACAAGGCCATGCACGACGGCGCCAACAAGCCCGCCGACATCGAGCGCCACGTGAACGGTTGGATCAAGGCGCACCAGCAGACCTTTGACCAGTGGATTGCCGACGCCAAGGCAGCCGCCCAGTAAGCCCGCAGCCAGAAAACAAAAATGCAATTGGCTGGTTACGCTTGTACAGAAAGCGCAACCAGCTATTTTTTTTGATAGTTTCTCGATCGCGCCCGCCTGCCGGCGACAATACCGGCATGACCTGGCGACGCATCCTTGCCATCCTGTTTGCCGTGGCCCTGGGCGCCGGCGCCTGGCGCGCAGGCGGCTGGCCCGGGCTGGCCCTGCTGGGCAGCGCCTTGGTGCTGTGGGCACTGCTGTACTACAACCAGATCGTCACGGTGATGAAGCGCGCGGCCGACCGGCCCGTGGGTTACGTGGGCAGCGCGGTCATGCTCAACGCCAAGCTCCAGGCCGGCCAGCCGCTGCTCAAGGTGCTGGCGCTGACCCGCGCGCTGGGCGAGCGCCTGACCGAGCCTGGCGCCGACCCCGAAACCTACCGCTGGCGCGACGCGGGCGGCTCGCAGGTGATGGCCGAATTCAAGGGGGGGCGACTGACCCATTGGCAACTGGAGCGTCCCGAGCAAGCCGGTGAGCCGGCCCGGGCGGACGATCCCGCCGCTTAAAATGGCGGTTTCGCGGCGCGGCGCCCCGGCTGGCGGCGCCGATCTCCAACGCACTTTTCAGGCACCCGAATCATGAGCTCTCCCGCACCCGCGCTCGACGACCGCGACGGCAAGATCTGGCTGGACGGCCAGCTGGTGGACTGGCGCGACGCCAAGATCCACGTGCTGACCCACACGCTGCACTACGGCTGTGGCGCCTTCGAGGGCGTGCGCGCCTACGAAACCGCGGCCGGCACGGCGGTGTTTCGCCTGGAGGACCACACCCAGCGCCTGCTCAACAGCAGCAAGATCCTGCGCATGAAGGTGCCCTTTTCCGCCGAGCAGCTCAACGCCGCGCAAAAGGAAGTGGTGCGCGCCAACGGCCTGAAGAGCTGCTATCTGCGCCCGCTGGTGTGGATCGGCTCCGAAAAGCTGGGCGTCTCGCCCAAGGGCAACAGCATCCACGTGATGGTGGCGGCCTGGTCCTGGGGTGCGTACCTGGGCGAGGACGGCATGAAGCGCGGCATCCGCGTGCGCACCAGCAGCTACGCGCGCCACCACGTCAACATCACCATGACGCAGGCCAAGACGGTCAGCAACTACACCAACTCGATCCTGGCCAACATGGAAGCCACGGACGAGGGCTACGACGAGGCCGTGCTGCTGGACACCAGCGGCTTCGTCAGCGAAGGCTCGGGCGAGAACCTGTTCATCGTCAAGGACGGCACGGTCTACACGCCCGATCTGTCGGCCGGCGCGCTCAACGGCATCACGCGCAACACCGTGCTGCACATCTGCCAGGACCTGGGCATCCCGCTGGTGCAAAAGCGCATCACGCGCGACGAGTGCTACATCGCCGACGAGATGTTCTTCAGCGGCACCGCAGCCGAGGTCACGCCCATCCGCGAGTACGACCGCATCCAGATCGGCGCCGGCCAGCGCGGCCCCGTGACCGAGAAAATCCAGAGCGCCTTCTTCGACATCGTGAACGGCCGCAACGCCAAGTACGCCCACTGGCTGGCCAAGGTCTGACCGGGGAGCCCGCACCATGAAACCCGCGCCCGTGATCGAATTGCAATCCAAGGATCTGACGCCCGACGGCGAGATCTTCTGCCCCAACCCCAAGGCCGACATGAAGCTGTGGAACACCCACCCGCGGGTGTTCCTCAAGTTCAACGCCGCCGGCCAGGCCAAGTGTCCCTACTGCGGCACCGAGTACCACGTCACCCCCGAGCAGACGCTGGTGCACGAGCACGCGCACGTGCATCACTGATCGCCCGGCCTATGAATTTGCGCCGACTGTCCTCCTCCGGGGCCTGGACAGACGTTGCCGCGTTTCTTCTGCTGGCCCTGGCCCTGTCCGTGCCCTCGGGCTTTGCGCCGGGCGCCGTGCTGCTGCTGTTGCTGGGCCTGGCGCGCTGGCCGGGCGTGCTGACCGGGCGCATTCGCTGGTCGCGGCCGATGGCGCTGTGGGCCGGCTCGGTGCTGGTCATGGGTCTGGTCTGGTCCATGCACATCACCGACGCCAACGGCCGGCTCGTCACCAGCACCCTGGGCCTGGACCGCTGTCTCAAATACCTGCTGGTCCTGTTGCTCATCCCGGCCCTGCTGGCGCAGCCGCCGCACGCCGGCGCCCTGCGCTGGGGCAGTGCGCTGGGAGCCGTCGGGGCCGGGCTGACGGCGCTGTGGCAACTGCAGGTGCAGCACCTCGACCGGGCACAGGGCTTCACCAACGCCATCCAGTTCGGCAACCTGGCGCTGCTGCTGGGCCTGCAGGCGGGCATCTGGGCCCTGCACACGCGCGTGCCGCGCGAGCGCGCCGTCGGAGCCCTGGGGGCGGCGTGCGGCCTGCTGGCCAGCGTGGCCTCGGGCAGCCGCGGCGGCTGGATCACGCTGCCGCTGCTGCTGCTGCTCGGCCTGTGGTTGAGCCGGCCGGTGCATGACGGCCCGCCCCCCGCACACCGAGGGTGGCGCGCGCTGCTGGTGACGGTCGGCGTGTGCGTCCTGCTGGCCTTGCTGCCGGGCGTGCAAAAGCGTGCCGAAAAAGCGGCCGACGAATACCAGCGGCAGGAGCAGCGGCAGGACGACTCCTCCATCGGCCTGCGCCTGGCCTTCTGGCGGCAGGCCTGGGCCGACGGCCTGGCCCAGCCCTGGGTCGGCGTCGGTCAAAGCGGCTACGAGCAGCGCCAGCGCGCGGCGGTGGACCGCGGCGACATGCCGCCGCAAGCGGTGCTGTTCAACCACGCGCACAACGAATGGCTGGACATGTTTGCCAAGCGCGGCCTGCTGGGCGTGGCGGGGCTGCTGCTGTTCTACGCCGTGCCGGGCCTGCTGTTCTGGCGCCGCCTGCGGTCCGGGGCTGACGGCCTGGCGCCGCCCGATGCGCCGGCCTGCCATGCGGCGGCCCTGTGCGGCCTGATCACCGTGCTCGGCCTTGCGGGCTTCGGCATGACCCAGGTCATGTTTGCCCACAACAACGGCAACATGATGTACCTGCTGTGCGTTTCGCTGTACCTGTCGGTCTGCACGCCGCGCCCGGCACGGGCGAGCGCCGGGGTCACGGCATGAGCGCGCCGGGCCGCTCCCAAGCGCGAAGCCCGCAGCGCGCAGCGCGGAGGGTCGTCCAGTGAACGCCAGCCCGCCTTCTTCAGCCGCACCCGCCGCGGCGCGTCCGCTGCGCGTGCTGCACTTCGTCTCGGGTGGTTTCTCGGGCGCCACGCAGGTGGCCATCGACCTGTGCGGCGAGCAGCCCGGGCAGCAAACCATGCTGGTGTTGCGCCGCCGCGCGTCGGTCGATCCGGCGCCGCGCGTGCGCGAATTGCGCGAGCGTGGCCTGCTCGTCGAGGTGGTGCCGCGCTGGTCGCACACCGTCACCATATGGGCACTGGCGCGCATTTGCCGCGACTGGCAGCCCGACGTGCTGGTGGCGCACGGCTTCAGCGAGCACCTGTGGGGTCGCTACGCGGGCCTGCGCGCGGGCGTGCCGCGTCTGATCCAGGTGGAGCACAACACGCGCGAGAACTACGGCTTCTGGCGCCTGCGCCAGTCGTTGCGGCTGGCGAAGCGCACCGAGCGCATCATCGCCGTGTCGCAGGCGGTGCGCGACGCGCTGGTGCGGCTGGGCCACCCGGCCGAGCGCTGCACGGTGGTGGTCAACGGCATCGAGCTGGGGCGCTGGACGCAAGGACGCCCCTGGGACGAGCGCGAGGACGCGATCGTCATGCCGGCGCGCTTTGCCGCGCAGAAAGACCACTTCACGCTGATCCGCGCCACCGCCCTGCTGGCCGCGCAGGGCCTGCGCCCCGTGGTGTACCTGGCGGGCGAGGGCAAGTCGAGCTGGCGCGCGCGCGCCGAAAGGCTGGCGCGCGAGCTGGGTGTGCAGGAGCAGGTGCGCTTTCTGGGCCACGTGAGCGACATGCCCGAGCTGCTGGGCCGCGTCAAGCTGTGCGTCCTGTCCACCCATTACGAGGGTTTGGGCCTGGGCCTGATCGAAGGCATGGTCTCGGGTTGCTGCGGCATCGGCAGCGACGTGGAGGGCGTGCAGGAAGTGCTGACGCACGGCGAGACCGGGTTTCTGGTGCCGCACGAAGACGCACAGGGGCTGGCGCAAACGCTGGCACGGTGTTTGCAGGATTCGGCCGGCACCGCGCGCGTGGCTGCGGCCGGCCAGCTGCACGCGCGCGCCGCCTTTGACCGCCGGCGCATGCGACGGCAGTACCTGGAGCTGTTCAGCCACCCCCCGACCGAGAAGGTTGGAACGAACCCTCCGGCGCGCCCTGACCCGCAAGCGCATTCATCCGCTGCTTTTGGATAAAAAAAGAGGGCCCGCAGGCCCTCTTTTGCGCGCCGCGCGGCGCTCGCCGTCTCAATGCGACGATGCCTTCGAGGCACCGAGACCGGTCTCCGAGCGCACCTGCTGCGCCGCAAAGGCCGCACGCTCCTGGGCGGCCTGGCTGCTGCGGTCGAGCACCGAGAACAGCCACACGCCCACGAAGCCGATGGTCATCGAGAACAGCGCCGGCGACGAGTACGGGAACCAGGCGCTGCCCTTGGGGTTGCCCAGCGTGGCTTCCCACACCGCGGGCGACACCACCGTGAGCACCACCGAGGAGATCAGGCCCAGGAAGCCGCCAATGACCGCTCCCTTGGTGGTGCAGTCCTTCCACAGCACCGACAGCATCAGCGGCGGCAGGTTGGCGGAGGCAGCCACGGCAAAGGCCAGCGACACCATGAACGCGATGTTCTGCTTCTCGAACACGATGCCCAGCAGCACCGCCACCACGCCCAGCGTCAGCGTGGTCAGGCGCGAGACGCGCAGCTCCGACGCGCTGTCGGCCTTGCCCTTCTTGATGACGGTAGCGTACAGGTCGTGCGAGACGGCCGAGGCGCCCGACAGCGTCAGCCCCGCCACCACCGCCAGGATGGTGGCGAAGGCCACGGCCGAGATGAAGCCGTAGAACACGTTGCCGCCCACGCTCTTGGCCACCAGCACCGCCGCCATGTTGGCCGTGCCCGCGCCGCCCTTGATCACGCCCTTGGCGGTGTCGGACATCTCGGGGTTGGACAGCACCATGGTGATGGCGCCAAAGCCGATGATGAAGATCACGATGTAGAAGTAGCCGATCCAGGTGGTGGCCCACAGCACGCTCTTGCGCGCTTCCTTGGCGTCGGGCACGGTGAAGAAGCGCATCAGGATGTGCGGCAGCCCCAGCGTGCCGAACATCAGCGCCATGCCGAAGCTGATGGCCGAAATCGGGTCCTTGATGAAGCCGCCCGGCCCCATGATGGCCAGCCCCAGCTTGGCCGCCAGGTCGGGCGCGGCGTCGCCATTTTGCGCGATCTGCGTCTTGATGCGCACGCCGTCGGCAAACAGCGCCTCGGGGCTGAAGCCGTATTTGGCCAGCACCATGAAAGCCATGAAGGTCACGCCGGCCAGCAGCAGGCAGGCCTTGATGATCTGCACCCAGGTGGTGGCCGTCATGCCGCCGAACAGCACATACACCATCATCAGAACGCCCACCAGCACCACGGCGATCCAGTAGTCCAGGCCGAACAGCAGCTTGATCAATTGCCCCGCGCCCACCATCTGCGCGATCAGGTAGAACGCCACCACCACCAGCGTGCCGCAGGCCGCGAAGATGCGAAACGGCGTTTGCGCAAAGCGGTAGCCGGCCACGTCGGCAAAGGTGAACTTGCCCAGATTGCGCAGCCGCTCGGCCAGCAAAAAGGTGAGGATCGGCCAGCCCACCAGAAAGCCGATGGAGTAGATCAGCCCGTCGTAGCCCGTGGCCATGACGGCCGCCGAAATGCCCAGGAAGGACGCGGCCGACATGTAGTCGCCGGCAATCGCCAGACCGTTTTGAAAGCCCGTGATGCCGCCGCCGGCGGTGTAGAAGTCGGCCGCCGACTTGGTGCGGCCCGCCGCCCACTTGGTGATCCACAGCGTGGCCGCCACGAACACCGTGAACATGATGATGGCGATCCAGTTGGTCGACTGCTTGGCGGTCTCGCCCAGGTCGCCGCCGGCGGCCAGGGCGGCGCCGCTGGCGCCCAGCAGTGCAGCGGCCGCGAGGAAGTTGTGCGTGCGCTTCATTTCGTGGCGTCCTTCAGGATGTCGCGGGTCGCGGCGTCGAATTCGTTGTTGGCGCGGCGCACGTAGATGCCGGTGATGATGACGGTGAACACGATCACCGCCAGGCCGATCGGGATGCCCAGCGTGGTCACGCCGGCACCGATGGGCGTGGCCAGCAGCTCCTTGTCGAAGGCGATCAGGCCGATGTAGCCGTAATACACGATCAGCATCAGGATCGTGAGCGTCCAGCCCAGGCGATTGCGCGTGGCCTTGAGCTGCTGGTATTTGGGATTGCGGGCAATCCGCTCGACCATGGGGTCTTGCATGCGTGTCTCCTCGGGCCGCGAAGCCCTTGATTCGGTTGATTGGCCTTGGGGCCGGCCCGGATTGTTTCTGCGCTGGCTGACACCAGACTAACAAGCGCACAGCCCTGACATGCGGTTGCAAATGAGGCGCCATGACCCGGAAAGTGGCTTTGGCGTGGTTCGGTGCTCGTGGGGAAAAAAAAGCAATTTCCTAGGTGGTTTCCCTTAAAAGTTCAACGTTTTGACACAAAACAGAAACATTGGTTTCTAATAGATCCTATCGATGTGAGCGTTCTCCTGCGGACGAAATTTCGGGCTGAGGTGTCAGCCGCTTCGTCATGAATCGGTCGTACGGCGCCGGCATCGTGCAGATCTGCGGGTGGCGTGCAGCTTCCCGCCCCGTTCACAATCCGTCGAGGAGACAACGTCCATGCCAACCACTCTTGCCGCCAAGGGCGCACCCCCGGTCGCCGCGCGGCCGATGACGCCGGAGGAGCGAAAGGTCATCTTTGCGTCCTCGCTGGGCACCGTGTTCGAGTGGTATGACTTCTACCTGTACGGATCGCTGGCGGCCATCATCGCCAAGCAGTTCTTTGCGGGGCTGGAGCCCACCTCGGCCTTCATCTTTGCGCTGCTGGCCTTTGCGGCGGGTTTCATCGTGCGGCCGTTTGGCGCGCTGGTGTTTGGCCGCCTGGGCGACATGATCGGGCGCAAGTACACCTTCCTGATCACCATCGTCATCATGGGCCTGTCCACCTTCGTGGTGGGCGTGTTGCCCACCTACGCCAGCATCGGCGTGCTGGCGCCCATCGTGCTGATCGTGCTGCGCATGCTGCAGGGCCTGGCGCTGGGTGGCGAGTACGGCGGCGCGGCCACCTATGTGGCCGAGCACGCGCCCAACGGCAAGCGCGGGGCCTACACGGCCTGGATCCAGACCACGGCCACGCTGGGGCTGTTCTTGTCGCTGCTGGTGATTCTGGGCGTGCGCAACCTGATGAGCGAGGAGGCTTTCAACGATTGGGGCTGGCGCGTGCCTTTCATCGTCTCGATCGCGCTACTGGTGATTTCGGTGTGGATTCGGCTGTCGATGAACGAGTCGCCCGCGTTCCAGAAGATGAAGGCCGAGGGGCGCACGTCCCGGGCCCCGCTGACCGAGTCCTTCGGCCACTGGAAGAACCTGAAGATCGTGCTGATCGCGCTGTTCGGCCTGGTGGCGGGGCAGGCGGTGGTCTGGTACACGGGCCAGTTCTACTCGCTGTTCTTTCTGACCAACGTGCTGAAGGTGGACGCCACCACGGCCAACATCCTGATCGCCATCGCGCTGCTCATCGGCACGCCGTTCTTCGTGGTTTTCGGTACGCTGTCGGATCGCATCGGACGCAAACCCATCATCATGGCCGGCTTGCTGTTGGCGGTGCTGACCTACTTTCCGCTGTTCAGCGCGCTGACCTCGGCCGCCAACCCCGACCTGGCGTTGGCGCAGAAGAACAATGAGGTGGTGGTGACAGCGAGCCGGCGCGGCTGCTCGTTCGGCGGCAACCCGGTCGCGCGCGACATCGACTTTCGCAGCTCCTGCGACATCGCCAAGCGCTTTCTGGCGCAAAACTCGGTCAGCTACACGAACGCCGTCGGTCGGGGGCCGGCCACCGTCAAGATTGGCGATCGGCTGATCACCGCACCCGATGGGCGCGTGGTCAACCACAAGTTCGACGCCGAGAGCGCCGCCGCCATCGCCGCCTTCAAGAAGGAGGTGAGCGCCGCGTTGAAGGAGGCCGGTTACCCCGCCCGGGCCGACCCGGCCAAGATGAACAAGCCGCTGATGGTGCTGATCCTGGTGGTGCTGGTGATTTTCGTGACCATGGTCTACGGGCCCATCGCGGCGGCGCTGGTCGAGCTGTTTCCCACCCGCATCCGGTACACCTCGATGAGCTTGCCCTACCACATCGGCAACGGCTGGTTTGGCGGCATGTTGCCCACCATCTCGTTTGCCATGGTGGCCGCCAACGGCAACATGTACCACGGCCTGTGGTATCCCATCGTGATCGCCGCCGGCACCTTCGTCATCGGCATGCTGTTCTTCCGCGAGTCCAAGGACGTGGACATCTACGCCAGTCGCTGAAGTCGCCCAAGCCGCCCGCAAAAAAACCGCGCCTCGGCGCGGCTTTTCTCGAGGACGTCGTGGCTCAGACCAGCAGCGCATTCACGCGGCGCACATAGGCGGCCGGGTCGGCCGGCAGTCCACCTTCGGCCAGCAGCGCCTGGTCGAACAGGATGTGGGCCAGGTCGTCGAAGTGCGGATTGCCATCGAGCTTCTTCACCAGTGCGTGTTCGGGGTTGATCTCCAGCACCGGCTTGGTGGTGGGCACGCTCTGGCCGGCCTGGCGCATCAGGCGCTCGAACTGCAGGCTCATGCCGGCGTCCTTGACCACCAGGCAGGCGGGTGAATCGACCAGGCGCGTGGTGACGCGCACGTCCTCCACGCTGTCCTTCAGTGCCTCCTTCAACTGGTCGATCAGCGGCTTGACGGCTTCGGCGGCTTGCTCGGCCGCCTTCTTCTCGGCTTCGTCCTGCAAGTCGCCCAGATCGACCGCGCCCTTGGCCACCGACTGCAGCGGCGTGCCCTCGAACTCGCGCAGGAAGGACAGCGACCACTCGTCCACGCGGTCGCTCATCAGGAGCACCTCGATGCCCTTCTTGCGGAACACCTCGATCTGCGGGCTGTTCTTGGCGGCGGCCAGGGTGTCGGCGGTGATGTAGTAGATGGCCTTCTGGCCTTCCTTCATGCGCGCCTTGTACTCGGGCAGCGAGACCGTGACGGCGTCGGTCGTGGTGCTGGCATAGCGCAGCAGCTTGGCGATGCGCTCGCGGTTGGCGGTGTCTTCACCCAGGCCTTCCTTCAGCACCGCGCCGAACTCGCGCCAGAACGTGGCGTACTTGTTGTCTGGCGCGGGCGCGGGCTTGTCGGCGGCCTCGTTCTTGTCCTGCACGTCGCTGACCTGGGCTGCGTCGGCGGGCGCGGCGGCTTCGGCCTTGGCCAGGTCTTCCAGCAGCGCCAGCACGCGGCGGGTATTGCCTTCGCGGATGGCGCGCACGTCGCGGCTTTCCTGCAGCAGCTCGCGGCTGACGTTGAGCGGCAAGTCGGCCGAATCGACCACGCCCTTGACGAAGCGCAGGTAGCGCGGCAGCAGCTGCTCGGCCTCGTCCATGATGAACACGCGCTTGACGTAGAGCTTGACGCCGGCCTTCTTCTCGCGGTCCCACAGGTCGAAGGGCGCGTGGCTGGGCACATACAGCAGTTGCGTGTATTCGGTGGCGCCTTCCACGCGGTTGTGCGTCCACGCCAGGGGCGGCTGCCAGTCGTGCGCGATCTGCTCGTAGAACTGGGTGTACTGCTCGTCGGTGATGTCCTTCTTGGGCCGCGTCCACAGGGCGGTGGCCTGGTTCACGGTTTCCCAGTCGCCGGTTTTCACCATCTGGCCGGGCTGGCCTTCTTGCTTGCCTTCTTCCCATTTCTCGCCCTCCATCTGGATGGGCAGGGCGATGTGGTCGGAGTACTTGTTGATGAGTTCCTTGATGCGCCAGCCGTCGGCATATTCCAGCGCATCGTCGCGCAGATGCAGGGTCACGCTGGTGCCGCGCTCGGCTCGCGTGATGGTCTCGACCGCGAAGTTGCCGCTGCCCTCGCTGCTCCAGCGCACGCCCTGCTCGGGCGGCAGGCCGGCGCGGCGCGATTCGACGGTGATGCGGTCGGCCACGATGAAGCCCGAGTAAAAACCCACGCCGAACTGGCCGATCAGCTGCGCGTCGGCTTTCTGGTCGCCCGACAGCCGGCTCATGAACTCGCGCGTGCCGCTCTTGGCGATGGTACCCAGATGGGCAATGGCCTCGTCCTGGCTCATGCCGATGCCGGTGTCGGTCACCGTCAGGGTCTTGGCCGCCTTGTCAAACGCAATGCGCACGCGCAGCTCGGGCTGATCGCCGTACAGCGACGCATCGGCCAGCGCCTCGAAGCGCAGCTTGTCGCAGGCGTCCGAGGCGTTGGAGATCAGCTCGCGCAGGAAAATTTCCTTGTTGGAGTACAGCGAATGCGTGACCAGGTGCAGCAGCTGGGCGACTTCGGCCTGGAAGGCGTGGGATTGTTGGGTCATGGGTGAATGGTGATGCGAGTGCCTGGAATCAAGGGAAGGCCTGCGTTCACGGGCAGGCAAAACCGACAATTATGGTCATTGCCAAGGCTTTCAAGAGGCTGTGTCGAGCCATGGATGGTGCGGCCGAAAATCGATATGCTGCGGCTCTCAAACCATTCCATCCCTTGATCGAGGAGCTCCCATGCGTACTCATTGCATTCGTGCTGGTGGCTTGGCTGTGGCCATGTGGTGCCTTGCCAGCCTCGCGCATGCGCAAGTGATTGTGGACACGGCGCAAGTGCAGGACGCCCTCAAGCGCTCCGTGCAGGTGTGGGACGTGCGCCCAGACAAGGACTTCGCCAAGGCCCACCTGCCCGGTGCGCTGTCGGCCGGTGATGCAGCCGCCGTGCTGCGCGACGCCAACGCGGAGGACTTCTTGCCGACCGAGGAGGTCGCCAAGATCCTGGGCGCGGCCGGCATCGACCCCGGGCGGGAGACCGTCGTGTATGGCAGCCGCGGCACCTGGAACGCCTATTTCGGCCGCTACGCCTTGCGCTACTTCGGCGGCACCAGGGTCACCGTCTATCACGAGGGCATCGAGGGCTGGCAGGCCGCCGGCCTGCCGGTGGAGGCGGGCGCGGCCAAGGCCACGCCCATCGCGCTCGCGCTGGCGCCCAACGCGGCGGTCGCCGTCAGCACGCAGGAGGTGTTGGCACGCGTGGGCAACAAGGACGTGCAGATCGTCGATGCGCGCACGCCCAAGGAATTTGCCGGCGCCGACATCCGCGCGCTGCGCGGCGGCCACATCCCGGGCGCGGTCAACATCCCCTACGAGATGAACTGGAGCGACCCCGAGACCTTGCAGAAACTGGCGCAAAAAACCGTGGGCGACAGCCGCGGCATGTCGCTCAAGCCCACGCCCGAGCTGCAAGCCCTGTATGCCAAGCTGGACCCCAACAAGGAGACCGTCGTGTATTGCCAATCCGGCGCGCGCGCCAGCGAGACCGCCGGCGTGCTGGAGCAGCTGGGCTTCAGGAACGTCAAGGTGTATGACTCGTCCTGGCTGGGCTATGGCAACAAGCTGGATGCACCGGCGGCCAACGAAACCATCTTCAACGTGGGCGCGCTCAACGGGCGCATCGCGGCGATGCAAAAGCGCATCGACACGCTGGAGAAGGAACTGGCCGCGACGAGGAAATGAGAGCCGGCTTCGGAGGGTAGCGGGCGGCCCTGGCCACGGCTGGCGCTCGTCAGAACGTCTCGCCCGGCCCCAGATACCGCCACTGCCCCACCGGCAACTGCCCCAGCTGCACGCGCCCGATGCGCACGCGCTTGAGGCCGGTGACGTGCAGGCCGACCTGCTCGCACATGCGTCGGATCTGGCGCTTCTTGCCCTCGTTCAGCACAAAGCGCAGTTGCTCGGGGTTTTGCCAGTCCACCTGCGCGGGCTTCAGCGGCTGGCCGTCCAGACTCAGGCCGTGGCGCAGGCGCGCCAGCTGCGCGGGCGGGAAGGCGGCCTGCACGTTGACGGCCACTTCGCCAAAACTCACGCGCACCAGGTATTCCTTGTCCACCGTCGAGTCTTCGCCGATCAACTGGCGCGCCACGCGGCCGTCCTGCGTCAGCACCAGCAGGCCCACCGAGTCGATGTCCAGCCGGCCGGCCGGCGCCAGGCCGCGCAGTTGCGCCGGGGCAAAGCGCGTGCGTGATGCATCGCCCCGCCAGTGGCTTTGCGCGTGGATCAGCGTCACCGCCGGCAGGTGGCCGTCCTCGGCCTGGCCGCTGACGTAACCCACGGGCTTGTGCAGCAGGATGGTGACGCGCTGCGCCTGCGCGGCATCGGCCTGGCGATCGACCGTGACGTGGTCGGCCGCCAGCACCTTCAGGCCCATCGGCGCCACCTGGCCGTTCACGCGCACCCAGCCGCGCTCGATCCACTCGTCGGCCTCGCGGCGCGAGCACAGTCCCATGTCGGCCAGGCGCTTGTTCAGGCGCACCGGCGATGCGCCGTCCGCAGGCGTCGGCTTGCCCGCGGCGGGCGCGGGGGCGCGGCGCCAGCGCGGCGCGGGTGCAGGGGAGTCGGGCATGACGATGCTTCTGTATTGATAGCTGCTTGCGCCGATGACTCAAGCGCCAGAGCCTGATTTTATTCTTGACTGAAGGATGTGCGCCGTCAAAAGTCCGCGCGGCGCAGCGCCTGCGCCTGCACGATGCGCAGCCCGCCGTATTCGATGCGCAGCACGCCGCGCGCCTGCAGCGCGGCCAGCGCCTCGTTCACGCGCTGGCGCGACAGGCCGACCAGGTAGGCCAGCTCCTGCTGGGTGATGCGCAGCACCTCGCCCACGCCCGGAAACAGCACCGGGTTGACCAGCGCCGCCAGGTTGCGCGCCACGCGCTGCTCCGGGCTGGCGGCGCGGCCCACTTCCAGCGCGACGATGAACTGGCCCAGCCGCTCGTTGAGCTGGTTCATCACGAAGCGGTTGAAGCCGATGGAGTGGTCCAGCAGCCAGTGAAAGGTGTCCACCGGCAGGCCGGCCACGCGGCTCTTGCGCAGCGCCTGGATGTTGTAGCGGTAGCTTTCGCGCTTGAGCACCGTGCCTTCGCCGAACCAGCCGCCCGCTGCCAGGCCCGAGTAAGTGATGGCGCGGCCGTCGTCGGTCACGGTATTCATTTTCAGCAGGCCATCGATGATGCCGAACCAGTAGGTCACGGGCCGTCCGATGCGGCACACCAGGTCGCCCGGCGCGGCCTCGCTCACGCGCAGCTCGGGCACGATGCGGTCGCGTTCGTCGGGCAGCAGGTGCGCCAGCCAGGGGACGGCCTGCAACTCGCTTTCGGTGAGCAGGCGACGCCGCTCATGCAGGGAGGATCCGGCATTCATGTTCGGGAAAAACCTGATCGAATTGGGCATCAATTGTCGTCCAAACGACAACAAGACGTCAAAGCATCGATTTACGATTCGCATCAAGTTCGAGCCTTGGCCGTGCGCCCGGGCCCCCCGTGCAAGGAGACCCCCGCCCATGACGGCGACCTTTCCCCAGTTGTTGCAGCAACACGCCCGCCAGCGCCCGCAGGCGCCGGCGCTGCGCGAGAAAGAGTTCGGCATCTGGCAGACCTGGAGCTGGCAGCGCGCGCTGGACGACACGCGCCACATGGCGCTGGGCCTGGCGTCCTTGGGCTTTGGGGCGGGGCAGAACCTGGCGGTGGTCGGCGACAACCGGCCGCTGCTTTATCTGATGTTCGTTTCGGTGCAGTCGCTGGGTGGCGTGCCGGTGCCCATGTACCAGGACGCGGTGGCCGCCGAGATGGCCTTCGTGCTGCGCGAAACCGAGGCGCACTTTGCCTTTGCCGAGGACCAGGAGCAGGTGGACAAGCTGCTGGAGCTGCGCGCCGGCGAGGGCGATGCCGCCGTGCCGGGCCTGGCCCACATCATCTACGACGATCCGCGCGGCCTGCGCAACTACCGCGACGCCGGCCTGATCAGCGTGCAGGACCTGATGGCGCTGGGCCGCCAGTTCGAACAGCAGCATCCGGACTACTTCGAGCAGCAGATCGCGCGCGTCAAGCCCGGGGACACGGCCATCATCCTCTACACCTCGGGCACCACCAGCCGGCCCAAGGGCGTGTGCCAGACGCACCAGGCCTACATTGCCGCGGCCGAGGGCGGGGTGGCCGTCGACAAGCTCAGCGGCGCGGACAACGTGCTGTCCTACCTGCCGCCAGCCTGGGCGGGCGACTTTCTGTTTTCGGTGGCGCAGTGGCTGGTGGCGGGCTTCACCATCAATTGCCCCGAAAGTGCCGAGACCGTGGCCATCGACATGCGCGAGATCGGCCCCACCTATTACTTCGCGCCGCCGCGCGTGTTCGAGGGCATGCTGACCTCGGTGTCCATCCGCATGGAAGACGCCGCGCCCATCAAGCAGTGGATGCACCGCAAGTTCATGGAGGTGGCCCGCCGCGTCGGCGCCGACGTCCTGGTGGGCAAGCCGGTGGCCCTGGGTGATCGCCTGTCGTACGGCCTGGGCAATCTGCTGGTGTACGGGCCGCTGAAGAATGCCATGGGGCTGTCGCGCATTCGCGTGGCTTACACCGCCGGCGCGGCGATCGGGCCCGACCTGTTCCGGTTCTTCCGCTCCATCGGCGTCAACCTCAAGCAGCTGTATGGCCAGACCGAGACCTGCGCCTACGTGTGCCTGCAAAAGGATGGTCAGGTCAAGCTCGACACCGTGGGCCAGGCTGCGCCCGGCGTGGAGCTCAAGATTGCCGATGGCGGCGAGGTGCTGGTGCGCAGCCACTCGCTGCTGACCGAGTACTACAAGCGCCCCGAGGCCACCGCCGAGGTGCTGGATGCCGAGGGCTTTTTTCACACCGGCGACGCCGGCGTGATCGACGCCGACGGGCACCTGCGCATCATCGATCGCGCCAAGGATGTGGGCCGGCTCACCGGCGGCGCCATGTTCGCGCCCAACTACATCGAGAACAAGCTCAAGTTCTTCCCGCAGATCAAGGAGGCGGTGTGCTTTGGCGACGGGCGCGATCGGGTCTGCGCGTTTCTGAACATCGACTTCGACGCCGTCGGCAACTGGGCCGAGCGCAAGGGCCTGCCCTATGCGGGCTACGTCGATCTGGCCGGCAAACCCGACGTGCTGACCATGATGCAGGAGTGCGTCGAGAAGGTGAACGCCGAGCTGGCGGGCGAGGAGGGCATGCAGGACACCCAGATCGCGCGCTTTCTGGTGCTGCACAAGGAGCTGGACCCGGACGACGACGAGCTCACGCGCACGCGCAAGGTGCGCCGTGGCTTCGTGGCCGAGAAATACGCCGTGCTGATCGACGCGCTGTACGCTGGTCGCGCCGAGCAGTTCATCGAGACCGCGGTCAAGTTCGAGGACGGGCGCGCCGGCGCGGTGTCGGCCACGCTCAGGATGCTGGACGCCAAGCGCTTTGCGGCGGTCAGGAAGGCGGCATGAACGACGCCGTGATTGCTCCTGAAACCGCAGCTGCCGTCGCAGGACTGGCGGGCGCTGCGGCGCCGAATGATGCCCGAAAAATCGGCGAGGTCATCCTCGACGTGAAGAACATCAGCCTGCGCTTTGGCGGCGTGAAGGCACTCACCGACATCAGCTTCAACGTGCGCGAGCACGAAATCCGCGCCATCATCGGCCCCAATGGCGCGGGCAAGTCGTCGATGCTCAACTGCATCAACGGCGTGTACACGCCCAGCGAAGGCTCGATCACCTTTCGCGGCCGCACCTTCAGCCACATGAACTCGCGCCAGGTGGCCGAGATGGGCGTGGCGCGCACCTTCCAGAACCTGGCGCTGTTCAAGGGCATGAGCGTGCTGGACAACATCATGTCCGGGCGCAACCTCAAGATCAGGAGCAACATCTTCCAGCAGGCGCTGCGCATCGGCCCGGCCGAACGCGAGGAGATCGCGCACCGCGAGTTCGTCGAGCACATCATCGACTTCCTCGAAATCCAGGCGCACCGCAAAACCCCCGTGGGCCAGTTGCCCTACGGCCTGCAAAAGCGCGTGGACCTGGGCCGCGCCCTGGCCATGGAGCCGCAGGTGCTGCTGCTGGATGAACCCATGGCCGGCATGAACGTCGAGGAGAAGCAGGACATGAGCCGCTTCATCCTGGACGTCAACGACGAGTTCGGGACGACGATCGTGCTGATCGAGCACGACATGGGCGTGGTGATGGACATCAGCGACCGCGTGGTGGTGCTGGACTACGGCAAGAAGATCGGCGATGGGACGCCGGACGAGGTGCGCAACAACGAAGACGTGATCCGCGCCTATCTGGGCGCGGGGCACTGAGGGCAGGGCATGGGATTTTTCCTCGAAACCTTCATCGGCGGCCTGATGACCGGCATGCTCTACGCGCTGGTGGCGCTGGGCTTCGTGCTGATCTTCAAGGCCTCCAGCGTGTTCAACTTCGCGCAGGGCGTGATGGTGCTGTTCGCGGCGCTGGCGATGGCGCGGCTGTCCGAGTGGATTCCGCTGTGGACCGGCCTGGACAACAAGATCGTGGCCAACGTGCTGGCCTTCATCGGCGCGGCGCTGATCATGTTTGCCGTCGCCTGGCTGATCGAGCGCCTGGTGCTGCGCCACCTGGTCAACCAGGCCGAGACCACGTTGCTGATGGCCACGCTGGGCATCGCCTATTTTCTGGAGGGCGTGGGTCAGTCGCTGTTTGGCAGCGACATCTACAAGATCGACATCGGCATGCCCAAGGACCCGATCTTCGTGCTGGACAAGCTGTTCGAGGGCGGGGTGCTGATCAACCCCGACGATCTGATCTCCGCCGGCATCGCCGCCGCGCTGGTGGTGGTGCTGGCGCTGTTCTTTCAAAAGACCACCACCGGCCGCGCGCTGCGCGCCGTGGCCGACGACCACCAGGCCGCGCAGTCGGTGGGCATTCCGCTGGCGCGCATCTGGGTCATCGTGTGGTGCGTGGCCGGCGTGGCCGCGCTGGTGGCCGGCATGGTGTGGGGCAGCAAGCTGGGCGTGCAGTTCTCGCTGGCCACGCTGGCGCTGCGCGCGCTGCCGGTGGTCATCCTGGGTGGGCTCACGTCGGTGCCGGGCGCCATTCTGGGCGGTCTCATCATCGGCGTGGGCGAGAAGTTGTCCGAGGTCTATCTGGGCCCCTTTGTCGGCGGCGGCATCGAAATCTGGTTTGCCTACGTGCTGGCGCTGGTGGTGCTGCTGGTGCGGCCGCAGGGCCTGTTTGGCGAAAAAATAATTGATCGTGTTTAACTATCAATTCAATAGCTGCAAGCGATTTGTTCACGCCGGCATCTGGCCCATTTGATTAAAAAACGCCATGTTCTACCGCGAAAACGGCCAGTTCAAGACCAGCTACCGCGCTGACCAGCAGATCTTCCCGATCCGCCAGGATCGCGTGGCCATCGCCCTGCTGCTGGTCGTGGCTTTCGTGGTGGTGCCGCTGACGGCCAGCAGCTACCTGTTCTCGGCCATCCTGATCCCCTTCGTCATCATGTCGCTGGCCGCGCTGGGGGTGAACATCCTCATCGGCTACTGCGGGCAGATCTCGCTGGGCTCGGGCGCCTTCATGGCGGTGGGCGCCTACGGCGCTTACAACATCATCATGCGCGTGCCCGGCGTGCCGCTGGTGGTGGCGCTGATCCTGGGCGGCGTGTGCGCCATGCTGTTCGGCATCCTGTTCGGGCTGCCCAGCCTGCGCGTCAAGGGCCTGTACCTGGCGGTGGCCACGCTGGCGGCGCAGTTCTTTGCCGACTGGATGTTTCTGCGCATCAAGTGGTTCACGCTGGACAACGCCTCGGGCTCGGTGGCGGTGCCCGACCTCACCCTGTTCGGCCTGTCGCTGGAGAGCGACGTGGCCAAGTATCTGTTCTGCCTGGTGGTGCTGGCGCTGGTGGCGCTGGCGGCCAAGAACCTGGTGCGCGGCGCGATCGGGCGCGAGTGGATGGCCATTCGCGACATGGACGTGGCCGCCGCCGTGATCGGCATCCGCCCGATGTACGCCAAGCTCAGCGCCTTTGCCGTCAGCAGCTTCATCATCGGCCTGGCCGGCGCGCTGTGGGGCTTCTTCTACCTGGGCGCGTGGGAGCCCAGCGCCTTCTCGCTGGACATCTCGCTCAAGCTGCTGTTCATGGTCATCATCGGCGGGCTGGGCTCGATCATGGGCGCATTTTTTGGCGCCGCCTTCATCGTCGTGCTGCCCATTGCGCTCAACCAGGGGCTGCCGCGCATCGCCGGCCTGTTCGGCCACCAGATCACCACCACCGCCGCCTCGCACGCCGAACTGATGATCTTTGGCGCGCTGATCGTCTGGTTCCTCATCGTCGAGCCGCACGGTCTGGCCAAGCTGTGGTCCACCGGCAAGCAGAAATTGAGGCTCTGGCCTTTCCCCCATTGATTTTTCACGTGAACCAACCAAGGAGACAAGCATGAAACGACTGAATCTGGCTTTGGCCTGCGCCGTGGTGGCTGCCGGCGGCGCACTGACTGCAACCGGCGCGTGGGCGCAGGCCCAGCAGTACATGCCGGTGCTGTCCTACCGCACCGGGCCCTACGCGCCCAACGGCGTGCCGATCGCCGACGGCATCGTGGACTACCTCAAGCTGGTCAACGAGCGCGGCGGCATCAACGGCGTCAAGCTCTTGATCGAGGAGTGCGAGACCCAGTACGACACCGCCCGCAGCGTGGAGTGCTACGAGCGCCTGAAGAACAAGAACGGCGGCGCCACCGTGGTGCAGCCGTGGTCCACCGGCGCCACCTTCGCGCTGACCGAGAAGGCCCCCACCGACAAGATCTCGCTGGTCACGCTGGGCTACGGGCGCAGCGAAAGCGCCGACGGGCTGATTTTCAAGTGGAACTTCCCGCTGGCCGGCAACTACTGGGTGGGCGCCGATGCCATCGTCCAGGCCATCGGCAAGCGCGAGGGCGGGCTGGACAAGCTCAAGGGCAAGAAGATCGCGCTGATCTACCACGACAGCCCCTACGGCAAGGAGCCCATCCCGCTGCTGCAAGAGCGCGCCAAGATGCAGGGCTTCGACTTGCAGTTGCTGCCCGTGGCCGCGCCCGGCGTGGAGCAGAAGGCGACCTGGCTGCAGGTGCGCAAGGACCGGCCCGACTACGTCATCTTGTGGGGCTTTGGCGTGATGAACTCCACCGCCCTCAAGGAAGCGCAGGCCACCGGCTACCCGCGCGACAAGATGTATGGCAGCTGGTGGGCCGGCGCCGAGCCCGACACGCGCGACGTCGGCGAGGCGGCCAAGGGCTACAACGCGGTGGCGCTGCAAAACAGCGCCGACCACAACGCCAAGGTGGCCAAGGAGGCCGTTGAAAAGCTCTATGCCAAGGGCAAGGGCACGGCGGCCAGCAAGGACGAGGTGGGCGACGTGCTGTGGCTGCGCGGTGCCATGAGCTCGATGGTGGTGGTCGAAGGCATCCGCGCCGCGCAGGAGCGCTTCGGCAAGGGCAAGGTGATGAACGGCGACCAGGTGCGCTGGGGCCTGGAAAACCTCAACCTCACGCAGGCCAAGCTGGATGCGCTGGGCTTTGGCGGCGTGCTGCGGCCGCTGTCCACTTCGTGCAAGGACCACATGGGCTCGTACTGGGCACGCATCGAGACCTGGGACGGCAAGCAGTGGAAGATCTCCAGCGACTGGATCCAGGCCGACGAGCAGATCCTCAACCCGATGATCAAGAGCCACGCGGCCAAGTACGCGGCCGAGAAGAAGCTCACCCCGCGCGACGCCGCGGATTGCGAAAAGTGACGCTGCAGGGCCTGGCGGCAGCTTCTGCCGCCAGGCGTTGTCGCCCGACCGTTCAAGCGCCATGAGCCAAGCCAAGATCATCCTCAACGTCAACGGCATCGAGGTCATCTACAACCACGTGATCCTGGTGCTCAAGGGCGTCTCGCTCGCCGTGCCCGAAGGCGGCATCGTCGCCATCCTGGGTGGCAACGGCGCGGGCAAGACAACCACGCTGCGCGCCATCTCCAACCTGCTGCGCGGCGAGCGCGGCGAGGTCACCAAGGGCAGCATCGAGTACCTGGGCGAGCGCATCGAAAACCTCAGCCCCGCCGAGCTGGTGCAGCGCGGCGTGGTGCAGGTGATGGAAGGCCGCCACTGCTTTGCCCACCTCACCATCGAGGAAAACCTGCTGACCGGCGCCTACACCCGCCGCGACAAGGGCGAGATTGCCGCCAACCTGGACAAGGTCTACACCTACTTCCCGCGCCTGAAGACGCGCCGCACCAGTCAGGCCGCCTACACCTCGGGCGGCGAGCAGCAGATGTGCGCCATCGGCCGCGCGCTGATGACCAACCCCAAGCTGGTGCTGCTGGACGAACCCTCGATGGGCCTGGCGCCGCAACTGGTCGAGGAGGTGTTCAACATCGTGCGCGACCTCAACGGGAAGGAGCAAGTCACCTTCCTGGTGGCCGAGCAGAACACCAACATGGCGCTGAAGTACGCCGACTACGGCTACATCATGGAAAGCGGGCGCGTGGTGATGGACGGCAAGGCCGCGGAGCTGGCCAGCAACGAGGACGTGAAGGAGTTCTATCTGGGCGTCGGCGGGGCCGAGCGCAAGAGCTTTCGCGACGTCAAGAGCTACAAGCGGCGCAAGCGCTGGCTGGCTTGAGGGTGACCGAACAGCGGAACAGCCGAACAGCCGAACGCAGAGGACGCAAAGGATTCGCAGAGGACGCAAAAAGGAACAGCCAAAAGGTTTTCTGTTGTGCTTTTCAATGCCGCGCCAGGAATGATCCATGAGGCCGCGTGGCCGCAGACGGGGTATCCCGGTTGTTCTCCCTCTCCCTCTGGGAGAGGGTTGGGGCTGAGGGCTGCGGCTCTGGACTCGCCCGCGCGAGTCCGGACAGCCTGAAGAGGAGTCGCCTCTGGCGGCTCCGCGGTCTGCAAGACAGGGCTGGCGGCGCGCGATGAAGCAAGGCAAATTTTTGAACTGAATCCATCGATGGCGCCCGTGTGATAAGCGCAAACAGCTACTGAATTGAGAGTAATCGCCAGCAAGGACGATGCCATGAGTGAATTTTTCGACGCGCTGGAAACGCGCGCACCTGCCGAGCGCGAAGCCGCGCTGATGGCCGCGCTGGCGCGCCACGTCGCCCATGCGCAAGCGCGCAGTGCAGCGTTTGCCGAGATTCTGGCCGGCGTCGATGCCGCAGCCGTCACTTCGCGCGCCGCGCTGGCGCGCCTGCCCGTCACGCGCAAGAGCGAGCTGCTGGCGCGCCAGCAGGCTGCACGCGCGGCCGGGGGCGATGCCTTTGGCGGCTTTGCCACCGTGGTGCGCGGCGCGGGCATGCGGCGCGTGTACGCCAGTCCGGGGCCGATCTATGAGCCCGAGGGCGACGCAGGCGACTACTGGCGCACCGCGCGCGCGCTGCACGCCGCCGGCTTTCGCGCCGGCGAGCTGGCGCACAACGCCTTCAGCTACCACATGACGCCCGGCGCCTTCATCGTCGAGGCTGGCGCGCTGGCGCTGGGCTGCACGGTGTTTCCGGCCGGCACGGGGCAGACCGAGCAGCAGTTGCAGGCCATCGCCGAGCTGCGCCCCGACGGCTACCTGGGCACGCCCAGCTTCCTGCGCATCCTGATCGAGAAGGCGCAGGAGTCGGGCGCCGACATCCGCAGCTTGCGCAAGGCCGTGGTCAGCGGCGAGGCCTGCCCGCCCTCGCTGCGCGACTGGTTTGCCCAGCACGGCGTGGCGGCCTGCCAGACCTACGCCACGGCCGACTGCGGCCTGATCGCCTACGAGACCACCGCACGCGAAGGCCTGGTGCTGGACGAGGGCGTGATCCTGGAGATCGTGCGTCCCGGCACGGGCGACCCCTTGCCCGAGGGCGAGGTGGGCGAGATCGTGGTCACCGTGCTCAACCCGGTGTACCCGCTGGTGCGCTTTGGTACCGGCGATCTGTCGGCGGTGCTGCCCGGCGCCTGCCCGACCGGCCGCAGCAACACCCGCATCAGGGGCTGGCTGGGCCGCGCCGACCAGACCACCAAGGTGCGCGGCATGTTCGTGCATCCGGGCCAGGTGGCCGAGGTCGTCAAACGCTTTCCCGAAGTGGCGCGCGCGCGCCTGGTGGTCAGCGGCGCCATGGCCAACGACCACATGAAATGGCTCATCGAGGCCGTATCGGCCCCCGGCCTGGCCGAGCGGCTGGCCGACGCGGTGCGCGACGTCACCAAGCTGCGTGGCGAGGTCGAGCTGGTGGCCCCCGGCAGCCTGCCCAACGACGGCAAGGTGATCGAGGACGCACGCAGCTATCAATAGTTGACCCATCTCAAGCGACGTCCCCGCGTTGCGGGAATTCCCTGAAGCGCGCAAGCCGGATGGGCCGGATTTTCACGGTCTAATCCAATTTTTCATGACTCACCAGGAGCCATCCCCATGACTTGTTGTTTCAAGCTCAGCCTGGCGCTTGCCGCTGCCACCCTGGCCTTTGGCGCCCAGGCCGCCGACTTCCCGGGCGCGGGCAAGACCATCACCATCGTCGTGCCCTTTGCCGCCGGCGGCCCCACCGACAAGGTGGCGCGCGATTTGGCCGAAGCGTTGCGCAAGCCCCTGGGCGGCGCCACCATCGTGATCGACAACTCGGCCGGCGCCGGCAGCACCATCGGCACGGCCAAGGTGTTTCGCGCCAACCCCGACGGCTACACCCTGCTGGTCACGCACATCGGCATCGCCACCACGCCGGCGCTCTACCGCAAGCTGCCCTACAAGGTGGACGAGTTCGAGTTTGCCGGCCTGATCAACGAGGTGCCCATGGTGGTGGTGGGCAAGCCCTCACTGGCGGCCAACAACTGGGGCGAGCTCAAGACCTGGCTGGTCGAGAACAAGGGCAAGGCCAACCTGGCCAACGCCGGCTTGGGCGCCGCATCGCACCTGTGCGGCCTGATGCTGCAGCAAGCCTTGCAGACCGAACTGACCACCGTGCCGTACAAGGGCACGGCACCGGCCATGACCGACCTGATGGGCGGCCAGGTGGACGTCATGTGCGACCAGACCACCAACACCACCAGCCAGATCGAGGGCAAGCGGATCAAGGCCTACGCCGTCAGCACCGCCAAGCGCATCACCGTGCCCGCCGTCTACAAGGACCTGCCCACGCTGGACGAGGCGGGCCTGAAGGGCTTCAACGTCTCCATCTGGCACGGCCTGTACGCCCCCAAGGGCACGCCGGCGACCGTGGTCAAGGCGGTCAACGATGCGCTGCAGGTGGCGCTCAAGGACCCGGAGTTTGTCAAGAAGGAAGAAAGCCTGGGCGCCGTGGTCGTGCACGACGACCGCGCCACCTCCGCCGGCCACAAGAAGTTCGTGATGTCCGAGATCGCCAAGTGGGGCCCGGTCATCAAGGCAGCCGGCCAATACGCCGACTGACCCCCGCCGGAGCCGCCGCGTGGACGCCAGGCCGCGCCTGCGCCGGGTGGATTCGATCACCGAGCTTGCACCGGGCGTGGACGCCGGTTGCGTGGCCGTCAGCGGCTCGCACGGCGGCATCAGCTCGGCGCGCTACGCGCTGGCCGCCCGGCCGCTGATCGCCGTCTTCAACGACGCCGGCGTGGGCAAGGACGCCGCGGGCCTGGCGGCGCTGCCGTTCTTGCAGTCGCATGGCATCGCGGCTTGCACCGTGGCGCACGACAGCGCGCGCATCGGCGAGGCGCACAGCACGCTGGAGGAGGGCGTGATCAGCCATTGCAATGCCCTGGCGGCGGGCCTGGGCGCAACGGCGGGTCAAACCTGCGCGGCCCTGATCGACGCGCTGCGCGCCGTCGCGTAGGCGGGCGCTACACGCCCCAGACCACGTCCTTGCCCGCCGCGCTGCTTTGCGCCAGCATGTCCATGAAGGGCGTGGCGCGGTGGCGCAGGGACACGGCCTCGTCCTTGGCCGCATCGCCCGGTTCGTCGTCCGCGTTGGCGGGTGGGGGTGCTTCGCGCAGCGCTTCGCGGCGCTGAATCTCCGCTTTCAGCGCCGCAATCGCGACGCCCGCCTGCGCCGCCGTGATGATGCCGGACGGGCCAGCCGGCTTGCCGATGATGCGCAGCAGCTCCTCGGCGTTGGGTTGCAACATGACGAGGTCGGCCGTGGCCTTGGATTTGAATTTGTACAGCATGGTCAGCGTCCCGAAAGTGCCAAGGCTTGAAGTATGCCCATTCTGGACGAGGTCTTCTCGTTCGGGTAAATCCCTAGGGCGACGACTGAACGATATCCCTTGACGAAATTTAATTTAGATGTAAATTATCCACATCTAAATTGACGACCCGGAATCCAGGAGAATCGCATGAAGATCGTGTGCATCGGTGGCGGCCCCGGCGGCCTGTACTTTGCCCTGTTGATGAAGCAGCGCAATCCCGCGCACGACATCACCGTGGTCGAGCGCAACAAGCCTTACGACACCTTCGGCTGGGGCGTCGTGTTCTCCGACGCCACCATGGACAACATGCGCCAGTGGGACAAGCCCACGGCCGACACCATTCAGCAGGCCTTCAACCACTGGGACGACATCGAGCTGCTGTTCAAGGGCGAGGTCATCCGCTCGGGCGGCCACGGCTTTGTCGGCATCGGACGCAAGAAGCTGCTCAACATCCTGCAGGCGCGTTGTGAAGAGCTGGGCGTCAAGCTCGTGTTCGAGACCGAGGTCGACTCCGATCTGGACTTCCCGGATGCCGACCTGATCATCGCCAGCGACGGCATCAATTCCAAGATTCGCACGCTGCACGCGGACACCTTCAAGCCCGAGCTGGCGGTGCGCCCCAACCGCTTCATCTGGCTGGGCACCAAACGCCAGTACGACGCCTTCACCTTTGATTTCCAGAAAACCGAGCACGGCTGGTTTCAGGCGCATATCTACAAGTTCGACGAGGAAACATCGACCTTCATCGTCGAATGCCCCGAGCATGTGTGGAAGGCACACGGCCTGGACAAGGCCGGGCCCGACGAGTCGATTGCCTTCTGCGAAAAGCTTTTCGCCAGCAACCTGCAGGGCGAAAAGCTGATGAGCAACGCGCGCCACCTGCGCGGCTCGGCCTGGATCAACTTTACCCGCGTCAAGTGCGACAACTGGTGGTTCAAAAACAAGAACGGCGCGCACGTGGTGCTGCTGGGCGACGCCGTGCACACGGCGCACTTCGCCATCGGCTCGGGCACCAAGCTGGCGCTGGAAGACGCGATCGACCTCACGCGCAAGTTCATCGAGCTGGGTGACGGTGCCGACAAGATCGAAGAAGTGCTCACGCAATACCAGGCCGACCGCAGCATCGAGGCGCTGCGCCTGCAAAACGCCGCCTGGAACGCCATGGAATGGTTCGAGGTCTGCGGCGAGCGCTATTGCGACCAGCTGGAGCCGCCGCAGTTCATGTATTCCATGCTCACGCGCAGCCAGCGCATCAGTCACGAGAACCTGCGCCTGCGCGACAAGGCCTGGCTGGAAGGCTACGAGCGCTGGCTGGCACGCCGTGATGGCTTGACGGTGGCCGACGATCAAACCCCGCCGCCGCCCATGTTCACGCCGTTCACCGTGCGCGGCCTCACGCTGAAGAACCGCGTCGTCGTCTCGCCCATGGCGCAATACTCCTGCGTCGACGGCCTGCCCGCCGACTACCACCTGGTGCACCTGGGCGCGCGCGCCATGGGCGGCGCCGGCATGGTGTTTGCCGAGATGACCTGCATCACGCCCGAAGGCCGCATCACCCCCGGCTGCCCCGGCCTGTACAACGCCGAGCAAAAGGCGGGGTGGAAGCGCATTGCCGACTGGATTCACGCGCATTCCGACGCCAAGTTCGCCATGCAACTCGGCCACGCCGGCTCCAAGGCCTCCACGCGCGTGGCCTGGGACGGCACCGACCTGCCGCTCGAATCGGGCAACTGGCCCATCGTGGGCGCATCCAGGCAGCAATACCTGCCCGGCGTGAGCCAGGTGTCCAGGGAAATTTCCAAGGACGAAATGCAGCAGCTCAAGCAGCGCTTCGTCGAGGCCACCCAGGACTGCAAGGACATCGGCGCCGACTGGCTGGAGCTGCACTGCGCCCACGGCTATTTGCTGTCCGAATTCATCTCGCCGCTGACCAACAAGCGCACCGACGAATACGGCGGCAGCCTTCAAAACCGCCTGCGCTATCCCATCGAGGTGTTCAAGGCCATGCGCGCCGTCTGGCCCCAGGACAAGCCCATGTCGGTGCGCATCTCGGCCACCGACTGGGTGGAAGGCGGCATCACCCCGGCCGACGCGGTGGAGATCGCCAGGGCCTTCAAGGCCGCCGGCGCCGACCTGGTGGACTGCTCGGCCGGCCAGGTCAGCAAGGACGAAAAGCCGGTGTACGGCCGCATGTGGCAAACGCCCTTTGCCGACCGCGTGCGCCAGGAGGCCGGCATCGCCACCATGGCCGTGGGGGCGATCACCGAGGCCGACCATGTCAACAGCATCATCGCGGCCGGCCGGGCCGACCTGTGCGCCATTGCGCGCCCGCACCTGGCCAACCCGGCCTGGACCTTGACCGAGGCCGCCAGGATCGGCTACACGCCCATCGCCTGGCCCAAGCCCTACTACCAGGGCAAGCGCCAACTGGAGGCGCTGTTCGAGCGCGAAAAGGCTCAGGTGGCCGCGCAGATCGCGCAGGCCGCCATGCACGGAGCGGCGTGACGGCCATGGCCACGGCACCCGACTGGCGCACCCGCCATGCCCTGGTGACGGGGGGCGCGCGCGGGATCGGCCTGGCGGTCGCGCAGGCGCTGCTGGAGCGCGGCGCGCGCGTCACCGTGCTGGGGCGCAGTCCGCTGGCCGCCGACCGCCTGCGCACGCTGGCCGGCAGCACCGACGCCGCCGCACGCCTGCAGGCCGTGGCCGCCGACGTGGCCGAGCCCGCCGCCGTGGCGCAGGCCCTTGCGCAGGCACGCGCGGGCTTCGGCGCCATCGACACGCTGGTCAACAACGCCGGCCAGGCGCACAGCGCGCCCTTCATCAAGATGGACGCCGCGCTGTGGCAGCAGATGCTGGCCGTCAACCTGACCGGCACCATGGTTTGCACCCAGGCCGCGCTGCCGGACATGCTGGCCGCCGGCTGGGGCCGCATCGTCAACGTCGCCAGCACCGCGGCGCAGCGCGGCTATGCCTACGTCAGCGCCTACTGCGCGGCCAAGCACGGCGTGCTGGGACTGACGCGGTCGCTGGCGCTGGAGCTGGCGACCAAGGGCGTCACCGTCAACGCGGTGTGCCCCGGCTACACCGAGACCGATCTGCTCCAGGACAGCATCGCCAACATCGTGGCCAAGACCGGCCGCAGCGAGGACGAGGCACGCGCGCAGCTGGCCGCTGGCAACCCGCAAAAGCGCCTGGTGCAGCCGCATGAGGTGGCCGACGCCGTGCTGTGGTTGTGCCAGACTGGCAGCGCCTCCGTCACCGGCCAGGCCATCTCGGTCAGCGGCGGCGAGGTCATGTAACGCAAGGATCGCCCCGATGGATCTCGAAGCCCGCGCCCATTCCGAACACCCCGACGAGCTGCGCCTGTGGCTGCGCCTGCTGACCTGCACGCAACTGATCGAAAAGCACCTGCGCACCGAATTGCGCCTGCAGTTCGACACCACGCTGCCGCGCTTCGACCTGATGGCGCAGCTTGAGCGCGCCGAGGGCGGCCTGCGCATGAACGAGCTGTCGCGCCGCATGATGGTGACCGGCGGCAACGTCACCGGCATCACCGACCAGCTCGAAGCCGAGGGCCTGGTCGAGCGCGTCGAGGTCCAGGGCGACCGCCGCGCCTTCCAGGTGCGCCTGACGGCCAAGGGCCGGCGCCAGTTCAACGCCATGGCCCAGGCGCACGAGGGCTGGATCGTCGATGCCTTCGCCGGCCTCGACGCCGCCGAGATCAAGACCTTGCGCAACCTGCTGGGCAAGGTCAAGGAACACTTTCAGGAGACCGCATGAAACACTACATTGGCCCCAACAACCCGATGCGGGCGCAGTTCGACGCCCGCGCGTCCTACCAGGCGCGGCACTTCAGCTGGCAGTGCGACGCCAACGGCGTGGCCACCGTCACCCTGAACCGCCCCGAGCGCAAGAATCCGCTGACGTTTGACAGCTACGGCGAGTTGCGCGATGTGTTCAACGCCCTGCGCTACGCCACCGACGTGAAGGTGGTGGTGGTCGCGGGCGAGGGCGGCAACTTCTGCTCGGGCGGTGACGTGCACGACATCATCGGCCCGCTGACCAAGATGACCATGCCCGAGCTGCTGGAGTTCACCCGCATGACGGGCGATCTGGTCAAAGCCATGCGCAACTGCCCGCAGCCGGTCATTGGCGCCATCGACGGCGTGTGCGCCGGCGCCGGCGCCATGATGGCGCTGGCTTGCGATATGCGCTATGGCACCGACAAGACCAAAACCGCCTTTTTGTTCACCCGCGTGGGCCTGGCCGGCGCCGACATGGGCGCCTGCGCGCTGCTGCCGCGCGTGATCGGGCAGGGCCGCGCCAGCGAGCTGCTCTACACCGGCCGCGCCATGACGGCGCAAGAAGGCCTGGCCTGGGGTTTTTTCAACGCCTTGCACGACGGCAGCGAACTGGTGGCCAAGGCGCAGGCCATGGCTGCCGAGCTGGCCGCCGGCCCCATGTTCGGTCACGCCATGACCAAGACCATGCTGCAGCAGGAATGGGCCATGACCATCGAGCAGGCGATCGAGGCCGAGGCGCAGGCGCAGGCCATCTGCATGCAGACGCAGGACTTCCGCCGTGCGTATGAGGCCTTTGCGGCCAAGCAGAAGCCCGTGTTCAAGGGCGACTGAAAGACTGAAGACAAGGACGCAGAGGACGCAAAGGATTCGCAGAGGACGCAAAAAAGAAGACCAAAATTTTTCTTGTTCTCTGCGCCACCATCTCGACGGAGTTTTGCCCATGCAAGCACCCACAACCCATCTATCCTTGCCGTTTTTTGATGCGGCGCACCGTGACATTGCCGCACGCCTGCCGGCGTGGGTGTCCGCGCAGCAGGTCGACGAGCACGACGACCGCGCCGCCTGCCGTGACTGGGTGCGCCGGCTGGGCGCGGGCGGCTGGCTCCGGTATTGCGTGCCGGGCGATTGCGGCGGCGCGCTGCCCCAGCTCGACTCGCGCGCGCTGGTGGTGCTGCGCGAGACGCTGGCCTTCTACTCGCCCCTGGCCGACTTTGCCTTTGCCATGCAGGGCCTGGGCAGCGGGGCGATTTCGATTGGCGGGAGCAGCAGCCAGCGCCAGGCCTATCTGCCGCAGGTGGCCAGCGGCGCCAGGATTGCGGCCTTTGCCCTGTCCGAGCCCGAGGCCGGCTCCGACGTCGCTGCTATGAAGTTGCAAGCGACCGGCGCGCGCCCCGATTGCGTCGCAGGCCAAAAGGACGACTCATACTTTCTGGACGGCAAGAAGACCTGGATCAGCAATGGCGGCATCGCCGACTTCTATTGCGTGTTCGCCAAGACCGACCCCGCCGGCGGCAGCCGCGGCATCAGCGCCTTCATCGTCGATGCCGGCACGCCGGGGCTGGACGACTCCATCCACATCCCCGTGATCGCGCCGCACCCGCTGGCCACGCTCACGTTCGAGCGCTGCCGCGTGAGCGGCGAGCAGATGCTGGGCGAGGTGAACGGCGGCTTCAAGCTGGCCATGCAGACGCTGGACATCTTTCGCGCCAGCGTGGCCGCGGCGGCGCTGGGCATGGCGCGGCGCGCGCTGGCCGAGGCCATCCACCACGCCCAGCACCGCCAGATGTTCGGTCAGACGCTGGCCGACTTTCAACTGACGCAAGCCAAGCTGGGCGAGATGGCCGCGCTGATCGACGCCGGCGCGCTGCTGACCTACCGCGCCGCCTGGATGCGCGACGGCGGCCACGGCAGCATGAAGGAGCGCAGCGTGGCCGCCGCCATGGCCAAGATGACCGCCACCGAAAACGCCCAGCGCGTGATCGACATGGCGCTGCAGATGCACGGCGGCCTGGGCGTGATGGTGGGCAGCAAGGTCGAGAGCCTGTACCGCGACATCCGCTCGCTGCGCATCTACGAAGGCGCGACCGAGGTGCAGCAGTTGATCATTGGCAAAGCTGTTCTGGCATGACCCCCCTGCGTCGCTTCGCGCCTTCCCCCCTCTCTCTTCGGGAGGGGGGACAACACCAGTGGCCGGCGCAGGTCCGTCCACGGTGTTTGCTGACATGGCCTGCTCCGCGGCCATTTGAGCCTTGGTGCCTTGAGCGCGTCTGGGCTTGCCATTTTTGATGGAGTGATTGACATGAACATTCCCAGCGCCCAAACCGACTCCTTCGTGCGCGACCGCCTGCCCCCGCGCGAGCAGTGGCCCGAGTTTCGCTACGACCTGCCCGAGCTGCAAATCCCCGACCAGGCCAACGTGGCGACCACGCTGCTGGGTGATGCCATCGCCAAGGGCTGGGGCAATCGCCTGATGCTGCGCGCGCCCGGCGAGACTTACACCTACGCCGAGGCGAATGCCCAGGTCAATCGCATCGCCGAGATGCTGGTCAAGGACTACAAGCTCGAGCCCGGCAACCGCGTGCTGCTGCGCGGCGGCAACTCGATCGGCATGGCGCTGGCCTGGCTGGGCGTGGTCAAGGCCGGCCTGATCGCGGTGGCCACCATGCCGCTGCTGCGCGCGGTCGAGCTGGACAAGATCATCGACAAGTCTCGCCCCGCGCTGGCCATCTGCGACGTCGATCTGCTGAAAGAAATGGTGCCCGCCGCGCAGGACGCCAAGGCGCTGCTGCCCATCCTGGTGTTTGGCGACGCGGCGCGCCCCGACGGCATGGAGGCGCGCGCTGCCCGCCGCTCGGCGGACTGGGCCGGTTGCGCCACCGCGGCCGACGACGTGGCCCTGCTGGCGTTCACCAGCGGGACGACGGGCGTGCCCAAGGCCGTCATCACCACGCACCGCGACGTGCTGGCCGCCTGCAACGCCTGGCCGCGCTCGGTGCTCAAGGCCACGCCCGACGACGTGGTGACGGGCTCGCCGCCGCTGGCCTTCACCTTCGGCCTGGGCGGCTTGCTGCTGTTTCCGATGGCGGCCGGTGCCTCGGTGTACTACCCCGACGTGCGCTTCAGCCCCGAGACCATGGTGCGCAAGATGCGCGACAACGGCATCACCATCTGCTACACCGCGCCCACCTTTTATCGGCAGATGGCGCCGTATGCCAAGGCGCTCGGCGTCCCCAGCCTGCGCATCTGCGTCAGCGCCGGCGAAGCCCTGCCCGACGCCACGCGCCAGCTGTGGAAAGAATCCACCGGCATCGAGATGCTCGACGGCATCGGCGGCACCGAGGTGTTCCACATCTACATCTCGTCCGCCGGCGCCGACGTGCGCGCCGGCAGCATCGGCAAGGTGGTGCCCGGCTATCAGGCCAAGGTGGTGGACGACAATGACAACGAAGTGCCGCGCGGCACCGTCGGCCGGCTGGCCGTGATCGGCCCCACCGGCTGCCGCTACATGGACGACGCGCGCCAGACGCACTATGTCTCCAACGGCTGGAACCACCCGGGCGACGCCTTCACGCAGGACGAGGACGGCTACTTCCACTATCAGGCGCGCGACGACGACATGATCATCACGGCCGGCTACAACGTCGGCGCGCCCGAGGTGGAGGACTGCCTGCTCACGCACCCGGCGGTGGCCGAATGCGGCGTGATCGGCAAACCCGACGAGGTGCGCGGCATGATCATCAAGGCCGTCGTGGTCTTGCGCGCCGGCAACAATGCCAACGAGGCCATGGCCGAGGCGCTGCAGGAGTACGTCAAGAAGCACATCGCGCCCTACAAATACCCGCGCGAGGTCGAATTCGTCACCGCGCTGCCGCGCACCGAAACCGGCAAGCTGCAGCGCTTCAAACTCAGGCAAGAAAAATGAAAACACCCCCGTTGCTCCACTCGCTGCGCGATGTTGCGGCATCCCCCCTCAAGGGGGCATCGCCAGCGGGCGGGCCAAGCCCTTCCGCGGCGATCACTGGGCTGGCCTGCTCCGCGGCCAATCGGCTCTTTTGGTTTGGTGCACCACGCGTGGTGCGCAGCTCCAAGGACTATTGAGATGACGTTCAAACACCTTCAACCGCCCGGCTGGGCGCCCGCCAAGGGCTACGCCAACGGCATCGCCGCGCGCGGCACGCAAATCTACATCGGCGGCCAGATCGGCTGGAACGCGCAGCAGCAGTTCGAGACCGACGACTTCATCGCGCAGACGCAGCAGGCGCTGCGCAACATCGCCGCCGTGCTGAAAGAGGCCGGCGCCGGCCCCGAGCACATGGTGCGCATGACCTGGTACGTGATCGACCGCGTGGAGTACAACGCCCGCCTGAAGGAGCTGGGCGGCGTGTACCGCGAGGTGATGGGCAAGAACTTTCCGGCCATGAGCTGCGTGCAGGTGGCGGCGCTGATGGAGGCGCGCGCCAAGGTCGAGATCGAGGTGACCGCTGTTTTGCCGGATTGATCCAAAAACCCAAAATCCAGAACAGCCGGACGCAGAGGGCGCAAAGGAATCGCAAAGGACGCAGAAGATTCAAAAATTTTGATCAAATTGGTCTGTGGCGCTTTTGCAGCAAGCGCAGACAGCTATCAAATTGAAAGTATGAGTTCCTGGGTCTTTTGCGTCTCCTGCGATCTTTTTGCGTTTTCCGCGTCCGGTTTTCAACAGACTGAACACAAATTTGCATGACGCGCCCAGCCACCCGCTTCGAGCGGACCTACCCCATCCGCTTCTCGCACTGCGACCCGGCGGGCATCGTGTTCTTTCCGCAGTACCTGGTGCTGTTCAACCACCTGCTCGAAGACTGGTTCACCCACGGCCTGGGCATAGCCTACGCCGACTTCATCGGCGCGCGCCGCATCGGCACGCCCACCGTGCGGCTGGAGTGCGACTTTCGGGCCATCAGCCGCATGGGCGAAGACGTCACCTTCAGCATCACGCCCGAGCGCGTGGGCGGCAAGTCGCTCACCCTGGCCATCGAGGCGCGCCACGGCGACGAGCTGCGCGTGGGCGCGCGCCAGGTGCTGGTGTTCACCAGCCTCGACACGCACCGCGCCATCGACATGCCGGCGGATGTGCGTGCGGCCCTGCAAGAGCGCCGCGCCTGATCGTTCAGTTTCTCCCGCCCCCGCTGGGGGAGGGTTGGGGTGGAGGCGAGCCTCGCGCAGACGGCCAGCGCTGCCCATGCGGATACGGTCAGGGCAATCGTCAGTGGGGCTGCGTCGTTTTTGCAGGCCCCGATTTGCCGTGTTCATCCAGCAAGGCTTGCACCGCAAGCAGCAGGCCCGGCAATGCGGTTTGCGCAATGGTCCATACCGTCTCGGGCCGGACGCTGGCGTAGCCGTGGATCAGTTGGTTGCGAAACGCCACCACATGCGGCACGTCTGGAATCCTTGCCGCCACCGAACCATCCAGCCGGGCCAGTTGGTTGAGCGCCTCGCCGATGATTTCAAACTTGCGCTCGACGGCAGCCTGCGCCATCTCGTTGGCGCTGTAAGCGGCGGCGTCCATGCCGCGCGTGAACGTCAGGATCGCTTGCGCCGCCGCCTGCACGTCCCACAAGAAGGCGCGCGGGTCACGCTGCATAAACGCTTTGGCGGTGCTGCTCGATGGCGGCACGCACGAAAGGGTTGCGCACCGCATCGCGCTCCACCAAGTCCACCGGGCGCCCAAGCAATTGCTCCAGCTCGGCCTTGACGCCAAAAAACCGATGCAGGTCGGCCGGCGCATCCGGCGCGAACTCGACCAAAAAATCGGCGTCGCTGTGCGCCGGGTCAAAGTCCTTTGCGCGCGCTGCCGAGCCAAACACGTCCATGCTGCAAACGCCAAATTGGCGGCAGATGGCGGCGATGCCGTCCAGGTGTTGGGCAATGGCTGGGTGCATGACCGCAAGTTTACCGACGGCTGTCGTTGGGCGCAAAAGTCGGGCGGGCGAGTGGCACTGCGCTGGTGCGCTTGAACAGAACACAGAGGCACGGAGGCACAGAGACAAGAAGAGGCTTTTTCGGCCTTCCTCCTCGTCTGGGCGCCTTGATGTTTGTTCGCAGGCAAACCCGATGCCGGCCAGTCATGGCGGAGCGCGAGCGAGGGTGTCACCTTCAGCATCACTCCGCGCGCGTGGGCGGCAAGTCGCTCACCGTTGGCCATCGAGGCGCGCCACGGCGACGAGCTGCGCGTGGGCGCGCGCCAGATGCTGGTGTTCACCAGTCTGGACACGCACCGCGCCATCGACATGCCGGCGGATGTGCGGGCGGCCTTGCAAGAACGCCGCGGTTGATCGTTCGGTCTCTCCCTCCCCCGCTGGGGGAGGGTTGGGGTGGGGGCTGACGGCGCGGGCACACTGGTGCCGGCCCGATGCCGGCGCTCCACATCCTTACCACGGCTTCAGTCAACGGGGGAAGAAGCCTGAGCTCACTTGGCCAAGCCGTCCCGCGTCCGTTCGAACACGCGCCAGAACGCCGCGCCCTGCGTGGTGGCGACGTTGCTGCGCGTCAGCGTGCTGGGCCGGCGCTCGGCGTGAAACAGCGCGCCGAGCGCCAACTGGCGGCAGTGCCCCAGCCCCTGGCCGCCCCGCTGCCAGTGCCCGAGCCGCCGGCGGCTGGCGCCGCGCCCGTCGCCGAGTTTCATAGACGAAACATGCCGCCAGCGCCCGACCGGAAAGCGCTGCAAGCTATCGAATCAGAAGCAAACCAGATCCCGGCAGCGGCGGCGAACCCACCCAGACCAGTCGCTCAACTGAATCCAGCCAAATGAGGATGGGGAGCGACTGTTCCCGGCCAGAAGCCGGCGCTGGTCTGTGACAACTCTCGATCTTCGCTCCCCGCCAAATTTGCACCGATGCAGAGCTTGCTTCCACTTCTACGATCAGCAAACGGCATCCGCATAATGCCTGCGCGGCTGGCGGATCAACGGTGGCGAGTGTAGAAATCACTTCGAGACACGATCAATGAACGAAGCGTGGATTCTTCAAACATCTGAAATTCGGCGTCCGTTCTCTCGGGCGACCTGGATCCCACTCCGAGCGTCGCTCAATGACGAGAAGGGCAACGTCAAGGAAGTTGGGTATATCGGTGACGTGTTCGCTTGCGGCTCAGCGGCCTTTCCAAACAAGTATCGCGAACTCGCCGAGCGATTGAGTTGGGGCGATATCGGCATCGGCCACACTGTGACACCGTATGCGTACTCGGACGGCCATTACTCGTCAATCGATGAGTACCAATACAACGACAAGGAGCCCATCGGGATCAACCTTGTTTTCGAGCACCCACAACCCGTGGTCGGTGGCCGGAAGTGGATCCTGAATCCTGATCTGGTAGTCGCACTTCGACTGATTAAGGAAGGGCCGAACTGGGTCAGGCCGGAAGAGGACTTTGTTGTGGTCGCCAGGGAGACGGAGGACAGCGATGGTAGCCACCGCCTCATAGAGATCAAGCGCGAGTTCCTGATGGACTATCTGGCCGCGCGCGGTTTGTCACTTCGTCTGTCCTACTATCGCCAGCGCGTTGAGAACGTGACTGACCTCAAGGACAGTCCCTATGCCGGCTTGACGAATATCCAGGACGAGCGTGAAGCTGGAAGATACGAGCTGCGCATCAACGAACTGAACGCAGTATTCGGCGGGAGCTGGGCGTCGTTTCGTATGTGGCGCACCGACGTAGACGAGGAAGAAGACGCGCCGGTCATGGGGCCTGAAACGAACGACAACACCGCCTCAGAGAGCGCCAGGGGTCACCGAAGCGGCTACCTCGGTGTGCGCGTCGAAGGAGAGTTCTGGCGAGACGAGTGGATCGAACATCAGGGGAAAAGCACTCGTGTGCGCGGGGACGAGGATCAGAATCTGCCGCACTTTATCGTCGACACGGACGGTTCGCGCAAGTTCTCGGCTGAGCTCAACAATGAGGACATCGGACGGTGGCTTTGGTTCCGCCCGTCCGTGATCAACGAGCTCCTGAGCCATCGAGGCTTTACCCTGAAGTGGTGCACGGCAGAAACCGGCAAGATCAAATCCACTTCGGGGTACTCAACCCACTTCGGTGTCAACGCCTCGGAGCTCATCACGGTCTACGCCTACGACATCGCCAAGCTACCGGCCTGGGAACAGTTCCTCTGGGCCGCGCACAACGTCGCGCCCGAAGGCAAGGTCAGCGCCGAGCTCCTGGCCTCTCAGGTCAAGGCGCGGCCAGCGGACACCCACGCCGTGGAAGAGATGTTGTTCGGGTGCATGCGGCTGCTGGAAGCCGAATTTCGCAAGACATTCAATGTGTCGCTGTTCTCGCATGAGATTGACGATGCCGCGTCGATGCAGCAAGTCTCTCGCTTTTCGAGCAAGGATCAGGCTTCACTCTTGCGGCTGGCCAAAGAGCTTGTGCGCATCTTCTCTGACCGACTCGACGTGCGCTCTCTTCGAAAGCTGTCCAACCACGCCGACAAGGACAAGCTGGGCTCTAACAAGTTGCTACAGAGCATCCTTGCCCAGAAGGCCGGGGAGGAGCGCGCACGTGAGGTCTTTGCTGCCATCGCCGGAGCCTACGACTTGCGCCTTGGCGACGCGCACCCCACGAGTTCGAAGGTCGGCGAAGCTCTAAAGCTCGCCGGCATCGACACCGCGGCGTCGTATTTGCGACAGGGTGAGCAGTTGATCCGCAACTTCGGCCACGCCGTTTGGTGCACTGGGAGCCTGCTCTTCGGAGGCCACGAGAAGAGCGAGGGATAGGTTGTTCACCGGCGGACGGTTCACTTGGCAACATAGTTTCGCCGGTGTCGAGGATCGGGTCGCGTGGCGGCTTCTTGGCGACTCGCTTCGGGTAGCGGATGTCCGCGATGGGTCGAAAGCAACCACTCATTCAACCCCCGCCTGCTCGACTAAGAGGCTGGCTACCCAGCGCCGACTGTCACCTGCCAAACTCCTCCCTCCCCCGCTCAAACACCCTCCAAAACCCCGCCTCCTGCGTGGTCGCAAAGTTGATGCGCATCAGCGTGCTGGGCCGGTGCTCGGCGTGGAAGAGGGCGCCGGGCGCCAGCAGGTAGCCGTCGTCCAGCAGGCGCAGCGCCAGTTGTTCGGTGTCGACGCCGGTGTCCACCCAGCCGAACAGGCCGGCGGGCTCGGCGGCAAAGCGGCAGCCGGCTTGCTGGGCCAGGCGGGCGCTGCGGCTGCGGGCGGCGTCCAGGCGGGTGCGCACGCGCTCGGCGTGGCGGCGCAGCTGGCCCTGCTCGATGCAGTGCGCCAGCGCGCGCTCCAGCAGGCTGGGCGTGGTCAGGGTCGAGAGCAGCTTGGTGTCCAACAGCGGCTCCACCAGCTCGGGCGGCGCGGCGAGGAACCCCACGCGCCAGTTGGGTGCCAAAATTTTGGCAAAGCCGCCGACGTAGATGGTGCGCTGCAGGCCGTCCAGCGTGGCCAGGCGCGTGGCGTGCTCGGGCGCCAGGTGGCAGTAGCTGTCGTCCTCGGCAATCCAGAAGCCGTGGCGCTGCGCCAGTTGCAGCACGCGGTGCGCGTGCGCGGGCGACAGGCAGGCGCCGGTGGGGTTGTGCAGCACGCTCACGCTGACGAACAGGCGCGGCGCGGCGGCGGTGCCGGCGTGGGCCTCGCACAGGCGCTGCATCACGGCCAAATCGGGACCGTCGGGGCCGCGCGGCACGGGCAGGATGCGCATGCCCAGGGCCGACAGGCGCGCAAATTCCACCGCCCAGCCGGGCTCTTCCACCATCACGCTGTCGCCGGGTTTCAGCAGGGTCCGGCTGATGATGTCCAGCGCGTGCGTGGCGCCCACGGTGGTGATGATGTGCTCGGCCCGCGCGGCGATGCCCAGGGCCTGCAGGCGCGCGGCCAGCACGCGGCGCAGTGCCGCGTCGCCCATGGGCTCGCCATAGCGCACGCTGGTTTCGCGCACGCTGGCGGCGCCCGACACCCTGCGCAGGCTGGCGGCGATGGGGTCGGTGGCGATCCACTCGCCCGGCAGCACGCCCAGGCCGGGCTGCGGCTTGGCGCTGATGGGCTGAAACATGCCGCGCATCAGCGTGGCGGCGCTGATGGGGGCCTTGCGCTGGTGCGCGTGCGCGGCGTCCAGCACGCCGTCGGCGGGCGCGCCCTTGGCCTTTGATGCGAGGGCGGGCGCAGCCGGGCCGCGCACGAAGAAGCCGCGGTTGCGCCGCGCCTCGACCAGGCCCTGGGCCAGCAACTGGTCATACGCGGCCACCACGGTGGAGGGGCTCACGCCGTGCTGCGCGGCGCACTGGCGCACGCTGGGCAGGCGCGCGCCGGCGGCCAGCAGGCGGTCGCGGATGCGGCTGGCAAAGCGCTCGGACAATTGCTCGGACAGGGTGTGGGCGGGGGTGCGCAGCAGCATGGCAGGCGGTGTTCTGTATGGCTGCGCCGAACCATACAGTTGTTGATCTGCACCCGTCAACTGTATTGATGGTGTTTTGTTGTCAACCGCTACATTGCATCCATGTCCGCTGCCGAGTTCTCTGCCCTGCTGCTGCTGTTTGCGGCTGCCACCTTCACGCCCGGGCCCAACACCACGCTGTCCACCGCGCTGGCGGCCAACCGGGGCTTGCGCGGGGCGCTGCACTTCATCTGCGCGGTGCCGGCCGGCTGGGTGCTGCTGTTGCTGCTGTGCAGCGCGGGCCTGGGCGCGCTGGTGCTGGCGGCGCCCATGCTGCGCTGGGCCATTCTGGCGGCGGGCGTGGCCTACATGCTGTGGCTGGCGGCGCGCCTGGCCCGTAGCGGCACCTTGGGGCAGGCCGACGCGGGCCAATTGGACGTGAGTTTTGCCGAGGGCGTGGGCCTGCAGTTTCTCAACGTCAAGGTCTGGCTGCTGGCGTTGACGGTGGTGGCCGGCTGGGTGCTGGGCCACCCCGACTGGCTGGCGCGCCTGGGCTGGACGGGGCTGCTGATGGTGGGCTTTGGCTTTGCCAGCAACTTCACCTACGCGCTGGTGGGCGCGCTACTGCGCGGCTGGCTGGCGCAGGGCCGGCGGCTGCTGTGGTTCAACCGTGCGATGGCGCTGGCGCTGGTGGCGACGGCGGGGTGGATGGCGTGGTCGGCCTTGGCGGGCGGAGCCGCATCATGAGCGCCATGACTTCCGAGCGTCGCCTGCTGCTGGGCTTCTGGCTGGGTGTGCTGGGCGTCGCGCTGTTCGCCATCACGCTGCCGGCCACGCGCCTGGCCACGGGCAGCGCGCAAGACCCGCAACTGGCGCCGCTGTTCGTCACCGTGGGCCGCGCGGCCACGGCCGGGTTGCTGTCGCTGGCGTTTTTGCTGGCCACCCGCTCGCCCTGGCCTGCGCGGCGCCACTGGGGGCCGCTGCTGGGCGCGGTGGCCGGCAACGTGATCGGCTACCCGCTGCTGCTGGCGCTGGCGCTGCGCCACGTGACGGCGACGCACGCGGCCGTGGTCACCGCCCTGCTGCCGCTGGTCACCGCAGTGGCCGCCGCGTTGATCCTGGGGCAGCGCGCCCGGCTGGGCTTTTGGCTTTGCGCGGTGGCGGGCAGTGCGCTGGTCGTCGTCTTTGCCTGGCTGCGGGCCGACCAGGCTGGCGGCTTTGGCCTGGCCGCGGCCGACTGGCTGCTGCTGGGCGCCGTGGTGGCCGCGTCCGTGGGCTATGTGTATGGCGCGCAGGTCACGCCGGTGCTGGGCGCCGAGCGCGTGATTTGCTGGATGTGCGTGCTGACCCTGCCCGTCAGCCTGCCGGCCACGCTCTATCTGTGGCCCGACACGGCCCTGCAGCCGGTGCGCGCCAGCGCCTGGCTGGGCTTTGCCTACGTCGGCTGCGTGTCGATGTGGGCGGGGTTTTTTGCCTGGTTTCGCGGGCTGGACTGGGGCGGCGCGCTGCGCGTGAGCCAGGTGCAGCTGCTGCAACCGTTTTTGTCCATGCTGTTTGCCCTGCCGCTGCTGGGCGAGCGGCTGGACGCGGGATCGATCGGCTTTGCGATGGCGGTGGTGGCCACCGTGCTGATCGGTCGGCGCCTGTCGCGGCCCGCAGCGCCGGTTTCGATTCAACAAGAGAGCCCATCATGAACCCCACCGATTCGCAGCAAGCCAGCCCCTGGCGCCTGGCCGAGCGCGCCGCCGCCATGAACCCCTCGGCCATCCGCGAGATCCTCAAGATCACCGAGCGGCCCGGCATCCTCAACTTTGCCGGCGGCCTGCCTTCGCCCGAGACCTTTCCGGTGGCCGCCATGCGCGAGGCCTGCGCGGCGGTGCTGGCCGAAGGCAGCGCGGTGGCGCGTGCCTCGCTGCAATACGCCGCCAGCGAAGGCCTGCCCGAGCTGCGCCAGTGGGTCGCCACCGAGATGGGCAAGCAGGGCGCGCGCGTGTCGCCCGATCAGGTGCTGATCACCACCGGCAGCCAGCAGGGGCTGGACTTGGTGGCCAAGGTGCTGATCGACGAAGGCAGCCGCGTGCTGGTGGAGACGCCCACCTATCTGGGCGCGCTGCAGGCCTTCACGCCCATGCAGCCGCGCTTTGCCAGCGTGCCCAGCGATGAGGGCGGTGTGTCGGCGCAGGGCTTGCGTGACGTGCTACAAAAAGGCGAGCTCCCGCGCTTCATCTACCTGCTGCCCAACTTTCAGAACCCCACTGGCCGCACGCAGGACGAGGCGCGGCGCGGGCAGGTGCTGGCGGTGTATCGCGAGCTGGGCCTGCCCATTGTCGAGGACAACCCCTACGGCGAGCTGTGGTTTGACGCGCCGCCGCCCGCGCCGCTGCTGGCGCGCTGGGCCGAGGGCGTGATCTATCTGGGCTCGTTTTCCAAAATCCTCGCGCCCGGCCTGCGCCTGGGCTACGTCATCGCGCCGCCCCAGCTTTACCCCAAGCTCCTGCAGGCCAAGCAGGCGGCCGATTTGCACACGCCGGGCTTCAACCAGCGCGTGGTGGCCGAGGTGATCAAGGACGGCTTTCTCGACCGCCACGTGCCCACCATCCGCGCGCGCTACAAAGCGCAGCGCGATGCCATGCTGGCCGCGCTCGACCAGCACATGGCGGGCCTGGACGTGCAATGGACGCGGCCCGTGGGCGGCATGTTCGTGTGGGTCACGCTGCCCGCAGGCCTGAACGCGCAGGCCCTGCTGCCCCAGGCGGTCGAGGCCGGCATGGCCTTCGTGCCCGGCGCACCGTTTTACGCCGACCAGCCCGATCCCCGCACCCTGCGCCTGTCCTTCGTCACCTCCACGCCCGAGCAGATCGAGCGCGGCATGGCCATGCTGGCAGAGGTGGTGCGGGCGGCCGTTTCATGAGTCCAATCGGGTGATTGGCGCATGTCTCCAACGCCTTCCCCCTCTGGGGGAAGGTTGGGATGGGGGCCAAGAGCGTTGGCATGACGCCCCGGCTTCAGGCGTTGGCGCCACGGGCCCCCACCCCCGCCCCTCCCCCAGAGGGGGAGGGAGTGAAATCGGCAATCTCAAATGGGCGACGCATCAGATCAAATCGGCCTACAGCGCTTTAGCATCAAGCGCAAGCAGCTATCAAATCAATAGAGCAGACACCATGACCCCGCCTCGCCCCTTCGCCCAGATCGACGTGTTCACCGCCCACGCCGGGCTTGGCAACCCGGTGGCCGTGGTGCTGGACGGCAGCGGCTTGGACGATGCAGCGATGCAGCGCTTTGCCCGCTGGACGAATCTGTCCGAGACCACCTTCGTGCTGCCGCCCACCGACCCGGCGGCCGACTACCGGCTTCGCATCTTCACCCCCGGCGGCGAGCTGCCCTTTGCCGGCCACCCGACGCTGGGTTCGTGCCATGCCTGGCTGGCGGCGGGTGGCCAGCCCAGGGCGGGCGATCGCATCGTGCAGCAGTGCGCGCAGGGCTTGATCCAGATCCGGCGCGACGGTGGCCGGCTCGCCTTCGCCGCGCCCGCCAGCCGCCGCAGCGATCCCGAGCCCGCGCTGTTGGCGCGCGTGACCCAGGCGCTGGGCTTGCGCGCGGAGCAGGTGCGGCGCGCGCAGGTGCTCGACAACGGCCCGGTTTGGTTCGCGCTTGTGCTCGACAGTGCGGACACCGTGCTGGCGCTCGAACCCGACCACGCCAGCTTGGCCAATTTGGGGCAAAAAGTGGGTGTGGCCGGTGCCCATCAAGCGCAAGAAGCTATTCAATTGATAGTCAAATCAAGCCGAGAGGCGCGCGCATTCACTGCCGCGGCGGGACGCACCGAAGCGCCCTTGATCGAAGTGCGCGCCTTCGTCGATCCTGTTGGCGTGGCCGAAGACCCGGTCACCGGCAGCCTCAACGCCAGCCTGGCCCAGTGGCTGATCGAAGTGGGCGACTTGCCCGCGCGCTACCTTGCCGCGCAGGGTACCGCGCTGGGCCGCGCCGGGCGCGTGCATGTCGTGCGCGACGCCGACGGCACGGTGTGGGTGGGCGGCGACTGCGTGGCCGTCATTCAAGGCGAGGTGTCTTTGTGAGCGCGCCGGGCCGTTCCCAAGCGCGAATCCCGCAGCGCGCAGCGCGGAGGGTCGTCCAGTGAGCGCGCCGGGCCGTTCCCAAGCGCGAATCCCGCAGCGCGCAGCGCGGAGGGTCGTCTTGTGAACGCGCAACTCGATCACCTGGTGGTGCTGGCCGACACGCTGGCCGCCGGCGTGGCGTGGTGCGAGGCGCGCCTGGGCGTTACACCCGCGGCGGGTGGACGCCACGCGCTGTTCGGCACGCACAACCACCTGCTGGCCGTGGGCAGCCCGGGCTTTGCGCAAGCCTATCTGGAGGTCATCGCCATCGACCCCGACGCCGACGCGCCGCAGCGCACGCGCTGGTTCGACATGGACGACGTGCGCTTGCAGCAGGAGGTGCGCCAGCACGGCCCGCGCCTGATCCACTGGGTGGCGCGCGTGCCCGATCTGGCGCAGGCGCTGGCCGCGCTGGCGGCACGCGGCATCGACGCGGGCGCGTGCCTGCAGGCCAGCCGCATGACGCTGCGCGGGCTGCTCCAGTGGCGCATCGCCGTGCGGCCCGACGGCCAGCGCTTGTTCGATGGCTGCCTGCCCACGCTGATCGAATGGGGAGCGGTGCACCCCACCGACAGCCTGCCGGCCAGCGGCATTGCGCTGCACGCGCTGCGCCTGCAACACCCCGACGCCGCGCCCTTGCAAGCGGCGCTGCACGCCTGCGGCCTGACCGACATCGGCGTGACGCCGGCAGCGGCGCCCGGCATCGAGGCCGTGCTGCACACGCCGCGCGGGCCGGTGGTGCTGTCGTCCACACTTTGAGGGAAAGCCATGCTCTCGCACGTCTACATCGGCATCTCGGACTTTGCGCGCGCTTGGGCGTTCTATGCCCCGTTGATGCAGGCGCTGGGGCACCCGCTGCGTTTTTGCGACCCGGATCGGGGCAGCGCGGGCTGGCGGTCGGTGCCGGGCCCGCGGCCGCTGCTGGTCATCGCGCGGCCGTTCGACGGGCAGCCGGCCACGGCCGGCAACGGCAGCATGGTGGCCCTGCTGGCCGCCACGCGTGCGCAGGTGGACCAGGCCCATGCCATGGCGCTGGCCCACGGCGGCACGTCCGAAGGCGCGCCCGGCCCGCGCCCGCACTATCACCCCCACTACTACGGCGCCTACTTTCGCGACCCCGACGGCAACAAGCTGGCCGTGGCCTGCCACGAGCCGCCGCCGCTGCACGCGGACGCGACGGCGTCCAGGCCGCCCGTGGCGGTGCGGGCGGCCGACGTCGCGCCGCGAGCCCGGCAAACCAACTACCCCGAGCCCTTTGCCACCCGCATGGCCGGCCGATCCAAGCGCGCGCTGGGCGACGTGTTCGGCCTGGCCAATTTCGGCGTCAACCTCACGCGGCTGGCGCCGGGCGCGGTCTCATCGCTGCGCCATGCGCACACGCGGCAGGACGAGTTCATCTACGTGCTCCAGGGCCATCCCACCCTGCACACCGACGAAGGGCGCACGCCGCTGGCTCCCGGCCAGTGCGCGGGCTTTCGGGCTGGCACCGGCAATGCGCACCACCTGGTCAACGAGACGGACCAGGACGTGCTGTACCTCGAGGTGGGCGACCGACTGCCGGGCGACGAGGGGCGCTACCCGGACGACGACATTCAGGCGGTGATGGTGGACGGCCGGTGGCGTTTTGCGCACAAGAACGGCGAGCCCTACGCTTGAAGTGAAGCACCCCCAGTCTCCACTCGCTGCGCGATGGATTGCCTGGCGCGCGCCGCCAGAGGCGGCGGCCCTTCGGTCTGTCCAGACCTGCGCAGGCAGGTTTGGAGCCGCAGACCTCAGCCCCCTTGCATGGGGCGCACCCAGTGACAGGGGAAACCCCGGTCACGGGTGCCCTGGCGTGGCCTGCTTCGCGGCCGACTGGCCCTTTGAGGGCATATGCGCCGCGGGCGGCGCGCAGCGCTTCGACAAGTTCAGCGCAGCGGCGCCTGCACGATCTGCCCGGCCAGCCAGTCCATGATGCCGGGCCAGCCCGACAGGGTGGGGCGCACCGCCACGTTCAGGCCCGGATGCTGGCGGCCGATGTCCTCGATCAGCGCGGGCAGGTCGTGCAGCACGTGCCCGCCGGCGGCCCAGAACACGGGCACCAGCTCGATGGTGGTGTGGCCGCTGGCGGCCAGCTCATGCAGCGCCTGGGCCAACGTGGGCGCCATGCGCTCCAGGTAGGCGATGCGCACCGTGCAGGCCGCGGCGGCGCGGCGCTGCACCGCGGCCTGCAGGGCCTGCATGGGTTCGGCCCACTGCGGATCGCGGGAGCCGTGGGCGAAAAGGACGATGGCGTGGCGCTGGGGTGCTGGGGTCACGATGCAAGGGTCTCAGGCCGTTGCGGCCCGGGGCGTTGGCAGGCCGATGGATGACCCGCCATCTTGCATCAATGCGGCCGCGCGCACCACGTCGCCGATCACCAGGATGGCGGGCGAGCCCATGCCCAGGCGCCGGATGTCGCCGGCCAGCGCCCGCAAGGTGCCGACATGGGCCCGCTGTTGCGGCGTGCAGCCGCTTTGCACCACGGCGGCGGGCGTGCTGCCGGGCAGACCGGCGGCCATCAGCGCGGCGGTGATGTCGGCGCTGTGGGTGATGCCCATGTAGATGACCAGCGTGATGCCGCCGCGCGCGGTTTGCGCCAGCTGCGCCCAGTCGGGCCCGGCGTGGCCCGGCTGCGCGTGGCCGGTGACCAGCAGCACGCCTTGCGCCCAGCGCCGGTCGGTGACGGGAATGCCTGCCTCGGCCGGCGCGGCGATGCCGGCGGTGATGCCGGGCACCACGGTGTGCGCCACGCCGGCGGCGCGCAGGGCGGCCGCTTCTTCGCCGCCGCGGCCAAACACATAGGGGTCGCCGCCCTTCAGCCGCACCACGCGCTCGCCGTGCAGGGCCTCGGTCACCAGCATGGCCTCGATGAAGCCCTGCTGCGTGCTGACGGCGCCGCCGCGCTTGCCGCAGTGCACGATGCGCGCGCTGGGGCGCACGTAGCGCAGCACGGCGGCGTCGACCAGATCATCGACCAGCACCACCGTGGCTTGCCGCAGCGCGCGGATGGCGCGCACGGTGAGCAGGTCGGCCGCGCCCGGGCCGGCGCCCACCAGGGTGACGTGGCCGGGGCGCGTCGCCGCGGACGCCGCTGCGTTGTCGGCAGCAGCGCGCGTCATGCGAACACCGGCGTCTCGACGCCCAGCACCTTGTGCAGCTTGGGGCTGGTGGTGGTGTATTGCAGGTGAATCTTGCCCTTGTCCGGAAAGACGATGGCGGCGGCGGCAAAGGCGGCCAGCGCGCATTCGTGAAAGCCGCTGAGGATCAGCTTTTTCTTGCCGGGGTAGGTGTTGATGTCGCCGACGGCAAAGATGCCGCGCACGCTGGTGGAAAATTTTTCGGTGTCGACGACGAGCTGCTTGCGCTCGATCTGCAGGTTCCATTCGGCAATCGGGCCCAGCTTTGGGCTGAGGCCGAAGAACACCAGCAGCGCATCCAGTGGCACCACGCGCGTCACGCCGTCGCCGCCCGTCACCTTGGCGGCGACCAGTTGGCCGTCGCGCTCGTCGTAGCCCGTGACCTGGCCGACCATGAACTGCATCTGCTGCTGCTCGCACAAGGCGTGCATGCGCGCCACGCTGGCCGGCGCCGCGCGAAAGCCGTCACGGCGGTGCAGCAGGATCACGCTGGCGGCCTGGTTGGGGCCCTCGGCGGCAAAGTTGAGCGCCCAGTCCAGCGCCGAATCGCCGCCGCCGGCAATTAGCAGGTTTTTTCCGGCAAAGGCGGCCGGGTCGCGCACACGGTGAAAAAGCTGCTTGCCCTCGAAGGCGGCCAGCCCGTCCAGCTTGATCGAGCGCGGCTCGAACGCGCCCACGCCGGCGGCGATGAACACGGTGCGCGCGATGAAGCGCGTGCCGGCGCTGGTCTCCACCTCAAAGCGCCCGTCGGCCTGCTCGCGCAGCACGGTCACCGTCTGGCTCAGATGAAAGGTGGCGCCAAAGGGCTCGATCTGCCTCAGCAGCGCGTCGGTCAGCTCCTGGCCGGTGCATACCGGGATGGCGGGGATGTCGTAGATCGGCTTGTCGGGGTACAGCTCGATCGGCTGGCCGCCGGGCACCGCCAGCGAGTCGATGACGTGGGCCTTGATCTCCAGCAGGCCCAGCTCGAAGACCTGGAACAGCCCCACCGGGCCGGCGCCGATGATGAGGGCGTCGGTCTCGATCGGGCCGGCGTGGCTGTGGGCGGTGTCGATGACGGCGGGGTTGGCTTGGGGTTCCATGAGATTCCTTGATGGGGTTGGCGCGCGGCGCGGGTTCAGCGTTCAAGCTCGGCCAGCTTGCCGACCTTGTCCTTCCAGTCCTCGGCGTCGGGCAGGGCCTCGCGCCGGTGCGTGATGACGGGCCAGCCAAGCAGCGCCAGCTCGGCGTTGAGTGCCGTCATGTGCAACTGGTCCTTGGGCAGGTCTTCCTCGGCAAAGATGGCGTTGACGGGGCACTCGGGGATGCAGACGGCGCAGTCGATGCACTCCTCGGGGTCGATGGTCAAGAAGTTGGGGCCCTCGTGAAAGCAATCGACGGGGCACACCTCGACGCAGTCGGTGTATTTGCAGCGGATGCAGGCTTCGGTGACGACGTGGGTCATGGGTACAGCAAAGCGGAGGGGATCAACGAACGAGGACGGCCGCCGAGGTGCGGTGCGTGGCCGTGTCGACCAGCACCAGCGCGCCCAGCGAGCGCGACTCGGCATAGGGCCGCACGGCCAGCGGCTCTTGCAGCGCCAGCGTGACGTGGCCGATGGCGTTGGACGGCAGCTCGCTGGCCTCTTCTTCGGCCAGGGTGTTCACGTCCAGCCGGTGCGCGATGCGCGTGACGCGCGCCTTGACCCAGCGGTGGCCGTGCAGCGCCCAGTGCACGCGGCCCACGGTGAGCGGCTCGTCGTCCAGCCAGGCCAGCGTGGCCTCGATCTCGCGCGTGGGTGCATGGGCGCCGGGCGCCAGCAGCCAGTCACCGCGCGAGATGTCGAGCTCGCGGTCCAGCACCAGGCCGACGCTGGCGCCGGCGCGCCCGGTGCCGCTTTGGCGCACGTGGTCCAGCACCTGCACCACGGTCGCGCTTTGGCCGCCGGGCAGCACGGTGATGGCCTGGCCTGGCGCCACCGTGCCGGCGGCCACGCGGCCCCAGAACACGCGCCGGCCGTGCGCGGTCTCGGTTGGCGACGTGGGTTTCTCGACCCATTGCACCGGTAGCGCGAACGCTTCGTCGACGGCCGCCGAAGCGACGGGCAGTTCTTCCAGCAGCGCCAGCAGGCTGGGGCCTTCGTAGCCGCACCAGCCGGCGCGCCGCTCCACCACGTTCCAGCCATGCAGGGCCGAGATCGGCACGATGGCCTGCACCGCCAGGCCGGCGTCCTGCGCAAAGGTTTGCAGGGCGGCGCGGATGTGGGCAAAGGCGGTGGCGGCGTCGGGCACGGCGTCGAGCTTGTTGACGGCAAACACCAGCGAGGGCACGCGCAGCAGCGCGGCCAGCAGGGCGTGGCGGCGCGTTTGCGCCAGCAGCGTCACGCTGGCCTGCTGCGCGTCGAGCTTGGTGGCGTCCACCAGCACCACGGCGGCGTCGGCGCCCGAGGCGGCGGTGACCATGTTGCGCGTGTACTGCTCGTGGCCCGGCGCGTCGCCAATGATGAACTTGCGCCGCGCGGTGGCGAAGTAGCGCCAGGCCACGTCGATGGTGATGCCCTGCTCGCGCTCGGCCGCCAGGCCATCGGTCAGCAGCGCCAGGTCGGGTGCGCCGCCGCGCTGCACGCCGGCCAGCTGATCCTGCAGCACCGAGCGGCTGTCCACCAGCAGGCGCCCGATCAGCGTGCTCTTGCCATCGTCCACGCTGCCGCAGGTGATGAAGCGCAGCGCAGATTCGATGTCGAATTGGCCTGTAGCGCCTGGTGGATAAGCGTGAGTAGCTATCGATGTGGTAGTAGTCATGATGTGGAAAGATAAACAGCCGGACGCAGAGGACGCAGAAGATACGCAGAGGACGCAGAAGAATTCAAATCAAATTTTTGGTTCTTTTTGCGTCCTTTGCGAATCCTTTGCGTCCTCTGCGTCCGGTTTTTTAGGGCTTAGAAATAGCCTTCCTTCTTGCGCTTTTCCATCGAGGCATCCGAGGTCTTGTCGTCCATGCGCGTGGCGCCACGCTCGCTGACTTCGACCGCCAGGGTCTCGATCACGATCTCGGCCGCGCTGGCGGCGGCGCTTTCGACCGGGCAGGTGCAGGTGATGTCGCCCACGGTGCGAAAGCGCACGCTGCGCGTGACGGCCTGCTCGCCGGGCTTGAGCGGGGTGAGCGGCGTGACGGGCACCAGCAGGCCCCGGCGCTCGACCACCTCGCGCTTGTGCGCGTAGTACAGCGCGGGCAGGGCCACGTGTTCGCGCGCGATGTACTGCCACACATCCAGCTCGGTCCAGTTGCTGATGGGAAACACGCGGAAATGCTCGCCGGGGTGCAGCCGGGTGTTGAACAGCGTCCACAGTTCGGGGCGCTGGGCCTTGGGCTGCCACTGGCCAAAGCCGTCGCGGTGGCTGAAGATGCGCTCCTTGGCGCGCGCCTTTTCCTCGTCGCGGCGCGCGCCGCCGATCAGCGCGTCGAAGCGCAGCTCCTCGATCGCCTCCAGCAGCGTGACGGCCTGATGCGGGTTGCGCGGCTCATCGGCGCGCGCCAGCCGCACCGTGCCGCGCGCCATGCTGTCCTCGACGTGGCGCACGATCAGCTCGGCGCCCAACTCCCGGGCGCGCTGGTCGCGGAAATCGGTCACCTCCGGAAAGTTGTGGCCGGTGTCGATCATGAGCAGCGGAAAGGGGATGCGGCCAATGCCAAAGGCCTTCTCGGCGCACTTGAGCATCACCAGCGAATCCTTGCCGCCCGAAAACAGCAGGGCCGGGCGCTCGAAGGCGGCGGCCACCTCGCGCAGGATGAAGATGGTTTCTTCCTCCAGCGCGTCGAGGTGGCGGTTGCTCAGGCGGGTCAGCAGTTGGGGGTCGACTCGGGCGTTCATGGGGTTCTTTCCATCACTTCGGATTTATCTCCCTCCCCCTTTGGGGGAGGGTTGGGGTGGGGGCCAGCGGCGCTTGCCAAGGGCGACGCGCCGCAAGCCCCCATCCCTGCCGTCCCCCAGCGGGGGAAGGAGCGATACCAGGTGGCTATGTCTTCACGTGCAAGCCGCATTCCTTGGCGCTCCCCGTTTGGCTTCGGCCCGGCCACTGCGTGGCCTTCACATCGCCTGCGGCGATATGAGCCTGCGCCGAAGCAATGCCCTGGGGCGCTTCGCTGCGCGAATCGCCAGCGCCTGCCGGCGCTGAATGCGGCTTGACGTGCAAGCCGCATTCCTTGAGGTCATTGCTTTCCCACCACCAGCGGCCGGCGCGGATGTCCTCGCCCAGGGTGATGGCGCGGGTGCAGGGCGCGCAGCCGATGCTGGGGTAGAACTGGTCGTGCAGCGGGTTGGTGTCCACGCCGTGCTCGGCCACGTAGTGCCACACGTCGCCCTGCGTCCAGTCCGCGAGCGGGTTGAACTTGATGCGCGCCTCGCTGCGGTCCACGACGGGCACCTGCGCGCGCGCGCCGGACTGCTCGCGGCGCAGGCCGGTGATCCAGCCGGCCTTGCCCGCCAGCGCGCGCCCCAAAGGCTCCAGCTTGCGGATGGCGCAGCACGACTTGCGCAGCTCGATGCTCTGGTAGATGGCGTCCTGGCCGTTGGCGCGGATGTAGTCCTGCACCGCCTCGGGCTGCGGGCGAAACACCTGCACCGGCGCGCGCGAGTGGGCCTGCAGGCGCTCGAGCAGGGCCAGGGTCTCGGTGTGCAGGCGGCCGGTGTCGAGCACGAAGATGGGAATGGGCAGGGCCAGTGCGTTGATGAGGTGGCTGACGACCATGTCCTCCACGCCCAGGCTGTTGGCTTGCGTCACATGGCCCAGCTCGGCCGCCTCGCGCAGCACCAGGCGGGCGTGCGCCAGCTTGCGCGCGTAGTCGGGCGAAGGTTTGGCATACAGCTCGACGGCCGAGCTCTTTGGCGGGCGCAGCTTGCTGATCGACGTGATTGCGTTCATGCCAGCTCCAGAACCGCATCGGCCTGCGCCAGGCGCGCAAACAGCGGCCGCGGCTCCAGCACGTCGCCCTGGTAGAAGCCGGCAAAGCGATCGAACTGGCGCTGCGCGGCCGAGGCATCGACACCCGGCACCAGCACGGCGCTGGAAAAGCCGCTGCGCTGCATGTGCACCAGCTGGTCGATCAGCACGTCGCCGGTGGCGCGGATGTCGCCCGCGAACTTGTAGCGCCGGCGCAGCAGCACGGCCTGGGTGTAGGCGCGGCCGTCGGTGAACTTGGGAAAGTGCAGCTCGACGCGCTGCACGCCGGCCAGCGCGCCGCTGGCCACCAGGTCGGCCAGTTCGGCGTCGTTGGCGATGGGCAGGATCTGGCCTTCAGGCAGGTCGTTGCCGATGGCGTCGGATGCAAGAATGTTCATGGTCGGTGCTCCGGTTTTCAGTCAAATCAGGAGGGCTTCGGGTTTGGGGTGGCGCGCGCCGTTGGCGGCCTGCTTGAAGGGGTCGTGCCCGACGCGGCGCAGCGCGTCGATGAACAGCTCGCCCGGCTGGCGCAGCGCGCGAAAGGTGTCCAGCAGCGCCTCGATCACGTCGGGCACCTCGGCCGCCGAGAACGAGGGGCCGACCACCTTGCCGCCGATGGCCGGGCCCGACAGCCGCGAGCCGTCCGCCCCGCCCAGCGTGATTTGGTACCACTCCTTGCCGTCCTTGTCGACGCCCAGGATGCCGATGTGGCCGCTGTGGTGGTGGCCGCAGCTGTTGATGCAGCCGCTCATGTGGATGTCGATGGGGCCCAGGTCGAACACTTCGTCCAGGTCCTGGTAGCGCTCGGTCAGCGCCGCGGCAATGTGCAGCGAGCGCGCGTTGGCCAGCGAGCAGAAGTCGCCGCCGGGGCAGGAAATCATGTCGGTCAGCAGGCCGATGTTGGGCTGCGCCAGGCCCAGCTTGCGCGCGGCCTCGTACAGCGCGGGCAGGTCGCTGGCAAACACCCAGGGCAGCAGCAGGTTCTGCTCGTGCGTCAGGCGCGCCTCGCCGGCCGAAAAGTCTTCGGCCAGTTGCGCCAGGGCCTGAAGCGTGTCTCCGTCGGCGTCGCCCGGGTTGAAGCCCACGCGCTTGAAGGACAGGGTCACGGTCTTCATGCCGGCCAGCTTGTGGCCGCGCACGTTTTGCCTGAGCCAGCGCTGGTAGAGCTGGCCCTGCGGATCAACCTGGCTGGGGCGATTGGCGGGCGCGAGCGGCGGCACGACGAAGTGGCGCGCCACGCGCTCGAACTCGGCCGTGGTGATGGTGTGCGGCGCGCCGTCTTGCTGCACGATGGCCTGATATTCCTTCTCGACCGCGTCGATGAAGCCCTGGCCCTCGCTCTTGACCAGGATCTTGATGCGCGCCTTCCACTTGTTGTCGCGCCGGCCATAGCTGTTGTAGACGCGCACGATGGCCTCGATGTAGTTCAGCAGCTGGTCCCAGGGCAAAAACTCGCGCACCACGGCGCCGATCAGCGGCGTGCGGCCCATGCCGCCACCCACCAGCACGCGAAAGCCCACCGCGCCGGCGTCGTCCTTGAGCGCCTGCAGGCCGATGTCGTACCAGCCGATGGCGGCGCGGTCCTCCTCGGCGCCGTTGAAGGCGATCTTGAACTTGCGCGGCAGGTAGGAGAACTCGGGGTGCAGCGAACTCCACTGGCGCGTGATCTCGGCAAACGGCCGGCAGTCGACGATGCCGTCCTCGGCAATGCCTTCCCACGCATCGCAGGTGATGTTGCGGATGTCGTTGCCGCTGGTCTGGATGCCGTGCATGTGCACGCTGGCCAAGAGCGCCATCACCTCGGGCGCCTTGACCAGCGGGATCCAGTTGAACTGGCAGTTGGTGCGCGTGGTGAAGTGGCCGTAGCCGTAGCGCAGCGGCGGCGCCTTCAGCGCCAGGCCGGGCTGGGCGGCCTGCAGCGCGTCCTGCGTGGCCTGGGCATGGGCCAGCAGCTCGGGGTCGGGCCGGTCGTACTCGCGCGCGATGCGCGCCAGCATGCGCAGCTGCGAGCTGCTCACTTCACCGTAGGGCACGGCAATGCGCGCCATGGGGGCGTAGCGCTGGATGTACCAGCCGTTTTGCAGGCGCAGCGGCAGCAGCTGCTCCTCGCTCAACTCGCCGCGCTGCCAGCGCTCGATCTGGTCGCGAAACTGCTCGGCACGCTGGCGCACGAAGGCTTGGTCGAAGGCGGTGTATTGGTACATCGAAGGGTTCTTTTCAAGCGAGCACGAGCTTGCTGCCCGCATAGGCCAGCAGCAGCGACAACAGGGTGCGCACCCAGCGCTGCGGCGCGTGCTGAGCCAGCCGTGTGCCGACCCAGATGCCGGGCAGCGAGCCGCACAGCAGCAGCGCCAGGAGGGTCCAGTCGACCGAGCCGATGGCCGCGTGGCCCAGGCCGGCGACCAGGGTCAGCGGCACGGCGTAGGCAATGTCGGCGGCAACGATGCGCGCCAGCGGCAGGGCGGGGTACAGCAGCAGCAGCACCGCCACGCCAATGGCGCCAGCGCCCACCGAGGTCAGCGTGACCAGGCTGCCGATGACCGCACCCAGTGTGATGGGCAGGGCCCAGTGACGTGCGCGCGTCGGGTCGATACCCGTCGCGGCGGGTTGCCGCTGGGGCGCATGGCCCAGGTTGGCCTTGTAGAAGGTGGCCGCGGCCGTCAGCAGCAAGGCCGCGCCCAGGGTGAGCGTGATGGCGCGTTGCACGGCGGGCTCGGCCGGGCCCACGCGATGCAGCACGTAGAGCGTGGCCAACGCGGCCGGGATGCTGCCCAGGCTGAGCTGGCCCACCACGCGCCAGGGCACCAGCCGGCGGCGCGCCAGCTGCAGCGTGCCACCCAGCTTGGTGCCGGCGGCAAACAGCAGGTCGGTGCCCACGGCCAGGTTGGGCGCGATGCCGAAGCCGAAGATCAGCAGCGGCGTCATCAGCGAGCCGCCGCCCACGCCCGTCAGCGCAACGACGAAGCCGACGAAAAAGCCGGCGAAAACAAAAGCCAGGTCCTGCATGGTGGCGGCGATTGTTGAGTGCGCCGCGCTCATCGCAAACGACATTTTTCTGATTTGCTAATGCGTACCATGGCGAATGGCCCCGGACCCCACGTGCCGCGCGGCGTACGCGGGACGCGTGGGGTTCTGATTCTGAATCCGCGTCAAATCGGCATTTTGCGCATGACAGTCGGGCGCAAGCAGCTATTAAATTGAGAGTAATCGATGTCTTCCGAATTCGTTCTGCCCACGCTTTCCGAGATCGAAGCGGCTGCCACCGTGGTGTACCGCGCCTTTGCGCCCACGCCGCAATACCGCTGGGCGCTGCTGTCCGAGCGCCTGGGTGCCGACTGCTGGGTCAAGCACGAGAACCACACGCCCGTGGGCGCCTTCAAGATTCGCGGTGGCCTGACCTTCTTCGACGCGCTGGCAAGGCGCGGCGCCTTGCCGCGCGAGGTCATCAGCGCCACGCGCGGCAACCACGGCCAGAGCATCGGCTGGGCCGCGCGTGCCCACGGTGTACGCTGCACCATCGTCGTGCCGCGCGGCAATTCGCCGGAGAAAAACGCCGCCATGCGCGCACTGGGCGTGGCGCTGATCGAGCACGGCGACGACTTCACCGCAGCGGCCGACCATGCGCGCCAGTTGGCCGCCGAGCGCGGAGCGCTCAGGGTGCCCAGCTTCGACCGCGACCTGGTGCTGGGCGTGGCGACGTACTGGCTGGAGTTCTTGCGCGCCCTGCCCCAGCTCGACGTGGCCTATGTGCCGATCGGCCTGGGCTCGGGCGCCTGCGCGGCCGTCGCGGCCAAGCGCGCGCTGGGCCACGCGGTGCGCCTGGTCGGCGTGGTCAGTCGGCACGCGCCGACCTATGCCCTGTCATTGGCCGCAGGCCGCGTGGTCGAGGCGCCCGTCACCACCCGGTTGGCCGACGGCATGGCTGTGCGCCGCGCCGACGCGCAGGCGCTGGCGGTGCTGGCCCAGGGGCTGGACCATATGGTGCAGGTGAGCGACGACGAAGTCGCGGCCGCCATGCGGGCCATCTACACCGACACCCACAACGTGGCCGAAGGCGCTGGCGCGGCGGCCTTGGCCGCAGCCCTGCAGGAGCGCCCCACGCTGCGCGGCCGGTGCGTCGGCGTGGCGCTGACGGGTGCCAATGTGGATGCCGACGCGTTTGCCGAAACGCTATCGAAAAAATAGCTTTTTGCGCTGGTTGGACGCGGGTTTCAGCTGAATTTGACTATTGAATTCGGGTGCCGCCGAGGCCGGCGCCGCAGGGTCGGCCAGCCGACGCAGCAGATGCAGCAGCGCGTCGGGTTGCACCGGCTTGAACATCACCGCCAGCCCGCTGGCGTAGGCGGCGCGCACGCGAGCGGGGTCGGTGTCGCCGGTAACCAGCACGGTGGGCACGGCGCGGCCGGCGCACGCGCGCAGCGCGGCGGTGGCGGCGATGCCGTCTTCGGCGCCGGCCAGTCGAAAGTCGACGATGAAGGCGTCAAAGCCCGCCGGCTCGGCTTGCACCAGGGCGTTGGCGGCGGCCAGTGTCTGCGTGATCTCGATGCGCGCGCAGTGCGGCGCCAGCCACAGGCGAATGGCCTCGCCCACGGCGGCTTCGTCGTCCAGCAGCAGCACGCGCAGCGGCCGCTCGAGGGTGGGGTGGGGCTCGACGACGGCCGCGGACGTCGGTGTGGCGGGCCGCAGCGGCAGGGGCTTGTCGCGCGGCAGCTCCAGCCAGAACACGCTGCCGCGGCCGACGCGCGAATGCACGCCGACCGCGCCGTCCAGCAACTGGGCCAGGCGCCGCACGATGGCCAGGCCGATGCCCAGGCCGTGCGTCACGTTGCGTTGCGGGTTACCCACTTGGTAGAACTCGTCGAACAGGTGCGGCAGGTGCTCGGGTGCGATGCCGGCGCCGGTGTCCCACACCGCCAGGCGCAGGCGCTGGCGCCGTACTCGGGCGCTGATCAGCATACGCCCGCGCCCATGGCTGGCGTACTTGATGGCGTTGTCGATGAAGTTGGACAGCACGCGCAGCACCAGGTCGGGGTCGGTCACCAGCACCTGCGGCCCGGTGTGAAAGCGCAGCTCGATGCCGGCCTCCTGCGCCGGCGGCTCGAACTGCTGGGCCAACGCCAAGAAGATCTGGTCCACCGCCACCAGCGCCCAATTGGGATGCACGGCGCCGGCGTCGATGCGCGAGATGTCCAGCATGCCGTTGAGCAAACCGCTCACCGAGTCGGTGGCCTGCACCACGCGGTCGGCCACCGGCTGCAGCGCGTGGCCGGCCAAATCGCGCTGCAGCGCGCGCGAGAACAGCGCCAGCGCGTGCACCGGCTGGCGCAGGTCGTGGCTGGCCGAGGCGAAGAAGCGGCTGCGCTCCTGGTTCAGGCGTTGCAGCTCGCGTGCGTGCGCCAGCACCTGCGCGGTCAGCGTCTCGTTGTCCAACTGCGCGCCGATCATGGCCACGTGCATGCGGTGCTCGATTAGCGCGAAGCGGCCGATGGTGGCGCCGAACAGCAGCGTGCAGGCGCACATGATCCAGCCCAGGGTGCCGCCCTCCCAGGCAAAGCGCAGCGCCAGCATCAGCGTGATGGGCGCCAGCCACCCCAGCACCGCGCTGCGCCGCGGCATGATGGGCGCGATGGAGGCGCCGATCATGCCGAACAGGATCACGATCATCACCGGCGCCAGGGTTTGCGGCTCGTCGGGCGGCAGCAGGATCCAGGGCGCGAAGCCCCAGGCGATGGAGGCGGCCACCAGCAGCGGCACCACGTGGCTCACGGCACGCGGCGGCAAGTGGTCGGGGTAGCGCGCCGGTGGATGGTCGCGCTCGGTGCGCCACAGCAGGTAGTAGCGCACCGCCTGCACGCCGTGCATCAGCGCCGCCCAGATGAACACCTGCGGCCGGCCTCTCAGCGCGTAGAACAGGCTCCACAGCAGCAGCGCCGCCAGAAATGCCCCCACGCGCGCGGCGCGCTCGAGCGCGAACAGCTGATAGTTGAGCCGCTCGCCGATGCGGCGCTGGCGCTCCTGCGCCCGCTCGCGCTCGGCGGCGTCGGCGAGCGGGGGCGTGGCGGAGGCTGTCACGGAAAGGACGTTGCCGTGGCGAGAGGCAGGCAGAATTCCGGCATGGGAACACTGTACCTTGTGCGCCACGGGCAGGCGAGCTTCGGCGCCGACGACTATGACCAGCTGAGCGCGCTCGGCCAGGCGCAGGCGCGCCGGCTGGGTGAGTACTGGCGCGAGTCGCAGGAGCCCGAACTGCGCTTCGACGCCGTGCTGACCGGCACGCTGCGCCGCCAGGTGCAGACCTGGCAGGGCATCGCCGAGGGCGCGGCGCTGGCCGACACGCCGCACACGCGCCTGGCCGGCCTCAACGAGTACGACAGCCACGCCGTCATCGCCGCCATTCACCCCGAGCCGCTGCCCAGGCCCGACACGCCCGAGCGCTACCGCGCGCACTTTCGCCTGCTGCGCCAGGGCCTGGCGGCCTGGATACGCGGCGAGACGGCGCCGACCGGCATGCCCAGCTACGCGGACTTCGTGCAGGGCGTGGACGACGCGCTGGCGCAGGCGCGCACGTCGGGCGCCGAACGGGTGCTGCTGGTGTCCAGCGGCGGGCCCATCGCGACGGCGGTGTCGCGCGTGCTGCAGGCGCCGCCCGAGGTCAGCATCGAGCTGAACCTGCACTACCGCAACACGGCGGTCAGCGAGCTGAACCTGGGCCGGCGCGGCCCGATGCTGGTGACCTACAACACGCTGCCGCACCTGGTCGGGCCGGCCTGGCGTGACTGGGTCAGCTACGCCTGAGCGCCGGGCTTTTTTGAGGTGCGTGTGCGCCCGCAACCCGCGCCGCGGGCGGCTGGGGCGCGCACTCTACTGCGGCTGAAAGCCGCTGTCCTTGATGATGCGCGACCACACCTGGGTGTAGGCACGCTCGCGCGTCTCCAGCTGGCGCGGCGTCATGTAGCCCACGGTCAGGCCCATGTCGGTCAGCTGTCGGTGCACCTCGGGGACGGCCAGGGCCTTTTCGAGCGCGCGCGTGAAGCGGTTGACGAAGTCGGCCGGCGTGCCCTTGGGCGCCCAGATGCCGTAGTAGGGCGTGTCTTCCAGTCCTTTGACGCCCAGCTCGGCAAAGGTGGGCACGCCCGGCAGCGCGGCCTGGCGCTGGCCGCCCAGCACGGCGATCATGTGCAGCTTGCCGGCGCGCTGGTACTCGATGAAGTCGGGCACCGAGCCCACGCCGGCCGGGATCTGGTTGCCCAGCATGTCGGCCATCATGGGCGCGCTGCCCTTGTAGGGCACGGGCGTCAGCTTCAGGTCGTACTTCTTGCCCAGCAGCTGCACCAGGAATTCGGGCGTGGAGGCCGGCGCCGGAATGCCGATGCCCGCCTGCCCGCCCTGCTTGCGCACCCAGGCGACGAACTCGCCCAGGCTGCGCGCCGGCGTGCCGCCCGACACCGCCAGGCCGTTGACGAAGGTGGCGATGCCGCCCACCGGCTCGAAGTCCGCCTGCGGGTCGAAGCCGGGCTTCTTGACCACCTGCGGCAGGATCGAGATGGTGTGGTCGTGCGACAGGAACAGCGTGGTGCCGTCTGCGCGCGCCGCCTTCAGTTGCTGCCCCGCGATCTGACCGCCGGCGCCGGGGCGGTTGTCGACCAGCACCGGGCGGCCCAGCTCGGCCTGCAACTTCTCGGCCAGCAGGCGGGCGATGGCGTCCGAGCCGCCCCCCGGCGGAAAGCCCACCAGCAGGTGGATCGGCGCATCCGACTGCGCCCACAGCGGCGCCGCAGCGCCCAGCGCGGCGGCGGACAGCAGGGTGGAGCAGAAGCGGCGGCGGCCCAGCATGGCGAGGTTCCTCAAGGCAAGCGGACGAAAGACGGCGATTCTAGTGTCCTGAAATGAAACACCCCCAGTCTCCACTCGCTGCGCGATGTTGCGCCCGGTGCTCGCCGCCAGAGGCGGCGGCCCTTCGGTCTGTCCAGACCTGCGCAGGCAGGTCTGGAGCCGCAGACCTCAGCCCCCTCCAGGAGACATCGCCCGTGGTCGGGCTTGCCCTCGGGCGTTGTCCCCCTGGGGGGAAGGCGACGCTGGGAGGGGCTAGATCGGGCGCAGGGTGTCGGCCGGCAGGCGGTCGACTTCCTTGAGCAGGGTGGCCAGCGCGCGGCCGGCGGCGTCGATCAGGGCCAGGCCGTCTTCCAGGTCGGCCGCGGCGGCATTGCCGGCGGCGCCCTCGGGGTTCAGGTCTTGCGCGGCCCAGGCCAGTTTGGCGCTGCGGCCGTTGCCCAGGGTGGGGTAGTCGCGCGCGCGCAATTGGGACGTGGAGTCGAAGAACTTGAAGCGCGACTGGCGCACCAGGCGCGGCTTGAGCGCCAGCATCATGGCCGTCTCGATCTGGCCGCCGTGCACGCCGAAGCGCTGTTCCTCGGCCGGAAAACGCTCCATCGCGTCCTTGCCGTCGGGCTCGAGCAGTGGCAGGTTGAACCAGCTGGCGCTGTACACCAGCATGCCCAGCCGCGCGCGCCAGTCGCGGGCCACCACGTCCATCAGGCCCACATTGCCGCCGTGGGTGTTGAACAGCACCAGCTTGCGCACGCCGCTGGCCAGCACGCTCTCGGCAATGTCGGTCCACAGCCGCATCACGGTGTCGGCCTTCAGGCTCAGCGTGCCGGCAAAGGCCGCGTGCTCGGGGCTGTAGCCAATGCGCTGCACCGGCAAGAACAGCGCCGGCAGGTCGGCCGGCAAATGCGCCGTCGCCGCCTGCACCATGCTGTGGGCCAGGTTGGCGTCCACCGACAGCGGCAGGTGCGGGCCGTGCTGCTCGGTGGCGCCCAGCGGCAGCACGGCAATGGCGCGCTGCAAGTCCAGCGTGGCGAAGTCGGTGGTCGCCAGGTCCGACCATTGGCGCGTGCGGGGGGGCTGTGCGGGCATGTCGCGCATCTTACGCAACATTGCTTACGGATCGCTACCATAGTCCGGATGACAGAAGAACTTTTTCGTCAGGACGCAACACTCGCGCAGTGCCGCGCCACCGTGCTGGCCGTGACCGAGGCCGGCGTCGTGCTCGACCGCACCGTGTTCTACCCGCTGGGCGGCGGACAGGCGGGCGATGCGGGCTGGATGGAGACGGCGGGCGGCTCGCGCATCGCCATTGCCGACACGCGCAAGGAGAAGGATACCGATGGTGCGGCAACAGGCCGAATCGTCCATTTGCCAGCACCCGATCAGCGCGAGGCGCTATCAAAATTGGTGATCGGCGAGACGGTGCTGGCCTGCATCGACATGCCGCGGCGCCGGCGCCTGATGCGTTTTCATACCGCCTCGCACCTGCTGTGCCACCTGGTGCCGGTGCCGGTCAATGGCTGCTCCATCACGCCCGAGCATGCGCGCATCGACTTTCACATGAGCGAGCCGCTGGACAAGGAGCAGCTCACGGCCGGCCTGGCGCGCCTGGTGGCTGCCGGCTGGCCGGTGGTGGTGGGCTCGGTGACGGACGCCGAGCTGGACGCGCACCCCGAGCTGGTCAAGAGCATGAGCGTGCAGCCGCCGCGCGGCAGCGGCACGGTGCGCACGATACGGATCGGCGCCGCGCCCGCGGACGCCGAGCGGATCGGCGCCGCGCCCGCGGACGCCGAGCGCATCGGCGCGCCGGGTAGCGAGCTGATCGATTTGCAGCCCTGCGGTGGCACCCACGTGGCCAACACGGCCGAGATCGGCGCGGTGGTGGTGACCAGGATCGAAAAAAAGAGCGCCATGACGCGCCGCGTGGTGCTGGGATTGGTCGATTGAACTTTGGGCGGGATACGACTCGAACCATGCCATGAAACCCATGTCCACCTTCGTTCCCGCACCCGTCCCCGCGCGCCGCCGCGCACTGCAATGGGCTGCCGCCGGCCTGGCCGCCGCGGCCAGCGGCCCGCTGTGGGCGCAGCGCCCCACGGCGCTTGAAGTCTGGAAGGACGCCAGTTGCGGCTGCTGCCACGACTGGATCGCGCACATGCAGCAAAACGGCTTTGCCGTGACGGCGCACGACACCGGCAACAATGCCGTTCGCGCGCGTCTGGGGCTGGCGGCCAAGTACGGCTCGTGCCACACCGCGCTGGTGGGCGGCTACGTGGTCGAGGGTCATGTGGCGGCCGCCGAAGTACGACGCCTGCTGCGCGAAAAACCGCAGGCTCTGGGCTTGGCCGTGCCCGGCATGCCGGTGGGATCGCCCGGCATGGACGGGCCCGAATACAAGGGACGGCGCGACAAATACGACACCTTGCTGGTGCTGCGCGACGGATCCAGCCAGGTGTTTCAGCGTCACGGCTGAAACCCCGCAGGCCGTTAGGAAACCGGATACATGAAGCGCCGTGACCAGGGCAGGCTGGCGGCGCTTTGCCCGGCGCGTCGGCACAGCACCTGAAACAGCGAAATCTCGTCGTGCTCGAAGGCCCACTGGCAGCCGACCAGGTACATGCGCCAGATGCGCCATTTCTTGTCGTCCACCAGCGTTTTCAGGTGCTCGCCCTTGGCCTCGAAGGTCTCGCTCCAGCATTGCAGGGTGCGCGCGTAGTGGCGGCGCAGGCTCTCGGCGTCCACCGGCTCCAGGCCGCCGCGCTGCAGGGTGGACATGATGGTGCTGATGTGCGGCAGCTCGCCGTGCGGAAACACGTAGCGCTCGATGAACGTGCCCCCGCCGTGGCTGGTCTCGCCATTGTCGGCGTCGGTGGAGGTGATGCCGTGGTTCAGCGCCCAGCCGCCGGGCGCCAGGCGGTCGTGGATGATGCGAAAGTAGGACTCCAGGTTCTTCAGCCCCACGTGCTCGCACATGCCCACGCTGCTGATGCGGTCGAAGCTGTCCTTCACCTCGCGATAGTCCTGCAGGCGGATTTCAATGCGGTCTTGCAGGCCGGCGGCCTTGACGCGCTCGGTGGCCAGGTCGAACTGGTTTTGCGACAGCGTGATGCCCACGCACTGCGCGCCCCATTTTTGCGCCGCACGCAGCACCAGGCCGCCCCAGCCGCAGCCGATGTCCAGCAGGCGTTGGCCGGGCTCGATGCGCAGCTTGGTCAGGATGTGGTCGATCTTCTTTTCTTGCGCCACGGCCAGCGTTTCGTCGCCGTTTTCGAAGTACGCGCACGAATACAGCATGGCCGGGTCCAGCCACTGGGCGTAGAAGGCGTTGGACACGTCGTAGTGGTAGTGGATCGCGCCGCGGTCCTCGGTCTTGCTGTGGTGCTGGGTTTGCACCACCCGGCGCACGATGCGCCCGGCCCAGCCCGGCGTGCTGCTGCTGGCGCCCGAGGCGGCCAGCTGGTGGGCGATGTCGATGATGTCCTGCACCGAGCCCGTCACGTCCAGGTGGCCTTCGACGTAGGCCTCGCCCAGGCTGTCCAGCGAGGGCGTGAGCAGCGCGCTGGCGCCCTTGGCATCCTGCACGTCCAGCGTCACGCGCGGCTGATCGAACTGCCCCAGTTTCAAACCCGTTCCCCCCTTCCAGCGCACCAGCACGGGCACATCCAGGTGCGTGCGCAGGCGGTCGGCCCAGTGCTTGAGGGATGCGTCGATGGCGGAAGAGGGTGACCAGTTCATCGTGCGTGGACTCCTTCACGGGGGCGGCGCAAGCGGTTTGTTGGAGGTGCCTGGCCGCGGGTTTCAGACGGGTCCAAAATTACCATGCTTGCGCGACATTTGCAGTCGGACGTCACCGACAATGGCGGCACGCGGTGTGCGCGGGCGCCCCCGCGTGTGGAACCTTGGCGCACGCGCGCGCTCTGACCCCATTGCCCTTGACTTGCCCATGTCCGTTTTGCGATCGATTCTCCGGGTTTGGTTTGCTGCAATCCTTGTAGCTGCCGGCGCTTTACCCATGGGCGCAGCAGCCCAGATCGGCCAAAAATCCGAGATGCACACCGAGCAGGTGCAGGCCCGCCTGCTGGCCTGGGCGCCGCAGGGGGTGCCCGCCGGCGCGCAGGCGACCGGCCAGCCGGGCACCGTGTGGGTGGGCCTGCAGCTCACGCATCAGCCGCACTGGCACACCTACTGGAAGAACTCGGGCGACTCGGGCCTGCCGACCGATTTGCAGTGGACGCTGCCCCCCGGCGTGCTGGCCGGCGACATCGCCTGGCCGATCCCCAAGAAAATCCCCATCGGCAGCCTGGCCAACTACGGCTACGAAGGCACGGTGCTGCTGCCCGTGCCGCTCATCATCACGCCCGAATACAAGCCTGGCCCGCTGGTCGACGCCATGGACATCGGCCTGAAGGCCAGCTGGCTGGTGTGCCGCCAGGAGTGCATCCCGCAGGAAGGCGAGATGGCGCTGCGCCTGCCGCTGCGCAGCTCCACTGCGCTGGACGGTCCGGCCTTCGAGGCAGCGCTGAGGGCCCAGCCCGCCGATTTGAGCGGCGCGCAGGCCGCGCAAGTCGAGGGCGAGCGGCTGCACCTGCGCGTGTCTGGCCTGCCCGAATCGGTGCGCGGCCAGTCGCTGGAGCTCTTTCCCGAAACGCCCAATGTCGTGCTGACCGCCGCCACCGCGGGCGACACGCCCGGCCCGCGCACCTGGGTGCAGCGCTGGGACGGTGCGGTCTGGACGGCCGATGTGCCCCTGTCGCCCGAGCGCGCCGACAGCCCGGCGGACATGGCCTTCGTCCTGACGGCCGGTCAGCAGGGCTGGCGCCTGGACGCGCCGGTCACCGGCACCTGGCCCGCCCTGGCGCCGGTGGCCGGCATGTCCCCGGCGCTGGAGGCCGCGCTGTCCGCCAACGCCGCCGCCCGGGCCGCGCCGCCGCCGCAGGCCGTGCCGCCCGGCACCTTCGCCTGGGCGCTGCTGGGCGCTTTGCTGGGTGGGCTGGTGCTCAACCTGATGCCCTGCGTGTTTCCCATCCTGGCCATCAAGGTGCTGGGGTTTGCACGGCACGGCGCCGACCGGCGCGCGCATCGCGTCGGCGGCCTGGCGTACAGCGCCGGGGTGGTGCTGTCCTTTCTGGCGCTGGGGGCGTTGATGCTGGCGCTGCGCGCGGCCGGCCAGCAACTGGGCTGGGGCTTTCAGCTGCAGTCGCCCGCGGTGGTGGCGTTGCTCGCGGCGCTGTTCACCGTCATCGGGCTGAACCTGGCCGGGGTGTTCGAGTTCGGGCAATTTCTGCCCAGCCGCGTCGCCACGCTGGAGTTCAGCCATCCAGCGCTCAATGCCGGCCTGTCCGGCGTGCTGGCCGTGGCCGTGGCCTCGCCCTGCACGGCGCCGTTCATGGGCGCCTCGCTGGGCCTGGCCGTGGGCTTGCCGCCGGCGCAGGCGCTGGCGGTGTTCGCCGCCATCGGTGCCGGCATGGCCTTGCCCTACCTGGCCGCCAGTTGGTGGCCGGCGGTCGCGCGCATCCTGCCCCGGCCCGGCGCGTGGATGGACGTGTTCAAGAAGTTCATGGCGTTTCCCATGTTCGGCACTGCCGTGTGGCTTTTGTGGGTGCTGGGCCAGCAAAGCGGCATCGACGGCGCCGCGGCGCTGCTGGCGCTGCTGGTGCTGCTGGCCTTTGCGCTGTGGGCGCTGGGCCTGGCCGGGCGTGCGCGCTGGACCGTTGGGGCGCTGGCTGCACTGCTGGCGGTGTTGGCGCTGCCCGGCCTGATGCCCCACGTCGTGGCGCCCGCGCCGGCGGCCTCGGCGGGCACGGCGCAGGCGGACGGGCGCTGGCAGCCGTGGTCGGCCGCGCGCGTGCAGACCCTGCTGGCCGAGGGCAAGCCGGTGTTCGTGGACTACACCGCCGCCTGGTGCGTGACCTGCCAGTACAACAAGAAAACGACCTTGGCCAACACCGAGGTGCTGGCGGCCATGGATGCCGCCCGCGTGCAAACCTTGCGCGCCGACTGGACGCGCCGCGACGCCGCCATCAGCGCCGAGCTGCAGAAGCTGGGCCGCAGCGGCGTGCCGGTGTATGTGCTGCTGGCGCCGGGGCGCTCGCCGGTGGTGTTCAGCGAGGTGCTCAGCGCGGCCGATGTCAAGGACGCGCTGGCGGCGCTGAAGTCGTAGCGCCGGCTGCGGCATCCCGGTCATCCGTGACGCGGGGTGCCAACCGCAGGCCATGAACCCCAAAGAGCCGAACGGCCGCGGAGCCGGCCAAGCCCGCGATCGCCATGGCCGGGGTGTCCCCGGTCACTGGCGATGCCCCTTCCAGGCGGCTGAGGTCTGCGGCTCCAGACCTGCCTGCGCAGGTCTGGACAGACCGAAGGGCCGCCACCTCTGGCGGCGAGCACCAGGGCGCAACATCGCGAAGCGAGTGGAGGCTGGGGGTGTTTGGTTTCAGACCACGGTCAGCGTGACGTCGATGTTGCCGCGCGTGGCGTTGGAGTAGGGGCACACCTGGTGCGCCGCCTGCACCAGGCTTTCGGCGGCGGCGCGCTCCATGCCCGGCAGGCTGATGCGCATGCGCACCGCGATGCCGAAGGCGTTGGGGATCGGCCCCAGGTCCACCTCGGCGTCGATCGCCAGGTCGGCCGGCAGTGCGGTCTTGGTGCGGGCTGCGACGGCCTTCATGGCACCGATGAAGCAGGCCGAATAGCCGGCGGCAAACAATTGCTCGGGATTGGTGCCGGTGCCGCTGGTGCCGGGCGAGCTGAGCTTGACGTCCAGCCGGCCGTCGTCGGTGCGCGAGGCGCCGTCGCGCCCGCCGGTGGTGTGGGCATGGGCGGTGTACAGGACTTTGTCGAGCGGGGTGGGCATGGATGTTCCTTTTGTGACCACGGATGATGGACGTTGCGTGCCCGCTCACAGGAGCAGGTCGCGCCGGCTCCATGATGCAGTGTTTTGGCGGGACGTGTCAGCGCCCGCTGAACCGGGCCGGGCGTTTTTCGATGAAGGCGCGCACGCCTTCGGCGGCATCCTCGCTGCTCGCCAGCACCTTTTGCACCGGGATGAAGTCGGCCACGGCGGCGGCCTGGCCCAGCTCGATGGCTTTCAGCACGTTCAGGCGCGTGGCCACCACGGCGGCCGGGGCTTGGGCGGCAATTCGCCGGGCCAGTTCCAGAGCGGTGCCCATCAGCTCGGCCGCGGGCACCACCTTCTGCACGAAGTTGCAGCGCAGCGCCTCGGCGCTGTCGAACACGTCGGCCGTGAGCAGGTGCAGCAAGGCGTTGCCGACACCGGCGCGCTCGGGCATGCGCAGCGTGGCGCCGCCGGTGGCCATGATGCAGCGCTGCACCTCCATCTGCGAGAAGCGGCAGTCGTCGGCCGCCACCACGATGTCGGCGCCCAGCATCAGCTCGATGCCCACGGTGTAGCAAATGCCCTTGACCGCCGCGATCATGGGCTTTTGCCGGCGCCGGTAGCCCGGCATGCCATAGTCGTAGGGCTCCACCAGGCCGGCGGGTGTGAGACGCTCGCCGCTTTGCAGGTATTGGGCCACCACCGGCAAGTCCAGCCCGGCGGTGAAGTGATCGCCAAAGGCGTGCAGCACGCCCACCCGCAGCGCGCTCTCGTCGTCCAGGCGGGTGTAGGCCTCGGCCAGCTGGCGGAACATGGCGGGCGTCCAGCCGTTGCGCTTGGCCGGGCGGTTGATGCCGATCAGCAGGATGTGTCCGTCGACGACCTGGGTGTCGATGCAGCCCTCGGGCGGCGGGGTGGTGGCGGTGGGGGTCATGGGCTGGGTCCGGTTGAATCAAGGCATCCAGCTTATCCAGTCATGCGCTCACGCGCCGTCGCCTTGGCGCCACGACGGCTGTTGCTTGCCTCGCGCGGGGCGCAACGCGCGCTCAATAGTGGTACACGCCGCGCCCCGTCTTGCGACCCAGGTGGCCGGCGGCCACGTATTCGCGCAGCAGCGGGCAGGGACGGTACTTGCTGTCGCCAAACTGCTCCAGGTACACCTCCATCACGGCCAGGCATACGTCCAGGCCGATCATGTCGGCCAGGGCCAGCGGGCCGATGGGGTGGTTGCAGCCCAGGCGCATGCCGGCGTCGATGTCCTCGGGCGTGGCCAGGCCCTCGGCCAGCACGAAGAAGGCCTCGTTGATCATCGGCACCAGGATGCGGTTGACGACGAAGCCGGGCGCGTTCTTGACCGTGATGGGCGACTTGCCCAGGCGCACCGCCAACTCCTTGACGGCGTCGTGCGTGGCGTCCGACGTTTGCAGGCCGCGGATGACTTCCACCAGCGCCATCATCGGCACGGGGTTGAAGAAGTGCATGCCGACAAAGCGGTCGGGGCGCTGGGTGGCGGCCGCCAGTTGCGTGATCGAGATCGACGAGGTGTTGCTGGCGACGATGACCTCGGGCGCCAGCAGGGTGTCGAGCTGTTTGAGAATCTTGTTCTTGAGCTCGTGGTTCTCGGTGGTGGCCTCGATCACCAACTGCGCGCCCTTCAGGTCGTCGTAGTTCGTGCTGCCCTGGATGCGGCCCAGCGCGGCGGTTTTGTCGGCCTCGGTGATCTTTTCCTTTTGCAGCAGGCGATCCAGACTCTTGCCGATGGTGACCAGGCCCTTGTCCACCGCCGCTTGGGCAATGTCGACCATGACGACGTTGATGCCCGAGACGGCGCAGGCCTGCGCGATGCCATTGCCCATGGTGCCTGCGCCCACGACGCCGACGGTGCTGATGTTCATAGGGTTTTCCAGTAGAGACTTGTTGACAAAACCATCAATGGTAACGGGCGCGCGCCGGCAAAATGCCGGCCACGACAAAGTTGGGAGACCCAAGCCCATGGACTACGTGATCGTCGGCGCCGGCTCGGCCGGCTGCGTGCTGGCTGCGCGCCTGACGGAAGACCCGGATGTGCAGGTCACGCTGCTGGAGGCGGGCCCGCCCGACGCCAGCGTGCTGATCCATTGCCCCGCCGGGCTGGCGCTGCTGGCCAAGCTGGGGCGTGCCAACTGGGCCTTTCAGACCGTGCCGCAGCCGGGGCTGAACGGGCGGCGGGGCTACCAGCCGCGCGGCAAGGTGCTGGGCGGATCCAGTTCGGTCAACGCCATGATTTACATGCGCGGCGTGCCGCAGGACTACGACGGCTGGGCTGCCGAGGGCAACATTGGCTGGTGCTGGGACGAGGTGCTGCCGTGGTTCAAGCGCGCCGAGCACAACGAGCGCGGCGCGGATGCCTGGCACGGCACGGGCGGGCCGCTCAACGTGATGGACCTGTGCGACCCCAACCCCTTTGCCCGCGCCTTCGTCGAGGCCGGCGTGCAGGCGGGACAGGTGCACAACCCCGACTTCAACGGTCGCACGCAAGAGGGCGTGGGCCTGTACCAGGTCACGCACAAGGGGGGCGAGCGCTGCTCGGTGGCCAAGGGCTATCTCACGCCCAACCGCGCGCGGCCCAACCTGCATGTGCTGACCGGCGCGCAGGCCACGCGCGTGCTGATCGAGCAGGGGCGCGCCGTGGGCGTGGCCTATGTGCAGGATGGGCAGGAGCACACCGTGCGCGCCGAGCGCGAGGTGATCCTGAGCGCCGGCGCCTTCCAGTCGCCGCAGCTGCTGATGCTGTCGGGCATCGGTCCGGCCGATCATTTGCGCCAGCACGGCATCGACGTGGCGCTGGACCTGCCCGGCGTGGGCGCGCACCTGCACGACCACCCCGACGTGGTGCAGGTGTGGGACGTGCCCGGTGCGCACGAGCTGTTCGGCCTGTCATGGGCCGGCGTGCGCCGCACCTGGGGCGACGTGCAGCGCTGGCGGCGCGAGCGGCGCGGGCCGCTGACCACCAACTTTGCCGAGGCGGGCGGCTTCATCAAGAGCGACGCCGACGAGGCCGTGCCCGATTTGCAACTGCATTTCGTCGTCGGCAAGCTGGTGGACCATGGGCGCGCCACGGTGTTTGGCCACGGATTTTCGTGCCACGTGTGCGTGCTGCGGCCCAAGAGCCGCGGCAGCGTGCGCCTGGCCAGCCGCGACCCGCTGGCCGCGCCGCTGATCGACCCGGCGTTTTTGCAAGAAGGCGACGATGTGCGCCGGCTCGTCAAGGGCTTCAGGCAGATGCGCGAGATCCTGAGCCAGCCGGCCCTGGCGCGCCACGGTGGGCGCGAAAAGTCCGCGGCCGTGCGCAGCGACGCCGAGATCGAGGCCTTCATCCGCCAGCACGCCGACACCATCTATCACCCCGTCGGCACCTGCCGCATGGGCAAGGGGCCGATGGACGTGGTGGACGACCGGCTGCGCGTGCGCGGCATCGAACGCCTGCGCGTGGTCGATGCCTCGGTCATGCCCAGCGTGCCGGGGGGCAACACCAATGCGCCGGTCGTCATGGTGGCGGAGAAGGCCGCCAGCATGATCCGCCGCGCTTAAGATATTTTGAGGATTGCGCTAAGCGATTTTTAGCAGCGCGAACGGCGTGTCGTTTCTACAGTCACGGTGCGGGGCAAATGGGTTGTCCCCAAACACCAAGGAAGCATTCATGCACGTCAATCCAGAGGAAATCACGGCGCTGGCCCAGGCCGAAGCGGTCGCGCCGCGCTACGACATTTACGTTCTTATCCACAAGGCGTTGCGCGCCTACATGGTCGACACGCTGCTCGCCGTGGGCCAGCTCGACGTCGACGATGAGGCCGCGCTGGTGCAGGCGACCCAGCGTGTCACCGAGCTGCTGGCGTTCTGCCGCTCTCACCTGATGCACGAGAACCATTTCATCCATCCGGCGATGGAGCGGCACGCCGCCGGCAGCAGCCAGGCTATTGCCGCCGATCACGTGGACCACGAGCGCGCCATCGACGCGTTGGGCGCCGTCGTGCAGGCGCTGGCATGCTGTCCGCCGTCGGCGCGAGGGCGGATGGCACGGGCGCTCTACCAGCAGTTGGCACTGTTTGTGGCGCACAACTTCGAGCACATGCATCAGGAGGAAACCGCACACAACGCTGTGCTGTGGGCACACTACCGCGACGAGGAGATTGTTGCCATCGAGAGCGCAATCCATGCCAGCCTCGAACCCGATGAAGCCATGCTGTGCATGCGCTGGATGCTGCCCAACCTGGCGCCCGCCGAGCGTGCCCTGGTGCTGACCGACCTGCGTGCCCAAGCGCCGGCGCCGGTGTTCGACGCAGTGCTGGCGCTGGTGCGCCCGCAGCTGTCGGCGCTGCAGTGGGGCCGGCTGGCGCGGGATCTGGCGTTGGACGACACCGCTCAGGCCAGCGCCTGAGCGAGCGGTCGTCACGGGCCAGCGGTTATGCCAGGCCTTCTTCCAGCTGCACCGGCGCGTCCAGACACAGGCGCACGCGCCCGCGGCCGGCCTTTTCCAGGCGAATGCCAGTGCGGCTTTCCTGCAGGCGCCGTTGCAGCAGCAGCAGGCGCGCCTCCAGGTTGTCGGCCACGTCGGGCAGGCACAGGCTGCGGTCCAGGCGCAGCTCGCGGTTGCTGAACTCCGTGCGGCCACTTGCGGCGTGTTCGCGCAGCAGCTTGCACAGGATGGCGCCGGCCACACCCTTGATCAGGTAGGCGTCGTTGACGAACACGCTGCCATTGGCGGCGAAGTGGCGCACGCGCAGGGGCCGACCTTCGGGCGGCTCGGCCCAGGCGGCTGGGGGTGCGGCCTCTGGTGCGTCGTCGGGGCCTTGCAGCAGATCGATGGCGGCCGCCAACTGGCCGGCCAGTGCCATCAGCGCGTCTTCCTCGGGGTAGCGGAATTGCAGGTCCAGCAGGCTTTCGACAAACAGCACGCCCAGCGTGCGCCCGCAACTGATCAGCGGAACCGCCAGCTGGCTGTGCGGCTCGGCCAGGCCGGGGTAGGGAATCTCGGGGCCGGGTGGGGCGTCACCGGCTTCCAGGCTGTTGCGCAGGGTGTGGTTGTAGAGCGCCGCGTGCGTCACGTGGCCAATGCGCACTGGCGTAGCCTCGCGCGCGGCCACACCGATCACGCCCTGGCCCAGGCGGATCTCCGAGCCCACGCCCGACGACGGGTAGCCGCAGCTGGCCACGGTGTAGAGCTGGCCGGCGGGTGCGTCCAGCATCAGCACCATGGCGTGCTGGATGGTGAAGTGCTCGCGCAGGCCGGCCAGCAGCGCCTGCAGCAGCTCGTCGAGCGTGGCACAGCGCGCCAAGCGCTGACTGCACAGGCGCAGCGCGCCCAGGAGGTCGGCACGCGGCGGCGCGGGCGGCAGACCTTCGCCGGGCAGGGGCTCGATGCGCTCGACGGCGTAGACGTCCGAGCCCTTGAGCGCGAATACCTCGGCCATGCCTTCGTGCGAGGCAATGCCTGCCAGCTGGGCCTTCATGCGCTCGAACAGCGCACCGGTGGTTTCGGTGCGCAGGTAGCGCAGATGCAGGCGAAAGTAACGCGCCGTCACCGGGTCCATCACGAGCACCGTGGCGCAGGGGTTGGCCAGGATGTTCTGGCGCGTCTTGTTGAAGAACTGGAAGGACAGGGCGACGTGGCGCTCGTCCACATAGAACACCTGCGACAGATAGGCCACGTTGGGCGTGCCGTCGGCGGCGCAGGTGGCCGTAATGGCCGGGAGCACGCCTTCGAGGCAGGCGCGGATGGAGCGCAGGCTGGGCCCGTCGTTCATGGCGCGCCTCGCGCGGGCAAGGGGGTGCCGGCGCGTGCACCGGGCGTTTGATCGAACGCGGCCTCGGGGGTGAATTCGACCGCAACCAGGTCGCCGGGCAGCACTGAGAACGCGGCCGCGACGTAGTCGGGCACAAAACCCAGTTGTCCCAGGTTGTTCTGCATGACCACCCGGTAGCGTCGCAGTGCCGCCTGATCGCTCGGCTCGACGGCGCGGATGCGCACGCCGCTTGCCTTGAGTTGCACCGTGCGGTTGGTCGGCGGGTGGCTGAACACAACGGCAATGGGGCCGCCGGCCGCCAGATCGTCCAGCAGAGGCTGGGCCTGACTGGGTCGCAGGTAGACCGTGATTCGCGTGCCGTCGGCGCTGATGCACGAGCCCATGCCGCGCATGAGGCTGGGGCGCAGCTGCGCATCGCGCGAGGCGACGATGACGGACACACCCGAGTCGATCAGGGCGATGTGCTCCGGGCTCAGATGGGCGGTCATGGTCTGGCCGGAATTCTATGGGGATGCGGCGGCGTTGGCACGCGAAATCCGCGGCGCGGGGCGGGCGTGCCCGGCGGCTTTCATAATGCATGGCCCCGTGCCCGCCGCCCCATGACGACGCCCACTTTCTCTTCCGCCGCCGAGCGCCAGCGCCAGTGGCATGCGCTGGGCATGCTGTGCGGGCTGGGCCTGGGACTGGCACCGGTCGCGCCCCAGCTGTGCGCCGTGCTGCGTGCGCTGGTGGGCGCGGATGCGGCGGCGCTGTTCTGGCTGGATGCCGAAGGGCGGCCCGAGGGCTTTTTTCACGAGGACTCGCCGGCCGCGGCGCAGGACCTGTTTCTCAACGAATTCGAGCGCCTGTTTGCCGGCCCGAGCGAGATCAACGTCCACACCCTGGCGCGCGCCGATGGTCCGCGCATCGGCCGTCTGCTGGCGCCGGGGGCGCGCTACTTCCGCTCCAACTCCTTCAACCTGCTGGTGCGCGCCAGCGGCCACCGGCACACGCTGGACCTGCGGGTGGAGGTGCAGGGCCGCACGCGCGCCATCGCCATGCTGTTTCGCGCACCGGGCACGGCCTTTGCCGCCGGCGACGCCGCCACGCTGGAGCGTGCCGCGGGCTGGCTGGCGCGCGCCTTCGAGCGCTCGCATGCCGCCTGGTCCGGCGACGCCCACGGCGCCGGCCCGGTCGGCCATGTGGTGCTGGACGGCGAGGGCCGCCGCCCCCTGTTCGCGGACGAGGCGGCCGTGCAGTTGCTGCGCCAGGCCAACCTGCCGGGGCTGGGCCTGCGCGCCGCTGCCCAGCCGGCGCTGCCGGGCGACCTGCCCCGGCGCTTGGGCGTGGCGCAGGCGGGGCTGACCGCGCGCCTGGCCGTGCCGGGGGGCTGGCTGGCGGCGCAGCGCCGCACGCTGCACCCGCTGGCTGGCGGCGCGGCGCAGCACCTGGTGACGCTGCAGCGGCAGCACCCGCGCAGCGTGGCGGTGGTGCAGCGCGTGCTGGCGCTGCCGCTGTCGCCGCTGCAGCGCGACATCGCCCTGCTGGCCGGCCTGGGCCATGCGCGCGCCGACAGCCATCGCCTGGCCGGCGTGGGCGAAGCGGCCTTGAAGAAGCACCTGCGCGCCATCTTTGCCGCCACCCAGGCCAGCGACTGGGATGAACTGCGGCGCCGGCTGCAAGAAAATCAAGATGAATCGGGCGATGACGCTTGACCAGCAAGCGCAACCAGCTATTGATTTTGTAGTTTGTCGGGGGCCAGCAGCAACAGCCGGGCGACCAGGGCCACCAGGTCCTGCTGGCGCGCGGCGCCGGTCTTGAGCAGCAGCGCGCTGAGCTGCGTGCGCACGGTGCGGATGCGCACGCGGCGGGCGTCGGCAAAGTCCTGCGGCGTCTGGCCGCGCAGCAGGGCGCGCAGCAACGCGGTTTCGGCAGGGCTCAGCCGCCAGGCCTGGCGCGCCAGCGCGGCGGCGGCGGCGCCGTCGTGCGCGCGCTCCAGCAGCACGCAGGCCACGCCGGCAGCCGCATGGTGCAGGCCCAGCGCGCCCAGTTCGCCCAGCGCCAGCGTCACCAGCAGCAGGCCGCCCGGCAGCTCGGCGCAGCCGCTGTCGCCGCGCAGCGCCTGCGCGAACAGGGCGTGCGTGGTCGCATCAGCCTGCACCCGGCCGGCCAGCAGCGGGCGCAGCGCGGCGTGTTCGCGGCGCGCGGCCAGGGCGCGCGCGCGCGGGTTGGCGTGCAGCAGCCGCCCGCCGGCGTCCAGAAACAGCAGGCCCACCGGCAGCCGCTCCATCAGCGTCTCCAGCCCTTGGGTGCGCGCGCGCAGCGCCAGCATTTCGCGGTGCAGGAAGGCCGCTTGCTGCACGGCGCCGAACTCGGCCTGAAAGCGGTGCGTCTGCTCGGGCGTGAACCCCTCGTCGCCGCGCAGGCGGTACACCGATGCGAACAGATTGCCCACCGGGTGGCGCGCCCCTCGGCTGCCGCCGAACATGCGTGCGCCGATGCCGTGCGGGCGCAGGAAGTCGTTGTAGAACCCGGCGTGGCAGGTGCGCCGTCCCGCTGGCAGGTCGGTGACGACCCAGGTGCCGCCGGGGCCGGCCTGCGCATAGCCTTGCATCGCAGCATCCCACAGCGGGTCCAACTCGCGGTAGTGCTGGGCATAGCACTGCGTGGCCTCGGGCGTCACCCCGCGCCCGACCAGCGCGGGCGTGCCGTCGGCCGACGGCGACTGCAGCCAGTAGCGCGGGTCGGGGTGGGCGGCAAAGTCGGCGCCGCGCTGCGCCAGTTGCTCGGGCCCGCTGGCCAGCACGAACCAGCCCACCTGGTCGGCGCCCAAGCTGGCGGCGTAGCCGTGCAGCGACGCATCCCAGCGCGCTTCGTCGGCAACGGCGCCCAGCAGATCGATCAAGGCGGGGTGCATGCGAATCCTTCGTCCGGCCGGGTGCCCGCGGCGGCCCGGCAAAGGTGCGATTGTTGGGCGGCACCTCGCCGCGCGCCATTCCCCCGCGGGATACCACCGCCCGGCCGGCCCGCAGGCGCACATCGTCGGTCAGGTGACCGATAGGCAGGCGGCGCGGCGCTTCCTACAGTTGCCGCACCGGGTCACGGCGGGTCTGCGCACGCCGCGACCGCACCCAACCTTCCCTTTGCAGCCCTTCACGCCTTGCGTGGATCAACCGGAATTCCCATGGACCTCGCCCAGCAGCCCGACGCCGCCATTCTGGCCGTCGTCGAACCCATCATGGACAACCTGATGGACGCCTCGACGGCCATCGACTACGAGCGCCACGTGCGCGACTTCACCGAGCGTGCCCGCAGCGTGCTGCCGGCCAGCATCTTCGAGACCGTGTGCCGGCAGTACCAGGCCGGCAAGGGCCGCTTTGCCGGCCGCACGCTGGTGGGGATCTTTCGCCGCCCCGATTCGGTGGCCGTGGTGTGGCGGCAGGCCTTCACCGTGGCGCCGGGCGAGTTCGTCGCCGAGCTGGTGCTGGTGCAGCAGAACGGCCGCTACCGGGTCGACCACGTGATGGTCTTCTGAGCCGCGTCCGCGCCATGCACCCCACCGCCACTGCCCGCGCGCACGAGGCCATCGTCGAAGGACTGAACTTCGAGCCCATGCTGCACTTTCAGCTTCAGTGCGCCGCGCCGCTGCACGTGGAAATCGCCAGCCGCCGCCGCGCCCCGCTGTACGTGGTGGGACAAGGCGGCGCCCGGTTGCGCTGGGAGGACGCGCCGCCCGTGACGCTGCACGCTGGCGACGTGGCCTTTCTGCCGCGCGCCGGGCGCCATCGCCTGTACAGCGACGAGCGGGCGCCCCTGCAGCGCTTCGAGGACCTGCTGGCCCACGTCCCCCAGCGGCAAGGCCGCACCTTTGGTCTGTCGGTGGCGGCGCCCGCCGATACGGCGCCGCCGCAGCTGTGGAGCGGCAGCTTCTACTGGTGCGCCGACCTGGCGGCGCACCCGGTGTTGGCTGCCCTGCCGCCGGTGCTGGTGCTGCGCCAAGCGCAGGCGCCGGCCTGGCTGCCCAGCATGGGCCAATTGGTGGGCTGGATGGCCGACATCCACGCTGGCGGCAGGGGCGTGGGCCTGAGCTCGACCATGAACGCGCTGATGCAGCACCTGGTGCTGGACTGGCTGCGCGGCGATGCGCCGCCCGTGCCCGCGGGCGCCAGCCGCGCGCCACGCGACGCACGCCTGCTGCCGGCCCTGCATGCCATCCACACCCGCCCCGCCCATCCCTGGACGACGACCGAGCTGGCGCGGCTGTGTCACCTGAGCCGCGTGCCGTTCGCCCAGCGCTTTCAGGCGCAGATGCAGCTGCCGCCGATGCGTTATCTGGCGCGCTGGCGCATCCACCTGGCCGAGCGCCTGTTCAGGGAGCAGCGCCTGACCCTGCAGCAGGCCGCCGACCGGGTGGGTTACTCCACCGGCGCCATCCTCGCGCGGGCCTACAAGCGCGAGCGCGGCGTGGCGCCTTCGGTGGACGGCATGACAGAACAACGGGCTGCGAATTCGAGCTGACCGGCTGTCGCCCGCAGGTGCCGATTTCCCAAGAATTCCCGCTCCAAGCCGACGGCACGCCGCGAAGCGGTGCTGGCGCTTGTCATTGAAGCGCCATCAACCATCAAATCAGTAGCAATCAGGAGTCTTTGAATGAGCTATTCCAAACCACGCGCAGGGATGCGGCGCATCGGGCTGCGCTCGGCCGGCCTGCTGGGGCTGGCGCTCGCCGCGGCGCTGGGCAGCGCACCGGCGCAAGCCGCCATTCCCGCCACCGAGCGACAGGCGCTGCTGGCGCTGTACGACGCCGCCGACGGCCCCAACTGGCGCAACAGCACCGGCAAGTGGACGGGCGCGGTGGGCACCGAGTGCAGCTGGCATGGCGTGACCTGCAGCGGCAGCGCGGGCAACGAGCACGTCACCGGGCTCAAGCTCAACTTCAACAACTTGAAGGGCACCGTGCCCGCCTCGATCACCGACCTGACCGAGCTGAGCACCCTCAACCTGTACCAGAACGAGCTGAGCGGCCCCCTGCCGCCGCTGGACCAATGGAGCCGGCTGGTGACGCTGATCCTGGGCAGCAACAAGTTCAGCGGCCCGATCCCGCCGCTGGCCGGCCTGGCGCAGCTGGAGACCTTCGAGATCCGCGGCGCCCAGCTGACGGGCTCCACGCCGGAGCTCGGCAGCCTCAAGAAGCTCAAGCTCTTCATGGTCGATGGCAACCAGCTCGACGGGCAGATCGGCGCGCTGGCCGGCGCCACGGCGCTGGACACCTTCCGGGTCGACAACAACCGGCTCACCGGCGCCATCCCCGACCTCACCGGCCTCACCAGCCTGCGGGACTTCACGGCCTCCAACAACCGGCTCACGTCGATCACCGCGCTGGCCGGGCTGGCCAACCTCTACACCTTCCAGGCCAACGCCAACCGGCTCAGCGGCCCCATTCCATCGCTCACCGGCCTGGGCAAGCTGTACAGCTTCTACGTCAACGACAACCAACTCAGCGGCCCCATTCCGGATTTGACTGGCCTGTCGAGCCTGGTGTACCTGCACTTGCAAGACAACCAGCTCGGCGGCATCCTTCCACCCTCGCTCAGCGCGTTGCCCAAGCTGCGCTTCCTCCATGTCCAGAACAACCGGCTGGTCGGCGCGCCACCCATGCCGCCCGGCGCCCTGGAGGGGGCGGCGATGTGCCCCAACCCGCTGCGCAACAGCGCGGACGCCGCCATCAACGCCGCCTGGGACCCGATCACCAACAACGGCCGCCAGCCCTGGGCCACCAACTGCACCGGCAGCTGGGACGTGACCCCCGTCGTGCGCGATGCCGCCAGCGGCGAAATCATCATCGACGGCCACACCGGCACCATCTCGCCCGCCAGCGTGCAAATCCTGCCCAAGGGCGGCGGCGCGACCTTTACCCTGAGCCCGGCGGCAGGCTACCGCCTGCCTTCGCAGCTGGACACCAACTGCCCCGGCGTTCGCAGCGGCAACACCTATGCCGTCCAGAACATCCAGGCCAACTGCTCCATCAACGCCGCGTTCGTGCTCGACGTGCCCGGCGCCATCGACGGCGTGTGCGGCAGCGACCACGGCACAAGCCTGCCCAGCGCGCCCGTGAACCTGTGCACCGCGGGTGCGGCCAGCGCCGTAACGGGCACAGGGCCGTGGAACTGGAGTTGCACGGGCACGGGCGGCGGCGCCACGGCGCAGTGCTCGGCGCAGAAAACCGGCTCCAGCTGGGTGGTGACGGCCGTCGTCGACGGCAACGGCGGCGGCAGCGCGGCGCCCGCCACGCAGGACGTGTCCCAGGGCGCGCGTGCCGGCATCACCGCCACGCCGCAGCCCAGCTACATGCTGATCGGCGCCAGCGGCTGCGGCGCCAGCTTCTCCGGCAACGCCGTCACCACCGCGCCGGTCACGGCCGACTGCACCGTCACGCTCAGCTTTGCGCTGGCGCAGGCCACCACCACGCAATTCATCAGCGTGGCCCCAGCCGCGCCGCGCGTGGGCGAGGACGTGGCGGTGCGCGTGGCCGTGGAGGCCGGCGACACGCCGGTCAGCGGCGGCGCGGTCACGGTCAGCGGCGGCGGCGCCTCCTGCACCGCCACGCTGGATGCCGCGGGCGCCGGCCAATGCAGCCTGCGCTTCGGCAGCGCGGGCACGCATCAGCTGACCGCTGCCTATCCGGGCGATCCGGCGCAGCGCTTGCAGCCATCGAGCGCCGTCCGGGACGTGAGCGTCACTGGCTCGCCCGCCGACGTGCAGCCCGTACCCACGCTGGGCGAATGGGCGCTGGCGCTGTTGGTCGCGCTGATGCTGATGGTCGGCCTGCGCGCGCGCCGCGCAGGCTAGGGTGCCGTGTCAATGTCGCCTTCACGCCTGTCGCGCGCCGTCCGCCGGGCCGCTTGGCGGGTGGCCTGCGCCGCCGGCCTGGGCTGCGGCCTGGCCGGCTGCGTGGACCTCGTCGCACGCACGCCGGCGGCCACGCTGCTGACCCCCTTGTCCACTGCCATCGGCATGGGCCTGGGGGCGGACATGGCGCTGCGCACCCTGCATGTGGACACCATCGAGAGCGCGGCCGACATCACGCCCGAGGAGCAGACGCACTTCGAAGCCCTCGACTGCACCGGACTGCACGCGATGGCGGGCCTGTACACGCCTTCGGGCACCGGCCTGCCCGCCGCCGACACCTACGCCATGCGCGCCGTGGGCGCGCGGCAGGCGCTGCTGGCGCGGCTGCAGCAGGCCAGGGCGTGCTGATTCAAGAAGAAAGTGGCTTGCAGCGCCGATCCAACAGCCGCAAGCAGCTATTTATTCGATAGTAAAAGGGACTGTTCATGACCTCCCCTGCATGGGCCGCCACGGCTCAGCGCTTCCTTCATGCCGCCGCGCTGTGCCTGGGACTGGCCAGCACCGCGCACGCCGCCAACTGGCAAAGTGCCGGCTTCATCAGCGGCGGGCGCAGCCAGCACAGCGCCACCCAACTGCCCGATGGCCGGGTGCTGGTGGCGGGTGGGTTCGACGGCACCAACGCCCTGGCCACCACCCGCTTCTTCGACCCCGTCGCCCAGACCTGGACGGACGGCCCCAGCCTGCCCACCACCGCCCGCCGGGGCCACACGGCCACGCTGCTGCGCAATGGCGAATTGCTGATCGCGGGGGGCGCCAACGAAGCAGGCGCCATCGGCACCACCCTGACCTTCGACGTGCAAACGGGCCAGTTCACCGCCGCAGGCAACCTGGTCGGTCCCCGCAGCCACCACACCGCCACGCTGCTGCAGGACGGGCGGGTGTTCGTCATGGGGGGTGACCAGAACGGCTCCGCCCTCAGCGTCGCCACGCTCTACGACCCCACCACGCGCACCTGGAAGCAAAACACCCACACGCTGACCGCCGGGCGCCGCAACCACAGCGCCACCCTGCTGCCCAACGGCCACGTGCTGGTGGCGGGCGGCGAGAACGCCGCGGGCGCATTGGCCGAAGCGTGGATCTGGAACCCCGCCAACGGCCAGTGGACGGCCGGCCCGCCGCTGCCCAGCGGTGCACGCTGGGGCCACACGGCCACGCTGCTGCCGGGGGGCCGCGTGCTCATCGCGGGTGGGCGCGGCGCCGCCGGCACCTACCATGCCCAGGCCGACATCTACGACAGCAGCACCGGCACCTGGGCCGCCAGCGTGCCCCACGCACCGCGCACCCGCCATGCCGCCACGCTGCTGCCCGATGGCCGCGTGCTGCTGACCGGCGGGGACGACGCGGCGGGCTACGTCGCCGCGTCCGCGATCTACAGCCCCGGCAGCGGCTTTGCCGCCTACCCTGCGCTGATCTGGCCGCGCCGCGAGCACAACGCGCTGCTGCTGAACACCGGCACCGTGCTGGTCACCGGTGGCGTGTGGCCCTCGGGCGCGCTGATGTACGTCGAAACCAACCACCCCGCCGAGCCACGCCAGCGCCCCACCGCCACCCTGCCCGAAGACCGCAAGGATCACCAGGCCACGCGGCTGCCCAGCGGCAACGTGCTGGTGACGGGCGGCTTGCTGGCCAGTGCTCCGGGCACCCCCAACGCAGGCGCGCTGCGCTACCGGCCCGAGGTGGGCGCAGGCTCGGCCGTCTGGCTGGCGACCGCTGCCATGATCCAGCCGCGCCAGTCGCACACCCAGACCCTGCTGCCCGGCACGGGCACCCACGGCCGCGTGCTGGTGGCCGGGGGTTTCAGCGGTCCGCAGGGCTGGCAGGACAGCGCCGAAATCTACGACGAGGCCACCAATGCCTGGACCCGCACGCTTCCCATGCTGCACAAGCACAGCGGGCACACCGCCACGCTGCTGGCCGACGGCAGCGTGCTGGTGGCGGGCGGCAGCGACGGCCCGCAGGCCAGCGCGTACACCGAGACCTACGCCCCCGCGGGCAACCAGTGGCAGGCCGCGGGGAGCATGGGCAGTCAGCGCGAGTTCCACACCGCCACGCTGCTGGCCGATGGCCGCGTGCTCGTCGCGGGCGGCTGGGCCGACAGCCCGTCGTCTGGCGCACTTGCCAGCGTGGAGTTCTACGACCCCGCCACTCGCCAGTGGAGCGCAGGCCCGGCCATGGCGCAGCCGCGCTACGGCCACACCGCCCTGCCGTTGCCCGATGGCCGCGTATTGGTGCTGGACCGGGATCTTTCCAACGCCGACATCTTCGACCCTGCCGCCAATGCCTGGAGCCCCGCTGCCCCCTCGCCCAGCCCGCGCGGCGGCTACACCGCCACCGTGCTGCCCGACGGGCGCGTGCTGGTGGCGGGCGGTGGCACCCCCGTCGGCGGGAGCACCGTGCACACCGCCCGCGCCGAGCTGTTCGACCCCGCGCGCAACACCTGGACTCGCACCGCCGATCTGAGCCAGGCCTGCGCCCACCACAGCGCCACGCTGCTCGCCAGCGGCGGGGTGCTGCTCGCGGGCTGTGGCGCCAGCCTGTTCGACGAGCCGGTCTCGCCGGCCAGCCGCCCGCCCGCCATCACCAGCGCGGGCCCCGTGCCGCTGGTGGCCGGTGCCCCGCTGGCGCTCGCCGGCCTGCGCTTTACCGGCGACAGCGAAGGCGGCAGCGGCGGCGCCAACCAATCGGCCAGCAACACCCCCCTGCTCAGCTTGCAGTCGGTGAACGGCGGGCCGGTGCACTGGCTGGCGGCGCAGGTGTCTGACGCCACCTCATTCACCTCGCGCAGTCTCCCGGCGCTGCAGGCTGGCTGGCACCGCGCCACGCTGTACGTCAATGGCATGGCGTCAGGCAGCATGCTGCTCCCCGTCGAGCCGCCCGCCATGGCCGCGCCCGATGCGCCCACCGGCGTGACGACCACGCCCGGCAACGCACAGGTCACCGTGTCGTGGCAAGCCCCCGCGGGCGGCACGCCGCCCACCAGCTACACGGTGACGGCCCAGCCCGGCGGCGCGAGCTGCACCGTGCAGGCGCCCGCCACCAGCTGCACCGTCACGGGCCTGACCAACGGCGTCACCTACACCTTTACCGTGACGGCGCACAACGCCGGCGGCAGCGCGTCGGCCCCGCCCACCGGGGGCGTGGCGCCCGCGCCCGGCGGCAGCGGCGACCCCGGCGGCCTGCAGCCGGTGCCCACGCTGTCGGACTGGAGCCTGCTGCTGCTGGCGGCGTGGATGGCGTTGACGGGCTGGCAGATGTACCGCCGTGCAAGACTATTGAAATAAGAGCATCGTGTGCCCACCAATCAGGCGCTGGAGGCCAAAATGACCATGAATCACTTTCCTCATTCCATGGGCCTGCTGCTGGGCGCGTGCGCGATGGCGCTGCCGCTGGCGGGGCTTTGCGCGCCGCCAGCCCCGTCGGCGCAGATCGAGCGCGGCCGCTACCTCGTCAAGATCGGCGGCTGCAACGATTGCCACACGCCGGGCTACGCCGCTTCGGGCGGCAAGTTGGCCGAACGAGACTGGCTGACCGGCGATGCGCTGGGCTACAGCGGCCCCTGGGGCACCTCATACGCCAGCAACCTGCGCCAGCAGGTGGCGGGGCTGACCGAGCGGCAATGGCTGGCGCGCGCGCGGCAAGGGCCGATGCGTCCGCCCATGCCCGGGCTCAGCCTGCAGGCGATGGCGCCGCAAGACCTGAAGGCCATCTACCGGTACATCCGCTGGCTGGGCCCGCGGGGCGAGCCAGCGCCACCCCCGCTGCCGCCCGGCGTGGCGCCCCAAGGCCCGGTGGTGGTGTTTCCGGCGCCATGACGGCGCATGCACGGGCGCCGGCCCGTCCCTTCGCACTGTTCAACGACCGCGCGCCATCATGAAACTGAACCCGTTCGATGCCCTGGACGTCTTCGAAACCCCCAACGCCCGCGTGACGCCGCTGGCCACGCGCCACCTTGGGTCCGAGCAGGTCAGCGTGATCCACCAGAAGATGGACAGCGGCTGCAGCAACCCGCCCCACAGCCACACCACCGAGGAGGTGATGGTGATGCTGTGCGGGCGCATCCAGGTTACGGCCTTCGACGTCACGCGGGAGCTGGCGACCGGCGATACCTTGATCGTCCCCGCCGGCACCTTGCACAGCCTGCACAACGACAGCGGGGCGGCGGCCGAGTGGCTCATCGTGTCGCCCCTGGGCATGCAGTTCATGGACAAGGATGACAACACCCTGGATCCGCCGTGGGCGCGCTGAGCGCCGCCGACGGTCCATGGGATTCACGCCGCCTGGGCTGGCGTGACGGGCGCCGGCAGCGATGGAAGAAAAGCCGTCAGCGCCGAAACCGCTGCCGCGTGAAGGCCAACGCCACCCACAGCCCCACCACCGCATAGGCTGCCAGCACCGCGGCCCAGCGCCACGGCTGCTCGGGCCACTGGCCCAGCAGCAGCGGGCGCACCAGCTCCACGGCGGCCGTCAGGGGCAGCCAGTCGGTCACCACGCGCGCGGCTTCGGGCAGCTGCTCGCGCGGAAAGAACACGCCCGACAAAAACATCATGGGCGAGAGCACCAGGGTGAAGTAGTAGGTGAAGAAGTCGTAGCCCGGCGCCTTGGCGTTGAACACCAGCGCCATGCTGGCAAAGGTGATGCCCGCGCCCAGCAGGATCGGCACGGCCAGCCACATGCGCGGCGTGCGGCTGATGTCCAGCGCCCAGATCACGCCCAGGATGATGGTGACCGAAAACAGCGCCTTGAAGCCGGCCCACAGCATCTCGGCCAGCACCACGTCGTCCAGTTGCACGGGAGTGTTGAGGATGCCGTCCCAGGTTTTTTGCACATGCATGCGCGAGAAGGCCGAGTACAGCGCCTCGAAGCTGGCCGCGTTCATGGCGCTCATGCACACCGAGCCGCTGGCCAGATACAGGATGTAGGGCACTTGCTGGCCGTGCGTGGGCACGGCGCCGATCATGCTGCCCAGGCCGTAGCCGAAGGCCACCAGCCAGATCAGCGGCTCGCCGATGTTGGCCAGCAGGCTGGGAATGGCCAGCTTGCGCCACACCAGCCAGTTGCGCGCGAATACCGGCCACCAGCGCAGCGAGGGGCGGGGCGGGGCCCAGAGGGAGAGGTCGTTCATGTCATTGATCCGCGACGTAACCGGCCACGCGCATTGGAGGCGACGCGGGTATCCATGTGAGGCCGGCCGATCGCCCTCGCCCCTTTGGGGAGAGGGAGGGGTGAGGGGCCGCGGCGCTGCATGATCGCCGTGCGTTGAGATGGGCCTGCGCCCTCACCCCAACCCTCTCCCAGAGGGAGAGGGAGCAAACACCGGGGCGCGGCGGGACTGGGTGTGGCTTCACGTCATCCATCCTCCCGGATTTGCCGGCCGGTCAGTTTCAAGAACAGGTCCTCCAGATTGGCCGGCCGGTGCAGCGTGCGCAGGCCGGGGTGGGCTTCCAGCGCCTGCAGCAGGGCGCGCGCCTGGCGGGTGTAGAAGAACACCGTCTCGCCGCTGGTCTCCACGCGTTCGGCGTGCGCGGCCAGGGGGGACGTGGCCAGCGCCAGCGCGCCATTGCCGTACACCTCGACCACCTCGGGCTCCAGGTGCTCGGCGATCAAGGCGCGCGGCGCGCCCTCGGCGATCTTGCGGCCGTGGTCGATCACCAGCAGGCGCTGGCACAGGCGCTCGGCCTCGTCCATGAAGTGCGTCGTCAGCAAGATGGACTTGCCCTGCGCCAGCAGCATGTGCAGGCGCTCCCACATCAGGTGGCGCGCCTGTGGGTCCAGGCCCGTGGTCGGCTCGTCCAGCAGCAGCAGGTCGGGGTTGTTGATGAGCGCGCGCGCCAGCGACAGGCGCCGGCGCATGCCGCCCGACAGCTCGCTGGGGCGCGCCTTGGCCTTGTGCGCCAGCGCGGCAAATTCCAGCAACTGCGGCACGCGCTCGGCCAGCGCGGCGCGGCCCAGGCCGAAGTAGCGGCCGAAGACAAACAGGTTCTCGGCGCAGTTGAAGTCCGGGTCCAGCGAGTCGAACTGCGACACCACGCCCAGGCGCTGCTTGATGGCCAGCGCGTCGCGCGGCATGGCCAGGGCCGAGCCGTCTTCGCGCGCGAAGTAGTGGATCTGCCCCGCCTCGGGAGCGGTCAGGCCCAGCGCCAGGCGGATGGTGGTGGTCTTGCCCGCGCCGTTGGGGCCGATCACGCCCAGGCATTCGCCCGGCGCGATCGCGAGCGATACCCCATCGACCACGCGCGTGCCGCCATAGCTCTTGACGAGCTCGCGGATGTCCAGCAGCGGCAGGGCAGGCGTCATGGGCGGTCATTGTGCCCGCGAGGCCGGCTGGCTGCGCGGGCGGCCGCCGCGCGCCTACACTGGCGCTTTCTGCGACAGGAACGATCATGAGCGACTTTGTCTTTGCCCCCCCGGCGCAGGCCAGCGTGGCCGTGCGCGACAGCCGCCAGCGCTATGCCGTGGGCCGCATCTTCTGCGTGGGCCGCAACTACGCCGCGCACGCGCGCGAGATGGGCGGCAACCCCGAGCGCGAGCCGCCGTTCTTCTTCAACAAGGCGCCAGCGCACCTGGTGGCCAGCGGCGCCACCGTGCCCTATCCGCCCGGCACGCGCGACTACCACCACGAGATGGAGCTGGTGGTGGCCATCGGACAAGCCGCGTTTCGCGTTGCGCCCGAGCAGGCCGGGGCCTGCGTGTGGGGCTACGCCTGCGGGCTGGACATGACGCGGCGCGACCTGCAGGGCGAGGCCAAGAAAGCCGGGCGGCCGTGGAGCTTCGGCAAGGACTTCGAGAACGCCGCCGTCATCGGCGAGCTGGTGCCGGCATCCGAGGTGGGGGCCCTGACCCGCGGTCGCATCGAGCTGGCCGTCAACGGCCAGACGCGCCAGCAGGGCGATCTATCCGACCTGATCTGGAGCGTGCCCGAGGTGATTGCCAACCTGTCGCAGTACTACCACCTGCAACCGGGCGATCTGATCTACACCGGCACGCCCGAGGGCGTGGGCGCGGTGCAGCCGGGCGACGTGCTGGCCGGCCACATCGACGGCGTGGGCGAGATTCAACTGGCCATCGGCCAGCCCGAATAAGTGGCGCTGCCCGAGCGCTGGGCCGTCGCGGCCCAATACGCCCTGCCCAAGCAGGCCGTGACGCGCCTGGCCGGCGCCTTTGCAAACGCCCGGCTCGGCGGCCTGACGCACGCCGTCATCCGCCGTTTTGTGGCGCGTTATGGCGTGAACATGAGCGAGGCCGCCGAGCCGCGCATCGAGGCCTACGCCAGCTTCAACGACTTCTTCACCCGCGCGCTGCGCGCCGATGCCCGCCCGCTGGCAGAGGCCGACTATCTGTGCCCGGTCGATGGCGCCATCAGCCAGTTCGGCGCCATCGAGCGCGACCAGATCTTTCAGGCCAAGGGCCACGCCTACAGCACGCGCGCGCTGCTGGGGGGCGACGCGGCGCTGGCGGCCGAGTTCGAGCACGGCCAGTTCGCCACCCTGTACCTGAGCCCGCGCGACTACCACCGCATCCACATGCCCTGCGCGGGCCGCTTGCAGCGCATGGTGCATGTGCCGGGCGAGCTGTTTTCCGTGAACCCGGTCACCGCGCGCGGCGTGCCGGGGCTGTTTGCGCGCAACGAGCGCGTGGTGTGCCTGTTCGACACCGTGCGCGGCCCGATGGCGCTGGTGCTGGTGGGCGCCACCATCGTCGGCAGCATGGCCACGGTGTGGCACGGCGTGGTCAACCCGCCCAGGCCGGGCGTCATCCGGCGCTTCGACTACGCGGCCCCACCCGTCGAGCTGCTGCGCGGTGACGAGATGGGGCGCTTTCTGCTGGGCTCCACCGTGGTGCTGCTGTGGCCGCGCGGCACGCTCCGATTCAACCCGGACTGGGCGCCGGCGGGCGCCGTCCGCATGGGCCAGGCAATGGGGCGCGCGCTCGGCTGACCGGCCACACGGCGCGGCGCGGCCGGACCTGTATTTTGCAAAGCAAACACTTTGCAAAAATAGCGGGCGCTGCTATGCTGCGGGCATGGCTTCCACTTCGCCTGCATCGCCTGCTGCGCCACCGGCGCGGCGCGGCCGCCCGCGCAAGAGCGCCGAAGAGCGCGACGAGAACCAGCGCCGCGCCGACCTGGTGCGCGAGGCCGCGCGTCTGTTTCGCCAGCAGGGCTTTGACGGCACCAGCACGCGCGACATCGCGGCCGCGGCGGGCATGCAAAGCGGCTCGCCGTTCTATTATTTCGAGAGCAAAAGCGCGCTGCTGGCCGCCGTGATGCAGGGCGGCATGGCCGACGCCGCCACCCGCCAGGCGCAGGCCCTGCAAGCGCTGGACGACAACGCGCCGCCGCGCGAGCAGTTGCGCGCGCTGATCCGCCAGCACCTGCAGGTGTGCCTGGGCAAGGGCAGCGACTTCATCCCGGTGATGCTGTACGAGTGGCGCGTGCTGACGCCCGCGCAGCGCGGTGCCATCGCCCGCCAGAAAGACGCGTACGAGGCCACCTGGATGCCGGTGCTCGAGGCCTTGCATCAGGCGGGGCAATTGCAGGCCGACCCGCAGGTGGCGCGGCTGTTCATTTTTGGCGCGCTGAACTGGACCGTGCAGTGGTTCAAGCCCAAGGGGGCGCTGTCGCTGGATGACCTGGCCACGCAGGCCATGCAGCTGTTCGTCGGCGCTTCGCCCAAGCGCCCGGCGGGTGCCGCGCGCCGCCGACCGACCACCCCCCATTCGTGAACACCGTCAGGACTCGCCCATGAACGCATTCGTTTCAAGCTGGAACGCGGCCAGCGAAGCCGCGCAGCAGCGCCGCAGCCACATGCTGGCGCGCATCGAGCGCCTGCGCGCGCTGGAGGGCCGCGCGGCCCACGCGTCGGCCCAATCGGCGGCGCGCTTTGCCAAGCGTCATCAGTTGCTGCCGCGCGAGCGTGTGGCGCTGCTGCTGGATGCGGGCAGCGCCTGGCTGCCGCTGTGCTCGCTGGCCGGCTTTTTGCATGACGAGCCCGATGCGGAAAAGTCCGTGCCCGGCGGCGGCATGATTGCCGGCATCGGCTTTGTTGCCGGCACGCGCTGCATGGTGGTGGCGTCGGACTCGGGCATCGAGGCCGGCGCCATTCAGCCGGTGGGGCTGGAGAAAATGCTGCGCGTGCAGGAGATTGCGTTGCGCGAGCGCCTGCCCTTCATCCACCTGGTCGAAAGCGCGGGCGCCAACCTGATGCGCTACCGGGTTGAATACTTCATCCACGGCGGCGCGCTGTTTCGCAACCTGTCGCGGCTCTCAAGCGCGGGCATTCCGGTCATCACCGTCCAGCACGGCTCGGGCACGGCGGGCGGCGCCTACATGCCGGGCTTGTCGGACATCGTGATCATGGTCGAGGGCCGCTCGCGCGCCTTCCTGGCCGGCCCGCCGCTGCTCAAGGCCGCCACCGGCGAGATCGCCACCGAAGAAGAACTGGGCGGCGCGCTGATGCACACCACGGTGTCGGGTCTGGGCGAATACCTGGCGCAGGACGACCGCGAGGCCCTGGGCATCGCGCGCAAGGTGGTGGCGCAGCTTGATTGGTCAAATCGTGCTCCGGCGCCTGCCAATCAAGCGCAAGCAGCTATCAAATCAGGAATATCGTCACCACCCTGGCCGGCCGACGATCTGCTCACGCTGATCCCCGCGCACCACCGCGAGCCGGTGGACATGCGCGAGGTGGCGGTGCGGCTGGTCGATGGCGGCGAGCTGCTGCAGTTCAAGTCCGGCTACGGCATGGCCACGGTCTGCGCGCAGGGCCACATCAACGGCCATGCGGTCGGCATCATCACCAACAACGGGCCGATCGACATTGCCGGCGCCAACAAGGCCACGCATTTCATTCAGTGGATGTGCCAGCTTGGCCACCCCATCGTCTATCTGCAGAACACCACCGGCTACATGGTCGGCAAGGACGTGGAGCAGGGCGGCATGATCAAGCACGGCAGCAAGATGATCCAGGCCGTCACCAACGCCACCGTGCCGCAGATCACCATCCAATGCGGGGCCAGCTTTGGCGCCGGCAACTACGGCATGTGCGGGCGCGGGTTTGCGCCGCGCTTCCTGTTCACCTGGCCCAGCGCCGTGACGGCGGTGATGGGCGGCGAGCAGGCCGCCGGCACCATGCGCATCGTCACCGAGGCGGCGCTGGCGCGCAAAGGTGTGGAGCCGGACGCGGCCAAGATGCAAAAGCAGTTCGACGCCGTGGTTGCGATGTTCGAGCGCCAGCAAGACCCTTTTGTCACCAGCGGCATGCTGCTGGACGACGGCGTGATCGACCCGCGCGACACGCGCGCCGTGCTGGCGTTTTGCCTGGACACGCTGGCCGAAGGCGCGGCGCGCGCGGTGCGACCGATGCAGTTTGGTGTGGCGCGGATGTGAATTCCAGGCCGTTGAAAAGCCGGACGCAGAGGACGCAAAAATTACGCAGAGGACGCAAAAAATCCAAAAAAATTGTGATCCAAGCCCAAGGATAAAACGAAAAACTTTGAATATTTTTGCGTCTTTTGCGAATCCTTTGCGTCCTCTGCGTCCGGTATTCGTTTTGAGTATTGAGGAGACCAAACATGCAACTCACCCACGATCACGAACAAATCCGCGACACGCTCAAGCGCTACATCGACGAGCACATCAACCCGCATGTGGACGAGTGGGAAGCCGCCGAGATCTTCCCCGCGCACCAGGTGTTCAAGGGCCTGGGCGATCTGGGCCTGCTGGGCCTGACCAAGCCGGTCGAATACGGCGGCATGGGGCTGGACTATTCGTACAGCATGGTGATGGCCGAGACGCTGGGCCTGATCAAGTGCGGAGGCGTGCCCATGGCCATTGGCGTGCAGACGGACATGTGCACGCCGGCGCTGGCGCGCTTTGGCAGCGATGAGCTGAAGCGCCAGTTTCTGGCCCCCGCTATTGCGGGTGACATGGTGGGATGCATTGGCGTCTCTGAGCCGGGGGCGGGCAGCGACGTGGCGGGGATCAAGAGCACGGCGCGCAAGGATGGCGACGACTACGTCATCAACGGCCAGAAGATGTGGATCACCAACAGCCTGCAGGCCGACTGGATGTGCATGCTGGTCAACACCGAAGGCAGCAACCCGCACAAGAACAAGAGCCTGATCATGGTGCCGATGCGCGAGGCGCCGGGCGGCAAGCTGACCAAGGGCATCTCGGTGGCGCAGAAGATCCGCAAGATCGGCATGGACAGCAGCGACACCGGCCTGATCTATTTCGACGAGGTGCGCGTGCCGCGGCGCAACCTGATCGGGCAGGAGGGGCAGGGCTTCATCTATCAGATGCAGCAGTTTCAGGAAGAGCGCCTGTGGGCGGGCGCCAATGCCCTCAGCGCGCTGGACGAGTGCATCCGCGAGACGATCGAGTGGGCGCGCGAGCGCAAGATGTTCGGCGCCACGCTGCTCGATCAGCAATACGTGCAGTTCAAGCTGGTCGAGCTGCAGACCGAGGTGGAAGCGCTGCGCGCGCTGACCTGGCGCGCCGGCGAGCGCTACATCGCTGGCGACGACGTGCTGCAGTGGGCCAGCATGGTCAAGCTGAAAGCCGGGCGTCTGATGCGCCAGGTGAGCGACACCTGTCTGCAGTTCTGGGGCGGCATGGGCTTCACGCTGGACAACCGCGTATCGCGCCTGTACCGCGACGGCCGCTTGGCGTCGATCGGCGGCGGCGCGGACGAGGTGATGATGGGGATCATTGCCAAGACCATGGGGATGGTGAAACGCCATGTGGGTTGACGTGAAATCTTTCTCCTTCCCCCGCTGGGGGAAGGCAAGGATGGGGGCTTGCGGCGTGCCCACGTTCACCACCGCCGGCCCCCACCCCAACCCTCCCCCAAAGGGGGAGGGAGACTCACTGCTTGGAGGCGGTCGATGAAAAAAATCCTGATCGCCAACCGCGGCGGTCATGCCGCAGGCATGGCGAAGCAAATTGCCCGTGCACGCGCAGCGTGCTGGCGGGCGATTGAGCCGCGAGAACTGACATGAAAAAGATACTGATCGCCAACCGCGGCGAAATCGCCCGCCGCGTCATCGCCACCGCGCGCCGCATGGGCATCCAGACCGTGGCGGTCTATTCCGACGCCGATGTGGACGCGCTGCACGTGCGTGAAGCCACCACGTCCGTTGCGCTGGGTGGCAACGCGTCGGCCGACAGTTATCTGCGCGTGGACAAGCTGCTGGCGGCTGCCAAAGCGACCGGCGCGGACGCGGTGCATCCGGGCTACGGGTTTCTGAGTGAAGACGCCGGTTTTGCGCAAGCCGTGCAGGACGCGGGCCTGATCTGGATCGGCCCGCCGCCCGCTGCCATCCGCGCGCTGGGCGACAAGGCTGCCGCCAAAGCGCTGGCTGCCAGGCAGGGCGTGCCTTGCCTGCCCGGCTATGCGGGCGACGACCAGAGCGAGAAGCGCTTTGCCGCCGAGGCCAAGAAGATCGGCTTTCCCGTCATGGTCAAGGCCGTGGCCGGTGGCGGCGGGCGCGGCATGCGACTGGTCACCGAAGCGGGGCAATTGGCGCAGGCGATGACCAGCGCGCGTTCCGAGGCGCTGGCCGGCTTTGGCAATGGCGATTTGCTGATGGAGCGCGCCGTGATGCACCCGCGCCACGTCGAGGTGCAGGTGTTTGCCGACACGCACGGCAACGCCGTGCACTTGGGCGAGCGCGACTGCTCGGTGCAGCGCCGTCACCAGAAGATCGTCGAGGAAGCGCCCAGCCCGGCTGTGTCGCCCGAGCTGCGTGCGCGCATGGGCCAGTGCGCCGTGGCGCTGGCGCAGGGCGCGGGCTACGTCGGTGCTGGCACGGTCGAGTTTCTCGTCGAAGGCGATGGCCTGAGCGCCGCCGGGCCGCCCCAAGGCGCGAGCGCCCCCTCGGGGGGCAGCGAACCGCGCGAAGCGGGGAGCGTGGGGGGACAATTTTTCCTCATGGAGATGAACACCCGCCTGCAGGTCGAGCACCCGGTGACCGAAGCAATCACCGGGCTCGATCTGATGGAATGGCAAATCCGCGTCGCGCGCGGCGAGCCGCTGCCGCTGGCGCAAGATCAGATCAAGCTGAGCGGCCACTCGATCGAAGTGCGCCTGTGCGCCGAAGACGAAAACTACGTGCCGCACGCCGGCCGCATCGCGCATTTCAGCGCGCCGCAAGCCAGCCAGTTTGAGCGCGCGCCGCTGCGCTTCGACCACGCCATCGTCGCCGGCGGCGAAGTCCCGCCTTACTACGACGCCATGCTCGGCAAGCTGATCGTGCATGCGCCCACGCGCGCCGAAGCCATCGACGCGCTGATCGGCGCGCTGGCGCGCACCGAGGTGCTGGGCCTGCCCACCAACCGCGGCTTTTTGATGGAGTGTCTGGACGACGCGCTCTTTCGGCGCGGTGAGGCGCTGATCTCGTTTCTGGCTGAGCACGGTGACGCCTTGCGCAAGTCGCTATTGAAAAAAGAGCGTGAAGCGCACAACCATTGCGCGCTGGCGGCCGTTTACCCGCAGGGTGCGGGCGACTTGCCCTGCGCCTTCGCCGCGCCCTGGCGCCTGGCGCACCGCGGCGACGTCAGCGCGCTGGCGGTGCGTGCCGTCGCCGATGGCGTCCAAGTGCTGGGCCAGACCGCGCGCACCATCGGGTTGCAGCCCGTGGCGGATGGCGTCGTGCTGTGCCAGGAAGATGGCATCACGCGGCGCGTGCGTGCCGTTCAGGTGCCCACGGCTGAGGCGCCGCGGCGCTGGCACGCCCAGTCGGGCGGCGTGGATTGGTGGTTCAATGATGAGTCTTTTGACTCGGCAGCCGGCGCGGGGCAAGCGCAAGCAGCTACAGAATTGAAAGCGCCGTTCAACGGCAAGGTGGTGCGTGTCGCGGCAGCCAAGGGGCAGGCGCTGAAGGCGGGCGAAACGGCGGTGGTGATCGAGTCGATGAAACTGGAGCACAGCGTGGCGCCGCGCGCCGATGCGACCGTGGCCGAGGTGCTGGTGGAGGTCGGCCAACAGGTCACGCCCGGGCAGGTGCTGCTGCGCTTTGAGCCGTCCACGATAAGCCAGGGCGACGCACAAGCCGAGCCGGTCGAACAAGAAGCGCCAAGATGACCGACATGACCGACGCTGAATTGCGCGAAGCGCGCACTGCCCTGGCGGATCTGGTCGAGCGCTTTGCGCGCACCGAGATCGCGCCGCACGTGACCGAATGGGATGCAGCGGGCGAATTCCCGCGCGCGCTGTACCGCCGAGCGGCCGAACTGGGCCTGCTGGGCATGGGCTACCCCGAAGAATTCGGCGGCACGCCGGCGCCCCACGCTCTGCGCATGGTGATGTGGCGCGCGCTGTGCCGCTTCGGCACCTCGGGCGGTGTGCAGGCCAGCCTGCTGTCGCACAACATCGGCCTGCCACCGGTGGTGGCGCTGGCGAGCGACGCGGTCAAGCGCGAAGTCGTGCCCCCCGTGCTGGCGGGCGAAAAAATCGCGGCGCTGGCCATCACCGAGCCCGGTGGCGGTTCGGACGTGGCGGCGGTGCACACCACGGCGCGGCGCGAGGGCGATGAATACGTGGTCGATGGCGAGAAGATCTTCATCACATCGGGCATGCGCGCCGACTGGATCACGGTGGCCGTGCGAACCAACTTGCAGAGCAAGGGTTCGTCCGGGCTCAGCCTGCTGCTGGTGCCCGGAGACAGCAAGGGGTTGTCGCGCACGCGCCTGGACAAGATGGGCTGGCTCTGTTCCGACACCGCGCAGCTGCGCTTCGACGGCGTGCGCGTGCCGGCGCGCTATCTGCTGGGCGCCGAGGGTGCGGGCTTCAAGGCGATCATGGGCAACTTCAACGGCGAGCGCTTCGGCATCGCTGCCGGCGCCCTGGGCTTTGCCGAAGCCTGCTACGACGAAGCCTTGGCCTGGGCGCAGCAACGCAAGACTTTCGGGCAGGCGCTGGTGGGCCATCAGGTGATTCGCCACAAGCTGGTGGACATGCAGCAGCACATTCGCGCCACGGCGGCGTGGCTGGAGCAACTGGCCGCCCGTGCAGATGCCGGCGATACTGGAGCGGATTGGGTCGGCGAGGTGGCCGCGCTCAAGAACCAGGCCACGCAGACCCTGCAATTCTGCGCCGACGCCGGCGTGCAGATCCTGGGCGGCATGGGCTACATGCGCGGCACCGTGTGCGAGCGCATCTACCGCGAGGTCAAGGTCATCACCATCGGCGGCGGCACCGAGGAAATCATGAAAGAGTTGGCCGCCAGACAGTGGGGCATTGTGTGATGCGGCACCGGACGCGCAACACGAGTCGAAGGGGCATTTGATGATCCATCTCTACCACTGCGTCGATGCGCGCTCGTTCCGGCCCCTGTGGGTGCTGGAGGAAATGCGCCTGCCCTACGAACTGACGGTGCTGCCCTTTCCGCCGCGCGTGCTGGCGCCCGAGTACAAGAAGCTCAACCCGCTGGGCACCATTCCGCTGCTGCTGGATGGTGCCACGCGCATGACCGAATCGGCCGCCATCGGCCACTACCTGGCCACGCGCCACGGCCCCAGCCTGCTGGCGGTCGATGTGGCCGAGGACGACTACGGCGCGTTCCTGAACTGGACGCACTTTGGCGAGGCCACGCTCACCTTTCCGCAAACCCTGGTGCTGCGCTATTCGCTGCTGGAGCCCGAGGCCCACCGCTTGCCGCAGGTGGCCGATGCCTACGCCCAATGGTTTCTGGCGCGCCTGCGCGCCATCGAGGCGGCGCTGGAGGGTCGCGACTGGCTTTGCGCCGGGCGCTTCACGGTGGCCGACGTGTCGGTGGGTTATGCCTTGCTGCTGGCCAGCTTCCTGAAGCTGCACGACCAATTCGGCCCCAACGTGACGGCGTATTGGCAGCGCCTGCAGCAGCGCGAGGGCTACCAGCGCGCGCGTGCTGCGCAACAGCGCGCCGCCGAGCAGGCCGGCCTGGGGCCGACGTTTGGGTCAATGTAGCGCGCGGCCGGATCCCGCGCGCCCGCGCCATGCTTCAGGCGCCGGCCTCACCCGTCCCGTAGGCCGCGTGGCGCGCGGCGACGGCGGCCACGTCGTGGCTGAGGATCACCAGGTCATGCACGTTCCCGCCGCGGTCGGCCACGTGCTGGCGCAGCAGGGCCTCGGGCTTGAAGCCCAGGTCTTCGAACACCGCGATCGCGCCGGCTTCCTTGGTCGTCATCTGCGCCACCAGTTTTTTCAGGCCCAGATCAAGCGCCTGCAAAAAGCACTCCTGGATCAGCAGCCGGCCCAGGCCCTTGCCGCGCCAGTCGGGCGCCGTGAGCACGCGCAGTTCACCCACGTGGCGCGACCAGCTCATGCGGCCGGTATAGATCGTCGTGCAGCCCACCATGGCACCGCCAGAACGCGCCACCAGGCTGTGAATGGTGCCCGCGTCCAGCGCGCGCATCCACGCGTCCTGCACCTTCGGGTGGCTGATGTCGCGCGGCACGAAGAGCAGGTCATCGGGCGGCAGCGCGGCGACGAACTGCTGCAGCGCTGCGCGGTCGGATGCGGCCATGCGCGCGACTTCGACGGCGCCGCCCTTGCACGCCAACTGGCGCGGGTAGGTGAGTGAGGTTTCTTGATTCATGTTGAACGACCTTGCAACCAGGAATCGAGTTTGGGCCACATGCGCTTGATGGCGTTGGCGCCGGCGGCAATGCTCACGTGGCCGCCGGGCAGCACCACCTCTTCCTTGTCGGTGGAGCCGATCATCTTGATCAGCGGCGCCGAGCAGCCGGACGGCACGATGTGGTCGTACTGCGCCACCACGTGCAGCAACGGGATGGTGATCTTCCCCAGATCGACCGGCCACCCACCCACGCGCAGCGTGCCGTTGTAGAGCTCGTTGTCGCGCAGCAGTTGCTGCGTCAATTCCTTGAAATAGCGACCCGGCAGCGGCAGCGTTTCATTGCCCCAGCGCTCCATGCGGCGAAAGCCGGCGACGAACTGGTCGTTCCACAGGTTGTCCCACAACCGGATCTGGCCGACGGCGCGACTGGCCGGGCGCAGCGCTTCAAAGCCGGCGGCAACGACCTGGGCGGGGATGATGCCGTTTTTCTCGACAAAGGCGTCGAGGTCGAACGACTGCTCGCTCGACATCGCGCGAAACAGCTCCATCTGCGAGTAATCCACCGGCGTGGTGAAGCACGCCATGTTCTTCACCGGCCCATCGGGGTGCAGCGACTGGTAGATCGCGCTCAGCATGCCGCCGGCGCAATAGCCCACCAGGCTGATATCCTGCTCGCCCGAGTGTTCCTGCACGCGGCGAATGCAGTCGGGAATGAAGTCCAGCGTGTAGTCGGCCAGCCCGAGATCGCGCTCGCGCATCGTGGGCGGATTCCAGTCCAGCATGTAGACGTCGTAGCCGCGCTTGAGCAAGAACTCCACCAGGCTTTGCCCGGGCGCCAGCTCCAGCACAAAGCCCTTGTTGGTGGGCGCCATCACGATCAGCAGCGGGACGCGGTACACCTCGTCGGCCTGCGCGCGGTAGTGCAGCAGCTCCAGCGTTCCTCGCCGGTGCAGTACGGTTTTGGGGGTGTGCCCACGGCGGGCGGCGGTGCGCACAGCAGATCGATGCCCTTGAGCGCGCGCTGTACCGCGTGATCGACCTCTGCTGCCAGGCGTTCGGTGAGGGCCGGGTCGGCCGCTCGTTGGGCAACGGCAGTGGCCATGTTTACCTCTTTGCGGCGCGCCGCACGGGCGCCTTCTTGGTTGCCGATTTGGCGCTGCGCTTGCGCGCCGCCGCCGCGGGCGTGAGCTCTGCAGCAGGGGCGATTGCGAGCGCAGGCTCAGGTGCAAGCGTGGGCGCGGGTGCCAGCGCCGGTGCGGATTCGGATGCTGCGGCGACCGGGGGCCGGCGCGTGCGCGGGGGCCGGGGGCTGGTGTCGCTCGCAGGCAGCAGGCGATCCATCTTCTCGTCCAGACGCTGCAGCATTTCGACCACCGCGAGCAGGTCTTTGCGGCTGGGCAGGTTGACGCGCTGCAGATAGACCTCGACCAGCTTTTCGAACGCCTGCTGCATGCCGCTCGAGAGGGCCATGGATTGCTGCACCGTGCGCATCAGCTCGGGCGATTTGATGCCGGATTGACCCCATGTGTTGGCCTCTTTCTCCAGCTTGGTGAGTGCCTCGCTTCACATTTGCATCGGGTCCGGGATTGGAGAGCTTGCCATTTCAAATTCTGCTTTCGTCGATGGTGGGTCCAACATCAAACGCTGCAAAAGCGCCGGCGTGCGTTCGTGGGCCACCTTGTTCGCCTCGGCCAGCGCCGCGAAATTCCTTGCATTGCGTCGGTGCTGTCGTCACCACCACATGCTGAAACCAACGCAAGCACGCCTGTGGCTGCTCGGCGAGGACCGATCGACGGATCGTTGAACGTCTCATGGTTTCTCCTTGCACCGTTCAAGGCCGGCGCGATTTTGTGGATGAAAGAATCACGCGCGGAAGCTGCGGCGTCCCCGAGCGGGTCGCCTCGGTCTGAGCCTGAAGCGGTGTGTCGTTACGCCATCGCCGGGCGCGGCTGTCCGACGGTCGCCGCGCGCATCACGATCATCAGCAAGATCCCGGCGGTGATCCACATCGCGCCCACCAGATACAGGCTGGCCGTCTGCGAGCCGGTGACCGTGGTGATGCGCGTGGTGATCCACGGCATGACGGCTGGGCCCAGATTGCCCAGGCTACTGACCAGGGCAATGCCGCCGGCCGCGGTCTTCTTGGGCAGATACTCGCTGACGGCAGTAAAGAAGATCGGGGTAGCCGACGACTGGCCCATGAAGAGTATGGCCAGGCCCACCAGCGACACCAGGAGATTGCCTTGCGACCAGGCGACGATCGTTGTGCCCGCGAGGCCGAGCACGGTGCACAAGAAGAAGTGCAGACGCCGCTCGTTGTGCTTGTCGGAGTTGCGCCCGATCAGCACCATGGTGACCATTGCGATCAACGACGGAATGGCCGTGAGCACACCGACCAGGAACACATCCGCAACGCCCCAGCTCTTGACCAGGGTCGGCACCCAGAACACCATGGCGTAGGTTGCCCCGAGGAACAGCGCGTAGGTGAACGCCAGCGTGAAGATCTTGGGGTCGCGGATCAGCGCGAACAGCGATCCGTGCGACGCGCCCGCGACGGCATGCGCATCGTGCTCGAGGTGGTCGCGCAGCGCGGCCTTCTCCTGCGGCGTCAGCCAGTTGGCGTCGTCGGGCGAGTTCTTCAGGTAGAAAAAGGCAGTGATGCCGAGGATCGACGCGGGAATGCCCTGCGTGATGAAGAGCCACTGCCAGCCGTGCATGCCGCCCAGGCCTTCCATGTACTTCAGGATGGCGCCGCACACGGGGCCGGCAATCAGGAAGGCGATCGTCGCCCCCGTCATGAAGACCGCGATGGCCTTGCCGCGGCGCGCGCCCGGGTACCAGTAGGTCAGGTACAGGATGACACCGGGGAAGAATCCGGCCTCGCATACGCCGAGCATGAAGCGCAGGATGTAGAACACCGCCGGCGACTCGACGAACGCCATGCCGGCCGCGAACAAGCCCCACAGGAACATGATGCGCAGCAGCGTCATGCGCGCGCCGATCTTCTCGAGCATCAGGTTGCTCGGCACCTCGAACAGCAGGTAGCCGATGAAAAAGATGCCGGCACCCAGGGCATAGACCTAGTTGCTCCACGGCAGCGTCTGCTTCATCTGCAACTGCGCGTAGCCGATGTTGACGCGGTCGAGGAAGGCGATGATGTAGCAGATGGTCAGCAGCGGCAGCAGATGCCAGCTGACCTTGGAAAAGAGCGCCTCGTCGGCGTGCGAGTAGTGAACCTCGGGACCTTCGTGCTTCAAAACGGGGCCTGCCATGTTTGTCTCCTCGGCTTTGTGATCGTTACTGGGCGCTCGCGCGCTTGGCCGCCGCAGCCCGACTGGGTGAAGCGGTCTTCCTGGTTGCCTTGGCCGTCTTGCGCGGCTTGGGCTTGGACGGCACCTTCGCGGTTACACCGTTGGCGCTGACAGCGTTCTTGGGCGTTGTTTGCGCGGGCTCCGGAGCAGCCGCTGCAGCCACGGCGTCGACCGAGGGCAGGGCTTCGATCTCCTTGAGCGCCGCCTTCAGGTACCCGATCAACTCGTACGACTCCGATTGCGACAGCACGCGGCGGCACGCGGTCAGGCCGAACTCGAGCAGGTCGCCGTAGCTGTGCACCGTGATGTTCAGCGCCACGCCGTGCGCGGGGATCGACACCGGGAAATAGTGCACCATGCGCGCGCCGGCCATGTACAGCGTCATGGGTGGCCCCGGCACGTTGGAGATGCACACGCTGCCGACGGGTGGCATTTTTTGTGCGAGTTTGGAGCGGCCGTACAGCGACGACAGGCTGCTCAGGATCCAGGGCGTGCCGGTCAGCGGCAGGTCCACGCCGAGCACCGGCTTGAGCTCGCGCACCACGGCCTTGGCTGCTTCAGACGACGCATGGATGGCCTTGAAGCGTTCGGCCACGTCGTCCACATCAGTGGCCAGGTCCACGCGCACCATCGACACCTGGTTGTTCATCGAGTCGTCGCCGGCGCTGCGCAGGCTGACCGGCACCGCCGCGATCAGCGGCTGCTTGGGCAGCTCGCCGCGCTCCTGCAAGAAGCGCCGCAACGCTCCGGCGCACATCGCCATGACCACGGTATTGACGGTGCCGCCGACGCGTTTGCCCAGCGCCTTCAGCTCCTTCAAGTCCAGCGACAGGGTGCTGAAGGAGCGCTGGTTGGTGATCGAGTCGTTGAACAGGGTCTTGGGCGCCAGGCCCAGCATCAGGCTGCGCCCGCCCTGGGGCGCGCTCTGGCGGGCCAGCACGCCGCCCGCCGTGGTCAGCGCCTTGGCCGCCGTGGGCAGCAGCTCGGCCAGCTTGCGATACTGCGCGGCCGAGTTGGCGACGGCCGCCTGCAGCAGTTCGGTAACGCCGAGCTGATAGCCGCCGCCGCTCTTGCGCCGCGGCGGCTTGACTTCGCGGATTTCGGGCGAGATGTCGTAGAGCACCTTGGCCATTTCCGCCCCGGCCTTGCCGTCCACGCCGCTGTGGTGCGCCTTGGTGTAGAAGGCGACCTGGCCGTTCTGCAGGCCTTCGATCACATACATCTCCCACAGCGGCCGGCTGCGGTCGAGCAGGCTGGAGTGCAGCCGCGCGACAAGCTGATCGAGCTGCTCCATCGTGCCGGGGCGGCGCAGCGTCAGCGAGCGCACGTGGTAGTCGATGTCGATGTCGTCGTCGTCGATCCACACGGGCTCGGACAGCTCGAAGGGCATGGTGGCGAGCTTGCGGCCCAGGATCGCGGCGATGTGCAGGCGTTTGCCGATCATCGCCTTGACGTCTTCGTAATAGTCGCCCTGGTAGCCCTTGGGCAGCTCGAACAGCATCAGGCTGCCGACGTGCATCGGCATCTCCGGTGTTTCGAGGTGCAGGAACGCGGCGTCCATGCTGGTGAGGTGGTGCATTGTCTTCTCCTTGCTCAGGTTCGGTTCGAGCCGGCGCTTTCACGCACCAGCGGTGCGCTTGCGTTCCTCTTCGTCGACCAGATCCTTCTTCGACAGCTTGCCAACGGCGGTCCTGGGCAGATCGGCGCGGATTTCCAGGGCGTGCACCATCTCGTGCTTGCCCAGCTTGTCCTTCAGGAAGGCCTGCAACTGCTCCAGCGTGAACGGCTCGGCGCCGTCCTTGAGCGTGAGGAAAGCCTTGGGCGACTGCCCGCGATATTCGTCGGGGATGCCGATGACGGCCACTTCGCGCACCGCCGGGTGCTGGTAGATGGCCTCTTCCAGCACGCGCGGATAGACGTTGTAGCCGCTGCACAGCAGCATGTCCTTGGTGCGGTCGACGATGTAGACAAAGCCGTCCTCGTCCATGGTGGCCACGTCGCCGGTGCGAAACAGGCCGTCGGAGGTCATCGAGGCGGCGCTGGCCTCGGGATTGTTCCAGTAGCCCTTCATCACGTTCGGGCCCTTGATGCACATTTCGCCCTTCTCGCCCAGCGGCACGTACTTGGTGGGGTCCTCGAGATCGAGCATCTTGATCGTGGTGCCGGGATGCGGGATACCGCACGAGCCGGGTCTGGCGCGGCCTTGCATGGGCGTGAAGGTCCCGGTGGGCGAAGTCTCGGTCATGCCCCAGCCTTCGGCCAGCCGCGTGCCTGTCAGCTCGGTGAAGCGCTTGCCCAGCTCGACCGGCAAGGGCGCACCGCCCGAATTGCACAGCTTGAGCGAGCGCAGGTCATGCTTGGGCGTGTCGGGATCGTTGATCAGCGCGGTGAACATCGTGGGTACGCCGGCAAACACCGTCACCTTCTGGCTGCTGATGTCGGCCAGGGCCGCTTTCGGGTCGAAGCGGATGTGCTGGATCACCTCGGCCGCCAGGCGCACACCGAGCAGCATGTTCACCGTCAGCGCATAGATGTGAAACGGTGGCAGCACGGCAAGCACGCGCTCCTGGCCTTCGTGCAGCAGCGGTGGCTGCATGCTGCAGGCGGTCTCCATGACCTGCGCAACGGCCGACGACAGGTTGGCGTGGGTCAGCATCGCGCCCTTGGGCAGCCCGGTGGTGCCGCCGGTGTACTGCAGCAGCGCGATCGCCTCGGTCGGCTCGCCCAGCGGATGCGGGGTGTACTTGCCGTCGTTGTCCAGCAGCGCGGCAAAGCTCATGTGGTGCTCATCGCTCGCGATGGGTACGGTTTGCTTGCCAGCCTTCATGTGCGCCGCCACCTGCTCGGGTTGGGCGGACATTTCGGCGACGTTGCCGACGACGAGCTTCTTGAGCCGCGTCTTGCCGAGCATGGCGGCCATCTGCGGATAAAGCGCCGCCAGATCGAGTGTGACCAGCACGTCGGTGCGGCTGTCTTCGATCTTGTGCTCGAGCACCTTGGCCGCGTCCAGCGGCGAGTAGTTGACCGCCGTGCCGCCGGCCTTCCAGATGCCGAACAAGGCGATCAGGTAGTGCGGCGTATTCGCCAGAAACAGCCCGACGTGCACGCCGGGCTTGACGCCCAGGTTTTGCAGGCCCTTGGCGGCGCGGCTGGCCAGCGCGTCGAGCTCGCGGTAGCTGATGCGCTTGCCCATGAATTGCAGTGCCGGCTTGTCGGGCCAATTGGCGGCGGCGTCTTCCAGCAGTTTCTGCACCGCTGTCGGTTCGAGCGGCGCGTCCCAACGCACGCCTTTGGGGTAGGACTTGATCCAGGGCATTTCACTCATGCTTGTCTCCTTGTTGTGCCGGCATCAGCCGGACCGTTGGCCGAGGGGTTGTTGAAATTCGTGTTTGTTTGTGTCTATCTGCGACTATTGGGCATGCGCGGCAATGGCGTCGATGATCGAGGGCCACATCGAGATGGGCAATGCGTGCCCCATGCCTTTGATGACGTGCATCCTGGCGCCCGGAATCGAGCGCTGGGTATCGGTGCCGCAGGCCAGTGGCACCAGCGGATCGACGTCGCCATGGATGATGAGCGCCGGTGCGCGTACGCTGGCCAAAGCCCGCTTGCGGCTGCCCGATGCGACGATGGCGACCAGTTGCCGCGCCACGCCAGCCGGATTCAGACCGCGGGCGAAGTTGCGCTCGGCGCGTTCGATGTCACGTGCCTCGTCTTCGGGAAAGCTGCCCACGCGCAGCACCTTCCAGGTTTGCTGAAAGCTCTGCAAGTAGTCGCTCTTGTTGCGCGGCGGCGGCTTGAGCAGCACGGCCATGGCTTGCTGGGTGGGCGGCGGCAGGCCGGGCTCGCCGGTGGTGGCCATGATCGAGGTCAGCGTGCGTACGCGCGTGGGGTGGTGAATGGCCAGCAGTTGCGCGATCGCGCCGCCCATCGATGCGCCAACGATGTGCGCACTCTTGATCCCGAGCGCATCCAACAAGCCGACCGCGTCATCGGCCATGTCGCGCAGCAGATAGGGCGCCTGAACGGGGCGACCCGCCAGCGCCGCCATCACGGCTGCGCCGGCATCGGGCACGCCAGCGGCAGTCAGGTGGGTCGAGCGGCCGATGTCCCGGTTGTCGAACCGAACCACCCAATAGCCACGCGCAGCCAGCTGCTTGCAGAACGAATCGTCCCAGGCAATCATCTGCGCGGCCAGCCCCATGATGAGCAGCAGCGGCGGCGCCGTCGGGTCGCCAAAACTGTCGTAGCACAACTCGATCCCATTGGTTTTGGCGAACGCAGCCGCAGCTTGATCCTGCTCGGCATCGGTGGGCATCGGTTCGTCTCCTTGGGCGGCCCCTTCTGCAACGCTCGCCGCCGAAGGGTCTGGGGCAAACCATTGTGCGGGCTTGTCTCGGCGCATGTCAAGACTGGCTCTGCTTCCACGATGCTGGCCGAAGGTGTAAGGTGAAAGGGCCTGTCCGCCAGGCCGCCATCAACCCTTTTCACAAGCCAAGAGAGACGCTCCGAATGATCGACATGCCCATTTCCGATGCCCAGCGCCGCATCCGCCGCGTGGCCTTGGGTGACTTCGTGCACCGCAGCGCGCTCAAGTTTGCCGGGCGCACGGCGGTGGTCGATGGCGACTTGCGCCTGAGCTACGCCGAGCTGGACGCGCGCAGCTCGCGTTTTGCCCATCACCTGATCGCCACCATCGGCAGCGGCAAGCAGGTGGGCATGCTGTGCCAGAACTCGGCCGACATGGTGGTGGCCTACAACGGCATCCACAAGTCGGGCAACGTGTGGGTGCCCGTCAATATCCGCCTGGACGCCGACACCATCGACTTCGTCCTCAAGCACGCCGAAGTCTCGGCCGTGGTGGTCGATGAAGCGCTGCGCGCCGAGCCGGCCCTGGCCGCCGTGCTGGACAAGCTGGGCGTGCCCTTGATCCTGACGATGGGCGCGTCCATCGATGCCCCAGCCGATGCGCGCGTGCGCACGCTGGCCGCATGCGAAGCCGGCCAGAGCCCCGCGCTGCCCGACGTGGCGATCGACAGCGAGCAACCGGCGCTCATCATGTACACCAGCGGCACCACCGGCAACCCCAAGGGCGCGGTGCATTCGCATGCGTCGGTGGCGGCGGCGCTGATGGGCAACCTGACCGGCATGGCGATCACCGAGCGCGACGTGTTCTCGGGGCTGCTGCCGCTGTACCACTGCGCCCAGCACTGCCTGGCGGCCACCGTGCATGTCGCCGGCGGCTGCGTGGTGCTGCTGCGCGGCTTCGTGCCCGACGAGGTGCGCGCGTCGATGCGCAAGGAAGGCTACACCGCCTTCACCGGGCTGCCCATGATGTACGCGGCGCTGCTGGCCGACCCGGCGTTTCGCATGGAGAGCATGCGCCTGGCCATCTACGCCATGGCACCCATTCCCAAGCCGCTCATCCGGCAGATCGCCGATCGCCTGACGCCCAACGTGCAGCTGGCCACCGGCCAGACCGAGATGTACCCCGGCACCATGACCTTCAGGCCGCTGGACCATCCGGGCCTGGACGCCAACTACTGGGGCACTTCGCTGCCGCACAACGAGACGGCGGTGATGGACGACGAGGGCAAGCTGCTGGGCGCTGGCCAGCCGGGCGAGATCGTGCACCGCGGCGCCAACGCCATGCTGGGCTACTTCAAAGACCCCGAGGCCACGGCCGCGGCGCAGCGCTTTGGCTGGCACCACACGGGCGATCTGGGCCAGTGGGGGCCGGACGGGCAGCTGATGTTCCTGGACCGCAAGAAGGACATGATCAAGACCGGCGGCGAGAACGTGGCCAGCGTGCGGGTCGAGGCCGCGCTGCTGGCGCACCCCGGCGTGGCCGGCGTGGGCGTGATTGGCCTGCCACACCCGCGCTGGGCCGAGGCGGTGTGCGCGGTGGTGGTGCGCAAGCCTGGCGCCGACGTCGACGAGGCCGCGCTGCTGGCCCACTGCCGCCAGCAGCTGGGCGACTTCGAGGTGCCCAAGCTGATCCGCTTTGTCGATGCGCTGCCGGCCACCTCCACCGGCAAGGTGCAGAAGCACCTGCTGCGCCAGCAGTTCGAGTCGATCGCCCAGCAGGCCTGGGATGGCGACGGTGGCGATCTGAATCTTTGATCCTACGTCACCTCGCGCTTTCTCTTTTGGGTGGGCCGGTGGATGGGGTTGCGTTCAGGATTTGTTCACCTGCAGGTTCTCGCTATGCACAAATTGGGTCCAGTGTTGCAGCTCACTTCCGACGAGCGAGGTGAACTGCGCGGGAGTATTTGCTCCAGCAGCAGTCATGCCCAATTCGCCGATACGCTCGCGGATCCCCGGCAAGGCCATGATGCGGTTCAGTTCCGTATTCCACGCCGCGACTCGCTCGGCAGGTGTGCCCGTAGGCGCCACGATGCCTTCCCATTCCTTCATTTCGAAGCCACGGATCCCGACTTCGGTGAGCGTCGGAACGTCCGCCAGCGCGGGTAGGCGCTCGGGGCTTGTGACGGCCAACGCGCGCAGCTTGCCAGCCCTGACCATTTGCACAGCCGTGGAGGTGGTGGCGAACATCGCCGAAATATCACCACTCATAAGGCTTTGCACCGCGGCTGCCGGGCCCTGGAACGGCACGTGCAGAAGCTTGATGCCGGAAAGCTTGCAAAATGATGCGCCGATCAGGTGAGCGGGGGAGCCATTGCCACCAGAGCCGTAAGAGAGCTCATTTGGCTTCTGGCGTGCCAGCGTGATCAGGTCGGCCACGCTGTGCAAGGGCGATGAGGGTGGAACGGCCAGCACGTTGTAGAGCCAGACCAGATTGGCGATGGGTGCGAATGCTGTCGCGGTGTCATAGGGTACCTTGCCGAACATCGCCGGCAGAACGGTGTGCGTGAGAAACATCACGCCGACGGTGTAGCCGTCAGGCGCGGATCTGGCCACGGCATCCAAGCCGATCATGCCCGTGGCGCCGGGTTTGTTCTCCACGACCACCGGTTGCTTCCAGGCGATCTGGAGTCGATCGGCAAGGATCCGGGCCAAGGAGTCTGGTGGGCTACCAGGGGGCAACGGCACTACGATGCGTAAGGGCTTGGTCGGCCAGTCTTGTGCCCACACGTTGGGCAGTGTGGCCATAGGGGCTGCTGCTAGTGCGGCGAGAATGTGTCGGCGGTGTGTCATGGCGCATGTCTCCTTGTGTTTGGTCCGCGTGATGGCCGGCGCCCTATTGGGCCGAGGAGATCGGTGGTGCGAAGAACACGTCGTATTCGCGGGCGACCTTGACGACCTCCGCTGGACTAGACATGTTGTGAATGCGCCGATACAGATCGAGCAAGCGCCCGGTGGGTGCGGCCCAGAACAGGGCGGTAACGGGCTCGCCACTGTTATTGAAAAAAGCGTGTGGCAGGCCGCGCGGCATGCGCACGAGGTCACCGCTGGCGGCATGGGTTTTCTTGCCATCAAGCAGCAGGTCGATGCGCCCGTTGAGCACGAAGATGTATTCGTCCTGTTTGGTGTGCATGTGCGTGGGGACGAAGGATTCTTCGGGGAAGGTAGCGTGCCAGCAAAAACTGTCGTCACTGACCTGCTTGGGCACATAGACTTGGCCCAGGATGTTCCAGGTCACGCCGTCGATGCCGGTATGCACGCGAGTGATATCGGGGGTTTCATGCATCATGAGGTTCTCCTTGCGTGGTGGTTAACCTGTCGAGTGTGGATTTGACTAGCGGGTTGCGGGATGCGAAGCGTGGTTTGAAATGCTGACGCGCCTGCGCTAGGTCGTCTTCGTCCCAGTAGCCGATCAAGATGCCGCCCTCGGCGATGCGAGGTTGCACTTCGATCGATTCGATGGTGCCGTCAGGGATGGTGACGCGCTGGCGCGGCTGGCGCGCCCAGTGAAAAAGTGCCTCGTGGAGGCGTTGGCGCGCTTGTACGTGTTCGGGGGCCTCGGATGCGCCGATGTCGGCGAACTCGTCGGGGTCGGTTTGCAGGTCGAATAGCATCGGCCGGTAGCCCTCGGCCAGCACGTATTTCCAGCGTCCGTCGAAGATCATGCGCAGCCAAGCGTCGCGCGGTTTTGTGCCCAGTTCGACGCGGGAATCCTGGAAGGAATAGTCGTACTCGCTGATTACCGCAGTGCGCCAATCGGCGGGTTGCTCGCCGAACAGAAACGGGCGCAGTGAACGGCCGTCGAGAATGTGTGGCACGGGTGGTCCGCCGTACACGTCAAGGAAAGTAGCCGCGTGGTCAATTGCCTCCACCAGCGCCCGGCAACGCGTGCCGCGTGTGACATCGGCTCGCGGGTCGGGATCGACCACGATTAGCGGTACGCGTACCACCTGCTCGTGGAACAAATCCTTCTCGCCCATCCAATGGTCGCCCAGGTAGTCGCCATGGTCGGAGGTGAAGACGATCATGGTCGTCTCCATCAGGCCGCGCTCTTCGAGGAAGGTGAACAGACGACCCATCTGGTCGTCGATCTGCTTGATCAGTCCCATGTAGCCAGGCATCACGGTCTCGCGTACACCGTCCTTGGAGAAGGTACGCGAAACGCGGTGGTTCATCATCGCGCCATAGACGGGGTGCGGGTCGCGTCGCTCCTCTTGCGAGCGTTTGACTGGCAGGGCGTCGTCGGCCGTGTACATGCTGGCGTAGGGCTCGGGCACGATGTATGGCCAGTGCGGCTTGATGAAGGACAGGTGCAGGCACCAGGGCTGCTCGCCCGCCTCGCGGATGAAGTCCATCGCGCGGCCCGTGATGTAGGGCGTTTCCGAAAATTCGTCGGGGATGCGCGCCGCGCGGTTCGAATACTTTAGGAACCAGCCCGAGCGCGTGCGCCCTTCGTCGTCTACCGTCGAGTTTGTCCATGCCTCCCAGGGGTTGTCGCCGCCGAATCCGTGCTCGCGCAGCCAGTTGCTGTAGGTCGGATCGGGGTCGTGCCCCGAGTAGGGGTGGATGCCATCGTCGCGTTCATAGGGATCGAAGCCGCATTCGGCGATGCGTACGCCGATCTGTGAATCCGGGTCGATTCCCAGGCGCGACATCCCTGCCAAGTCACTGCGCATATGCGTCTTGCCAACCAAGACGGAACGCACGCCCAGTGGCCGCAAGTGGTCGCCGATGGTCATCTCGCCGGCTTTCAGCGGCACGAAATTCCAGCTCGCGCCATGCGAGTGCACGTAGCGCCCGGTGTAGTAGCTCATGCGTGACGGACCGCAGTACGGCGATTGCACGTAGGCGCGGTCGAAAATCACGCCGCGTGCTGCCAGAGCATCGAGGTGCGGCGTCTGCAAATGCGGGTGCCCGTAGCACGACAAATGATCTTGGCGCAACTGGTCGCACATGATGAAGAGGATATTTTTCACTTGAGCCATGGACGTTTCCTCGTTGTATTTGGGGCGCTGTTCAGTCTAGGCAATGTCGCAGCTATTGACGCGTGACATTCCTTCATTGGGATTACCATGGGTTATCGCACTAGGAGGCCATATGCGGCTGCAGCACCTGCACTTAATGCTCGCCATTGCACAGACCGGCAGCTTGCGGGCCTCAGCACTGGCGTTGAACGTGAGTCAACCGGCGTTGACTAAGGCGCTGCATCAGCTTGAAGACGAATTCGGATGCGTGCTGGTGCAGCGCAGCGCCAAGGGGGCGCGTTTGGCGCCAGCGGGCGAGTTGCTTGCCACTCGCGCCGCAGCGGCACTGCGCGAAATTGAACGCGGGCGCGAGGAGATCGCTTGGCACCAGCGCCACGTCGAAGCGCGTGTCACGGTAGGGCTATCGCCGGCGTCGGCCATTCTGCTCGCGCCGGGCGCGGTGGCGCGATTTGGTGGGCGATGGCCACAGGTGCGGCTGTGCGTGGTTGATACGCTTTATCCCCGCGCACTGGCGCAGGTGCGTGCCGGAGAGATCGACCTGGCGATTGGACCGCTGCCGGTTGAAGGTGTAGGCCGTGATCTCATTGTTCAACCGGTGTTTGATAGCCAGAACGTCATCGGTGCGCGCCGCAGTCACCCGCTGTCGCGTGCACGGCGTCTTGCAGACTTGTCGGATGCCGCCTGGGTTCTCACTGGTCCGGCGGGTGGGCCCGGAGATCCGATGAGTCTCGGACTAAAAGCGCCAAAAATTCGGTTGGAATGCCAGTCGTTTACAACACTGCTGGCGCTAATGCCTACGCTCGACGTTGTTGGCATCATGCCGCGTGGCTTCTTCGACCGCTATGGTCCTCTGCTTCAACTGACTACGCTACCGATCGAGGACACGCTGCCGCGGCTCACAATTCACGTGGTATCGCGCGGTGATGCACCGTTGACTCTACCCGCGCAGCGTCTGGTTGATGCCTTCGTGCAAGAGGCGGGTGGCCTGAGTGCGGGGCCGCACGCGCTGCGTGGATCCAAGTCGAAACGTGGATGATCCGACAATGGGGTGAGCACGTCGGATCTAGCGAGGCAGGGCACACCGTGATCGCGCGGCCGTGCACCCGAAGAAAAGCCGCCCGAAGGCGGCTTGCCGGGAGGCAACGTGGCGGCTTACTTGAAGTAGTCCGACACCACGACCCAGCGGCCGTTCTGGATTTGCGACAGGCGCGAGCGCTCGGTGCCCAGGCGCTTGGTGGCGCTGAACTTGAGCGTGTCGCTGCCGAAGATGTCCGGCTCGATCGGGGCGCTTTCCATGCCCTTGATGAAGCTCTCGGTGGTCAGGTTGGCGCCGGCGCGCTGCGCGCCCTGGATGAAGTTGTCCATGATTTCGTAGCCATAGACCGAGAACACGCCCGGGTCCTCGTTGAACTTGGTCTTGTACTTGTTGGCCCAGAAGCGGATCGGCTGCGAGGTGTCGTCCAGATACGGCACCTGGACGGCCGAGGTGGAGTAAAAGCCGTCCATGGCCTTGCCGCCCAGCTTGTGGATCAGGTCGGTGTAGGAGGCGGTGGTGCCCATGAAGGTGGGGTTGTAGCCGGTCTTGCGCGCCTCGCCGATGGTGCCGATGGTTTCGCGGATCACGGTGCCCAGCACGACCAGGTCGCAGCCGGCGGCCTTCATCTTGGCGACCTGCGAGGAAAAGTCGGTGGCGCCGCGCTTGTAGGTGGTTTTCTCGGCCAGCGTCATGCCGATGGTTTTCAGGCCGTCCTCGGCACCGCGCATGACCTCCAGGCCGAATTCATCGTCCTGGTACAGCGAGCAGACCGTCTTGGCGCCCTTTTCCTTGACCAGGCGTGGCGTGCCGGTGCGCGTCTGGTCGTAGTAGGGCACGCTGAAGGCGAACTTCAGATTCTGGTTGGGCGCCTCGAACATTTCGCGCGCGCCGGTGAGCGGGTAGAAGTTGATCACCTTCTTGGGGAACAGCACCGGAAAGGTGGCCATGTTGGCCGCTGTGCCGATGTGGCCGATCATGGCGAAAATCTTGTCCTGGTTGACCAGCTTTTGCGCCGCCAGCACGGCGCGCTTGGGGTCATAGCCCGAGTCTTCGACCTTGAACACCAGCTTGCGGCCGTTGATGCCGCCCTGCTCGTTGATTTCGTCCACGCGCAGCTGCATGCCGTTGCGCGCCTGTTTGCCAAAGCCGGCCAGCGGACCCGACAAGTCCTGGATGGTGGCGACGGTGATTTCCGTCTTGCTCACGCCCTGGGTCTGGGCAAAAGCGGGGCCGGCAGCGATGGCCAGGGTGCAGGCCAGGGAATACAGGGTGCGTCTCATGGTCAGGGGCCTCCTTGGGTTGGTGAGCGGATTGTGAACAGATGTGTGCGCGAATTGCGGCGGTGATTACCCTGATGCGGCGCGTCAGGCGCCGTACATGGCCTCGATCTGCGGCGCGTACTTGGTCTGCACCAGCTTGCGCTTGAGCTTCATGGTCGGGGTCAGCTCCTCGTCCTCGGCGGTCAATTGCGTGTCGAGCAAAAAGAACTTCTTGATCTGCTCGACGCGGGCGAACTTGCGGTTCACCTCGTCGATCACGCCCTGGATCAGGGCCTGCACCTCGGGCGCGCGCGTGAGGCTGGCGTAGTTGGAAAAGGGCACGTCGTGGTCCTGCGCGTACTTTTCGACATTCTCCTGGTCGATCATGATGATCACCGTGAGGAAGGGCCGCGCGTCGCCGATCACCACCGCGTCGGTGATGTAGGGGCTGAACTTGAGCTCGTTCTCCAGCTCGCTGGGCGTGATGTTCTTGCCGCCCGCGGTGATGATGATGTCCTTCATGCGGTCGGTGATGCGATAAAAGCCCTCCGCGTCCACCGTGCCCACGTCGCCGGTGCGCAGCCAGCCGTCGGGCGTGAAGCTCTCCGCCGTCTTCTTGGGCTGGTTCAGGTAGCCGGCAAACACGTTGCGGCCCTTGACCTGGATTTCGCCGGTCTCGGCGTCCAGCCGCACCTGGTTCAGGTCGGCCGCGGGGCCGATGGAGCCGGGCTTGATGCGCCCCGGCCGCATGCCGGTGGAGGCGCCGCAGGTCTCGGTCATGCCCCACACCTCGAGCATGGGCACACCCAGCGCCAGATACCACTTGATGAGCTCGGGCGAGATCGGCGCCGCGCCGGTGACCAGGTAGCGCGCGCGGTGAATGCCGATCATCTTGCGCACGTTGTCCAGCACCAGCCAGCGCGCCAGCGTGAAGCGCGCCTTGAGCAGCGCGGGCACCGGCTGGCCGGCCAGCACGCGCTCGGCAATCTGGCGGCCCACGCCGATCGCCCAGCCATAAGCGGCCTGCTGCAGGCGCGTGCTTTCCTTCAGCGCGATGGTCACGCCGGAATAGAACTTTTCCCACACGCGCGGCACGGCCGTGAACACGGTGGGTGCGATCTCGCGCACGTTCTCCGGCACGGTGTCGGGGTTCTCCACAAAGTTCAGGCGCGTGCCGGTGTACAGCGCCATGTATTCGCCGCCCATGCGCTCGGCGATGTGGCACAGCGGCAGGAAGGCCATGGCCTCGTCGTCCTCGCTGCGCGCCAGCAGGGCGTTGAAGCCGTGCGCCGCATACACCAGCCCGCCGTGCGTGTGCATGGCGCCCTTGGGCTTGCCCGTGGTGCCCGAGGTGTAGACCAGGATGGCGAGCTGATCGGGCTTGCACGCGGCGGCGCGCTGGCGCACGGCATCGGGGTGCTGCGCGTTCCAGGCGCGGCCCAGCGCGCGCAGGGCATCCAGGCTGATGACCTGCGGATCGTCCAGGTCGCGCAGGCCCTCCATGTCGAACACGACGATCTTGGCGAGCAGCGGCAGTTGCCCGCGCACCTCCAGCGCCTTGTCCAGCTGTTCGTCGTCTTGGGCGAACAGCACGCGGGTGCGCGAGTCCTCGCACAGGTAGTGCACCTGGCTGGCCGCGTCGGTGGGGTAAATGCCGTTGGCCACGCCGCCGCAGGACAGCACGGCCAGGTCGCACAGCACCCAATCCAGCACCGTGTTGGACAGGATGGAGCTGGTGTCGCCCGCGGCAAAGCCCAGGCTCATCAGGCCACCGGCGATCTCGCGCACGGCCTCGCCCACCTGCGTCCAGCTCCAGCTGCGCCAGATTCCCAAATCCTTCTCGCGCAGCCAGATCTGGTCGCCGCGCTTGGCCACGGCATTCCAGAACATCGCGGTGATGGTGTCGCCCTCGAGCACCACGTCGGTGCGCGGCTTGAGGTGGGAGAGGTCCCAAAGATTGCTCATGCCTATCTCCAGGTCTTCTTTTTCTTCCAGCGCCGCTCGCCGCGCACGCCGGTGTCCTTCATGCCCAGATAGAACTCCTTGATGTCGTCCTTCTCGCGCAGGTGGGCACAGGTGTCTTCCATCACGATGCGGCCGTTTTCCAGCACGTAGCCGTAGTCGGCGGCGTTCAGCGCCATGTTGGCGTTTTGCTCCACCAGCAAGATGGTGGTGCCGCGCTCGCGGTTGATGCGCACCACGATCTCGAAGATTTCCTTGGTCAGCTTGGGGGACAGGCCCAGGCTGGGCTCGTCCAGCAAGATCAGATGCGGGTTGGCCATCAGCGCGCGGCTGATCGCCAGCATCTGCTGCTGCCCGCCCGACAGCAGGCCTGCGTCCTGCGCGCGGCGCTCCCTGAGGATCGGGAAGTAGGCATAGACCTGCTCCATGTCACGTGCCACGCCGTCGCGGTCGCGGCGGGTGTAGGCGCCCATCAGCAGGTTGTCGTGCACCGACAGCAGCGGGAACACCTCGCGCCCCTCGGGCACGTGCGACAGGCCCTGCTGCACGATGAAGGCCGGGTCCCGGGCGGTGATGTCCGCGCCCTTGAAGGTGATCGAGCCCTTGCGCGGGTCGATGATGCCGGAGATGGTTTTCAAGATGGTGCTCTTGCCCGCGCCGTTGCTGCCCAGCACGGTGGCGATCTGGCCCTGCTCGACTTGCAGGCTGACGCCTCGGATCGCCTTGATGGGGCCGTAGGCGCTTTCGACGTTGGCCAATTGAAGGACGATGTTGCTCATGTCAGTGATCCATGGCTCCGCGTGCCACCCGCAGGGCATGAAACCCAAAGAGCCGAATGGCCGCGGAGCAGGCCAAGCCAGCGATCGCCGTGGCCGGGGTCTCCCCGGTCACAGGCGATGCCCCCTGCAAGGGGGTGGGCGAAACATCGCGAAGCGAGTGGAGACTGGGGGTGTTTCATTGCACCCTCCGCAGCGAGGACACGTCCTCGATCGAACCCAGGTAGGCCTCGGCCACCTTGGCGTCGGCCTGCACCTCGGCCGGCGTGCCCATGGCCAGCACCTGGCCCTGGTTCATGGCCAGCACGCGGTCGGACACGCGCGAGACCAGGCTCATGTCGTGCTCCACCATCAGCACCGTGACACCCAGCTCGTGCACGATGTCCTGGATCCAGAAGGCCATGTCGTCGGTCTCCTCCACGTTCAGGCCCGACGAGGGTTCGTCCAGCAGCAGCAGCCGCGGCTCGGCGCACAGCGCGCGCGCCAGCTCGACCACCTTGCGCACGCCATAGGGCAGGCCGGCCACCAGGGTGTCGCGATAGCGCTGCAGGTCCAGCAGCTCGATCACGCGCTCGGCGGCCTCGCGCGCCTGCAGCTCGGCGGCGCGCGTGGCGGGGGTGAACAGCAACTGGCTCCAGAAACCCGTCTGCCGGTGCGTGTGCCGGCCCACCAGCAGGTTGTGCAGCACGGTGGCGTGCTCGAACAGCTCGATGTTCTGGAAGGTGCGCGCAATGCCCAGCGAGGCCACCTGGTGCGGCGGCTGCTCGGTCAGCTTGACCGGTCCATTCGGGCCGGCGTAGTCGATGCCGCCCTGGGTGGGCTGGTAGAAGCGGCTGATGAGGTTGAATACCGTGGTCTTGCCGGCGCCATTGGGTCCGATGAGGGTGAACACCTCGCCGGGGCGCACGTCGAAGCTGACGTCGTTCACGGCCAGCACGCCGCCGAAGCGCACGCTGAGGTTGTTGGCGGAGAGCAGGACGTCAGTCATGGGTGGCGTCTCGTGGCTGCCCTGCTTCGCAGGCGCTGCCTTGCTCCCTCGCCCCTCTGGGGAGAGGGCTGGGGTGAGGGGCGGCGGCGTTGGAGTTGTAGGCCGTCGTTTGCATCTCGGTTGACCCTGCGAGCTCTCGCTGGCCGGGATATGCGCCCGGCGGCGCACCTACTTTCTTTTGCGCCGCCAAAAGAAAGTAGGCAAAGAAAAGGCGACCCCACTGGCCGTGTCCCGCAGCGTTGCTGCGGGCAGCCTGCGATGCTCGCGCCTGGGGCGGTGCTGCGGAACTCGCTGCGTTCGCTGCGCTCTCTTCGCTCAGACAACCGCAGCAAGTCAGAGCACAAAGCATGGGCATACTGCGTTGCCCATGCCCGCCCCAGGCCCTGCGCTTCTCGGCACGGCCAGAGGGGTGATGAACATCCACACGGGCCGTCGCTGCGCTCGGCCCCGGATGGCAGAGCGCGTCTCGTCGAAAACAAGGCGTCGCCGTTCATTTCAACCGATCCGATTTCTGGAAACTTTTCTGCCGCTTGAACATGCCCCGCTGGTAGAACGGAAACATCTGCAGCCAGGTGCGCATCTTCAGCCAGCGCCCGTACAGGCCCAGGGGCTCGAACAGCACGAAGGCGATCAGCACCGCGCCGTACACCACCGCCTGCAGGCCGGGGGCCTGGCCGATGGCGTCGGGCAGCCAGTCCTTGGACAGCGAAATGAGCTGCGGCATGGCGATCAGGAAGATGGCGCCCAGGAAGGCGCCGTGGATGGAGCCCAGGCCGCCGATGACCACCAGCAGCAACAGGTCGATCGATTGCAGGATGTTGAACTGGTCGGGCGACAGGAATTGCAGCTTGTGCGCATACAGCGCGCCGGCCACGCCGGCCAGCGCGGCCGACAGGGCGAACGACAGCGTCTTGTAGCGCGCGAGGTTGATGCCCATGCTCTGCGCCGAGATTTCGGAGTCGCGAATGGCCACGAAGGCGCGGCCGATGGGGGCGCGCAGCAGGTTGACGATGCCCAGCGTGGCCAGCACCGCGGTGACCAGGCAGATGGCGTAAAAACCCGCGCTGGAGTCGATGGACCAGCCGAAGAGCGCCGGCGCCTGCACCGACAGGCCGGCGTTGCCGCCGGTCACGCTTTCCCAGCGGGCAAAGCCCTCTTCGACGATGAAGCCGAAGGCCAGCGTGGCAATGCCCAGGTAGATGCCCTTGACGCGCAGCGCCGGCAGGCCCACCACCACGCCCACGGAGGCCGCCAGCACGGCGGCGCAGGCCATGGCCAGCGGAAAGGGCCAGCCGGCATTGGTCAGCACCGCCTGCGTGTAGGCGCCCACGCCCAGAAAGGCCGCGTGCCCCAGCGAGAACTGTCCGGTAAAGCCGGCCAGCAGCATCAAGCCCAGGCCGGCGATGCCGTAGATCAGCACGAAGGTGAGCTGCGCCAGCCAGTACTCGGGCAGTGCGAAGGGCGCGGCGATGAGCGCCAGCATCAGCAACCCATACCAGAACACATGCCCGCCGTGCTTGGCCAGGCGGATGTCCTGCTCGTAGCTGGTCTTGAAGATGAAGCGCATGGCGAGGTACTAAACCTTCTTGCGGAGTTTTTCGCCGAACAGGCCATTGGGCTTGACCATCAGCATGATCAGCACCACGATGTACGCGGCGATGTCCTTGAAGCCCTCGGGCAGGTAAAAGCCCGACAGCGATTCGACGATGCCGATGACCAGCCCGCCCACGATGGCGCCCGGCAGGCTGCCAAAGCCGCCGACCACCGCCGCCGGAAAGGCCTTGAGCCCGATGAAGCCCATGTTGGCATGCACGAAGGTGATGGGCGCCAGCAGCAGACCGGCGATGGCGGCCGCCGCCGCGGCCAGGCCCCACACCAGGCCGTTCAGGCGCTTGACCGGGATGCCCATGTAATACGCCGCCAGCTGGTTTTGCGACGCCGCCTGCATGGCAATGCCCAGCCGCGTGTAGCGAAACATCGCAAACAGCCCCGCGCACAGCACGGCGGTGACGGCGATCACCACCATCTGCTCGGCACTCAGCACCAGCGCGCCCAGGTTCCACACCTGGTCCTTGTAGGGCACGGGCAGGGTGTGGGTCTCGGTGCCGATGCCGGGAATCATGGTGATGGCGCCGCGCGCCACGTAGCCGATGCCGATGGTCAGCATGACGATGGAAAACGCCGGCTGGCCCAGGATGGGGCGGATCACCACGCGCTCCAGCAGCACGCCGAACAGGCTCATGGCCGCGATGCTGGCGAGCACCGCCAGCCAGAACGGAAAGCCCAGCATGCTCATGCCGGCCAGGCCCAGAAAGGCGCCCAGCATCATCAGCTCGCCCTGGGCAAAGCTGACGGTCTCGGTCGCCTTGTAGATCAGCACGAAGCCCAAGGCGATCAGGCCGTAGATGCAGCCTTGCGCGATGCCGCTGATCACCAGCTGGATGAACTGCACGCTTGCTCCCCGTCACCATGCGTTGAAAAAAATTCGTCACACTCTAAGGGCCTTGCCGGCGGGGCGCATCCCCGGCAAACCCTTAGGAACCGCTGAACAACTCCCTCGCGGCGCGTGCATCCCGATCTCGAGCGATCCGCAGCGTTGCAAATCCTCGCGATAGCAACGGCTATCGCTGCGGTTTGCGCCTTGCGGCTCATCCCGATATCGAGCGCACGCATCCACGAAGAATTGTTCAGCGGTTCCTCAACCCCGACGAACCACCCATGACCGAGCCGACCGCTTCCATCCGCGTTGAACACCTGGACCAGGTGACCGTGATCACGCTCGACCGCCCCGACGTGCGCAACGCCGTGGACGACGCGACGGCCCGCGCGCTGCACTCGGCCTTCGTCGCCTTCGAGGCCGACGAGAGCGCGCGCGTGGCGGTCCTGCATGGCGCGCACGGGCACTTCTGCGCGGGCTGGGACTTGAAGTCGGGTGCGCGCCTGGCGCCCGACGCCGCCGAGCAGTTGCGCCGCATCCGGGCCGACCTGGACTTTGGCGCCGCCGACGCGCTGCCGCGCGGCCCCATGGGCCCCACGCGCCTGCTCTTGTCCAAGCCGGTGATTGCCGCCGTCAGCGGTGCGGCCGTGGCCGGCGGCACCGAGCTGGCGCTGTGGTGCGATCTGCGCGTGATGGAGCAGGACGCGTACTTCGGCATCTTCTGCCGCCGCTTTGGCGTGCCGCTGATCGACGGCGGCACCGTGCGCCTGCCGCGCCTGATCGGCCAGAGCCGCGCGCTGGACCTGATCCTGACGGGCCGCCCCGTGCCGGCCGACGAGGCCCTGGCCATCGGCCTGGCCAACCGGGTGGTTCCCGCCGGCACGGCGCGCGACGCGGCCATTGCCCTGGCACGCCAGTTGGCCGACTTTCCGCAAGCCACGCTGCGCGCCGACCGCCTGAGCGCGCTCACCCAGTGGGACTGGCCGCTGCCGCAGGCCCTGCAGCGCGAATGGGACGCCGGCAAGCACTGCCTGGGCGATGCGCTGGCCGGCGCCGCGCGCTTTGCCGGCGGGGCCGGGCGTCACGGGCGATTTGACGAAGCCGAATGACGGCGCCTCCATCCGGTCGCAGCTCATGGGGGCGGTTTCAATTTAATCGAGCATCTGCTTGGTTAAATGTCTATACTGCCAGTTTCTGTGCTCACCCCACTCAGGAGTTACCCGATGACCGAAGCCTATGTGTTCGACGCCGTGCGCACGCCGCGCGGCAAGGGCAAAAAGGACGGCAGCCTGCACGAGGTCAAGCCCGTGGACTTGCTGGCCGGCACGCTGGAGGCCTTGCGCAAGCGCCACGGCTTCGACACCGCAGCCGTCGATGACGTGGTGATGGGCGTGGTCGCGCCGATCGGCGAGCAGGGCTCGGTCATTGCCAAGGTGGCGGCGCTGAAGGCCGGCTGGGACTGGCGCTGCGCGGGCGTGCAGATCAACCGCTTTTGCGCCTCGGGCCTGGAGGCCGTCAACCTGGCGGCGCAAAAGGTGCGCTCGGGTTGGGAAGACCTGGTGGTCGCCGGCGGCGTGGAGAGCATGAGCCGCGTGCCCATCGGCAGCGACGGCGGCGCCTGGGCGCAAGACCCGGCCACCAACCTCAAGACGGCGTTTGTGCCGCAGGGCATCGGCGCCGACCTGATTGCCACGCTGGAAGGGTTCAGCCGCGCCGACGTGGATGCCTTTGCCGTCACCTCGCAGCAGCGCGCGGGCGCGGCGCGCGCGGCGGGGTATTTCAAGGGCTCGGTGGTGCCCGTCACCGACTTTCTGGGCCAGACCATCCTTCATGAAGACGAGTTCATCAAGCCGCGCACCACGGTGGAGGCGCTGGCGGGCCTGAGGCCTTCGTTCGAGCAGCTGGGCGCCATGGGTTTCGACGCCGTCGCGCAGGAGCGCTACCCGCAGGTCGAGCGCATCATCCACGTGCACCACGCGGGCAACTCGTCGGGCATCGTCGATGGCGCGGCGGCCGTGCTGATCGGCAACGAGGCCGCCGCCAAGGCGCATGGCCTGAAGCCCCGCGCGCGCATCGTCGCCACGGCCCTGTCGGGGGCCGACCCGACCATCATGCTCACGGGCCCCATGCCCGCCACGCAAAAGGCGCTGGCCAAGGCGGGCCTCACGATCGAGCAGATCGATTTGTTCGAGGTCAACGAGGCCTTTGCCGCCGTGCCCATGAAGTTCATGAAGGACTTGAAGGTGCCGCACGAGAAGGTCAACGTCAACGGCGGCGCCATTGCCATGGGCCATCCGCTGGGCGCGACCGGCGCCATGATTCTGGGCACGCTGATCGACGAGCTGCACCGCCGTGGCCTGCGCTACGGCCTGGCCACCTTGTGCGTGGGTGGCGGCATGGGCATTGCCACCATCGTCGAGCGTATGTGAGGCCAGAACAGCCGAACAGCCGAACAGCCGAACGCAGAGGGCGCAGAGATTTCGCAGAGGGCGCACAAAAATCCATAAAAATTTTTGGCTGTTCTTCTGCGTCCTCTGCGAATCCTTTGCGTCCTCTGCGTTCGGCTGTTTGATTCTTTAGATCAAATCAGGCTTTGGCGCTTGTTGAACAAGCGCAAGCAGCTATCAATTCAGGATCACCCATGCAAACCCTGCGCATCGATACCACCGACGGCATCGCCACCATCACCTTCGACGAGCCGGGCTCGCCCGTCAACACCATGTGCGCCGCGTGGCAGGCCGACATCGCCGCCGCCGTGGCGCAGATCGCTGCCCAGAAGAATCAGCTCAAGGGTGTGATCCTGGCCTCGGCCAAGAAAACCTTTTTTGCCGGCGCCGACCTCAAAAGCGTGATGCGCCTGACCGGCGCCGACGCGCCCGCGCTGTTCGCCGAGATCGAGCGCCTGAAGCACGCCTTTCGTACGCTGGAGACGCTGGGGATTCCCGTCGTCGCGTGCCTGAACGGCAGCGCGTTGGGCGGCGGCTGGGAGGTGGCGCTGGCCGCGCACCACCGCATCGCGGTGGACAACGCCAAGATTCAGTTCGGCTTGCCCGAGCTGACCCTGGGCCTGATCCCCGGCGCCACCGGCATCACCAAGATGACGCGCCTGCTGGGCCTTGAGGGCGCGCAGCCTTTCATCATGGAAAGCCGGCTGTTCAACCCGCCCCAAGGCCATGAGCTGGGCCTGGTGCATGAACTGGTGGCCAGCGATGGCGAGTTGCGCGCGCGGGCCCTGGCCTGGATCGCCGCCAACCCGCAGGCGCAGCAGCCCTGGGACGTCAAGGGCTACAAGATTCCGGGTGGCACGCCGGCCAACCCCAAGATCGCGGGCGGCCTGGTCGTCGCGCCCGCCATGCTGACGGCCAAAACGCACGGCAACTACCCCGCGCCCGAGGCGGCGCTCTCAGCCATGGTCGAAGGCGCGCAGGTGGACTACGACACCGCCACGCGCATCGAAAGCCGGTATCTGGCCAGCCTGATGGCCGGCCCGGTGGCGCGCAACATGATCAACACCTTCTTCTTCAATCTGAACGCCATCAAGAGCGGCCAGTCGCGCCCCAGGGACGTGCCGCGTTTCAAGCCCGCCAAGGTCGGCATCCTGGGCGCCGGCATGATGGGTGCGGGCATTGCGTATGCGCAAGCCAGCCGCGGCATCGCCACGGTGCTGAAGGACGTGTCCACCGAGAAGGCCGTGCAGGGCAAGGGCTACAGCGCCAAGCTCACGCAAAAGCGCGTGGACAAGGGGCGCATGAGCCCGGTCGATCAGCAGGCGCTGCTGGCACGCATCACGCCCACGGCCGATGCGACGGACCTGAAGGGCTGCGATCTCATCATCGAAGCCGTGTTCGAGCAGCGCGACTTGAAGGCCAAGGTCACGCAAGAGGCCGAGCCCATGCTGGCCCAAGGGGGCTTCTTCGCCAGCAACACCAGCACCCTGCCCATCAGCGGTTTGGCACAGGCCAGCAAGGCGGCGGCCAAGTTCGTCGGCATTCACTTCTTCAGCCCCGTGGACAAGATGAAGCTGGTCGAGATCATCCGCGGCAAACAGACGGATGACGAAACCGTCGCCCGCGCCTTCGACTACGTGCTGGCCCTGGGCAAGCTGCCCATCGTCGTCAACGATTCGCGGGGCTTCTACACCAGCCGCACCTTCGGCACCTACGTGATGGAAGGCGCGGCCATGCTGGGCGAGGGCATTCCGGCCGCCGTGATCGAGAACGCCGCCGTGCAGGCCGGCCTGCCCGTGGGCCCGCTGGCGGTGCTGGACGAAACGGCGCTGTCGCTGTCGGTGCACGTGATGGATCAGACCCGCGCCGACTACAAGGCCGAGGGCAAGACGTATGAGGCCACGCCCGGCGAGCTGCTGGTCGAGCGCATGGTGAAGGAACTGGGGCGCAACGGACGTGCGGCCGGCGGCGGCTTCTACGACTACCCGCAAGGGGCCAGGAAGCACCTGTGGCCCGAGCTGAAGTCGTTGTTTGAAAAACCCGGCACGGCGTGGAACGCGCGCGACATCCAGGACCGCCTGCTCTACCGCCAGTCGGTCGAGACCGCGCGCTGCCTGGCCGAGGGCGTGCTCACCAGCGTGCACGACGCCAACGTCGGCTCCATCTTCGGCATCGGCTTTCCGGCCTGGACGGGCGGGGCCATGCAGTTCATCTACGGCCAGGGCATCGAGGCCTTCGACGCGCGCTGCGCCGAGCTGGCGGCGGCGCACGGCAAGGGCTTTGCGCTGGATGCGGCGGCGAAGGCGGCGATCCGCGCCTTTGCGCCGAAGTACTGATTCACTTCAACCGTCGCTCGGTGCGACGAGCCGCACGCTTGGAAAGTAGCTGCGGTAGCGCGCAGTATCGCGCGTCAGAATCGGCAGGCGCGCCACGGCGGCATGAGCGCCGATGAAGAAGTCGCTCAGCACCCCCGACTTGGTGCCGCCGCGGCGTCGATATTCGGCGAAGGCCTTGCCTGCCAAGAAAAGCGCCGGCCTTGGCACTTCCAGCAACGGCAGCCCCAAGTCTTCCAGTGCTGCGTCGAGGGCCTCGAGCGCCGAAAACCCAAGCGCCAATTCGGCGTAGATCACAGGGTTGATCGCCAGCCGGTGCAGTTGTGACTGGGCGCGCAACTGGCGCAGCGACCAGTCAACCCAAGCCGGGTCGTCCTGCAGCACGTCGAGCAGGACGTTGGTGTCAACCAGCATGACCGTGCGATCAGCCTTCGCGCAGCAAGGCCATCAATTCATCGGTGCGCCAGCGAATGTCGGCCTTGCCGCGCGCGGCCTCGAACCGGTCGGTCTTGGCACGTTTGCGCACCGGTTGGGCGCGCCGAAGCACCACCTGATCGTGCTCGTTCAGCGCAAAGTCAACCTGCGAGCCCGGAGTCAAGCCCAGAGCATCGCGGATGGGCTTGGGCACGGTAACCTGGCCTTTTATGGTGATGGTGCTCATGGTTTGTTCCGTCTGTATTACTCGATCGCCGATTGTAATACTTTGACTCGAACTCACTGAAACGCCACCTCCGCAAAGCTCCTCAGCTTGCGGCTGTGCAGCCGATCCAGCCCGTTCTCGCTCAGGCGCTCGAGCGCGCGGATGCCGATCTTCAGGTGCTGGTTCACGCGTTCGCGGTAGAAGTGGTTGGCCATGCCGGGCAGCTTGATCTCGCCGTGCAGCGGCTTGTCACTCACGCACAGCAGGGTGCCGTAGGGCACGCGAAAGCGAAAGCCGTTGGCGGCAATGGTCGCGCTTTCCATGTCGAGCGCGACGGCGCGCGACTGCGAAAAGCGCTGCTGCGGCGCGCCCGCGCCCAAAAGCTCCCAGTTGCGGTTGTCGGTGGTGGCCACGGTGCCCGTGCGCAGGATGCGCTTCAGGTCGGCGCCCTGCAGTTGGGTGATCTCGGCCACCGCGTCCTGTAGGGCGATCTGCACCTCGGCCAGCGCGGGCACCGGGATCCACAGGGGCAGCTCTTCGTCCAGCACATGGTCCTCGCGCACGTAGCCGTGGGCCAGCACGTAGTCGCCCAGTTGCTGGCGGTTGCGCAGGCCGGCGCAGTGGCCCAGCATGATCCAGGCGTGCGGGCGCAACACGGCCACGTGGTCGGTGATGTTCTTGGCGTTGCTGGGGCCCACGCCGATGTTGACCATGGTGATGCCGCTGCGGTCGCCCCGCATCAGGTGGTAGGCGGGCATCTGCGGCAGGCGCGCGGGAGCCTGGCCGCGCTCGTCGCCCGCCTGCGCGGGCAGGCCGGCGCGGCGCGTGACGACGTTGCCGGGCTGCACGAAGGCGCTGTAGGGGCTGTCCGCCTTGCGCATCTCGGCCTCGCCCAGGGCGATGAACTCGTCGATGTAGAACTGGTAGTTGGTGAACAGCACGAAGTTCTGGAAGTGCTCGGGCGCGGTGCCGGTGTAGTGGCGCAGGCGCTGCAGCGAATAGTCCACGCGCGGCGCGGTGAACAGGGCCAGCGGCAGCGGCTCGCCGCCGTGTGGCTGGTGCGTGCCGTTGGCGATGCGGTCGTCCATGGCCATCAGGTCGGGCAGGTCGAACACCTCGCCCAGCATGGCGCGCTGCCAGGGCGCCAGGCCCCCGTCAAAGTATTCGCCGTCGCCAAAGCTGAAGGGCAGGGGAATCGGCTGGTTGCTGATGCCCACCTCCAGCGGCGCGTCGTGGCTGGCCAGCAGCAGGCCGAACTGCTCCAGGTAGTAGTCGGCAAACAGGTCGGGCCGCGTCAGCGTGGTTTCGTACTGCCCGGCGTGGGCCACGAAGCCATAGGCCAGCCGCGTGTCGGGGTGCGTGCTGTGCGCGGTGCGCAGGCGCACGAAGGGGTAGCAGGCGCGCACGTGCGGCAGCGCGGCCGCCGGCGGCTCGGCCAGCGCCATGAAGGCCTGCAACTGCGCGCGCAGGTGCGCCAGGCCGGACTGGTAGATTGCCTGCGCGCGCTCCAGTGCGGCGGTGGCGTCGTTGAAGGCGGTGGGGGCGATGAAGGGGGGGCGCGATTCCATGCCCTATTGTCCATGGGCGGCACGTCGGTTTCATGACACGGGTCAAGGCGCTCGCGGCGCGCCTGGCTATGATGGGGACTCGACTGCCTGTTCCTGATTTGATAGCTGCTTGCGCGCACCACGCAAGCGCAAACCCGTCATTCGATGCCAAAACCCCTTGCCCCTGCCGCGCCACCGCGTCTGCGCCATCACCAGCGCGTGGTGATGGGGCTGTGGCGCTTGCTGGCCGTGGCGGCCTTTGCCCTGGGCGTGGTGGGCGCTTTCTTGCCGGTGTTGCCGACGGTGCCGTTCCTGCTGGTGGCGGCCTGGGCCGCGGGCAAGGGCTGGCCGGCTTTCGAGGCCTGGCTTTTGCGCCACCCGCGCTTTGGCCCGCCGGTGCAGCGCTGGCGCGAGCGCGGCGCGGTGTCGCGCCCGGCCAAGTGGCTGGCCGTCGTCACCATGGCGGCCAGCGCCGGCGTGCTGCAGCTGTTCGACTCCGTGGCGCCGTGGGTGCGCATCTTCGTGCCGCTGTTCCTGCTGGCGATGGGCATCTGGCTGTGGCTGCGGCCGGAGGAATAGGGCGCCATGAAAAAGCCCGCCGGGCGGCGGGCTTTGGGCGGGCGTGGTGCTGCGCTCAATACCCCAGCGTCTTGCCGTCGGGGTTGCGCGGGTCGGAGTAGCCCCACAGCTCGTTGCCGTGCACCTGGATGGTCTGGGTGCGGCCCATGGTCGGCTTGATGACGACGTTCTGGCCCTTGTCCTTGAGCAGCCGGATGGTGTCGGTCGAGAAGCCTTTTTCAATGCGCAGCTCGTCGGGCGTCCACTGGTGGTGAAAGCGCAGTTGCGACGCCGCCTCGGCCGGGTTCATGCCGAAGTCGATGCCATTGACGATCTGCTCCAGCACGGTGGTGATGATGCGCGGCCCGCCGGGGCTGCCGGTGACCAGCCAGGGCTTGCCGTCCTTCAGCACGAAGGTGGGCGTCATGGACGACAGCGGGCGCTTGCCGGCGGCCACGGCATTGGCGTCGCCGCCGATCACGCCATAGGCGTTGGGCACGCCGGGCTTGGCCGAGAAGTCGTCCATCTCGTTGTTGAGCATGATGCCGGTGCCGGGCGCCACGATGCCGCTGCCGAAGTTGGTGTTGAGCGTGTAGGTGACGGCCACCATGTTGCCGGCCTTGTCCACCACCGAGTAGTGCGTGGTCTGGTCGCTCTCGTAGGGCTGCGGCTTGCCGGCGCGAATCTCCTTGGCGCTGCGGGCCTTGTCGGCGCTGATCTGTGCGGCCAGCGCGTCGGCGTACTTCTTGCTGGTCAGGCCGCTCAGCGGAATCTGGACGAAGCCCGGGTCGCCCAGGTATTCGGCGCGGTCGGCATAGGCCAGCTTCATGGCCTCGGCCATGTGATGCACGGTGTTGGCGCTGTTCAGGCCCCAGTCCTTGATGGGCCAGCGCTCCATGATGTTGAGGATTTGCACCAGGTGCGCACCGCCCGAGGAGGGCGGGGGCATGGTGACGATCTCGTAGCCGCGGTAGGTGCCGCGCACCGGCTCGCGCTCGACGACCTTGTAGTTCTTCAAGTCCTGCAGCGTCATGGGGTTGCCGTTTTTGGCCATGTCGGCGGCGATCTTGTGGGCGATCTCGCCCTCGTAGAAGGCCCTGGCGCCGTCGCGGGCGATCAGGCGCAGCGAGTGGCCCAGGTCTTTCTGCACCAGCCTGTCGCCAGCCTTCAGGGGCGCGCCGTTGCGCCAGTAGATGGCCTTGGTGGCGGGCCACTTGCCCATGTTCTTGGTTTCTTGCTGCAGCACCTTGGCCAGCGTTTCGCTCACCGGATAGCCCTTTTCGGCCAGCTCGATGCTGGGCCTGAGCAGCTTGGTCAGCGGCTGCGTGCCCCACTTTTGCAACGCGTGCGTCATGCCCGCCACGGTGCCGGGCACGCCGATGGCGTAGTGGGTGTAGAGCGACTTGCCGTCGATCACCTTGCCACTGGCGTCCAGGTACATGTCGCGGCTGGCGGCCGCCGGGCCCACTTCGCGGAAGTCCACCGCCACGGTCTTGGCAGTCTTGGCGTCGTACACCATCATGAAGCCGCCGCCGCCCACGTTGCCCGCATTGGGCAGGGCCACGGCCAGCGCAAAGCCGATGGCCACGGCGGCATCGACCGCATTGCCGCCGGACTTGAGCACATCCAGGCCGATCTTCGAGGCCAGCTCCTGCTCGGTGGCCACCATGCCGTGGCGTGCCACCACGGGGTGGAACACGTCCATGTCGAAGTCGTAGGCCGCGGCAGCGGCCTGGGCCGCCGCCGTGGGCGAGGCAGCGACCGGGGCGGCGGAGGCGGGCGCAACGGCTGCGATCGGGGTTGCCGTGGCGGGCGGCGGCGCGGCAGGCGGGGTGCTGCACGCGGCCAGCACGGCCAGGGCCAGGCCGGCCAGCAGCAGTTTGGGGGTGGGTTGGGCCATCAGTCTCTCCTCGCGAACAAAAATACGGTACAGCGGCGCCAGGGGCGTCGCTGCGGGCTATTTTTCACGGGCTCGGGCGGCTCGTCCTGCGGGCAAACCCGAGGGCGAGCGCTTGCTTACGTTTTGAGATCGGGAAAGTCGTCTTCGAAGAACTCGAGCGGGTCCTTCGCGCCGCGCTCGCGCCGGCCGGACTCGGTCTGGCGCAGCTCCACGCGGCGGATCTTGCCCGAGATGGTCTTGGGCAGCTCGGTCACGAACTCGATGCGGCGCACCCGCTTGTAGGGCGCCAGCGCCTGGCGCGCAAAGGCCAGGATCTCGCGCGCGGTCTGCGCGTCGGCCCGGCTGCCCTGCGCGAGGATGATGAAGGCCTTGGGCACGGCCAGCCGCACCGGGTCGGGGCTGGGGACGACCGCCACCTCGACCACGCTCGCGTGCTCGATCAGCGCGCTTTCCAGCTCGAACGGGCTGATGCGGTAGTCGCTGGCCTTGAACACGTCGTCGGCGCGGCCGACGAAGGTGTAGTAGCCGTCGGCATCGCGCTGCGCCACGTCGCCGGTACGGTAGTAGCCGCCGTGCATGACCTCGGCGGTGCGCTCGGCGCTGTCCTCGTAGCCGGCCATCAGGCCCAGTGGGCGGCCGGTGCCCGGGTGGCCGCCGGGCGCGTCGCCGGGTGGGTCGTCGAGCCTGAGGCAGACCTCGCCCTCGTCGGATTCCTCGCCGTTCACGTCGAGCAGTGCCACGCGGTAGCCCGGCATGGGCAGGCCCATCGAGCCGGGCTTGACGGCCAGGCCCGGCGCGTTGCCAACGATGGCGGTGGTTTCGGTCTGGCCGTAGCCGTCGCGCAGCGTCAAGCCCCAGCTCGACTTGATCTGCTCGATGATCTCGGGGTTGAGCGGTTCGCCGGCGCCAATCACCTCGCGCAGGCTCAGCTTGCCGCGCCAGGAGGCCAGGTCTTCCTGGATCAGCATGCGCCACACGGTGGGCGGCGCGCACAGGGTGTCCACGTCGCAGCGCGCCAGGGTCTCCAGCAGGGCCGGGGCGGCAAAGCGCGCCGTGTTGTGGATGAAGATGCAGGCGCCCGCGTTCCAGGGCGCGAAAAAGCAGCTCCACGCGTGCTTGGCCCAGCCCGGCGAGGAGATGTTCATGTGGATGTCGCCGGGCTTCAGGCCGATCCAGAACATGGTGGACAAGTGCCCCACCGGGTAGCTCTGGTGCGTGTGCAGCACCAGCTTGGGCTTGGACGTGGTGCCCGAGGTGAAATACAGCAGCAGCGGGTCGCTGGCCTGCGTGGGGCCGTCGGGCGTGAAGGCCTCGCTGCCCTGGCGGCTGTCCGCAAACGCCGTCCAGCCCGCCAGCGGCGCGCCGACGCCGATGCGCGTGTAGGCGCCGGGCACCTGCGCGAACTTTTCCTGGTGCACCTCGCCTGCGACGACGTGGCGCACGTGCCCGCGCTCGATGCGGTCGCGCAGGTCCTCGGGCGTCAGCAGCGACGAGGCCGGAATGACCACTGCGCCCAGCTTGAAGGCGGCCAGCATGGTCTCCCACAACGGCACCTCGTTGCCCAGCATGAGCAGCACGCGATCGCCGCGGCGCACGCCCAGGCCGCGCAGCCAGTTGGCCACCTGGTTGGAGCGCGCGGCCATTTGCGCGTAGCTGATCTTCTGCTCGCCCGCGCCCTCGTTCACGATCCACAGCGCCGGCGCATTGCCGTCCTCGCGTGCCAGGCGGTCGAAGTGGTCGAGCGCCCAGTTGAACTGCGTCAAGCGCGGCCAGCGAAAGCTGGCGCCCAGTGCGGCCTGTTCCTCGCGGTGCGCCAGCAGGTGGTCGCGGGCGGCGCGGAAAGCGGTGGCCGAGGGTGTCGGGGTGGCGTTGCTCATGCTCTGTCTCCTTGGCGTGATGGCCGCGCGCCGCCCCGGTCGTTCGCCGGCGAGGACAGCCGCGTCACCCGAGTGTGCACCATTGCGCGGCGTTCGTTGGCAACCCGGGTCGCACTGTGGCAATTGGCGGCGGCCGCGCATCTCGTGTATCGATCCATGCTGGTTTCAGGCGTGGCGTGCCGTATTCTCGGGTGATCGCCTTGCCGCTCAAGCTGTCCTTGAAGGAACCCGACGATGCCGCGCCTTGCCGCTCAAGCCTCCCAGTTGCCCACGGAGCAGGACCTTGCCCTGCTGCGCCGAACGATTGCCCTGTCGGAGCAATCCAGGGCGCGCGGGCGGCATCCCTTCGCGGCCCTGGTGGCCGATGAGCACGGCAACGTCATCAGCGAGGCGGGCAACAACTCGATGCCGCCCGAGGGCGACCCGACGCAGCATGCCGAGCTGGTGGCGGCGGCCAAGGCGGCCCGCCTGCGCACGCCGCAGCAGCTGGCGCGCGCAACCCTCTACACCAGCGCCGAGCCCTGCTGCATGTGCGCCGGCGCGGTGTACTGGACGGGCATCGGGCGCGTCGTGTACGCCCTGTCCGAGCATGCGCTGCTGGGCCTGACCGGCGACCATCCGGAAAACCCGACTTTTTCTCTGCCCTGCCGCGAGGTCTTCGCGCGCGGGCAGCGGGCGGTGGCCGTGCTGGGCCCGCTGCTGGAGGACGAGGCCGCCGCAGCGCATCGGGGGTTCTGGACCCACGCTGCGCCGGACGAGTGATTCCAGGCCCCGCGCCCGCATTGGCGATGCGGAGCCGCCCCGTTGTCACATGCTGCGCCGGTACTGCCCGCCCACCTCGAACAAGGCCGTGGTGATCTGGCCCAGAGAACACACGCGCACGGCGTCCATCAGCACCTCGAACACGTTGGCGTTGTCGATCACGGCCTGCTGCAGGCGTTTGAGCATCGCCGGCGCCTCGGCGGCGTGGCGCTGGTGGAAGTCCTGCAGGCGCGTGAGCTGGCTCTGTTTTTCTTCCTCGGTCGAGCGCGCCAGCTCGATGTGCTCGGGCACCGGGTCGCCATGCGGGTTGCGGAAGGTGTTGACGCCGATGATGGGGTATTCGCCCGAGTTCTTCAGCATCTCGTAGTACAGGCTTTCTTCCTGGATCATGCCGCGCTGATAACCCGTCTCCATGGCGCCCAGCACGCCACCGCGCTCGCTGATGCGCTCGAATTCCGATAGCACGGCTTCCTCGACCAGCTCGGTCAGCTGCTCGATGATGAAGGCGCCCTGGTTGGGGTTCTCGTTCTTGGCCAGGCCCCATTCGCGGTTGATGATGAGCTGGATCGCCATGGCGCGGCGCACCGATTCTTCGGTCGGCGTGGTGATGGCCTCGTCGTACGCGTTGGTGTGCAGGCTGTTGCAGTTGTCGTAGATGGCGATCAGCGCCTGCAGCGTGGTGCGGATGTCGTTGAAGGCGATCTCCTGCGCGTGCAGGCTGCGGCCGGAAGTCTGGATGTGGTATTTCAGCTTTTGGCTGCGCTCGTTGGCGCCGTATTTTTCCTTCATGGCCACGGCCCAGATGCGGCGCGCCACGCGGCCCATCACGGTGTACTCGGGGTCCATGCCGTTGCTGAAGAAGAACGACAGGTTGGGCGCGAAGTCGTCGATGTGCATGCCGCGTGCCAGATAGGCCTCGACCAGCGTGAAGCCGTTGGACAGCGTGAAGGCGAGCTGGCTGATCGGGTTGGCGCCGGCCTCGGCAATGTGATAGCCGCTGATGCTGACCGAATAGAAGTTGCGCACGTTGTGGTGCACGAAGTATTCGGCAATGTCACCCATCACCTTCAGGCTGAACTCGGTCGAGAAGATGCAGGTGTTCTGGCCCTGGTCTTCCTTCAGGATGTCGGCCTGCACGGTGCCGCGCACATTGGCCAGCACCCATTCGCGGATCTTGGCGGCCTCGGTGTCGGTGGGCTCGCGGCCGTTGTCCTGCTTGAACTTGGCCAGGTTCTGGTCGATGGCGGCGTTCATGAACATCGCCAGGATGGTGGGCGCCGGGCCGTTGATGGTCATCGACACCGAGGTCGTCGGGCTGCACAGATCGAAGCCGTCGTACAGCACCTTGATGTCGTCCACCGTGGCGATGGACACGCCCGAGTTGCCGACCTTGCCGTAGATGTCGGGCCGCGGGTCGGGGTTGGCGCCGTACAGCGTGACCGAGTCGAAGGCCGTGGACAGGCGCTTGGCCGGCATGCCTTCGGAGACCAGCTTGAAGCGGCGGTTGGTGCGGAAGGCGTCGCCCTCGCCGGCGAACATGCGCGTCGGGTCCTCGCCCTCGCGCTTGAAGGCAAAGGTGCCGGCGGTGTAGGGGTAGCTGCCCGGCACGTTGTCCAGCATCAGCCACTTCAGGATTTCGCCGTGGTCCTCGAACGTGGGCAGCACCACCTTGCGGATGGGGGTGCCCGACAGCGACTTGGTCGTGAGCGCCGTACGGATTTCCTTGTCGCGGATCTTCACCACATACTCGTCGCCGGCGTAGGCCTGTTGCATCGCAGGCCACTGCTCCAGCAGCTTTTTGGCGTCGTGGTCCTGGCGCGCCGCGCGGGCCTCGGCCAGCGCCAGCACGGTGCCCTGCGCGCCGCTTTTCTTGGCGTCGTCCTCGTGCAACATGCGGGCGCTTTCGCGCAGTTGCTGCACCTCGCGCGCCAGCCGCGCCTGGGCCTGCACGCGCTTCTTGTAGCCGCGCACGGTTTCGCCGATTTCGGCCAGGTAGCGCACGCGCTGCCCCGGCACGATGGGGGTCTGGCTGGTGCTGTGGCGGGTGCGGACGGGCGCCAGGCGGCCTTCCTTGACTGGCAGGCCCAACGCAGCCAGGCGGGGCTTGAGCGCCTGGTACAGCGCCGTCACGCCATCGTCGTTGAAGTGCGAGGCCTGGGTGCCGAACACCGGCATTTCATCGGGGCGCTTGCCAAAGGCCTCGCGGTTGCGCTGCATCTGCTTGGCCACGTCGCGCAGCGCGTCCATGGCGCCCTTGCGGTCGAACTTGTTGATGGCCACGAACTCGGCAAAGTCCAGCATGTCGATTTTTTCGAGCTGGCTGGCGGCGCCGTATTCGGGCGTCATCACGTACATCGGCACATCCACCAGCGGCACGATGGCCGCGTCGCCCTGGCCGATGCCGGGCGTCTCGACGATCACCAGATCGAACCCGGCCGCCTTGCACGCGGCAATGATGGCGGGCAGGGCGGGCGTGACTTCGCCGCCCGCCTCGCGCGTGGCCAGGCTGCGCATGAAAACCCTTTGCCCACTGGCCCAGGGGCTGATGGCGTTCATGCGGATGCGGTCGCCCAGCAGCGCGCCGCCCGACTTGCGCCGGCTGGGGTCGATGGAAATCAGCGCCACGCGCAGGCTGTCGTCCTGGTCCAGCCGCAGGCGGCGAATCAGCTCGTCGGTCAGGCTGGACTTGCCCGCGCCGCCGGTGCCGGTGATGCCCAGCACGGGCGCCTTGCTCTTGGCCGCAGCGGCTTGCACGGCCTTGAGCAGGGCCGCATCGGCGTGGCCGTTTTCCAGTGCGGTGATGAGCTGCGCCAGCGCGCGCCAGGCGCTCTCGCTCTGGCCTTCGATGGCCTTGATGCCTTTGGGCGCGTGGCCCGACAAGTCCTTGTCGCAGCGCATCACCATCTCGCCGATCATGCCCTTCAGGCCCATGCGCTGGCCGTCCTCGGGGCTGAAGATGTGCGCCACGCCGTAGTCCTGCAGCTCGCGGATTTCGGCCGGCACGATCACGCCGCCGCCGCCGCCATAGACCTGGATCTGCTCGCCGCCGCGCTTTTTCAGCAGGTCGATCATGTACTTGAAGTACTCGACGTGGCCGCCCTGGTAGCTGCTGATGGCGATGCCCTGCACGTCCTCCTGCAGCGCGGCGGTGACGATCTCGTCCACGCTGCGGTTGTGCCCCAGGTGGATCACCTCGGCGCCCATGCCCTGGATGATGCGGCGCATGATGTTGATGGCCGCATCGTGGCCGTCGAACAGCGATGCGGCGGTGACGAAGCGCACCTTGTTCTTGGGGCGGTACTCGGCCAGGGCCTTGTAGTCGGCGGACAGATCGGTCATGGGTTATCTCCTGTGATTTTGATGGCTTGTGGCGCTTGCTGCTATTGCACGATGAGCCCTTTCAGCTGAGGGTCGTCGGGCGGATAGCGCAGCTGAAGGGATTGGAGTTTGTCGCGCACCAGGGTGGCGATCATCAGGTTGCGGTGCGTCTTGCTGTTGGCGGGCACGATGGTCCAGGGCGCCCAGTCGGTGGAGGTGGCGCGCAGCAGGTCTTCATAGGCGCGCTGGTATTGCTTCCACTGCTTGCGCACGTCCAGGTCGCCCATGCTGAACTTCCAGTGCTTGCTCGGGTCATCGACACGCTCTTGCAGGCGCACGCGCTGTTCGTCCTGGCTGATGTGCAGCATGAACTTCAGGATCACGGTGCCGGTCTCGCACAGCAGGCGCTCGAAGTCGTTGATCTGGCGGTAGCGCTGTTCGGTGGTCTTGTCGTCGATCCAGCCATTGACCACCGGCACCAGCACGTCCTCGTAGTGGCTGCGGTTGTGGATCATGAATTCGCCGGCGGCCGGCATCATGGCGTGGATTCGCCACAGGTAGTCGTGGCTGCGCTCCAGCGTGCTGGGCGCCTTCCAGCCGTGCGTGCGCACGCCCAGCGGGCTGGTTTCCTTGAACACGGCGCGGATCGTACCGTCCTTGCCGGCGGCGTCGGTGCCCTGCAGCAGCACCAGCAGCTTGAAGCGGGCGTCGGCGTAGAACATGTCCTGCAGCGCGTCGATCTCGTGCGTCAGATCGGCCACGCGGGCCTTGTCGGCCTCCTTGTCGCCGCTGGAATACGGCTTGGCCGCCGGGTCGCAGTCCTGCAGGGCAAAGCCCTTGCCGCCCACCGGCACCTGCCAGCGGCCCATGTCCTTGGAAGCGTTCTTCGTCGCCATGCGTTCGGCATCCGTCCTGGGTTGTTCTTGAGTTGACGTTTACGTAAACGTCATATTATGCGGACTTGGCCCGGCAAAGGCCAGCCCCGCGCGCGCATTTCGAAGCCTCTTTGTACAGGATCGCGGGGCAAGCCGCCGGTGGCGCCGGCTGCTGCGCCGTTCTACACTGCACCCATGAACCCGACCCAGCTCTTCGACCCCGCCTCCAGCACCTACACCTACGTGCTGTCCGATGCGTCCACGCGCGAGGCGCTGATCATCGACCCGGTGGACGAGCAACTCGAGCGCGATCTGGCCACGCTGGAGCGAATGGGGCTGTCGTTGAAGTGGGCCGTCGAAACCCACGCCCACGCCGACCACATCACCAGTGCCGCCAGGCTGGCCGAGCTGACCGGTGCGCGCACGGCCGCGCCCGCCGGCTGCAACGTCGGCACGGCGGCGCGGCAACTTCGGGACGGCGACGAGCTGCGCTTCGGCGGCGAGACCCTGCGCGTGCTGCACACGCCGGGCCACACCGCCGGCAGCGTGTGCTTCCTGTGGACGCCGAAGGACCAGCCGGAGCCGGCCCACGTGTTCACGGGCGACACGCTGCTGATCCAGGGCTGCGGGCGCACCGACTTCCAGTCGGGCGACGCCGGCCAGCTGTACGACAGCATCACGCAAAGGCTGTTCACCCTGCCGGCCACCACCATCGTCTGGCCGGCGCACGACTACCACGAGCGCTTGCAGTCCACCATCGGCGCCGAGAAGGCCACCAACCCGCGCCTGGCGGGCAAGACGCGCGAGCAGTTCATCGCCCTGATGAACGACTTGCACCTGCCGCGCCCGCGCCGCATCGACGAGGCCGTGCCGGCCAACCAGCGCTCGGGCCTGCGCCAGGACGCGGGCGCTGCCGTGCCGGCCGAAGGCGAGGTGCGGCCCGCGACAGGTTACGCCGGCGACATCGATCCGGGCACCGCCTACGCCTGGATGCAGGGCGGCCGCGCCGTGCTGGTGGACGTGCGCACCGATGCCGAGCGCGAATGGGTGGGCTTTGTCCCCGGCGCGCTGGCGGCGGCCTGGAAGCAGTGGCCCGGCATGGCGATGAACGCCGAATTCGACGCTCAGGTGCGCGCCGCGGCCGCCGAAGGGCAGTCACTGGCCATGCTGTGCCGCAGCGGCGTGCGCTCCATCGCCGCCGCGCGCCGCGCCACGGAGCTGGGTTTGACGGCCTACAACATCGTCGGCGGCTTCGAGGGCGACCTGAACGAGCAGGCCCAGCGCGGCCAACTGGGCGGTTGGCGCAAGGCCGGGTTGCCGTGGAAGCAGAACTGAACGACTGACTTCTTCTCCCTCGCCCCTTTGGGGAGAGGGTGGGGGTGAGGGGCCGCCGGCGTTGGAATTGTTGGCCTGTGTTCGATGTCCGGTTGATGCTGCGTTTTTCGGCTGGCCGGGATATGCGCCCGGCGGCGCACCTCCTTTTCTTGTACGCACAAGAAAAGGAGGCAAAAGAAAGCGCCCCCACGTCTGCGACCCCTGCGCTTCGCTGCGGGGCAAACCTGCGTCGCAACGCTTGCGGGGTGCGCCGCAGAACTCGCTGCGTTCACTTCGTTCACTGCGCTCAAACAACCGCGGCGAGTCAGTCCACGAAGCGCGTGCATGCTGCGCTGCACGCGCCACCCCGCAAGCGCCGCGCCGCAGGCGCAGCCTCAAGGGGGAGGGAAAACCATTCGGGCCATCGCTGCGCTCGGCCCCAGGTTTGGCTGTTGGCGGGGCCGAGCGCAGCGATGGCCCGGGTTGGAGTTGAACTCCCCTCTGGCCGTGCCGAGAAGCGCAGGGCGTGGGGCGGGCATGGGCAGCGCAGCATGCCCATGCATCGTGATCTGGCTTGCTGCGGTTGTTTGAGCGCAGTGAACGAAGTGAACGCAGCGAGTTCCGCAGCACCGCCCCGCGCGCGAGCATCGCAGGTTGCCCCGAAGCGAAGCGCAGGGGACACGGCCAGTGGGGTCGCCTTTCTTTGGTTCCTTTCTTTGGCGAGTCAAAGAAAGGGACTGCGCCGCCGGGCGCATATCCCGGCCAGCGGAAGCCAGCAGAAATCACTGCCGATCGGACAACAGCGAACGGATGCAACGCCGAGCCCCTCACCCCAGCCCGGGGGTTGGCGGCGAGACGCCGCCACTCTTCAGGCCGTCCAGTTCCGCGCTGGCGGAACCGGAGCCGCGGCCTTCAGCCCCAAAGGGGCGAGGGAGCAAGACCTCACCCCAACGCTCTCCCCAAGGCGCCAGGGAGTCAACCCTCGATCGGCGGCTCCACCGCCAGCCAGTCGCCAATCACCGCCTCGTAGGCGGCGGCCAGCCGCAACACGCCCGCATCGTCCTGCGGCCGGCCGATCAGTTGCAGGCCCATGGGCAGGCCGGCGGCGTTGAAGCCCGCCGGCACGCTGATGCAGGGCAGGCCGGCGAAGGTGGCGTAGATGACGACTTCCATCCAGCGGTGATAGGTGTCCATGGCGCGGCCGGCGATCTGGCGCGGCCAGCGCTCGCTGGCGTCGAAGGGCCAGACCTGGGTGGTGGGCAGGGCCAGGAAATCGTGGTGCTCGAACAGGCGCAGCATCTGCTGGTGAAACTGCGTGCGCGTGACGCTGGCGGCCATGAACTGCGCGGCGCTGCAATGCTGGGCCTGCTCGTGCTCCCACAGCGCCTCGGGCTTGATGTGGGCGCGGTTGCCGTCCTTCAGCAGGAACGGCGCGATGCGCGAGGCCACCAGCACGCGCCGCCAGACGAGCCAGGCGTCCCACACGCGTTCGGGCGGCATGCCCAGCGCGGCGGGCTCGACGGCGCAGCCCAGGCCCTGCAAGCGCTCCAGCGCGCGGGCGCAGGAGTCCAGGATGCCGGGCTCCATCGGCAGATGGCCGTCCAGGTCGGCCAGCCAGCCGATGCGGGCATTTTTTGGGTCAAAAGTGGCCCCAGCGCCCTCCAGGTGTGCGCCATCAGCTATCGATAGGGGAGTATTTGGCGACCACCCGGCCTGCGTGGCCAGCAGGCGCGCCACGTCGCGCACGCTGCGGCCCATGGGGCCCTCGGTGCCCAGCTGGCTGATCCACACGTCCTGCACCGGCCACATGGGCACGCGGCCCTGCGAGGGCCGAAAGCCGAACACGTTGGCCCACGCCGCAGGGTTGCGCAGGCTGCCCATGAAGTCGGAGCCGTCGGCCACCGGCAGCAGGCGCAGCGCCAGGGCCACGGCTGCGCCGCCGCTGGAGCCGCCGGCCGACTTGCCCGGGTCGTAGGCGTTGACGGTGGTGCCGAAGACTTCGTTGAAAGTGTGCGAGCCCAGGCCGAACTCGGGCGTGTTGCTCTTGCCGATGACGATGCAGCCCGCCTGCTTCATGCGCGCGACCATCAGGCCGTCCTCGCGGGCGACGAAGTGCCGCATCAGCGGCGAGCCCAGCGTGGTCGGCAGGCCGGCGGCGTTGGCCAGATCCTTGATCGCCTGCGGCACGCCGTGCAGCCAACCGCGCGAGTGGCCTTGCGCCAGCTCGGCGTCGCAGGCGTCGGCCTCGGCCAGCAGCGCGTCATGAGGCCGCAGCGACACCAGCGCGTTGGCCTGCGGGTTCAGGCGCTCGATGCGCGCCAGATAGGCCTGCATCACCTCGCGGCACGACAGGTGGCGGGCGTGAATGGCGTCGGACAGGGCACTGGCGTCCAGCGCGGTGATGGGCTCGTCGGCGGGGGCGTTCATGCCGGCACTCTACGCCCCCACGCCGCGGTGTGGCACAAAAAACAAGGCACCCGCAGGCGCCTTGTTTTGATGAAATCAGGCTGCAACGCGCACTCGACGCGCGCAAGCAGCTATAAATTTCAAAGTGCCGGAATGCGCAGCTTCTGCCCCGGGTAGATCTTGTCGGGGTGCGTCAGCATGGGCTTGTTGGCCTCGAAGATGACCGGGTACTTGTTGGCGTCGCCGTAGTACTTCTTGGCAATGGCCGACAGCGTGTCGCCGCGCACCACGTCGTGGTATTGCGAGGCGGTGCCGGCGGGGTATTGCAGGTTGTTGTCCACCCCGCTCACGCTGGCCACGTTGCCGGCGGCAAGCCCCGCTTTTTCGGCGGCCTCCTGGCTGGGCGCGCTGCCGGCCAGGGTGACCTTGCCGCTGGCGCCGTCAAAGCCCACGTCCAGGCCGATCACGCCCAGGTTCTGCGCCTCGATGTAGGCCTTGATGGCGTCGGCCGCTTTCTGGTTCAACTCGGCCACGTTGGGCGCGCCGCTGGCGGCGGCCTGCTCGACTTCCTTGGCGCCAAACAGCTTCTCGCCGGCCTCCTTGATGAAACTGAACAATCCCATGCTGACTCTCCTTGCGGTTGGTGTGGGGTGGACGAAAACGCCCACTGTAACGCCCGCCGTGGCGCTGCAAATCGCTGGAGTCGGGCGGGCATCTGCGCTTATATTGCATCCCCATGACATTTTTGGCGATCGATGTCGGCAACACGCGACTGAAATGGACGCTGTACGAGCGCCCGGCCGTGGGCGCGCCGGTGCTGGCGCATGGGGTCGAGTTTCTGGAGCAGCTCGACGGCCTGGCCGAAGGGGCCTGGGCCAAGCTGCCCGAGCCCACGCGCATGCTGGGCTGCATCGTGGCGGGGCAGGCCGTCAAGCATCGCGTGCAGGAGCAGATGGAGCGCTGGGAGGTCGAGCCGCGCTGGGTGGTCGCGTCCGAGGCCGAGGCGGGCCTGACCAATGGTTACGATTTTCCGGCCCGCCTGGGCGCCGACCGCTGGGTGGCCATGATCGGCGCGCGCCACCACATGCTGGCGCGCGGCCCGGCGCGGCCGATCCTGCTGGTGATGGTGGGCACGGCGGTGACGGTGGAGGCCATCGATACCAGCGGGCGCTTTCTGGGCGGGCTGATCCTGCCGGGCCACGGCATCATGCTGCGCGCGCTCGAATCGGGCACCGCCGGCCTGCACGTGCCCACGGGCGAGGTGGTGGAGTTTCCGACCAACACCAGCGACGCGCTGACCTCGGGCGGCACCTATGCCATTGCCGGCGCCTGCGAGCGCATGTTTCGCCACCTGTTTCTGCGCTGCGGGGCCGAGCCCCTGTGCCTGATGACCGGCGGCGCGGGCTGGAAGATGATGCCCTCGATGATGCGGCCCTACGAGCTGATCGACAACCTGATCTTCGACGGCCTGCAGGTGATCGCGCAGGAGCGCGAAGCGCTGGTAAGCCGGTTTTGACGCCTCACAGGCTCTCAGGCGCCTGCAAGCCATCCACCGCCTGAAACAGCGCCTGCCGCGCCTGGCTGACGACCTGGCCCTTCCAGGCGTCGGTGTCGGTGTAGAAGGCGCGCAGCATCCGCGCGTGGATGGCCGCCGCCAACTCGGCCGGCGCCTCGGGGTGTTGCGCCAGCCAGTGGTCGCCGCGCAGGGCGTCCAGCACTTCCGTCACGGGCTCGGTGCCGTATTCCATCGCGATGCCGGTGTACTGGGCCTGCGGCGCGGCGTCGTGGATGCTCTCCCACATCAGGCCCGTCAGCAGCGCGCTGGTCGATGAGCCGTCATAAATCGAGGTGACCTGCTCGCCCCACCAGCGCTTGGCGCGGGCGATGGATGGCGCGTCGTTGCCCCCGGCCCAGATGCGCTCGCCCACGCCGCTCGGCCCCAGGCCGGTGTGCAGGTCGATCCAGGCCACGCGCCGCGCCGTGGCCGCGTGCCGGGCCAGCACGGCGCGCAGCGTCTGGTTGCTCCAGGTGGGCGCGCGGCCGCCGTAAAACAGGCCGTCTTCAAACTCGTGCTGCCCGCCCGAGATGGCGGCCTGCCAGGCCGGCAGGCCATCTTGCGCGATGAAGGCCTGCACGGCGGCCTGGTTGGCGGCGTCGGGCGGCCACACCGCGGGCAGCAGCAGCGGGTGTACGCGCGCATAGGCAGCGTTGGCGGGCAGCGGGCGGCTGAAGTCGTGGAAGTTGCGGTTCAGGTCCACGTTCTCCTGCGTCACGCGGCGGATGTGCGAAAAGCCCCAGGGGTTGAGCGCGTGGATGTACAGCACCGCCACGCCGGCATCGCGGGCCTTGGCGCGCCAGTCCTGGTCGTGCAGGGCAAACACCTGCACGCCACTGCCGCAAAAGCCCTCCACGCCGTGGCAGGCGCTGCTGACGATCAGCAAATGCTCGCTGCCGGCAGCGCCATCCAGCGCCACGTCCATGGCCAACTGCTCGCCGTCCCGGCCCGGCAGCGGGTGATTGACGGACTCGATGCGCGTGCTGGCGGTGGCCGCGGCTTCGAGGAACTTGACGCGCGCCTGGGCGTAGCTGGCGGAAAAGGCGCTGGGGATGGAGATCATGGGGCGCGGATGGACAACTCGTTTGCGGGTGATGCGCTGCTGGCCCCCACCCCAACCCTCCCCCAGCGGGGGAGGGGGCAAGACAGGGCAGGGGTCAGGGCTTGCCGGGCATCGGGCGGTCAGCCGGTGGCGTGTGCGCCAGCCAGGCCTGCGCCAGTTGCACCCAGTAGGTGGCGCCCAGCGGGATCAGCTCGTCGTTGAAGTCGTAATGCGGGTTGTGCAGCGTGCAGGGCCCTGCGTCGTGGCCGCCGCCGGCGTAGCTGCCGCGGTGCGCGCCCGAGCCGTTGGCGATGAAGCAATACGCGCCCGGCTTGACCTGCAGCATGTAGGCGAAGTCCTCGGCGCCCAGGGTGGGCTCCTGCGCCACGGCCTTGTCCGCACCGACGATGCCGCTCATCACCTGGCGGCAGAACTCGGCCTCGTACGCGGTGTTGACGGTGGGCGGATAGTTGCGCACGAACTCGAAGGCGCATTGCGCGCCGAACGCGGCGGCCACGCCCTCGGCAATCTCCTTCATGCGCCGCTCGATCAGGTCCAGCGTCTCGTAGGTGAAGGTGCGCACCGTGCCCTGGATCTCGCAGGCGTCGGGAATCACGTTGGTGGCCTCGCCGGCGTGGATCATGGTGACCGAGATCACGCCCGCGTCCACCGGCTTCTTGTTGCGCGAGACGATGGTCTGAAAGCCCTGCACCACCTGGCAGGCGATGGGCACCGGGTCGGTGCCCATGTGCGGCATGGCGGCGTGACCGCCCTTGCCGGTGATCGTGATCCTGAATTCGTTGCTCGACGCCATGACGGGCCCGGCGCTGACCGCGAAGGTGCCCACGTCGCTGCCTGGCCAGTTGTGCATGCCGAACACCGCTTCCATCGGAAACTGCTTGAACAGCCCGTCCTTGATCATCTCGCGCGCACCGCCGCCGCCCTCCTCGGCGGGCTGGAAGATCAGGTACACCGTGCCGTCGAAGTCGCGGTGCTTGGCCAGGTGCTGGGCCGCCGCCAGCAGCATGGCGGTGTGGCCGTCATGGCCGCACGCGTGCATCTTGCCGTGGATGGTGCTGGCGTGTGCAAAGGTGTTGAACTCGGTCATGGGCAGCGCGTCCATATCGGCGCGCAGGCCGATGGCCCTGCTGCTCTTGCCGCCGTCGCGCCCGTGCACGATGCCCACCACGCCCGTGGTGCCCAGGCCGCGGTGGATGGGAATGCCCCATTCGGTCAGCTTGGCGGCCACCAGGTCGGCCGTGCGCACTTCCTCGAAGCACAGCTCGGGGTGGGCATGGATGTCGCGCCGCAATTGGGTGATGGCCGCGGCGTTGGCCAGGATGGGTTCGATGAGGTTCATGCCCGCAGTCTAGCCGTCCTCGCGCGCTTTTGCATCCCGGCCCGGCGGGTGGAGAATTGCCGCGGTCATGACCGTCGCTTGTTCTCTTTCATGGCGCGCCCCGTTGCAGCGCGCACTGCTGCTGTTGGTCGCCGCGCTGCTGGCAGGATGCAGCACCATCGACTACTACGCGCAGGCGGTGCAGGGCCATCTGGCGCTGATGCGGGCCGCGCGCCCCATCGACGACTGGCTGCGCGACCCGGCCACCCCCGCAGCCTTGAAGGCGCAACTCAAGCGGGCCGAGCGCATGCGGGCATTTGCCGTGACCGCGCTGGACTTGCCCGACAACGCCAGCTACCACGGCTATGCCGACCTGCACCGCGCCGCCGCCGTGTGGAACGTGGCCGCCGCGCCGGTGGACTCGCTCACGCTCAAGCGCTGGTGCTTTCCGGTGCTGGGCTGCGTGGGCTACCGGGGCTACTACGACCAGGCGGCGGCGCAAGCCATGGCGGCCCAGCTGCGCACGCAGGACGGCCTGGAGGTGACGGTGTACGGCGTGCCGGCGTACTCCACCCTGGGCTGGATGAACTGGGCCGGCGGCGATCCGCTGGTGTCCACCATCATCGCCTGGCCCGAGGGGGCGCTGGCGCGCATCGTGTTCCACGAGCTGGCGCACCAGCGCGTGTACGCCAAGGGCGACACCATGTTCAACGAGTCCTATGCCACGGCCGTAGGCCGCCTGGGCGCCGCGCAGTGGCTGGCCGGGCACGCCGACGACGCGGCCCGCCGCGCCGACGCGCGCTGGCAGGCGCATCAGCAGGCGTTTCGCGCCCTGACGCGCGCCACGCGCGCCGAGCTGGCCGCGATTTATGACAAAAAAGGCCCGGAAGGGCTTTCGGAGTCTGCGCTGCTAGCTCTCAAAACAGAAGCGATGGCGCGCTTTCGCGAGCGCTACCAGGCGCTCAAGGCGCGCTGGGCCGCCGCCGGCATGCCCTACGACGGCTACGACGCCTGGGTGGCGCACGCCAACAACGCCAGCTTTGCGCTGCAGGCGGCGTACGACGAATGGGTGCCGGGCTTCGAGGCCCTGTTTGCGCAGGAGGGTCGCGACTGGCCGCGCTTTCACGCGGCCGTGCAGCAGCTGGCGGAATTGCCCCAGGCCGAGCGCGATGCGCAGTTGCGTGCCCTGACGGCAGTGCAAGTGCGCGATTGAGGGGGCCTCGCTCACGCCATCTCAACAATCGACGGTGCTGCGCGTCACAGCCGCAGCGGATGATGCCCAAAGAGCCGAGAGGCCGCAGAGCAGGCCAGGCCAGCGATCGCCGTGGCCGGGGTTTCCCCGGTCACTGGCGATGCCACCTGCAAGGGGGTGGGCGAAACATCGCGCAGCGAGTGCAGACTGGGGGTGTGCTTGATCTCAGCGCAGCGTTGCGAACAAATCGAGGTACTGCTGCATCGCGTCCTCGCTGGACGTGCCCTCGAGCTTCTTCCACGCATCCCACTTGGCGCGCGCCACCAGGTCGGCAAAGCCGGGCTTGTCGCGCTCGTTGTCGCCCTCGGTGGCCTGCTTGTAGGCGGCGTACAGCTTGAGCAGCGTGGCGTTGTCGGGGCGGGTGGTCAGCTTTTGCGAATCGGCAAAGGCCTGGTCGAAGCGGGCTTTGAGGTCGGACATGGGACGTTGGATGCGAGAGTGGGCGGGTGCGCATGGTAGCGTGGCGCGCGTCCGACTCGGGATAATCACCCGGCGATGACCACGGCCACCAGTCCCTCTCGATTCGCGCGCGACGACGATCGGCGCGTGGTGTTCCTGGACTATCTGCGCATCTTCGCCTTCGTTTCCGTGCTGGTGGGCCACAAGTTCGCCGAGCCGCTGCAAGCGGCCATGGCCGACCCGACTTCGCCCGGCCACCGGGCGGCGCGCCTGTCCTGGCCCTGGGTGCAGGGCGGCGGGGTGGGAGTGCTGGTGTTTTTTCTGGTGTCGGGCTACGTGATCACTCAGGTGCTGCAGCGCGAGCGCACAGCCGAGTTTCTGGTCAAGCGGGCGTTTCGCATTTATCCGTTGTACGTCACCGCGGTGCTGATGGAGGCCGCTGGCCTGTGGGGCATGGGCAAGCGCCCCGACTGGCACGAGTTGGGGCCGCAGCTGCTGCTGATCGGCGACTGGACGGGCACGCCTTACGCGCTGGGCGGGGTGGAGTGGACGTTGCGCATGGAGGTGGGTTTCTACGTGTTCATGGCGCTCCTGCAAGCCGGTGGCGCCGTGCGGTGGCGCCAGGGCGTCTTGTTGCCCGCCCTGTATGCAGCCATGGTCGTCGGCTTGTTCTGGCTGGGCCCATGGCCGACGCACCAGGAGTGGACACGGGGCTACGGGACCTTGTATTTCCCTTTCCTGTTGCTGGGCTCGGTGCTCTGGTTGCGTGAGCATCGGGTGGTGGGGTGGGTCACGCTGGCGGCGTTCGGGCTGCTGGTGTTCGTGCTGCATGACCGTGGCCTGCATGCCTGGCAGCCGCGCTGGCTGGATGCCGGGTTCGCGCAACGCGCCGTGGCCTTGTTCGTGCTGCTGTGGACGCTGCGGCCCTGGCTTCCGGCGGGCGCAGGAGTGCTGTGGTGGTCGGGCCTGACCTACGCGGTGTATTTGCTGCACTACTGGATGTTCGACTGGTTTCGCAACGCCGCCGGGTGGGCCGGCGCCGGCCCTGTTGCGGCGCAGGGGCTGGCGTTGCTGGCCTTGCTGGTGGTGTGCGCTGCGCTGGTACGCAGCGTGGAGCAACCGGCCATCGGAGCGGGGCGACGGCTTGCGCGCCGACTGGGCTACGGCAAGGGCGGCGCCTGATAGGCCTGCAACAACGCCTGCAGGTGCATGCGTGCGCTATCCTCCAGGTGCGGCAACAACAGGCTCATGACGTGGTAGGCCCCGCGCAGCAGTGCGTCCTGCGCGTTGTCGGGCTCCAGGGCGCTGCGCGGCTGCAACACGTATTCATAGCTCAGCCAGTAGGTCAGCACCACCACCATGCTGGCGGCAATGGCGTCCTGGCGGCGCTCGACATCGGCCGCCGCGGGCTTGTCGGGGGCGGGGGCCGGCGCGTCGGCATGCAAGTGGTCCAGCACCTGCCGCAGCGCCGCCTTCTTGCGCATCAGCAGGGCCGGAAAGTGCGTCTCCAGATGGCGGTTGCGCGACAGCAGGTGGTTGAGGTCGCGGTAGAAAAAGCGGTACTGCCAGATCAGCTCGAACAGCGAGTGCAGGAAGAACCACGCGTCCTCGACGTCGCGTACGTCGTCGGCCGCCGCCAGCAGCTCGGCCAGCGCGCGCTCGAACTGCTCGAACAGCGTGTTGATCAGCTCGTCCTTGGACGGGTAGTGGTAGTACAGGTTGCCCGGGCTGATGCGCAGCTCGCCGGCGATCATCGAGGTGGATGTGTTGGGCTCGCCAAAGCGGTTGAACAGCTCCAGCGACGCGGCCAGGATGCGTTCGGCGGTGCGGCGGGGGGCCTTGCGGGTCATGGCGTTCAGCGGGGCGGCTGGGCCGGAATGGCCGCGGCGGCGCTGGGGGTGGGCAGGGCGATGGCCGTGCTTAGCCTCGAGTCCACACGGTCGCCGTCGGGCTCCGTGATCATCAGCCGGACCGGCAGATAGTCGAGCGAGCGGCCGAGCCAGACCTCGATGCGTGCGTCCTGGGCGTCTTGCGGGGTGTGCAGCAGCCGCACGGCGGGCACGTTCTTGCCGCCCAGCACGCTGATGTCTTCGTCGGCCAGCACCGTGAAACGCCACTGGCCCGGGCCCCGCACATGCGCGGCGGGCAGCTCGATGACGCTGCCTTCGGGATAGCGCGCCGGATCGCCCCCCAGCAAGCTGCCCAGTTGCAGCAGCACACCCAGCCGGTCCTGCACGCCGGGTTTCAGCTGCGCGCTGGTGTCGCTGGCGCCGAAGCTGATGATGCGCGTGTCGTAGTCAAAGCGCGAGGGCGTTCCTTCGTAACCCAGCCGGGTTGACACCGGTGCCAGGCCTTGCGCCGTCACCAGGCCGGTGGTGATGCGCGTGCGGTCGCCGGTCTGGTTTGTGAACAGGCGCCACTCGGCGTCATACCAGCGGCCGTCCTGGCGCCAGTTCAGCGTGGTTGGGGTGTCCAGGGGCTGGCCGCCAATGACGCCGGTGGTTTGATAGGTCAACCAGGATGCGCGGGGGACACGGACCGGCGGGGCATCGCCCTGCGCTTGCTCGAAGGCCAGGACGACGTCGGCTTGGGTGTCGGTCAGCGGTGGCGTGATGGCCTTTTCAAGCGAGCCGCCGCCGAAGCCCACGGGAGACTTGACGGCAAACAGGCTGGATTCGATCGGCGCGGCGGCATCGGCGCGGGTGGGCGCCGGCTGCGGCTTGCTGGGGGCCTTGGGACTGGCTGACGTGCGATGCGCCGGCGGCCGCTTGGCCGCCGGCGTTGCCTGTGGCGCGCGGGTGGGCGGCGGCTCGGGTGCGCGCGGGTTGGCGGCGGGCGCCGGCGCCGGCGGGGTGATCAGGCGGGTCTCGAACACTTGCGTGTTCTGGCCCGCGCTCACGATGCGTTGCAGGCGTGGCAGGCCAAACAACAGCAGGGCGTGAACCGTCACGACCAGCAGAGTGACCGAAATCAGCTGGCGCCGGGACGATGCCGTCAACGAGGGGGAGGCAAGGGCAAGGCTCAAGATGGGGGTGCGTGTTGCGCGACCAAGGGGTTCAACGGGGCGAGCGGGGCTTGCGTCGCGCAGCGGCGGACGCGGATGCGGATGCGGGCGCGGGCGCGGGCGCTGCCGCGTCTGCGCTGGCGCGTTCGGCCAGCGCCTGCTCCAGGGCCTCGACGCGCCGGGTCAGTGCCACGATCTCCGGGGCTGTCGGCATGCCCATGCTGGCCAGCGCGCGCGCCACGCGGCCCTCGAAAATGCCGCCCAGCCGATCCCATGAACCCACTGCGCTGGCTTCGGCCGTCAGGCTGCCCATGCGTTGGGTGGCTTCGGTCCACTGCTCCTTGGCCAGGGCTTGCGTGCGCGCTTGCATCGCCAGGCCCTGCTGCACCAGCGATTCGAAGGCCTTGGCGCCTTCGGCCTGGGCGTTGGCTTGGGCGCTGGCGAGCGCCCCCAAGCCGGCCAGCCAGATGTTGTGGGTCGGCGCGTGCAGGGGCGCATCGGCTTGCGCGGGTGCGGCCGGCGCGTCGGGCGGGGGGGTGGTTTTGCGGGGTTTGGCGGTCATGGCGAGCGCTTGCGAAGGTGGCAAATGGGGTTGCAGGCCACACTGTAGCGGTTGCGGGCCTTGGGGTCTCGCATGAAATAATGACGGATTTCCTGCACGGCGCGCCCGTGGCGTCCATGCGTGGTCATGCGCGCAGACCCAGGCTGGAGGGCCCATTCATGATTCTCGTCACCGGCGGCGCCGGTTTCATCGGCAGCAACTTCGTGCTGGACTGGCTGGCCGGCTCGTCGGAGGCCGTGCTCAACCTCGACAAGCTGACCTACGCCGGCAACCGCGCCAACCTGGCGACGCTGCAGGGCGATGCGCGCCACGTCTTCGTGCACGGCGACGTGGGCGACAGCGCCCTGGTGGGCCGGCTGCTGGCCGAGCACCAGCCGCGCGCCATCGTGCACTTCGCCGCCGAGAGCCACGTCGATCGCTCCATCCACGGCGCGGGCGACTTCATCGACACCAACATCGTCGGCACCTTCCGCCTGCTGGAGGCCGCGCGCGCGTACTGGGGCGGCTTGCCTGAACCAGAGAAGGCGGCGTTTCGCTTCCTGCACGTCTCCACCGACGAGGTCTACGGCAGCCTGGCGCCGGATGCCCCGGCCTTCACCGAGCAGCACGTCTACGAGCCCAACAGCCCCTACAGCGCCAGCAAGGCCGCCAGCGACCACCTGGTGCGCGCCTGGCACCACACGCACGGCCTGCCGGTGCTGACGACCAACTGTTCCAACAATTACGGGCCGTTCCATTTCCCTGAAAAGCTCATCCCGCTGATGATCACCAACGCCCTGGCGGGCAAACCGCTGCCGGTGTATGGCGACGGCATGCAGGTGCGCGACTGGCTGTACGTGGGCGATCACTGCAGCGCCATCCGCCGCGTGCTGGAGGCTGGCCGTCCGGGCCAGACCTACAACGTCGGCGGCTGGAACGAAAAGCCCAACATCGACATCGTGCACACCATCTGCGCCCTGCTGGACGAATTGCGTCCGCGCGAAGGCGGCCAGAGCTATCGCGCCCAGATCGCCCACGTCAAGGACCGCCCGGGCCACGACCGGCGCTATGCCATCGACGCGCGCAAGATCGAGCGCGAGCTGGGCTGGCGCCCGGCTGAAACCTTCGACACCGGCATCCGCAAGACCGTGCAGTGGTATCTCGATCACCCCGATTGGGTGGCCCAGGTGCAGTCGGGCGCTTACCGCGACTGGGTGGCGACGCAATATGGAGCGGCAGCCAGCGCATGAACATCCTGCTGCTGGGCAAGAACGGCCAGGTCGGCTGGGAGTTGCAGCGCAGCCTGGCGCCGCTGGGCCGGGTGATTGCCCTGGATCGGCGTGGCGAGGGCAGCTTGTGCGGCGACCTGGCCGACCTGGACGGCCTGGCCGCCACCGTGCGCGCTGTGCAGCCCCAGGTGATCGTCAACGCCGCCGCCCACACCGCGGTGGATCGCGCGCAGGCCGAGCCCGAACTGGCCGAGCGCATCAACGCCCAGGCCCCCGCCGTGCTGGCGCGTGCGGCGGCCGCGTGTGGCGCGCTGCTGCTGCACTACAGCACCGACTACGTGTTTGACGGCAGCGGCCAAACGCCCTGGCAAGAGGGCGACGCCACGGGTCCGCTCAGCGTGTACGGGCGCACCAAGCTGGCGGGCGAGCAGGCCATCGTGCAATCGGGCTGCGTGCACCTGATCCTGCGCACCAGCTGGGTCTACGCCGCGCGCGGCGCCAACTTCGCCAAGACCATGCTGCGCCTGGCGGCCGAGCGCGAGCGCCTGACCGTGATCGACGACCAATGGGGCGCGCCCACCGGCGCCGAGCTGATTGCCGACGTCAGCGCCCACGCCATCGCACAGGTGCGCGCCGAACCCGCCAAGGCCGGCCTATACCATCTGGCCGCAGCCGGCGAGACCACCTGGTTTTCATATGCAAATCACGTGCTGGCGCAGGCCAGACAAGCGCAACCAGCTATCGAATTGAAAGCAACCGAAGTGGTCCCCGTGGCCAGCAGCCACTTTCCCACCCCGGCGCGTCGGCCGCACAATTCGCGGCTGGACACGCGCAAGCTGCAGGCGGCTTTCGGCCTGGTCTTGCCCCCTTGGCAAGCCGGCGTCAACCGCATGCTGCTGGAGATTTTGTAAGCACCATGAGCACCCCACGCAAAGGCATCATCCTGGCCGGCGGCTCCGGCACCCGCCTGCACCCGGCCACCCTGGCCATCAGCAAGCAGCTGCTGCCGGTGTACGACAAGCCGATGATCTATTACCCGCTGTCCACGCTGATGCTGGCCGGCATGCGCGACATCCTGATCATCAGCACGCCGCAGGACACGCCGCGTTTTCAGCAGCTGCTGGGCGACGGCAGCGCCTGGGGCATCCACCTGCAATACGCCGTGCAGCCCAGCCCCGACGGCCTGGCGCAGGCCTTCATCATTGGCGAAAAATTCGTGGCCGGCGCACCCAGCGCGCTGGTGCTGGGCGACAACCTGTTTTACGGCCACGACTTCGAGTTGCTGCTGTCCAATGCCCACGCGCGCAGCGAAGGCGCCACCGTGTTTGCCTACCACGTGCACGACCCCGAGCGCTACGGCGTGGTCGAGTTCGACGCCGGCGGGCGCGCCATCAGCATCGAGGAAAAGCCGCTCCAACCGCGCAGCAACTTCGCCGTCACCGGACTGTATTTTTACGACGGCCAGGTGGTTCAGATTGCCAAGTCGATCCAACCCAGCGCGCGCGGCGAGCTGGAAATCACCGCCGTCAACGACGCCTACCTCAAGCAAGGCCAACTCAACGTGCAGATCATGCAGCGCGGCTACGCCTGGCTGGACACCGGCACGCACGACAGCCTGCTGGACGCCGGCCAGTTCATCGCCACGCTGGAGCGCCGCCAGGGCCTGAAGGTGGCCTGCCCCGAAGAGATCGCCTGGCGCCGCGGCTTCATCGACGCCGCGCAGCTCGAGCGCCTGGCCGAGCCGCTGGCCAAGAGCGGCTATGGGCAGTACCTGCTGGGCTTGCTCAAAGACCGCGCCAATCCAAGCGCTCGCCGCTGAGATGAAACGACCCGAGCTCTCGCCGCGTCCCGGTATTTGCTCCCTCTCCCTCTGGGAGAGGGTGGGGGTGAGGGCCGGGGTCTGCGCAAGGGCACGGCGATTGCGGCGCGCTGCTGCCTCTCACCCCTGCCTCTCCCCGAAAGGGCGAGGGCGATCGGCCTGCCACTTGTCGGGCGTCCATGATGTTTCATGCCCTGCGGGTGGCGCGCAGCGCCATGGATAACTGACATGACCGAGCCCCCGCGCGTCCCGTTTTTCTCCGCCACCGGCGCCGCCTTTGGCGTCGACCTGGGCGCCTGCCTCAAGCAGGTGGCCGACAGCGGCTGGTACGTGCTGGGCCCCGGCGTGCGCGATTTCGAGGCCGCCTTTGCGCACTGCGTCGGCGTGGATCACGCCGTGGGTGTGGCCAACGGCACCGACGCCATCGCCCTGGCCCTGCGCGCGCTGGGGGTGGGCGCCGGCCAGCGCGTGCTGACGGTGGCCAACGCTGGCTGCCCCGGCAGTGCCGCCATCGCCCAGGTGGGCGCCGCGGTGGGCTGGGTCGATGTGGACGAGCAAAGCCTGACGATGGCGCCCCAGGCCCTGGCCACCGCGCTGGCCGCCGGCCCGGTGGCAGCGGTGCTCGTCACCCACCTGTATGGGCAAATGGCCGACCTGCCCGCCATTGCCGCGCTGTGCTGGAAGGCGGGCGTGCCGCTGATCGAGGACTGTGCCCAGGCCCACGGCGCCGCGCTTGAAGGTCGTCGTGCCGGCAGTTGGGGTGCTCTCGGCTGTTTCAGCTTCTACCCTACCAAGAACCTGGGCGCGCTGGGTGACGGCGGTGCGGTGGTGACATCGGACGCGGCCCTGGCCGAGCGCCTGCGCGCGCTGCGCCAGTACGGCTGGGCGCGCAAGTACGAGGTCACGCTGGCCGGCGGCGTCAACAGCCGCCTGGACGAGCTGCAAGCCGCCGTGCTGCATGCCAAGCTGCCGCGGCTGGACGCCGCCAACGCACGCCGGCGCGCCATTGCCGCGCGCTACAGCGCCGCGCTGGGCGAGCTGCCCCTGCGTTGCCCGAGCGCGCCCGGCGCCGAGCACGTGATGCATCTGTACGTCGTGCGCACGCCGCGCCGCGCCGCGCTGCAAGCGCACCTGGCCGCGCGCGGCATCGCCAGCGACGTGCACTATCCCATTGCCGACCACCTTCAGCCCATCTGGGCCGGCCGGCCCGTGCCCCAACTGCCCGTGACCGAGGCGGCCTGTGCGCAGGTGCTGTCGCTGCCCTGTTATCCCGGGTTGACCGACGCGCAGGCCGATGCCGTGATCGAGGCCGTGCGCGGTTTTTTTGCCAAGGATTGATGCGTGCTCAGCCTCATCATCCCGGTCTACCGCAACGAGGGCTCCATCCCCGATCTGCTGGCCGCCGTGCAGGGCCTGCACCAGCAGCTCGCCGGTGCGCTGGAGGTGGTCTTCGTGGTCGACGGCAGCCCCGACCGCTGCCACGCGCTGCTGCGCGCGCAACTGCCCGCCACGGGTCTCAACGCCACCCTGGTGCTGCTCACCCGCAACTTCGGCGCTTTTGCTGCCGTGCGCATGGGCTTGCAGCAGGCCACGGGCGAGACCTTCGCCGTCATGGCCGCCGACCTGCAAGAGCCCCCCGAGCTGGTGCTGCAGATGCAGGCCGTGCTGGCGCGCGATGAGGCCGACGTGGTGGTGGCCGAGCGCGCGCTGCGCCACGACCCTTTCCTGCAGCGCTGGCAGGCGCAGCTGTTCTGGGCCGCGTACCGTCGCTGGGTGGTGCCCGACATGCCCCCCGGCGGCGTCGACATCTTCGCCTGCAGCCGCGCCTTTCGCGACGCGCTGCTGACCCTGGCCGAGAGCCGCAGCTCGCTCATCGCGCAAATCTTCTGGCTGGGCTTTCGCCGCGCCAGCGTGCCCTACGTGCGCCAGCCGCGCCAGCACGGCCAGTCGGCCTGGACCTGGAGCAAAAAAATCGCCTACCTGGCCGACAGCGTGTTTGCCTTCACCGACCTGCCCGTGCGCCTGCTCACCCGCGCCGGCATGCTGGGCATGGCGGTCGCCGTGGCCATGGCCGTCGTGGTGCTGTTCGGCAAGCTGTCTGGTCTGATCGCCGTGCCCGGCTACTCGATGACGCTGATCGCCATCCTGTTCTTCGGCGCGCTCAACCTGCTCAGCCTGGGCATCGTCGGCACCTACGCCTGGCGCGCGTATGAAAACACCAAGCAGCGCCCGCAGGCGGTGGCGCTGCGCGTCGATCGGTTCAACGCTTCATGAGCCATCCAGCCGTGGCCCAAAGCCCCCGCGTGATCGACAGCGCCGTGCGCGGCGTGCGCCTGCACGTGCTGCGCGAGGTCAAGGACGCACGTGGTGATCTGTGCGTGGCCGAAGTCGGGCCTGACCTGCCTTTTGCCGTGCAACGCAGCTTCCTGATCTACAACGTGCCCAGTGCCGAGCTGCGCGGCGCCCATGCGCATCACCGCTGCCACCAGTTCCTGATGGCCGTCAAGGGCTCCATCCATGTAACCGCCGACGACGGCGCGCGGCGCGAGGAATTCGTGCTCGACCGCCCCAACCTGGGCCTGCACCTGCCGCCCATGGTATGGGGCGTGCAGCACCGCTATTCGGCGGACGCCGTCCTTCTGGTACTGGCCTCCGACCGGTACGACGCTGCCGACTACATCCGCGACTACGCCGAGTTCACCCTTCTTGCGCATGCGGCCGGAGGCCCGGTGTGATCTGGCGCGAGGCACTGCGCTACCTGGCGGCCGGGGGCGCCAACACGGCCGTGACCTGGGCGCTGTACCTGGCGCTGCTGCAGGTGCTGGACTATCGCTTGGCCTACGGGCTGGCCTTCGTGGCCGGCATCGGCCTGTCCTTTCTGCTGCTGCGCCACCTGGTGTTTGCGCGGCCGGGCAAACGCCATTCGCTGGCCTGGCTGGCCGCCAGCCAGGTGTTGCAACTGGGCTTGGGCCTGGTCGTCGTGCAGGCCTGGGTGGCCTGGCTGCACGCGCCGGTCTGGCTGGCGCCGCTGGCCGCCATTGCCGTGTGCGTGCCGCTCATGTTCTTCATCCAGCGCTGGATCTTCACGTCCCATGCCGCGCGCTGATCGTTGCGCCCGGGCGCAAAAATGGCTGCTGCGCGCCTGCGTGGCGCTGCCGCTGGCCATGTTGGCGGCCAACCTGGTGGCCTGGCTGCGCTGGGGCACCGACCTGCCTTTTCTGGACGACTGGCGTGCCTACAACGAGCGCACCGCCGGCACCTTTGGCTTGGACTATCTCTTTCAAGCCACCAACAACACCATCGCCCCGGTCGGTTTGGCACTCGACAGCCTGGCGCAGCGCACGCTGGGCGGCAACCCAATCGCGTATCAAACGCTGTCCATGCTGACGGTGCTGGGCTCGCTCCTGGCCCTGCAGTGGCGCTTGCTGGGCTGGGCCGTGCCGCAGCCCGCGGTGCGCGCGCTGGCCTTTGCCGCCACCGTGTTCATGCTGCAATCGGGCAGCTACTGGGGCGAGCAGAACCTGGCCTACCACCAGGCGCTGCCCCTGGTGGCGCTGCTGGCCGCAGCAGCCCTCAACTTCAGCATCCCGGTGTCGTCAGGCACGCGCGCGATCGGGGTGTTCGCGCTGGGGCTGCTGGCCGGCCTGTCCTACATCTCGGGCGCTGTCGGTGCGCTGTTGATGGGCGCCACCTGGTGGGTGCTTGCGCGTCGCTTCAATGTCATCGACAAGGCCGCGTTGCTGGCACGCGGCCGCTGGGGCGGCCTGGCCCTGGGCGCAGCGGGTCTGCTCACCACGGGCCTGCAACTGGCGTTCACGCGCCACGCCGGCGCCGACGCGCGCGGCCAGGGCATACCGCTGACGAGCCCACTGGAGCCCGACTTCTGGCTGTATCTGGCCGGCAAGCTCGGTCGCGCCACCGGGCATGGGTTTGGCGTCATCGGGCTGGAGTCAGTCTGGGTCGTGCTGTTGGCCCTGGCGCTGGCGGGGGGCGCTGCTTGGCTGCTGGCGCGCGACGGGCGCGACGCCGCGAGGGTCCGTCTAAGCCTCGTCGCGCTGCCCCTGCTGGCCGTCGTGGCGGCCTACCTGGCCATGGTCGCCCTGGGTCGTGCGGGATTGCGCGACGCTTCCATCCAGAGCGCCGCCGACGTGTTTCGCTTTGGCTATGGCCGATTTCACTTCTTCTGGGTGACCCTGCTGTTTCCGTGGCTGCTGGCCATTGCCTTGGCGGCCGGTGCCGCTCGCCAGGCCGGCGCCGCCGTGCCCGCGCGTGGCGGCTTCGCGGTGCTGGCGCTGCTGCTGGCCGTGGCTGGCGTGCGCGGCGTTCTCGACGTGCCGGCCTACTACCGCAGTGCTTCGGACTTTCGCGCCGGTGAAATCCGCTGCCTGGCTGGCCAGCTGGGCTCCGGCGCCCCTATTGTCTGCCCGGGCTTTGATGCCGTCGGCATCCGCGACTGGAGCCGCGCCTATGAGTACGCACAGGACATCCACGCCTCCTTCGTGCGCTACCTGCCTATCGTGGCACGCGCGGGCTTTGGGCAAGAACTGTTGCATTGGCAAACCCCTGCGGACTTCAGTGTCGCCCACTGGGCCGACGTGCGGCCGCTGGAGGGCGGCTGGATGCAGGCCGCGGGCGATGCGCGAATGCGGCTTGCCCTGCCCGATGCCCATCGGTTGGCGCATTGCCGCGTGTTGGGTGTGCAGCTGCGCTTGCAGGCGCGCCAGGTCGATACCGTTCAGGTGTTCTATCGATTCCCGGGGCAGTCCGACGACACCGAGGCGCGCTCGCAGCGCCTGCGCTATGGTGGTGACGCCGGCGCCGAGCCCGCGCCGCTGGAGTTTTCCATCGACAGCGCCACAGGCTTTGCTCCGGTGCTGCGCATCGACCCCGTCGATGGGCCCGGCGGCGCTTTTCGCCTGATCGACTTGCGCGTCACCTGCCGACTGGCCGAGTCGTCATGACAGCCGCGCCACCTGCATCGCTTCCGCGCATCCGCAAGGCCGCGCGCATCGAAGGCCACACGCTTGTGCTGCGCAACGCCCAGGTGGCCGACGCCGCCTTCATCCACGCTCTGCGCACCGACCCGGTGCGGGCGCGCCACCTGTCGGCTGTGCCAGCGGCGCTGGCTGCCCAGATCGCATGGCTGGAGAGGTACGCCGGCGACGAGACGCAGGCCTATTTCATCGTGTGCGACGCCGCCAGCGGCGAGCCTCTGGGAACCGTGCGCCTGTACAACGCGCGCGGTGACTCCTTCAGCTGGGGTTCGTGGCTGCTGCGCACCGGCCTGCCCGCGCGCTGCGCCATCGAGTCGGCGCTGATGGTGTATCACTACGCACGCGCGTTGGGCTTTGACCGTGCGCACTTCGAGGTGCGCCAGGACAACACCAGCGTATGGCGCTTCCACGAGAATTTCGGTGCCATGCGGGTGGCGTGCCGCGATCAACAGTTTTTCTATCAGCTGGCCCCCGCCGCGCTCGCCGCCGCGCTGCAACGCTGGCGCCGCTATCTACCCCACGGCGTGCGCGTGCTCCAGCAGCCCCCCACCGGAGATTGACTATGCAAGCCATCGCCACCGCCCTGCCCGGCGTGCTGATCCTCGAACCCAAGGTGTTCGGCGACACGCGCGGCTTTTTCACCGAAAGCTACAACCGCCGCAGCTTCGCCGCGGCCACCGGCCTGGACGTGGATTTCGTGCAGGATAACCACAGCCGTTCGGCCAAGGGTGTGCTGCGCGGCCTGCACTATCAGCTGCGCCAGCCCCAGGGCAAGCTGGTGCGCGTGGTGCAGGGCGCCGTGTTCGACGTGGCGGTCGACATTCGCCCCGGCTCGTCCACCTTCGGGCGCTGGGTTGGCGTGGAGTTGACGGCCGACAACCACCGCCAGCTGTGGGTCCCGCCCGGGCTGGCGCACGGCTTCGTGGTGCTCAGCGAGACGGCTGACTTTCTGTACAAGGCCACCGACTACTACGCCCCCGAGCACGAGCGCTGTATCGCCTGGGACGATGCGGCCGTCGGGATCGCGTGGCCGCTGGCCGCGCACGGCATCGCCCAGCCGCTGCTCTCGGCCAAGGACCGCGCTGGCGTGCTGCTGGCGCAGGCCGAACTGCCGGCCTGATCGCCGCCGCCTGCATGGACATCACCGTCTCCATCGTCAGCCACGGGCACGACGCCGAGATCGCCCTCTTGCTGCGCGATCTGCGCGTCTTGCGTGACTCGCGGCTGCGGCGCGTCATCGTCACGCTCAACGTTCCACCGGTCGCCGACGCGCCGGCGGGGCCCTGGCCGTTCGAGCTCGAGTGGCTGCGCAACGAACGCCCACTGGGCTTCGGGGCCAACCACAACCGCGCTTTCGTGCACGACACGCTTCTAGGCGCCTCACCCCTGTTCGCCGTGCTCAACCCCGACCTGCGCTTGCACACCAACCCTTTTGACGCCCTGGTCACGGCGCTGCAATCCGACCCACGGGCCGGCGCCGCCTACCCGGTGCAGCGCGATGCTGCAGGCCGCGCGCAAGACCATGAGCGCCTGTGGCCCACGCCCGGGCGCCTGCTGGCACGCGTCCTGCTGCATCGCAAGCACGAGGTATGCGAGGGTGAAAGGCCCGACTGGGTCAACGGTGCCTTTCTGCTGCTGCGCAGCACGGCCTACGCCGGCGTCGACGGTTTCGACGAGCGCTACCACATGTATTGCGAGGACGTGGATCTGTGCCTGCGCCTGCAGGCCGCCGGCTGGCGCCTGGCGCGCGCCGACGCCGCCGTGGTCGAGCACACCGCGCAGCGCAGCAGCCACCGCCGCATGCAGCATCTCGCCTGGCACCTGCGCAGCCTGTGGCGCCTTTGGTGCTCCCCCGCCTGGCGCCACCGCCCGCGCCACTAAAATCCCTGTTTTCCGGCGCCGAGTCCTGTCACGCACCGCTTCGTGCGTTCCTGCTGCCAACCGCAACCCGCTCCCCCTGTTTGATGACCGACCTCTCCGTTGTTGCCGACCCTGCCGTGACCGCCGTTCGCTGGCCCGAATACGGCGCGCTGCTGGTGCGCGCCGGCAAGCTGTCGCCGCGCGATCTGGAGCGCGCGCTGGCCGCGCAGCACGAGATGGGCGGCGCGCTCGACGGCGTGCTGGTCAGCCTGGGCCTGGTGTCCGAGGCGGACGCCGCGCGCGCGCTGGCCGAGCATTTGGGCCTGCCCTTTGTCGCCGCCGAGGCCTTCCCCGACGCGCCGCCCGATCTGCCCGGCCTGCTGCCCGACTTTTTGCGCGCGCACCACGTGCTGCCCCTGCGTGCCGAAGATGGCCGGCTCGACGTCGCCATGCGCGCGCCGCAGGACGCCTTCGTGCTCAAGGCCCTGCACCTGACCACCGGCCTGGCCGTGCACCCCTCCGTCGGTCTGGCTTCCGACATCGCCAAGGCCCTGCAGCGCCAGCATGAGGAGGCCGACGCCGCCGACACCGGCGAAGGCCCGCTGGACGAGGAGGGCGCCGGCGACTTCGTCGAGCACCTGCGCGACCTGGCCAGCGAGGCGCCCGTCATCCGCCTGGTCAACGCCCTGATCGGCCGCGTGATCGAGCTGCGCGCCTCGGACATTCACCTGGAGCCGTTTGAAGACGGCCTGCACGTGCGCTACCGCGTGGACGGCGTGCTGCTGCCTGGCGAGGTGGTGCCGGCGGGGCAGGGCGCCGCCGTCAGCTCGCGCGTCAAGCTGCTGGCGCACCTGGACATCGCCGAGCGCCGCCTGCCGCAGGACGGGCGCATCAAGATCCGCGTCAAGGGCCGCGAGCTGGACCTGCGCGTGTCCACCGTGCCCACCGTGTGGGGCGAGAGCGTGGTCATGCGCGTGCTCGACCGCGCCAGCGTGCGCTTTGGCCTGGAGGACATGGGCTTTGAAAAAGACACCCTGGAGCGCTTCAACCAGCTGGTGCACCGCCCGCACGGCATCCTGCTGGTGACGGGCCCCACCGGCTCTGGCAAGACCACCACGCTCTATGCCGCGCTGGCCAAGCTCGACTCCACCACGCAAAAAATCATCACCGTGGAGGACCCGGTCGAATACCAGCTGGAGGGCATCAACCAGATCCAGGTCCACACCCAGATCAACCTCACCTTCGCCAACGCCCTGCGCTCCATCCTGCGCCAGGACCCGGACATCATCATGATCGGCGAAATGCGCGACGGCGAGACCGCGCAGATCGCCGTGCAATCGTCCCTGACCGGCCACCTGGTGCTCTCCACCCTGCACACCAACACGGCCGCCAGCGCCGTCATCCGCATGCAGGACATGGGGGTCGAGCGCTACCTCATCACCTCCACCGTCAACGGCGTGCTGGCCCAGCGCCTGGTGCGCCGCCTGTGCCCGCACTGCAAGGCGCCGGTGCAGCCCGCGCCCGAGCTGCTGGCCGACTCGGGCCTGGGGCGCTTTCTGCCCGCCGGCCAGCCCATGTACGAGGCCCGGGGCTGCGAGCGTTGCCGTGGCACCGGCTACCAGGGCCGCACCGGCATCCACGAGCTGCTGGTGGTGGACGAGGCCATGCGCAGCGCCATCCTGCAAGGCCAGGACGCCAGCGCCCTGCACGCCCTGGCCATGCGCTCGGGCATGCACAGCCTGTACGAGGACGGCCTGCGCAAGGTGGCGGCGGGCGCCACGAGCCTGGACGAATTGCTGCGCGTGACGCAGGATCAGGGCGAGACATGAGTGCCGTGGACGCCCCGCATTCGATCAACGCCGCGGCCCTCACCCCCACCCTCTCCCAGAGGGAGAGGGGGTCAAACCCCCCCGACCGTTCGCCCTCGCCCCTTTGGGGAGAGGGAGGGGTGAGGGGCGGTCGCCACGGGGCGGCGCCGTGCCGCAGGGGTCACGGCCATGCCTGAATTCGCATGGCGCGCCGCCCAGGCCGACGGGCAGCTGATCGAAGGCCGCAGCCAGGCCGCCGCCGCCGACGCCGTGCTGCGCCAGCTGCGCGAGCGCGGCCTGACGCCGCTCAAGGTCGAGAATGCCGCCGCCACCGCCGCCATCCTGGTGGGCGGGCGCGCGCGCCGGGTCGACAAGAGCCCCGTGGGCCGCACCGACGTGCTGGCCTTCACCAGCGAGCTGTCCATCATGCTGCGCGCCGGCCTGGCGCTCGACAACGCGCTGCGCGTGCTGATCGAGATGACCGCCAAGCCCAGCGCGCAACAGCTGCTGCAGGGCGTGCTGGAGGACGTCAAGGGCGGCGCGCCCTTCTCGCGCGCGCTGGCCAAGCACGAGCGGCTTTTTGGCGACTTCTACATCAACATGGTGCGCTCGGGCGAAGCCAGCGGCCAGATGTCCGAGGTGCTCGAGCGCCTGGTGGCGCACATGGAGCGGCTGCGCGCGCTGCGCGAAAGCGTGGTGTCCGCCACCCTGTACCCCGCCATCCTGCTGGGCGTGGCCGTGCTGTCGCTGGTGGGCATGCTGGGCTTCGTCGTGCCCCAGTTCGAAAAGCTGTTCAAGGGCATGGGCGACGCGCTGCCGTTGCCCACGCGCATCGTGATGGCGCTGGGCCAGGGGTTTCGCGACCATGGCCTCGCGATCGGCATCGCCGTGCTGCTGATCGGCTGGCTGGCCTGGCGCTGGCTGCGCTCGCCCGCCGGCCGCGCCTGGTGGCAAACGCGCGTGCTGGCCTTGCCCGTCGTGGGCCCCTTGCTCTACAAATATGAGCTGACGCTGTTTGCCCGCTCGCTCGGCACCCTGCTGGGCAACGGCGTGCCCCTGCTCACCGGCCTGCACATCGCCACCGAGACCGTCGGCAACGCCAAGCTGCGCGCACCCCTGGCCAAGATGGCGCCCCAGGTCAAGGAGGGCGTGCGCATCACCCGCGCCATGGAAAGCACCCAGGTGTTTGAACCTTTGGCCATCAACCTGATCCGAGTCGGTGAAGAAACCGGCCGCATCGGTCCCATGATGAACGAGCTGGCCGACGTGCTCGACCGCGAGGTCGAAACCGGCATCAAGCGCGCACTCACCCTGCTCGAGCCCATCCTCATCCTGGTGCTGGGCGCGCTGATTGCCGCCATCATCGTCTCCATCCTGCTGGGCATCCTGTCGATCAACGACCTGGCCGGCTGATTCACCGAAAGGAACCGCATGACCCCCACCTTCACCCGCACCCTGCGCCGCTGGTCCGCCCGCGCCGCGCGCGGCTTCACCCTGATCGAGATGCTGGTCGTCATCGCCATCATCGCCATGCTCGCCGGCCTGGTCGGCCCCGCCGTGATGGAGCGCCTGGGCGGCGCCAAGAGCAAGACCGCGGCCATCCAGATCGCCGACCTCGACAAGGCGCTGGAGATCTTCAAGCTCGACGTCGGCCGCTACCCCACCAACGCCGAGGGCCTGCAGGCGCTGGTCACCAAGCCGGCCTCGGCCAACGGCTGGAACGGCCCCTACCTCAAGGGCGGCCTGCCTGTCGATCCCTGGGGCAACCCCTACCGCTACGCCAACCCCGGCCCCAACGGCGGCATCCAGATCCTCTCGCTGGGCGCCGACAACGCCCCCGGCGGCGAGGGCGAGAACGCCGACATCCAGAACAAGCAGTAAGTGTCCGTGCGGCTCCTTGCGGGCAGGCGTCTTCCCCCGCTGCGGGAAGGGGGTGATGAGGGCTCGGGGCGTGCACCATCGGCAGCGATCGTGCCGGCGCCGGCGGCCCCCACCCCAACCCTCTCCCAGCGGGGGAGGGAGCAGGGCCGCACCGCTGGTTTCACGCTGATCGAACTGCTCGTCGTCATCGCGCTCATGGCCCTGGTCGTCGGCCTGGTGCCGATCGCCTTTGGCCGCCTGCATGAATCCGTGCAATACCGCGACACCGTGCGCCAGGTGCTCACCGACTTGCGCAGCGCGCGCCAGCAGGCCCAGGCCAGCGGCGTCGAGACGCGTTTCACCGTGGACCTGCAAACCCGCAGCTTCGGGCTGGAGGGCGGCCCCCAGCACACCGTGCCCGAGCCGCTCACCCTGCGCGCCGTCATGGCCGCCGAGGAGGGCACCCAGGGCGGCAAGCTGGCCGTGCGCTTTTCGCCGCGCGGCGGGGCCTCGGGCGGCAGCGTCGATCTGATCCGCCCCTCGGGCACCGGCGTGCGCCTGCGCGTGGACTGGTTCTCCGGCCGCGTCGAGCAGGAGGCGATTGAGCCATGACGCGGGCGCTCCACCCTCACCCCAACCCTCTCCCGCCAGCGGGAGAGGGGGCCAGGCCGTGGCTGCCGCGCCGCTTGGGGTATTGGCTCCCTCGCCCCTCTGGGGCTGAAGGCCGCGGCTCCAGTTCCGCCTGCGCGGAACTGGACGGTCTGAAGAGCGGCGGCGTCTCGCCGCCAGCGCCGGGCGCGGTGAGGGGCCAGCGGCGCATCCACTCCCCCCAGCGGGGCTTCTCCCTCCTCGAAATCCTGGTCGCCTTCGCCATCGCCGCCATGGCCCTGGGCATGCTCTACCGCGTCAGCGGCAACAACGCGCGCCAGGTGAGCAACCTCGTTCAGCACGAGCGCGCCATGATCCTGGCCCAATCCCTGCTGGCCGCGCACGCCGTGGTTCCGGCCCAGGGCCTGAACGAGTCCGGCCAGGCGGCCGGCTACGGCTGGACCGTCATCAGCCGGCCCTATCCCACGGCCGTCAACAACGCCGCGCCACAGGCCGCGCGCCTGCACGAGCTGCGGGTCGACGTGGCGTGGCAGGACGGCGACGTCCCACGCCACTTCGAGCTGTCCAGCATCCGCCCGCAGCGCCTGCCGCAGCCCGGCGAGGTCACCCGATGAGCCGCACGCGTCCGCGCTGCCAGGCCAATGGCTTCACCCTGGTCGAGGTCCTGATCGCCCTGGTGCTGCTGGCCATGCTGATGCTGATACTCACCAGCGCGCTGCGCACCATGGGCCAGGTCGAGACGCGCGTCGAGCAGCGCGTCGAGGACGCCGACGACTACCGCCTGGCCACCGCCTTGCTGGACCAGGCGCTGGCCCGCGCCTCCGCGCGCCGCTATCCCAGTGGCAACGCCGACAACGCCGCCCAGGTGCCCTTCTTCCAGGGCGGCCCCAACGCGCTGGCCTGGGTCGGCGTCATGCCCGCGCGCTACGGCCTGGGCGGGCGCCACTACCTGCGCCTGGCGCTGGAGCCGGGCGAGGGCGGTGCCCGCCTGGTGCTGCGCTACGCCCCCTGGACCGGCGCGCCCGGCTTCGACGCCTGGGGCCAGGCCGCCGGCCAGGTGCTGGCCGCGCCCGCCAGCGCCCTCAGTTTTCGTTACCTCGACCCGGGCACCGGCCAGTGGAGCCCCGTCTGGCCGCCCGCCGGCGTGCCGGTCAGCGCGCTGCCCGCCAACCTGCTGCCCGGCGCCGTCGCGCTGCAGGTGGACGGCCCCACGCCCCCCTGGCCGCCGCTGATCGTCGCCCTCACGCCCCCCTATGCCACCGACCCCTCGGCGACGCTGGGCTCGTTTGGCGGAGGCACGCGGTGACTGGAAAGTCGATTCCGCGCTACCGGCCTTGCAGCAAGGCCGCGTGGCGGCGCCCACGCGCCGCCGCCGGGCCGTCCCAAGGCGGTGCGGGCCCCCTCGGGGCTGAAGGCTGCGGCTCCAGGCTCGCGTGCGCGAGCCTGGACAGCCTGAAGAGGAGCCGACTCTGGCGGCTCCGCGGCCTGCAAGGCCAGCGGACCATGCGCAGCAGGGGAGCGTGGGGGCCAGTTTCCGGGATGGCGCTCATCGCCGTGCTGTGGATCGTCGCCGCCCTCAGCGTCATGGTCATCGGCGTGACCCAGACCGTGCGCCAGCAGATCACCGTCACCGGCACGCAGCGCGAACAGATCGAAGGCCAGGCGCTGGGCGAGGCGGCCGTGGCCCTGGTCCTGCAGCAGTTGCAGGCCGCGCCCGCGCCGCCGCGTGGCATCGTCACGCTCGACGTCAGCTACGCCGGCCGCGACCTGCCCGTGCAACTGGCGCCGCTGAACGGCCTGATCTCGCTGGGCGGCGCCGCGCCCGAGCTGCTGGCCGCCCTGTTCCAGGTGGCCGGCGGCTTGCCGGCGGGCCCCGCCCAGGCCTTGGCCGTGTCCGTCGTCGCCTGGCGCGAGGGCCGCGCCGACGTCAACGCCGGCGCCACGCCGGCGCCCACCAACCAACCCCGCCAGTTCGAGGCCGTCGAAGACCTGATGCTCATCCCCGGCATCGACTACGGCCTGTATGCCCGCGTGGCCCCTCTGGTCAGCGCCGACCTGCGCGGCAGCTCCCGCGTCAACCCCGCCGCCGCGCCGGCGGGCGTGCTGGCGGTGTTGGCCCAAGGCAACAGTGGCGCCGTGCAGCAGTACCTCAATCAGCGCAACAGCGGCCAGCCCGGTGGCGACACCAGCGGTTTCAATTCGGCCTTTGTCGATACCGCTGGCGGACAACTTTACCGATTGGTCGTCAGTGTCCCGCTGGAAGCAGGCAAAATACTGCGTTTGACACAGGACGTGGCCTTGGGAGGAGGCGCATCGCGCACCGCGCCGTGGCGCGTGCTGCGCACCGAGCGCCAGATCGCCGCCGTCGCCGGCTGAAAGCCCGGCGCCGCCTTGCTTGCATGAATTCAACTTCGACCGAATCCCGCCGCCCCTTCGGCATCGACACCGCGCAGTGGCCCGCCCAATGGCAGGCCGCCGGCGCGCTGCTGCTCGGTCTGCCCGGTCTGCGCCGACTGGCGCCGCGCCTGCCAGTGACGCTGCACCCGGCCGACGGCCGCGGCGCCACCCACTGGCTGATGGCACAGGGCGTGGCCCAACCCGCCCCCGGCGCCGCGCCCGGCGCGCCCATCCAGGCCCTGCAACTGCCCGCCGAGCGCGTGCTCGAGCGCCGTCTCACCCTGCCGCCGCTGGCCGCCGCCGACCTGGCCCAGGCCGTGGCCCTCGACGTCGCCGCCGCCAGCCCCTTTGGCCCCGAGCAGACCGTGTGGGGCTATCGCAGCGAGCGCCTGGACGGCGAGCGCCTGCGTGTCGATGTGGCCATCGCCGCGCGCGCCCAGGTCGAGCAATGCCTGCAAGCGGCCGCCCTGGCGGACGACCCGCCGCCTGAAGTCTGGGTCATCCCCGCCGCCGCGCCCGACGGCGCCATGCGCCCCATCGTGCTGCAAGGCTTTGGCGAAGGCCTGCGCCAGGCACGCACGCGCCAGGGCGTCAGCCGCCGGCTGGGCCTGGCCGCGCTGGCCCTGCTTGTGCTGGCGGCCCTGGTGGTCACGCCCACCGCCCTGCAGCGCGCCAAGGCGCGCCAGGCCATGGCCGCCTTCGACGCCATGCAAAAGCAGGCCGCCCCGCAGCTGGCCCAGCGCGAGTCCCTCATGAAGCAGCTCGAGCGCCTGCAAACCCTGGCCCAGCTGCAGGAGCAGCAACTGGCCCTGGGGCCCGTGCTCGATCTGCTCACCCGTACCCTGCCCGACGGCGCCTGGCTCACCGGCCTGCGCGTGGAGGGCAACAAGCTGGTGCTCAACGGCCTGGCCGACGACGCCGCCGCCCTGGTGCAGCGCCTGGCCGAGCAGCCCGGCGCGCACGACGTGCGCCTGACCTCGCCCGCCACCCGCGGCGCCGGCGCCGCCAAGGAGACCTTCATCATCGAACTCGGCCTCGACGCCCATCGCTACGGCCCGGTGCTGGCCGGCAAGGAGGCCGCGTCGTGAACCGGGCCTTGCCGAGCGCCTTCAACCCCGCCACCCTGCGCCGCCCCGAAGTGCTGTGGCTGCTGCTGGCCGGCGGCGTGCTGCTGGCCGCGCTGGCCTGGGCCGGCTGGACCGTGGTGGCCAAGTACCGCCAGGCCTCGGCCACCATCGCCGAGATCGACCCACGCCACGCCCGCATGGCCGGAATGCTACAAAACAAAGAGCTGTTTGCGCAGACAGAGCAAGCGCTGACGGCCAATTTGGCTGAATTCGTCTACCCCACCGCCGACGACGCCAGCCAGACCGGCAACGCCGCCCTGCAGCGCGTGCGCGAGCTGGCCTCCGCCCGCGGCCTGCGCGTCTCCAGCAGCCAGACCGCCGCCCCGCGCGACGAAAAGGGCTTCGACCGCATCGGCCTGTCCCTGCGCATCGAAGGCGACTGGCCGGCCCTGGCCGCGCTGCTGGCCGAGCTGGCGCGCCAGCGCCCCGCCATCTACACCAACACCCTGCAGCTCGGCGTGCAGCGTGGCGCCTTTGGCGGCGACCCGCCCATCGTGTTCGCCCAGCTCGACCTGTACGTCCTCAAGGGGCACGCGCCATGACCGGTCGCCGCGCCCGCGCCCTCTACACCGCCGCCCTGGCCCTCATGCTGGCGCTGCTGGCCGCCCTGTGGTGGGCGCCCGGCCCGCTGGCCGCCTGGCGCCAGTGGCAGGCACCGCCCCCGCAGCCGCCCAACCTCGACGACGTGCGGGCCGCCCTGCTGCGCGCCAACCCCGCTGCGGGCGCCCTGTCTCCCATCGTCACCGAGCGCCCGCTGTTCAACGACAACCGCCGCCCGGTGCTGTCGACGGCGTCCGTCGCCTCCGCCCCCAAGGCCGCGCCCAGCCCCATCGAGCAGGCCCGGCTGCAAGGCGTCATCGCCGGCCCCACGCTCAGCGGCGTCATGCTGGAGGAGGGCGGCAAGGCCCGCTTCGTGCGCGTGGGCGAATCGGTCGGCGACTGGAAGCTGGCGCGCCTGCACGACCGCCAGGCCGTGTTCGTGCGCGGCGGCCAGGAGCGCACGCTCGAATGGCAGGCCCCCGCCGCCGCTGCGGCCCCCGGTGCCGCGGCCCCGTCCGGTGCCCCCGGCGCCGCCCCCACGACCGGCGCCGCTCCGACCGCCACCAACGCTGCTGCTGGCGCCGCCAAACCCATGGCGCCGGCGCCCCCACCCGCGCGCGTCCCGCCACCGCCGGCCGCGCCGGCCACAACGGCCCCCGCTCCCGCGGCGGCCGCGTCGCAACCGGCGCCCCTGGGCAGTTTCGGCGGTGGCGTCCGCCTGCCCGCCAAGCCCGCCGGCCCGTCCCGCTGACTTTGCGATGGCCTGGCCCATCGCCTTTTGCAAGGAGCTGCTCATGACCCCCGCCCGTTTGCTTTCCTCCCTGGCCGCCGCGCTGGCCCTCGCCACCCTGGCCGCCTGCAACCCTTCCGGCGACAGTGCCGGCAGCAAGGCCGCGCCACCGGCCGCGCCCGCTGCCCCGGCGGCGCCGGCCGCCTCGACCCCGCAAATCGGCGCCTTCGGTGGCGGCGCGCCCGCCAGTGCGCCGGCCAGCGCACCCAATTGAATGGCGCATCTCCCGTCTCCGCCGCGCGGGCGCCCGGCGCGCGCCGCCAGCGCGGCGGCGCGGCGGCGTAGCGGCGTGGCGGCGTGGCCTTGCGCGGTCGTCACCACGATCGCCTGCGTGCCCCGCGGCCGGCCGGTGGGCTCTGCCGGGGGCGCGCCGCGCCCCGACCACCGCTGACCTGAGAGCTTGAGAGTCTTTTGTCCATGCTCGCTGATCACGCCAAAACACGCCCACTCGTCGTTGCAAATGCTCGCCGTAGCCCGAGCTACGTCTGCGCTTTGCGCCTCGATTGGCCGCGTTTTGACGCGCTCCTCGGGCACGCCCAAAAAACTCTCAAGCTCTGACACAATCGGCCGCCGCCGCTCGTTCTCCCTGATCCCTTCACGCACGCCATGCCCAAGTCCCGACTCCTCCCCCCGCTGCTCGCCCTGGCCACGGCCGCCGCCCTGAGCGCCTGCGCCGACCTGGGCGGCGGGCCGGCCCCGGCGGCCGCGCCGGCGTCGGCCTGGGCCACGCCCGCGCCCGCCGCCAGCGCCGTCGCCCCCGCGGCCAGTGCGCCCGCGCCGGTCGCCTCGGCGCCGTCCGAGAACGACGCCCCCCGCGCCGAGCCCATCATCATCCGCGGCAACGACCGCCTGATCGCGCCGCCGCACACCCCCGCCAACCCGCCCGTGCGCGGCGCCAGCACCAGCCTCAAGTTCGAATCCGCCCCCGCCGCCGAGGTGGTCAAGGTCGTGCTGGGCGACCTGCTCAAGGTCGACTACATCGTCCACCCGCCGCTGAGCGGCACCATCACCCTCACCACGCGCCAGGCCGTCAGCCCCGACCGCGCCCTGCTGCTGCTCGAAGGCGCGCTGCAGGCCAACGGCATCGTCATGGCGCGCGACACCCGCGGCACCTACCACGTCGGCACGCCCGAATCGCTCAAGGGCATCGTCAGCGCCCCCGTCGTGGCCGAGCCCGGCAAGCCCCTGCCGCCCGGCTACGGCACCATCGTCGTGCCGCTCGAATACCTGGGCGCCACCGAGATGGCCAACATCCTGCGCCCGCTGATCGCCGGCGACGCCATCGTCCGCGTGGACACCCTGCGCAACTTCCTCATCCTGCGCGGCACCCGCGCCGAGGCCGAAGGCTGGCTCGACCTGGTCAAGACCTTCGACGTCAACTTGCTGCGCGGCATGTCCGTGGGCGTGTTCCCGCTCAAGTACACCAGCGCCGCCGAGGTGGACAACGCCCTGCGCCTGCTCTCCGGCGGCACGGGCGCAGCCGGTGCCGGCGCCCCCGGCGGCCAGACCTCGGCCCAGGCCGCCGGCGCCGCCGCGCGCGGCGTCACCGCCCGCGCGGGCGGCACCTCCGCCTCCGTGACCCCTGGCGCCGCGGGTGCGGCCGCCGGCGCGCCCGCCCTGCAGGGCCTGGGCGAGAACAGCCCCCTGTTCGGCGCCCTGCGCGTCATCCCCATCGAGCGCATCAACGCCGTCATGGTCATCACCCCGCGCGCCGCCTACCTGGACGAGGCGCGCTACTGGATCGAGCGCTTCGACCAGCCCAACATGAACAGCGCCGAGCCCCAGCTGTTCGTCTACAAGGTGCAAAACGGCTCGGCCGACCACCTGGCCGAGCTGCTCAACGGCATCTACGGCGCCACCCAGCAGACCTCCGGCTTCAGCGGCCTCACCGGCGTGGCTCCCGGCCTCACCGGCGTGGGCGGTGCCAACAACGTCAACAGCAGCTTCGCCAGCCAGTACGGCGCCAACCGCAACACCAGCTCGCCCTTCGGGCAAAGCGGGTTGGGCGGCACCGGCTTTGGCAGCATGAGCAGCGGCGGCGGTCTGGGCAGCCGCCTGGGCACCCAGGTCGGCGCGGGGCAGGGCGGCGCGCAGGCCGGCGGCCCCAACGTCACCACCACCACCCTGGGCGGCAACGTGCGCGTCATGGCCGACCGCATCAACAACACCCTGCTCATCCACGCCAGCGCCGCCGAATACCAGCGCATTGCCAACACGCTGAAGCGCCTGGACGTGCAGCGCGCCCAGGTGCTCATCGAGGCCTCCATCGTCGAAGTCACCCTGGGCGACGGCCTGCAATACGGCCTGCAATGGGCCTTCAACGGCGGCACCCTGGGCGGCAGCGGCACCGGCATGCTGGGCAACGCCGCCACGGCCGCCACCCCAGCCAACAGCACCTCCTTCACCTACACCCTGCGCAACTCGGCCGGCAACATCAGCGCCGTGCTCACCGCGCTGGCCAACCAGTCGCTGCTCAAGGTCATGTCCAGCCCCTCGCTCATGGTGCTCGACAACCACACCGCCGCCATCCAGGTGGGCACCCAGCAGCCCATCAACACCGGCGCCGTGCTCAGCAGCACCACGGGCACCAACAACGTCATCACCACCAACATCCAGTACAAGGACACCGGCGTCATGCTTGGCGTCACGCCCTCCGTCAGTGCGGGCGACCTGGTCACGCTCGACATCAGCCAGACCGTCACCGACATCGGCCCCGACTCCACCTCCGCCGCCACCGCCGGCTACCCCACCTTCATGCAGCGCCAGATCGACTCCAAGGTCGCCGTGCGCTCGGGCGAGACGCTGGTGCTGGGCGGCCTCATCAAGGACAACGCCAGCAACTCCAAGGCCGGCCTGCCCTTCCTCTCGGCCATCCCGGTGCTGGGCGCGCTGTTCGGCACCCACACCCAGTCCGCGTCCCGCACCGAGCTGCTGGTCATCCTCACCCCGCGCGTGCTGCGCTCCGACGACGACGCCCGCGCCATCAGCCGCGAGCTGCGCGACCGCATGCAGGGCATGCTGGGCAGCGGCGGCCTGATCGCCCCCACGCCCGCCGCCGCGCGCCCCTGACATGACCCCGTGCCAGCGGGCTCCCTCGCCCCTCTGGGCAGAGGGTGAGGGCGGCGAGCCGCAGCGGTTGAGCCGCTCCCCGGCGCATCCATGCCCGGCCTTGCCCCCTCGCCCCTCTGGGGAGAGGGCTGGGGTGAGGGGCTGCGGCCGTTCAACTGCCCCCGGCTGCGGCCGAGCCCCGGTTTTGCTCCCTCGCCCCTTTGGGGAGAGGGCTGGGGTGAGGGGCCGTCGGCGTTGGACTTGTTGGCCGTTGTTCGATGCTTGGTTGGCGCTGCTTTTTTCCGCTGGCCGGGATGTGCGCCCGGCGGCGCACCTACTTTCTTTTGCGTCGCCAAAAGAAAGTAGGCAAAGAAAAGGCGACCCCACTGGCCGTGTCCCTTCGCTTCGCTGCGGGCAGCCTGCGATGCTCGGTCATGGGGCGGTGCTGCGGAACTCGCTTTGTTCGCTGCGCTCACGCCGCTCAAACAACCGCAGCAAGTCAGATCACGATGCATGGGCATGCTGCGCTGCCCATGCCCGCCCCACGCCCTGCGCTTCTCGGCACGGCCAGAGGGGAGTTCAACTCCAACACGGGCCATCGCTGCGCTCGGCCCCGCCAACAGCCAAACCTGGGGCCGAGCGCAGCGATGGCCCGAATGGTTTTTCCACCCCCTTGAGGCTGCGCCTGCGGCGCGGCGCTTGCGGGGTGGCGCGTGCAGCGCAGCATGCACGCGCTTCGTTGACTGACTCGCCGCGGTTGTTTGAGCGCAGTGAACGAAGTGAACGCAGCGAGTTCTGCGGCGCACCCCGCAAGCGGTGCGACGCAGGTTTGCCCCGTAGCGAAGCGCAGGGGTCGCAGACGTGGGGTCGCCTTTCTTTGGTTCCTTTCTTTGGCGAAGCAAAGAAAGGGACTGCGCCGCCGGGCGCACATCCCGGCCAGCGGAAAAAAGCAGCGCCAACCAAGCATCGAACAACAGCCAACAAATCCAACGCCAGAAAGCCCCTCACCCCCACCCTCTCCCCAGAGGGGCGAGGGAGCAAGACCGGGCGCGCGCCCCCCTTCGCGAACCTTTTTCACCCGCCCGATTCAGTAGTACGGCCCCGGCGCACCGCGCCCCATCCCCAACCCCAACCCATTTTCCCAAGGAGATCTGCCTGATGACTCAAACCCAACGCTTTCGCCCCACGCGCCGCGCGCTGGCGCCCCTGCTGGCGGCCGGCGTGCTGGCGCTGGCCGGCTGCGCCGCCTTCACCCCCAAGACGCCCGAACAGGTCGTCACCGAGCGCGTCGAAGCGCGCTGGGACGCGCTGATTCACCGCAACTTTGAAAAGGCCTGGGAATACACCCAGCCCGCCTACCGCGCCCTGGTGGCCCAGAAGGACTACTACAAGCGCTTTGGTGGCGCCGGCCAGTGGAAGGGTGTGCAGGTGCATCAAGTCACCTGCGAGCCGGAGCGCTGCACCGTACGCCTGCGTCTGACCAGCACGATCAACGTGCCGCGCTTTCAGGGTCAGGAGCTGACCGGCTTCATCGACGAAACCTGGGTGCGCGCCGATGGTCAGTGGTGGTACTACCAGTCGCTGTGACGTCCGCGCGCGCCACGGGCTGCCGCCATGCTGCGCGGTCTGCGTCAGGCCATGCCCACCGAGTGTGCGACAAATACAACAAATCGTCTCTCAGTCCTTGTAACGGCCCCTTGACTGATTGAGTTTGCCAGCAACGCCGTGTTAGCATTGCCGGGCATCTCCAAGATTCGCTTGGGTCTTGCAACCTTTTTTTCTTAATGGAGTCAATAGCTATGAAAAAGAGCATTCTGTCGCTGAGCGCTGCAGTTGCCCTGGGCGGCTTGGGTGTTGCCAGCACCGCCAACGCCATCGCCGTGTTCGACACCGACGGCGCGGTTGCCGGCACTGTGCTGCTGCATCCGGCCGGCACCGGCCACCAGCTGTTCACGCCGTACTACACGGCGCAGGGCAACATGGCCACGCTGGTCAACATCGTCAACACCGACGCCGTCAACGGCAAGGCCGTCAAGGTGCGTTTCCGTGGCGCCGCCAACTCGGACGATGTGCTTGACTTCACCCTGTTCCTCTCCCCCGGCGACGTGTGGAGCGGCATGGTGTCGCAAAATGCCGCGGGCCGTGCGCAAATCGTCACCCCCGACAAGTCCTGCACCATCCCCGACCAGTCCGCTTGGCCGGGCGTGTTCAGCGACCTGCGCCTGCCCAGCTACGCTACCGCTGATGTCAAGAACGCGCTCACGCGTGAAGGCTACGTCGAAGTGCTGAACATGGCCGACATTCCGCCCATGCTCGCCGCCAAGGGCGGCGCGGTCGGCACCAAGGTCAACCCGCTGTTCACCAACATCAAGCACGTGGGCGGCGTGGCGCCTTGCAGCGGCGCTGGTTTTGCCAACCTGCTGACGACCAACATCGTTGCGGCCGGCGACGACGCCACGGCAGGCACTGCGCGAGCGCTGGGTCTGAACAACCCGACCGGCGGCCTGATGGGCTCCTGGACCATTTACCAGCAAGACGCCCAAGGCGCCTACAGCGGCGAGCAGACCGCCATCGTCAACGCCGTGGGCGGGATGATCTTCAACGGCCTGTATGTCGCTGGCCCGGCCAACTTCGCCTTCTCGCCGCAGATCGGCAGCACCATCGACCGCAACGTCCTGAAGGCCAACACCAATGGCTACGCCACGGCGCTGAACCAGCTCACGGCCGACCCGCTGCTGGCCTCGGCCGCGCCGCCGGCCCCTGGCGCCACCATCCCGGCGCTGTGGTTCGACCTGCCTGACATGTCCACCCCGCTGACCGGCACCGCCGCCGCGACTCAGGCCGACGTGATCAGCCTGGCGCTGGCCAAGCCCAACGTGGTCAACGAGTACATCGCCACGGCCGCCGGCGCTGCCGTGCCCTTCGTGACCGACTGGGTGGTGGCGCAGCCCACGCGCCGCTACCACACCGCCGTTGCCTACGGCAGCAGCGCCGCCACGGCCGCTGCGGTCAATGGCAACACCAGCGTGTTCTATGGTGACGTTTCGCTGCGTCAAACCGACTACGGTCCGCAACTGTGCCGCGACTTCGCGCTCGGCTCGTTCGACCGTGAAGAAGGCTCCAAGGTCGCCAGCGGTGGCTTCTCGCCCGGCACCACCTTCCCGTACTGCGGCGAAGTGTTCGTGGCCCAGTTCGGCGCCACCTCGGCCCTGAAAGCGGCCATCACCAACCGCAACGTGAACAGCGTGCTGGCTGGCCAAGCCGGCTGGGCGTCGCTGCGCACCGGTGTGACCAATGGTCTGCCGATCGTGGGTTATGCAGCCATCCAGTTCAAGAACGTGAACGGCGGCATCAACTACGACCTGACCGTGCCGCACCGCTACACGCCGTAATTGGCGGGCGGGCACGGGTGCCGGCGCTCACCGCGCCGGCCCCGGTCCAAGGCTTGAAAAGGGCGGGAGCAATCCCGCCCTTTTTTTGTTGGCGGCCCGGTCGGGCCCGCCACCGGCCCGTGGCGCGCGCTGGCCCCGCGCCACATTGCCGCGCCGGCCGCCGCGACGCTGCCCGCGGGCGCGCCGCAAGTGGCTCCGTCCCTGCCTGCACCGCGCGATGCCGCGCCGTCACAAAAGCTCAATGGCCGGAGTATCATTAACGCTTTTGCCCAGTGCCGGCGTGCAGCGCACCCGGGGCGCCGGGGTGTCCACGGCGCTCCTTGGCCGGCCTTCATTTTTCAAGTCATGTTGCCCATTCGATTGCTGTCTTCGCGCATCGCGCTTGCCGCTGCGCTGTGTGTTTCCCTTTCCTGCGCCGCGCAGCCACAGGCGCCGGCGCCGGCGCCGGCCACCAAGCCCGCTGCCGCAGCTGCGGCCCCCGCGGCCAACCCATCGACCGTGGTCGTCTCCGGCCCGGCCGGCAACGTTACCCAGAGCGAACTCGAGGCGATGGTCAACGAGGTGGTGCCGCCGGCCCAGCGCGCGACCTTTTGGTCGCAGCCCCAGACCGTCGATCGCTTTGCACGCACCATCTACAACCAGCGGGCGCTGTCGCAGCAGGCCCTGGCCGGGGGAATCGACAAGACCCGCGCCGGCGCCGAATACCTGGAGCTGGTGCGCGAACGCGCCCTGAGCAAGCTCTGGCTCGACCAGAAGGCGCAGGGCGCCGCGCCCGACCCCAAGGCGGTGGCGGAGTTTGCCCGCTCCGAGTACCGCGCACATCCCGAGCGCTTTGCAGTGCCCGAACAGGTGCAGGTGCGCCATATCCTGCTGCCCCTGGCGCCGGACGGCAGCGACGACGCGGCGGTCAAGGCCAAGGCCGAGGACCTGATGGCGCAGTTGCGCAAGGGGGCGGACTTTGCCAAGCTGGCGCTGGAGAATTCCAGCGACAAGGCCAGCGCCCAGCGCGGGGGCGACTTGGGCTTTTTCGGTCGCGGCAAGATGCTGGCCGAGTTCGAGAACGCGGCCTTTGACCTGAAGAAGCCGGGCGAGCTGGCCGGTCCGGTGAAGACGAAATATGGCTACCACATCATCGAGCTGGAGGCCCGCAAGCCCGCCAGCGCGCAAAAGTTCGAGGACGTGGCGCCCGAGCTGGAAAAGGAAGCCACCGCCAAGATCGAGTCCCAAGCGCGCGAGCGCCTGTGGGACGCCGCCGGCGCCGGCGCCAAGGTGGACCAGGCCGCGCTCAAGGCCATCGCCGAGCAGGCGTCACGCTGAGTGGGGCGGCCGGGGGTGGCGTGCCTGCGGCCGACCGGCCTGACGAGGGCCGCCGCCTTGCCGGCGCGCGTAGCGCGGCGGGCGGCTTTGGAGCCATGCTGATGCCCGGCGCGCTGGCAACCGAGTGCGGCCAGCTCTGGCGCCTGCGCGCGCTGCTGGCGGTGATGACCCGCCGCGAGCTGGCGGCGCGCTTTGCCGGCTCGGCCGGCGGCGTGCTGTGGGTGTGGCTGCCGCCGCTGCTGACCATTGCGGCGTATTACCTGGTGTTCGACGTGGTGTTCGGCATGCGCCTGGGCGCGGGTGCGCCCACCGGCCGCGTGGGCACCTACCTGATCGTGGGCATGCTGCCCTGGATGGCCTTTGCCGACGCCACCCAGCGCGGCATGACCAGCCTGCTGGACGCGGGCGGCCTGCTGCACAAGAACCCGCTGCCGCCGGCGCTGTTTCCGGCGCGGGCGGTGCTGGCCAGCGGCGTGGTGTTTGCGCCGCTGCTGCTGGCGCTGCTGCCGCTGTACGCGGGCAGTCACCACTTTGCGCCGGGCGTGTGGGCGCTGCTGCCGCTGCTGGCCTTGCAGGGGCTGCTGTGCTTCCTGCTGGCCTATCTGCTGGCGATCCTGGCGGCGGCGCTGCGCGACGTGGTGCAGGTGGTGGGCGTGGCGCTGTCGCTGGGGGTGTTTTTGTCGCCGGTGCTGTTTCCGGCCACGCTGTTTCCCGAGCGCTGGCGCTGGCTGCTGTGGCTCAACCCCATGACGGCGCCGGTGCTGGGCTACCAGTCGGCGCTGCTGCAAGGCGCCTGGCCGCCGGCCGACGTGTGGCTGGTGCTGGCCGCCTGGATCGCCCTGCTGGCCGGCGCGCTGTCGCTGGCGGTGGCGCGCAGCCGGGATCAGTTGGTGGATTGGTTGTAGGAGTTTGCCACTGGGCATGCTTGACAGCCGCATTGACAAATCAAGATGACAGCATATATGCTGTCAAAAAATGGTGAAACTGGTCTTGGACACGAACGTTCTCGTTGCCGCGCTGCGCTCTGGCGGCGGTGCTTCGAGGCAACTGATTCGGCATGTCTTGCAAGGGCGCCATGTACCACTGTTTGGCACCACGCTGTGGCTGGAATATGAGGATGTGATGGCGCGACCGCACCTGTGGACCGATGCAACGACCCCGACGGAGCGCTGGCAGGTGTTGGCGGCATTGGCGGCTTCGGGCCGCTGGGTGACGCCTTATTTTGGCTGGCGCCCCAACTTGCGGGATGAGGGCGACAATCACCTTATCGAGCTGGCGGTGGCGGGCGGCGCGCATGCTGTGGTCACCCACAACGTGCACGACCTGCGCCACGGCGAACTGAGTTTTGAACACCTTCGGGTGTTGACGCCGGCCCAATGCCTGGAGAAATGGCCATGAGCACCTTGACGATTCGACTGCCTGACCCGACGGCCAGCCGCTTGAAACAGGTGGCGCACAGCCGCGGGCTGTCCATGAACAAGCTGATCGAGGAAATGAGCACGCAGGCCATCGCCGCGTTTGACGCCGAGGCACGGTTTCGCGCGATGGCGGCGCAGGCGGATCCGGCGGCGGCGCTGAAAATTCTGGAGCGGCTGGATGCGCAGGGCTCGTGAGCGCGACGGTGCGTTTCACGGGGCGTTGGTGCCGGGTATTGGCGCAAAGGCAAGGCCGTTTATGAACAAGCCAATTCGATACACTGACGAGCCCTTGGGCGCGATCCGCGTGGTGCCCGGTTTCTTGCCCTCGCCCGAGCAACTGGTGCTGAAAAACGAGCAAACCAAGGTCACGATCTCGCTGAGTTCGAAGAGCGTGGACTTCTTCAAGGAGGCCGCGCGCAAGCACCCCATGCAATACCAAGAAATGATCCGGCAATTGCTGGACGAATACGTTGCGCGACACAAGAGCCTGTGAGGGCGAGACCCTGGTGAATACCGCGAGTGGAGCGATGGGCGAGGGAAGTGCCACGCCGGCGCAGGCCTTGAACCTGCGCGCCGACGCCGTTCAAACCAGCGCCGGGGGGCCGCCGCCTCTGCGCCTGGCCGGTGTGGGCAAGGAATACCGCCTGTACGACTCGCCGCGCGCGCGCCTGAAGTCGCTGCTGACGGGGCGCGCGCTGCACCGCAGCCACTGGGCGCTGCAAGGGGTGTCGCTGCAACTGGAGCGCGGGCAGTGCCTGGGCGTGGTGGGGCACAACGGCGCGGGCAAGAGCACGCTGCTCAAGCTGATCACGGGCACGGTGCAGCCCACGCAGGGCCAGATCGAGCGGCGCGGGCGCATCACGGCCATCCTGGAGCTGGGGGCGGGCTTTCACCCCGACTTCACGGGGCGGCAGAACCTGTACTTCGGCGGCAGCCTGATCGGCATCGAGCACGAGCAGATGGCCGCGCTGGAGGCCGAGGTGCTGGCCTTTGCCGAGATCGGCGAGGCGATCGACCGGCCGGTGAAGACCTATTCGTCGGGCATGGTGGTGCGGCTGGCCTTTGCGCTGGTGACCGCGGTGGAGCCGGACCTGCTGATCATCGACGAGGCGCTGGCGGTGGGCGACCAGCGCTTTCAGAAAAAATGCATCGAGCGCATCGAGGCGTTTCGCGCCAACGGCTGCACCATCCTGTTTTGCTCGCACAGCCCTTACCACGTGCGCCAGCTGTGCGACGTGGCGCTATGGCTGGACCATGGGCGGGTGATGGAGCTGGGGCCGACCGAGGCGGTGATCGGCGCGTACGAGATGCACACGCGGCTGCTGGCCGGCCCGGCGGATGCGCCGGCGCCCGCGATGGCCGCCAGCGCGCCGGCGCCCGTGCCGGCGACTGTGCAGGATGCGGCGGCCATCCTGTCGGTGGAAATTGCGGCGCTGGACGAGGCCGTCGATCCGCCCTTGCTGGACAGCACGGACCTGGTGGTGACCATCACGGTGCGCGGGCGCGACCAGGAGCGGCCCAACATCGGCTTCATGATCGAGCAGTCGCAGGGCGTGGGCATTACGTCGCTGGCCACGCACGAGGATGGCGCGGCGCCGACCGAGGTGGCGCCCGGCGTGTGGCAGTCGGTGCTGACCTTTCCCGAGCTGGGCCTGCACAGCGGGCAGTACGTGATCAGCGCGTTCTTGTTCGATGCCAGCGGGCTGGTGGTTTATGAACAGTGGTTTCAGTTTCGGCACTTTCGCTTTGTCCGGCCGACGCTGATGCCTGGCCTGGTGCGCTTGCCGCATCGCTGGGAATGAAGGACTCGACCCCATGCATGAATTGAATCCCGCAGCGCCAGACGATGCGCAAGCCCTGCTGCAAGAAGGCCAGCAGCGGCTGGCCGCGGGCGACCGCGCCGGCGCCGGCGCCGCGCTGCTGCGCGCGCGCGCCCACGCCGCCACGCGCCTGGCTGCGCACAACCTGATCGAGCAAAGCGGCCTGGACGGTGCGTTTGCGACCATGTTCGGGCTGGACTGCCGCATTGCGCCGCAGGACGACATTTTTCATTTTTTTGCCGGCCACCCCACGTCCAACAACCCGCTGCGCGACTACCTGGCCGATGGCTGGCGCACGCTGTCGGAGCTGCTGCTGCTGCTGGAGCGCGCCGACCGGCCGCTGGTCAAGATGGATCACGTGCTGGAATTTGCCAGCGGACACGGGCGCTTCACGCGGCACCTGGCCAAGGCGATCGGTGCCGAGCGGGTGACGGTGTCGGACGTGGTGGCGGATGCGGTGGCGTTTTCGCGTGCGACGTTTGGCGTGCAGGGCTTCGTGTCGCACGCCGTGCCCGAGCAATTGGCCTGGCCGCGCCGCTACGACCTGGTGTTCGTGCTGTCGCTGTTCAGCCACCTGCCGCGCGGCAGCTGGGGGCGCTGGCTGTCGGTGCTGTGGGACGCGGTGGCGCCGGGCGGGCTGCTGGTGTTTTCGACCCACGGCATCGAGGCGGCGCGCCGCGCCGGCGTGACGCTGGATGGCGAGGGTTATTTTTTTGCTGCTTCGAGCGAATCGAACGCCATCGATGCACAGGAGTATGGCACCGCATTCACGGACGAGCACTTCGTGCGCGCCCGGGTGCGCGAGTTGGGCCCCGCGCCGGCCCAAGCGGTGGTGGCGCCCGTGTGGTTCTGGAACCACCAGGATGCATGGCTGTTGAATAAGTGAGGCGGCGCGGCGCCGAGCGACCTCAGGGCCGCACCTCGAACAGCGTGTATACCGCTGCGCCGGCGCCGATCGGTTGCAACGCCAGCGTCGGGTTGGAGCCCAGGGCGGCGGCGTCGCGCACCGGCGCCAGCACATGGCTTGCACCCAGCAAGCGAAAGTCGAAGCGCGCGGGGTCGAGCGTCAGGCGCACTTCATCGAGGCGCGGCGATTCGATGAGAACGCTTGTGTCGCCGGGCAGGGGCGCGAGTTCGAGCAACAGGCGGTGGTAGCGGTTGTAAACGCCGCGGTACCGGCCCGCGGGGTCCAGCCGCGCCCACAACGCGGGTTGCGGGTAATAGAACACGTTGTTGACGACCGGCACGCCGGCGGCCGGAAGGGTCATGGCCCAGTGGCGCTGGCCGATGACGGCGACACCGCGCCGGGGGCCGTTGTGCGCGGTGTCGTCAGCCAGGCCCGCGATGCGCAGCGGTTCCGTCAGCGTCAGGCCGGCGGGCGCCTGGCCCAAGGGGTTGAACGACAGCGTGGCGGCAAGCGTCCAGCCAAGGTAGAGAGCAATGAAGGCGGCGCCGTGCCGGAGCACCCAGAGCGCGGCCGCCCCCGCAGCAGCCGCGGCCGCCAGCATCAGCACGCCACGGGGCAGTCCGTCGGCGATGTCCAGCGGCATGTGGGCGCTCTCCCACGTGGCTTGCGCCAGCACGGCCAGCGCCAGTGCGGCGGCGACAATGCGGCGCGCTGTCGTGGGGAGGGCGAACTCGTCGTCCTGTGCCAGCCACCAGCCGATCAGGAGCAGTTGGGCCACGCCCAGCGCCAGATCGACCCGGTACGAGGTGACCGAGTCCCACCAGGTCAGGCGCGCCAGCCACCGCGGAAACCCGATGAACTGGAACGTCAGCGCGAACAGCGCGAACGCCAGCAGGGCCAGCGCCACCGGATCGGCGCGGCGCGTGCGCAGGCACCGCCAGGCCACCACGACCAGGGTCGGCAGCCACAAAAACTGGAACGAAGCCGCTTCGCTGCGCACCATGGGTGCGTCCACGTGCAGGGTGAACGGGTTGAGCCAGCCCTTGAGCAGAAACCACAGGTCGATGTCGCCGCCGGCTTCGGTGACTCGTCGGCCGGGATAGACGGTTTCGCGCATCGCGGCGACCGCCTCGCGCGCGTCGAGCCACCAGGCCAGCAGCAGCGTGGCGGCGAGCGCCAGCGCGGCCAGCAGACCCAGGGTCTGCGGCCGGCGCCAGTGCCAGCGCGTGCGTTCGCGCCAGGCCCAGGCCAGCGCCAGCGGCACGCACAGCGTGGCCAGCGAGATCTGCCACGCCGGATAGAGCACCAGCGCGTAGCCGGCGGCCGACCAGCCCAGCGCCCCGCCCCAGGCCAGGCCGGCCGCGGTACGGGAAGCGTGCAGCAGGCGGTCCAGCGCCAGCAGGCCGAGCGCGGCAAACATGACGAGGTAGGCCGGCCAGAAGGAAAAGCCGACCGAATATGGCGCCAGCACCAGAGCGGCGGCCAACGCCGCCGCCGGCTGCCAGCGCAGCCCCGTCAGGCGCATGAACAGGCACCAGAGGGCGCCGAGTGCGCCAATGATGGGCAACCACCAGGTCCAGGCCAGCGCGCGGCGTGGGTCGAGGACGAAATGGCCCCAGGTGGCGGGTTTGGCCAGCGCCGAAAGGTGCGCCACCGGCAGCCCGGTCATGCCCATCACCAGCATGTTCTGGCCTTGCTCGCCCAGGTTGCGGTTGAGCACCGGCCAGCGGGGCACGTGCGCGCCCTGCGCCAGGGCCAGCGGCGTGAGCACCTCCCATTCGTCGCTGCGCGCGATTTGCGGCTGGCCAAACCATGGCGACATGGACTCGGCGGTCACCGTTGGCGCGCGCAGCAGCAAGGCCAGCGAGGAGCCGGTCACGCCCAGGGCGACCAGCAGCGCGAAGGATGCAGCGAGCGCCCATGCAAAGCCCCGGGATGGCAGCATGCCGCGCGGCCAAGCGCGGATCGAAGGCAGGACCAGGGCCGCCAGCGGCAAGGCAGCCGCCAGCAGCAAGGTGGCCAGCACGGCGTTTGACGGCGGTGCGGGGCCGGCAACCGTGACCCGTGCCATGACCGGGTCGATGGCGAGCGGGAATTCACTGCCATCGCCGCGGCGCGCCGACACGTCGATCGTGTAGGAGCCCGGCGGCAGGCGCTGGGGCAGCATGAAGCGCACCGAAAAACCGCTGCCGCGCCAGTCGGGACGCTGCAAGACCTGCGCCACGTCGGGGCGATCGACGCCCTGCATCCGACCCCGGTAGACCTGGCGGCCATCCAGGTTCACGATGAGGTTGGTGACGAACAGCTCGGGTTGCTCGGACGCCGCCCAGCCGGCCACCGTCATCTGCCGTCCGTCGAGCGCGACCCCGTCAACGTGGCCGCGTCCGGCGGGTGCGGCGGTCGCGGCGGTCGCGGCCACGCCGAGTGCCAGCAGCAGCCCTGAGAGCATCCGCGCCGACAGCCGGCACAACCATGGCCGTGGCGTGGCACGGGCCAAGGGCGGTGGGGCGGCGGGGATCACTTGGGGATCACAGGACATGAAGCCGCAAATGGTGGCGCGCAGGGGTCGATTCTGTGACCCCTTTGTTCAAGTGCGCAACCAGTTCTTGAGCCGCCTCTGCCACTGCGCGGGAATGGCCCGCGCCACGGGGGCCAGCACCGGCAGCGCGCGCAGGCGAGCCAGGGCGCCCAGCACCTGGCCCTTGGCGCCGCCGGCGTCGGCATTCAGGGCCGGCAGGAAGGCGGCCCAGGCCGAGGCGGGCACGGCGGTGTTGCTGGAGGCGGGCAGATCGGCCAGGTAGGCGCCGGCGTACCAGGCGGGGGGCTGCGCGGCGTGGGCGGCGGCGGGGCCGGCGCTGTCGACGGCGGGCACGGGCACCAGCGGCTCGGGGCTGTGGCCGGTGGCGAAGTGCCGGGTGCGGATGTCGGTGAAAAAGCGCAGCCAGTCGGCCGTGGGCTGCTGCCAGGGCACGACCCAGCTCCAGCGGCGGCCGGCCAGGCGCTCGGCAAAAGCGCCCAGGTCGGGCGCGACCACGGGCCAGCCGCCTTGCAGGCAGGTGGAGAGGGTGGGACGCACGCATCATTTCATCCGCCGGAAGTACCTGTGATGAGTATTCATCTCAGTGTAGGGGCCGATCGGTGAAATGCCCACGGCCCATGCGGCAGAGCAGGGCGTCGCGCACGGCGGCAATCATCAAGCCGGTCATGCTCCAGCGACCGTGCTGCGCGGTAGCGATATGCAGTGCCATGTAGACCGGCAGTTTCAGCAGTTGATCTATGCGCCAAAACGGCGCAATGCGCGCCCGTAGCGCCATGGCCAGTGAATTTCGCACGTGAAAGTAGGCGCGAAAATCGTGACCGACGTACAGCGTCCGGGTGCCCAGACGCACGACGCGTGTGGCTTGGTCGTGATCCATCTTCACGGCCGGGTTGACGACAATGGCGAGATTGAGATAGCGCGCCCGCAGGCACCACTGGACGTCCACGCGATCAATAAAAAAATCGGCTTGCAATGGGCCCACTCTCTCGAGCAATGCCAAGTCGATCAGGCTGCCCGATGCGGGAATGTATTCGACAGTGATCGATGTCTTGTGGCTGGTGACGTTGAATTCAGTCATTGTCATTGGCGCGACGCGGCGGACGCGCCAACCGTGGCGCTGAATCAGCGGCAGAATGCAACCGGTTTTCACGTCACGACACAGTGGGCCGACAGCAGCGACGGGCTGCGCGCTCGGCTGCTGCATCGTGCGCAGCAGCGCAGGCACGAGGTCGGGTGGCGGAAAACTGTCTTGGTCCATCAAGAGCACATGGCTGGCGCTCATCGTGCGCGCATGCGCAATGCCCAGGTTTTGCGCGTGCGCAATGCCGACGTTGTGGCCCAGGCGCAGCACAGTGGTGTGAGCGTCGGGCGTGAGCATGGCGGGCGGGTTGACGTCACCCGGCGCGTCGGTATTGTCCACGCACACGATATGCGCAACCTGCGACGCCAAGCGTGGCAACAACCGCATCAGGTGTGCAGCGTCAGCGTGATACGTGACCACAACCGCCACAACCGTCACGACAGCGGAAGCCGTCATGCTGCGTCCCGAAAGTCAATCACCGGCTCAGCAAGCGTTTGATGTGAAAGCGCAGCCCTTGAGGAACGTTGCGCATGACGGGCCCCAGCATGGGCGCGCGCTGCAGGCGCAATGCCAGGCCGTACAAGGCACCGCGTGCGGGATCGGGCGGCGGGTTGAGGCGGTTTGCGTTGGCAAAGAACTGCCCGATCTCTTGCGCGCGGCGCAGGGCGTCGTCGCCGGATTGGACTGCAGCGGCAAAGCCCACGTAGTCTCGGTGATAGTCCCATGCGCCTTGCATTTGGGCCATTCTGGATAGCGCAGCAGGCATGGCAGGGGCCACCGGCACAATGTCGCTGTTCGCCAGCAGTTGTGTGCGCACAGCGTGAAACACGTCAATCCATTGTTCGGGCGTGCTGTCCCACGCCTGCACCCAACTCCAGGGGCGCTCGGCCACGCGCTCGATGAAGGCGCCCAGGTTGGGTACCACCACCGGCAAATTGGCCGTCAGCGCCGCGCTCAGGGTGTAGCTGTATGTCTCCGGCCACAACGCGGGAAACCACGCCACATCCGGTCCGATTCGCTGAATCAGAGCCGGCAACTGGGCCTCTTCATATTGGCCGTAGACGGTCAGCGCCGAGCCTGGACCGGATTGCAAGTGACGGTAACCAAAGCCAATCAGGTGGAACTCGATTGCCGCGCCAGCTTTTTTGGCCAAGCGCGCTGTCTGTTCAAGTACGTCGGCGCCCTTGATGATGGACAGTGCGCCGATGACAAGTACGCGCAGCGGGCGATCGGGGCACAGCGTGCGCGGTGTGGGCGCAACCAGAGTACTGCAATCCAAGTCGGGGTGCGGCGCAAAGCGCACGGCTGCCGTCGGAAAAGCCTGATGCATGCGACTGGCCGTGTCCAGGCTGGGCGAGAGCACATAGCGCGCACGCTCCAGGAACAAGCGATTGCGGATGCGCCAATCGTCGATTTTCTCGACCACGTTGGGGAGCGACGGCGGGTGCGTTCCCCCGCAGCATTCACCCTGATCGTCAACCACGTGATATCGGTTGTCGTTGCCTGTCAGGGTGATATTCGTGCAGTGGCTGTAGAAATCATGGCTGGTGAAGTCATAGCTCACCCCCAGCAGCCTGGGAAGATCCCAGATAACTTCGTGATGGCCCAGCAGGTGGTGGTAGTGCACGTGAACCACGCCCAGCGTGCGCAGCAGCTGCAACAACGTGGGCAACTCATCAACCAGGTTCAGTACGGCGCACCCAGTGGTTGACAGGGACCAGACCGATGGCTCGGTGGCCAGGGTGGCCAAACTTTGGTCGGGGCGGCCCACGACAGCGACGGGGCACACCCATTGCAGCATCACGTGATGCGCACCAGTTGGTTTGAGCGAGACGAAAGTCACGGTGTCCGCCAGCGTCCGCGCCAACTCGAGCACATGGCGCTCGGTACCGCCGCCGCGCTGGTGGTGAACGGCCAGCACCACGGGCTTCTTGCCTTGGTCGGTGGCGCGAAGCCAATCGACCGCCAAGCGCGCCTTGGCGGCGGGATCGATCTTGACGAAGGCTTGCACCTGGGCGTCATAGGACGGGTGCAGTTTGGCCAAGATGCGCATGGCGGCTTGCTCGCGGGGGCTCTTGGTGTCGCCAAAGCTGACGCCGCCGGTATGCAGCACGTAGCAATCGAGGGCGTGCAGGTTGCGCCAGCCCTTGGCCTGCGCGCGTTGACAGAAATCGTTTTCTTCGCCGTAGCCTTTGCCAAAGTGCTCTTCGTCGAAGAAGCCGACTTCGTTCAGGCAGTCGCGACGAATGTACATGCAAAAGCCGACGCCTGTGGGTACGTCCACGATCTGACCCGCATTGGCTCTGGCGAACATTCCGTCCAGGCTGGCCGTGGTTTCGCCATCGGGCACCGGGTTGGCCGCGCAGAACGAGGGGTAACTGCAGATGGTGGCGTTGTTCGAAAATGGCGTGACCGAGGCCACCTTGGCGGCGGCGTAGGCCGATCGGCGCAAACGGTCCAGCCAGTTTCCGGCCACCTCCGTGTCGCTGTTGAGCAGCAGCACGTCGTGAGCGACCGAGTGTTTCATGCCGCGGTTCACGGTGCCGACGAATCCGAGGTTTTGCTCGTTTTCGAGCAGCGTGATGCGGGGCTCCAACGCAGCTTTGTCACGCAGCCAGGCGGTCACTTCAGGCTCCGGACTGCAGTCATTGATCACGATGAGCCGGTATTGGGTCGACAGCGTGCTGTTCAATACCGATTCCACGCACAACCGGGTGTCAGAAAGGCCGCGGTAAACCGGTACGATGATGTCCACCGTGTCACTCAACGCGTGCGGAACGGACTCGCTGGTTTGGGCCGTGGCGGTGGCTTTGTTGGTCGCGTTCAGGGGAGGCAAGGTGTCCAGGGCGGGTGCGCCGGATGCTGCGGGATGCTCCGTCAAAGCCGAGGATTTTCCAAGTCGCAACAGGCCGGACAGCTTTTGCCCATAGCGCACCGAGCGCAAATTGCTCAGGTTGTCCACGTGCTCGGCCATTCCTTTCAGCTCTGCGCGCACATTGGCTACTTCGGTGCGCATGCGGTCGCGCTCGGCAAACAAGTGACGGCGTTCGTGTCGCTCCTGCACCAGCTCGCGGTGCAGGTCGGCATGCAGGCGGTGCAGCTGGGCGTGTTCAAGGGCGAGTTTTTCGTGGTCTGCCAGCACCTGCGTCACTCGCCCAGCTTGCGCGCGCAGCAACGTCTGCTCGGCTTGCAACGGGGCGATCATGCCGACCAGGCTCATGTAGTCGGCCGACATGGGCCATCCCAGTTCCGTGTCCAGCACCAATTCGCCGTCAGCGGCGACCTGGGCCAGCACATCGGTTGCGATGGGCAACTTGACCCATGGATCGTCCCCGCACAACACCGCTGACAAGGCGGTTCCATCGGCGATCACGCCCCAGGCCATTTGCTGCGATTCGAGCCGCGCGAGCAGCGCCTGTGAGCCGTCGGTACTCATTGACCAGCGCCAGATCACATTGCCGCGGCTGGCCTCGCGCAGCGTCAAGCTGTACAGATAAAGGATGCCGGGGCGGTCGGCAGGGTCAAATTTGAGTTGACGGACCACAACACCGGCAGGCAATGTGAAATGCAGGTGCTGGTGACCCTGTCCGATGACGCCTGCTCGCACGCATTTCCGGTCTTCGGCGTAACCCTCGCCATCGTCCCAGTACAGTTGAGCCGAGTACAGCGCTTGCGCTGGCAACAGGTCAGGCTGGCGCGCGATCGATGCCATGTTGTCGTGCATGGGGTCGGACACGGCGAGTGCGGCCGCCGCCGGGTGCGTGGCGACGATGAACTGATACGTGAGGGCGTCGGGCAGGGCCAGCAGGTGGCGTGCCACGGCGGGGGGCAGGGCGTCGAAGGCGACGTTGAACTCGGAGTCGGGCAACTGGCGCTGCACGGTCTCGACGTGATCGACGGCCCAGCGCGCCTCGGTCAGCATGCGCAGCAGGGTGCGGCGGGTGAAAAAGCGCAGGTGGGTTTCGTCCAGCAGGCCCTCGGGGCGGTAGCGGAACTCGCCGGCCATCAGCTCGGCCAGCAGGCCGACGTAGCCGGCGTTGGGGATGGACAGCAGGGCGTGCCCGCCGTCGGCCAGCAGGGTGCGGCACTGGGCCAGCACGTGCTCGGGGTGGCGGATGTGCTCGAGCACGTCGGCGCAGACGATGATGTCGTAGCCGGCGGGGGCAAACAGCGCGGTGAGGTCGGCGCTTTCGAGGTTGGCGACCTCGACGCGGCGGTAGTGGGGCGCGGCCAGATCGGCCTCGTCCTGGCTGATGGTCAGGCCGTCGATGGGGCCGGCGCCGCCGCGTGCGGCCAGGTGGCGGCCGATGGCGCCGCTGCCGCAGCCCAGGTCGAGCACGCGCGCGCCGGCGGGAATGCGGGCGGCCAGCACCGACAGCGAGGTGCGCTCGGCGGTGTCGATCTCGCGCTGGTAGACGTGCAGGGAAGGGGGTGCGGAATCCATGAAGAATCAAGCGGTTGGCGCGTCTCGGGCACAGGTGCGCGCAAGGGCTTGGATGCTACCATGGTGCTCATTTTTTGCGCGCCGGAGAGGGCCGGGAGGGCCGGTTCCATTCTTCGATAATCACGGCCCATGTTGTCGCTGGCGGTTCTTGCTTTCCTGCTGTCCGTGGTGCTCACGCTGGTCGTGCGCCGGGCGCTGCGCCGGCGCGCCGGGCGCTATCCCAAGGACGCGCCGCAGCGCTTTCACGTGGGCTACGTGCCGCGCCTGGGGGGCGTGGGTGTGCTGGCCGCCTGGGCCCTGGCGCTGGCGGCGCTGCCGCTGCTGCAGTGGGCGGAGCTGGCGGGCAACATCGACACCTCGCGCATTCACCTGTCCCGGTGGGGCCTGATGCTGCTGCCGGCCGTGGCCGGCGGCGTGCTGGAGGACTTGACCCAGCGCCTGACGGTGCGCTGGCGCCTGCTGCTGACGCTGGCCTCGGCCTTGCTGGCCTGGGGCGCGCTGGGGGTGTCGGTGCCGCGCCTGGACTTTGCCTGGATCGATGGCTGGTGGAGCGCCTGGCCGGCGCTGGGCGTGGCGCTGGCGGTGCTGGCGGTGGCGGGGTTGCCGCACGCCTTCAATCTCATCGACGGCTACAACGGGCTGGCGGGCATGGTGGCGCTGGTGGTGAGCCTGGCGCTGGCGCACGTGGCCCTGCAGGTGGGCGACCGCGAGCTGGCGGCGCTGGCGGTGGCGCTGGCGGCGGCCACGGGCGGCTTTCTGCTGTGGAACTACCCGCGCGGGCTGATCTTTGCCGGCGACGCGGGCGCCTATGTGTGGGGCCTGCTGATCGCGGTGATCAGCCTGCTTCTGGTGCAGCGCCACCCCATTGTGTCGCCCTGGTTTCCGCTGCTGCTCTTGATCTACCCGGTGACGGAGACGCTGTTTTCCATCTACCGCAAGCTGGCGCGCGGCGACTCGCCGGGCATGGCCGACGCGCTGCACCTGCACCAGCTGGTGTACCGGCGCCTGGTGCGCAGCGTGCTGGACGAGGACGAGGCGCGCAACATGCTCAAGCGCAACAACCGCACGGCGCCGTATTTGTGGAGCTTCGTGGTGCTGACCGTCGTGCCGGCCGTGCTGTTCTGGCGCTTCAGCGGCGTGCTGCTGGGCTTTTGCGTGCTGTTTGCGGTCAGCTACGTGTGGGCGTATCTGATGCTGATCCGCTTCAAGGTGCCGCGGGTGTTTCGCGGCTCGCGGATGTAGGCGTTCTTCTATCATGTGCGGCTTGCCGCTTTTCACCCGACCCCCACCGCCTGCCATGACCCTCGAAACCAACGCCTCCACCGCGCGCGCCAAGGCCGACATCCTGGCGCAGGCGCTGCCCTACATCCGCCAGTTCCATGGCAAGACCATGGTCATCAAGTATGGCGGCAACGCCATGACCGATCCGGCCCTGCAGCAGGCCTTTGCCGAGGACGTGGTGCTGCTCAAGCTGGTGGGCATCAACCCGGTGGTGGTGCACGGCGGCGGCCCACAGATCGAGACGGCCTTGAAGCGCCTGGGCAAGCAGGGCCGCTTCATCCAGGGCATGCGCGTGACCGACGCCGAGACCATGGAGGTGGTGGAGTGGGTGCTGGCCGGCGAGGTGCAGCAGGACATCGTGGGCCTGATCAACCAGGCCGGCGGCAAGGCCGTGGGCCTGACGGGCCGCGACGGCGGCATGATCCGCGCGCGCAAGCTGCGCATGGTGGACAGCAAGGACCCCGGCGTGGAGCACGACGTGGGCCAGGTGGGCGACATCGAGCACATCGACCCGGCGGTGGTCAAGGCGCTGCAGGACGACCAGTTCATCCCGGTGGTCAGCCCGATCGGCTACGGCAGCCACAACGAGAGCTACAACATCAACGCCGACGTGGTGGCCGCGCGCCTGGCCATGGTGCTGGCCGCCGAGAAGCTGCTGATGCTGACCAACATCCCCGGCGTGCTGGACAAGCACGGCCAGCTGCTGCCCGAGCTGACGCCTGCGGCGATTGACGCGCTGGTGCAGGACGGCACCATCTCCGGCGGCATGATCCCCAAGATCAGCGGCGCGCTGGATGCTGCCAAGAGCGGCGTGAACGCCGTGCACATCATCGACGGGCGCGTGCCGCACGCCATGCTGCTGGAGGTGCTGACGGACCAGGCCTTCGGCACCATGATCAAGAAAAGCTGACCACCCCCGTTGCTCCGCCCGCTGCGCGGTGTTGCGGCATTCCCCCTCCAGGGGACATCGCCAGCGACCGGGGAGACTCGGGCCCCGGCGGTCGCCGGCGCGGCCTGCTTTGCGGCCTCTCAAATCACCGAGTTTTGCGGGCGGCGGGCCCCAGTGGTCACCGCGCGGGATGCTGTGCGAGAATCATTTGGACACACCCGACCGCCGCCATGCCGCCCGACGACGCCCCCGCCAGCACGGCCGACCCGGCCCTCGACGCCACCGCTGCGCCGCGCAAGCGCGCCAAGCCGGGCGAGCGGCGCGAGCAGATCCTGCAAACGCTGGCGGCCATGCTGGAGCAGCCGGGCGCCGAGCGCATCACCACCGCCGCGCTGGCCGCGCGCCTGCAGGTGAGCGAGGCGGCGCTGTACCGGCACTTTGCCAGCAAGGCGCAGATGTTCGAGGCGCTGATCGACTTCATCGAGTCCAGCGTGTTCGGCCTGATCAACCAGATCGCTGCGCGCGAGCCGGCGGGCGCCGCGCAGGCCGCGCGCATCACGGCCATGGTGTTGCAGTTCGGCGAGCGCAACCCCGGCATGACGCGGGTGATGGTGGGCGACGCGCTGGTGGGCGAGCACGAGCGCCTGCAGGCGCGCATGAACCAGCTGTTCGACAAGCTGGAGGCCGCGCTGCGCCAAAGCCTGCGCGACGGCGCGGCGCAAGACGACGGCGCGCTGACGCCCGACGCCAACGCCAAGCTGTCGGCGGCGCTGCTGGTGGCCTTTGTCGCGGGGCGCCTGCAGCGCTTTGCCCGTTCGGGTTTTCGGCGCAGCCCGAGCGAGCAACTGGACGCTTGTCTGGCACGAATGCTATCAATGATGTAGCTGTTTGCGATTGATGGATAAGGGCAAAAACTGTTTTTCTTGATTTTTGGAGCAAATCATGAAGCTGGTGCGCCATGGTCCCATGGGCAAGGAAAAACCCGGTCTGATCGATGACGCCGGCGTGCTGCGCGATCTGTCGGCCCACGTGCCCGACATCGGCCCGGCGCAACTGGGCGACGCGGCGCTGGCACGGCTGGCGCGGCTCAAGCCGGCATCGCTGCCCGCCGTGCGCGGCCGCCCGCGCCTGGGCTGTCCGGTGGCGGGCGTGGGCAAGTTCATCGCCATCGGCCTGAACTACGCCGACCATGCGGCCGAGTCCGGCGCCCCGGTGCCCAGCGAGCCGGTCATCTTCAGCAAGGCCATTTCCTGCATCCAGGGGCCCGACGATGCGGTGATGCTGCCCAAGGGCTCGAAGAAGACCGACTGGGAGGTCGAGCTGGGCGTGGTGATTGGCCGCACGGCGCGCCATGTGGCGCAAAAGGACGCGCTGGCGCACGTGGCCGGCTACTGCGTGGTCAACGACGTCAGCGAGCGCGAATTCCAGATCGAGCGCGGCGGCACCTGGGACAAGGGCAAGGGCTGCGACACCTTCGGCCCCATCGGCCCCTGGCTGGTGACGCGCAGCGACGTGCCCAACCCGCAGCGCCTGGGCCTGTGGCTGGATGTGAATGGCGAGCGCATGCAGACCGGCCACACCCGCACCATGATTTTCAGCGTGGCGCGGCTGATCGCCTACACCAGCCGCTTCATTACGCTGCATCCCGGCGACGTGCTGACCACCGGCACCCCGCCGGGCGTGGGCATGGGCCGGCGCGACGCGGCCGGGCGGCCGGCGCCGCGCTACCTGAAGGCCGGCGACGTGATGACGCTGGGCGTCGACGGGCTGGGCCAGCAGCGGCAGGCGGTGCTGGCGTATCGGGCGGCTTGACCCGCCCGTGGCGATAGACGTCCCGGGGCTCTTGTTTGGCTGGGCGCCGCCTGCGCGCAATGGGCGTGCCGGTGCAGCGCACGCTGTGGTTGCCGGCGAGTCCGTCCCCGCGCTGGCCGATGCGCAGGGATTCACGGGTTGACAGACCCCGCCGACGCACGCACAGTGCCTTGAGAAGCCGAGAGCCTGTAAAAAAAATCCCTCACGCCCGCCCTGACTGCCAGAACGGTCCCTAGGGTAAATACCGAGTTCGGCGTGGGCCCATTGTCTTGGCAATACTTGAAAATCGCGTCAAAATAGCACGACCGTTCGTTTTATTTAAACTGTGCTCAAGGCCGCTGCACCCACCCGCTCCCACACCGCCGTCCGCGCCGGTGGCGGGGTACGCACGCACGCCAAGGGCGAGCAGACGCGCGCCGAGATCGTCGCCGTCGCTCTGGCCATGGCGGCGCGCGTGGGGCTGGAGGGCCTGTCCATCGGCACGCTGGCCGACGCGGTGGGCAAGAGCAAGTCAGGCGTGTTTGCCCACTTCGGATCGCGCGAGGACTTGCAGATCGCCGTGGTGCGCGAGTACTACCGGCGCTTCGAGACCGAGGTGTTCGCCCCCGCCATGCGCAAGCCGCGCGGCCTGCCGCGGGTGCGCGCGCTGTTCGAGAACTGGATGCGCCACACCAGCGCCGAGCTGCAGTCGGGCTGCATTTTCATCAGCGGCGCGGTCGAGTTCGACGACCGGCCCGGCCCCGTGCGCGACGCGCTGGCCGAAGCGGTCGACGCATGGATCGGTGCCATGACGCGCGCCGTGGCGCAGGCCTGCGAGGAAAAGCACCTGGCCGCCGGCGCCGATCCAGGCCAGATCAGCTTCGAGATTCACGCATTGATCCTGGCGCTGCACTACGAGGCGCGCTTCATGCGGCGCACCGGTTCGATGGCCCGCGCCAGGCAAGGTTTCGCCAACATCATCCAGCGCTACGGCGCCCCACCCTCAACCCCCTGATAGGAGAGCCCCCGCCATGCCCAGCTACACCCCGCCCCTGCGCGACATGCACTTCGTGCTGCACGAAGTGTTCGGCGCCGTCGATCAGCTCAAGGCCATGCCGCGCTTTGCCGATGTCGATGCCGACACGCTCAACGCGGTGCTGGAAGAAGGCGGCAAGTTCGCCGCCGGCGTGCTGCAACCCATCAACCTGAGCGGCGACGCGGAAGGCTGCACGCTGGACAAGGCCACGCACACCGTAACGGCGCCCAAGGGCTTCAAGGAGGCCTATCAAAAATACGTCGAAGGCGGCTGGCCGGCGCTGACCTGCGAGCCTGAATACGGCGGTCAGGGCCTGCCGCACGTGCTGAGCGTGTGCGTGTCGGAGATGCTCAACAGCGCCAACCAGGCCTGGACCATGTACCCCGGCCTGGCGCACGGCGTGTACGCCGCGGTGCACGCACATGGCAGCCAGGCGCTGAAAGACCTGTACCTGCCCAAGCTGACCAGCGGCGAATGGGCCGGCACCATGTGCCTGACCGAGCCGCACTGTGGCACCGACCTGGGTCTTTTGCGCACCAAGGCCGAGCCGCAGGCCGATGGCAGCTACAAGGTTACCGGCAGCAAGATTTTCATCAGCGCGGGCGAGCACGACTTCACGCCCAACATCGTGCACCTGGTGCTGGCGCGCCTGCCCGATGCGCCCGCGGGCAGCAAGGGCATCAGCCTGTTCATCGTGCCCAAGTTCAAGGTCAAGGCCGATGGATCGCTGGGTGAGCGCAATCCCGTGGTGTGCACCGGCATCGAGCACAAGATGGGCATTCACGGCAACGCCACCTGCCAGCTCAGCCTGGACGGTGCCGAAGGGTTCATGGTGGGCGAGCCCAACAAGGGCCTGATGGCCATGTTCGTGATGATGAACGGCGCGCGCCTGGGCGTGGGCAACCAGTCGCTGGGCCTGACCGAAGTGGCCTATCAAAACGCGCTGGCCTACGCCAAGGACCGCCTGCAGATGCGCAGCCTGTCGGGCCCCAAGGCCAAGGACAAGCCGGCCGACCCGATCATCGTGCACCCCGACGTGCGCAAGATGCTGCTGACCGCCAAGGCCTACGCCGAGGGCGGGCGCGCGCTGGCCACCTGGTGCGCGCTGCTGCTGGACCAGGCCGAGCACCATCCGGACGACAAAGTGCGCAAGGACAGCGAGGAGATGGTGGCGCTGCTGACGCCCATCGTCAAAGCCTTCTTGACCGACAACGGCTTTGCCGCCACCAACGCCTGCATGCAGGTGTACGGCGGGCACGGCTACATCCACGAGACGGGCGCCGAGCAGTTCGTGCGCGACGCGCGCATCAACATGATCTACGAGGGCACCAACACCGTGCAGGCGCTGGACCTGCTGGGCCGCAAGGTGCTGATGAACCAGGGCGCCACGCTGAAAAAGCTGGGCAAGCAGATCGAGGCCTTGATGCGCGAAGAGGGCGTGAGCGAGCCCATGGCCGAGTTCATCAACCCGCTGGCGGGCCTGGCCGACAAGTTCACCAAGTTCACCACCGAGATCGGCTTCAAGGGCATGACCAACCCCGACGAAGTGGGGGCAGCTGCCACCGACTTCTTGCGCGTGGCCGGGCACATGGTGTTCGGCTATCTGTTTGCGCGCATGGCCAGCGTGGCGCTGGGGCAGATCGCCGCCGGCAACACCGATCCGTTCTACGCCGCCAAGCTGCAAACCGCGCGCTTTTACTTTGCGCGCCTGTTCCCCGAAACGGCCAGCCTGATGATCACCGCGCGCGCCGGCGCGGCGAACCTGCTGGACACCGAGGCGGCGCTGGCTTGATGTTTTGCTCCCTCCCCCGCTGGGGGAGGGTTGGGGTGGGGGCTGGCGGCGCGCCCATGGGCGGCGGCCGCCCCCATCCCTACCTTCCCCCAAAGGGGGAAGGAGTTTTTAAACAAATTGCACGGGAGCCCTCATGAAACAAGCGCTGACAGCTATCGCATTGGGAGCGTTCCTGCTCCCCGCCCTGGCCCAGATGAGCCCCATCGGCACCTGGAACAGCATCGACGACAAGACCAAGGAGCCCAAGGCCGAGATCCGCATCACCGATGGGGCCAATGGCCTGTCCGGCCGCATCGAAAAGACGCTGCGCAAGGACGCTGACCCCAAGGCCACCTGCACCGAATGCCAGGACGAGCGCAAGGGCCAGCCCATGGTGGGCCTGGAGATCATCCGCGGCGGCAAGAAGGATGCGGACAAGGACACGTGGGAGGGCGGCAAAATTTTGGACCCCGAAAACGGCAAGGAGTACCGCGCCAGCTTCACCCCCATCGAGGGCGGCAAGCAGTTGCAGGTGCGCGGCTACCTGGGGCCGTTCTGGCGCACGCAGACCTGGGTGCGGGTGAAATGAACCCACCCCCGTTGCTCCACTCGCTGCGCGATGTTGCGCCTCCCCCCTCGAAGGGGGCATCGCCAGTGGCCGGGGAAACCCCGGCCACGGCGATCACTCGAATGGCCTGTTCCACGGCCTCTCGATTTTTTTGGTTTTATCCGCTGCGGCTGGTGCGCAGCGCTATGGACAACTGATATGAACCGATTCAACGTCAAAAAAGTCGCCGTGCTCGGCGCCGGGGTGATGGGCGCGCAGATTGCGGCGCAGCTGGTCAACCTGAAGGTGCCGGTCGTGCTGTTTGATCTTCCCGCCAAGGAAGGTCCGAAGAACGGCATCGTGCTGAATGCGATCGCCAACCTGAAAAAGCTCAAACCCTCGCCCATCGGCGTGGCCAGCGACGCGGATTTGATCGAACCCGCCAACTACGACGATGACCTGAAGAAGCTCAAGGGCTGCGATCTGATCATCGAGGCGATTGCCGAGCGCATGGACTGGAAGAGCGACCTGTATCACAAGATCGCCGCCTCGGTGGCCAAGAACGCCATCCTGGCTTCCAACACCTCCGGCCTGTCGATCACCGAGCTCTCCCAGGCGCTGCCTGAGCAGCTGCGCCCGCGCTTTTGCGGCATCCACTTCTTCAACCCGCCGCGCTACATGCATCTGGTGGAGCTGATCGCCACGCCGACCACCGAGCCCGGCGTGCTCGACCAGCTGGAGGCCTTTGTCACCAGCGGCCTGGGCAAGGGCGTGGTGCGTGCCAAGGACACGCCCAACTTCATCGCCAACCGCATCGGCATCGGCAACCTGCTGATGACGATGAAGGAGGTGGAGCGCTACGGCCTGACGTATGACGTGGTGGACGACCTCACGGGCAAGCGCCTGGGCCGCGCCAGCAGCGGCACCTTCCGCACCGCCGACGTGGTGGGGCTGGACACGCTGGGCCACGTCATCACCACGCAGCAGACCAAGCTGAGTGCGGACAGCGACCCTTTCTACGCCGCCTTCAACACGCCGGCCGATCTGGCGAAATTGATCGAACTGGGCAACCTGGGCCAGAAGACCAAGGCCGGCTACTTCAAGAAGGCCGGACGCGACGTGCTGCGCTTTGACCTGAAAAGCGGCGGCTACGTGCCCGCGGGCGCCAAGGCCAACGCGGTGTATGGCCGCATGCTGCAACGCCCCGCGGCCGAGCGGCTGAAGCTGCTGCGCGACGCGACCGGCGCCGAGGGGCAGTTCTTGTGGGCCATTCTGCGCAACGGCTTTCACTACGCCGCCGTGCACCTGCAAGCCATTGCCCACAGCGCGCGCGACGTGGACCAGGCCATGCGCTGGGGCTTTGGCATGAAGCAAGGCCCCTTCGAACTGTGGCAGGAGGCCGGCTGGCTGGAGGTGGCCCAGATGGTGCAGGCCGACATCGATGCCGGCAAGGCCATCTGCAAGGCGCCGCTGCCCGAGTGGGTGTTCAAGGGTCCGGTGGCCGAGGCGGGCGGCGTGCACACGGACAAGGGCTCGTGGAACCCGAGCACCGGCGCCTTCGAGCCGCGCCGCAGCTTGCCCGTGTACCAGCGACAAATTTTCCCGGAGCTGCTGCTGGGCGAAGCTGGCGCGCGGCCCGAGTCCTCGGGCAAGACCGTGTTCGAGGACAAGGCGATCCGCGTGTGGACGCTGGATGACGAGGTGCTGATCGCCTCGCTCAAGACCAAGATGCACGTCATCAGCCCGCAGGTGGCCGAGGGTTTCACCACCGCCTTGCAGACGGCCGAGAGCGACTACCAGGGCCTGGTGATCTGGCACGACAGCGAGCCCTTCTCGGTCGGCGCCGATCTCGAATCCATGCTGCCCGGCTACGTCGCCGGCGGGGCCGACCTGGTCGGCTCGATGGAGCAGGAGCTGCAGGAGATGATGCTGCGCGTGCGCTATGCGCAGGTGCCGGTCGTTGCCGCCATCCGCGGCATGGCGCTCGGCGGCGGCTGTGAGCTGTCGGTGCACTGTGCGCGCCGCGTGGCGCACCTGGAGAGCTACATGGGCCTGGTCGAAGTCGGCGTGGGCCTGGTGCCCGGCGGCGGCGGCCTGGCGTTCATCGCGCGCCGCGCGGCCGAGAACGCGCAGGCCAGCACGGGCAAGGACTTGCTGCCCTTCCTGACCGAGGGCTTCACGGCCGCGGCCATGGCCAAGGTGGGCACCAGCGCCATCGAGTCGCGCCAGTTGGGCTACCTGCTGTGGAGCGACGTGATCGTGCCGCACAAGGACGAACTGCTGCACGTGGCCGTGAGCGAGGCCAAGGCCATGCACGCGGCCGGCTGGCGCGCGCCGGCCAAGCGCCTGTTCCCGGTCGCGGGGCGCGACGGCGCGGCCACCATCAGCGGCCAGTTGGTCAACATGCGCGACGGCGGCTTCATCAGCGAGCACGACTTTCACATCGCGCGCCAGATCGCCCACGTGGTGACCGGCGGCGATGTCGATCCGGGCACGCTGGTCAGCGAGGAATATCTGATGACGCTGGAGCGGCGCGCCTTCACGGGCCTGCTGGGTCACCCCAAGACGCAGGCGCGCATCATGGGCATGCTGGCGACGGGCAGGCCGGTGAGGAATTGAGGCGAGCCCCATGTGCACGCACGCGCCGGTATTTCTCCCTCCCCCTCTGGGGGAGGGCAGGGGTGGGGGCCAGCGGCGCCGCACGGTTCAGCGGGCTGTGCGGCTGAGCCGGACAGCCCCCATCCCAACCTTCCCCCAGAGGGGGAAGGAGCCAGTCAGGGCGGCGTGAACATGCAAGACCAAGCAACGTCAAGAGCACGTGCCAATGCACGCACGCTGCGCAGCGCCATGACCGACGGCGAGCGTCGGCTGTGGTCGCGTCTGCGCGGCGAGCAGTTGAGCGTGAAATTTCGCCGCCAGCACCCGCTGGGTTCGTATGTGGCGGACTTTGCCTGCCTGGAGCCGCGCCTGATCGTCGAGCTCGACGGTTCGCAGCACGCCGATCAAGTCGGGTACGACGCCAGGCGCGATGCATTTTTCGAAGCGCAAGGCTTTGCCGTGCTGCGCTTTGCGGCCGATGCGCCGTTCACGAATCTCGACGGGGTGCTGCATGTGATCGCTGCGCAATTGCAAGCGCCGCTGGCCCCCACCTCAACCCTCCCCCGGCGGGGGAGGGAGTCAAACACCCAAGGAGTCTCATCATGACCAAACCAATCCAGGACGCCTACATCGTCGCCGCCACGCGCACGCCCATCGGGCGCTCGCACAAGGGCTATTTCAAGAACACCCGGCCCGACGAGCTGCTGGCCAGCGTGCTGCGCTCGGCGCTCAAGCAGGCGCCGGGGCTGGACCCGGCGGCGATCGAGGACCTGATCTGCGGCTGCGCCATCCCCGAGGCGCAGCAAGGCCTGAACGTGGCGCGCATCGGCGCGGTGCTGGCGGGCCTGCCCAAGTCGGTGGGTGGCATCACCGTCAACCGCTTTTGCGCCTCGGGTCTGTCGGCTGTGCAGATGGCGGCCGATCGCATCCGCGTGGGCGAGGCCGAGGTGATGATTGCCGCCGGCGTGGAAAGCATGAGCATGGTGCCGATGATGGGCAACGCACCTTCGCTGTCGCCCACCATCTTTGCCGACACCCACAACATCGACGACTACGGCATCGCCTACGGCATGGGTCTGACGGCCGAGAAGGTGGCGCAGCAGTGGCAGGTCACGCGCGAGGCGCAGGACGCGTTTGCCCTGCAGTCCAACCAGCGCGCGGTGGCGGCTATTGCCGCGGGCGAGTTCAAGGACGAGATCACGCCCGTCGAGGTGACGGCGCGCGGCGCCAACCTCAAGACCGGCGAGCCCATCGTGAGCACGCGCACGGTGGACATCGACGAAGGCCCGCGCCCCGACACCAGCCTGGAGGGCCTGGGCAAGCTGCGCCCGGTGTTTGCCGCGCGCGGCAGCGTGACGGCGGGCAACAGCAGCCAGACCAGCGACGGCGCGGGCGCGCTGATCCTGGCCAGCGAGGCGGCCGTCAAGCGCTTTGGATTGACGCCGCTGGCGCGCTTCGTGTCCTTTGCCGCGCGTGGCGTGCCGCCGCACATCATGGGCATCGGGCCGATCGAGGCCATCCCGGCGGCGCTCAAGAATGCGGGCCTCAAGCAGGACGCGCTGGACTGGATCGAGCTGAACGAGGCCTTTGCCGCGCAGTCGCTGGCGGTGATGAACACCCTCAAGCTCGACCCCGCCAAGGTCAACCCCATGGGCGGCGCCATCGCACTGGGCCATCCGCTGGGCGCGACGGGCGCCATCCGCTCGGCCACCGTGGTGCACGCGCTGCGCCGCAAGCAGCTCAAGTACGGCATGGTGACCATGTGCGTGGGCATGGGGCAGGGCGCGGCGGGCATCTTCGAGCGCGTGTGAGCGGCGGTGCCGTTCGGCGTCGAGTTTTCAAGTGATATCGGCCGCTGGCGCTTGCCCATCAAGCGCAGGCAGCTATTGATTGGATAGTGGCATGGATCTGGATACCGGCATCGTTTCGCACGCCTTCGACCGCGCCGTGGCGCTGGAGCCGCTGGCGCCAGGCGCCGCCGGCGCGCCCCGGCGCTTTCGCGGCCACACCAGCGCCGAGTACGCCAACATGGTCGGCCCCTTTGGCGGCATCACCGCCGCGCAGGCGCTGCAGGCCGTCATGCTGCACCCCGACCGGCTGGGCGATCCGGTGGCCTTCACCGGCAACTTTGCGGCCGCGTTGGCCGATGGCGCGTTCACCGCCGAAGCCCAGCCCGTGCGCACCAACCGATCGACCCAGCACTGGGTCGCGACCGTGCACCAGCCCGACGCCGCAGGCCAGGACGTGGTGGTGTTCACCGCCACCGTGGTCACGGCCGTGCGGCGCCAGACCTGGAGCGCCACCGACCTCGCCATGCCCGCGGCGCCCGCAGTCGATGCCGTGCCCCGCCTGCCGCCCAACCGGCGCGTGGCCTGGTTCAACCGCTACGACATGCGCGTTTTCGAGGGCCCGCTGCCGCGCGAATGGAACGGCGCCGAAACCCCGGGCAGCGAAACCGGCCTGTGGGTGCGCGACGATCCGCCGCGCCCGCTGGACTTTGCCAGCCTGACGGCGCTGTGCGATGCGTTCTACCCCCGCGTGTGGCTGCGCCGCGCCACCCTGACGCCCATCGGCACCATTTCGTTCACGGTCTACTTCCACGTCGATGCGGCGGCGCTGGCTGCCACCGGCTGCGGCCACCTGCTGGCGCAGGCGCGCGGGCAGCGCTTTTTCAACGGGTACTTCGACCAGAGCGGCGCGCTGTGGAGCGCCGGCGGACCGTTGCTGGCGACGACGCATCAGTTGGTGTACTTCAAGGAGTAGGGGTGTTGGATCGCTTGCAAACAGCCGGACGCAGAGGACGCAAAAATCACGCAGAGGACGCAAAAAATACCCGAATGAATTGCTCTTGAAAAAAGAGCTACCTTGGCTTGTTCATAAAGGGCTGCGAGGCAATTTCATTTTTGAATTTTTTGCGTCCTCTGCGAATCCTTTGCGCCCTCTGCGTTCGGCTGTTTTCTTTGGAGATTCACCATGCCCCCCAAAGCCGCCCTGATCGTCGGCGCCGGTGACGCCACCGGCGGCGCCATCGCCCGCGCCTTTGCGCTTGAAGGCTACGTCGCCTGCGTCAACCGTCGGCACGAAGACAAGCTGGCGCCGCTGGTGGCGCAGATCGAGGCCGAGGGCGGCGCGGCGCGCGGCTTTGGCAGCGACGCGCGCGAGGAAGAGCAGGTGGCGGCGCTGGTGGAGCGCGTCGAGGCCGAGGTGGGGCCCATCGAGGTGCTGGTGTTCAACATCGGCGCCAACGTGCCCGAAAGCATCCTGACCGAGACCGCGCGCAAGTACCGCAAGGTGTGGGAGATGGCCTGCTTTGCGGGTTTTCTGAACGCGCGCGAAGTGGCCCAGCGCATGGTGGCGCGCCCCATGCCGGCCAGCGGTCACCGGGGCACCATCCTGTTCACGGGGGCCACCGCCTCGCTGCGTGGCGGCGCGCGTTTTGCGGCGTTTTCGGGCGCCAAGATGGCGCTGCGCGCGCTGGCGCAAAGCATGGCGCGCGAGCTGGGTCCCGAGGGCATTCATGTGGCGCACACGGTGATCGACGGCGGCATCGACACCGAGTTCATCCGCACGCAGTTTCCCGAGCGCTATGCGCTGAAGGCGCAGGACGGCATCCTGAACCCCGAACACATTGCGCAGAACTACGTGATGCTGCACCGCCAGCCGCGCGATGCGTGGACACACGAGTTGGACCTGCGGCCGTGGTGTGAGAAATTTTGACCACCCCCGTTGCTCCACTCGCTGCGCGATGTTTCGCCTCCGCCCTCGAGGGGGCGTCGCCAGTGCCCAGGGAGACCCTGGTCACGGCGATCGCTGGCGTGGCCTGCTCCGCGACCATTGGACTTGCTCGGGTGGACGCGTGGCCGTCGATGGCTGCGATGATGCAAGCGTAGAAGGAGCAAGCATGAGCCGCAAGACCGTCGAGTTCTATTTCGACTTCGGCAGCCCCGCCGCCTACCTGGCCTGGGCGCAGTTGCCCGCGCTGTGCGACGAGGCCGGCGCCGAGTTGATCCACAAGCCCATGCTGCTGGGCGCGGTGTTCCAGGCCACGGGCAACCGATCGCCCGCCGAGGTGCCGGCCAAGAGCCGCTACGTGCGCCGCGACTTCGAGCGCCATGCCGCGCGCCACGGCGTGCCGCTGCACTTCAACCCGTACTTTCCCATCAACACCCTGGTGCTGATGCGCGGCGCCACGGCCATGCAGATGCAGGACGGCGGCGCGCGCTTTGGCGACTATTGCGCCACCGTGTTTCGCGCCATGTGGGTCGATGAAAAGAACATGAACGACCCGGCCGTGGTGGGCGCCGTGTTGCAGGCGGGCGGCTTCGATGCGCCGGCGTTCATGGCTCTCGTTGCTCAGCCGGCCGTCAAGGATCGCCTGAAGGCCGTGACCGAAGAGGCCGTGGCGCGCGGCGTGTTCGGCGCGCCGACGATGTTCGTGGGCGAGCAGATGTTCTGGGGCCAGGACCGGCTGCAGTGGGTGCGCGAGGCGCTGGCCGCGTGAATCAGCGGCGCTGGCGCGCCCACTGCCCCACGCGGTGCAGCAAGCCGCCAAACGCCAGCCCCCACGCCAGCACCGCCGCCGTGCCGAACAGCGGCGGCAGCCATTGCAAGAAGTGCAGATCCAGCGCTTGGATCAGATCGAACGTGCACACCGCATACATGCCCAGCGGAAATACCGCGCCCCAGTACATCGGGTCGTAGCGCAGCGGCACGCGCTCGATGACATGGCGCCACACGCCCAGCACCAGCAAGAGCGGAATCCACCAGGTGCCGCTGGCCCAGTAAAACAGCGTGAAGCCCTCGATGAAGGGCCGCAGCGGATGCAGGAAGGGCGCCTGCGGCGTGGCCATGGTCAGCAGCGTGCCCGCCAGGGTGGAAATGGCCATGGCGCCCATGTTGATCCAGTAGGGCGGTGTCAGGTCTTGCGCGGCGAGGGTGAAGAAGGTGTAGCGGTAGAAGATCAGCGTCATGATCCAGATGTAGAGCATGCCGCCCCACAGCCACAGCGCCAGCGCCAGGAAGTTCATGGCCATGCGCGGGCCCGCCGGGAGGCCGGGCGCCAGCAGCTCGCCCAGCACGGCTATCGACTGGGTGGCCACCACGGCCAGCAGCCAGGTGCCGCTGATGCCGCGGTCCAGCGTGGGCTTGACGGCCTTGGTGGTGAGCGCGGCGAAGATGCCGTAGGTCAGCAGCAGCCACAGCGCCACCGTCGCGCCCCACAGCGCCAGTGCCGCTTCGCGCGGCCCGCCCAGCAGCAGGCACTGGCAGCCCAGCACGCCCGAGCCCGCGACCATGGTGAAAAAGCCCGGACCGCGTCCGTGGTCGGTCAGGTCCTGCACCACGCGCGCCCGGTGGCGCATGAGGCGCAGCACGGTCAGCACCCACAGGCCGACGTACAGCACGATGTTGACGACCAGCAGCGCGCGCGCCAGCACCGGCCAGCCGAGCAGATGCAGGGCGATCGAGACGATGCCCGTGGCCATGACCATGCCGAAGTTGGCCGGCGACAAATCGGCCAGGGCGTGACGCAGCGGAGGCGGGGTGATGGCGGTCATCAGGCGTGATTGTGCGGGAGCGTCGCGCAGGCGGCACGGGCCGTGCGAGACGCGCGTTAGGATGGCTGGTTTCAAATCGAGAGGCATTCATGAGCGACATCCTCACCCACGTCGAAGCCGGCGTGATGACCCTGACCTTCAACCGGGTGGACAAGAAAAACTCCATCACTCGCGCCATGTACGCGGCGCTGGCCGACGGCCTGGAGCGGGCGGCGCAAGACGCCGCCGTGCGCGTGGCGCTGATCCAGGGCGACGCCACGGTGTTCTCGGCCGGCAACGATATCGGCGACTTTCAGAACGCGCCGGCCGACCCCGGCCCGCGCGAGCAGCAGCCGGTGTGGCGCTTTCTGCGCGCCATCGCCACGTTCCCCAAACCCATCGTGGCGGCGGTGTGCGGGCCGGCGGTGGGCGTGGGCACCACCCTGCTGCTGCATTGCGACCTGGTCTATGCCGGCGACAACGCGGCCTTTGCGCTGCCCTTCGTCAACCTGGGCCTGGTGCCCGAGGCCGCCTCCAGCCTGCTGCTGCCGCAGATGCTGGGCTATCACCGCGCGGCCGAGGCGCTGCTGCTGGGCGAGCCCTTCATGGCCGAGGCCGCGCTGGAAGTGGGCCTGGTCAACCGCGTGCTGCCGCCCACCGAATGCAATGCCGCGGCGCAGCAGCAGGCGCGCAAGCTGGCGGCCAAGCCGCTGGCCTCGCTGATCGAGACCAAGCGCCTGATGAAGGGCGGCCAGCAAGCCGCCGTGCTGGCGCGCATGGACGAGGAGGGCCAGCTCTTTGGCCGCATGCTGCACGAGCCCGCCGCGCGCGAGGCCTTTGCCGCCTTTGCCGAGCGACGCAAGCCCGATTTCAGCAAGATTTGAACCAAAAACGCCTCTTGCGCCCGCTGGGCAAGCGCAGGCAGCTATTGTTATGATAGTTGCCTGACCCAACACGCACCCGCCTTGCCATGAGCCCCCGCCCCGCAACCGTTTCGGCCCAGCCCTTCGAGCCCGCCTTTGTCGCGGGCTTGACGAGCATGTTCGAGGAGCGCATCGCCTTCAACAAGGTGCTGGGGCTCAAGCTGGCGGAGCTGAGCGGCGAGCGCGTTGTGTGCCGCATCGACATGCGGGCCGATCTGATCGGCCACTACCAGCACCAGCGCCTGCACGGCGGCGTGATCAGCGCGGCGCTGGACGCCACGGGCGGCATGGCGGTGATGGCGGCGATCGGTGCGCGCCACATGGATGAGCCGCCCGAGCAGCGCCTGGGGCGCTTTTCCAAGCTGGGCACGATCGACCTGCGCATCGACTACCTGCGCCCCGGCGTGGGGTCGCACTTCATGGCCAGCGCCGAGGTGATTCGCCTGGGATCGCGCGTGGCCAGCACGCGCATGGAGTTTCGTGCGGCCGACGGCCGCTTGCTGTCCACCGGCGCGGCGGCCTACATCGTGTCTTGAGAGGCAACACCCCCAGTCTCCACTCGCTGCGCGATGTTTCGCCCACCCCCTTGCAGGGGGCATCGCCAGTGGCCGGGAAAACCCCGGCCACGGCGATCACTGGCGTGGCCTGCTCCGCGGCCGATGGGCTCTTTGGACTTTATGCGCAGCCGGTGGTGCGTAGGACCATGGCCGATTGCATTGCCTACGATGACATTGGCAACTCGCGCGCCGGCACCGGGCGCGGGCGGCCCTCCTCGTCGATGGCCACGTAGGTCAGTTGCGCTTCCGTCACCTTGATGTAGCGCCCCTGGTTGCGCATGCGCTCGGCATACACGCCGACGCTCACGGTCATCGAGGTGCGGCCAATGCGCTCCATCTTGGCCACCAGCGACAGGATGTCGCCCACCCGCACCGGCTGCTTGAAGATGAACTGGTTGACCGCCACCGTGGCCATCCGCCCCTGCGCATAGCGCGCCGGCAGCACCGAGCCGGCCAGGTCCACCTGCGCCATCACCCAGCCGCCGAAGATGTCGCCATTGGCGTTGGCGTCGCTGGGCATGGGGATCACCTTGAGCACCAGCGTGTGGTCGGTCGGCAGATTCTCGTGCGGCGCGTTGACGGGCTCCAGGTTGGGCGGGCGCAGCGTGGCAGGTGGGCGGGAATCGGTGGGCATCGGCACAATCGTTGAAAACACAAAGCAAACATTCTCCAACAATGCGCCGATCCGCTCTGTCCCTGCCCCTGCCGCCCGGCAGCGCCCCCGTGTCCGACTGGGCCACGCTGGCGCGCCTGGCGCCGTACCTGTGGCGCTACCGCTGGCGCGTGCTGGCGGCGCTGCTGATGGTGACGGGCGCCAAGCTGTCCAACGTGGGCGTGCCGATCCTGCTGAAGGAGCTGGTCGATCGCATGAACCTCAAGGCCGGCGATCCTGCCGCGCTGCTGGTGGTGCCGGTGGGCCTGCTGCTGGCCTATGGCCTGCTGCGCCTGATGACCAGCGTGTTCACCGAGCTGCGCGAACTGGTGTTTGCCAAGGCCACGCAGGGCGCCACGCGGCAGGTGGCGCTGCAAACCTTCGAGCACCTGCACTCGCTCAGCCTGCGCTTTCACCTGGAGCGCCAGACCGGCGGCATGACGCGCGACATCGAGCGCGGCGTGCGCGCCATCGAGTCGCTGGTGACCTATTCGCTGTATTCCATCATCCCCACGCTGGTGGAGGTGGCGCTGGTGCTGACCATCCTGGGCACGCGCTTCGACGCGGGCTTCGTCTGGATCACGCTGGCCGCGCTGGCGCTGTACATCGGCTTCACCGTGTGGGTGACCGAGTGGCGCACGCGCTTTCGCGTGCAGGCCAACGCCGCCGACTCGGCCGCGCACAACCACGCCATCGATTCGCTGCTGAACTACGAGACCGTCAAGTACTTCGGCAACGAGGGCTTCGAGGCGCGCCGCTACGACGAGAGCCTGCGCCACTACCAGCACTCGCGCCTGAAGTCGCAGTCCTCGCTGTCGCTGCTCAACACCGGCCAGCAGCTCATCATCGGCACGGGCCTGGTGGCCATGCTGTGGCGGGCCACCGCCGGCGTGGCCGACGGGCATCTGTCCATCGGCGATCTGGTGATGATCAACGCCTTCATGATCCAGCTGTACATCCCGCTCAACTTTCTGGGCGTGATCTATCGCGAGCTCAAGCAGAACCTGACCGACCTGCACCGCATGTTCGCGCTGATGGATCGCCCGCGCGAGATCGCCGATGCGCCCGGCGCGCCCGAGCTGCACACCAACGGGCCGGTGGACGTGCAGTTCGAGCACGTCGATTTTGCGTATGAACCCGATCGCCCCATCCTGCACGACGTGAGCTTTCACATCCCGGCCGGCAAGACGGTGGCGGTGGTGGGCCCGTCCGGCTCGGGCAAATCCACGCTGGCGCGCCTGCTCTATCGCTTTTATGAACCGCAGTCCGGCAGCGTGCGCATTGCAGGCCAGGACATCCGCGCCGTCACGCAGGCCAGCGTGCGCCGCGCCATCGGCATCGTGCCGCAGGACACCGTGCTGTTCAACGACACCATCGCCTACAACATCCGCTACGGCCGCCCTGGCGCCAGCGACGAGGAGGTGCAGGCGGTGGCGCGTGCTGCGCGCATCCACGACTTCATCGTGTCCACGCCCAAGGGCTACGACACGATGGTGGGCGAGCGCGGCCTGAAGCTGTCGGGTGGCGAGAAGCAGCGCGTGGCCATTGCCCGCACGCTGCTGAAGGACCCGCCGGTGCTGATCTTCGACGAAGCCACCAGCGCGCTGGACTCGGCCAACGAGCGTGCCATCCAGGCCGAGCTGGCTGGCGCCGCCCAGGGCAAGACGGCGCTGGTGATCGCGCACCGGCTCTCGACGGTGGTCGACGCGCACGAAATCCTGGTGATGGAGCAGGGCCGCATCATCGAGCGCGGCACCCACCTGCAACTGCTGTCGGCCCATGGGCGCTACGCGCAAATGTGGGCGATTCAGCGAAGCAATCAACAGAATTCAGGCGGCGATTAAGGGTTGTCCACTAGATGAAGCTTCGTAGAATGCAGCTTCCGGGGCTTCGCTGGGCAAGCCTCTCGTTTGTTTTTGAAAAGGGATTTGTCATGAAGAAGCAATTGCTGGCTTTCTCCATCCTGGCCCTCGCGGCCGGCGCCGTCATGGCCCAGGCCCCCGATACGCTGGCCAAGATCAAGGAGCGCGGCGCGGTCAACCTGGGCGTGCGCGATTCGTCCGGCCTGGCCTACACGCTGGGTGGCGGCAAGTACGTGGGCTTTCACACCGAGATGGCCGAGCGCATCGTCGGCGACCTGAGCAAGGACGTCGGCAAGCCGCTGACCATTAACTACCAGGTCATCACCTCGCAAAACCGCATTCCCCTGATCCAGAACGGCACCATCGACTTCGAGTGCGGCTCGACCACCAACAACAAGGCGCGCCAGAAGGACGTGGACTTCGCCTACACCACCTACGTCGAGGAAGTGCGCATGGCGGTGAACAAGAAGTCCGGCATCCACTCGATCAAGGACCTGAACGGCAAGACCGTGGCCACCACCACCGGCACGACCTCCGTGCAGACGCTGCGCAAGAACGAGCGCGCACAGAACATCGACTTCAAGACGGTGCAGGGCAAGGACCACGCCGACAGCTTCCTGCTGCTGGAGGCCGGCCGCGCCGACGCCTTCGTGATGGATGGCTCCATCCTGGCGGCCAACATCGCCAAGGCCAAGAACCCCAAGGACTTCGAGATCACCGGCGAAGTGCTGTCGGTCGAGCCCATTGCCTGCATGCTGCCCAAGGGCGATGCCAAGCTGAAGAAGGCCATCGACGACTCCATCGTGCGCCAGATCAAGGACGGCTCGCTGGCCAAGCTGTACGACAAGTGGTTCATGCAGCCGATCCCGCCCAACAACGTCAACCTGAACATGCCCGCGTCGGAAGGCACCAAGGCCGCCTGGGCCAACCCCAACGACAAGCCGATGGAAGATTACGGCAACAAGTGATCGCGCAGCACGCCGCGTGAACCCCATGAACGCCCACTTGGCTTCAAGTGGGCGTTCGCGGTTACAAAGCTCGCGAACCAGGCAAGTTCGGTCACAGGAGGGTTGTGATGGCAATGGATTGGATGGTGTTCTGCAAGGACACCCTGAGCGGCGATGTGGTGGCCGGCTGCTTTGGCAAGGGGCGCGACATCACCTATCTGGACTGGCTGTTCTCGGCCTGGGGCTGGACGGTATCGGTCTCGCTCACGGCGCTGGTCGTGGCCCTCGTCGTGGGTTCCATCATCGGCGTGATCCGCACGCTGCCAAACAGTCCGTGGCTGACGCGCTTTGGCAATGGCTGGGTCGAGCTGTTCCGCAACATTCCGCTGCTGGTGCAGATCTTTCTGTGGTACTTCGTGCTGCCGGCGCTGGTGCCGCCGATGAAGAACTTTCCGCCCTTCATCCTGGTGGTGCTGGCGCTGGGTCTGTTTACGTCGGCGCGCATCGCCGAGCAGGTGCGCGCCGGCATCCTGGCGCTGCCCAAGGGCCAGCGCTATGCCGGCATGGCGGTGGGCTTCACCACCGTGCAGTACTACCGCTACGTGCTGCTGCCCATGGCGTATCGCATCATCATCCCGCCGCTCACCAGCGAGTCGATGAACATCTTCAAGAACTCGGCCGTGGCCTTTGCCGTGTCCATCCCCGAACTGACGCAGTACGCGCTGCAGGTGGGCGAGGAAACCGCGCGCCCGATCGAGGTGTACCTGGCCGTCACGGTGCTCTACGCGATCTCGGCGCTGGTGATCAACCGCATCTTTGCCTGGATCGAGAAGCGCGCGCGCGTGCCGGGCTTCGTGTCATCAGGCACTGGCGCGGGGGGGCATTGACATGCTGAACCTCGATTTTTCGATTCTGAACTGGGGCCTGATCCAGGGCTTCATCCTCAAGGGGCTGTGGTTCAGCATCCTGCTGACGGCGGTGGCCACCGCCGGCGGCATCTTCTTCGGCACCTTGCTGGCGCTGATGCGCCTGTCGGGCCAGAAGTGGCTGGACGCGCCGGCCGCGCTGTACGTCAACGTCATGCGCTCGGTGCCGCTGGTGATGGTGATCCTGTGGTTCTTCCTGCTGGTGCCGCTGCTGATCGGGCGGCCCATCGGCGCCGAGTATTCGGCCGTCGTCACCTTCATTGCCTTCGAGGCGGCCTACTTCAGCGAGATCATGCGCGCCGGCATCCAGTCCATCCCGCGCGGCCAGGTGTTTGCCGGCCAGGCCGTGGGCATGACCTACGGCCAGAACATGCGCCTGGTGATCCTGCCGCAGGCCTTTCGCAACATGCTGCCGGTGCTGCTGACGCAAACCATCATCCTGTTTCAGGACACCTCGCTGGTGTATGCCATCGGCGCCTACGACCTGCTCAAGGGCTTCGAGACCGCCGGCAAGAACTTCGGCCGCCCGATCGAAACCTACCTGATGGCCACCGTGACCTACTTCGTCATCAGCTATTCGCTCTCGAGTGTCGTCAAGAGCATCAACAGAAAATTCGCCATCATCCGATAAGGAGATCGTCACCATGTCCGACCCCATGATCCAGATCAAGAACGTTTCCAAGTGGTACGGCCCGGTGCAGGTGCTGAACAATTGCAGCGTCAACATCAACAAGGGCGACGTGGTGGTCGTGTGCGGGCCTTCGGGCTCGGGCAAGTCCACCCTCATCAAGACCGTGAACGCGCTGGAGCCCTACCAGAAGGGCGAAATCGTGGTCAACGGCATTTCGCTGTCCGACCCCAAGACCGACCTGCCCAAGCTGCGCAGCAAGGTGGGCATGGTGTTCCAGCACTTCGAGCTGTTCCCGCACCTGTCGGTCACCGAGAACCTGACCATCGCCCAGGTCAAGGTGCTGGGCCGCAGCCTGGACGAGGCCAGAACCCGCGGGCTGAAGATGCTCGATCGCGTGGGCCTGATGGCGCACAAGGACAAGTTCCCCGGCCAGCTCTCGGGCGGCCAGCAGCAGCGCGTGGCCATCGCCCGTGCGCTCAGCATGGACCCGGTGGTGATGCTGTTCGACGAGCCCACCTCCGCGCTCGACCCCGAGATGGTGGGCGAGGTGCTGGACGTGATGGTCAGCCTGGCCAAGGAGGGCATGACCATGATGGTGGTCACGCACGAAATGGGCTTTGCCCGCAAGGTGGCCAGCCGCGTCATCTTCATCGACGTGGGCGGCAACATCCTGGAAGACTGCAGCAAGGACGAGTTCTTCGGTCACCCCGAGAACCGCCAGCCGCGCACCAAGGACTTTCTCAACAAGATCCTTCAGCACTGACCTGACGAAGCCGGCTGACGAGAAGCCCGGCGTAGCGGGCGTTTTGCGTCATCGTTCGCTGCATGGCGCCGATCCCCCGCTTGTCGTCGGCTTCGAAGCGACAGGGTCGTCTGCCGCGTTGCGTCGATAGGTGACCCTGCAGCGCCTTCACGCGCTCAGCGTCTCCTCCGGCCAGTCGTACATGCGCGCGAACGCCAGCCGGCTCGCGCCCACCTCGCAGTGGGCGCCGGCGCCCTCGGCGTCGCTGAACTTCATCAGCGTCTTGCGGCACGTGAGGTGCTCGTGCAACTGCCGGGCCTGGCTGGTGAAGAAAAGAGCCTCTCTTGAATTTTGAGTGGGCGGAATCGAGGGTGTTTTGGTTGCTGGCCGGGGTCAAGGGCAGGCGAAGCCCGGCGCAGCGAACCCTTGACGCTGGCCAGCAACCGGTACGCTGTCGTCTTGGCCGATGCGGCACGTTGACGCATCGGCCATGACAAACAGGGAGCGATTCGCATGCATGACAAGTTGTTCGAAGCGGCGCTCGGCATCACGCAGCCGTGGTTCGTTGCCGGCGTCCGCTTCGACGAGGCCTCCAAGGTCTTGACGGTGGGTATCGACTTCACCGCCGGCAGCTGCTTTGCCGTCGAGGCGGTGGCCGGCGAGCATCCGGTGCACGACACCGTGACCAAGGTCTACCGGCACCTGAACTTCTTCCAGCACGAATGCGTGCTGCAGGTGCGCACGCCGCGCGTGAGGCTGCCCGACGGGCGGGTAGCGCTGATCAAGCCGCCGTTCGCAGGTAAACTCTCGGGCTTCACGCTCTTGTTCGAGGCGCTGGTGCTGATGCTGGCGCCGCAGATGCCGTTTGCGGCGGTGGCGCGCATCGTGGGCATCTCGGCGTACCGGGTGCTGGCCATCTGCCGTCGCTATGTCGAGTTGGCGCTGGAGGCCGCCGATTTCAGTGACGTCACCGCGTTGGCCATCGACGAGACCTCGCGCGCCAAGGGCCACGACTACATCACGCTGGCCGCCGATGCGCAAAAACGCCGAGTGCTGGCCGTGACCGAAGGACGCGATGCCAAGACGATCACAACCATCGCTGGCGAACTGGCCAAGCACGGCTGCCCGCCCGAGCAAATCGACTCGGTCAGCATCGACATGTCGCCGGCGTTCATCAAGGGCTGCACCGATGAGTTGCCCAACGCCCGCATCACGTTCGACAAGTTCCACGTCGTCTGGCATGCCAATGCGGCCGTGGACAAGATGCGGCGCATCGAGCAGCGCAGCGACAAGTCGCTCAAGGGGCTGCGCTGGTCGCTGCTGAAGGATCGCGCCAGTCTCAACCCCGAGGCCGCTGCCGATCTCGATGCGCTGGTCGCCAGGATGACCACGGTGCGCACGGCTCGCGCCTGGGTCTACAAGGAACGGCTGCGCGAGATCCTCGAGCGCAAGCAGATCAACGTCGTGCGCTCGATGCTCGAGCACTGGTGCACCTGCGTCATGCGCTCCAAGGTCGAGCCGATGAAAGACGTCGCCGCCCTCGTGCGGCGTCACATCGAAGGCATCGTCGCCTGGGCACAAACCCGCCAGACCAATGGCTTCCTCGAAGCACTCAACGGCCTGTTCCAAGCCGCCAAGCGCCGAGCCCGCGGCTTCGCGACCTTCAACACGATCAAGGTCGTCGTCTTCCTGATCGCCGGCAAGCTCGACTTCCATGCCGTCAACCCTCATGCCCGGTAACCCACTCGATTTTCAACAGAGCCAGAAAAGATCCTTCTCGGCGTCGCACACCAGCGTCGGGCATTGGATCTGCTCGGCGATGCCATCGCGCAGGTGATGGGCCTGCGCCGCCGCCAGGTAGGCGCGCGGGCTGGCGACCCCCATCGCATACATACCCTGGGTGAAGGCCCAGCGCGCCACGCTGTTGGTTTTCATCATCTGCAGCAGCCGGGCGTCGAGCTGCGGCGCGCTCGGCGCCGACAGCGCCGCCTTGACCTGTGCTCGGCTGGCCTCGGGGATGCCCGACAACTGCGCGGCGCCGCAGTCGTAAACGCCATCGTCGGCGATGCCGGCCGCGATCCGGTGCTCGAAAGCCGCGGCGCGCGGGGCGAGATAGCCGCCGAAGCTGATCCCGTGCAGCGCGATGCGGCGCGGATCGACGTCCGGGCGCTTGAGGGCGAAGTCCACCATCGGCGTGACGACCTTCTCCCAGTCGGGACGGAAGTGCAGCCTGGCCCGGTGCACGGCGGCGAACTGGCCGGGCCCGTCGAAGACCAGCGCGTTCCAGCCGCGATCGACGGCGGCACGCGCGGCGCCCCAATGCATCTCCTCGGCCGAGTCGTCGAATCCGTTGTTGACCAGGATCGTGGGCCGCCGGCGCACCGGTCCGGCCGGCGTGTGGAAGTAGCCCAGCAGCGTCGTGCCCTCGTACGCGATCTCCAGCGGCTCGATCGCCGGCGCGAACAGGGCGGCGGATGCCCGGTAGCGTGCCACCGAGCGCTCGAAGGCGCGCGCCATGCGCGGGTCGTCCGGATTGGCGTGCAGGAAGAACTCCGAGCTGCGGTGGTAGTTGCAGGCACGCAGGTAGTTGTCGCGCGCGCTGACGCGGTGGCCCGGCTTCAACTGGGCGTCGGCTTCGGCGGCCGCGCGATCCACGCGCCGCAAAAAGAACAAGCCCCGCATCGCGGGGCTTGCTGCCAGGGATGGCGGGGCTGTTACTTCTTGCGCGCCGCAATCGCCTTCTCGGCCATGTTGACCAGATCGGTGCCGACCTGGGGCTTCCACTTGTCATAGACCGGCTTGGTGACCTTGACGAAGGCGGCGCGCTCGTCGGGGGTCAGCTCGGTGATGGTCACGCCCATGGCGGCGATGTCTTTGAGCAGCGGCTGGCCGGGCTCGACCAGGCCCTTGCGGGCGATGACGATCTCTTCCTTGCCGGCCTCGACGGCGGCCTGGCGCACGGCCTCGCGGTCGGCCGGGGTCCAGCTGTTCCACACGTCCTTGTTGACGACGAACACCAGCGGGTCGGCCACGTAATGCCACATGGTGACGTACTTCTGCCCCACGTTCTGCAGCTTGGCCGCGGTGAAGATGGACAGCGGGTTTTCCTGCCCGTCCACCGCGCCGCTGGCAAAAGCCGGCTGCGCGTCGGCCCAGCTCATCTGCGTGGGGTTGGCGCCCAGGGCGGTGAAGGTGTCGATGAACAGCGGCGAGCCGACGATGCGGATCTTCAGGCCCTTGAGGTCGGCGGGCGTCTTGACGGCGTGCTTGGAGTTGGTCAGCTCGCGGTAGCCGTTCTCGCCCCAGGCCAGCGGCACCACGCCGGCCTTGTCCAGGATGGTGAACATCTGCTTGCCCACCTCGCCCTGCGTGAGCGCGTCGATGGCGGCGTAATCGGGCATCAGGAAAGGCAGCGAGAACAGGTTGAGCTGCTTGACCTGCGGCGACCAGTTGATGGTCGAGCCAATCGCCATGTCGATCACGCCCTGGCGCAGCGCCGAGAACTCGCGCGTCTGGTCACCCTGGATCAGCGACACGCCGGGGTACAGCTTGATGTTGATGCGGCCCTGGGTTTTTTCCTTCACCTTGTTGGCCCAGATCTCGCCGCCCTTGCCCCAGGGAAAGGCGGTGCCGACGACGAGCGACATGCGGTATTCGCTCTTGTAGTTTTGCGCCTGCGCGGTGGCCGGCACGCCGAGCGTCAGCGCCGCGGCGGCGGCTGCGGCGGTCAACAGGGTTCGACGAAGCTTCATGACGAGGTCTCCTCTTTGGGTTGCTATGAAAAAACGAGCTGTTCGCGCTGACTGCAAGGGCGCTGGAGCTCGATTCGGCTGAAAATCAGAATCCTAGTGCTTGGGGCAGCCACAGCGCCAGCTGCGGCCACACGATCACCATCAGCACCACCACGCCCATGGCCAGCACCAGCGGCATGACCCAGCGCACGGTGGTTTCCATGCTGACGCCGGCGATGCGGCACGACACCATCAGGTTGACCGCCATCGGCGGGGTGAACTGGCCCATCGCCACCATCAGCGTCAGCAGCACGCCGAACCACACCGTGTCCCAGTGGTAGTGCTGCATCAGCGGCCACAGCAGCGGCACGAAGATCAGGAAGATCGAGATGCCGTCCAGGAACATGCCCGCCACCACCAGCAGCAGCACCACCAGCGTCAGCACGCCGTATTCGCCCAGGCCTGAATTGACGATGGCTTGCGTGATCGGGTCGATCACCGCCAGGGTCGACAGCGAGAAGGCAAAAATGCCCGCCAGCGCCACCACGATCAGGATCACCGCCGACAGCTCGCCCGATTCCTTGAGGATGGGAAACAAATCGCGCCACGTCATGGTGCGATGGATCACCATGCCCACGAACAGGCCGTAGAACACCGCCACCACGGCCGCCTCGGTGGGCGTGAACCAGCCCATGCGCATGCCGCCCAGGATGACCACCGGCGCCAGCAGGCCCCAGATCGATTCGATGAAGCTCTTGAGCAGCGGCGGACGGGGCAAATCGGCCTCTGACTTGCCCATGCCGTGCTTGCGCGCCAGCCATACGGCCGGACCGATCAGCGCCAGCCCCACCAGGATGCCGGGGACCATGCCGGCGGCAAACAGCGCCGGCACCGAGGCGCCGGGCACCAGCACCGAATACACGATGAAGGCCACCGAGGGCGGGATCAGGATGTCGGTGGCGGCGGCCGCGCCCACCACGCTGGCCGAATAGGCCTTGGGGTAGCCGGCCTTGGTCATGGCCGCGATCATCACGCCGCCGACTGCCGCTGCCGTGGCCGGCCCCGAGCCCGAGATGCCGCCCATGAACATGGCCACCGCGATGGTGATCAGCGGCAGCATGCCCGGCCCGCGCCCGACGATGGCGGTGGCAAAGTTGACCAGCCGCGCCGCCACGCCCGAGCGATCGAAGATCGAGCCCACCAGCACGAACATCGGAATGGCCAGCAGCGGGTACTTGCCCAGGCCGGCGTAAAAGTTCTGCGGCACCGCCAGCAGGCCGAACCATTGGGTCTGGCTGTTGGCCAGCGCAATGGCCGCCGCACCCGCCAGCCCCAGCGACGCGCCGATCGGCACGCCCAGCAGCATGGTGATGATGAACAGGGCGAAGAGCAGCGTTGCAATCACGGCGCCCGCTCCTCGTCCAGCACCTCGGGCGAGGTGGGCAGGTCGGGGTTTTCGGCCGCCGCCCGTCCGCCGCGCAGCATCAGCCCCACGGCGCGCAGCGCAATGGCGATGGACACGATCGGCAACCAGATTGAGTACCACCACTGCGGCACGCCAATGCCGGGCGAAGTCTCGCCGTAGCGGATGTCGTCCCATACCAGGCGCACCGACAACACGGCCATGCCGATGAACAGCAGCGCGACCAGCGCAGCGCCCAGCACGGCCAGTGCGCGCTGACGCTTCTCGGGCCCGCTGTCGGCAAAAAACTCGATGCGGATGTGGCGGTTGCGCGCCACCGCGCCCGAGCTGGCCACCATCGCCAGCAGGATCATCAGGAACACCGACACCTCCTCGGTCCAGGCAAACGACACGTCGGTGAAGTAGCGCACCAGCACGTTGGCAAACGTGATCAGCGCCAGCAGCGCCATGATGATCACCGTCAGCCAGTCTTCGATGGCCAGGGGCACGCGGGCTTGGGGCGGGGCTTCGGGGGAGGCAGCCGCCGGCGTGGGCGGACTGGAGTCGGGAGCGGGCATGGGAGGACGCGAAGGGCAAAAAAACGGCTGATCCCTTGATCAACCGTCCAAGCGCGCTATCTTAAGGGCGCCCATGCGGCTTTTGACCGGCCGCGCGGCTATCATTGATCCATGCAAACCCTGAGCGTCCTGCCCGTGCGCGCCTTGGCGCACCCTGACGCGGTCCCCATGACCGCCGGCAGTGCGCGCGCGCGCCTTGCGTCTCACGTGATCTGGCGAGTCCGCATGACTCGCGCGGCCCGCCTCACGGCCGCACACACCTGAGCCCGACGGTCCCGCTGCTTCTTCCCCGCACCCGCACAGCGCCACACCGATCGTCGGGCCAACACCGCCCCGGCGCCGTGGCCGCTTGCGTCAATCCGCGCCCACCCGGGCGCCATCCCCTTCGTCCGCCCGCAAAGGAACCCCCATGACCAACCCCGCCTTTGGCCGCACCATCACCGATCTGGACCACATCCGACTGTACAAGCTGCTGCAGCGCCAGGGCGTCACCGCCGCCGATTCGTCGCTGGCCGAACTGATCGACGCCGCCGAGATCGTCACGCCGCAAACCGTCGCGCCCGACGTCATCACCATGCTCACGCGCGTGCGCGTGGTCGACCCAGCCGCCGGCCCCGAGCGCAGCCTGACCCTGTGCTACCCACCCGAAGCCGATGCCGGCAAGGGCTTCATCTCGGTGCTTTCACCCTTGGGCACCAGCCTGCTCGGCCTGCGCGTGGGCCAGACCGCCCAGTGGCGCGGCGCCGACGGCCGGCCCGCCCAGGTGCTCGTGCGCGCCATCGAGTTTCAGCCCGAGGCCAATGGCGACTACACGGACTGAGACGGGGGCAGAGACCGCCCTTGCACAACTTTGCTTTGCCGTGCGCGGACGGCGCGCATGGCGCCCGAAACCGCGGCCCAAAGTGCTCCCTGGCCGCTTTTCAACCCTTGAACGAGTAGGGGATTTGTTTCTGATTGTCCGCAGTGACGACCGCGCCAGTGCAATGAAAATCATGCAGAAGCCCGACGCAAACCGACACATTTGGACTGCTTTTTGTGACCACGGCGCAATAGACTGAATTGCAAGTTTCGAGAGCGGGGAGGGTGAGGGTCGGATGAAGCATCCGGCAGGTGGACGGCCCGCAGCCTGCCACCGCGATCGGGTGCCCCGAGTCGAAACGTCGACAGGAGGAGACAACCATGTCGCAAGCGTCGTGCAGTCTTGAGGGGGACTCGCGATCCGGGCGAGCGTGCGAACACCGCGAGCGGGCAAGCGGTCGCGTTCGCCTGGCTCGTTGGGCGCAGCGTGGAGCCGTGGCGCTGCTGATCGCCGCCGTCCCGGTTGCCTGCGTCAACGCGCCCCCCAGCACCGAATCGGCTGACGCCTCGTGCCGCCGCGTCATCCATGCCGACGTGGTCGCCATCGAGCAGGCCTACGTGCTCAATCGCCACGCCGCCTTCGTGCCCGCCGGCATGCTGTATGCCCTGCGCCACGACGTGGTGCCGCTGGATGCGGCGCGCCCGCTCGGCCCCGGCAACGCCATGCTGCGGCCCGACAAGCGCCCGCGCCCGCTGGTGCTGCGCGTCAACGAAGGCGACTGCCTGCAGGTGGCGTTCGAGAACCTGCTCGATCCGCAGTGGGAAGAAGAGGGCGGCCTGCCGCCGGACATGGGCGGGCGCCTGCCCGCCCACATCGAGGCCAGCGCCGGTGAGCCGACATCGCGCGAGCTGGTGCGCGCCAGCAAGGTCAGCGTGGACAAGCCGCGCACGCGCGCCGCGTCGCTGCACATCACGGGGCTGGAGCTGGCGCCGCTGGGCGCCGCGCAGTGCCCGCTCCATGCCGCCTGCGGCGGCGACGGCAGCAACGTCGGCCTGCCGGCGCAGCAGGGCGTGGTGTTCAACCCCTTCACCCCGCAGTCCGAGCGCGATCGGTTCATGGGCTCGCTCGCCCAGCCGGGGCAGACGGTCGTCACGCGCTGGCGCGCGGTGAAGGAGGGCACCTACTTCGCCTATTCCACCGCCGCGCCGGTGGGCGGCGAGGGAGACGGCGGGCAGATCGGCCTGGGGCTGTTTGCCGCCGTCAACGTCGAGCCCGCCGGCGCGCGCTGGTATCGCTCGCAGGTCACGGCGGACGAGCTGCGGCGCGTCACCCGCGCCGTGCCGGCCGGGCGCCATGCGTATCACGACATCGATTACGAGGCTCGGCGCGACATCGGCGGCGGCGCCACGCGGCCGGTGCTGAACATGCTTGACGGCGAGCGCATCGTGCACAGCGACCTGAACGCCATCATCGTGGTGCCCGAAGGCGCCGGCCGCGGCTCCGATGCCTCCGCCTGCAAGGACGCCGGCAAGCACATGTTCGGCAGTGGCTGCGGCGCGTCGTTTCGCGAGTTCACCGCCATCCTGCACGACGAAATTCACGCGCAGCAGGCCTTTGCCGAGCTGGACGACCCCAACAACCCGCTGCACTACCTCAAGGACGGCATGGGCATCAACTACGGCGCCTCCAGCATGGGCTCGGCCGTGATGTCCACGCCGCTGCAGCGCAAGGTGGGCGTGGCCAAGGACTGCCCGGAGTGCCGCGCCGAAGAGTTCTTCCTCAGCTCCTGGGCCAACGGCGATCCGGCCCTGGTGCTGCAGTGGGACACGGCGGGCAAGAAGGCGGTCGGTGCGCGCTACAGGGACGACCCCTCCAACGTGCACCACAGCTACCTGGGCGATGCGGTGCGCTTTCGCAACCTGCACGCCGGGCCCAAGGAAACGCACGTGTTCCACCTGCACGCGCACCAGTGGGTGCTGGACGCGAGCGATCCGGACTCCACCTACCTCGACTCGCAGACCATCTCGCCCGGGGCCACCTTCAGCTACGGGATCGAGTTCGGCGGCTCGGGCAACCGCAATTTCACGCCGGGCGACTCCATCTTCCATTGCCACCTGTACCCGCATTTCGCGCAGGGCATGTGGGAGTTGTGGCGCGTACATGACGTGTTCGAGGATGGCAATGACCAAGGCCTGTTCAGGCCTGACCAACCGGCCGGCCCCGCCAACGATCCGCGCTGGCGCCGCCTGCCCGATGCCGAGGTAGCGGGTGGTACCGAGTCGCCTGCCATCGTGCCAATCCCCGGCGCCGCGCTGGCGCCGCTGCCCACGGCCGAGTTTGCCGGCTACCCCTTCTACATCCCTGGCCAGGCCGGCCACCGGCCGCCGCAGCCGCCGCTGGACATGGACGTGGCATCCGCGGGCTATGACGCGGCCTCCGGCATCGAGCCCAACCCGGCCGACGTGGTCAACGGCGGGCTGCCGCGCCACATCGTGGTGGGTGGCACGCTCAAGGCCGCGCGCGATGATCCGGCCGCGCGCAAACACGTGCTGGCCACCGGCGGCGAGGCCGCGCGCGTGATCGCGCAGCGCGTGGCGCAGCAGGACCCGATCGCGCTCAACGCCTTCGCCGCCATCTGGGACCAGATCGAGATCAAGCCGCTGCCGCACTCCGGCACCGCGACCGAGAAGGCGGCCATGCGCTTTCACGCCGGCACCCTGAGCGCGGGCGGGCTGGTGCCCACCGCCGGCGCGCCGCCGCACCCCGACTGGTCGCCGCAAGGCAGCGGCTACCAGACCGACTACGCCGCCACCGTGGGCACTCAGCAGCCGCGCGGCGATGCGCACACCGTGTTTCGCGTCAACGGCCGCCCGCCCGCCGCCGGCGCCCCCTATGCCAACCCATGCCCGGTCAACGCGCCGCGTCGCCACTACCGCGCGGCCTACATTCAGACCGAGCTGACCTACAACAAGCACGGCTGGTTCGACCCGCAGGCCCGCATCGCCGTGCTGGAGAACGACGTCAAGGACATCATCGACCCGTCCACGCGCACGCGCCTGCCCGAGCCGCTGTTCTTCCGCGCCAACTCGGGCGACTGCATCGACTTCAAGGCAAGCAATTTCGTGCCCTCGGCGCTCAACGCCGACGACTTTCAGGTCTTCACGCCCACCGACACCATCGGCCAGCACATCCATCTGGTGAAGTTCGACGTCACCTCCAGCGACGGCTCGGGCAACGGCTGGAACTACGAGGACGGCACCTTCTCGCCCGACGAGGTGCGCGAGCGCATCTTCGCCCACAACCGGCGCGTGGCCGCCACCGGCCAGGGCCAGCGCCTGGCGCCCAAGACGCACCCGCTGTTCCGCCCCGGCGGAGACGTGTTCGTCGCCAGCGCGGGCGGCGGTGCCGATGCCCTGGGCTACCGGCGCCTGCTGGACAAGGGCCGCTGTCCGGCGCGCAAGGCGGGCGAGAGCGACGCGCAGTACGAACACCGCCTGCACGCCGATCACCCCTTCTGCGGCGCCCAGCGCACCACGCAGCTGTGGTGGGCCGACCCGATCATCAACAACAAGGGCAAGGACAACACCTTGCGCACCGTGTTCAGCCACGACCACTTCGGCCCCAGCTCGCACCAGCAGCACGGGCTGTACGCGGGGCTGGTGATCGAACCGGCCAACTCGGTGTGGACCCGCGTGGATGCCACGATCGATGCGGGCGACATGGCGCAGGCTGGCGCCGCCATGGCGGGCCCGCGCGGCAACCTGGGCTGCGACGCGGGCACGCCCAACCGCTCGCCGCTGTGCGAAAAGCTCATCGGCGGCGCCAACCTGGCCACCCCGGTGCCCGGCAACCGCCTGCGCGCCAGCGACCCGGTGCTCGGCGTGATCGAGCCGCGCGACGCGCTGGTGCTGCGCACCGACGGCGGGCCGACCGCCACCCTGGCCAACATCATTGCGCCGCGCTGCGCCGGTGACAGCGATTCGAGCAGCCTGCAGCCCGACTCCGGCAAGCGCGCCGGTGCGGCGCCCACGACGGCGTGCGTGGCCAACGACCAGACGCGGCGCGAATTCGCGCTGGCGATCGCCGACTTCGGCATCGCCTACAACACGGCGCTGGAGCCCATCAACCCCGAGCCGCGCGGCGAGGACAGCCTGATGCGCGACCACACCGAGATCCGCTTCGGCCGGCGCCACGTCGCCCTGCTGCCGGCGCGGCCGCTGGGCATTTCCAGCGAAGACCCGGGCAGCCAGTACGTCAACTACCGCCACGAGCCGCTGGCGCTGCGCATTGCCGACAGCCGCGCGGTTGATCCCGCCGATTCGGCCAGCGACCCGCAGGCAGCGCTGGGCGGCTTCAGCTATCGCCAGAGCCGCCGGCGCGCCTTCAGCTCGCAGCCCTGCAGCCCGGGCGATGGCGACCAGGACTGCCTGGGCGACATGGCCAATGCCTTCAGCACCGAGGTGCATGCCGCGCGCGACGAGCAGCTCGCCAAAGAGACCCAGCCGGCGCACGCCAGCCGCGCCACGCGCGAGCTGCTGCGGCGGCTCGGCCAGGAAGGCGCACTCGATGCCGTGCTGGCCAGCGTGGAGCGCTGGCGGCGCGACTTCAACTGCCAGCTCTACCGCAAGGATTTGCTGGCGGGCGCCGGCTGCCGTCCCAACATCGTCAACCGGGAGCCCTGGCGCGAGTTCGGCGATCCGGCCACGCCCGTTCTGCCGGCGTTCGAGGGCGATCCGGTACAGATTCGGCTGATCCAGGGCTCGCAGGAGGCGCAGCACATCTTCACCATGAACGGCGTCAAGTGGCACCGCCTGCCCAGCTCACTCGGTTCAGGCTACACGCATGCGCAGCCGGTTGGCATCTCCGAGCATTTCGAGTTCGATCTGCTGGTCAACCCCGCAGGGCTGCCGGCGGCGGACTACCTGTATTACGGCTCGTCGGTCGATCAACTGTGGGACGGCATGTGGGGCGTGCTGCGCAGCTACCGGCCGCCGTCGGTGACCGCGCGCGTGCCCTCCGTGGTCTATACCAGCGATGCCGCGTCGGCGCGCCAGGCGCCGGTGGCGCGCGGCCGCGCCGTGACGGTACAGCCGGCGGGGCTGGCAGAACTGGCCGGCATGCCGCCACCCGACATCCCGGGGGGCGATCCGCGTGAGCAGGTGTGCAAGGTCGGCGGCGAAAACGCGCCCAGGCGCTTCTTCGAGGTGACGGTGGCGCAGGCCTGCCAGTTGGCCGGCGACTGCGGCAGCGCGCAATCGGCCGGCATCACCTATAGCCAGCGCCAGCGCATCCGCGATCCGCAGGCCATCGTCTACGCCCTGCACCGCAGCCAGCGCTGCGAGGCCGACGACAACGCGCCTGCGGCATGCAGCGAACTGGAAAGTGAGGCGAGCAACCGCAGCGCCGCACAGGTCATGGCCGAGCTGCGCCCCCGCTACGCCGCTGGCCAGGCGATCGAGCCGATGGTGATGCGCGCCGCGGCCGGCGAATGCCTGCAGGTGTTCGTGCGCAACCTGCTGCCGCCCATGCTGGCCGACGGCCCGGCCGCGGGCCAGCCGCTGCCCGAGCGTGCGGCCACGCACGACGCGCTGCCCATGATCACGGACGGCTTCAACCTCAACCAGTTCCGCATGTCCAGCACCGTGGGCTTCTCGGTGCCGCGCCTGTCGCAAAACCCCTTGCATGGCGACGGCAGCAATGTTGGCCTCAACGGTGCGCTGGCGCTGGCGGCGGGCCTTTCGCGCGGCGAAGGCGAGCGCGCGCGCCAACAGGCCACGTCGGGCATGCAGGGCAGCCTGATCCCGCCGTGCCTGCCCGGCGCCAGCGGGCTGGCCTTGCAGCGCTGCCAGCGCTCCTTCCTGCTCAGCATGCTCGAACCCGGCAAGGATCGACAGCCGATCGAGTTCGGCGCGCTGCCGGTGCGCAGCTTCGGCGACGCCGTCAAGCACCCCATGCACGGGCTGATCGGCGCCGTCGTGATCGGCCCGCCGGGCTCGGACGTGTGCAGCGGCAACCGCTTCGCCGGCACCGCACTGAGCGCCGAAATCTGCGTGCCAGCGGGCGGCGGCAAGCCGGCGCGCCGCTACGTCGATCACGTGCTGATGTTCCAGGACGCCGTGCATGCCCTGCACGGCGACCTGCCGGTGCGCAAGCTGTCGGGCGCCGAGGAGCCCGACGACTACGGCATGAAGGCCTGGAACTACCGCACTGAGCCGCTGTGGGCGCGCCGCGGGGGCGACCCGAGCGTGGGCTTCACCGAGCGCAACGAGAGCGACTACAGCCAGGTGTTCAGCTCGGCCGCCACCCGCGCGCCCGACGGCAGCGTGCGCTGCGCCGCCGGCATTGCACCCATCCTGGCCTTTGCCAACCCGTGCGACCCGGAGACGCCGGTGCTGACGGCGCGCGCCGGCGAGCGTGTGCGCCTGCACTTCGTGCACGCCGGCGGTCACACGCGCCAGCAGGGCGTGGCGCTCAGCGGCCACGGCTTCAACCCGTATCCATGGTCGGCCGATTCGCGCCGCATCGACGCGAACGCAGGCTCGGCGCTGCGCGAGGGCGTGTTCAACGGCTTCGGCCCGATGATGGGCGTGAGCGTGGAGGTGGCCGCCGGCGGCGCCTTCCGCGTGCCGCACGACTACCTGGTGGGCAGCCAGGCCAGTTTCCTGCGCGACGGCGGCATCTGGGGCCTGCTGCGGGTCCAGGCGCCGCCCGCAGCGCTGGCGAACAACCCGGCCCAATGAAGGAGCCTTGATCATGGCCATCGTGCAATTGACATCGCCGGCGCTGTTTTCGGCCGGCATCGAAAAGCGCTGGGACGAGGTGGATCCGGTCACGCAGGCCTTCGTGCCGCCCAATGCCTTCGTGTCGGGCGTGCCCTGGCGCTACGGCCTCGACGGCACGGTGCAGATCACCGTCAACGAGGCCGGCCCGCGCGTGCGTCGACGCGACTGCTCGGACACCGACTTCGACTGCAACTTCTGGCTGGGCGACGCCGTCCTCGTGGCCACCGACCCCAGCCCGGATACCGATGTGCTGCAGGCGCCGATCCGGCTGAAGTTCTCCACCGGCGTGCGTGCCGTCGGCGCCTGGGTTGGGGTGTGTCCGCGCGACCCGTTCGATGCCCCATTCTTCGACCAGCCGCTGTTTGCCGCCATGTGGATCGCGCTGGAGTCCGCCCCGCAGGATTGGCACCTGGTGGTCAACGCCGATGGGCGCACGGGCCACGTCTGCGCGCCCGCCACGCCGCTGTCCGCGCCCTTCGTCGGCGCGCGCGCCACCGGCGGCGAGCGCATCGTCGAGGTGCGCTTCGACGCCGCGCTGCTGGGCAACCGGCGCTATGACAAGCTCGCGCTGTCCGAGCTCACCGTGGAACGCTGAAGCTTTGCACCATGCGCCGCCTTGCCTTGTCGCTGCGCTGGCTGGTGGGTCTGGCCCTCGTGCCGGCGCTGTGCACCATGCTCCTGGACAGCGCGCTGGCGCGCACCGACGGCGGCACGATCCGCGACGCCGGCGTGCAGTTGCGGTGGGGCTACCAAAAAAATAGTAACAATGCCAATGACGGCCTGGGCCAGCTGACATTCGAGATCAGCGACGAAGCCTCGGGCAACCCCCTGCGCTACGCACCTGGCCAGCTGGCCGTGTGGCTGCAGCGCCAGCGCCCCACGCTGTCCGAAGGCGAGCTGTCGTGCACCGACCGCGTGAAGTCGCTGGTGTCTACCGGCGTCGGCCGCCGCGCCGACATCGACCTCAACACCTGGCGCATCCTCAGCCTCAACGCCGACCGCACGCTGGCCTTCATCAATCCCTTCGTGGGGCTGAACAACGCCAAGCTGGAGTCCATCGTCACGCTGCCGGGCGTGCCACAGGCCTGGGTGCATGCCCCGTCGCGCGGCGAGCTGTGGGTGCTGGCGGGCGGCACGCCGGCGCGCCTGGTGGCAGTGGACACGCACCGCCGCGAAGTCGTGCGCAGCATCGAGCTGCCCGGCGACGGCGCGGGTGCCACGCTGGCGCTGGACGAACGCGCCGGGCGCGCCTGGGTCGCGCTGCCGGCCACCGGCCGCGTTGCCGTGCTCGACATGGCCGTGCGCGATTCCGGCTGGCGCAGCGCGCAGGCGCCCCGGGTGCAGGCCATCCAGTCTGTTGACACGCCCGACGGCGCGGCGCTGCTGAGCACCCACGCCGACGGCCGCCTGCTGCGCTGGGGCGCCGCCGACGCGGCCGGCGCGCCCGCCGTGCAGCGCAGCTGGAGCCTGCCGCAGCCGGCGCGGCAGCTTGCGTTCAGCCCGCTGGCGCGGCGGCTGGTGGCGCACGACGGCCAAGCGCTGCTGGCCATCGACCCCGAGGGCGTCGCGGTGCGGCGCCTGGCGCTGGGGCACCCCGTGGCCGACGTGGCGGTCGTGGACGAGGGCCGCTATGCCGTGGCCGTCGGCGGCGATCGCATGAGCATGGTGGACCTGGCCTCCGGCACGGTGCACGCGCGCTCGGCCACCGTGCCCGGGGCGCGGCGGCTGGCGGTGACGCAGCGCTTCGTCTATGCCGTGGGCGGCGACGAGGCCAATGCCGACCTGTGGGCATTGGCCGACCTGCGCGCCGCCCGCGTGCAGCCGGCGCGCATCCTGCTGGGCAGCGCCGGCGTGCCGCGCGATGACGGCGCCAGCCTGCGCCGCGCCATCGTGGCCCAGGATGGCGCCGGCCTGCTGGTGGCCAACGCGGCCGACCGGCTGATCTACCAGTACGCCGAGGGCATGATGGCGCCCGTCGGCAGCTACTCCAACTACAAGCGCACGCCGCTGGCCATCCAGCTGCTCGACCTCGCCCCGCGCGAAGTCGCGCCGGGCCGCTACCAGGTGCCGGTGCGCTACGACACCGGCGGCGCGCATCACCTGATCGTCAGCGGCGCCGGGCCCCGCTTTGTCGGTTGCGACCGCGTGGCACTGCCGATGACGGCCGGGCAGGCCGAGCGCGACGCGGTGCCCGCGTTGCAGGCGCGGCTGGTGGAGGACAGGCCGCTGGCCGGCACGCAGCGGCGCATCGTGGTGGCGCTGAGCGAGCAAACGCCGCGCGGGCGCAGCCAGCCGCTGGCGCGCGTGGGCGACCTGACGCTGCTGATGTTCGACAAGCGCAGCGGCTGGCAGCGCCGCGTGCACCTGGGGGAGCTGGCGCAGGCCGGCGATGCGGCCGGGCGCTACGCCGCCGAGGTCAGCGTGCCGCAAGGCGCGGTCTATGACCTGTTCGTGGGCAGCGTCTCGCGCGACCTGCCCTTCGTGCGCGGGCGCGTGCAGGACGGGCCGCAGGCGCCGGGGGCACGGCCATGAGACGGCGCGGGGCCCTGGCCACGCTGGGTGCGGCCTGCGCCGGCGGCTGGGCGGCGCCGGCCCGCGCGCAGGGCGACAGCAGCCGCGTGACGGTGCCCGACGCGCGCCTGCTCGACCAGGCCGGCGGCGCGCAGCGGCTGCGCGCGCTGTGCGATCGGCCGGTGGTGGTCGGCTTTTTTTACACCGGCTGCTCCACCGTGTGCCCGCCGCAGACGGCGATGCTGCGCGCGCTGCGCCAGCGGCTCGATGCCGCGCCCCGCGGCGCGCCCGGCGTGCGCCTGCTGTCGATCACGGTCGATCCGCTGGGCGATCCGCCCGAGGCGATCCGCGCCTATGCCCGGCGCTTTGAATTGCGTTTGGGCCTGGACGCTGGCTGGCTGATGCTGACCGGCGATGCCGCCGAGCTGCGCCGCGTGTGGACGGCCTTCGGCGTGCCGGTGGGCGACCCCGAGGCCCACTCGTCGCTGCTGTGGCTGGGCTCGGCGCGTGGCCGCTGGACGCGCGCCTCGGCCCTCACGCCCACCGACACGCTGGTCGATCTGCTGCGCGGGGTGGCTGCATGAAACGGCTGGCCGCCATCCTGCTGTCGCTGCTGGCCGCCTGCGGCCCGTTTGGGGCCGCAGCCGCGGACGACGAGGCGCTGGCCGGGCGCGGCCGCGCGCTCTACCAGGGCCACGCCGCCTTTGCCCGCGGCAGCGAGGTGACGGCCTTGCGCCTGCCCGTGGAGATGGCCGCCTGCGCGCGCTGCCACGGTGCCACGGGTGCCGGCGGGCGCGAAGGGGGCCAACCCGTGCCGCCGCTGCGCGCGGCGGCGCTGCGCCAGCCGCGCGATGGCCGTCCGGCCTTCAGCGATGACGCCGCCGTGCTGCGCGCCATCACGCAGGGCCGGGGGCGCGGCGGCGCTGCGCTGGCGCCGGCCATGCCGCGCTATGCCCTGCAGGTGGGCGAGGCCCAGGCGCTGCTGCCCTATCTGCGCCGCGTGGGCACCGACACGGACCGCCCGCCCGGCGTGAGCGACGGCGCCGTCCGCCTGGGCGCCGTGGTGCCGCTGGGCGGGCCGGCAGCGGCCACCGGTGCGGCCATCGTGGCCGGGCTGCGCGCCGGTTTTGCCGAGGCCAACGCGCGCGGCGGCGTGCACGGCCGGCGCATCGAGCTGCAGGTGCAGGATGCGCGCGCCGGCGTGCGCCAGGCGCTGGCCGCGTGGCAGGGCGAGCCCGTGTATGCGCTGGTGGGCGGCCTGTGGAGCGAGGCGCAGGAAGGCGCCGACGCGCTGCTCGCGCAGGCCCACCTGCCGCACATCGCCACGCTGGTGGTGCGCGAGCAACCCCCGCGCGCCGCCGACTGGTCGGCCGACCTGCTGGCACCCGTCGCGCTGCAGCGCGACGCGCTGGTGCAGGCGCTGGCCGCATGTCCCGCCGGCGCGCGCCTGGCGGTGGCGCATGGCGAAGGCGCGCCCGCCACCGCCAGCGCCGACGCGCCGCGCTGGCTTGCGCCGCAGTCCGACTTGCGCGCGGCATTGCGCCAGATGCCGCCCGGCTGCATCGGCTACACGCTGGCCAGCGCGCCGGCGGTGCAGGCCGCGCTGCCCGCGGGCTGGACGCAGACCCTGGTGCTGCCCATGCCCGCCGCCGTGCTGGAGTCGGCCGCTGCCGGCGAGCGCGCGGCCACGCCCTGGTACCGCCTGGGCCTGGCCGCCGCGCGCCTGACGACCGAGCTGCTCAGCCGCGCCGGTCGGCAACTGCACGAGCGCGCGCTGCTCGATGTGCTGGATCGCATGCCCGAGCTGGAGCTGTCCCCCGGCCTGCCCGTGCACTACGGCCGCCAGCGGCGCCATGGCTTCTCGCCGCTGCTGGTGCCGCTGGGCGTGTCCGCCGATGCCGCCACACCCACTCTTCGCCAAGGAGGTTGACATGACACCCACGCCCGTCATTCGGATCACGTGCAGCGCCGCGCTGGCCCTTGCCGCCGGCAGCGCCCTGGCGCAAACGCCCAACCCCTCGTTCAACCTGATCGGCCACATCGAGCGCTTTGCGCTCACCGCACCGGGCGACCCGCTCAGCGCCGCGACGATGACAGTGCGCGGCATCCCGGTGACGCTGCCGCGCAGCCTGCTGGTCACCATGCCTGGTCAGTACATGACGGCGCAGGACCTGTTCCGCGGGCCGCAGGGCGGTAGCACCGTGCAGAACGCCAGTGGCCTGGCGCTGGCCGATGCGCCACCGCCGCGCGTGGCGTTCGAGGCCGAGCTGCAGGGCAACATCGTCGGCGGCCAGTACATCGCCGGCGTGGCGCGCATCAACCAGGGCGCGCTGCACGTCGGCAATGGCGTGATCCAGGCGATCGACGGCGCAGCAGGCGAGCTGCGTGTAGGCGCGCCCGGCGCGGCCGTCGGGGCGCGCGTGCGCCTCAACGACCCCAAGGGCATCTACGGCCAGGCCAATGGCGCCGGCGCGAAGGCCGCGCTGCCGCTGGACCAGCGCTTTCAGCTTGACCCCGACAACTCGCCCGTGCATGCGCGCACCGGCTTTCCGGTCTGCATCCCGCGCGCGGCGGGCGATGCCCGGTGCCCGGCCGGCAACCGGCCCGCGGCGCCAGCCGACAAGCGCTTTACCTGCGGTGCCGTGCGGGCCGAACCCCTGGCGCCAGCGCTGGCGGGTTGCGACGCGCGGCTGCCTGCGCCGCTGCGCGTGGGCGACCACGTGGCCTACGTCGGCATGCTGCAGCCCGACGGGGCGGGCGGCTTCATCGTCGCCGCGCACGGGCTGGAGGCCGAGCTGGGCATCTACACCTCGCCCGGCGCCGAGCCGGTGTACCTGTACATCGAAGAGGCGCTGATGGGCACGCTGGGCGAGATCTTCCCCGACCTGCAGCAAGAGGAAACCTCGCGCGTGCGCGTCGTCGGCTTCACCACCGACCCCTCGCGCCCGGTCGAGGTGCGGCTGATCGATTCGGGCCGCAACGAAACCGGCACCACGCTCACCGGCCCCGCCGGCCTGCCGCCCTCCAACGGCCCGCAGTTCGGGCGCTTTCGCAACACCTGGCCGGCCAAGGACAACGCCCGTGCCGTGCGCCGCGACCTCCAGGCGCGCGTCATCGGCAGCCCCAACGCCGAGCTGGCCAACGGCCTGACCTCGGGCCTGTACGTGGCGCCGATCGGCGAATACATCGGCCCCGAGGCCACGCGCTTCGGCGTGCCGGGCCACCAGCCGCCGATGCCGTTCGAGAACTTCTGCTTTTTGGCCAAGGGCGGCGGCACGTCCGAGACCGGCGCGGGTGTGCAGAACCTGGCGCGCCTCGATCCGTTTCCAGAGTCGGGCCATGCCGACTCGCAACCCGTCGGTAGCGGGCCGGCGCGCGCCTGCGACGCGCCGAATTGAAAGCGCAGCGGCCGACGCGGGCGATCCCGATTGGTATCAAAACAATAGCTGTTTGCGCTTGATTGGCAAGGGCTGCACGCCATTTTTGCGTAAATATTGGGCGTCAACGGCAGCATGAGGCCAGGTGCGAAAATCGCGCCATGACCGCTCCGCAGACCCTCACCCTCACCCGCCCCGACGACTGGCACCTGCACGTGCGCGATGGCGCCGCGCTGGCCGCCGTGGTGCCGCACACGGCGGCGCAGTTCGCGCGCGCCATCATCATGCCCAACCTGCGCCCGCCGGTGACCACGGCCGCGCAGGCGCTGGCCTACAAGGCGCGCATCCAGGCGGCGGTGCCGGCCGGCGTGGCCTTCGAGCCCTTGATGACGCTGTACCTCACCGACAACACGCCGCCCGATGAAATCGCCCGCGCCAAGGACGCCGGCGTGGTCGCGCTCAAGCTGTACCCCGCCGGCGCCACCACCAACTCAGATGCCGGCGTGACCGACGTGCGCAAGACCGCCAAGACGCTGGAGGCCATGCAGCGCGCGGGCCTGCTGCTGCTGGTGCATGGCGAGGTGACCGACCCCGAGATCGACCTGTTCGACCGCGAGGCCGTGTTCATCGACCGGGTGCTGAGCCCGCTGCGCCGCGACTTCCCCGAGCTCAAGATCGTGTTCGAGCACATCACGACCAAGGAAGCGGCGCAATACGTGCAGGACGCCGGCACCCACCTGGCCGCCACCATCACCGCGCATCACCTGCTGTACAACCGCAACGCCATCTTCCAGGGCGGCATCCGCCCGCACTATTACTGCCTGCCGGTCTTGAAGCGCGAGCAGCACCGCCGGGCGCTGGTGCAGGCGGTCACCAGCGGATCGCCCAAGTTCTTTCTGGGCACCGACAGCGCCCCGCACCCCGCGCAACTCAAGGAGCACGCCAGCGGCTGCGCCGGCTGCTACACCGCACACGCCGCGCTGGAGCTGTACGCCACCGCTTTCGACGCCGTCGGCGCGCTGGACAGGCTGGAGGGCTTTGCCAGCCACCACGGGCCCGACTTCTACGGCCTGCCGCGCAACCAGGGCACCATCACCTTGAAGCGCGAGACTTGGACACCGCCCGAGAGCTACCCCTTTGGCGACGCGGTGGTCAAGCCGCTGGCGGGAGGCGAGCCGCTGGGATGGAGGCTGGCGGCATGAACGCGACGCGAACGGAATCGACCGGTCGCGGGACTTCACGGAACCTGGCCATCTTTATCGACGCCGACAACCTTAACGACTCGACCGCGCTCGACCACGTGCTGACCAGTGTCGGTCAACTGGCCGACCGTATCGTCTATCGCCGTGCTTACGGCCGTGCCGAGAGTCTGCGGGCCATCGAAGCCGTGCTGTGGCGCCATGGCGTGCGTCCGGTGGCGAACCTGATCGTGGACAAGACGACGACGGACAGCGCACTCGTGATCGATGCGGTGGAAGCGGTATGCCGCCAGGACATCGAGATCGTCGCGATCTGCTCCGGTGACGCCGACTTCGTTCCGCTGGCGATGTGGCTCCGTGAGCGCAATTGCCGCGTGTTGTGCTACAGCCTGCCCAACAAGATTTTTGCCAACCCGGAGAGCTTCTATGACGAGGTGGTCCTGATCGACGTGGTCAGCGATTCAATGCCGGCGCCGCTCGAACCGGTTGCGACTGGGGACGCGGCGCGGGCGCTCACGTTGGAGGCGAAAGCCGCCAAGACCAAGCCGGTGAAGCCAGCCATACCGATGGCGGCGCCTGCTCCGGGTGGCTCTGCTGTCAAAGCCATTCTCAAGGCGCTCCCCGAACTGACGAGCGGTCAGTCCCTGCATCTGAGCGTCGCGGCCAAAAAGCTGCGAACGGCCGGGCTGCTGGCGAAAACGGCCAGTTCCACGGCCTTGTTCAAGCGCCACGCAGGTCAGTTCGAATTGACGCCGGTGCAGCAACCGAACACGGTTCGCTACCGACGATGAACTCATTTGGTGCAGCATCGTAGGACGGGTTCGTGCAGCGTAACCCGACGTGGGCTTGAGCGGGGCAATGGACGCGTCTTGCGTCGGGTTTTCGTTCCTCAACCCGACCTACGGCCACGGATACGGCGCCCACGCCTGCGTAGGTCGGATCCGCGCAGCGAATCCGACGGCTTTTTCGCCACTCACCGCACCGCAAACCGCTCCACCGCCCGCTTGCGCCCGCGCTCGTTGTAGACGATGGCGACGATGGGCCCCAGCGACAGCAGCAGCAGGCCCCAGGGCAGGGGCAGCCCTTGCGCCACGGCCAGCGGGCCCAGGGCGGTGCAGGCCAGCACGATGAGCGCCAGCGCGGCTTGCCGGTCGGCCGAGCGCGTGGCGTGGCGGTGCAGCGCCCAGACCGAGACGATGAAGATCGCCAGCGGAATGGCCACCGCGTTGATGGCGGCGCTGGCGGCGGCGGTGTCGGGTGGGGTCTTCATGGCGTCGGCCACCACCTCCAGCCCGCTGCCCACGGCGGCCAGCGCGGCAAAGCTCAGGTAGTGGCCGTAGCCCCAGAAAAAGGCGCGCTCGCGGTGGCGGTGCAGCGCCTCGCCCGAGGGCAGCAAGAAGTACATCCACCACAGGCAAAAGGCCAGCAGCGTGCAGCCCAGGCCCACCAGGGCCAGCTCGGCCGACAGGCCGCTGGCCTGCACCCCGTTGCCGATGGCGTTGGCCGCGCCCAGGATGCTCTCGCCCAGGATGATGATGACGAAGCCGCTGTAGCGCTCGGCGATGTGGTGCGCGTGCCAGGGCGTGGTGCCCCTGGACTCGGCCCACGGCGGCACGGCCAGCTCGGCCACGATCAACGCGATCAGCGTCGGCCAGGCCCAGCCGGGCGGCAGCCAGCCGCCGGCCGCCGCCACCGCGCGCACGATCCACAGCACCTGCACAAAGGCCACGCCGCCGGCATAGCGCAGGCAGGTGGCGCGCCGCTGCGGGTCGCCCTGCGCCGCGCGCAGCCATTGCAGGCACAGCGGCAGGCGCATGGCCACGTAGCCGGCCACGCCCAGCGTGGTGTCGCCCTTGAACAGGCCCGGCACCCCGGTGGCGAACACCAGCGCGCCCACCATCTGCAGCAGGGTCAGCACGCGGTAGCTCACGTCGTCGTTGTCGTAGGCAGAGGCAAACCACGTGTAGTTCATCCACGCCCACCAGATGGCGAAGAAGGCCACCGCATAGCCGGGCAGGGTGGCCAGCGTGTGGCCGGCGCCTTCGGCGTGGTGCAGCTGCGACGCGGCCGTGGCCACGGCGATGACGAAGGTCAGGTCGAACAGCAGCTCCAGCGGCGTGGCCGTGCGGTGCGGCTCGTGAATGTCGCGCCCACGCGTGGCCTTGGGGTGGGTTGGCGCGGCGGCGCCGGGTTCGCTCATGGGGACTCCCTGTGGGTGTGGCACGATCGCCGGCGATGGTAAGGCAAGCGACTTCGACGGCGGCTCCTGGCCTGGCCCAGCCCGACTGGGCGGCCCCCTGGTATCGGCCCTGGGCCGCGACCGGCCGCGAGGTCTGGCAGGCTGCGACCGCGTCCAACGTGGGTGTCGGCGCGGTGGCCGCGGCGCTGAACGCCCACGCGCCGCCGGCTGTGCCAGTGCGCTTCGTGTCAGCGGCCGAGGTGCCGGCCGACGTCGCGTACGAAGCCTTCATCGCCCGCCAGCGCGCCGTGCCCACGCGCGACAACGGGCACGATGCCTTCAACGGCCTGGCGTGGCTGCGCTTTGCCCGCACCAAGGCGCGGTTGAACGCCTTGCAAGCCGCCGAGATCGCGCGCGACGGCGTGCGCGCCACGCGCGGGCCGGTGCGCGACGCGGCCACCGTGTTCGACGAAAACGCCGTGCTGCTGCATGCGCCGGATGCGCTGTGGCAGGCGCTGGTCGCACGCCGCTGGCGCGAGCTGTTCGGCCCGCTGCGACCGCTGTGGCGCGAGGCGCGCGTGCTGGTGTTCGGCCACGCCGCGCTGGAGAAGCTGGTGACGCCCTACAAGTCCATCACCGGCCATGCGTGGCGCGTGGAGCCGGCGTTCGACCCGGGGGGCGACCTTCTGGCGCTGGACGAATGGCTGGCCCGGGACTTGAGCGCCGACAAGCTGGCCGCCAAGCCCTTCGCGCCGCTGCCGCTGCTGGGCGTGCCCGGCTGGTGGGCGGGCAACGAGGCGCCCGGTTTTTACGACGACGCGCAGGTGTTTCGGGTGGCGCGGCGGTGAGCCGACCCGTGCGGCGCGTCAAGGGGCGCGGCTGGCCCTCATCGCAACTCTCTGCCAGAGAGAGGGATTGAAATTCAGCAGACCGATCGCCCTCGCCCCTTTGGGGAGAGGGAGGGGTGAGGGGCGGGGCGATCAAGCACCGATGCGTTCGGATGTGCCGCTGGCGCTCACCCCAACCCTTTCCCAGAGGGAGAGGGAGCAAGAGCGGGGTTGATCGGCCCCGTCCGTTCGAGGAGAGGCAGCGATGAGGCACCCGGCGCTCACGCGTCCAGATCGGGCGCCGGCCGCGTGATCAGAAACCCGCTGTCGTCGGGCCGCTCGGCGGGCGCATGCAGCGGCAGCCACAGCGTGAACACGGTGCCGCCCTGCGGCTGCGGGGCCCAGTCCACCTGCGCGCGCGGCGCACTGCCAGGCCAGCTGCATGTCGGGCGCTGCCTGCAGCGCCTGCACCAGCGACTGGCGGCAGGCTGCGTCGTCTTCCACCACCGCCACGCGGATGGCGGCGCTGCGGCTGGGGGCGAGGGTGGGCGGCGGCATTCGGGGGAGCGGTCGGGGTCGAGGTTCGACATCATCGCCCAGCGCGCGTGCTTTGGCATGTCGCCCGAATGGGCCACAGGCCGCGTTCATGTGGCCCGTTCGGGTCACATACAAAACGTCACAAATACGTTAAGCTTGATACGCGGCTAGACCAGCACGCCGGGATGCTCCAGGGAGGTTGCTATTGACAAGAGAGCATCCGGCGCTGGTTGACGCTGCCACTTCTTCACTGCTGTCACATTGCTTCCTGCTCAAAATTCGCCCCGGTAGTCCCAGTCGCCCCGCAACGCCCGGTAATACTCTGGCCCTGGCTGGGGCGACGCACGCAAACGCGGGCGCTTGCAGGGGCAAGCTGAAATGTTGCCAAAGCGCCCACCCATCAAGCGCAAGACGCTATCAAAACAATAGTCAACGGCAAAGCGACTCGGCCACCCGGTGCAAGAAGCGGTCGCACTGCGCCAGCTGCTCCACCTCGACGTATTCATCCACCTTGTGCGCCCGCTCGATCGAGCCCGGCCCGCACAGCACGGCGGGGATGCCGGCCTGCGCGAACTGGCCGGCCTCGGTGCCGTAGGCAACCTTGCGCACGCCCTGGTCTTGCGTCAGGGCGCGCACCAGCGCGGTGATGGCGGCCTGCTCGCTGGCGTTGAGGGCGGCCACGGCGGCGCCGCACTCCAGCTCCACGCGGGCGCCGTCGTACTCGCGCTTCATGCGCGGCAGCAGTTCCTCGTCGATGTAGCGCTGGATCTCGGCCTGGATGCCGTCGGCGCTGTGGCCGGGCAGGTGGCGAAAGTCGTAGTTGAAGGTGCAGAAGTCGGGCACGGTGTTGATGGCGATGCCGCCGCTGATCAGGTTGGTGGTGATGGTGCTGTGGGGCACGTCGAAGGCCTCGTCGTAGGGGCCCTGGGTGCGCCAGGCGTCGGCCAGGTCGCGGATGTGGCAGATCAGCCGCGCGGCGTACTCGATGGCGTTGCAGCCCTGCGGCGTGAGCGAGGAATGCGCCGCCCGTCCATGCACCCTGCAGTGAAAGAAGTAGCCGCCCTTGTGCGCCACCACGGGCTGCATGGACGTGGGCTCGCCCACGATGCAGCCGTCGGCGCGAATGCCACGCGCCTTCAGTTCGGCCAGCATCACGGGCGCGCCGACGCAGCCGACCTCCTCGTCGTACGAGAAGGCCAGGTGCAGGGGCTTTTTGCGCGGCATGTGGATGGCATTCGGCACCAGCGCCAGGCTGCTGGCGATGAAGCCCTTCATGTCGCAGCTGCCGCGCGCGTACAGGCGCCCGTCGCCCTTGTCGGTCAGCTTGAAGGGGTCGCTGCTCCAGGGCTGGCCATCGACCGGCACCACGTCGGTGTGGCCCGACAGCACGATGCCGCCCTGTGTTTGCCCATCTTCCGCCGGCAGGGTGCAGAACAGGTTGGCCTTGGTGCCCTCGGCGTTGCCGGCCAGCCAGGGCTTGAGGCCTTGGGCGGCCAGGGCATCGCGCACGGTCTCGATCAGGCCGAGGTTGGAATTGCGGCTGGTGGTGTCGATGGCGACCAGCTTTTCGAGCCAGTTCAAGGTGGTCATAAGAAATTCTCGGGGGAGTGGAATGCTCCGATTAAAACAGCCGGACGCAGAGGACGCAAAGAAAGCGCAAAGGACGCAAAACAATCCAAAAACCAGGATGAAGTGAATTCTGACTTTTTTGCGTTCTCTGCGAATCCTTTGCGTCCTCTGCGTCCGGCTGTTTTCTGTTTTGAACCTCAAGACGCGCACGGATGGAACCGACGGCCTTGAAAGCGCTCCAACTGCCCCTACCATTCGCGCCAGCCCCGGCGATTGACCGACGGCGGCTTTTTGAGGGACTCCATGAAACGAATTGCACTGTTCGTGCTGACCAACATCGCCGTGATGGTGGTGGTCGGCATCGTCACCAGCCTGCTGGGCGTGGGCCGCTACACCGGCACCAACACCGGGCAGCTGATGATCTTCTCGCTGGTGGTCGGCTTTGCCGGCGCCATCGTGTCGCTGCTGCTGAGCAAGACCATGGCCAAGATGAGCATGGGCGTGCAGATCATCCAGACGCCGCGCAATGCCGACGAAGCCTGGATCGTCGAGACCGTGCGCGGCTTTGCCGACAAGGCCGGCATCGGCATGCCCGAAGTCGGCATCTACGAAGGCGAGCCCAACGCCTTTGCCACCGGCGCGTTCAAGAATTCCGCCCTGGTGGCCGTCTCCACGGGCCTCTTGCGCGGCATGACGCGCGAGGAGGTCGAGGCCGTGATTGGCCACGAGGTGGCCCACGTGGCCAACGGCGACATGGTGACCATGGCGCTGATCCAGGGCGTGATGAACACCTTTGTCGTGTTTGCCAGCCGCGTGATCGGCTCGCTGGTGGACGGCTTTCTGCGCCGCGGCGACGACCGCAGCGGCCCCGGCATCGGCTACTACGTGACCACCGTGGTGCTGGACATCGTGTTCGGCTTTCTGGCCGGCATCGTGGTGGCCTGGTTTTCGCGCCAGCGCGAATTTCGCGCCGACGCCGGCTCGGCCCAATTGATGGGCAATCCGCGCAACATGATCGCCGCGCTGCAGCGCCTGGGCGGCATGCATGCCGAAGGCCAGCACATGCCCAAGAACCTGGCGGCCATGGGTATTGCGGGCAGCATCGGCCAGTTGTTTTCCACCCACCCGCCGATGGAGCAGCGCATTGCCGCGCTGCAGGCGCTGGGGCGATAAGCCGCTTTTCTCCCTCCCCCGCTGGGGGAGGGCAGGGGTGGGGGCCAGGGCGCATCCCTGCGTGGCTGGATGCGCGGGTGGCCCCCATCCCAACCTTCCACCCAGAGGGGGAATGGGCTGAATACCGGTCGCAGCAAGCACCGGCAGCTTCCAAAACCGCAGCACGATGGCATCGGCTGCGGTTCTTTCTTGGGCGTTTGATGGGGGAATTAGGGCAGATAGCCTAAGTACCCGACATTTTTGGTTGGCAGACCCTAGGGTTTACCCGAGACAATCACTTCATCGCCATCCCGCATGGCTTTACCTCAGGAGCCTTTCACATGACCAAGCAAACCCTCTCCGCCATCGAAAACCTCGCTGCCGCCAACACGCGCATGGTCGAGTCCTACAACGCCGCCGCCAAGACCCTGGCCACCGCCTACTGCAAGGGCGTGCAAGGTGCGCTGGCCCGTGCCGCCGCCCGTCGCAGCGCCCTGCGTGCCGGCAAGCCCTCCATGCTGAGCGAGCAGGCCCGTGAACAATGGCTGCAAACCAGCGCCAAGTGGAACGACATGGTGCAGCAGCGCCTGGAAGCCGGCACCAACAGCGCCATCACCGTGATGGACCGCGTGGCCGTTGCCGCCACCAGCGGCATCGACGCCGCCACCCAGCGCGTCGTGATGATCGACTCGCCCGCCGTGCGCCAGTTCGTCGACGGCGTGGTTGCCCTGCAACTGCCGGTGGCCCAGCTGTCGGCCCAACTGGCCGACAAGGTCGCCGCCGGTGCCCAGCGCCTGGAAGAGCGCGCCGAAGCCTTTGTCGCCAAGGTCGAGCAAGTCCAGGCCGACGTGGTGGACGTGGTGGCCAAGCCCGCCAAGCGCCCGGCCGCTCGCCGCAACACGCGCAAGGCCGCCTGATCGGCCGGGCGGCGGCCCGTCGGCTGCCGTCATCGTTCAGACACACCGGGGATGGCCCTGTACCCGCACGTCGCTCGCGACGGCTTGTGCAGACCATCCCTTATCCTTGGGTCTTCAGCAGGAGTCACGCATGGCCAGCAAGACCACAGTGCCCACCCCCCAGCGCCGCAAGCGCGCGGCAGCCCCGGCCCCCGCGCCCGCCCCGGTGGAGCCGGCGCCCGCTGCCGGGGGCCTGCCCAGCACCGAAGAGCTGCTGCGCGCCGGCCTGAAGGCCTTCCGGCTGGAAAACCTGCTGGGTCTGGGCCAGCAGGCCAAGGCGCCGCGCGCTGAAGCGCCCGCGCCCGGCCTGGGATTTCCTTCGCTGGACAGCTTCGGCTTTCGCAAGTTCGAGGACGTGTTCGACCAGCGCGTGGCCGGCGCGCTGCAGCGCCTGGGCTGGCCCACGGCCGATGACGTGGCGGCTTTGCATGCCGAGATCGAGCAGCTGAAGGCCGAGCTGGCCGAACTGCGCAAGGTGCCGCGCCGCGGCGCCGCACCCAAACCCGCGGCGCGCACCCCGCGCGCCAAGGGCTGACCGGCAACGACGCACGACAGCGCGCCGGCATGGCCAGCCCCACCCGCGACCGCATCCTGCAGGCCAGCTTGGCGCTGTTCAATGCCGAGGGGCTGGCGGGGGTGTCCACCCACAAGGTGGCGGCCGAGCTGGGCATCAGCCCCGGCAACCTGCACTACCACTTCAAGACCAAGGAGCAGATCGTCACGGTGCTGTTCTGGCGCTTCGAGCAAAAGCTGGAGGCGCTGGGGGGCGGCGTGGCGCGCATTGCGGCGGTGGACGACTACTGGCTGGCGCTGCACCTGCAGTTCGAGGCCATTGCCGAATACCGCTTCATCTACCGCGACATGGCGCATCTGGCGCGCGAATACCCCGAACTGGGGCGGCGCGCCCAGGCCCTGACGGCCCGCAACCTGCTGGCCGCCCAGGCGCTGGTGACGCAGCTGTCGGCCAGTGGCGTGCTGCAGGCCAGCAGCGAGCAGGCGCGCATCCTGGCGTTGCAAATCGTCTTCACCACCACCTGCTGGCTTTCGTTCGAGCGCTTCATCCCGGGGCGCGACGGGCGCGATACCGACCCGGGCCTGGCTGCTTTTTACACTTTGACACTAATATCCCCCTATATATCCGGGGAATCCCGGGCATATCTGGATTATCTGAAGAGCAAATATCTTGGATAACAGCAACTGGGCGGCATCATGGCCGCTTGATTTGAAAGGAAGCCTCATGACCGCAGTCACTTACGACACCCCCATCGCCCCGCCTTCGCGCCTGCTGCTGATGGCCGAAGGCCGCGCACTGTGGGAGGCCGCGGCCAGCGTGGCCTGGTGGCCGCTGTTGCGTCTGGCGCCCAAGGGCGACGGCCACGCGGTGCTGGTGCTGCCCGGCCTGGTGGCCAGCGACGCCTCGACCGGGCTGCTGCGCCGCTACCTGAAGTTTCGCCATTACGACGTGCATGGCTGGGGCCAGGGCCGCAACCTGGGGCCGCGTCCCGGCGTCGAAAAGGGCATGGTCGATCTGCTCAAGAAATTGGCCGACAAGAGCGGGCAAAAGGTCAGCGTGGTGGGCTGGAGCCTGGGCGGCGTGTATGCGCGCATGCTGGCCGCCAGCCACACCGACGAGGTGCGCGACGTGATCACGCTGGGCAGCCCCTTCGTCGGCAGCGGCCACGCCACCAACGCCTGGCGCATCTACGAGTCGGTGAGCGGCCAGAGCGCCGACGACGAGCAGCGCTGGAGCCAGGTGCGCCCCACGCCCAGCGTGCCCACCACCTCCATCTACAGCCGCACCGACGGCGTGGTGGCCTGGCAATGCAGCCTGGAGAAGGCCGGCCCGCACACCGAGAACATCGAGGTGCTGGCCAGCCACCTGGGCCTGGGCTTTCACCCTGCCGTGCTCTACGCCCTGGCCGACCGCCTGGCGCAGCCCGAGGGCGAGTGGAAGCCCTTTGAGGGCAGCCGCCTGGGGCCTTGGGTGTATCCAAAACCCGCCGAACGCGAATAAACACAATCACCCCTAGTCTCCACTCGCTGCGCGATGTTTCGCCTACCCCCTTGCAGGGGGCTGAGGGCTGCGGCTCCAAGCCTGCCTGCGCAGGCTTGGACGGCCCGAAGAGGCGGTGCCTCTGGCGCCGCCGCGGCCTGCAAGGCTCGCCAGTGACCGGGGAAACCCCGGCCACGGCGATCGCTGGCTTGGCCTGCTCCGCGGCCATATGGCTCTTTCGGATTCAAGTGATGCGCAGTGTCTTGGACGGTGACTTGCGGGCGCACAGACCCACCAAGGGCGCCATCGGCGCCCTTTTTGCTTGGTGCGCCGAGCCGCGTCAGGCGGGCAAATAGCCTTCCACCGACAAGTAGCGCTCGCCCGTGTCGTAGTTGAAGCCCAGCACCCGGCTGCCCTTGGGCAACTCGGGCAGCTTCTTGGCAATGGCCGCCAGCGTGGCGCCGCTGCTGATGCCCACCAGCATGCCCTCTTCGCGCGCGCTGCGCCGGCCCCATTCGCGTGCCTCGTCGTTGTCCACGGTGATCACGCCGTCCAGCAGGCCGGTTTCCAGGTTCTTGGGGATGAAGCCCGCGCCAAGGCCCTGGATGGTGTGCGGCCCCGGCGCGCCGCCGCTGATGACGGGCGAGGCGCTGGGCTCGACGGCAAACACCTTGAGCTGGGGCCACTTCGCCTTCAGCAGGCGCGCGCAGCCCGTCAGGTGGCCGCCCGTACCCACGCCGGTGGTCAGCACGTCCAGGCCTTCAGGAAAGTCGGCCCATATTTCTTGCGCCGTGGTGCGCTCGTGCACGTCCGCATTGGCGGGGTTGTCGAACTGTTGGGGGATCCAGCTGTCGGGCGTTTGCGCCGCCAGCTCCTGCGCGCGGGCAATGGCGCCGTTCATGCCCTTTTCCTTGGGCGTCAGATCAAACGTGGCGCCATAGGCCAGCATCACGCGGCGGCGCTCGATGCTCATGCTGTCGGGCATCACCAGCACGATCTTGTAGCCCTTGACCGCCGCCACCATGGCCAGGCCCACGCCGGTGTTGCCGCTGGTGGGTTCGATGATGGTGCCGCCCGGCTTGAGGGCGCCGCTCTTTTCGGCCGCCTCGACCATGGCCAGCGCGATGCGATCTTTCAGCGAGCCGCCGGGGTTGGCGCGCTCGCACTTGATCCACACCGCGTGGTCCTTGCCGTAGAGGCGATTGATGCGCACCTCGGGCGTGCGGCCGATGGTCTGGAGGATGTTGTCGGCTTTCATGCAGGGGGCTCCTGAAAGGGTTGGAGAGCAGGGGCGCGGCGGGTGCGCATTCTCGCGCGGCGGGTCCGGCGCGCGCGTCCGGCGCTGATCCACGCCACGCGGTGCGTTTGACCACAACTTGCGCTGGCGCAGGCCGTCCGCGGGCCACTGGCATCATACTGGCCTCATGCGATGCTTTTTCTGGATTGAATCCCTCTTGCCATGACCCTCTTCGAGTTCAACATGATCGCGATGGTGATTAGCTGCGTGCTGCTGGTGGGGGGCTACACCGCCAACCGCACCAGGCTGGGTGGCGTGGCCATGGGCCTGGGCCTGGTCGGCTTGCTGGTGATCATTCTCAACAGCATCGTGGTGCTGACCACCGGCCAGCCGTTCTGGGTCTCGTGAGCGGCCCGCCGCGCCGGCAGGCGATAATTGTGCCCGTGAAGCCCACCAGACCGCCGCTGGCGCAAGGCCCGAAAGGGCGCGCTGGAGGAACGTCCGGACTGCACAGGGCAGCGCAGCAGGCAACACCTGTCCACCGTGAGGTGAGGATCAGAGCAACAGAGACGAGTCGCGCGGGGCAACCCGCGCGGGTGAAACGGGCAATCTCTGCGCGCAGCAACACCAAGTAGGCACACGATGAGGCGGCCCGCCGAGTGTGCGGGTAGGTGGCACCGAGCCGTCCGGGCGACCGGCGGCCCAGATTGATGGCGGTCACGCTCCGGGCAACCGGGGCGCACAGAATCCGGCTTATCGGTGGACTTCACACTTTTTCAACCCTCTCCCTCTGGGAGAGGGTTGGGGTGAGGGCCAGCGGCGCATCCATGGGGCGCTGCTGTGCCGGCAAGATGCCGGCGCTTCCCCGAGCCTCAATCGTTGCCCGGCGCGGTCGCCTGGATGCGCTCCACATGGGCCAGCAGCGATCGCTTGGCCACCGGCCACACGCGCTCGGGCACGTCGTCATAGGCCTTGGCCACCCAGTCGTCCATGGTGCCTTCGGGGTCGGCGCGCATGACGGCCGCCACCTTGGCCTCGCGCGCCAGGCGGTGGGCCTTGAGCTGGGCGATGACCTGGCGCGCAAAACCCAGCACGTGGCCGTGCGCGGGCAGGATGAAGCAGGCGTCGTGCTCGGCACAGGCCGCGTCCAGCACGTCCAGCGATTCCAGATAGGCCGTCATGTCGCCGTCGGGCGGGTCGATCACGGTTGTGCTGCCGTTCAGGATGTGGTCGCCACTGAACAGCAAACCGTCTTCCTCAAGCAGCAGGCACAGGTGGTTGGCCGCGTGGCCGGGCGTGTGGATGACGCGCAGGCTATGGGTGATTTTGCCATCTGGCGCTTGCCCATCAAGCGCAAGCAGCTCTTGATTTTGTAGCTTTCTGTCGGGCGTGAAGTGGCTGTTGGCGCGCGCCGTGGGCAAGGAGGGCAAGCCCAGGATGGGCGGCTTGCCGGTGCACAGCGCTTGCAGCGGGCGCGCGCCGGGCGAATGGTCGGGGTGCGAATGCGTGCAGACGATGGCGCGGATGTCGCCGCCCGCCGCGCGCCACAGGCGCTCGATGTGCGCGGCATCCGCTGGTCCGGGGTCGATGGCGATGTAGCCCGTGCGCGGATCGCCCACCAGGTAGCTGTTGGTGCCGGGGCCGGTCATGAAGCCGGGGTTGGGCGCCGTCAGGCGCTGCACGTTCTTGAGCAGCGGCACGGGGCGTTCGCACTGCCAGTCCAGCGCGTGCACGATCTGGCCGTCGGGGCTGACCAGGTGCAGCTCGCCGTAGGGCATCTCGTGTTCCATGTAGCGCGCCTCCTTGCCGGCCAGCAGGCCGGCGCGCGGGCAGCTCGTCCACAGCGGCTGCTCGCAGGCACAGGCGGCGAGCACGGAATCCACCGTGGCGTGCTTTTGCAGGCGCTCGAGCGTGCGGATGGTGGGAAAGATGATGAAGAACTCGCCCGCTGCGTGGCGCGCCAAGGCGTCGGCCGGGCGCACCCACACCGGCTCGAACTGCTCGGCCTCGTCGGCCACCGGGGTCTGCCCCTCGGGCATGCGCGCCACCAGAAAGGGCACGTCGAAGCGGCGCGGCAGGTCGCGGTCGGTGATCCAGTGCGCCAGCACGAACACGTCGGCGGCCGCCAACGTCAGGCCGCGCGCGCTGCACTGGGCGGCCAGCGGTGCGTCGCGCTTGAGCGCCGCCAGGTCGGCCGCCGTCGCCGGCGTGCCGTCGGCATGGCGTGCCAGCAGCACGCCCAGCTCCTCGAAGCTCTCGCGGATGGCGGCAATGGCCTGCGTCAGGTGCGCGTCGCTCTGCGTGGGCCGGCGCGTGGCCTGCGCGTGGGCAGCCGCATCCGCCGCGTCGATGCCGCCGCCCGGAAACACGTAGGCGCCGGGCGCAAAGCTGGCCGTCATCGAGCGGCGCGTCATCAGCACCTCGACGCCGGCCGGCGCATCGCGCAGCAGCAGGACGGTGGCGGCGGGGCGGGTGGGCGCGGGTTCGCGCTGGGCGTGCAGGAGTTGGCTGGGGCGAGGCATGGGGCCGATTATGGTGGGCTGCGGCTTGTGCGGCACGCGCTCGATCCCCAGCCCGCCGGGCGAGCGCGGTGCCGGTGGGCGACCGGCCTATCCGCCGCAGGTGGAGGCCACCGGCTGGCCGGCCAGCACAGGCTGCGCACGAAGGGCAGCGAGTCCTTCAGCGAGGCGTTCACGGTGCCGCTGTGGTCCTTGTCGGCATAGACGTGCGCCTGGATGAGCGAGCCGGCCTTGCAGGCGTCGCGCACCAGGCTTTGCTGCATGGCGGTGGGCACGTCCACGTCCTTGCCGCCGATGCCCATGAACACGGGCTGCGCCAGCTTGAGCGTGGCGTAGCCGGTGACCGGTGCGAGGAGGCCGAGCAGGCGCTTCGAGCCGTCGGGCTGCAAGGTGTTGCGCTCGGTGCGCTTTTCTGCGATCAGGCGGTTGAACATCGGGCCGACGCAGGTGCCGGCCGAGGCCTGCACGTCCGCCATCGCGGCGGGCAGGAAGACGCTGGCGGGGTCGAAATCCGGTTGAACCAGCCTGGCCGTGACCGTCGCGTACATCAGATAGGCCAACTGGGGTGAGACGCGATCCAGGCCGGTGGACACGTCCGACGCGGCGGCGCCCAGATAGGGCGTGCCGGTGGCGACGGTGCCCAGCACCTTGATGTCGGGCGCGTAGTTGGCCGTTGGTCCGGCCCCCTGCGGTCGAACCAACGCGGCCGGGCTGTCTTCACTGGCCTGTCACATGCGATGGCTAAGGTGGGTGTTTTCACATCGCCGCTTCATGACCATGCGCCACCATCCGCTCGCCCGCCGCCACTTCTTGCTTGCTTCTTCCGCGATCGCCGGCACCAGCCTGCTGCCCGGCATCCTGCGCGCGCAGAGCGCGCCTGCCGCCATCACGCGGGACGCAGCGCGGCCGATGCTGCTGTCGGGTCTGCAAAGCGGCGATGTGCTGGCCAACAGCGCCATCGTCTGGGCCCGCGCCAGCCGCGAGGCGCGCATGCATGTCGAATGGTCCACCACCAGCAACTTCGCCAAGAGCATGGTGGTGCGCGGCCCCGATCTGCTGCCCGACACCGATGGCACCGGCCGCATCGACCTGCAAGGCCTGCCGGCCGGGCAGGACATTTTCTACCGCGTGGTGCTCGATGATTTGGCCAGCGCCAACACGCGCTCGCCCGCCGCACTGGGGCATTTCCGCACGCCCCTGGCGGCCGATGGCCCGGCAACGCGCCCCTTTCGCCTGGTGTGGAGCGGCGACACCGTGGGTCAGGGCTACGGCATCAACGAGAACATTGGCGGCATGCGCATCTACGACGAGATGCGCAAGACCAACCCCGACGTGTTCCTGCACAGCGGCGACACGATCTATGCCGATGGCCCCATCCCTGAAACCATCGCGCTGCCAGATGGCAGCACCTGGAAGAACCTGGTCACCCCGCAGGTCGCCAAGGTGGCCGAAACCCTGGACGAGTACCGTGGCCGCTACCGCTACAACCTGATGGACCGCAACGTGCAGGCGCTGGGCAGCGAGGTCGCGCAGATCTGGCAGTGGGACGACCACGAGGTCACCAACAACTATTCGGACAGCAAGAGCGTGGCCAATGACAAGCGCTATACCGAGAAGAACGTGCCGCTGCTCACCGCCCGGGGGCGCCGCGCCTTCATGGAATACGCGCCGATGCGGCCCTTCGGCGCGGCCGAGCAGCAACGCGTGTACCGCCACCTGCCGCAAGGCCCGCTGGCCGACATTTTTGTGCTGGACATGCGCAGCTACCGCGGCCCCAACACCCACAACCTGCAGGCCACGGAAGGCGCGGAAACCGACTTCTTCGGACGGCCGCAGTTCGAGTGGCTGCTGGCGGGCCTGAAGGCCAGCCAGGCCACCTGGAAGCTGATTGCCGCCGACATGCCGATCGGCCTGTTCGTGCCCGATGGCAAGGACGCCGAAGGCCGCGACCAATGGGAAGCCCTGGCCAACGGCGATCACGGCGTGCCCAAGGGCCGCGAGCTGGAGATGGCGCGCCTGCTCAAGGCCATCAAGGACGCGGGCATCCGCAATGTGGTGTGGCTGACCGCCGATGTGCATTACACCGCCGCCCACCACTACAGTCCTGAGCGCGCGCAGTTCAAGGACTTCGCGCCGTTCTGGGAATTCGTCTCCGGCCCGCTCAATGCCGGCAGCTTCGGCCCCAACGAAGCCGACAAGACCTTCGGCCTGGACGTGGTCTTCCAGAAGGCGCCGCCCCGGGCCAATTCGGCCCCCAGCGAGGGCTACCAGTTCTTTGGCCAGCTCGACATCGACCACCGCAGCCAGGCGCTGACCGTGGTGCTCAAGGACCTGAACGGCGCGTCGCTCTACACCAAGACGCTGGAGCCGCAGCGGGCCTGATGGCGCCCAGGCGCAGCCCTCGCAATGGGCAGGACGGCTGATTCGCGCGCCTGAGGCAGAGCGCCGCCGCGCCATGCTCTCGCGCCGAATCAACAACCAAGCAAATTTGAGGGGAAACCTCAGGGCCAGATCAACAGTTTTCGGGCGCTCACGTTGCGCAGCCAAAGCCCGCGCGAGCCGGTCGGCGTACTGCAGCAGGTCGTGGAGGCCAAGGCGATGGCCGCCGGCCAGGTCAGCGTGGACGCGAAGGCGATGGGCGAAGGCATGGCGCAGGCCGGCCACATGGTCATGCACGGCATCCGCTTTGTCACCGACAGCGCCGCGCTGACCGCCGACTCCGACGCCACGCTGGCGCAGATGACGGTGCTGCTCAAGTCGCAGCCCGCGCTCAAGGTCTACATCGTGGGGCACACCGCATGCGCGAGGCGGGCTACCCGAAAAGGCCCTGAAGCCCGCTCGCGTGCCGGCCGCAAGTCGGCTGTGCAGGGGCTTGCCAGTCGCCGGCGCGCGCGTCACACTGAAGCGCGCCGCAGCGCATCGATGCCTGCGGCGTCCAGGAGATCGACGTGCGAAGCCTCCGACCCCGGCCCGATGACGCTGATTGGCAACGCGCAGAAGCCGAGCGCCTGCGGTGGCGGCGGAACCTTCTGGGGCAACCGGCCGCCGCACCCCGCGCCGGCCTGGCCTTGTCGGGCGGCGGCATTCGCAGCGCGACGATTTCGCTGGGCATGTTGCAGGCGCTGGCGCGCCGGGGACGTCTGGAGAGCTTCGACTATCTCTCCACGGTTTCCGGCGGCGGCTATACCGGCAGCTTCGTGGGCAGCCTGTTCACGCCCAAGTCGGTCCGCAATGGGGCGACGGTCAGGCCATCGAATGACGAAATGATGTCGGCGCGCGACGAGGCCCTGCGTCAGTTGGCCGCGGTCGAGCAACGCGCCGACCCCATCGGCCCGGCGCGGGCGGGCGAAGCGCGCGCCATCGAATGGCTGCGCGACAGCGGCCGCTATCTGGCCCCCAATGGCGGCGGCGACTATTTCTTCATGGTCGTGCTTTGGCTGCGCAACGTGATCGCCGTGCACTATGTGATCGCCATCTCGCTGGTGCTGCCGCTGGCGCTGCTGGCGGTGCTGAATTTGGCCCTGGCGCCGGCGCTTGCCGATGGGCTGCCGGCACTGCCCGGCGCGTGGCGTGCCGGCGCGCTGTATTTTTGGCTCGCGCTGGCGGTGGCTTTGGTGGCGGTGTTGCCGCTGGGGGTCGGCTACTGGTGCACCGAACTGCCGACGCGCGCGGGCGCCTCGGCCTGGGGGCGCTGGGGTGCGGGGCTGCTGACGCGCTCGTCGATCCTGGCGTTTGTCGCCGGGCCCGTCATTGCCGGCGCCGGCTGGGGGCAGCGCTGGGCCATGTGGGCGGTGCTGGCCGGCGCGGTGGCCTGGCTCGGCTGGCTGTGGTTTGCGATTGGGTGGACCCGCGGCGTGCTGGCGCCCGAAGGCGGCAGTGCGCGCGAAACGATGCGGGTGACGCGCACGCGCTTGACGCAGTGGCTGGCGCGCGCCACCGGCGCCGCGCTGTCGCTGCTGGCGATTGCGCTGGTGCTGGTTGCGGCCACCGCCGTGCTGCGCTGGGTCGAGTCGAGGCAGGGTGTCAGCGGCATCAGCGTGGGCGCGTTTGCCGCCGTGCTGCTCAGCCTGCAAAAGTTCTGGTCGTCGGGCGCTGCGCCGGCGCCGGATGCCGGTGCAAGGCGGGCGCTGATGCGCCTGGCGCCCCTGCTGCTGGCGCTGCTGCTGGGGCTGTGGCTGCTGCTGATGTGGGGAGTGGCCGCGGTCTGGCTGGGCGGGGGTGAACTGCGGCGCGTGCCCTGGCCGGCCCTGCTCGGGTTGCTGCTGCTGGGGCTGATCACCGGCGTGACCTTCCAGTTCCTGAACCTCTCGACGCTGCAGAACCTCTACACGGCGCGCATCGTGCGGGCCTACCTGGGTGCCAGCAACGCGGCACGCGCCGACAGCACGCGCGGCGCCGCGATCACCGAAGCGCATCCGCGCGACGACATGACGCTCGACCAGTACTACGGCCGAGCGGGCGAGGGGCCCACCTCGCTGGCGCCGCTGCACCTGATCAACGTGACCATCAACGACACCGTCGTGTCCGAACAGGCGCTGGTGTATCAGGATCGCAAGGGCCTGCCGATGGCGGTGACACCCGAAGGCTATCTGGTCGATGGTCATCTGCGTTCGCGTGGCGACGCGGGGCCTGGCGGCTTCGAGCGGCTGTCGCTGGGGCGCTGGATCGGCATTTCGGGTGCGGCGTTCGCACCGGGGCTTGGGCGCGGGACCACGCCCGAGCGGGCGCTGCTGGCGGTGCTGCTGAACATGCGCCTGGGCTATTGGTGGCGGGCCGCCGCAACGCGCGCCCGCGACCTCGGCGCCTGGGCCTTCGCAACGCAAGTGCACCTGTATCGCGAGTTGCGCGGCCAGTTCTTCGGCACCAGCCAGCGCTTCTGGTATCTCACCGACGGTGGACACTTCGACAACACCGCGGTGTATGAACTGCTGCGCCGGCGCGTCGGTTTCATCCTGGCGCTGGACAATGGGGCCGACCCCGACTACCAGTTCGGCGATGTCGCCAATCTGATGCGGCTGGCACGCGTGGACTTCGGCGCGGTGTTCGAGCCACTGGTGCCGCCTGCGGCGCTGGTCGACCTGTTCGGCAATCCGGGTGGCTTCGAGCGGGGTGCGCGCCAGGGCCAGCAGTTTCTGCTCGGCTATCGCGTCGCGTTGCCGGCTGCGGGCGATGTGCCCGCTGCGACCTGCACCCTGGTGTTCGTCAAGCCGCGTCTGACCCAGCACGCCAGCCTGGACCTGGTGCAGTACCAGGCCACGTATCCGGACTTTCCGCAACAGTCCACCACCGACCAGTTTTTCGACGACGCGCAGTGGGAGAGCTATCGCAAGCTGGGCTTCAGCCTGGGGCAGGCGCTGCTGGAGCGCTTGCCGTCTGGCGCCGATCCATGGACCGACTGGATCGGCGCGTGACCACGGCGCGTCATGACGTATCGGCTCATCAAGAGGATGGCGACGTGGATACCAGATCTTTTTGCACGCTGAAGTTGCCACTGATGACACCCATGTGCAGCCGCTGGCCTATGTGAAGTGATTTTGATTCGAGAAACCGGGACGGCATCGAATGTCTGCGTTTTTTACCCGCCGGCGCTTGCTGAGTGGCGCCCTGCAGTCCGCGGCCCTGGGCACCGCGGCGACGCTGCTGCCGGCCCATCTGCGCCGGGCGATCGCGCAGACCCCTGCGCGCGTCGGCTCGCTGCGCGATATCAAGCACGTCGTGCTGCTGATGCAGGAAAACCGCTCGTTCGACCACTACTTCGGCACGCTGGCGGGGGTGCGCGGCTTTGCCGACCCCAACGCGCTGCGGCTGACCAGCGGCCGCAGCGTCTTTCATCAGCCCGACGACGCAAACCCGCTGGGCTATCTGCTGCCCTTTCACCTGGACACGCGATCGAGCAATGCGCAAAAGCTGCCCTCGACCAGCCACGCGTGGGCGGTGCAGCACCGGGCCTGGAACCAGGGGCGCATGGACCAGTGGGTGCGTGCGCACCGCCAGGCCGACGGCGCGCGCGGGCCTTGCACGATGGGGTACTTCGAGCGCGCCGACATCCCGTTCCACCACGCGCTGGCCGATGCCTTCACCGTCTGCGACGCCTACCATTCATCGGTGATGGGGCCGACCTGGCCCAATCGCCTGATGTACCTGAGCGGCACGATCGACCCCGAGGCCAGCGCCGGCGGCCCAATGATCTACAACAGGAAGCCGCCCGGCGGCCTGCGCTGGACGACCTATGCCGAGCGGCTGGAGCAGGCCGGCGTCTCGTGGCGCGTGTACGAGCATTCGCCCAAGGGGCGGCCGTTCAATCTGCTGGGCCTGTTCGAGGCGGTTCATGACGCGCCCCGGAGCTCCGCGCTGCGGCGCCGGGGCTTGCCCGCGCCCAGTGACGACGAGTTCGAGCACGACGTGCGCCACGACCGGCTGCCCACCGTGTCGTGGCTGTGCCCGCCTTTCGAGGCTTCAGAGCATCCCGACGCCATGCCTGCCGCCGGCGCCGCCTTCATCGCCCGCAAGCTCGACGCCCTGGCAGCCAACCCGTCCGTCTGGGCCAAGACCGCCTTCATCCTCAACTACGACGAGAACGACGGTTTGTTCGATCATGTGCCGCCGCCGGTGCCGCCGGCGGGCACGCCGGGTGAATTTGTCGATGGCCTGCCCATCGGCGGCGGCTTTCGCGTGCCCTGCATCCTGATCTCGCCCTGGACGGTGGGCGGCTGGGTGTGCAGTCAAGCGTTCGACCACACCTCCGTGCTGCAATTCCTGGAGCGCGTGACCGGCGTGCGCGAGCCCAACATCTCGGCCTGGCGACGGCAAACCTTCGGCGACTTGACGGCGGCCTTCCGGTTTGCCGAGCCCCCCGCCCCTAACCCCGATTTGCCCGACCCCGCCGCCTGGCTGCAACAGACGCGTGCCGCCGCGGACACGTTGCCACCGCCGCCTATTCCGCAGGCCGACCAGAGCCCGCCCCGGCAAGCACCTGGGGTGCGCCCGCACTTCCCTTAAAATAAATGGGGTCAGATCAACATTTTGATGACAATTCGCCATGGCACGCCCTCTGCGCCTCACCGTTCCCGGATACCCGCACCACGTCATCCTGCGTGGCAACAACCGCCAGGCCGTGGTGCTGGATGACGAGGATCGGCGGCGTCTCCTGGAGGGAATCGGCGAGCAGGCGGGCCTGGCCAAGGTCGCCATCCACACCTACGTGTTGATGAGCAACCACCTGCATCTGCTGCTCACGCCCGAAACCGCCGACGGCATCCCGCACATGATGCAGGCGCTGGGGCGCAGCTACGTGCGGGCGTTCAATCGGCGCCACGGGCGCAGTGGCACGCTGTGGGAGGGACGCTACCGCAGCACCCTGATCGAGGCCGAGCGCTACCTGCTGGCGTGCATGGCCTACATCGACCTGAATCCCGTGCGCGCGGGCATGGTGGCCGCGGCGGCCGACTACCCCTGGTCCGGCCACGGGCATTTGGTGGGCTTGCGCGTGGACCCGCTCATCACGCCCCATCCGCTGTACTGGGAATTGGGCAACACCCCGTTTGCGCGCGAGCGCGCCTATGGCGAGCTGGTCGAAGCGGCCCTGGGCTCACCACGCCAGGCCGAGTTGGCGCGCGGCGTGCACACAGCCTGGGTGATGGGGGGCGATGCCTTCGTCGCCGACTTGGAGCTGCGCACCCAGCGCCGCGTAGCTCGCGCGCCGCGAGGGCGTCCGCGCAAACCGGTTGACTGAAGGGCCGAGCGAATCGGCTGATCGTGGTCATCGCCAGCTCAATTTTTTAATAAATATGATCTGACCCCATTTATTTCCTCGTCCCGTGATTTCCACTGTAAATGTTGATCTGACCCCAATTAAAGTTCTTGGCGATTTTGTTGCGCTGCAATATGCTCGGGCTCCTTTGTGTTGTCACTGATGGAGTTGGCGATGTCGACGCGTGCCGAACAAGAACATTTGCAAGCCCGGGGCCTGTATGACCGGGCACATGAGCATGACGCCTGCGGGGTGGGTTTCGTGGCTCACATCAAGGGTGAAAAAAGCCACGCCATCATCACCAACGCGCTGCAGATCCTGAAAAACCTGGACCATCGCGGCGCGGTGGGGGCCGATGCGCTGATGGGCGACGGCGCGGGCATCCTGATCCAGTTGCCGGACGCGCTGTACCGCGCCGAAATGGCCAAGCAGGGCGTGGAGCTGCCGCCGCCGGGCGAATACGGCGTGGGCATGATCTTTTTGCCCAAGGAGCACGCCAGCCGCCTGGCCTGTGAGGAAGAGCTGGAGCGCGCGATCAAGCTGGAAGGCCAGGTGCTGCTGGGCTGGCGCGACGTGTCGGTCAACCGCGACATGCCAATGTCGCCCACGGTGCGCGACAAGGAGCCGATCATCCGCCAGGTGTTCATCGGCCGCGGCCACGACGTGATCGTGCAGGACGCGCTGGAGCGCAAGCTCTACGTCATCCGCAAGACGGCCAGCGCGCACATCCAGGCGCTGGGGCTGCGCTACAGCAAGGAGTACTACGTCCCCAGCATGAGCAGCCGCACGGTGATCTACAAGGGCTTGCTGCTGGCCGATCAGGTGGGCACTTACTACCGCGATTTGCAGGACGCGCGCTGCGTCTCGGCGCTGGGCCTGGTGCACCAGCGTTTTTCGACCAACACCTTCCCCGAGTGGCCGCTGGCGCACCCGTATCGCTACATCGCGCACAACGGCGAGATCAACACGCTCAAGGGCAACTTCAACTGGATGCGCGCGCGCGAGGGCGTGATGAGCTCGCCGGTGCTGGCCGCCGACCTGGCCAAGCTCTACCCCATCAGCTTTCCGGACCAGTCCGACACCGCCATCTTCGACAACTGCCTGGAGCTTTTGACCATGGCCGGCTACCCGCTGGCGCAGGCCATGATGATGATGGTGCCCGAGCCCTGGGAGCAGCACACCACCATGGACGAGCGCCGCCGCGCGTTCTACGAGTACCACGCCAGCATGCTCGAGCCCTGGGACGGTCCGGCCTCGATGGTGTTCACCGACGGCCGCCAGATCGGCGCCACGCTGGACCGCAACGGCCTGCGCCCGGCGCGCTACTGCATCACCGACGACGGCCTGGTCATCATGGGCTCCGAATCCGGTGTGCTCCCGATTCCCGAGCACCAGATCGTCAAGAAGTGGCGCCTGCAGCCGGGCAAGATGTTCCTGATCGACCTCGACCAGGGCCGCATGATCGACGACGAGGAGCTCAAGGCCACGCTGGCCAACGCCAAGCCCTACAAGCGCTGGATCGAGGATTTGCGCATCCGCCTGGACGATGTGGTCAGGCCCGTGGCCGGCGCTGATGCCGAGGAGCTGCCGATCGCCGAAACCGAGCCGCAGTCCGCCGGCGTCGAAAGCAAGCCGGGCGCGCTGCTGGACTTGCAGCAGGCCTTCGGCTACACGCAGGAGGACATCAAGTTCCTGCTCAGCCCCATGGCCGCCAACGGCGAGGAGGGCATCGGCTCCATGGGCAACGACAGCCCGCTGGCCGTGCTCTCCAGCAAGGCCAAGCCGCTGTACAACTACTTTCGGCAGATGTTCGCGCAGGTCACCAACCCGCCGATCGACCCGATCCGCGAGGCCATCGTGATGAGCCTGGTCAGCTTCATCGGCCCCAAGCCCAACCTGCTGGACATCAACCAGGTCAACCCGCCCATGCGGCTGGAGGTCAGTCAGCCCGTGCTGGACGCCGCCGACATGGCCAAGCTGCGCGACATCGGCCGGCACACGCACGGCAAGTTCAGCTCCGTCGTGCTCGACATCACCTACCCGCTGGCCTGGGGCCCGCAGGGCGTGGAGGCCCGCCTGGCCAGCCTGAGCGCGCAGGCGGTGGACGCCATCAAGGGCGGCCACAACATCCTGATCGTCAGCGACCGGGCGGTGGGCGCGCAGCGCGTGGCCATTCCGGCGCTGCTGGCGCTGTCCAGCATCCACCAGCACCTGATCCGCGAGGGGCTGCGCACCAGCGCCGGCCTGGTGGTGGAGACCGGCAGCGCGCGCGAGGTGCACCACTTTGCCGTGCTGGCCGGCTACGGCGCCGAGGCGGTGCACCCGTGGCTCGCCATCGACACCCTGGCCGCCATTCACCAGGACCTGCCCGGCGCCCTGAGTGCCGACAAGGCCGTGGCCAACTACGTCAAGGCCATCGGCAAGGGCTTGTCCAAGATCATGTCCAAGATGGGCGTGTCCACCTACATGAGCTACTGCGGCGCGCAGCTGTTCGAGGCCATCGGCCTGAACAGCGAGATGGTGGCCAAGTACTTCACCGGCACGGCCAGCCGCGTGCAGGGCATCGGCGTGTTCGAGATTGCCGAGGAGAGCTTTCGCAGCCACCGCGCGGCCTTCGGCGCCGACCCGGTGCTGGCTGGCGTGCTGGACACCGGCGGCGAATACGCCTGGCGCGTGCGCGGCGACGAGCACATGTGGACGCCCGACGCCATCGCCAAGCTGCAGCATTCCACCCGTGCCAACAACTGGAGCACCTACAAGGAATACGCGCAGATCATCAACGACCAGAGCCGCCGCCACATGACGCTGCGCGGACTGTTCGAGTTCAAGGTCGATCCCGCCAGGGCCATCGCCCTCGACGAGGTCGAGCCGGCCAAGGAAATCGTCAAGCGCTTTGCCACCGGCGCCATGTCGCTGGGCTCCATCAGCACCGAGGCGCACGCCACTCTGGCCGTGGCCATGAACCGCATCGGCGGCAAGAGCAACACCGGCGAGGGCGGCGAGGATGCCGCGCGTTACCGCAAGGAGCTGCAGGGCCAGCCCATCAAGCAGGGCGAGACCCTGGCCTCCGTCATCGGCGAGGACGTGGTCGAGGTCGACCTGCCGCTGCAGGATGGCGACAGCCTGCGCAGCCGCATCAAGCAGGTGGCCTCGGGGCGCTTCGGCGTCACGGCCGAATACCTGGCCTCGGCCGACCAGATCCAGATCAAAATGGCGCAGGGCGCCAAGCCGGGCGAGGGCGGCCAGCTGCCCGGCGGCAAGGTATCGGACTACATCGGCCGGCTGCGTCACAGCGTGCCCGGCGTGGGCCTGATCAGCCCGCCGCCGCACCACGACATCTACTCCATCGAAGACCTCGCGCAGCTGATCCACGACCTGAAGAACGTGGCGCCGCACAGCGACATTAGCGTCAAGCTGGTCAGCGAAGTCGGCGTCGGTACCATTGCCGCGGGCGTGGCCAAGTGCAAGAGCGACCATGTGGTGATTGCCGGGCACGATGGCGGCACGGGGGCATCGCCCTGGTCCAGCATCAAGCACGCCGGAAGCCCCTGGGAGATCGGCCTGGCCGAGACCCAGCAGACCCTGGTGCTCAACCGCCTGCGCGGGCGCATCCGCGTGCAGGCCGACGGCCAGATGAAGACCGGCCGCGACGTGGTCATCGGCGCGCTGCTGGGGGCCGACGAGTTCGGCTTTGCCACCGCGCCGCTGGTGGTCGAAGGCTGCATCATGATGCGCAAGTGCCACCTCAACACCTGCCCCACCGGCGTGGCCACGCAGGACCCGGTGCTGCGCAAGCGCTTTTCCGGCAAGCCCGAGCACGTCGTCAACTACTTCTTCTTTGTGGCCGAGGAGGTGCGCCACATCATGGCGCAGCTGGGCCTGCGCAAGTTCGACGAGCTGATCGGCCGCAGCGACCTGCTGGACACGCGCCCGGGCATCGACCACTGGAAAGCCAAGGGCCTGGACTTCTCGCGCCTGTTCGCCCAGCCCGACGCGCCCGCCGAGGTGCCGCGCCGCCACGTCGAGAACCAGGACCACGGCCTGGCGCATGCGCTGGACGTGCGCCTGATCGAAAAGTGCAAGCCCGCCATCGAGCAGGGCGAGTCCGTCAAGGTCATGGAAACGGCGCGCAACGTGCACCGCTCGGTGGGCGCCATGCTCTCGGGCGCGGTCACCAAGCGCCACCCGCAGGGCCTGCCCGACGACGCCATCCGCATCCTGCTCGAGGGCACGGGCGGGCAAAGCTTTGGCGCCTTCCTGTGCCCCGGCATCACGCTGCAGCTGATCGGCGACGCCAACGACTACACGGGCAAGGGCCTGTCGGGTGGGCGCATCGCCATTCGGCCCAGCCTGGACTTTCGCGGCAAGGCGCACGAGAACATCATCGTTGGCAACACCGTGATGTACGGCGCCACCAGCGGCCAGGCCTTTTTTGCCGGTGTGGCCGGTGAGCGCTTTGCAGTGCGCCTGTCGGGCGCCAGCGCGGTGGTGGAGGGCACGGGCGACCACGGCTGCGAATACATGACCGGCGGCACCGTGGTGGTGCTGGGCAGGACCGGCCGCAACTTCGCCGCCGGCATGTCGGGCGGCGTGGCCTATGTCTATGACGAGGACGGCCAGTTCGCCAGCCGCTGCAACCGCGCCATGGTCACGCTGGAGAAGGTGCAAAGCGTGGCCGAGCAGGAAGCCGCCAGCGAGTCCGGCCACTGGCACCGCGGCCGCACCGACGAGGAGCAGTTGCGCCAGCTGCTGGACGAGCACCTGCGCTGGACCGGCAGCCGCCGCGCGCGCGAGCTGCTGGACGACTGGGCCGCCACGCGCGCGAAATTCGTCAAGGTATTCCCCGTCGAGTACCAGCGCGCCCTGGCCCGAATTCATGAGGAAAAAACGGCTGCAGCGCCCGCCAGCAAAGCGCGGAAAGCTACGAAAAAAGAAGCGGTTCCGGCCAAGTGAGCGCATCAGCATGAACCCGCCCGCAGCCCGCCGGCTGATCAGCAGCGGCTCCCCGTTCGAGGCCGACATCGGCTATTCGCGTGCCGTGGTGCAAGGCGACTGGGTGTTCGTCTCCGGCACCACCGGCTTCGACTACGCCACCATGACCATTGCCGACGATGTGGCGGCGCAGGCCGAGCAGTGCCTGCGCAACATCACGGCCGCGCTGGAGCAGGCCGGCGCCAGCCTGCGCGACGTGGTGCGCGTCACCTACGTGCTGCCCGACGCCAGCCAGTTCGAGCGCTGCTGGCCGGTGCTGCGCCGCCACTTCGGCGAAATCCGGCCCGCCGCCATGATGATCAGCGCCGGCCTGGCCGACCCGCGCATGCGCATCGAAATCGAAGTCACCGCGCTCAAGCCAGCAGCTTGAGCCCCAACAAAATCAAGGAACCACGCCATGGGAAAGATCACCGGCTTTCTGGAGTTCGAGCGCATCGAGGAGGGCCATGTGCCCGTTGCCGAGCGCCTGAAGAATCACAAGGAACTCGTCATCGGCCTGACCGAGGCCCAGGCACGCCAGCAGGGCGCGCGCTGCATGGACTGCGGCACGCCCTTTTGCAGCCACGGCTGCCCGGTGCACAACATCATTCCGGACTTCAACGATCTGGTCTATCGCAACGACTGGAAAAACGCCTTCGCGGTGCTTGACTCGACCAACAATTTTCCCGAGTTCACCGGCCGCATCTGCCCCGCGCCCTGCGAGGCCGCCTGCGTGCTCAACATCAACGTCGAGCCGGTGGGCATCAAGAGCATCGAGCACGCCATCATCGACCGCGCCTGGGCCGAGGGCTGGGTGGTTCCGCGCCCCGCGGCCGTCAAGACCGGCAAGAGCGTGGCCGTGGTCGGATCGGGCCCGGCCGGCCTGGCGGCGGCGCAGCAGCTGGCGCGCGCCGGCCATGCGGTGACGGTGTTCGAGAAGAACGACCGCATCGGTGGCCTGCTGCGCTACGGCATCCCCGACTTCAAGCTCGAGAAGACGCACATCGACAAGCGCGTGGCGCAGATGCAGGCCGAGGGCGTGGTGTTTCGCACCGGCGTGCTGGTGGGCGGCCTGCCGGGCGAAGGCCCGGGCGCCAAGGTCAACAACCTGGCGCGTGAAACGGTATCGGCCGCGCAACTGATGCAAGAGTTTGATGCCGTACTGCTGGCCGGCGGCGCCGAGCAGTCGCGCGACCTGCCGGTGCCCGGCCGCACGCTGGACGGCGTGCACTTTGCGATGGAGCTGCTGCCCCAGCAAAACCGCAGCAACGCGGGCGACAAGCTCAAGGAGCCGATCAGTGCCAAAGGCAAGCACGTCATCGTCATCGGCGGCGGCGATACCGGCAGCGACTGCGTGGGCACCAGCAACCGCCACGGCGCTTTAAGCGTGACGCAGTTCGAGCTCATGCCCATGCCGCCCGAGCACGAGAACGGCCCGCTGGTGTGGCCCTACTGGCCGATCAAGCTGCGCACCAGCTCCAGCCACGAGGAGGGCGTGCAGCGCGAGTTCGCCATCGCCACCCAGGCTTTCATCGGCGACGCCAAGGGCGGCAAGGGCGGCAAGCTCAAGGCCCTCAAGACCGTGCACGTGGAGCCGCGCGACGGCAAGTTCGTCGAAGTGCCCGGCACCGAGCGCGAGTGGCCCGCCGAGCTGGTGCTGCTGGCCATGGGCTTTACCAATCCCGTGGCCACCGTGCTGGAGGCCTTCGGCGTGGACAAGGACGCCCGCGGCAACGCCAAGGCCACCACCGATGTCCAGCGCGGCTACGCCACCAACGTCAAGCGCGTGTTTGCCGCCGGCGACATGCGGCGCGGACAAAGCCTGGTGGTGTGGGCGATCCGCGAGGGTCGCCAGGCCGCGCACGCGGTCGATGCTTTCTTGATGGGAACCAGCGACCTGCCTCGTTGAAGCGTCGGGCCGCGACCCGCGCGGACCGCCCGAATGGGCGAGTGATGAACACGCGGGCTGGCCGCCCGCGTGGCGCGAGGATCGCCAGACGGCGCACGCCGTGGACGAGTTCCTGATGGGAACCAGCGACCTGCCTCGTTGAAGCGTCGGGCCGCGACCCGCGCGGCGGCCAACGGTTGCCGAGGCGTCAGTACGCGACCGAAAAGCGCCGGCGCGAATGCGCGGGCCGCTCCAGCTCGTCGATCATGGCCACGGCGTAGTCTTGCACCGAGATGCGGCTCTGGCCGGCCGCGTCGGCGAGCAATTCGTCGCCGCCCAGACGGAAGCTGCCGGTGCGAGCGCCCGGCTCGAGCTGCGCGGCGGGGCTGAGCATGGTCCAGTCCAGTAGCGTCTCTTGCCGCAGCCGCTTGAGCGCCTGGCGCGCGCCTTCGGCGGTGGCCTGCCACGCGGCGGGAAAGGCGGGCGTATCCATCAGCTGCACGCCGGGGCTGACCTCCAGGCTGCCGGCGCCGCCGACCACCAGCAGGCGCGGCACGGCGGCCTGCCGGGTGGCGGCGATGATGGAGTCGATGCCCTGCACGTAATAGCCCAGGATATCGCTTTGCGCATGGCCACTGAAGGCGCTGATGACGGCGTCGTGCCCGCGCAGTTGCCCGGCCAGCCTGGCCGTATCGAGCGCGTCGGCCTGTACGGCGGTGAGCCCGGGTTGCGCGCCCAGCTTCTGCGGATGCTGCACCAGCGCGGTGACGGCGTGGCCGCGCGCCAGCGCTTCCTTGAGCAGTCCGGAGCCGACGTATCCGGTGGCGCCAATGAGTGCGATTTTCATGATGATGTCCTTTGCAGTGAGGGAAATGGGGCGGGGCCAGCGCGCGCTTGCGCAACCGGACGGAAGCAATGATTGCACCCCCAATTGATTTGATAAACAGGCCAATCAATAATTGATCGTTTTCAATTTCATGACAATTGCCGCGGCATGGACACCCTTTCCCGCCTGGACCTGAACGCGCTCATCGCCTTCGACGCGGTCGCGCGGCAGGGCGGCTTCACGGCGGCGGCCGATCATCTGGGCGTCACCAAGACCAAAGTCAGCCTGCAGATCAGCCGCCTCGAAGCCGCGCTGGGCACCGCCTTGTTCGTGCGCACGACCCGCCAGGTTCGTCTCACCGACGCCGGCCAGGCGCTGCATGCGCAGTGCGGGCCTCTGTTGCAAGGGCTGCACGATGCGCTGGAGCAGGGCAGCGCCCGAAACCACGCCGAATTGAGCGGCACGCTGCGCGTGAGCACGACGGTGGACCAGGCCGTGCAGTCGCTGGCGCCGGCGCTCGCCCGCTTTGCCGTCCTGCACCCGCGCCTGGCGATCGAGCTGCGCACCAGCGACAAGCTGACCAACCTGGTGGGCGAGGGCGTCGACGTCGCCATTCGCGTCGGCTGGCTGCGCGACTCGGCCATGCATGCCGCCAAGCTCGGCGAATTTCGGCAGTGCGTCGTGGCCGCACCCCAGCTGGTGCGGCGGCTGGGGCGGCCCGTGCAGCCCGGGGATCTGGCGGCGTTCGAATGGTTTGCCCTGACGCTGCTGCCGGCGCCGCTGACCTGGACGTTCACCGGGCCAGACGCCCGCACGCAGACCGTGCGGCTCAAGTCACGCATCCGCGTCGATTCGCCGACGGCACTGCGCGCCATGCTGTGCGAGGGCACAGGCATCTCCGTGCTCGACGAGCCCGGTGCCGCCGACGATCTGCGCTCCGGGCGGCTGGTGCGCCTGCTGGACGACTGGTCGCTGCCCGCCGGCGGCATTCACGCCGTCTACCCGCCTGGTCGGCAGGTCTCGGGCAAGGTGCGGGCCTTCATCGATTTCTATCGTGCACACCTGAACCGCGCGGCGCAGCCGGCGCCGGTGTTGGCCGACCCGTGAGCCATTTATGCAATGAAATTGGCCTCAAACCGTTACATGTCAAGCGCTGACAGCTATTGAAATAATAGTATATTGTCCGATGATTCGGTGCGCGAGGCCGGTCGGTTGCCGTTCGGGTCAACCCGGTATCATCACCACCGCCGGTCTTGTGTGGCCGGTTTTTTGTTTCGCATGGATCCCATTTCACCCGCCCCAACGGCCCTGGTCGAGCTGCGCGACGTCAACTTCGGTTATGGCGAGCGCGCCGTGCTGTCGGGCGTGTCCTTTGCCGTGCCGCGCGGCAAGGTCACGGCGGTGATGGGCGCATCGGGTGGGGGCAAGACCACGGTGCTGCGCCTGATCGGCGGGCAGCAGCGCGCGCAGGCCGGCAGCGTGCTGTTCGACGGGCAGGACGTGGGCCGGCTGGACGAGTCGGGCCTGTACGCGGCGCGCCGGCGCATGGGCATGCTGTTTCAGTTCGGCGCGCTGTTCACCGACCTGTCGGTGTTCGACAACGTGGCTTTTCCGCTGCGCGAGCACACCGATTTGCCCGAGGCCTTGATCCGCGACATCGTGCTGATGAAGCTGGACGCCGTGGGCCTGCGCGGCGCGCGCGCGCTGATGCCGGCGCAGATCTCGGGCGGCATGGCGCGGCGCGTGGCACTGGCGCGGGCCATTGCCGCCGACCCGGATTTGGTGATGTACGACGAGCCCTTCGCCGGGCTGGACCCGATCTCGATGAACACCGCCGCCCGGCTGATCCGCCAGCTCAACGATGCTTTAGGCATCACCAGCATCGTGGTGTCGCACGACGTGGCCGAGACCTTTGCCATCGCCGACCAGGTGGTGCTCCTGGCCGAGGGCAAGGTGGCGGCCAGCGGCACGCCGGCCGATCTGCGCGCCAGCAGCCACCCGCTGGTGCGCCAGTTCATCGGGCTGACCGCGGATGGGCCGGTGGAGTTTCACTACCCGGGCCCCTCGGTCGAGGAAGACTTTGGCGCGGAGGCGGTGCGATGAGCTGGTGGCGCCCTGCCGACGTGGGTTTCGCCGTGCGCAGCAAGCTGGCCGACGTGGGCCAGGGCGCACGTTTTTTCTGGCGGCTGGTCGCCCTGCTGGGCCCCACGCTGCGGCGCTTTTCGCTGGTGCGCGACCAGATTCATTTTCTGGGCAACTACTCGCTGGCCATCATCGCCGTGTCGGGGCTGTTCGTGGGTTTCGTGCTGGCGCTGCAGGGCTACAACATCCTGCAGCGCTACGGCTCGTCCGAGGCCGTCGGCATGATGGTGGCGCTGTCGCTGCTGCGCGAGCTGGGGCCCGTCGTCACCGCGCTGCTGTTTGCCGGGCGCGCGGGCACTTCGCTCACGGCCGAGATCGGGCTGATGAAGGCCGGCGAGCAACTGTCGGCGATGGAGATGATGGCCATCGACCCGATGCGCCGCATCGTGGCGCCGCGCTTTTGGGCCGGCGTCATCGCCATGCCGCTGCTGACGGCGGTGTTCAACGCGGTGGGCGTGCTGGGCGGCTGGGTGGTCAGCGTGTGGATGATCGGGGTGGACCCCGGGGCGTTCTGGAGCCAGATGCAGGGCGGCGTGGACGTGTGGGCCGATGTGGGCAACGGCGTGCTCAAGAGCGTGGTGTTCGGCGTCGCCGTCACCTTCGTCGCGCTGCTGCAAGGGTATGAGGCCAAGCCGACCGCCGAGGGCGTCTCGCGTGCCACCACGCGCACGGTGGTGATGGCTTCGCTGGCGGTGCTGGGGCTGGACTTCGTCCTGACCGCGTTCATGTTTTCGTATTGAGATGCATCCCCTTGAGTCGCTTCGCGCCTGCCCCCCTCTCCTGCGGGAAGGGGGACAACGCCCGTGGCCGGTGCGGGTACGGCCGCGGCGTTCGCCGGCATGGCCTGCCCCGCGTCCCCTTGAGTCCTCGGGTTTGGTGCGCGGGTGGCGATCAAATTTTCATTTTGTGACGTTGAATCGGGGAAGGTGAACCATCATGGGACGCAGCAAGAATGACGTCTGGGTCGGCCTGTTCGTGATGCTGGGGCTGGCGGCGCTGGTGTTTCTGGCCTTGCAGACGGCCAACCTGCTGGCGCTGAACTGGCAGTCCACCTACCGGGTGACGGCGCGCTTCGACAACATCGGCGGGCTCAAGCCCAAGGCGGCGGTCAAGAGCGCCGGCGTGGTGGTCGGGCGCGTGGCCAGCATCGGTTTCGACGACCAGCGCTATCAGGCGGCCATTGCCCTGGACATGGACACGCGCTACCGATTTCCCAGCGACAGTTCGCTGAAGATCCTGACCAGCGGTTTGCTGGGCGAGCAGTACGTGGGTATCGACGCGGGCGCATCGGACACCAATTTGAAGGCGGGCGATAAAATTGACAACACGCAGTCGGCGGTCGTGCTGGAAAATCTGATCAGCCAGTTTCTCTACAACAGCGCGGCCGAAGGCGGCTCTTCCGGCGCGGCCGGCAAGGCGCCGCCAGCCGGCAAAGCCAAATAAGCACAAGGGATCAAGCCCGCCGGCGACCCCGCCGGAGGCTGTCATGACAACGCATGAACAACAACTTTGCAGCACCGCTGCGGCGCATCGTTTTGGCGCTCGGGTTCGGAGCCCTGGCGCTGATGACCGGCTGCGCGACGGTGGCCCACCCCGATCCGCGCGATCCGTGGGAGAGCTACAACCGCGCGATGACGCGCTTCAACGACGATGTGGACAAGGCGATCATGAAGCCGGTGGCCACGGTCTACAAGGACGTGTTGCCGCAGCCGGTGCGCACTGGCGTGGGCAACTTCTTCGGCAACCTGGGCGATGCCTGGTCCTTCGTCAACAACGTGTTGCAGGCCAAGCCCGAGGGCGCGCTGCATTCGTTCTGGCGCGTGGTGGTCAACACCACCATCGGCCTGGGTGGCGTGCTCGACCCGGCCAGCGAGATGAATCTGGAGCGCCACCGCGAGGATTTCGGCCAGACCCTGGGGCGCTGGGGCGCTGAGTCGGGGCCCTATCTGGTGCTGCCGATCCTGGGGCCGTCCACCCTGCGCGACACCATCGCGCTGCCGGTCGACTACCTGGGCCGCCCGCAGGCGCAAATCCAGGACGTGCCGGTGCGCAACTCGCTGACCGTGCTGGAGGCCGTCGATACCCGCGCGCGCCTGCTGGGCGTGGAGCAACTGCTGGACCAGGCTGCGCTGGACCCCTACACCTTCCAGCGCGACGCCTTCCTGCAAAAGCGCAGCAACGACGTGCACGACGGTGCGCCGCCCGACGAGGAGCGCTACGACCTGGACGAGCCCGCCGCGCCCGCCAAGTAAACCGCGGGACCGCTCGCGCGTTTCAGCCGGAGGGATTCCTTGACCCGCCCTGCTGCCCGCGGGGGGCACCGCAAGCCATCATCATGACCATGAACCCGATCCATCGCCGCCGCCTCCTGCAATCCGCCGCCAGCGCCGTGGGCGTGGCCCTGCTGGGCGTGGCGCCCTGGGCGCGGGCGGCCGACGAGGCGCCCGATGCCCTGATCAAGCGCCTGTCCAACGAGGTGCTCGACATGATCCGCGCCGACAAGTCCATCCAGGGCGGCAACCTCAAGGCGCTGATCGCCATCGTCGACAGCAAGATCATGCCCAACGTCGACTTCGTGCGCATGACCGCGTCGGCCACCGGCCCGGCCTGGCGCCGCGCCACGCCCGAGCAGCGCCAGAAGCTGCAAGACGAATTCAAGATTCTGCTGGTGCGCACCTACGCCGGCGCACTCAGGCAGGTCAGCGACCAGACGGTCGAGGTCAGGCCCATGCGCGCCGGCGCCGACGACAAGGAGGTGCTGGTGCGCACCCAGGTCACGGGCCGGGGCGACCCGATCCAGCTGGACTACCGGCTCGAGCGCACGCCGGGGCAGGGCGCGGGTTGGAAGATCTTCGACCTCAACGTGCTGGGGGTGTGGCTGGTCACCAACTACCGCTCGCAGTTCGGCGAGCAGATCAACCAGAACGGCATCGACGGCCTGATCAAGGCCCTGGCCGATCGCAACCAGGCCAACGCGGCGGGGAAATGACACACCCCCAGTCTCCACTCGCTGCGCGATGTTCCGCCTTCCCCAAAAATCGGCCCCCCCACGCTCCCCCGCTGCGCGTGGTGCGCTGCCCCCCATGGGGGGCCTTCGCGCCTTCGGGCGGCCGAGCGGCGCTCAATGGGGCATCGCCACTGGCCGGGGAGACCCCGGCCACGGCGATCGATGGGCTGGCCTGCTCCGCGGCCTTCTGGCTCTTTGGGTTTCATGCGCTGCGGGTGGCGCGCCGCGCCATGGTTAACTGAGATGCTGGTTTTGCCCGCCGAACTGACCCACATGCAGGCCCGCGCCTGCCTGGATCTGCTGCGCAAGGCCGCCACCGCCGAGCGCGAGCCGCAGGTGGTGGTCGACGCCACGGCGCTGCAGCGCTTCGACTCGTCGGCGCTGGCGGTGCTGCTGTCGCTGCGTCGCATCTGCCAGCGCCATGACAAGACGCTGGCCGTGCGGGGCCTGGCGCCGCGCCTGCGCACACTGGCCGGCCTGTACGGCGTGAGCGGCCTGCTGGCCGACGAGGCGCCGAGCGCGCCGATTCCAGCCTGAAAACCCCTGAAATCGTACAATCGAGGGCTTCATGCCCGCGATCAGCTTTCAATCGGTTTCCAAGGTCTACGCCAGCGCCGGGAAATCCGGTCCACCCCCCCTCAAGGCCCTCGACGATGTCAGTTTCGACATCCACGAGGGTGAGTTTTTTGGCCTGCTCGGCCCCAACGGCGCCGGCAAGACCACCCTGATTTCCATCCTGGCCGGCCTGGCGCGGCCCACCGCCGGGCGCGTGCTGGTGCACGGCTTCGACGTGCAAACCGATTTCGTGCAGGCGCGCCGCCATCTGGGCATCGTGCCGCAGGAGCTGGTGTTCGACCCGTTTTTCACCGTGCGCGAGGCCCTGCGCTTTCAATCCGGCTACTTTGGCCTGCACCACAACGACGACTGGATCGACGCGCTGCTGCACGGCCTGGGCCTGCAGGACAAGGCCGGCGCCAACATGCGCCAGTTGTCGGGCGGCATGAAGCGGCGCGTGCTGGTGGCGCAGGCGCTGGTGCACAAGCCGCCGGTCATCGTGCTGGACGAGCCCACCGCCGGCGTGGACGTGGAGCTGCGCCAGAGCCTGTGGCAGTTCGTCGCCGGCCTCAACCACCAGGGCCACACCGTGCTGCTGACCACGCACTACCTGGAAGAGGCCGAGGCGCTGTGCCAGCGCATCGCCATGCTCAAGCTGGGGCGCGTGATTGCGCTGGACCGCCTGAGCGCGCTGCTGAACAATGCCGCCGCCAAGGTGCTGTACTTCAAGACCGATGATGCGCTGCCGCCCGGACAAGCGCGGCTGGCGCGCGTGACCGGGCGCATCGTCGAGCTGCCGGTGCAGGACACGGACGAGATCGAGCGCCAGCTGGCCGCGCTGCGCCAGGGCGGCGTGCGGGTGGAGGACCTCGAAATCCGCAAGGCCGACCTGGAGGATGTCTTCATCACCCTGATGAGCGCGCCGCGCGATAGCCAGGCCGCGGCGCTGGAGACTGCGCCATGAACGGCCAGCAGACCCTCGGTTCGGCCGCGCCCCTTGGCTCGACCCCGCCGCCGCAGATGGCCCACCACCTGCACGCGCTGCCCGCCCCTGAAGACGGCTGGAAGATGCTGCTGACCAAGGAGGTGCTGCGCTTTTGGCGCGTGGCCTTGCAGACCATTGCCGCGCCCGTGCTCACCAGCGTGCTGTACCTGCTGATCTTCGGCCACGTGATGGAAGGGCGCGTGCAGGTCTACCCGGGCGTCAGCTACGTGGCCTTTCTGGTGCCGGGCCTGGTGATGATGAGCGTGCTGCAAAACGCCTTTGCCAACAGCGCCTCCAGCCTGGTGCAAAGCAAGATCATGGGCAACCTGGTGTTTCTGTTGCTCACCCCGCTGGGCGCCTGGCACTGGTTCATCGCCTACGTGGGCGCGGCCATCCTGCGCGGGCTGATGGTGGGCCTGGGCGTTTACGTCGTCACGCTGTGGTATGCCCCGCCGCAGGCCGCCGCGCTGGGCTGGATCGTGGTGTTTGCCGTGCTGGGCGCTGCGCTGATGGGCGTGCTGGGCCTGCTGGCCGGCCTGTGGGCCGACAAGTTCGACCAGATGGCGGTGTTCCAGAACTTCATCGTCATGCCCATGACGTTTTTGGCCGGCGTGTTTTATTCCATCCACTCGCTGCCGCCCGTGTGGCATACGGTGAGTCAGTTCAATCCCTTCTTCTACATGATCGACGGCCTGCGCTACGGCTTTTTCGGCGTGAGCGATGTCTCGCCCTGGTTCAGCTTTGGCGTCGCCCTGGCCAGCCTGCTGGCGGTGTCGGCGCTGACGCTGCATTTGCTGAAGACGGGCTACAAGCTGAGAAACTGATGTGGATGAGGTTTGGCGTTTGGCGTTGAGCGTTGAACGTGAACTTCCGACAACCCATCCCGCCGACAACGCCCAACACCCAAATGAACGCTGAACAGATCCAACAACTCATCGCCGCCGGCCTGCCCTGCGAGCACGTGCAGGTCGAGGGCGACGGCCGTCACTGGTTTGCCGTCATCGTCTCGGCGCAGTTCGAGGGCAAGCGGCCGATCGCGCGCCACCAGCTGGTGTATGCCACGCTGGACAGCGAGATGCAGTCCGAGGCGGTGCACGCGCTGTCGATGCGCACCTTCACCCCCGCCGAATGGGCGGCGCAGGCCAGGTAACTATTGATTTGATAGCCGGTTGCGCAATCAGGACACGCGCAACCGGCCGATTTGTTTTGAAAACCAGAGCAACATGGACCAATTGCTGATCCGCGGCGGACGGCCCCTGAAGGGCGAGGTGCTGGTCTCCGGCGCCAAGAACGCGGCGCTGCCCGAGATGTGCGCGGCCTTGCTCACCAGCGAGCCGGTGCAGCTGACCAACGTGCCGCGCCTGCACGACGTTCGCACCATGCGCCGACTGCTGGAGCACATGGGCGTGGCGACCGTGACGCACGGCGAGCGCGGCGGCATGGACTTTGTCGCGCCCGATGGCCTGAACCCCGAGGCGCCCTACGAGCTGGTCAAGACCATGCGTGCCTCGGTGCTGGTGCTGGGGCCGCTGCTGGCGCGCTTTGGCCGCGCGCGGGTGTCGCTGCCCGGCGGCTGCGCCATCGGATCGCGCCCGGTGGACCAGCACATCAAGGGCCTGCAGGCCATGGGCGCCGAGATCGCGGTGGAGCACGGCTACATGGTGGCGCGGCTGTCGCCCGGCCGCAGCCGCTTGCAGGGCGCGCGCATCACCACCGACGTGATCACCGTCACCGGCACCGAGAACCTGTTGATGGCCGCCTGCCTGGCCGAGGGCGAGACGGTGCTGGAAAACGCCGCGCAGGAGCCCGAGGTGATCGACCTGGCCGAGCTGCTCGTCAAGATGGGCGCGCGCATCGAGGGCCAGGGCACCAGCCGCATCCGCGTGCAGGGCGTGCAGCAGTTGCACGGCTGCACGCACGCCGTGGTGGCCGACCGCATCGAGGCTGGCACCTTTGCCTGCGCCGTGGCGGCCACGGGGGGCGACGCGCTGCTGCGCCACGCGCGGGCCGACCACCTGGACGCGGTGATCGACAAGCTGCGCGACGCCGGCGCGGCGCTGGAGTGCGAGGAGGGCGGCCTGCGCGTGCGCAGCCCCGGCGCCGCCGCGCTCAAGGCCCAGGGCTTTCGCACCAGCGAATACCCGGGCTTTCCGACCGACATGCAGGCGCAGTTCATGGCGCTCAACTGCGTGGCGGCGGGCTCCAGCCTGGTCACCGAGACCATTTTTGAAAACCGCTTCATGCACGTCAACGAGCTCCTGCGCCTGGGCGCGCAGGTTCAGGTGGACGGGCGCAACGCCGTGATCGAGGGCGTGAGCCGCCTGTCGGGCGCGCGCGTGATGGCCACCGACCTGCGCGCCTCGGCCAGCCTGGTGATTGCCGGCCTGGTGGCCGAGGGCGAGACCGTGGTCGACCGCATCTACCACCTGGACCGCGGCTACGACCAGATGGAAGAAAAACTGCGCGGGCTGGGCGCCGACATCACCCGAGTTTCCGCATGATCACCCTTGCCCTCTCCAAAGGCCGCATCTTCGACGAGACCCTGCCGCTGCTGGCCGCTGCCGGCATCACGGTGACCGAAGACCCCGAGACCTCGCGCAAGCTGATCCTGCCCACCAACCAGGCCGACGTGCGCGTGGTGCTGGTGCGCGCCACCGACGTGCCCACCTATGTCGAATACGGCGGGGCCGACTTGGGCGTGACCGGGCTGGACACCCTGATCGAGCATGGCGGCGCCGGGCTCTATCAACCGCTGGATTTGCAGATTGCCAAGTGCCACATGGCCGTGGCCGCGCCCGTGGGCTTTGACTACGCGCATGCCGTGCGCCAGGGCAGCCGCATCACCGTGGCCACCAAGTACACGGCGATTGCCCGCAATTTCTTTGCCGACAAGGGCGTGCACGTCGATCTGGTCAAGCTCTACGGCAGCATGGAGCTGGCCCCGCTCACCGGCCTGGCCGAGGCCATCGTCGATCTGGTCAGCACCGGCAAGACGCTCAAGGCCAACAACCTGGTCGAGGTCGAGCACATCATGGACATCAGCTCGCGCCTGGTCGTCAACCAGGCCGCGCTCAAGCTCAAGACCGCGCAGATTCGCCCCATCATCGACGCCTTTGCCCGCGCCGCCAACCCCGAGATGGTATGACTTTGATAGCTGCTCCCGCCCGTCTGTCAACCGCTGACGCTGATTTCGAGCAACAATTTCGCGCACGCCTGCACTGGAGCGCCGAGCAGGACGCCGCCATCGAAGAGCGCGTGGCCGCCATCCTGGCCGACGTGCGCGCGCGCGGCGATGCGGCCGTGCTGGAGTACACCGCCCGCTTCGACGGCGTGCAGGCCGCCGGCATGGGCGCGCTGCAGCTCAAGGCCGACGAGCTGGCCGCCGCCTTCGACGGCTTGCCTGCCGAGCAGCGCCAGGCCCTGCAAGCCGCAGCCGGGCGCATCCGCCGCTACCACGAGTGGCAAAAAACCCAGGGCGGCGAGACGGCCACCTACCGCGACGAGGACGGCACCCTGCTGGGCCAGAAGGTGACGCCCCTGGCGCGCGTGGGCATCTACGTGCCCGGCGGCAAGGCCGCCTATCCCAGCAGCGTGCTGATGAACGCCATTCCGGCGCACGTGGCCGGCGTGGGCGAGATCATCATGGTGGTGCCCACGCCGAAGGGGGACAAGAACCCGCTGGTGCTGGCCGCCGCCCACGTGGCCGGCGTCACGCGCGCCTTCACCGTCGGCGGCGCGCAGGCCGTGGCGGCGCTGGCGTACGGCACGGCGGCGATTCCCAAGGTGGACAAGATCACCGGCCCCGGCAACGCCTACGTGGCCAGCGCCAAGAAGCGCGTGTTCGGCCAGGTCGGCATCGACATGATCGCCGGCCCCAGCGAAATCCTGGTGCTGGCCGACGGCAGCACGCCGGCCGATTGGGTGGCGATGGATTTGTTCAGCCAGGCCGAGCACGACGAACTGGCGCAGGCCATCCTGCTGTGCCCCGACGCGGGCTACATCGACCAGGTGCAGGCCGCCATGAACCGGCTGCTGCCCACGCTGCCGCGCTTTGACATCATCGCCAAGAGCCTGGCCGACCGCGGCGCGCTCATCCACACCCGCGGCATGGAGGAAGCCTGCGCCATCGCCAACCGCATCGCGCCCGAGCACCTGGAGGTGGCCAGCCGCGAGCCGCACCGCTGGGAGCCCCTGCTCAAGCATGCCGGCGCCATCTTTCTGGGCGCCTTCACCAGCGAAAGCCTGGGCGACTACTGCGCTGGCCCCAACCACGTGCTGCCCACCAGCGGCACGGCGCGTTTCTCGTCACCGCTGTCGGTGTACGACTTTCAAAAGCGCACCAGCCTGATCGAGGTGAGCGAGGCCGGGGCGCAAAAAATCGGCCGCATCGCCAGCGTGCTGGCGCGCGGCGAGGGCCTGCAGGCGCACGCGGGAGCGGCGGAACTGCGGCTCAAATAAATCGCGTGGCTGTCGGTGCGGCGGTGCCTTGCGCGCACCGGCCGGGCCGCGACGTTCGCATGGGTGGAGCGGCGCGCGCCGCGGTGCGGGCGCAAGACGTGGTTTTCAAAATGCCGCAATTCGTGACAAATTTGGCTGCCCAATCTTGATAAAAATCAAACCAAGGAATTACCCCATCGGCTTTTTCATGGACTTCTGCTACATCAGCAACATACGTAACTTGTGTGATGGGATGTTGCATGAAATCCAGTTTGTTGAATCGCCGGAAATTTTCGGCTGGCGTGGTCCTGGCGCCCTGGGTGGGTGGCGGCTTGCTGAGCGGCTGCAGCCGAATTCCTGACACCGTCAAGATCGGCGTCGCCCAACCCTTGAGCGGGCCGATCGGCGCCCTGGGCCAGGATTTGCGCAATGGCGTGCAACTGGCGGTTGACGAGCTCAACGCGGCCGGCTACTCGATCGGTGGCAAGCGGGTGAAGCTGGAGATCGTGGCGGTGGACGACAAATCCGACGCCGCCGCCGGCAAGGCGGGCGCGCAGCAACTGGTCGATGCCGGCGTGGTGGCCGTGATCGGGCATCTGAACTCGGGCGTCAGCATCGAGGCAGCGCCGATCTATGCCGCGGCCGGCCTCGCGCAACTGGCCATTTCCACCAATCCGAAATACACGCAGCTGGGCTACGACACCACCTTTCGCCTGGTGGCCAACGACGATCTGCAGGCGCGCGCCATCGGCGCGTTTGCGGCCGAGCAGTTCGGCGCCGTCCGCTATGCCGGGCTCGACGATGGCACGCCCTACGGCAAGGGGCTGACCGACGGCGCGATCGTGCAACTCAAGGCCAAGCAGCGCGAGGTGGTGCTGCACGAATCATTCGACGGCAAGACCGTGGCCTTTGGTCCGTTGGCCGCCAAGCTCAAGGCCGACAAGGTCGGGGTGATCGTCACCACGCTCAACGATTTCCAGGTCGTCGCGCTGATCCAGGCGCTCAAGGCGGTGGATCATGTCGACGTGCGGGTGCTGGGGGGCGACACGCTCAAGACCAACGAAGTGCTGAAGGCCGAGGGCCTGATCCAGGCCATCTTCGCGACGTCGCCGATCCTCGATGCCAAGGAGTTCGCCGCCGGCCCGGCCTTCCTGGAAAAGTACCTGGGGACCTTCAAGGTCCCGGTGGCCTATGGCGCCCACTACACCTACGACAGCATGTACATGGTGGCCAGCGCCATGCAGGCTGCCAAATCGGTCGCGCCCAAGGACATCACGGCGAGACTGCGCAAGCTCGACAGCTACGCTCCGGTGACGCAGTACATGAAGTGGGAGAAGAGCGGCGAGCAGCGCTACGGTGCCGTGGGCGTGTACCAGGTGCAGCGCGGCCAGTGGGAGCCGCGCATTCGTTCGGACCGCTGGTAGCGCGACGCGGGTACCATTCGCGCGGCAACCGAGCGCCGTCCGGCGCGACAAAGGAGGTTTGTCTTGGCACTCGTCGACCGCGTCAAAAGCATCCTGCTCAACCCCAAGCCCACCTGGGCCGCCATCGAGGCCGAGCCGGCCACGCCGGCGGGGCTGTACAAGGACTATCTCGTGTGGCTGGCCGCCATTCCGGCGCTGTGCGGCTTCATCGGCATGTCGCTGATCGGGGTCGGGGGCTTCGGCATCACGGTGCGCGTGCCACTGCTGCTGGGACTGGCCAACCTGGTGGTGTCCTATGTGCTCAGCCTGGTGGGCATCTACGTGCTCTCGCTCATCGTCAACGCGCTGGCGCCGCGCTTCGGCGGGGTGCAAAGCCCCATCCAGGCGCTCAAGTTGACGGTATACGCCAGCACGGCGGCGCTGGTGGGCGGGGTGTTCAGCCTGCTGCCCGCGCTGTCCATCCTGGGGCTGCTGGCAGCGCTGTATTCGATCTACCTGATCTACACCGGGTTGCCGGTGCTGATGAAGAACCCGCCGGAAAAGTCCATGGTCTACACCGTGGTGGTGCTGATCGCCGGCGTGGTGATCGGGCTGATCCTGGGCGCGGTCACGGCGCTGTTCACGCCGCACCGCGCGCTGATGCACGGCAGCGAGGGCGTTTCGATCACCACGCCGCAGGGCAAGGTGGACATCAACACCGCCGCGCTGGAGGCCGCCAGCCAGAAGATGCAGGAGGCCACGCGCCAGATGGAGCAGGCGCAAAAGGACGGCAACAGCGCCGCCGTGGTGGCAGCCGCGGGGCAGGCGGCCACCGCGGCCATGGGCGCGCTGGGCGGCGCGCAGGGCAACGTGGACGCGCAGGCGCTGAAAGCGGCGCTGCCCGACCAGTTGGCGGGCCTGCCGCGCACCGGGCTGGAGGCGCAGAACAACACGGCCGCCGGGGTTTCGGTGGGGCAGGTCAGCGCCGACTACCAGAAAGACGACAAGCACCTGCGCGTGGAGATCATTGACATGGGCGGCATGAGCGCGCTGGCGCAGATCGCCGGCATGGTGCAGGGCGAGAAGGAGACCAATGGCCGGGTCGAGAAAATCTGGCAGGAGGGCGGGCGCACCCGGCAGGAGGAATACCAGAAGGACGGCAGCAGCGCCGAGGCCAAGAGCATCCTGAAGAACGGGCTGGTGGTCAGCGCCCAGGGCAGCAACCTGTCGATCGACGAGGTGCGCGGCGCGCTGGGCAAGCTGGACCTGGCAGCGTTGGAGGGCTTGGCACGCAAGAAGCCCTGACGGGCCGGGTTGATGACACGAATTTCGTGCAACACGAAATTCGTGTTCAAAAAGGTGTAAACTGGTGGCATGAAGAACGTCACCATCACCGTGGACGAGAGCGTGCTGGAATGGGCGCGCATCGAGGCGGCCAAGCGCGGCAGCAGCGTCTCGCGCATGGTGGGTGAGTTGCTGGCCGAGAAGATGCGCCAGGAAGACGCCTACGCGCAGGCCATGCGCGAGGCGCTGCGCTTCGAATCCTGGGGCGTGAGCGACGGGCCCTACCTGACTCGCGACGAGATGTATGAGCGCGCTCGTTTTCGTTGACACCAACGTCTTTCTCTACACCGTGGACGAGCGCGACCTGCCCAAGCAGGCGCGCGCGCGCGAGTGGGTGCGCTGGTGCTGGATGCAGCAGAGTGGGCGCATCAGCACCCAGGTGCTCAACGAGTTCTACAACAACGCCATCACCAAGTTTCGCGGCGTGATGCCGGTGCAGCAGGCGCGCGCGCAGGTGCGCAATCTGCGCCAGTGGCAGCCGCCGCACCTGGATACCTACGTGATCGACGGCGCCTGGGCGCTGCAGGATCGCTATGCGCTGAGTTACTGGGACGCGCTGATCGTGTCCTCGGCCCAGCAGCAGGGCTGTCGCTTCCTGCTGAGCGAGGACTTGCAGCATCAGCAGCGCTTTGAGACCGTGCAGGTACTCAACCCGTTTCGCACCGGCCCGGACGAGCTGCCGCCGGGTGAGGAAGATTGACATGAACGCCCCCATGAATCCCGACGTCACCAACCCCTTCGCCCGCATTCGCCACGACGTGCAGGGCATGCACGCCTACGCGGTGCAGGATTCGCGCGGCCTGATCAAGCTGGACGCGATGGAAAACCCCCACCGCCTGCCGCCCGCGTTGCAGGCCGAGCTGGGCCAGCGCCTGGGCCAGGTGGCCGTCAACCGCTATCCGGGCGAGCGCATCGACGCGCTGCGCACCGCGCTGCTGGGCCACGCGCAGCCGCCCGCCGGCTGGTCGCTGATGCTGGGCAACGGCTCGGACGAGCTGATCAGCCTGCTGGCCATGGCCTGCGACATTCCGGGGGCGTCCATCCTGGCGCCGCTGCCCGGCTTCGTGATGTACGCCATGAGCGCGCAACTGCAAGGCCTGGCCTTTCACGGCGTGCCGCTCACCGCCGACTTCGAGCTGGATGAGGCGGCCATGCTGGCGGCGATTGCGCAGCACCGCCCGGCCATCGTGTACCTGGCCTACCCCAACAACCCCACCGGCACGCTGTGGGACGAAGGCGCCATCGCGCGCATCATCGCCGCTCAAGGAGCGCAAGGCGGCCTCGTGGTGATGGACGAGGCCTATCAGCCCTTTGCCGCGCGCAGCTGGATCGAGAACGTGCGCGCCGCGCCCAATGCGCATCGCCACGTGCTGATCCTGCGCACGCTCAGCAAGTTCGGCCTGGCGGGCGTGCGCATTGGCTACCTGCTGGGCGAGGGCGCGCTGATGGCCGAGCTGGACAAGGTGCGACCGCCCTACAACGTGAGCGTGCTGAACGCCGAATGCGCGCTGTTCGCCCTTGGGCATTCGGCGGTGTTTGCAGCGCAAGCCCGGGATATCCGGGCGCAGCGCGCTCTGCTTTTCGAAGCGTTGGCCCAACTGCCCGGCGTGCACGCCTTTCCCAGCCAGGCCAACATGATCCTGGTGCGCGTGCCCGATGCCGCCAAGGCCTTTGCCGGCATGCGCGAGCGCGGCGTGCTGGTCAAAAACGTTTCTAAAATGCATGCTCTGCTGGCCCAGTGCCTGCGCCTGACGGTGGGCACCGCCGACGAGAACGCGCAGATGCTGGCCGCCCTGCAAGCCGCCCTATGACGACGACCCCACGCACCGCCACCGTCTCGCGCAACACCGCCGAGACCCAGATCACCGTCACGCTGAACCTGGACGGCGCCGGCCATTCCAAGCTGGCCACCGGCATCGGCTTTTTCGACCACATGCTCGACCAGATCGCGCGCCACGGCCTGATCGACCTGGAGGTGCAGGCCACGGGCGACTTGCACATCGACGGCCACCACACCGTGGAGGACGTGGGCATCGCCATCGGCCAGGCCGTGCGTCAGGCGGTGGGCGACAAGGCCGGCATCACCCGCTACGGCCACAGCTACGTGCCGCTGGACGAGGCGCTATCGCGCGTGGTGGTCGACTTCTCGGGCCGGCCCGGCCTGGTGCTCGATGCGCAGTTCACCAGCGGCATGATCGGCGCGCTGGACACCCAGCTGGTGCACGAATTCTTCCAGGGCTTCGTCAACCACGCCCACGTCACGCTGCACATCGACAACCTCAAGGGCGTCAACGCGCACCACCAGGTCGAGACCATCTTCAAGGCCTTCGGCCGCGCGCTGCGCATGGCGCTCACGCCCGATCCGCGCGCAGCGGGGCAAATCCCGTCCACCAAAGGGGTTCTTTGAGTCAAATCGGGTCCTGGCCCGCGTCCAGCAAGCGCGAGCAGCTATGAATTCAAGAGTCAATCAAACCGTGGCCGTGGTCGACTACGGCATGGGCAACCTGCGCTCGGTGGCCCAGGCCGTGCTGCACGCCACGCAGGACACGCACGTCAACGCCGTCATCACGGCCGACCCGGCGCAGGTGCGCGCCGCGCACCGCGTGGTGCTGCCGGGGCAGGGCGCCATGGCCGACTGCATGAGCGCGCTGCGCGAGTCGGGCCTGCAGGACGCGGTGCTGGAGGCCGCCGCCACCAAGCCCCTGTTCGGCGTCTGCGTCGGCATGCAGATGCTGCTGAGCCACAGCGCCGAGGGCCACAGCGCCGCCGGCACGCCCGGGCTGGGCCTGATCGCCGGCGAGGTGCTGCGCTTCGATCTGGCCGGCCGCCGCGCACCCGACGGCAGCCGCTACAAGGTGCCGCAAATGGGCTGGAACCGGGTGTATCAGACCCGGCCGCACCCGGTGTGGGGCACACAGGCCGACGGCCAGTGGTTCTACTTCGTGCACAGCTTCTACGCCCAGCCGGGGGACGCCGCGCATTGCGCTGGAGAAACCGAGTACGGCAACCGTTTTGCCTCGGCCATCGCACGCGATAATATTTTCGCCACGCAGTTCCACCCCGAAAAAAGCGCGGCGCAAGGGCTGGAGCTGTATCGCAACTTTCTGCACTGGAACCCCTGACCAGGCTCACTCTTGTTTTCATAGCGTTTCGCGCATTCATTGCAAGCCCATCCAGGGTTTTTCTCTTCAATCGATCATGCTCCTGATTCCCGCCATCGACCTCAAGGACGGACACTGCGTGCGCCTCAAGCAGGGCGACATGGCGCAGGCCACCACCTTCAGCGAAGCCCCGGCCGAAATGGCCGCGCACTGGCTCGATCAGGGCGCGCGCCGCCTGCACCTGGTGGACCTGAACGGCGCCTTTGCCGGCAAGCCGCAGAACCTGGGGGCCATCAAGGCCATCCTGAAGGAAGTGGGCGACGACATTCCGGTGCAGCTGGGCGGGGGCATTCGCGACCTGGACACGATCGAGCAATACATCGACGCCGGCATGCGCTACGTCATCATCGGCACGGCCGCCGTCAAGAACCCGGGCTTCCTGAAGGACGCGTGCAGCGCCTTCGGTGGCCACATCATCGTGGGGCTCGATGCGAAAGACGGCAAGGTCGCCACCGACGGCTGGAGCAAGCTGACGGGCCACGCGGTGGTCGATCTGGCGCGCAAGTTCGAGGACTGGGGCGTGGAGTCCATCGTCTACACCGACATCGGCCGCGACGGCATGCTCTCGGGCATCAACGTCGAAGCCACCGTCACGCTGGCACAGGCGCTGTCGATCCCGGTGATTGCTTCGGGGGGCTTGTCGAGCATGGCCGACATCGAAGCCCTGTGCGCCGTCGAGGACGAGGGCGTCGAGGGCGTGATCTGCGGGCGCGCCATCTACTCGGGCGACCTGGACTTCGCCGCGGCACAAGAGCGCGCGGACGCACTCAAGGGGTGAAAAGATTCCGGCTGGCGCGTCTTCGCGCCAAGTGCTGCGGACTTCAGCGAATCACCTGCACGTGCACACCCGTCGCCGCCTCGTCCAAATCGGCCCACGCTCGGTCTGCGGTGACGGCCGTCGCCCCCATGCCGCGCGCCAGCGCCAGGCAAGCGCGATCGCCCAGCGACAAGCCCAGCTCGCGCGTCGTGGGGCGCAACAGCGCGCTGGTGCTGGCTTGCTCGACATCGAAGTCGATGGCCTGCACGTCCATTTGGTGCAACAGTCGGCGCCATTCGTCGGGGGCCAGCCCTTTGTCCGCCAGCTTGCTGCCCACTTCGGCCACGTTGACGCTGCTGGCCACGCACTCATGGTCTTCGAGCAGGGCGTCCACCACGGCGCTGCCCGGCTCGTTCTGAATCAGCGCCAGCAGCGCCGAAGCATCCAGCACGTACAACATGGCGTGCGATTACTCGCGTGCCGCTTCGGCGCGGCGCTCGGCAATCAGCTCATCGGCCAGGTTCACGTCCTTGGGCACGTTCAGGCGTTTCATCGTTTGGGCAAAATACGCCCGCCGTTGCGCCGTGCGGTGGCTGGCCGAGGTCAGCACCAAGCTACCATCCCTGACTTCGGCATAAATCCGCGTGCCGGGCTTGAAACCCAGTTGCTCGCGCAGGGCCACCGGCACCAGCATGCGGCCATTGTCGGAAATGCTCAGTGTGGTCATAAGTCGTTTTGATGTCAGAAATTTGATTTTGTCAGATTGATGGAAATTGTCAAACAAGCAATGCTCGCCAAACGCATCATCCCCTGCCTGGACGTGACCGGCGGTCGCGTGGTCAAGGGCGTCAACTTCGTCGAACTGCGCGACGCGGGCGATCCGGTGGAGATCGCCGCGCGCTACAACGAGCAGGGCGCCGACGAGCTCACTTTTCTCGACATCACCGCCACCAGCGACGGGCGCGACCTGATCCTGCCCATCATCGAGGCCGTGGCCAGCCAGGTCTTCATTCCGCTCACCGTGGGCGGCGGCGTGCGCACCGTGGCCGACGTGCGCCGCCTGCTCAACGCCGGTGCCGACAAGACCAGCTTCAATTCGGCCGCCATCGCCAACCCGCAGGTCATCCGCGACGCCTCGGCCAAGTACGGCGCGCAGTGCATCGTGGTGGCCATCGACGCGCGTCGGCGTACGGCAGGCGAGGTGGCCGCGCGCGGCGCCGGCTGGGACGTGTACAGCCACGGCGGGCGGCAAAACACGGGCCTCGACGCCGTGGCCTGGGCGCGCCGGATGGCCGAATACGGCGCCGGCGAGATCCTGCTGACCAGCATGGACCGCGACGGCACCAAGATCGGCTTTGACCTGGAGCTGACGCGCGCGGTCAGCGACGCGGTCGAGGTGCCCGTGATCGCCTCGGGCGGCGTGGGCACGCTCGATCATCTGGCCGACGGCATCCAGGCCGGCGGCGCCGACGCGGTGCTGGCTGCCAGCATCTTTCACTACGGCACCTTCACCGTCGCGCAGGCCAAGCAGCACATGGCCGGGCGTGGCATTCCGGTGCGCCTGTAAGCCGGTGCGCTCGCACAGCCCCATGTCACGGCGCCGGCACATCCACTCCCATTTTCCCGTCTGGCCGCCGCCCGCAGGCCCGCTTGATCTGCATCATTTCGGCGCCATGCCGGCCACCGGTGGCGCGTGTTCCAATTCCGTGTGTGATTTCCGTTTGTCGAGGAGCCTCTTTTGACCCCCCAAAGCCTTGAAGATTTCATGGGCGCCATCCAGCGCCGCGACCCCGGTCAGCCCGAATTTTTGCAAGCCGTGCGCGAGGTCGTGATCTCGCTGTGGCCCTTTCTCGAAAAGAACCCCAGGTACCGCGAATACGGCGTGCTCGAGCGCCTGTGCGAGCCCGACCGCGCGATCCAGTTTCGCGTGGCGTGGGTCGATGACAAGGGCCAGACGCAGGTCAACCGCGCCTTTCGCGTGCAGCACAACATGGCCATCGGCCCCTACAAGGGCGGCATGCGCTTTCACCCCAGCGTCAACCTGTCGATCCTGAAGTTTCTGGGTTTCGAGCAGACCTTCAAGAACGCGCTGACCACGCTGCCCATGGGCGGCGGCAAGGGCGGCAGCGACTTCGATCCCAAGGGCAAGAGCGACGGCGAGGTGATGCGCTTTTGCCAGGCGCTGATGTGCGAGCTGTATCGCCACCTGGGTGCCGACACCGACGTGCCCGCGGGCGACATCGGCGTGGGCGGGCGCGAGGTCGGCTTCATGGCCGGCATGATGAAAAAGCTGGCCAACAACGCCAGCAGCGTGTTCACCGGCAAGGGCATTGCCTTTGGCGGCAGCCTGATGCGCCCCGAGGCCACGGGCTACGGCACGGTGTACTTCGCGCAGGAGATGCTGCGCCGCAGGCAGATGGGCTTCGACGGGCGCACCGTCAGCATCTCCGGCTCGGGCAACGTCGCGCAATACGCGGCCGAGAAGGCCATGGAGCTGGGCGCCAAGGTGGTCACGCTGTCCGACTCGGGCGGCACCCTGGTGCACGAGCACGGCCTGACCCACGGCATGCTGCAGGACCTGATGGAGTTCAAGAACGTGCAGCGCGGGCGCTTGCAGGACTTCTGCAAGGAGCACAAGCTCAAGTTTGCCGCCGGCAAGCGCCCCTGGCACGTGCCGGTGGACATCGCGCTGCCCTGCGCCACGCAAAACGAATTGGACGCCGCGGATGCCAAGCACCTGATCGGCAACGGCGTGGTCTGCGTGGCCGAAGGCGCCAACATGCCCAGCACGCTGGAGGCGGTGGACGCCTTTCTGGCCGCCGGCACCCTGTACGCGCCGGGCAAGGCCAGCAACGCCGGCGGCGTGGCCACCTCGGGCCTGGAGATGAGCCAGAACGCCATGCGCCTGTCCTGGTCGCACAGCGACGTGGACCTGCGCCTGCACGAGATCATGAAGGACATCCACGGCAACTGCGTGCGCCACGGCGAGCGCGAGGACGGCACGGTGAACTACGTCGAGGGCGCCAACGTCGCCGGCTTTGTGAAAATTGCCGATGCCATGCTCGCTCAGGGCGTTTATTGACCACCCCCCGTCCGGTATTGACTCTCCCTCTCCCTCTGGGAGTGGGTAGGGGTGAGGGCGGGGCGCTGAATCAAGCCGCCGCGCGTCGGGCGGCGCCGCTGCCCCGCACCCCAGCCCGGGGCTGGCGGCCAGACGCCGCCACTCTTCAGGCCGGCCAGTTCCGCGCAGGCAGAACTGGAGCCGCGGCCTTCAGCCCCAAAGGGGCGAGGGAGCAGGGCAGGGCGGCTGCCACGCGGATCGCGGAGAATCCCCCCATGAACTGGTTGGACGACATCAAGTGGGACGCGCAAGGCTTGGTGCCCGCGATCGCGCAGGAGCAAGGCACGGGTGACGTGCTGATGCTGGCCTGGATGAACCGCGAGGCGCTGGCCAAGACGGCCGAGCTGGGCCGCGCGGTGTACTTCAGCCGCTCGCGCAAGCGGCTGTGGTTCAAGGGCGAAGAATCGGGCCATGTGCAGCAGGTGCATGAAATTCGCGTGGACTGCGACCAGGACGTGGTGCTGCTCAAAGTCACGCAGCTGGGCCACCAGCCGGGCATTGCCTGCCACACGGGGCGGCACAGCTGCTTTTTCAGCGTGCTGAAGGACGGCGCCTGGCAAGCCGTCGATCCGGTCTTGAAAGACCCCGAATCCATCTATAAATAAGGGCCATGTCGCAACAAGACGTCCTGGCGCACCTCACCGCCGTCATCGAAAGCCGCAAGCCGGCGGCCGGGGGCAACCCCGACACCAGCTACGTCGCGCGCCTGCTGCACAAGGGCCCCGACGCCTTCCTCAAGAAGATCGGCGAGGAAGCCACCGAGGTGGTGATGGCCGCCAAGGACGCCGAGCACCAACCCGGCGCGGCGCAGGCGCGCGAAAAAATCGTGGCCGAGATGGCCGACCTGTGGTTTCATGGCATGGTGGCGCTGGCGCACTTCGGCCTGTCGTCCGCCGACGTGGTGGCCGAGCTGGCGCGCCGCGAGGGCCTGTCGGGCATCGAGGAAAAGGCGCTGCGCAAGGTGCGCGAGCGCGAATCGACCGAAATCAACGACCGAGGAGCCGGTGCATGAGCAACAACGACATCATCGACGTGACCACCAAGGGCGCGCCGCCCGAGGACAGCCTCAAGACCTGGGGCTGGGTCAGCTACATCCTGCACCTGATCGTGGCCGTGGCGGCCGTCGTTCCGGGCGCGCAGGTCAGCATTGCGCTGCTCATCATCGCGCTGGTGATGGACCTGGTGAAGCGCGACGATGCGGCGGGCACCTGGCAGGCCAGCCATTTCAGCTGGCGCATCCGCACCGTGCTGTGGGCGGGCGTGCTCTACGTGCTCACGTTTCCTCTTTTCCTGTTGTTCTATCTGCCGGGCGCCATTGCCTGGCTGGTCATTTCGGTCTGGTTCCTGTATCGCATCGTCCGGGGCATGGTGGCGATGAACGCCGGCAAGCCGATCAATGGCTGAGGTGCCAGCGGGCGCGCCGCGTACCCGTACCCCCCGCCTGCGCGGCGCCAAGGCGAGCGGCCCGCGCGAGGTCAACCTGGCGCTGCAAGGCGGCGGCTCGCACGGCGCCTTCACCTGGGGCGTGCTGGATGCCCTGCTGGAGGACGGCCGCCTGGCCTTCGAGGGCGCCAGCGGCACCAGCGCCGGCGCCATGAACGCCGTGGTGCTGGCCCACGCCCTCACCCGCGCGCGCCTGGACGGCTTGAAAGGCCAGGATGCGCACGAGGCGGCGCGCGCCGCCTTGTCCGCTTTCTGGGGGCAGGTGGGCCTGCTGGGCAACTTCAGCGCCGGTCTGCCCTTGCCGGCGGCGCAGGCCGTGGCCTCGTGGTGGGCGCAGTGGCTTTCGCCGGCGCAAACCAACCCGCTGGGCGTCAACCCCTTGCGGACCCTGCTGGGCCGACAGGTCGATTTCGAGCTGCTGGCGCGCGGCGAGGCGATGAAGGTGTTCGTCTGTGCCACCAACGTGCGCACCGGCGTCGGCGAGGTGTTCAGCGGCAAGCGCCTGACGGTGGATGCCGTAATGGCCTCGGCCTGTCTGCCCACGGTGTTCAAGCCGGTGGAGATCAAGGGTGAGCTGTACTGGGACGGCGGCTACTCGGGCAACCCCGCCATCTATCCGCTGATCTACAACACGCGCAGCAGCGACGTGGTGCTGGTGCAGATCAACCCGGTGGCGGTCAAGTTCGACGCCAGCGCCGGCGCGCAGGACATCATGGATCGCGTCAACGAGATCACCTTCAATGCGCCGCTGCTGGCCGAGTTTCGCGCCATCGACTTCGTGGCCCGCCTGCTCGACGAGGGGCGGCTGGACCCCGCTCGCTACAAGAAGATGCTGCTGCACCGCGTGGACGGCGGCGCGGCGCTGGCCGGTTTTGGCGCCACCAGCAAGCTGCGCGCCGACGCTCCGTTTTTGCAGCGCCTGTTCGAGCTGGGCCGTGGCGTCGGCCAGCGCTGGCTGAAGACCCACGTCGAGCACATCGGCGTGCAAAGCACCGCCACCGAAGCCGAGTAACCGCCACTGCCCGCCGCAAGGAGCCCTTTTGCATGAGCGCCACACCATCGCACGACCCGAACTGCATCTTCTGCAAGATCGTCGCCGGCCAGATCCCGTCCAGAAAGGTCCACGAGGACGATGAACTGCTGGCCTTTCACGACATCGCCCCTTGGGCGCCCGTGCACTTTCTGATCATCCCCAAGGCGCACATCGCCTCCATGATGGACGTGGGTCCCGAGCACGAGCGCGTGCTGGGCCGCATGATGGCGCTGGCCCCGCGGCTGGCCATGGAGCAGGGCTGCGAGCCCTATCCCGAGGGCGGCTTTCGACTGGTCGTCAACACCGGCGCCGAGGCGGGGCAGGAGGTGCACCACCTGCATCTGCACGTCATCGGTGGGCCGCGCCCCTGGCGCAAGGGCTAGGTCTGCAATATCCCCAGTCTCCACTTGCTGCGCGATGTTTCGCCCACCCCCTTGCAGGGGGCATCGCCTGTGACCGGGGAGACCCCGGCCACGGCAATCGCTGGCTTGGCCTGCTGCGCGGCCATTCGGCTCTTCGGGCCCCAGCGCCGCTTCTGGAGCGTGGCGTCTCGACGCAGGAACCGTTCCAACGTCCCGCAGTCTAAAATCGGCACAGAAGCGCCCAAACGCCGGCGCAAGGAGTAGCACCATGGGTTCATTTTCGATTTGGCACTGGTTGATCGTGCTGCTGATCGTGGTCATGATTTTCGGCACCAAGAAGCTCAAGAACATCGGCTCCGACCTGGGCGGCGCCGTCAAGGGCTTCAAGGACGGCATGAAGGACGGCGCCGCCGATGCGCCAGCCGACGCGCCGGCCGGGCAGGTCACCAACAACACCAGCGTCCACAAGGACACGATCGACGTCGAGGCCAAGCAAAAAGGCTGATGGTTTCGGGTTTCTGATTCGTGCTTGATCTCGGCATCTCCAAGATGGCCCTGATCGGGGCCGTGGCCCTGATCGTCATCGGCCCCGAAAAACTGCCGCGCGTGGCCCGCACCGTGGGCACGCTGCTGGGCAAGGCGCAGCGCTACGTGGCCGACGTCAAGGCCGAGGTCAACCGCGCCATGGACATCGACGAGCTCAAGAAGATGAAGGAGACCGTCGAGTCGGCCGGTCGCGAGGTCGAGCAGGGCATCCGCGAGACCTCGGCGTCCTTCGAGAAGGACTGGAACGAGGCCACGGCGGGCCTGGATGCGCCCCATCCGGACGATCCGTTGCCCGATGGCGGCTGGACGCCTGCGCCCGAATATCGCCGCCCCAACAAGAACTGGCGCGTCAAGCGTGGCGCCACGCCCCAGTGGTACAAGGCGCGCCAGGGCGTGCGCCGACAGGTGCAGTCCGGTGCGGCGCGGGTGGCGCGCTTTCGGCCGAAAAAGTGACCCCCTCCTTGCTCCACCCGCTGCGCGATGTTCCGGCATCCCCCCCTCAAGGCTCGCCCGCGGCCGGGGAAACCCCGGCCACGGCGATCGCCGGCACGGCCTGCTTTGCGGCCATAAGACTCTTTGAGTTTGCATGAGTAGTCCCAAACCCGACCCCGAAGACGAACTGGCCGGCACCGAGCAGCCCTTCGTTGCGCACCTGATGGAGCTGCGCGACCGGCTGATCAAGTCGATCGTGGCCGTCGGCGTGGTGGCGGGCGTGCTGGCCATCTACCCCGGCCCCGGCCACCTGTATGACCTGCTGGCGCAGCCGCTGGTGGCGCATCTGCCGCATGGCGCCACGCTGATCGCCACCTCGGTGATCTCGCCCTTCATGGTGCCGCTCAAGATCCTGCTGATGGCGGCCTTCCTGATCGCGCTGCCGGTGGTGCTCTACCAGGTCTGGGCCTTTGTCGCGCCGGGGCTTTATTCACACGAAAAGCGCATGGTGCTGCCGCTGGTCATCTCCAGCACGCTGCTGTTTTTTGCCGGCGTGGCGTTCTGCTACTTCCTGGTCTTTGGCCGGGTGTTTGCCTTCATCCAGAGCTTTGCGCCCAAGAGCATCACGGCCGCGCCAGACATCGAGGCCTACCTCAGCTTCGTGCTCACCATGTTCCTGGCCTTCGGCATGGCCTTCGAGGTGCCCATCGCCGTGGTGGTGCTGGCGCGCCTGGGCGTGGTCAGCGTCGAGCAGCTCAAGCACTTTCGCGGCTACTTCATCGTGCTGGCCTTCGTGGTCGCCGCCGTGGTCACCCCGCCCGACGTGGTGTCGCAACTGGCGCTGGCCATCCCGATGTGCCTGCTCTACGAGCTGGGCATCTGGGCGGCACGGGCCTTCATCAAGAGCACCACGGCCCCCGAGGGCAGCGAGGCCTCCTCCGAAGTCGCCAAACCCTGATTCGGCCCGGCGCACGTCGCTGTTTTCAATGATTTTGGCCGCTGACCGGCTCTGGATCAGCGCAGGCAGCTATTCAAACGATAGCTGACCTGGCCGAACTCGCCGCTCATCCCTCAGCGCTGCGGCAGCCGCTGCGGACGCGGGCGTTGAGCGGGCGTGACGTCAACCTGCACCGAATCGCTGCGCCGCTGCACGGCAAAGGCGACGGCTTGCCCGGGCGGCAGCGCGGAAATGCGCGTGAGCAGTTCGGACACCGTGCGCACCGGCTGGCCGGCCACGGCGGTGATCACGTCGCCCGGGCGGATGCCCGCCTGTGCGGCCGGGCCGCCGCCCAGCACGCCGGTGATGATCACCCCCTGCTCGACGGGCACGCCGAAGGTCTGCGCCAGCTCCGGCGTCAGCTCGCCGGGCTCCACGCCGATCCAGCCGCGCACCATCTGGCCGTTCTTGACGATGCTCTCCATCACCTGCTTGGCCGTGCTGACCGGAATGGCAAAACCGATGCCCAGGCTGCCGCCGGTGCGTGAATAGATCGCCGTGTTGATGCCCATCAGGTTGCCGTACACGTCGGTCAGCGCGCCGCCCGAGTTGCCAGGGTTGATGGCGGCGTCGGTCTGGATGAAGTTCTCGAAGGTGTTGATGCCCAGCTGGTTGCGCCCCAGCGCGCTGACGATGCCGCTGGTCACCGTCTGGCCCACGCCGAAGGGGTTGCCGATGGCCAGCACGCGGTCGCCCACCTGCATCTGGTCGGCGTTGCCCAGCACCATCACGGGCAGCTTGTCCAGGTTGATCTTGAGCACGGCCAGATCGCTTTCGGGGTCGGTGCCGATGACCTTTGCCACCGCGCTGCGCGCGTCGGGCAGCACCACCTCGATGGCGTCGGCGCCCTCGACCACGTGGTTGTTGGTCAGGATGTAGCCCTCGGGGCTCATGATCACGCCCGAGCCCAGGCCGCTTTGCTGCTGCTCGCCGCGGTCGCCAAAGAAAAAGCGGAACCACGGATCGCCGCTTTGCCGATTGCGTGTGGTGGTGCTGGTGTTGATGCTGACCACGGCCGGCGCGGCCTTTTTCACGGCCGCGCGCAGGCTGTCCAGCGGGGCGGGCGCGCCGGCCGGTGTCGCCGGCGCCTCCAGGATGGAGATGGTGCCGGTGCTGCCACCGAGTGGCCCGCTGCGCCCCAGCCACTGCGGCTTGAGCGTGAGCACGACGAAGTACGCCGCCAGCAGCACGGTGACGGCTTGGGCGAAGACGAGCCAGAGGCGTTTCATGGACGGCGGGTGGTGGGTGTCGGCTGCGGTGATCGGCGCGCAAATTGTAGGGTGCGGGACGGGGCATCGATGGCGGTGTCAGCGCATCTCGAACAGCTCCTGGTGGAAAGCGCTCGCGCGCAAGCCCTGAGCCTGCAGGTCGGCGCGCAGCGCGCGGCCGAAGCCGGCCGGGCCGCAGAACCACACGCTGGCGTCGCGCCAGCCGGGCACCATCTGGCGCAGGCGCTCGCCCGACAGCAAGCCGTCGCGCGCGTCCACCAGCACGTGCAGGCGAATGCCGGCCGCCTGGGCGTCGGCGCGCATCTTGCCCAGGGCCACGGCGTCTTCCACCACGGTGGTGTGGATCAGGTCGATGTCATGCGGGCCGCCGCCTTCGCGCGCCAGCTGCTTCATGCGGGCGATGAAGGGCGTGATGCCGATGCCGGCGCCGATCCAGATCTGGCGCGTCTGCGGCCCGTCGAAGGTAAAGCACCCGTAGGGGCCTTCCACCGTCACCCGCTGGCCCACGCGCAGCGTTTGCGGCAGCTCGGCCGTGTGGTCGCCCAGCGCCTTGGTGACGAAAGTGATGCGCGGGTCCTGGGGGTGCCAGGCCGAGGCGATGGTATAGGGGTGCGCGCCCTCGGCGCGGCTGCTGGTGACGAAGGCGAACTGCCCCGCCCGGTGGCCGTGCCAGCCGGCATCGACGCGCAGCGTGGTCTCCAGCACGCCCAGCGCCGGATAGTGCTGCAGTGCCTCGATGGCGCCGCCCACCGTGCGCCCCGCGCCCACGCGGCCCAGCAGCACCCGCAGCGCCGACACGGTGCCGGCGGCCGTCAGCAGCGCCATCGCCCAGCCGATGGGCTGCGACCAGTAGTCGAACTGCAGCAGCACCACGGTGTGGAAGACCAGCACCAGATAGGCCACGGCCAGCAGATGGTGCGTCTTGGCGAACAGGCGATAGGGAAAGCGCTTGATCAGCGCCAGCGCGATCAGCACCACGGCGGCGTAGAAGGCCCATTCGCCAACGTCTTCGGCGGTGTGGCGCCAGTCGCGCAGCACGGCTTCGATGCCGCTGGATTCGGGCGGCTGCCCGCGGCGCGCGGGCCGGGTCAGCCAGCCCCAGCCGACCGCCCACTTGGTGCCCTGGGCCCACAGCCAGTGCACCGTGCCGGCAACGAGCGCGCCCACGCCCAGCCACTTGTGCAGGCGGTACATCTTGTCCAGCCCGCGCAGCTGCGGCTCCAGCCACACCGGCCGCACCGCCAGCACCATGGCCAGCGACATCATGCCCATGACCAGCACCCCGCTGTACTGCACCCACACGATGCGAAACGCGAAGTAGCCGGCTTGCGCGGGCCACAGCGTGTCGGCCAGCAGCCACAGGCCGCTCAAGGTGGCCAGAAAGCCCCAGAACACCCAGACCATTCTTTTCATCTCGATTCCTTGCGACTTGGCATTTCCTGGAGCATAAGGATGCAATCCGACGCTTTGACAAGCGTGTGTAAACCCGAGGCAAAGGCCCGGGGCAAAGGGCCGTGGGTTTGATTTGAATCAACGGGTGGGGGATGGCGGACAATCAAGCGATGTCTTCGTCACCGACTGCCATCGACAGCAGCACGTTGCTGGCTGCCTTCAATGCCGAGCTGCAACCCGAGCGCTTCAAGGACTACGGGCCCAACGGCTTGCAGGTGGAAGGCAAGCCGCGCATCGGCAAGATCGTCAGCGGCGTGACGGCCAGCCGCGCGCTGATCGACGCGGCCATCGAGGTGGGGGCCGATGCCCTGTTCGTGCACCACGGCCTGTTCTGGCGCGGGCAGGACGGCACGGTGACGGGCTGGATGAAGCAGCGCCTGCAGCGTCTGCTGGCTCATGACATCAACCTGTTCGCCTATCACCTGCCGCTGGACGCGCACCCCACGCTGGGCAACAACGCCCAGCTGGGCGCGCGCCTGGGCCTGCGGGCGACCGGGCGCTTTGGCGAGCAGGAGCTGGGCTTCATCGGCCGGCCGGCCGACGGCGTGCCGCTGACCGACGCGGCGGCCCTTGCCCTGCGCCTGGAAAAAGTATTGAATCGACCTGTAACGCAGGTGGGGCAAGCGCAAGAAGCTATTCAAAACATAGCATGGTGCAGCGGTGGCGCGCAAGGCTACTTCGAGGCGGCCATCGCCGCCGGCGCGCAGGCCTTCATCACCGGCGAAATTTCCGAACCGCAAGCGCACTTGGCGCGCGAGTGCGGCGTGCTGTTCTTCGCCTGCGGCCACCACGCCACCGAGCGCTACGGCGCGCCGGCGCTGGCCGCGCATGTGGCGGCATCGCTTGGCGTGGCGCACCAGTTCATTGACATCGACAACCCGGCATGACGCCGCCTTGCCCGAGCGCCGCGCAGCCTTGCTGATTCACGCCCCTGCATCCGCCATGAACACCCCCATCGCCATCACCCAGGGCGATGCCGCCGGCATCGGCCCCGAAATCATCGTCAAGGCTTGGTTGACTGCGCCAGATTTGCTGGCCGGTTGCTTCGTGGCGGGCGATGTGGCGACGCTGCGCCGCGCCGCAGCCTGGGTGCAGGGCGAAGGCGTGAGCGTGCCGGTGGCGCAGATCGCGGCACCGGCCGAGGCCGCCCACGTGCCGCCGCGCTGCATCCCCGTGCTGCAGGCCGTGGCGCAGGCGGCGCTGGTTGCACCCGGCCAGGTCAGCGCGCAGGCGGGGCGCATGGCGGGCGACTGCGTGGTGTGGGCCGCGCGCGCGGCACTGCGTGGCGAGGTCGGCGCCCTGGTGACCGCGCCCCTGCACAAGGAGGCGCTGGCGGCCGCCGGCGAGCCGTACGCGCGCTACCCCGGCCACACCGAATTGCTGCAGGCCCTGGCGGCCGAGCACGCGGGCGTGCCGGTATCGGCCATGCCGGTGCGCATGATGCTGGCCAACGACGAATTGCGTACCGTGCTGGTCAGCATCCACGTGTCGCTGCGCGAGGCGATCGAGCTCGTAACCGAAAGCAACGTCTTGCAAACCCTGAGAATTTCGCACCAATCCGTTGGCGCCGCGCTACGGCGGGCGCCACGCATCGCGGTGGCCGGGCTGAATCCGCATGCGGGCGAGGGCGGACTGTTTGGACGCGAGGAGATCGAGGCCATCGCGCCGGCCATCGCCCGAGCGCGCGCCGAGGGCATCGACGCTCAGGGCCCGTTCGCGCCCGACACGGTGTTCATGCGTGCGCGTGGCGGAGCCGAGTTCGACGTGGTGCTGGCCATGTACCACGACCAGGGCCTGATCCCGGTGAAATACCTGGGCGTGGAGCGCGGCGTCAACGTCACGCTGGGATTGCCGCTGGTGCGCACCAGCCCCGACCACGGCACGGCGTTCGACCTGGCCGGCACCGGCCGCGCCGACGCCGGCAGTCTGCTGGCGGCGGTGCGCATGGCGCGCCAGCTGTCAAAATGAAAAACGCCCGTCGCGGAGAGCGGACGGGCGCCAGCAGCTATCAATAAAAGAGCGACCGAATCTTGCCGCTTCAGCGCTTCAGGCTGTCGCGAATCTCGCGCAGCAGCTGAATGTCCTCCGGCGGCGCCGCGGGTGCCGGCGCCGGCTCTTCCTTTTTCAGGCGGTTGATCTGCTTGACCATCATGAAGATGATGAAGGCCAGCAGGATGAAGTTGACCAGGATGGTGATGAAGTTGCCGTAGGCGAACACGGCGCCGGCCTTCTTGGCCGCGTCCAGGCTCAAGCCCGTCGCCTGGCCGGCCAGCGGAATGTAGTAGTTGGAAAAATCCAGCCCGCCGACCAGCTTGCCGACCAGCGGCATGACCAGGTCGCCCACGATCGAATCGACGATCTTGCCGAATGCGCCGCCGATGATCACGCCGACCGCCAGGTCCATGGCGTTGCCCTTGACCGCAAATTCGCGAAACTCCTGCATCATGCCCATGGTGTGCTTCCCCTTTGATTTGGAACAAGAGGCCTGTATTGTGCGGCAGCGCGCGGGTCGATTGGGCTGCGCCGGTGCCCCTGGCGCGGCGGAGGCCTTGACTTGCTCCGCTACAATCCTTGGCTGATCCGCGTAGAAAAATACCCCTGCCGATTTCGAGGAATGCCATGAGTGACGCCCCACCCAGCAATTTCACCCCCGCGCCCCTGGACAGCAGCAAACGGACTTGGCTGATCGCGTCCAGCGCCGCCGGTGCGGTCGGCACGGTGGCACTGGCCACGCCCTTCGTCGAAAGCTTTTCCCCGTCCGAGCGCGCCAAGGCCGCTGGCGCGGCGGTCGAGGTGGACATCTCCGCTCTCAAGGCCGGCGAGCGCATGATTGTCGAATGGCGCGGCCAGCCGGTGTGGGTGTTCAAGCGCACGCCCGAGATGCTGGCCACCCTCAAGACCACCGAGAGCGAGGTCGCTGACCCGATGTCCAAGCGCACCGATTTTCCGACGCCCGTGTGGGCCCAGAACATCGACCGCGCGCAGGAGGCCCACAAGGACATCCTGGTCGTGGTCGGCATCTGCACGCATCTGGGCTGCTCGCCGGTCGAGAAGTTCAAGGCCGGCCCGCAGCCCTCGCTGCCCGACAACTGGGTCGGCGGCTTTTTCTGCCCCTGCCACGGTTCGACCTTTGATTTTTCCGCGCGCGTGTTCAAGGACAAGCCGGCGCCCGCCAACCTGGTGGTGCCGCCCTACACGTACCTGTCCGACACCCGGCTGTTGATCGGCGAATACAAGAAGGCATAACGAGGCGCGCCATGGCTGAATTCAAGGAAATCTCCCCCAACGCGTCCGCGGGCGCCAAGCTCAACAACTGGTTCGACAACCGGTTTCCGACCCTGTTTGCGGAATACCGCAAGCACATGTCGGAGTACTTCGCGCCCAAGAACTTCAACTTCTGGTACTTCTTCGGCTCGCTGGCGCTCCTGGTGCTGGTCATCCAGATCGTCACGGGCATCTTCCTGACGATGAACTACAAGCCCGACGCCGCCAAGGCCTTCGAGTCGGTCGAGTACATCATGCGTGACGTGCCGGGCGGCTGGTTCATCCGCTACATGCACTCCACGGGGGCATCGGCCTTTTTCATCGTGGTGTACCTGCACATGTACCGCGGCCTGATCTACGGCAGCTACCGCAAGCCGCGCGAGCTGGTCTGGATTTTCGGCTGCGCCATCTTCCTGGCGCTGATGGCCGAAGCCTTCATGGGCTATCTGCTGCCCTGGGGCCAGATGTCCTACTGGGGCGCGCAGGTGATCGTCAATCTGTTTTCGGCCATTCCCTTCATCGGGCCCGATTTGTCGCTGCTGATCCGCGGCGACTACGTGGTGGCCGATGCCACGCTCAACCGCTTCTTCGCGTTTCACGTGATCGCCGTGCCGCTGGTGCTGCTGGGCCTGGTGGTGGCGCACCTGCTGGCGCTGCACGACGTGGGCTCCAACAACCCCGACGGCATCGAAATCAAGAAGGGCCCCAAGGGCAATCGCTGGTCGCCCGACGCGCCGGCCGACGGCATTCCCTTCCACCCCTACTACAGCGTGCATGACATCGTGGGCGTCAGCGTTTTCCTGATGGCCTATTTCGGCATCCTGTTCTTCGCGCCGGAGATGGGCGGTTACTTCCTGGAGTACAACAACTTCATCCCGGCCGACCCGCTGGTCACCCCGCCGCACATCGCGCCGGTGTGGTATTTCACGCCCTTTTATTCCATGCTGCGCGCCACCACCGACACTATGGTGCACGTGCTGATGGTGATCATCGTGCTGGCCGTGATCCTGAACTTCATCAAGTCGCGCAGTTCGACCGCCAAGAAAGGCGCCATCGCCGTGATCGGCCTGATTGCCATCGGCCTGCTGGCCGTGTTTGACGCCAAGTTCTGGGGCGTCGTGGTGATGGGCGGCGCCGTTGTCATCCTGTTCTTCCTGCCCTGGCTGGACCGCAGCCCGGCACGCTCGATCCGCTACCGCCCGGGCTGGCACAAGACGGTGTATGCCGTGTTCCTGATCTGGTTCGCGATCCTGATGGTGCTGGGCATCATGGTGCCGGGCCCGATCTTCTCGCAAGGTTCGCTCGAGTGGCTGACCAACGAGCGCGTGGCGCTGGTGGGCACGCTGTTCTACTTTGGCTTCTTCCTGCTCATGCCCTGGTGGAGTCAGCTGGGCACGCCCAAGCCGGTCCCCGATCGCGTGACCTTCAAGCCCCACTGAAGACGCCCCGGAGCACAACAACCATGACTAGCTGGAAAAAATTCGTCTTCGGATTGGCCCTTGCACTGGGCGCCACCCTCGGGGCCCAGGCCTCGAGCGGCGGTGGCATCGCCTGGGACAAGGCGCCGGGCAAGATCAATGACAACGCGTCGCTGCAAGACGGCGTCAAGATCTTCGTCAACTACTGCCTGAACTGCCACTCGGCCGCCTACATGCGCTTCAACCGCCTGAAGGACATTGGCCTGACGGACGAGCAGATCAAGGACAACCTGCTGTTCACCAGCGACAAGGTGGGCGACATGATGAAGGCGGCCATCGACCCCAAGCAGGCCAAGGCCTGGTTTGGCGCCAACCCGCCCGACCTGACGCTGGTCGCCCGCTCGCGCTCGGGCGCCGGCGGTACGGGTGCCGACTACATCTACACGCTGTTTCGCTCCTACTACCGCGACGATTCCACCCCCACCGGCTGGAACAACCTGGCCTTTCCCAACATCGGCATGCCCCACCCGTTGTGGCAGCTGCAGGGTGAGCGCAAGCCGATCTACAGCACGGTTGAATCGCATGGCCACGAAACCCAGGTCTTCAGCGGCCGCTGGGAGCAGGTCACGCCGGGCACCATGACCCCGCTCGAGTACGACAAGGCGGTGGCCGACCTGGTCAACTACCTCAAGTGGATGGGTGAGCCCGCGCAGAGCAAGCGCGTGGCCATCGGCGTGTGGGTCCTGCTGTTCCTGCTGGTGTTCACGCTCTTCGCGTGGCGCCTGAACGCGGCGTACTGGAAAGACGTCCACTGACAATCATCGTTTGCCGGGCGCTGGCGCGCCCCGGCCTTGCTGGAGTGGGGCGGGCCCGGTCTGGGCTGGCTTCCACTCCTTCGGTTTTAAGGAGTTGACTCGCCATGATGGTGCTGTATTCAGGAACGACTTGCCCGTTTTCGCATCGCTGCCGCTTCGTGCTGTTCGAAAAAGGCATGGACTTCGAGATCCGCGACGTGGATCTGTACAACAAGCCCGAGGACATCAGCGTGATGAACCCCTACGGGCAGGTGCCGATCCTGGTCGAGCGCGACCTGATCCTGTATGAGTCCAACATCATCAACGAATACATCGACGAGCGCTTTCCGCACCCGCAGCTGATGCCGGGCGATCCGGTCGATCGCGCGCGCGTGCGCCTGTTCCTGCTCAATTTCGAGAAAGAGCTGTTCACCCACGTCAGCGTGCTGGAAAACCGCGCCACCAAGAGCAACGAAAAGGCACTGGAAAAGGCGCGCGGCCACATCCGCGACCGCCTGACGCAGATGGCGCCGGTGTTCCTGAAGAACAAGTTCATCCTGGGCGACAACTTCTCCATGCTCGACGTGGCGCTGGCGCCGCTGCTGTGGCGCCTGGACTATTACGGCATCGACCTGTCCAAGAACGCCGCGCCCCTGCTCAAGTACGCCGAGCGCATCTTTTCGCGCCCGGCCTACATCGAGGCGCTGACGCCCTCCGAAAAAGTGATGCGCAAATAAGCCTGCTCACGACTGATTCGCCATGAACGCGCTGGAATCCGCCTCCACCCGTCCGTACCTGATCCGCGCCCTCTACGAGTGGTGCGCGGACAATGCGCTCACCCCTTACGTGGCCGTGCATGCCGACGACAGCGTGCAGGTGCCGCGCGAATACGTGCAAAACGGCGAAATCGTGCTCAACGTCAGCACCGAGGCCACCAGCGGCCTGACGATCGGCAACGAATTCATCGAGTTCAAGGCGCGCTTTGGCGGCGTGCCGCGCGAGATCATCGTGCCCATCGACCGCGTGATCGCCATCTACGCACGCGAGAACGGCCAGGGCATGGCCTTTCCCTTGCAGGTGCGTGCGTCCGGCGCCGACGAGGCGCCTGCGGATGCGCCCGGTGCGCCCAGTCTGGTTGAATCGACCGAGGCGGGCGATCCCCCCGGGCCCGACTCCACGCCCGCGAACGGCCGCAAGCGCCCCGCACTCAAGCGCATCAAATAGGCGTTTGCGGCATTCGTTCGGCCGCTGGCCCCTTGGTTAGAATCGGCGCCGGTTTGCCGCCTTAGCTCAGTTGGTAGAGCACCCGCCTTGTAAGCGGTAGGTCGTCAGTTCGAATCCGACAGGCGGCACCACTGCATCCTCACCGGCGCATCAGCGCGCCGGGTCTTGGTGCACCCGGATCCGGATGCCGGCCACCGGCCGACCATGGGCCTCCAGCGCCAGGCGAAAGGCCGGCAGCAACTGCCGCAGCTTGGCCGCCGCGGCCGAATTGGGCACCAGCAGACACCATTGCGATGCGTCGATCGGCCCGGCCACAACGCTGGCGCGCAGCGCGGGCGGCAGCAGGGGCCGAATGATCTCCAGCCGCGCCGAGGATTCGGCCAGGCGCGCGCGCAGCGGCGCCAGCGCGGCGGCGCCATCCAGAGCGGTGCCCACCGGGATGGCTTGGCGAGACTTCGGGAAAGCTGGCATAGCGGGCAGGGCCGGGACGCGGGGTTCGGCGTGGGTAAAATCGGGAGTTTGTCGCGCTGACGGCTGGACGGCGCCACCCCGTGTTGAACAGGGCGGCGCAGCCCCTATCTTCGCATCATCTGGAACCCACCTACACCGCTGGTTGCACCCTGTGGCGCGACGTTTGCGCAGCGGCGACCGCTCACGCATGGCCACGACCTTCCTCACCAAGATTTTCGGCAGTCGCAACGACCGCCTGCTCAAGCAATACCGCAAAGTCGCGGCCCGCGTCAACGCGCTCGAACCCGAATTCGAAAAGCTCGGCGACGACGAATTGCGTGGCAAGACCCAGCAATTTCGTGACCGCCTGGCTGCCGGCGAGACGCTGGACCAGCTGTTGCCCGAGGCGTTTGCCGTGGTGCGCGAAGCCTCCAAGCGCGTCATGAAGATGCGTCACTTCGACGTGCAGCTGGTGGGCGGCATGGCGCTGCACGAGGGCAAGATCGCCGAGATGCGCACCGGCGAGGGCAAGACGCTCACGGCCACGCTGCCGGTGTACCTGAACGCACTTGAGGGCAAGGGCGTGCACGTGGTCACCGTCAACGACTACCTGGCCAATCGCGACGCGCAGTGGATGGGGCGCCTGTATGGCTTTCTGGGCCTGACGGTGGGCGTGAACCTGCCGCAGATGCCGCGCGAGCAAAAGCAGGCCGCCTACAACGCCGACATCACCTACGGCACCAACAACGAGTATGGCTTCGACTACCTGCGTGACAACATGGTCTACGAGGTGGCCGATCGCGTGCAGCGCAAGCTGAACTACGCCATCGTCGACGAAGTGGATTCGATCCTGATCGACGAGGCACGCACGCCGCTGATCATCAGCGGCCAGGCTGAGGACCACACCGCCATGTACCAGGCCATGAACCAGGTCGCGCCGCTGCTGGTGCGGCAGGAGGGCGAGGCCGACCCGCGCACCGGCGAGGGCGTGACCAAGCCGGGCGACTTCACCGTGGACGAGAAGGCGCACCAGATCTACCTGACCGAGCAGGGCCACGAGACGGCCGAGCGCGTGCTGGTCGAGCGGGGCCTGATCGCCCCCGGCGCCAGCCTGTACGACGCGGCCAACATCGCGCTGATGCACCACCTGTACGCGGCCTTGCGCGCGCATTACCTGTTTCACCGCGACCAGCACTACGTGGTGCAGCAGGGCGAGCAGGGCCCCGAGATTGTCATCGTCGACGAGTTCACCGGCCGCCTGATGAGCGGGCGGCGCTGGAGCGACGGCCTGCACCAGGCGGTGGAGGCCAAGGAGGGCGTGCCCATCCAGGCCGAGAACCAGACTCTGGCCTCGATCACCTTCCAAAACTACTTTCGCCTCTACGGCAAGCTGGCGGGCATGACCGGCACGGCCGACACCGAGGCCTACGAGTTCCAGGAAATCTACGGCCTGGAGACCGTGGTGATCCCGCCCAACCGGCCCAGCAAGCGCGACGACCAACTCGACCGCGTCTACAAGACCACGCCCGAGAAATACACCGCCGCCATCGCCGACATCCGCGCCTGCTACGACAAGGGCCAGCCGGTGCTGGTGGGCACATCGTCGATCGAGAACTCCGAAATCATCTCCGAGCTGCTGCAAAAGGCCAAGCTGCCGCACCAGGTGCTCAACGCCAAGCAGCACGCGCGCGAGGCCGACATCGTGGCGCAGGCCGGCCGGCCCAAGATGATCACCATCGCCACCAACATGGCCGGGCGCGGCACCGACATCGTGCTGGGCGGCAACGTGGACAAGGCCATCGAGGCGCTGGCGCAAGACCCGGCGCTGGACGAGACCGCCCGCAGCGCGCGCGCCGCCGAGCTGCGCGCCCAATGGGAAAAGGATCACGCCCAGGTGGTTGCCCTGGGCGGCCTGCGCATCATCGCCACCGAGCGCCACGAGAGCCGGCGCATCGACAACCAGCTGCGCGGGCGCTCGGGCCGCCAGGGTGACCCGGGCTCCTCGCGCTTTTACCTCAGCCTGGACGATCCGCTGATGCGCATCTTCGCGGGCGACCGCGTGCGCGCCATCATGGACCGCCTGAAGATGCCCGAGGGCGAGGCGATCGAAGCGGGCATCGTCACGCGCAGCATCGAGAGCGCGCAACGCAAGGTCGAGGCACGCAACTTCGACATCCGCAAGCAGCTGCTCGAGTACGACGACGTGGCCAACGACCAGCGCAAGGTGATCTACCAGGAGCGCAACGAAATCCTGGACGCCACCGACCTGAGCGAGCAGATCGCCGCCTTCCGCGAGGGCAGCATGACCGATTTGGCGCGCCAGTACGTGCCGGCCCAGTCGGTCGAGGAGCAGTGGGACATCCCCGGCCTCGAAAAAGTGCTGGCCGAGCAGTGGCAGCTCGATTTGCCGCTGGCCAAGGAGGTCGAGTCCTCCAGCGCCATCACCGACGAGGACATTGCCGAGAAGGTCGTGGACGCGGCCAACCAGAGCTACGCCCGGCGCCTGGAGCAGGTCGGCGGTGAAAACTTTCACCCCTTCGAGCGCGCCGTGCTGCTGCAAAGCATCGACATGCACTGGCGCGAGCACCTGGCCGCGCTCGACTACCTGCGCCAGGGCATTCACCTGCGCAGCTACGGCCAGAAGCAGCCCAAGCAGGAATACAAGCGCGAGGCCTTCGAGCTGTTCGGCCAGCTGCTCGACGTGGTCAAGAACGACGTCACGCGCACGCTGATGACCGTGCGCATCCAGTCCAGCGAGCAGATCGAGCAGGCCGCGCAGGACTTCGAGGCGCGCGGCGAGCGCGTCAGCAACGTCACCTACACGGCCCCGACCGAAACGGGTGAAGCCGAGAGCGTGCCGGAGGCCGCTGCACGCGGCATGGCCGCGGCCGCCGCCAGCGCTGCGCTGACCGTGCCGCGCGTGGGCCGCAACGATCCCTGCCCTTGCGGCAGCGGCAAGAAATACAAGAACTGCCACGGCGCGTTGACGTGACGTGGTGTCCCTGTTCTTTTCAAAGGTCTTGAAACGCCATGCCAGTCAACCTGACCGCCACCGATCCGACGCAACTCCTTCCAGTGGCCGGCGTACGTCTGGGCGTCACCCAAGCCGGCGTGCGCAAGGCGGGGCGCGATGATCTGACGGTGCTGCTGCTGGACGCGGGCGCCAGCGTGGGCGGCGTGTTCACGCAAAACCGCTTTTGCGCCGCGCCGGTGCAGGTCTGCCGCGAGCATCTGGCCGGCGGCGCGCCGATTCGCGCCATCGTCATCAACACCGGCAATGCCAACGCTGGCACCGGCGCGAACGGACTGCAGCGTGCACGCCAGACCTGCGCCGCGGCGGCCGGCCTCCTGCGCATCGACGCGTACCAGGTGCTGCCGCTGTCCACCGGCGTCATCATGGAGCCGCTGCCGGTCGATCGCATCACCGCCGGCCTGCCGGCGGCCATCGCCGCGGCCGGCGCCGATCAATGGGGCCGCGCGGCCAGCGCCATCATGACCACCGACACCGTGCCCAAGGCCTTCAGCGCCACGGCGCGCGTGGGCGGCGCCGAGGTCACCGTCACCGGCATCAGCAAGGGCGCCGGCATGATCCGTCCCAACATGGCCACCATGCTGGGCTTTGTCGCCACCGACGCCTGCATCGATGCGGCGCTGCTCACCCCGCTGGCGCGCGAGCTGGCCGAGGGCTCGTTCAACCGCGTCACGGTCGATGGCGACACGTCCACCAACGACAGCTTCCTGCTCATCGCCACCCAGCGGGCCGGAAACGCGCCCATCACCACGTTCGATTCGGCCGACGCGCAGGCGCTCAAGGCCGCGCTGCTCCAGGTGGCGCGCCAGCTGGCCCAGGCCATCGTGCGTGACGGCGAAGGCGCCACCAAGTTCATCACCGTGCGCGTTGAAGGCGGGCGCGACGCCGCCGAATGCCGCCAGGTGGCCTACGCCATCGCGCATTCGCCCCTGGTCAAGACCGCGTTCTTCGCCAGCGACCCCAACCTGGGGCGCATCCTGGCCGCCGTGGGCTATGCCGGCATCGCCGACCTCGACCAGACTCGCATCGACCTGCACCTGGACGACGTGCACGTGGCCACTGGCGGCGGGCGCCACCCGCAGTACCGCGAGGAGGACGGCCAGCGCGTGATGAAGCAGGCCGAGATCACCGTGCGCGTGGGCCTGGGCCGTGGCACGGCGCACGACACGGTCTGGACCTGCGACCTGAGCCACGACTACGTGAGCATCAACGCCGACTACCGGTCTTGATGGAGAACTATTGATTTGATAGCTGTCGGCGCTTGTTGCATGGGCGCTGGAGGCCCTTATGACTGAATCCCTGGCACGCCTGGTCGAACGGGCCGAGCAACTCATCACCCGCATCGAGGCCGTCTTGCCTCAGCCCCTGGGCGCTCCCGACTGGAGCCAGGCCGTGGCCTGGCGCTACCGCAAGCGGGCCTCGGGCATGGGCGCGCTGGAGCCGGTGCGGCATCTGGCCGCGATGGCCTTGTCCGACCTGAAGGAAATCGACGCGCAGAAGGACAAGATCGAGCGCAACACGCGCCAGTTCGTCGAAGGCCGGCCGGCCAACAACGTGCTGCTGACCGGCGCGCGCGGCACCGGCAAGTCCTCGCTCATCAAGGCCTGCCTGAACGCCTTTGCACCGCAGGGCCTGCGCCTGATCGAGGTGGACAAGGCCGACCTGGTGGACCTGCCCGACATCGTCGAGGTGGTGAGCGAGCGACCCGAGAAGTTCATCGTCTATTGCGACGATTTGAGCTTTGACGAAGGCGAGCCCGGCTACAAGGCGCTGAAAAGCATTCTGGACGGCAGTGTGGCCGCCAGCACCCCCAACGTGCTGGTGTACGCCACCAGCAACCGCCGCCACCTGCTGCCCGAGTACATGAAGGAAAACCTCAGCTACACCCATACCGAGGATGGCGAGGTGCACCCCGGCGAAGTGGTCGAGGAAAAGATTTCACTGTCCGAGCGCTTTGGCCTGTGGGTCAGCTTTTATCCCTTCACGCAGGCCGAGTATCTGGCCATTGCGGCCCAGTGGCTCAGCGCCCTGGGCGCCAGCCCCGCGCAGATCGAGGCCGCGCGGCCCGAGGCCCTGGTGTGGGCGCTCGAGCGCGGCTCGCGCTCGGGCCGCGTGGCCTGGCAGTTCGCGCGCGACTTCATGGGCCGCGGTGCCGCGGCGTGACCGGCGCGCCGATTCGCGCCGACGCGCACCTGCCGCGCCAGGACGGTGCCGAGGGCGGGCAACGCCCGGTGACCGAGGTGGCCGTCGGCATCCTGACTCAGCCCGATGGCCGCTTCCTGCTGACTTCGCGCCCGCCGGGCAAGGTCTATGCGGGCTATTGGGAGTTTCCGGGCGGCAAGCTGGAGCCTGGCGAGAGCGTGGAGCAGGCGCTGGCGCGCGAGCTGCACGAAGAGCTGGGCGTGGCAATCGATCCTGCCGCCGTCACCCGCTGGCGCGAGCAGCTGGTGGACTATCCGCACGCCCTGGTTCGGCTGCATTTTTGTCGCGTCACGGCGTGGCGTGGCGCGCTGCAAATGCGCGAGGGCCAGCAAGCCGCGTGGGAGCGCCTGCCGGTGGGCGTGCAGCCGGTGCTGGCGGGCACGCTGCCCGTGCTGCAATGGTTGCGCGAGGAGGTGGGTGACGAGCGCCTTCGTCCGGCGTGACGAGCCCGCCCGGCGTGGGTGGACCAGCCTGATCCGGCGTGGGTGCCCGGGTCAATGCGGCGGCTGCGCGGGCGGCTCATCCGGCTCGTCCTGCGCCTCGACGCGAAAGCGCTCGTTGGCCCAGTCGCCCAAATCGTGCAGCTTGCAGCGCTGGCTGCAAAACGGCCGCCAGGGGTTGTCCGGCGCATAGCGGCTGGGGCCGCCGCACGCGGGGCAGCGCACGGTGCGCGCCGGGGCGGGCGTGTGGCTGTTCACTGGGCCACCCTGCGCGCTGCGCGCTGCGGGATTCGCGCTTGGGAGCGGCCCGGCGCGCAGATTGCACCAACCCTGCGCGCTGCGCGCTGCGGGATTCGCGCTTGGGAGCGGCCCGGCGCGCAGATTGCACCAACCCTGCGCGCTGCGCGCTGCGGGATTCGCGCTTGGGAGCGGCCCGGCGCGCTCATGCGCACAGCGCCAGCTCGAAGGGGGCGTCGACGCGCTCGGCCTGCAACTTGCCGTCGGGCTGCAGGCGCATCAGACGCACGGACACCGCCAGCCGGTTGCCGCTGATTTCGGGCACCAGGCCCAGCGACTCGTCCAGCCGCAGGCGCAGCAGCTGAACGCTGCGGCCCTGCGGCAGGCCCATCTGGTATTGACCGGCCGTGGCGGTCAGCATGCGCGGCTTGCCGGTGTCGCGCAGGATTTGCAGCAGCAGCGTGATGGCTTGCGCCATGGGCCCCAGCGAGGCCACCCAGCGCTGCAAATCGGCGCGTCGGCTGGCCGCCTGGCCGTGTTGCCAGGCGTGATAGGCTGGCAGATCAAAGCCGCAGGTGCCGCCCGGGATGGCGGCGCGGCTGCGGATGCCCATCAGCCAGTCGTTGTCGGTCAGCTCGTGGCCGGGCTTGCCCAGCTGCTGGTTGAGTTGGCTGAAGGCGTCGTCCAGGCGGGCCAGGACGACGTTCAGCGAAACCTCCGAGATGGCGGGGTTGCCGCGGTACGCGGCCATCTGCGACTTTTGCTTTTCCAGGTCCTTGAGCACGTCCGACTTCAGGTCGGCGCGGCTCGTCACGTCCATGATCTCGAACAGGGTGACCAGCGCAAAGTGGTGGTCCAGCGCCGCCTCGCGCGGCAACAACTGGCCCAGGCGGCCGAACAGGTGCTCGAGCCGAAGATAAGTGCGAATGCGTTCGTTGAATGGGTACTCGTACAGAATCACGCGCGGGCTTCCAGGCTGGGGCGCATCATAGCCCCAAGCGCCGCGCGAGGATGTCGATCTGGACACCCAGTTCACGCACCGACACATCTTCACCGTTGAACAGCACCCAGTCGGCGGCCGCCAGCCGCTGGGCGCGCGAGGCCTGCGCGGCCAGGATGGACTCGATCTCGCCGCGCGCCAGGCCGCTGCGGGTGATCACGCGCGCCACCTGCACCTCGGGCGGGCAGTCGAGCACCAGCACACGATCGAGCCGCGCGCGCCAGCGCGCGCCGCCTTCCACCAGCAGGGGGATGTCGAACACCAGCCAGGCATGGCCCGCCTGGTGCGCCGCGCGGGTCTGGCGCTCGATCTCCTGGCTGACCAGCGGATGGATGATGGCCTCCAGCCGTTGGCGCGCGCCGGGGTTGCCGTACACCTGCGCGCGCATGGTGGCGCGGTCCAGTGCACCGTCGGCGCCGATCGACTGCGGGCCGAAGGCGGCGGCGATGGCCGGCAGTGCAGTGCCACCGGCGGCCGTGGTGGCGCGCGAGATGGCGTCGGCGTCGATGATGGCGGCGCCATGCGTGGCCAGCAGGGCGGCCACCGTGCTCTTGCCGCTGCCGATGCCGCCGGTCAGGCCCAGGTGCAGGGGCGGGGCGCGGCCGGCCATGGCCTACAAGCCGATGACGCGCAGGATGGCCGCCGGGCCAAACACCATGGCCGTGAGGCCGGCCAGGGCCAGGAAGGGGCCAAAGGGCATCACGCCGCCCTCGCGCAGCGCGTGCGAGAGCTTCATGCCGATGCCGATCACTGCGCCGATCACCGACGCCATCAGGATGATGGGCGCCAGCGCCGGCCAGCCGAACCAGGCGCCCAGGGCGCCAAACAGCTTGAAGTCGCCGTAGCCCATGCCTTCCTTGCCGGTGACGAGCTTGAAGGCCCAGTACACCGCCCACAGCGACAGGTAGCCCGCCACCGCGCCCCAGACGGCCTGCGCCAGCGGCACGCCGGTCCAGCCCAGTGCGGCGGCGATCAGCCCGGCCCACAGCAGGGGCAGGGTCAAATCGTCGGGCAGCAGCGTGGTGTCCCAGTCGATCAGGGTCAGCGCCACCAGCAGGGCGGAGAACCCGCACCACGCGGCCGCTGCCGGGGTCCAGCCCCAGCGCCAGGCGCACCACGCAAAGAGCAGGCCCGTGGCCATCTCGACCAGCGGATAGCGCGCGCTGATGCGGGCGTGGCATTGGGAGCAGCGCCCGCGCAGCAGCAACCAGCTGACCATGGGGACGTTTTCGAACCAGCGGATGCCGTGGCCGCAGTGTGGGCAGCGCGAGCGCGGCGTGAGCAGGTTGAAGGGCGCTTGCTCGGGCGCGGCCTGGCCGTTCAGGTCGGCGCATTGCTCGACCCACTGGCGCTCCATCATCTTGGGCAGCCGGTGGATGACGACGTTGAGAAAACTGCCGATCAGCAAGCCCAGCACGCCGCCGGCGGCGGCCTGCAACCACAGAGGTTCGAGCATCAGACGACCTGGCCCAGCTTGAAGATGGGCAGGTACATCGACACCACGATGCCGCCGATGATGGTGCCCAGCACCACGATGATGATGGGCTCCATCAGGCTGGACAAGCCGGCCACCATTTCATCGACCTCGGCCTCGTAGAAGTCGGCGGCCTTGCCCAGCATGTGGTCGAGCGAGCCGGATTCCTCGCCGATGGCGCTCATCTGCAGCACCATGCTGGGGAAGATGTGGACGTTGGTCATGGCGGTGGTCAGGCTGGTGCCGGTGGACACCTCCTGCTGGATCTTGTCGGTGGCCAGCTTGTAGACCGAGTTGCCCGAGGCGCCGCCCACCGAGTCGAGCGCCTCGACCAGGGGCACGCCGGCGGCGAACATGGTGGACAGCGTGCGCGTCCAGCGCGCGATGACGGATTTCTCGATCAGCTCGCCGAAGATCGGCAGCTTGAGCAGCAGCCGGTCCATGAACATCTGCATCTTCTCGTTGCGCTTCCAGGCCTGCATGAAAAAGTAGAACCCGAAGCCGATGCCGCCGAAGATCAGCCACCACCACTGCACGAAGAATTCGCTGATGGCGATCACCAGCAGCGTGGGCGCGGGCAGGTCGGCGCCGAAGGACGTGAACACTTCCTTGAAGGCCGGGATCACGAAGATCATGATGACCGAAACCACCACGAAGGCCACCACCAGCACCGCCACCGGGTACATCAGGGCCGACTTGATCTTGGACTTGATCGCCTCGGTCTTTTCCATGTAGGTGGCCAGGCGGTCGAGCAGGCTGTCCAGGATACCGGCGGCCTCGCCAGCCTCGACCAGGTTGCAGTACAGGCTGTTGAAGTAGATCGGGTACTTGCGAAACGCCGCCGACAGCGAGGTGCCGGTCTCGACGTCGGTGCGGATGTCGTTGAGCAGTTTGGTCACGCTGGGGTTGGGGTTGCCGCGCCCGACGATGTCGAAGGCCTGCAAGAGCGGCACGCCGGCTTTCATCATGGTGGCCAGCTGGCGCGTGAAGATGGCGATGTCCCTGGGCTTGATCTTCTTGCCCGAGCGCATGCGGCGCTTTTTCAGCTTGGTGACGATGATGCCCTGGCGGCGCAGCGTGGCGTGGACCTGGTTTTCACCGCCGGCGCGTGTCTCGCCGCGCACCACCTTGCCGTTGCGGTCCTTGCCTTCCCACTCGTAGACGGATTCCTTGACGCCGCGGCGCGGCGTCGATCGGGTTGCGGTTTGGGTTGCCATGACGTGGATTTCGGTTGGATCGGCTTATTGATTGGTGCAGGCCAGAACTTCTTCGAGCGAGGTGACGCCCAGCCGCACCTTGTGCAGACCGGATTGACGCAGCGAGCGCACGCCCTCGGCGCGGGCCTGCTCGGCGATTTCAAGGGCACTGCCGTCGGCCAGGATGATGCGTTGCAGCTCCTCGCTGATCGGCATCACCTCGTAGATGCCCACGCGCCCCTTGTAGCCGTTGTTGCAGGCATCGCAGCCCACCGGCCGATAGGGCGTCCAGCTGCCGTCGATCTCGCTTTCGGGAAAGCCGGCATCGAGCAGGTTCTCGTGCGGGATGTCGGCCGGCTGCTTGCACTTGGCGCACAGGCGCCGCGCCAGGCGCTGCGCGGTGATCAGGATCACGCTGGAGGCGATGTTGAAGGGCGCGATGCCCATGTTGCGCATGCGCGTGAGCGTGGTGGGCGCATCGTTGGTGTGCAGCGTGGACAGCACCAGGTGGCCGGTTTGCGCGGCCTTGATGGCGATGTCGGCGGTTTCCAGGTCGCGGATTTCGCCGACCATGATGACGTCCGGATCCTGGCGCAGGAAGGCGCGCAGGGCCACGGCAAAGGTCAGGCCGGCCTTTTCGTTGACGTTGACCTGGTTGACGCCCGGCAGGTTGATTTCGGACGGGTCTTCGGCCGTCGAGATGTTGACGCCGGGCTTGTTCAGCAGGTTCAGGCAGGTATAGAGCGACACCGTCTTGCCCGAGCCCGTGGGGCCGGTGACCAGGATCATGCCGTACGGGCGCTCGATGGCGGTCAGCAGGCGCGTCTTTTCCTCGGGCTCGTAGCCCAGCGCCTCGATGCCCATGCGGGCGCTGCTGGGGTCCAGAATGCGGATGACGATCTTTTCGCCGAACAGCGTGGGCAGGGTGCTGACGCGAAAGTCGATCACGCGGTCAGGGCCCACCTTGAGCTTCATGCGACCGTCTTGCGGGATGCGCTTTTCGGCAATGTCCAGGCGCGAGATCACCTTGATGCGCGAGGCCAGCTTTTCCTTGATGGCCACGGGCGGGGAGATGATCTCCTGCAACTCGCCGTCGATGCGAAAGCGCACGCGGTACTGGTGCTCGTAGGGCTCGAAATGCAGGTCCGACGCGCCCAGGCCGATGGCGTCGAGCAGCACCTTGTGCAAAAACTTGACCACCGGGGCGTCTTCGACGTCCGAGGGGGCGTCTTCGGTGGTGTCGGGCGGCGCGTCCGAGCTCAGGGCGGCCTCGTCAAAGTCGAAGCCGGTGCCGATGATGCTGTCCATCGAGTCGGCGACGGACTTGCCGTGCTTTTCGACCAGACGGGCGATCTTGTCGAACTCGCCGATCACCCACTCAACGCCCATCTGGGTGACGAACTTGATCTTTTCGGCGGCCTCGTGATCCGAGGGATCGGCCGTCACGACCACCAGGCGCCCGCCGCGCTTGCTGAGCGCCAGCAGCCGGTATTTCAGGGTCAGCTTGACGTCCAGCAAGTCCTTGGGCAGGCGCACCGGATCGAGCGCATCCACATCGATCAGCGGTGCCGAGAAGGCCTGCGCCAGCGTGTGGGCCAGGTCGGACGCCGAAATCGCGCCCGACTGGATCAGCTCGGGGATAAAGGCCTCGCCGGATGTCAGGGCCTTGCGGTGCACCTCCTCGGCGGCTTTTTGGCTGATCTTGCCGGCCATGACCAAGGCCCGGCCGACACCCGGCAGGGCGGCGGACAGGGGTTCTCGGAGGGACGATTCGGAAACGGCCATTGAAAACGCTCAGACAACGGAAATCTTAACGATCATCGCCCATACGTGAGTATCTGTAAACGATTGAATGCCCGCATTGTGTGTCGCAGTCAACAAAATCGGCCCCAACGACGCAAGAAAGCGGCCGAATGGTGTTGCAGCGGCCCAAATGCGCCCTAACCCGCCCGTCGGAACGTCAGGTTGATGCGCTGCGCCCCGGTGAGGGGGTGCTGCCCTGCGCCGATGGGGGCCACGCCGTGAAAACGCAGGCGGTCGCGCCCGCCCCAGACGGCGACATCGCCATGAAACAGCGGCACGCGCAGGCAGGGGTCCGCGCGGCGCGCGCCGCCCCACAGGAAGGTGGCGGGCAAACCCAGCGATACCGAGACGATGGGCCAGCCGAAGTCGCGCTCGTTTCGATCCTGGTGCAGCGACAGCCGCGTGCCCGGCGTGTAGCAGTTGAGCAAACAGGCGTCGGGCGTGAAGCCGTCGAATCCGGCGGACTGGGCGGCGTCATGTGCCAACCGGCCGAACGCGGGTGGCATGGCCGGCCAGGCCTGTCCGCTGTCCGGGTCGTCCGGGCGATAGCGGTAGCCGGCGCGGCTGCTGGTCCAGCCCAAGGGCCCGCAGTTGGTCAGCGGCACCGACATGCTCTGGCCGCCCGGCGTGAGCATGTGGCGAAACGGCGCCTGCGCCACGACGGCTTGCAGCGTGTCCCACAGCGCCTGCGCCTGCGCCAGCGCCCAGCCGCGCAGCACCACGGCCTGAGGCCCCAGCGCCGTGCGCGTGCCGGCCAGCGGCGCCTGGTCGGCAAACAGATCGGTCGTGTCGGGCATGGGCGGTCGCGGCAGGCGGGTCGGGCCGTCACGGTGGCGCCAGGCTTACGGGTTGGGGCCACAGGTACAGCAGGCCGGCCGTCATGACCAGGTAGCGCGCGAATTTCCCGGCCAGCATCCAGCCGGCGCAGGGGGCCAGCGGCAGGCGCAGCCAGCCGGCGACGGCGCACAGGGGGTCGCCCACCACGGGCAGAAAGGAGAAAAAGCAGGCCCGCGGCCCCAGGCGGCGCAGCCAGTCCAGCGCGCGCAGGTGGGTGGGCGAGTGGCGGTAGCGGTCCAGCATCTGGTGCGCCCCCCAACCCATCCACCAGGTCACGATCCCGCCCAGGGTGTTGCCCAGCGTGGCCACGCCGATGGCGGGCCAGAACAGCGCGGGGCTCAGCTTGATGAGGCCGAACACCGCCGGCTCCGAGCCCAGCGGCAGCAGGGTGGCCGAGACGAAGGCCACCACGAACACGGTGGACAAGCCGTATTCGGGCAGCGCCAGCGCCTGCAGCAGAGAGTTGAACCACGCTTCCATCCAAGGCGCAAGTGTAGGCGGGTGGCGCCAACACCCCGCGGGGTACGCAAGGATTTTGATTGCTGAAATTTTGGGCAGCTAGAATTCATGCCTTTCCCCTGCCGATCGCTTGCCGCGGCAGCGCGCGCCCGATGCAGATTGGTCCCTACGTCCTTCCCAACCGGTTGTTTGTCGCCCCCATGGCGGGGGTGACGGACCGGCCGTTTCGCCAGCTGTGCCGCGCCTTCGGCGCTGGCTATGCGGTCAGCGAAATGGTGACCTCGCGGCGCGATCTGTGGCACACGCTCAAGACCTCGCGGCGCGCCGATCACGCGGGTGAGCCGGGGCCGATCGCGGTGCAGATCGCCGGCACCGACGCCGCCATGATGGCCGAGGCCGCGCGCTACAACATCGACCGCGGCGCGCAGATCATCGACATCAACATGGGCTGCCCGGCCAAGAAGGTGTGCGACCGATGGGCCGGCAGCGCGCTGATGCGCGACGAGCCGCTGGCGCTGTCCATCATCGAGGCGGTGGTGGCAGCCTGCGCGCCGCACGGCGTGCCGGTGACCCTGAAGATGCGCACCGGCTGGTGCGCGCAGGTCAAGAACGCCCTGGCCATCGCCCGCGCGGCCGAGCAGGCGGGCGTGCACATGGTCACGGTCCACGGGCGCACGCGAGAGCAGGGTTACAAGGGCGAGGCCGAGTACGAAACGATTGCCGCCGTCAAGGCCGCCCTGCGCATTCCGGTGGTGGCCAATGGCGACATCGACTCGCCCGCCAAGGCCCGCACCGTGCTGGCCGCCACCGGCGCCGACGCGCTGATGATCGGCCGCGCGGCCCAGGGCCGGCCCTGGATCTTTCGCGCCATCGCGCACCACCTGGCCACGGGGCAGGACCTGGCACCGCCCCTGGTGCTGGAGGTGCGGCGCGCCCTGCTGGGGCATTTGCGGGACCATTACGCGCTGTACGGCGAGCACACCGGCGTGCGCTCGGCGCGCAAGCACATCGGCTGGTGTGTGCGCGCGCTGCCGGGCGGCGAGGCGTTTCGCGCCCACATGAACGCCATCGAGTCCGCCGCCGCGCAATGGCAGGCCGTGGCCGATTTTTTTGACGAACTGGCGCAGGCGCACGAACGCCTGCCGCAGGCCGACGCTGCCGCAGCCGTTGGCCAGGGGGTGGAGGCCCCGACCCAGGCATGAGCACCAAGAACCAGAACCAAAGCCCCATCGAGCACAGCGTGCGCGCCAGCCTGGAAGCCTACTTTCGCGACCTGGACGGCACCGAGCCCGACGGCCTGTACGACATGCTGATCCGCGCCGTCGAAAAACCGTTGCTCGACGTGGTGATGCACCACGCCGACCACAATCAGAGCCGCGCCGCCGAGTGGCTGGGGCTGAACCGCAACACCTTGCGCAAGAAGCTCATCGAGCATCGCCTGGTGACGACGGACAAATCCTGATTCGATAGCTGCCTGCGCTTGCCACGCCTGGGCAAAACCCATTCTTGACTTGAAACTTCGCTGCTCATGACCACTGCGCTGATCTCCGTCTCCGACAAAACCGGCGTGCTTGAATTCGCCCAAGGCCTGCACGCGCTGGGCGTGCGCCTGCTGTCCACCGGCGGCACCGCCCGGCTGCTGCAGGACGCCGGCCTGCCCGTCACCGAGGTGGCCCAGCACACCGGCTTTCCCGAGATGCTGGACGGCCGCGTGAAGACCCTGCACCCCACCATCCACGGCGGCCTGCTGGCGCGGCGCGACCTGCCCGGGCACATGGCGGCGCTGCAAGCGCACGGTATCGACACCATCGACCTGCTGGTGGTCAACCTCTACCCCTTCGAGGCCACGGTGGCCAAGGCCGGTTGCACCTTGGCCGACGCGATCGAGAACATCGACATCGGCGGGCCGGCCATGGTGCGCAGCGCGGCCAAGAACTGGCGCGACGTGGCGGTGCTGACCGACGCCGGCCAATACGCCGGCGTGCTGGCCGAGATGAAGGCCGGCGCCATCAGCCTCAAGACCAAGTTCGCCCTGTCGGTGGCCGCCTTCAACCGCGTGAGCGACTACGACGGCGCCATCAGCGACTACCTGTCCGCTATCGATTTCGATGCTGTCGGCGCTGACGAGGTGCCTGCCAGGGGCCTTTTTCCTTCGCACAGCAACGGCCGCTTCGTCAAGCTGCAGGACCTGCGCTACGGCGAGAACCCGCACCAGCAGGCCGCCTTCTACCGCGACCTGTACCCGGCGCCCGGATCGCTGGTCACGGCCCGGCAGTTGCAGGGCAAGGAGCTGAGCTACAACAACATCGCCGATGCCGACGCGGCCTGGGAGTGCGTCAAGCAGTGGGGCGCGGGAGTTTCAGCGAGCCCGGGCGCGGCCGCCGCGTGCGTCATCGTCAAGCACGCCAACCCCTGCGGCGTGGCCCTGGGCACGAGCGCGCTGGACGCCTATCAAAAGGCCTTCCAGACCGATCCCACCAGCGCCTTCGGCGGCATCATCGCCTTCAACGTGCCGGTCGATGGCGCCGCGGCCGAAGCCGTGAGCAAGCAGTTCGTCGAGGTGCTGCTGGCGCCCGCCTTCACGCCCGAGGCGCTGGCGGTGTTCAAGGCCAAGGCCAACGTGCGCGTGCTGCAAATCTCGCTCGGTGGCGTGCAGCCCGATGGCGCCACGGCTTGGGCGCGCGGGCACAACCTGATGGAAGTCAAGCGCGTGGGCTCGGGCCTGCTGATGCAGACCGCCGACTTTCACGACCTGAAGCTGGCGGACCTGAAAGTGGTGACGCGCCAGCAGCCCACGCCCGAGCAACTGCAGGACCTGCTGTTTGCCTGGAAGGTGGCGCAGTACGTCAAGAGCAACGCCATCGTCTTTTGCGCCAAAGGCATGACGCTGGGCGTGGGCGCGGGCCAGATGAGCCGGCTGGATTCGGCGCGCATTGCGTCCATCAAGGCCGAGGCCGCGGGCCTGTCGCTCAAGGGCTCGGCCGTGGCCAGCGACGCCTTCTTCCCCTTCCGCGATGGCCTGGACGTGGTGATCGACCACGGCGCCACCTGCGTCATCCAGCCCGGCGGCTCGATGCGCGACCCCGAGGTGATCGACGCCGCCAACGAGCGCGGCGTGGCCATGGTGTTCACCGGGGTGCGGCACTTTCGGCACTGAAATGAAACACCCCCAGTCTCCACTCGCTGCGCGATGTTTCGCCCACCCCCTTGCAGGGGGCATCGCCAGTGGCCGGGGAGACCCCGGCCACGGCGATCGCTGGCTTGGCCTGCTCCGCGGCCATTGGGCTCTTTGGGTTTCATGCCACGCGGGTGGCGCGCAGCGCCATGGAGAACCGAGATGAATTCGAGTCAAATCGGCCGCTGGCGCTTGACAATCAGGCGCAAAAAGCTATAAAAATCAGAGTAGCCGAAACACCTCGGCCGCCGCGCCGACGGTGGCGTCGATGTCGGCGTCGCTGTGCGCGGCGCTGACGAAACCCGCTTCATAGAGCGCCGGCGCGATGTACACGCCGCGATCGAGCAGGCCATGAAAAAGCGTGTTGAAGCGCGCGCCGTCGCTTTGCATTACCTGGCCGTAGTTGTGCGGCAGCTCGGGCAGCAAAAAGAAGCCGAACATGCCGCCTTCGCTGTCGGCCGCAAAGGGCACGCCGGCCGCGAGCGCCGCGGCCTTCAGGCCGTCGACCAGGCGATGCGTTTTGGCCGTGAGCGCCTCGAAGAAGCCGGGCTTGCTGATTTCGCGCAGCGTGGCCAGGCCGCAGGCGGTGGCCACCGGGTTGCCGCTCAGCGTGCCGGCCTGATACACCGGGCCCAGCGGGGCGAGCTGCTCCATCACCGCGCGCTTGCCGCCAAAGGCCGCCAGCGGCATGCCGCCGCCGATGACCTTGCCCATCACCGTGATGTCGGGCTCGAAGCCGGGGATCGAACGCGCATACACGCATTGCGCGCCGCCCAGCGCCACGCGAAAGCCGGTCATCACCTCGTCGTAGATCAGGAGCGCGCCGTGCTGCGTGCACAGCTCGCGGCAGCGGCGGGTGAACTCGACCGAAGCGCGCACGAAGTTCATGTTGCCCGCGATCGGCTCCATGATCAGGCCGGCCAGCGTGCTGCCGTGTTCGGCAAAGGCCGCTTCGAGCTGGGCGAGGTTGTTGTATTCGAGCACCAGCGTGTGCTGCACCACCTCGGGCGGCACGCCGGCGCTGGTGGGGTTGCCGAACGTCGCCAGGCCCGAGCCGGCCTTGACCAGCAGCGCGTCGGCGTGGCCGTGGTAGCAGCCCTCGAACTTGATGATTTTGCTGCGCCCGGTGGCGCCGCGCGCCAGGCGGATGGCGCTCATGCCCGCCTCGGTGCCGCTGCTGACCAGGCGCAGCATCTCCATGCCCGGGCGCAGCGCGATGATGGCCTCGGCCAGCTCGATCTCGCGCTCGGTCGGTGCGCCGTATGACAGGCCTTCGGTGACGGCCTTTTGCACCGCCTCCAGCACGGCGGGGTGGCCGTGGCCCAGGATCATCGGGCCCCAGGAGCCGATGTAGTCGATGTAGCGCGTGCCGCCCGCGTCCCAGAAATAGGGGCCTTGCGCGCGCTGCACGAAGCGTGGCGTGCCGCCCACGGCGCGGAAGGCGCGCACGGGCGAGTTGACGCCGCCGGGAATCACGCGGCGCGCGCGTTCCATCAGCATGTCGTTGGGGTCAGTGTTTGGTTTCATGAAGGACTTGGGTGAGATCGTCGGGTGTCGGCGCTTCGGGCGCCGCGCTCGTCGTGGATGGGTCATCGGCCTCGGCCCAGAACAGCCGGTCCGGCACGGCGCGCCCCATGCCGGGGCAAAAACCGTGGTCCAGCGCCTGGTCGAGGTATTGCAGGGCTTCGACGGTGGCTTCGGTCAGGTCCGAGCCGAGCGCCAGCAAGCCCGTCAGCGCGGCCGACACGGTGTCACCCGCGCCCAGGAAGTCGGCCTCGATGCGCTCGAACTCCTGCACGCACAGCTCGGCCTGTGGCGACACCAGCGCATTGCCGATGCGCTCGCTCGGCCGCGGCAAGCCGGTGACCAGGAGATAGGACACGCCGAGTTCGGCCGCGGCGCGCGCCAGGTCGGTGGCATCGGCGTGCCGGCGCGACGCCGATTCGGGCAGCAGCCAATGGCGCAGCGTGGTGTTGTTGCCCACCAGCACGGCGGTTTGCGGCAACAGCAACTCGCGCACGGCGTCGTGGTAGTCGTCGATTTCGTGTTCGTCCCACCAGGATAGGTCCGGCATGTAGGTGATGACGGGCAGGTCGGGGTAGTCGCTGGCGAAGGAGGCCACCGCCGCGACCGCCTCGGGGCTGCCCACGAAACCCACCTTGACGGCCAGCACGGGCATGTCCTCGGCAATCAGGCGGGCCTGCTCGGCGATGGCCGCGGCCTCCAGCGGCGCGTGGCCCACCGTCTCGCGGCTGTCACGCAGGTAGGCGCCGGTCACCACCGGCAACAGGTGCGCGCCCACCGAGCCCAGCGCGAGCGCGTCGCCACTCAGGCCGCCGCTGCCGGTGGGATCGACGGCGTTGAAGCTGACGATGCACGCCAGGGAGCCTTCGGCCTCGGGCGGCGAAGCGTCATTGTCGCGTTCATGCGACGTTTCAGAGGCTGTCAAACCGGTCATATGCCCAAAAGTCCTCTAATTTTGCCGCCGACGGGCCCCCGGAGTGGGGTTTCCGTTGATACAATCGATTGCAATTTATGCGTGGGGACTTTAGTTGTAATCAGCATGACGACATGGACGGGTTCAACCAGCGGCGCCCTTGATGGCGGGGCCGCAACCGCAACCGGGCATGGTAACGCGCCCGGCCGGTGCCCGTGCGACCGCCGGGGTTGTCATGTCAAAGAGTTCCGGTTCGCACGCCGCGGGCCGAATGATGTTTTGGTGGGGAGAATCGCTTGAATTCGACAGGGTCCATGAAAGTCCTCGTGATTGACGACAGCAACACCATTCGTCGCAGTGCCGAGATTTTTCTCAAGCAGGGCGGCCATGAGGTGACGCTGGCCGAAGACGGCTTCGACGCCTTGTCCAAGGTGAGCGACAGCCAGCCGGACCTGATTTTTTGCGACATCCTGATGCCGCGCCTGGACGGCTACCAGACCTGCGCCATCATCAAGCGCAACGAAAAATTCGCGGACACCCCGGTGGTCATGCTCTCGTCCAAGGACGGGGTATTCGACAAGGCCCGCGGGCGCATGGTCGGCTCGCAAGACTATCTGACCAAGCCGTTCACCAAGGATCAATTGTTACAAGCGGTCGCGCAACACGGTGCGGTCGTTCAAGGGGAATGATGGAATGCCAGTTCGCAGTGTTTTGATTGTCGATGACTCGAAAACCGAGTTGCTCCACCTCAGCGAGATGCTCAAGGGTGCGGGCTACGCCGTGGCCACCGCCGAGAGCGCCGAGGATGCGCAGGCGCAACTCGAGCGCCACAAGCCCGACCTCATCCTGATGGATGTGGTGATGCCGGGTCAGAACGGTTTTCAGCTGACCCGCTCGCTGACGCGCGACCCGCGCTTTGCCGACGTGCCCGTGATTCTGTGCACCAGCAAGAACCAGGAAACCGATCGCGTCTGGGGCATGCGCCAGGGTGCGCGCGACTACATCGTCAAACCGGTCGATCAGGCCGAATTGATGGGCAAGATCAAGCGGCTCGACTGAAATGAAACACCCCCGGTCTCCACTCGCTGCGCGATGTTCCGCCCATCCCCTTGTATCTTTGCAACTGCAGTCCTCGTTCAGTTGTCGTCAGTGCGCCAAACCTGCCTCCCCCTGGAGCCTTGAGTTCGACCTTGAGCAATCGGTCAACGCATTGACATCTTTCATCCAACCACGTAGCCCGAACAGTTGCCGATCATGAACATGCATGCACAAGGTGGGGTAGTGAGTGGCGTCGGTCGAGCCAACGCCGGTATTGATGTGTCCAAACTGCATCTCGATGCATGCGTGGGCGATCAGCATCGGCGCGTGCCCAACGACGCCGACGGGTGGCAGGAGCTGATCAATCAGTTCAAGAGCACCGATGTTGATTTGGTGGTCATCGAGGCCACTGGTGGCTACGAGCGTGAACTGGTGTGGGCGCTGCAACGTGCCGGCATTGCGGTCGCGCGTGTCAATCCGCGTCAGAGCCACGACTTCGCCAAGTCGATGGGTGAGTTGGCCAAGACCGACAAGGTCGATGCCCGCATCCTGCGCGACTTTGCCGACGTGTTGGCGCGCCACAAGGATCGAGCCAAATACATCACGCCTATGGAGGATGTCCGGCGCCAGGAGTTGGCAGTGCTGATGACACGGCGTCGGCAGCTCATCGAGATGCGAGTGGCTGAAGGCCACCGCTTGGAGCAGGCCAGCGCACGCGCCGCGCGCAGCATCAAAGCCGTCCTCGGGATGCTGGACAAGCAGATCGCGGCCATTGATGCGGACGCCGACTCGCACCTGGATCGACACTTCAAGCAGCAGCGCGCGTTGCTCGACAGTGTCAAGGGCGTCGGTCCGGTGGCGATTCTCACCCTGAGCGCGGCGCTGCCCGAATTGGGCCGGCTCAAGCGACGCCAGATCGCCAAGCTGGTGGGTGTGGCTCCCCTGGCCAATGATTCGGGCGAGCGCAGTGGCAAGCGTCGTATCTGGGGTGGGCGCGCCGAGGTGCGGGCCGTGGTGTACATGGCCGCGCTCTCAGCCATTCGCTACAACCCCGTGTTCAAGGTCTTCTATGAGCGTTTGCTACAAGCGGGCAAACCCAAGAAAGTGGCCATCGTCGCTTGCATGCGCAAGCTCTTGACGATTCTCAACGCCATGCTCAGAGATAAAACCGCCTGGGATCTGTCCAAGCATGAAAATTTCATTCAACAGACTTGACTTGAGAACACAGTTGCTCAAGGGGGCATCGCCCCTGGCCGGCTCCGCGGCCACTGGGCTCTTTGCGTTTCATCGGCTGCGGGTGGCGCGCAGCGCCATGGACAACTGAGATGGCCAAACAGGCGCTGCGCGACTTTCAACACCGCTTGGCCGAGCGCTTGCAGGCCGCGCGCACGCAGGGCGTCGCGGCGTCCTGGCTGGCGGTGCGCGCCGGCGCCGAGCGTTTGCTGGTGCCGCTGAGCCACGCGGCCGAAATCTTTCCCTGGACCGATGTGCAGCGGGTGCCCTACGTCCAGCCTTGGTTCCTGGGCGTGGCCAACCTGCGCGGCAACCTGTGCGGGGTGGTCGACCTGGCGGCGTTCCTGCATGGCGGCGAGGCCGCGTCGAGGCCGGCGCTGGCGCAAGCCCAATGCCGCCTGATCGGCTTCAACGCGCTGCTGGAATCCAACTGCGCCGTGCTGGTGGACGAGTTGCTGGGCATGCGCACCACGCAGGCCTTTGCGCAGTCCAGCGCACGCCAGCCCTCCGACCCCGAATACGTGGGCCACACCTACGTCGATCACGAAGGCGGTCGTTGGCGCGAACTCAATTTGCAGGCGCTGTCGCAACAGCACGTTTTTCTCGAAATCGGTGCGTAGCATCAAGGTGAAATCATGGCTCTGACTGGCGATTTGTCGATGATGTTCAGGAAAAAAAGCCCGGCGGCGGACCCTGCCGACCACAGCGACACGGTGGCGATCCACGATCCGTCCAGCACCGTGTCGGAATACGACTCGGTCGATCAAGACGCCGTGGCCCTGGCGACCCCGCCCGAGTCCCCCGGTGGTGCGTCCGACGAGGTTTTCCTGATCCCGCTGCTGGGCCGGCGCAGCGCGGCGCAGCATCAGCGCGTGCTCTCGATCGTGTTGTCGGTGGCCTTGCTGGCGCTGGCCGTGCTGGTGTTCTGGATGGTGTCCAGCGCCGACCGCGTCGCGCAGCAGGTGGGTGCCACCGGTCAGGCCTTGATGCAGTCGCAGCGCCTGGCCAAGTCGGTGTCGCAGGCCTTGCTCGGCAGCGCCAGCGCGTTCCCGGAGGTCAAGGAAAGCGCCGACTCCCTTGTCTCCAACTTCGATGGCTTGCGCGAGGGCGCGCCGGGGCTTTCGGCACTGGGGGATGCTTACGAGGGCGAACTCGGCAAGATCGCGCCCCTGGTGCAGCGCGCTCAAAAGAGCGCCGCCACGGTGTTGGCGCAGCAGAAGGTGATGACGCAGGTGGGCGGTGCCTTGCGCTTCGTCAGCCGCAAGTCCTCCGACCTGTCCGAGGCAGCTGAGACCGTCGCAGCGCTGAAGCTGCAGCACGGGGCGCCCGCGGGCGAAATCGCCGCCACGGGACAACTGGTGATGATGGCGCAACGCATCGGCAAGTCGGCCAGCGAACTGCTGACGGTCGAAGGGGTCAGTCCGGAAGCCATCTTCCTGCTGGGCAAGGATCTCAATTCATTCAAGGAACTGGGCCAGGGTCTGCTGGACGGCAACAGCGAGGCGCGCCTGGCGCCGGCGCGCGACGCGCAGACGCGCGACGCCCTGGCCGGCGTGCTCAAGACCTACGAGGAAATGCGCGTGCAGGCCGGCAGCGTCCTGGGCAACGTCCAGGCACTGGCGGCCGTGCGCGACGCGCAAAGCACCATCGTTGCCGACAGCGAACCGCTGCGCAAGGACATCGAGGACCTGCAGTCGCGCCTGGCCGACGAGTCGGGCGTGGGTGCGGGCAGTTGGCTGCTGATGGCGCTGGTGCTGGCCGTGCTGGCCCTGGCCATTGCCGGCCTGGTCTACACCTGGCTGCACGAAAGCCGTCAGCGCCAGATGCTGGCCGAATCGCAGCGTCAGAGCGCAGAACAGCAGCAGCTGGACGCCAAGCGCGTCAACGACGCCAACCAGGCCGCCATCTTGCGCCTGATGAACGAACTGCAGACGGTGGCCGAGGGCGACCTGACGCAGGAAGCCACGGTGACCGAGGACATCACGGGCGCCATCGCCGACTCGGTGAACTACACGGTGGAAGAGCTGCGTTCGCTGGTGGGCAGCGTGCAAAGCACGGCCACGCGGGTGGCGCAGACCACCGCGCGGGTGGAGAGCACCTCGTCCGAACTGCTCACGACCTCGACCGACCAGCTGCACGAAATCCGCCAGACCGGCCAGTCGGTGCTGGACATGGCCACGCGCATCAACGCGGTGTCGGCCCAGGCGCAGCAATCGGCCACGGTGGCGCGCCAGTCGAGACAGGCGGCCGAGTCGGGCCTGCAGGCGGTGCAAGACGCCATTGGCGGCATGAACGCCATCCGCGACCAGATTCAGGAAACCTCCAAGCGCATCAAGCGTCTGGGCGAGTCTTCGCAGGAAATTGGCGAAATCACCGAACTGATCTCGGACATTACCGAGCAGACCAACGTGCTGGCGCTCAACGCGGCCATCCAGGCCGCCTCGGCGGGCGATGCTGGCCGCGGCTTCTCAGTGGTGGCCGAAGAAGTGCAGCGCCTGGCCGAGCGCTCGGCCGATGCCACGCGGCAGATCGCCACGCTGGTCAAGACCATCCAGACCGACACCCAGGACGCCGTGGCTGCCATGGAGCGCTCCACGCAGGGTGTGGTCGAGGGCGCGCAGCTGTCCGACCGCGCTGGCACCGCGCTGACCGAGATCGACAGCGTGTCGCGCCAACTGGCCCAACTGATCGAGCAGATCTCGGTTTCGACGTCCAACGAGGCCGGCCAGGCGAACGAGGTGGCCAGCAACATCCAGCACATTTTTGCCACCACCGAGCACACCGGCGAGAGCACCCGCTCGACGGCACAGCAGGTGCGCGAACTGGCCCGCATGGCCGACGAGCTGCGCCAGTCGGTGGCCCGTTTCAAGATTGCTTGAAGTGGCTCGCCCCCAGTCTTCACTTGCTGCGCGATGTTTCGCTTTCCCCCGTCCGGGGGCATCGCCCGCGGCCGGGGGGACCCCGGCCACGGCGATCACGGATGTGGCCTGCTCCGCGGCCATTGGGCCCTTTGCGTTTCATCGGCTGCGGGTGGCGCGCAGCGCCATGGATAACTGATATGAGTTGCCGCCCAAGCTGTTCGGCGTGGCTCTTGGTCTCTGGGGTTCAACATCGCAGGCGCGCCAGCGCCAGCCCCATTCGCGGGACTTGAACAAGGTATTGGAGTGCATTGACCCATGGTCACCGACCGCCTCACTGAAAACGCCGCCGCTGCGGCCGTGCCCGCGGGCGACCTGGGGCCGCTGGCCTGGGTCCTTGATGAAACGCGCAAGTCGATCCAGGCGGCCACCAAGGCGCTGCGGCGTTTTGCCCACGAGGCCGAGCATGCCCGCGGGATCGATTTGGCCTCGGTCGATGCCAGCCAGCTGCGCGCGGCGCGGCAACAGTTGCATCAGGTGGCCGGCGCGCTCGACATGGTGGGACAGACCGTGGCGGCGCACATGGTGCGCGGCATGGAGACGGCGGCCCAGCGCTTTACTGCGCAGCCCGAAACCTGCACCGAGGCGGCCGCCGCCACGCTGGAGAAAGCCGGTTTCGCGCTGATCGAATTCGTCGAGAGCCAGTTGGGCGAGCGCCCGCGTTCGGCGCTGGGCCTGTTCCCGCAGTTTCGGCAGGTGCAGGAACTGGCGGGCGCCGACCGCATTCATCCCGCCGACCTGTGGTCCCAGCCCTGGCGCTGGGCCGAACCGCAACTGCCACCGTCGATCCAGGCCCTGTCTTATGGCGCGGCGGTGCGCAATCGCATGGATCACGGCGTGCTCAAGATCATGCGGCACGCCGATCGCCACGCAGCGGCCGAGCTGGCCACCGTGAGCCGCGGGCTGGCGAGCGGTGCTGCGGCGGGTCATCCGACCGTCTTCTGGCAATTGGGCGCCGGCTTTTTCGAGGCTTTGGCGCGCGCGCTGCCGATCGACGCCTACGTCAAGCGCACGGCCTCGCGCGTGTTGCTGCAATACACGACGCTGGCGCGCGGCGATGCACTCATCTCCGAACGTCTGGCGCAAGACCTGCTGTTTTTCTGTGCCCAGGCGCCCGCGGGCGAGGCCGCTGACGCGCCTGCACTCGCCGCCGTGCGCAGCGCCTGGGGCTTGCAGGGGCACGAGCCGGTGGACTATGAACAACCGAGCTTCGGTCTGTACGACCCGGCGGTGCTGGCGCAGGCGCGCCGCCGCATCGAGGCGGTGAAGGAAAACTGGTCGGCCCTGGCCGGCGGCGACCTGGCTCGCCTGAAGCCCAGCGTGGACCAACTGGGTTTGGTGGTGGAGTCGCTGGAGCGGCTGCACCCCGGCAGCGAGCCGCTGACCCAGGCCCTGCGCACGGTGGCGCAGCAGATTTTGCGCAAAGGGCAGGAGCCCACCCCGGAGCAGGCCATGGAAGTGGCCACGACGGTGCTGTTCCTGGAAGCCTCGCTCGCCGAGTTCCGGCCGCTGGATGCGACCCTGGTCGCGCGCATGCGCGAGCTGGCCGGGCGGCTGGAGGCGGTCTGCGACGGCCGGCCGGTCGAAGGCCTGCAGCCCTGGATGGAGGAGCTGTACCGGCGCGTCAGCGATCGGCAGACGCTGGGCACCGTGGTCGGCGAGTTGCGCGTGACCCTGGCCGACGCCGAGCAGCGCCTGGATCAGTTCTTCCGCAAGCCCACCGAGCGCACCGCGCTGGATCCGGTACCGGGGCTGCTGGCGCAGATGCGCGGCGTGCTGAACGTGCTCGGGCTGGATCAGGCCGCGCTGGCCGTTGCCCGGATGCGCGAGCGCGTCGAGGCCATGCGCGACGATCAGGCGCCCGATGAATCGCGGCAGTCCGAGGCGTTCGAGAAGCTGGGCAACAGCCTGGGGGCCATGGGTTTTCTCATCGACACCCTCAGTTACCAGCCCGCCCTGGCGCGCAAGCTGTTTGTGTACGACGAAGCGCGTGACGAGTTCCGCTTTCTGGGTGGGCGCGTCGGCGGTGCTGCCGATCGTTCCGTGGTCCCCGACGTGGCGCTCGCGCACCAGGAACCGGCGCCTGCAGCGCCGTCGGGCCTGGCCCCGCTCGATTCGCTGCTGGACGAGCGCTCGCCCCAGCAACTGGAGCAGGTGGCGGCACAAGCGGCGCTGGATGGGCGTTACGCGCTGGCGCAGGCCGCCCATCACGCCGCGGCCGTGGCTCGCGAGAGCGACGACACCGCGCTGGATACGGCGCTGCAACAGTTGCATGCGGTGGACGCGGCGCCCCGGCCGGCTCCCGTCGAGGCCGATCCGTCGCCGACCGAGCTGTCGTCGGATGACGATTTGCTGGACATCTTTCTGGACGAAGCGCGCGAGGTGACGGCCACCGGTTCGGCCGCGGTCCTGGCGCTGCAGGCGGATCCGGACGATGCCGAGCAACTGACCACGCTGCGGCGGGCGTTTCACACGCTCAAGGGCAGCTCGCGCATGGTCGGCCTGAACGAGTTTGGCGCGGCCGCCTGGGCGCTGGAGCAGTTGCTCAACGCCTGGCTGGCCGAGCAAAAGCCCGCCAGCAATGCCTTGTGCGGTGTCGCCGGCGAGGCCTTGACGGCGTTTTCGTCCTGGGTCGATGACATTGCAGGGCGCCGTGCGGGCGCGTGGTCGGCCGCGCCGTTCGAGGCCATGGCCGGCGCGTTGCGACTGCGGGGCGAGCGCATTGCCTTGGCCGGAGCGCTTGCGGCTTCGGAGCCAGTGGCCGCGGCGGATCTGCACCTTGAATCGGCCCACCCGGCGGGTGCCGAAACGGTGACGGTTGCGCCAGGTGCCGAGCCTGAACCGCCCGTGCTGCTGCCCGGGGTTGCTGCCGAATCGCCCGATCCGCTGTTGGCGGCCTTTGATCTGCCGGATCTGGAGCTGTCCGAGCCGATCGTGCTCAACGGCGTGGCGGAGGTGGCCAAGCCTGTGGCGGCGGAGTCGAACTTCATCGACCTGACCGGAGTTCAGGCGGATGCGGATGCCGTGGCCGCCGCGTTCGAGGCGCCGACAACCCTGTCGCCACTGGCCGCGGCCGAGGCCCATGAGCCGCTGGATTTCGAGTTTCACCTGGAGCCCGACGCGCCTGCGCCGGCGGTGCCCAGCGGCTTGGTCGCGCTGGACCTGCCCGATTTGCAGCTGCCGCCCGCGACGCCGGACGAGGCGTCGCACCAAGCGCTGCTCGAGACCGATGCACCGCCTGCAGTCGATGACGTGGCGAGCGCGCCCGAGTTTGCAGCCGCGCCGCCGGCCGACCCGGCAGTGACCTGGGTGGGGCCGCTGCGCATCAGCACACCGCTGTACAACGTATACCTGAGCGAAGCGGACCAGTGGTCGGCGCAATTGGCGTCGGATCTGGCACAGTGGGGCCGCCACGTCCAGGCGCCGCTGCCCGAGCGCGCCGTGGCGCGCGCGCATTCGCTGGCCGGCAGCTCGGCCACGGTGGGGTTCACGGCGCTGTCGGATCTGGCGCGCACGCTGGAGCATGCGCTCGAGCGCCTGCAAGGCCAGCCGCAGGGCACGCCCGATCAGGCCCTGGTGCTCAACCATGCCGCCGACGAGCTGCGGGGCATGCTGCATCAGTTTGCCGCCGGCATCCTCAAGGATCCGGCGCCGGACGTTGTCCAAGCCGTGCGGGCGCTGGAGCCTGCCGAAGCGCCGGCAAACCTGTCGGGCTCGCCTGCGGACACCGCACCATCGGCGATGGCGCCCACCGAAGCGGCGATTGCCGACACCGAAGTGCGCGAGCCCGATCCGGTGCAAGAGGGCGCCGCATGGCCCGCGCATGCCATGCCGTCCACCGTCGCGCCGCTGGCGCCCGAGGCGGCGCACCACGCGAGCACCGAAGGGCTCGCCCAGGGTTTTGCAGATGACATCGACGTTGCCGATGCCGTCGATCCGGATCTGTTTGCGATCTTCGAGGAAGAGGCCGACGAGTTGCTGCCGCAGCTGAGCGCCGCGTTGCGTCAATGGGCCGCGCAGCCGCAGGATCTGGGCGCGCGCGCGCAGGCGCTGCGCGTGTTGCACACGCTCAAGGGCAGCGCCCGACTGGCGGGCGCCCTGCGCCTGGGCGAGATGGCGCACCGAACCGAATCGGCCGTGGAGATGCTGGGCACCGAGAGCATCACGGCGGCGGACGTCGAGCCTTTGCTGGAGCACCTGGACCGCATCCAGGCTGATTTTCAGGCCCTGCGCACGAGCGCCGAGGCCAACGTGGATCAAGTGCTTGTTGCGCCGCCGTCGGCCGATGCGTCGGCCGCCGACGCGTCCCTGGCGTCCGCCCCCGTGCACGCCAGGCCCGACGCCGTCCCGGCGCCCGAGCGCGGCGACGTGGCCGAGCCCACCGCGTTCTCGTTTGCCGCCGCGCGTGCCAGCGCCCGGCAGACCGTGCGGGTGCGCTCGCAGCTGCTCGATCGGTTGATGAGCCAGGCCGGCGAGGTGATGAGCTCGCGCGCCCGACTGGACAAGGACGTGGCGCAGTTGCGCGCGGCCCTGGCGGATCTGACCGGCAACGTCGAACGCCTGCGCGGGCAGCTGCGCGACGTCGAGTTGCAGGCCGAGACGCAGATGCAATCGCGCATGGCGCAGTCCAAGGACACGGCGCAGAGCTTCGATCCGCTGGAGTTCGACCGCTTCACCCGCATGCAGGAGCTCACCCGCATGATGGCCGAGTCGGTCAATGACGTGGCCACCGTGCAGCGCAACCTGCAGCGCGCGATCGATGCGAGCGAGGATGAGCTGGTCGCCCAGGCGCGCCAGTCGCGCGATTTGCAGCGTGACCTGCTGCGCACCCGCATGGTCGAGTTCGACGGCATTTCGGAGCGCCTGTACCGGCTGGTGCGCCAGGCTTCCAAGGAGTCGGGCAAGCAGGTGCGCCTGGACATCGTCGGCGGCAACATCGAGGTGGACCGCGGCATCCTCGAGCGCATGACGCCCGCTTTCGAGCACTTGCTGCGCAACTGCGTCGTGCACGGCATCGAAGGCCCGGACACGCGCCGGGCCTGCGGCAAGGACGCCACCGGAACGATCACCATCGAGGTGCAGCAGTCGGGCAACGACGTCGCGGTCCAGTTCCGCGACGACGGCGCCGGCCTGGACCTGGCGCGCATCCGGGCCCGCGCGATCGAGCGCGGCCTGATCACGCCGGAGCAGTCGCTGAGTGACGCCGAGACCCGCCAGCTGGTGTTCCAGCCCGGCTTCACCACGGCGACCGAGGTGACCGATCTGGCCGGCCGCGGCGTCGGCCTGGACGTGGTGCGCACCGAGGTGCAGGCCTTGGGCGGGCGCATCGAAACCGAATCCGCACCGGGCCAGAGCACGGCGTTTCGCCTGGTTCTGCCGCTCACCACCGCCGTCACGCACGTGGTCATGATCCGCATGGGCGATCTGCTCATCGGCGTGCCGGCCAGTCTGGTCGAGCGCGTGCACCGCAGCCGCCCGGACGAACTGGCCCGCGCCTATGCCGACGGGGCGATCCGCTTCGACGAAGAGGACGTGCCCTTCTTCTGGGGCGGCGCCCTGCTGCAACACTCGGTGCGCAGCCGCGAGCCGGCGGCCAAGACCGCTCCGGTGGTGCTGCTGCGCTCGGCGGCGCAGCGCACCGCCATGCACGTCGATGAAGTGCTGGGCGGCCAGGACGTGGTGGTCAAGGCGCTTGGCCCGCAGCTGTCGCGCCTGCCGGGCCTGGTTGCCATCACGGCCCTGGCCTCCGGCGTGGTCGCGCTCATCTACAACCCGGTGGCCCTGGCCACGGTGTATGGCGAGCAGGTGCGCGCCTTGCAACCCGCATCGCCCGATGCGCCCGCGGCAGCCGGCGCCGCCACCCCGGCCGTGGGTGGCGCGCTGCCGGCGCAGTCCGACATTCCGCTGGTGCTCGTGGTCGACGATTCCATCACCGTGCGCCGCGTCACGCAGCGCCTGCTGCAACGCGAGGGCTATCGCGTGGCCTTGGCGGCCGACGGCCTGCAAGGGCTCGAGCGCTTGCAGCAGGAGCGCCCGGCGGTGGTGCTGTCCGACATCGAGATGCCGCGCATGGACGGTTTCGACTTCCTGCGCAACATCCGCGCCGACGCGGCGTGGCGCGATTTGCCGGTGGTGATGATCACCTCGCGCACGGCCGACAAGCACCAGGAGCACGCGCGCCAGTTGGGCGCCAACCACTACCTGGGCAAGCCGTATTCGGAAGACGAATTGCTCGGCCTGGTGCGCACCTACGCGCAGGCTGCGAAGGCGGCCGTGGCCGGCTGAAACCGGCCACGCGCCCGGGGCCGGGCCGGTAGAATCGGGCCATGGCCGATGCCGTCCAGCCCATCAATTTGACGAATCACTTCCTGATCGCCATGCCGGGCATGGAGGACGGCACCTTTGCGCGCAGCGTGGTCTACGTTTGCGAGCACAGCGAGCACGGGGCGCTGGGGCTGATCATCAACAAGCCCGGCGACATCAACATGGCCGACCTGTTCCAGAAGGTCGATCTGCCGCTGGCGCGCGCCGAGCTGGGTGGCCTGCCCGTGTTCCACGGCGGCCCGGTGCAGACCGAGCGCGGCTTCGTGCTGCACGAGCCCATCACCGCCGAAGGCCTGCCGCCGGACGAATCCATCTATGCCTCCACGCTGACGGTGCCCGGCGGGCTGGAGATGACCACTTCCAAGGACGTGCTCGAGGCGCTGTCCAGCGGCGGCGGCCCGCGCCGCGTGCTGATCACGCTGGGCTATTCGGCCTGGGGCGAAGGCCAGCTTGAATCCGAGATTGCGGGCAACAGCTGGCTCACCGTGGGCGCCGACACCGACCTGATCTTCGACGCGCCGATCGAGCAGCGCTATGAGCGCGCCCTGGCCCTGCTGGGTTTGCAGGCCTGGATGATCGCGCCCGAGGCAGGGCACGCCTGAGATGAAACACCCCCAGTCTCCACTCGCTGCGCGATGTTCCGCCCACCCCCTCAAGGGGGCATCGCCAATGACCGGGGAGACCCCGGCCACGGCGATCGCGGGCATGGCCTGCTCCGCGGCCATTGGGCTCTATGCGTTTCATTGGCTGCGGGTGGCGCGCAGCGCTATGGATAACTGAAATGAACCACCTTCGGTCTCCACTCGGTGCGCGATGTTTCGCATACCCCCGTCCGGGGGCATCGCCCGCAGCCGGGGAAACCCCGGTCACGGCGATCGCGGGCCTGGCCTGCTCCGCGGCCTTTTGGCTCTTTGAGTTTGATGCCCTGCGGGTGGTGCGCAGCGCCATGAATGGTTGAGATGGATGCGCCTGGTGTCATGGGCCAGACCGTTGCAGCCAGCGCGCAGCAGTTCCTGGCCTTCGACTACGGCCTCAAGCGCACCGGCGTGGCCAGCGGCAACCGCGTCACGCGCAGCGCCACGCCGCAGGGCACGATTGCCGCCGAGGGCGATGCCCGCTGGGCGCCGATTGCGGCGCGCGTGAAGGAGTGGCAGCCCGACGCCCTGGTGGTGGGCGTGCCGCGCCACCCCGACGGCGCCGAGCACGAGAACACGCGGCGGGCGCTGCGCTTTGCGCGCCAGTTGCGCGCGCGCTTCGGCTTGCCGGTGTACGAGGTGGACGAGCGCTACAGCACCACCGAGGCGCTGGCCGCCGGCGCGCGCGACGCCGATGCGGCGGCGGCGGCCATCATCCTGGATCAGTTCTTGAGGAGTCTTGCATGAGTTCATTGGCGCTGGATGCCGAGGCGCTGTATGGCGAGCTGGCGCGCGGCGTGCGCGCGCTGCTGGGCGCCGACACGCAGCTGGCCGGCGTGGTTTCGGGCGGCGCGTGGCTGGCCGAGCGCCTGCAGCGCGATCTGGGGCGCGCCGGCGCGGCGGGGGCGCTGTCCTCGGCCCTGCATCGCGACGACTTTGCCAAGCGCGGCCTGTCGGCACATGGGCAAACCGTGCTGCCCTTCGAGGTCCAGGGCGCCGACATCCTGCTGCTGGACGACGTGCTCTTCACCGGCCGCACCATCCGCGCCGTGCTGAACGAATTGTTCGACTACGGCCGCCCCGCCCGGGTGCGCCTGGCGGTGCTGGTGGATCGCGGCGGACGCGAGCTGCCCGTGGCGGCCGAGTTTGCCGCCGCGCGCGTGGCGCTGCCGGCCACCCAGTCGCTGCGGCTGGCGCGCGAGGGCGACGGCTCCTTCAGTTTTCACATTCAACCGCGGGCGTGATCATGCTGGGCCGCACCAATCCTCAACTCAACAAGAACGGCGAGCTGATCCATCTGCTGTCCACCGAGGGCCTGGGCCGCGACATGCTCACCCACATCCTGGACACCGCCGCGCAGTTCGTCAGCGTGAGCGACCGCGAGGTCAAGAAGGTGCCGCTGCTGCGCGGCAAGAGCGTGTTCAACCTGTTCTTCGAGAACAGCACGCGCACGCGCACCACCTTCGACATTGCCGCCACCCGCCTGTCGGCCGACGTGTACACGCTGGACATCGCGCGCTCGTCCACCGCCAAGGGTGAGTCGCTGCTGGACACCGTGGCCAACCTGAGCGCCATGGCGGCCGACCTGTTCGTGGTGCGCCACAGCGAAAGCGGCGCGCCCTACCTGATCGCGCAGCACGTCGCGCCGCACGTGCATGTCATCAACGCCGGCGACGGGCGCCATGCGCACCCCACGCAGGGCCTGCTCGACATGTACACCATCCGCCACTACAAGAAGGATTTCTCCAACCTGGTCGTGGCCATCGTGGGCGACATCCTGCACTCACGCGTGGCGCGCTCGGACATCCACGCCCTGACCATCCTGGGCGCCGCCGAGGTGCGCGTGGTGGGGCCCAAGACCCTGGTGCCGGGCGACCTGGCGCCCATGGGCGTGCGCGTGTGCCACACGCTGGAAGAGGGCATCAAGGACGCCGACGTGGTGATCACGCTGCGCCTGCAAAACGAACGCATGAGCGGCGCGCTGCTGCCTTCGACGCAGGAGTTCTACAAGAGCTTCGGCCTCACCGCCGAGCGCCTGCGCTGGGCCAGGCCCGACGCCATCGTCATGCACCCGGGCCCCATCAACCGCGGGGTCGAGATCGACTCGCAGGTGGTCGACGGCGGGCAAAGCGTGATCCTGCCCCAGGTCACCTTTGGCGTGGCGGTGCGCATGGCGGTGATGAGCATCGTGGCCGGCAACGAGGCGTGAGACTTGAACAGCCGGACGCAGAGGACGCAGAGGTGACGCAAAGGACGCAAAAGAAAATATGCCTGATGGATTTTTCTGCGTCCTTTGCGAATTCCTTGCGTCCTCTGCGTCCGGTTTTTGGTATTAAAACGATAGCTGACTGCGGTTGCCAGACGGGCGCTAGAGCTCCATTTGATTCAAAATCATGAAAATCCTGATCCAGCACGGCCGCGTGATCGATCCGGCGACGGGGCGTGACGAGGTGGCCGACGTGGCCATTGCCGCCGGCCGCATCCTGAGCATCGGCCGCGTACCGGCCGGCTTCGTGCCCACCCGCAGCATCGACGCCGCCGGCTGCTGGGTGCTGCCTGGCCTGGTCGATCTGTCGGCGCGCCTGCGCGAGCCCGGCCACGAGCACGCCCGCATGCTGGAAAGCGAAATGGCCGCCGCCGTGGCCGGCGGCGTCACCAGCCTGGTGTGCCCGCCCGACACCGACCCGGTGCTGGACGAGCCCGGCCTGGTCGAGATGCTGCGCATGCGCGCCGAAAAGCTGCACCAGGCGCGGGTGTTTCCGCTGGGCGCGCTCACGCGTGGCCTGAAGGGCGAGGTGCTGACCGAGATGGGCTTGCTGACCGAGGCCGGCTGCATCGCCTTCGGACAGGCCGACGCGCCCATCGTCAACACCCAGGTGCTGCTGCGCGCGCTGCAGTACGCCAGCACCTTCGGCTACGCCATCTGGCTGCGCCCGCTGGACCCGTGGCTGAGCGGCGGCGTGGCCGCCAGCGGGCCGCGGGCCATGCGCATGGGGCTGGCCGGCGTGCCCGCCGTGGCCGAGACCATCGCGCTGCACACCGTGTTCGAGCTGTTGCGCTCGATGGCCGGCGGGCGCGGCGCGCCGCGCGTGCACGTCTGCCGCTTGTCCAGCGCGGAGGGCGTGGCACTGCTGCGCCAGGCCAAGGCGGACGGCCTCGGCGTCAGCGCCGACATCAGCATCCATTCGCTGTGCCTGAGCGATCAGGACGTCGGCCACTTCGACAGCCGCGCGCGCCTGAACCCGCCGCTGCGCCAGGCGCGTGACCGCGACGCGCTGGCTGCCGCCCTGGCCGACGGCGCCATCGACGCGCTGGTGTCCGACCACACCCCGGTCGAGGCCGACGCCAAGCACCTGCCCTTTGCTGAGGCCGAGCCCGGCGCCACCGCGCTGGAGCTGCTGCTGCCGCTGGCCGTGCAGTGGGGGCAGGGCGCGCCGGGGCTGCGGCGCGCGCTGGCCGCCGTCACGCACGCGCCCGCGCAGGTGCTGGGCGGCGCGCTGGGCACCCTGCAAGCCAGCTGCGGCCGCCTGGTCGAGGGCGGCGTGGCCGACGTGTGCGTGTTCGACCCCCAGGCGCGCTGGCGCGTGGAGCCGGCTGCGTTGCGCAGCCAGGGCAAGCACACCCCGTTCGAGGGGCGCGAGCTCACGGGCCGCGTGCGCTGCACCCTGGTCGGCGGGCACTGGGCGCACGGCGCCTGAGGCGCGCCCCGCCTTAGGGAGCCGCTGAACAATTCCCTCGCGGCGCGTGCGTCCCGATCTCGGGCGATCCGCGGCGTTGCAAATCCTCGCGATAGCAACGGCTATCGCTGCGGTTTGCGTCTTGCGGCTCATCCCGATATCGGGCGCACGCATTCACGAAGAATTATTCAGCGGCTCCTTAGTGTCGATGGGCCGGCGCGCTGGCGCCGCCGGCGGGCGCCAGCATGACGGGTGCCTGGATCAGCAGCGTGCTTTTTGTACCCTGCGCATCCTGGAAGCTCAGCGTCACCGGGACTTGTTGACCCGCCGCCAGCGGCTGCTTCAGATTCATCAGCATCAGGTGGTAGCCGCCGGGCTTGAGCTCGACGCTCTGGTGGGCCGGCAGATCGAGCCCGGAAACGGCGCGCATCTTCATCACGTCGCCCTCCATCTTCATCTCGTGCACCTCCGCCACACCGGCGGCCGGCGTGCTCACGCCCACCAGCCGCAGCGGCACGCCGGCCGTCAGCTTCATGAAACCGCCGGTCGCGCTCTGACCGGGCACGGCCGCGCGCAGCCAGGCACCGGTGGCTTCCACCGGGGCGGCGCCCGGCGCCACCACCAGCAGGCGGGCCGCCGGGAATTCCAGCTTCTCGCGGCTGGCCTCCGCTGAACTGCCGCCCGGGATTTGCGCCCAATCGGCCTTGCCGACGTCGCAGGTTTGCAGCACCTTGAAGTACAGGGTTCCGGCTTCGGCCGGCAACTGGCCGCGCAGCACGAACTCGCTCTTCTGATCGCCGGGCAGCGCCTGCGCGGCGCTGTCGGCGGTCCAGCGCACCGTGCCGTCGCCGCTGCGCTCGATGGTGCTGGTCCAGCCGGGGCGTGCCGGCACGTCCTGCAGCGTGAAGCCGCGGGGCAGTTGCACGGTCAGCGCGGTGGTGGCGCGGGCGCCCTGGCAGGCGTGGCCGACGCGGAACGCGGCCTCGTATGGGCTGCCGGCCACGGCAGGGCCGGGCGGCAGGCCGACATGGGCCAGGGCGATGGCGGGGCCCGTGGACAGCAGGGTGCAGGCAAGGGTTCTGGAAATGAATGACATGGGATTGGCTCGATGGGTTGAACGGGGATCACGCCGGGCCCGGCGCCACGGCAATTGCCGACTTGCACGGCACGATGGTGCGGGGCATGACGGCGCTGGCGGCCGTCCCGGGACGGCGTTGATCGTCAAGAAAAATGAAGCGCCACGCGCATCGGTGCGTGCGGCGCAGCTTTGGATCCAGTCGCAAATCAGGACGTCGGCGGCCCGCGTGCGGGCAGCGGGGGCGCGGCGGCAGCGGCCATGCGCTGCGCCGGGACGCTTGGCAGGGGGAGGCTTGGCACTTGCGGCGCTGCGGCCACAACGCCGGGTGCGGCGGGAGGGGGCGCGCCCGTGGGCGTGCACAGCGGACAGCTCAGGTGCGACGCGCCCGACGACGGAACGCCGCCGTCGGTCGGCACGACGAGTTTCAGCGCGCCGGCGCTCGAGCACACCAACTCCAGCGCGGGTGCGTTGACCATCGGCGCGGCCATCGCGGCGCCCAGGGTGAGCGCAAACCACAGCAGCACGCCGCGGCCAAGCAGGCCGGCGCCGTGGCGACGGAGGCGTTGGAGCGGGGTCATCAGCGTGGGATTATCGACGCGTGGTTCGGCCGCGTCCAGCGTCAGCCCGCCGCTTCGGGCGCGAACACCACGACGTGGTCCACCTCGGGCTGGATGCCGATCCATTCGCCCACGCGGTGGTCGTGGTGGCTGGGCACGTGCGCCAGCACGGTTTCGCCGCTGGCCAGCCTGAGCGTGTACAAGAACTCGGCGCCGCGAAACGCCTTGCGCACGATCTGCGCCTGCACTGGCGCGTGGTCGTCGTGCACGATGTCGTCGGCGCGCAGCAGCAGGTCGCAGCGACCGTCGGGATAGGCGTCCGGCAGCGGGCATTCGGCGTGGTCGCGCAGTTCGCCCAGCGGGGTCTGCACGTGGCTGCCCTGGGCGTCGTGCACGATGCGCGCGGGCACGAACACGCCGTGGCCGATGAAGTCGGCCACGAAGCGCGTCGCGGGCCGGTGATACAGCGAATAGGCGTCGTCCCACTGGTGCAGCCGGCCTTCGTGCATCACCCCGATCTGATCGCCGATGGCAAAGGCCTCGAGCTGGTCGTGCGTGACGAACAGGGCGGTGGCGCCGGCCGCCTTCAGGATGCTGCGCAGCTCGTGCGCCAGGCGCTCGCGCAGGTCCACGTCGAGGTTGGAAAAGGGCTCGTCCAGCAGCAGCAGTTGCGGCTGCGGGGCCATGGCGCGCGCCAGCGCCACGCGCTGCTGCTGGCCGCCCGACAGCTCGTGCGGAAAGCGCCGCTCGCTGCCCGGCAGATCCACCAGCGCCAGCACCTCGGCCACGCGCCGGCGGCGCTCGGCCGCAGGCAGGTGCCTGAGGCCGAAGGCCACGTTGCGGCCCACGTCCAGATGCGGGAAGAGGGCGTAGTCCTGAAACACCATGCCGATGCGCCGTGCCTCCGGCGCGACGTGGACGCGGGCGCTGCTGACCACTTCGCCGCCCAGGCGGATTTCGCCGGCGCAGACGTGTTCCAGTCCGGCCACGGCGCGCAGCAGCGTGGTCTTGCCGCAGCCCGAAGGGCCGATCAGCACGCCGATGTCGCCGGCGCGCAGGCCCAGCGTGGCGCCCTGCACGGCGGGGCGCACCTGGCCGGCGTAGCGCACGTCCACCTGGTCGATCTGCAGGAACATGCGGCGATTGTAGATGCGTACAATTCTCATTTGCCGCCGCACACCAGTGGTTCAGGATAGAAATCGCCTGTAACCGGTGCCAGACCTGCGCTGACAGCTCCCGATTCGATAGTAAAACCCTCGCCACCTTGCGCGCCATACCGACCCTGATTCTGGCCCTCGTCGCCGCCGTGCTGGCGCTGCCGGTGTTGGCCCTGCTCGGCTCCTGGACGCAGTGGGACACCGCCTCGGCGCAAATCCTGCACGAGATGGCGCGCACCGTGCTGCCGCAGTACCTGGGCACCACCGTGGGGCTGGCGCTGATGGTGGGCGTGGGCGTGATCGCCATCGGCGTGCCGGCAGCGGTGCTGGTCACGGTGTTCGACTTTCCGGGCCGGCGCAGCTTTGAATGGTTGCTGCTGCTGCCGCTGGCCATGCCGGCCTACGTCACGGCCTATGCGTATACCGATTTCCTGCAGTTCTCGGGGCCGTTGCAGACGGGGCTGCGCGCCACATTCGGTTTGCAAGGCCGCCTGCTGCCCGAGGTGCGCAGCGTGTGGGGCGCGGCCTGGGTGTTCTCCTTTTCGCTCTATCCCTACGTCTATCTGCTGGCGCGCACCGCGCTGGCCGAGCGCGCGCCGCAGCTGATGGAAGCCGCGCGCCTGCTGGGCGCGGGCCTGGGCCGGCGCCTGCGCGAGGTGGCCCTGCCCATGGCGCGCCCGGCCGTGGCCGCCGGCACGGCCCTGGCGCTGATGGAGGTGCTGGCCGACTATGGCGTGTCGGTGTACTTCGGCATTCAGACCTTTACCGCCGGCATCTACAAGGCCTGGCTGTCGATGGACAACCACGTGGCCGCCGCGCAGCTGGCCACGGTGCTGCTGGCGCTGGTGGTCGTCTTGCTGTGGGGCGAGCAGCGTGCGCAGCGGCGCCTGCGTTTTGTCAGTTCGGGCACCAGCCACGCCGGCTCCAGCGAGGCGCGCCCGATCGGCTTGCGCGGCCGGCATGCCGCGCTGGCCTGGCTGCTGTGCCTGCTGCCCATGCTGATGGGCTTTGCGCTGCCGGTGCTGTTCATGCTGCGCCCGCTCACGGCCGACTGGTCCGTGCTGCCCTGGGGCCGCTTTCTGGGCTGGGCCTGGAACAGCATCCGCCTGGGCGCCATGACGGCCGTGCTGGCCGTGGCGGCGGCGTGGTTCCTGGCCTTTTGCCTTCGCCGCCGGCCCGACTGGCTGCGGCGCGCCGCCGTGCAGGTGGTGGCCCTGGGCTACGCCGTACCCGGCGCCGTGGTGGTGGTGGGCGTGCTGCTGCCCGTCGGCTGGGTGCAGCAGCGCTGGCCCGGCGCCGGCGTGGGCGGCTGGGTCACGGCCACCGTGCTGGGCCTGGTGTGGGCCTATCTGGTGCGTTTTGTCGCGGTGGCCTTGCAGTCCATGCAGTCGGGCTATGCGCGCGTGCCGCGCAGCCTGGACGAGTCGGCCGCCCTGCTGGGCGCCAGCGGCCCGGGCCTGGCGGCGCGCGTGCACTGGCCGCTGCTGCGCCGCGCCAGTCTGGCGGCCGCTCTGCTGGTGTTTGTCGACGTGATGAAGGAGCTGCCGGCCACCGTGGTGCTGCGCCCCTTCAACACGGACACCCTGGCCGTGGTGGCCGACCAGCTGGCGCGCGACGAGCGCCTGGGCGAGGCGGCCTTGCCCTCGCTGGCGCTGGTGCTGGTGGGCCTTGTGCCCGTAGTCCTGCTGAGCCGCGCGCTGCGCGGCGAACGCAAGAAAGAGGCCCGCAATGCACCCGAAACCACCGATGCTTCGCTTATAGTTTGACGCGATGCCCGACCTCCCCACCGCCCACCGCTCGAGCGACAGCCATGCCGCCGAAGCCGACCCCGACGCCCAGTCCGACCAGGTGTTCGAGCTGGCCGCCGAGGTGTTTCGCCTGATGTCGGCGCCCATGCGCCTGCGCATCATCAGCGCGCTGTGCCAGGGCGAGAAAAACGTGGGCGAGCTGCTGCGCGACGTGGCCACCACCCAGCCCAACATGAGCCAGCACCTGAACACCCTGTACAAGGCCGGCGTGGTGGGGCGCCGCCGCGACGGGGTGCAGATTTACTACCGCATCATCAACGACCGCGTGGCCACCCTTTGCCGCGCCGTGTGCACGCAGATCGCGATCGATACCGCACACTGAACCCGCAATCGCCAGCGGTCGCATGCACGCCGCAGGCCGCTATACTTTCGATAGAAAAGGCGCCACGGGTTAACCCCGGTGCGTGCCTGCGCAGGCCACCCGTATCATCGGTTTGCATTCATAAGCATTCACGCAACTGTGGGTGAATTTCTCGCTTTTGCTTTTCCCGGAGGAATCCCGTGATGAAGACCATCTTGACCGCCGCGCTGGTTTCCGGCTTGCTGGCCGCGGCTGGCGCGGGCCATGCCCAAACCGATCCCCTGCAGGTGCGCAGCTGGGCCGCGGCCTGCGCCAATTGCCATGGCACCGGTGGCCACGCCCAGCCGGGCATGGAGTCGCTGGCCGGCGCCAACAAGGACGAGATGCTCAAGAAGCTGATGGACTTCAAGAGCGGCGCCAAGCCCGCCACCATCATGCATCAGCTGGCCAAGGGCTACACCGACGAGCAGCTCAGCGCCATCGTCGGCTGGTTTGCCGCGCAGAAAAAGTGAAGGAGGGCATCACCATGGATCGTCGTCAAATGTTGCAGGCCGCCTCGGCGGCTTCGGTCTTGGGCCTGACGGCCGGTTGCGCCTCCTTGGGGGGCGGCGCCGGCGGCAAGGTGGTCGTGGTCGGCGGCGGCTACGGCGGCGCCACCGCCGCCAAGTACATCCGCATGTGGTCGGACGGGCAGGTCGAGGTGACCTTGGTCGAGCCCAACGACGCCTTTGTCTCCTGCCCCATCTCCAACCTGGTGCTGGGCGGCAGCAAGCAGATGGCCGACATCACCACGTCCTACGACAACCTGGTCAGGCGCCACGGCGTCAAGATCGTCAAGGATCGGGTAGCCGCCATCGACGCCGACAAGCGCCAGGTGCGCCTGGCCAGCGGCGGCGCGCTGCCCTATGACCGCCTGGTGCTCTCGCCCGGCATCGACTTCATGTGGGACCAGCTGCCCGGCATGAACAAGCCCGGCGCGCAAGACAAGGTGCTGCACTCCTGGAAGGCCGGCCCGCAAACCGTGGCGCTGCGCAAGCAGCTGGAGGCCATGCCTGACGGCGGCGTGTACGCGCTGGCCATCCCGCTGCAGCCGTACCGCTGCCCGCCCGGGCCGTATGAGCGCGCCTGCCAGGTCGCGCATTACTTCAAGCAGGCCAAGCCCAAGAGCAAGGTGCTGATCCTGGACGCCAACGACGACGTCACGTCCAAAGGCCCGCTGTTCAAGAAGGCTTGGGCCGAGCGCTACCAAGGCATCATCGAATACCGCCCCAAGCACCAGCTGACCGATGTCGATGCCGCCAGCGGCACGCTCAAGTTCGACTTCAACGATGACGTGAAAGCCCAGGTGCTCAACGTGCTGCCGCCCATGCGCGCCGGCGACGTGGCGCACAATGCGGGCCTGACCACCGCCAACCAGCGCTGGTGCGAGGTGGACTGGCTGACCATGGAAGCCAAGGCCGCCAGGAACATCCACATCCTGGGCGACTCGCTGCAGATCGCGCCGGCCATGCCCAAGTCGGGCCACATGGCCAACCAGCACGGCAAGGTGGCGGCTGCCGCCATCGTGGCCTTGCTGGCCGGCCGCCAGCCCAATCCACTGCCGATCTACAACAACACCTGCTACAGCTTCGTGAGCGACACCGACGTGGTGCACGTGGCCAGCGTGCACCGCTACGACGCGGCGCAAAAGACCATGCTGCCCGTGCCCAACTCGGGCGGCGTGTCGGCGGCCGCCAGCGAGCTGGAAGGCCGCTTCGCCATGGCCTGGGCGCGCAACATCTGGGCCGATACATTGGCCTGACCCCCAGTCGTCGCTGCTGCGCATGCTTCGCCTTCCCCCTTTCAGGGGGCGCCGCCAGCGGCCCGGCAAAGCCGGCGCCGCGGCGGCCCTGGCATGAAGATGGCCGGGTTTGGGTCGGCGCGTCACTCATCAATCGATCATGAAACCATCCATTGCTTTTTGCGTGGCCGCCGGCGCGCTCATGCTGGCCAGCGCCGGCTGGGCGCAAGACGGCGAGGCGCGCGCCCGCAAGATCATCGGCGGCTCGTGCTTTCTGTGCCACGGCGCCGACGGCGAATCGGCCAGCGAGGTGTTTCCGCGCTTGGCCGGGCAGAACGCCGAATACATCGCCAAGCAGCTCGAGAACTTCAAGAACGGCACGCGCAAGAGCACGGCCATGGCCAGCATGGTCACTGCCTTGACGCCCGAGGACATGGCCGTGCTGGGCCAGTTCTACGCCAGCCGCCCGCCGCACAAGGAAGCGCCCAAGGACGCGCCGCTGGCGCTGGTGGGCCAGTACATCTACCAGGTTGGCAACAAGTTCAGCGGCGTGCCGGCCTGCGCCAGTTGCCACGGACCGCAGGGCGCCGGCAGCAACGCCCTGCCGCGCCTGGCCGGTCAGCACGCGGCCTACCTGGACAACCAGCTCAAGCAGTTCGGCAAGCGCGAGCGCAACAACGACAACGCCGTGATGCACGCCGTGGTCGAGAAGATGACGCCGCTGGAGATGGCCGCCGTGGCCGAATACCTGAGCGGGCAGTAGCGCCGAAGCGGGGCGCGGGCAGGCAAGGGGCGTGGCGTTGCGCGACACTGCGCCATGCCCACGCAAGAGCCGCCATCCACGCCCCCCAAGCCCGCGCCTGCCGCGGGCGCCGTCGAATACCTGAGCCTGCCCGCCGCCGCCCGCCTGATTGCCCAAGTGGGCGTCGTCGAATGCCTGCGCGGCCTGGTCGAGGTGCTGGAGCAGGACTTTCGCCGCTGGAACGACTTTCACAAGAGCGCGCGCCTGGCCCAGCACATGCCGCAGGGCGTGATCGAGCTGATGCCGATTGCCGATGCCGAGCACTACGCCTTCAAGTACGTCAACGGCCACCCCGGCAACACCCGCCTGGGCCAGCCCACGGTGATGGCCTTTGGCGCCATCGCGCGCATGGACACCGGTGCACCAGAGTTCATTTGCGAGCTGACGCTGGGCACCGCGCTGCGCACCGCCGCCACCTCGGTGCTGGCGGCGCGCCACCTGGCGCGCCCGGACAGCCGCGTGATGGCCCTGATCGGCAACGGCAGCCAAAGCGAGTTCCAGGCGCTGGGCTTTGTCGGCCTGCTGGGTATCCAGACCCTGCGCCTGTATGACCGCGACCCGGCCGCCACGCGCAAGCTGGTGGCCAACCTGCGCGGCGTCGGCGCGGCCGTCGAGCTGATCGAATGCGCCAGCGCCGCCGAAGCCGTGCAGGGCGCCGACATCGTCACCACGCTCACCGCCGACAAGACGCGCGCCACCGTCCTTCGCGGCGAGTGGCTGGAAGAGGGCATGCACATCAACGCCGTGGGGGGCGACTGCCCCGGCAAGACCGAGCTGGACGCGGCCATCCTGCGGCGCGCCCGCGTGTTCGTCGAGTTCGATCCGCAAACGCGCATCGAAGGCGAGTTGCAGCGCATGCCGGCGGACTTTGCCGTCACCGAGCTGTGGCGCGTGCTGACCGGGCAGGCGCCCGGCCGGCAGGGCATGTTGGACATCACGCTGTTCGACTCGGTCGGCTTTGCGCTGGAGGACTACTCCGTCATGCGCCACATGCAGGCCCTGGGCCGCGCCCATGGCGGGCTCGAAGCGCTGGCGCTGATCCCCGCCCTGGACGACCCCAAGGACTTGTACAGTCTGATCCGCGCAGCAGAAACGGGCACCTGACGACGCTTGCACTTTCGACGTGACCATGGCAACTCCCATCACCCTCATCGGCGCACCCACCGACATCGGCGCCAGCCGCCTGGGCGCGGCCATGGGGCCTGACGCGCTGCGGGTCGCCCAACTGGGTGAAGCGCTGGCGCAGCTGGGCTGCGACGTGCGCGACCACGGCAACCTGGCCGGCCCACCCAACCCGCGCGGCGAGCGCGACGCCGCCAGCGGCCTGCGCAACTTCGCGCAGGTCGTTGCCTGGTGCCGGTCGGTGCATGACGCCGTGCATCAGGTCTTGCGGCAGCAGCGCCTGCCGATGATGCTGGGGGGTGACCACAGTGTGGCGGTCGGCTCCATCAGCGCCGTGGCGCGTCACTGCCGCGCGGCAGGCAAGCGGCTGCGCGTGATCTGGCTGGACGCGCACGCCGACTTCAACACGCCGGCCACCTCGCCCAGCGGCAACGCGCACGGCACCCCGGTGGCCAGCCTGTGCGGCCTGGGGCCGCGCGAGCTGGCCGAGCTGGCGGGCTTTGCGCCGGCGCTGGCCGAGCAGGCGCTGTGCCAGATCGGGCTGCGCAGCGTGGACGCGCAGGAAAAATATTTGATCAAGCGCCACGGCATCGAGGTCTACGACATGCGCGCCATCGACGAGCTGGGCATGCGCGAGGTGATGACGCGCGCGCTTGCGCCGATCGCGGGTGCGGACGAGAACCTGCATCTGCACCTGAGTTTCGACGTGGATTTTCTCGACCCCGAGATCGCCCCCGGCACCGGCACCACCGTGCGCGGCGGCCCCAACTACCGCGAGGCGCAGCTGTGCATGGAGATGATCGCCGACACCGGACGCCTGGGCTCGCTGGACATCGTCGAGCTGAACCCCGCCCTGGACGTGCGCAACCAGACCGCCGAGCTGGTGGTGGATTTGGTCGAGAGCCTGTTCGGCAAGAGCACGCTGGTGAAGGATGTGCTGCGGGGGTGAGGGGCGATCGAGCAGCCCAACAGCCGGACGCAGAGGACGCAAAAATGACGCAGAGGACGCAAAAAATTCATAATTTGAATGAAATGACCATGTGGCCGGCGCTGGACGGGCGCGAGACGCTATTCTTTAAATAGCAATTCATGGTTTTTTGCGTCCTTTGCGATTTCTTTGCGTCCTCTGCGTCCGGTATTTGGTATTTGAATCTCGACGACACCCTCAAGGCGCCACCGGCACCACCACCGGCGCCCGCTGCGTCGCCGGTTGCGTGGTCTGCACCGGTTCGGCCAGCCAGCGCTCCATCAGGCCGCCGCCGGCCCACATGCCGGCCAGCGCCAGCCAGGCCGTCAGGGCAAAGATGGCGCCGCCCGTCATGCCCGCGCCCACGGCGCAGCCGCCGGCCAGCATGCTGCCAAAGCCCATCAGCATGGCACCCACCATGTAGCGCGCCATGTGATAGCCGTTCTTGAAACCCTCGATCTTGAATTCGCGCCCCACCAGCGCGCCCAGCGCCGAGCCGGCAAACACGCCCGGCAGCATGCCGGCGTCAAAGCCGAAGGGTTGCGCCGCCTGCGTGGACAGCACCCGCATCAGCCACTCGGCCGAGGGGCCGCTGAAGGTCACGCCCTGGATCTGCACCGGATCGAAGCTGGAATGGGAGACGAGGTAGCTGAACCACCAGGCCAGCGCGACCGCCACGCCGGTGCCGATGCCGCCGATCCACATCCAGGGCCGGTTGCCCGAGCGCAGCGAAAAGATCACCGCCACCACCAGCCACAGCAGGCCCAGCACCAGGCCGTCGACCGCGCCGCCGCCCAGGCGCTCCAGCAGGTGGCGCGCGGCGCCGCCCTCGATCGTCCACCACGACGCAATTTCGGCGCGCAGCGGCGACAGGCTGCCCGCCAGCGCGGCCTGCGCGGTAACGGCAAACACCAGTCCCGACAGCAATGCGCGCAGATTGCCGTTGGCCGACAGCACCAGCAGCCGGCTGGCACAGCCGCGCGTCATGATCATGCCGGCGCCAAACAGCAGGCCACCCACCAGCGCGCCCGACAGGCTGCCGCGGTTGGCCAGCTGGCGCGCGCCGCTCACGTCCAGCAGGCCGCTCAAAATCAGGGCCTGCACGGCAATCACCGCGCTGGCAAAGGCCAGCAGCCACACCGACAGCTTTTCGGCAAACTTGCCGTGCCAGAACTCGATGACAGCCGCGCGCAGGCAAAAGCGCGAGCGCTGGGCAAAGAAGCCGAACAGCGCGCCGATCACGGCGCCGCCCGCCGCCAGTACGGGGCCGGTTCCGTGCCGATCCAGCAGGCTTGTCAAGTCCATGACCATTCCCGATAATTACATCAGTAATTGCTTATAAATATAGACCGCACGATGCTCGCTGCAATTGATCGTCGTCAACTCTTGCGGTGCTGCGCATGCGCGGCGGTGGCGGGGTTCGGTTCGGTTTGGGCGCGCCCTGCTCAGGCGGCCGATGCCCCGGCAGGTGAGCCGCCCATGCAGGCGCGCGAGGCGGCGCCCGGCTGCTGGTACGTGCAGGGCCTGTCGGCGCTGGGCTCACCCGCCAACCAGAATTTCATCTCCAATGCGGGCTTCATCGTCACCCACAAGGGCGTGGTGGTGATCGATGCGCTGGGCTCGCCTGCGCTGGCCGAGCGCCTGCTGGCCGAGATTCGCAAGATCACGCCGCAACCGGTCACCCACGTCATCCTGACCCACTACCACGCCGACCACGTCTACGGCCTGCAGGTGTTTGCGGCGCTGGGCGCCCAGATCATTGCCCAGCAGTCCGGGCGCGAGTACCTGGTTTCCGACACGGCGCGCCTGCGGCTGGAGGCCTCGCGCAAGGAGCTGGCGCCCTGGATCGACGAGCAGACCCGACTGGTGCCCGCCACCCAATGGATCAACGGCCGCACCGAGCTGACGGTGGGCGACACCCGGTTGGTCCTGCAACCCGTCGGCCCCGCGCACACGCCCGATGACCTGGTGGTCTACGTGCCGGCGCGCAAAGTGCTGTACGCGGGCGACCTGGTGTTTCGCAATCGCATTCCCTTCGTTGGCGATGCCGACAGCGGCCACTGGATCCAGTCGCTGGACACGCTGCTGGGCCTGGGCGCCGAGGTCATCGTGCCCGGCCATGGCCCGGCGTCCACCGACGCGCGCAAGGACATGCAGCTCACGCGCGACTACCTGATCTACCTGCGCAAGACCATGGGCGCCGCCGCGCGCGACATGACGCCGTTTGACGAGGCCTACCAGGCCACCGACTGGAGCCAGTGGGAAAATCTGCCCCTGTTCGGCCCCGCCAACCGCATGAACGCCTACAACACCTACCTGCTGATGGAGCACGAGACGAAATGACGTCGAGGCACTTGCAGCCGATCGGACGCCGCCCCCTGTTGGCGGGCCTGGGCGCGCTGGTGGCGCTGGGCGCGGCGGCGCCGGCGCGCGCCGCGGCCAAGACCTTGCCGCCCTCGCGCGCCTTGCCGGTCGAGCTGGCCCAGGCGCTGGCGCGCAAGCAGCCGCTGGTGACGATGGTCAGCCTGCACGGCTGCCCCTGGTGCAAGCTGGTGCGCGAGCACTACCTGGCGCCCATGCACGCTGACGAGGGCCTGCCCGTGGTGCAGATCGACTGGGGCAGCGCGCAGGCCACGCAGACGGCGGCGGGTGAACCCACCACCCATGCCGAGCTGGTGCGCGCCTGGAAGGTCACGATCGCGCCCACGGTGCTGTTCCTGGGCGCCGGCGGGCGCGAGGTGGCCGAGCGGCTGGAGGGCGGCTCGCCCGACTTCTACAGTGGCTATCTGGACCAGCGCCTGGAGCAGGCGCGGCGGGCGATTGCGGGTTGAGGGATTTCTCCGCTTGCGCCGGCTGTCGGGCGTGGGGCACGATGCAGGCTCCAGTCCTTGATTTCGGAGTCAGCCATGTCGCGTACCCTTGTCGCCATCACCCTGGCCCTGCTGGGCGCCGGCGCGGTGCATGCCCAGGTGCCGGCCGTCTTCAAGGACGCGGACCTCAAGCTGGGCGAACGGCTGATTGCCGAGAGCAAGTGCAATCAATGCCACGCCCAGAAATGGGGCCATGACGGCAAGGACGTCTATCGGCCCAAGGGGCGCATCAACACCCCGGCCGCGCTGATCAGCATGGTCGAGCGTTGCAGCACCGAGCTGAACCTGTCGCTGTTTCCCGAGGACGTGGCGGCCATCGCCGCGGTGCTCAACCGCGACCACTACCGCTTTTCGAAGTGACACCGGCGCTCCCGGTGCGGTTTTGACCACGGGCAAACCCGATGGTGGGGCGGGCAGACCGCCGTTAATATAAGCAACTGCGCATATATTTATGTTTGTATGACCTTTGCACACCTCCCCATGCCCCAAGCGGACGCATCGCACGGTCGCCTGCGCAAGGCGCCCGAGGGCTTCATCGACCGCGCCGGCGTCCAGGCCGTGTTCGCCCAGGCGCGGCACGGTCGGCGCGACTTCATCCGCGGCGCGTTTGCCGCGGCCCTGGCCGGCTCGGCCGCCACGCGCGCGGCCGCCCAGGCCAATCCGGTGCCGGCCGAGGGGGGCGACCCCAACATCCTCAACCTGCCGCCCTGGTCCACCGGCCTGGGCCAGCCGGTGGTGACCGACGGCTACGGCAAGCCCTCGCAGTACGAATCCAACGTGCAGCGCCGGCCCAGCCCGGGCCTGACGCAGACCACGCAGGCCTCGGTGTCGTTCGCGCCGCTGCAATCGCTGTTCGGCATCGTCACGCCCAGCGGCCTGCACTTCGAGCGGCATCACCAGGGTTGGTGGGACGTCGATCCGTCCAGGCACCGCTTCATGATCAACGGCATGGTGAAAACGCCCAAGGTCTTCACCATGGACGAGATCATGCGGCTGCCCAGCGTGTCGCGCTTTCACTTCATCGAGTGCGGCGCCAACACCGGCATGGAATGGGGCAACGTGGCCGTGCCCACGGTGCAGTACTCGCACGGCATGCTCTCGTGCAGCGAGTTCACCGGCGTGCCGCTCATCACCTTGCTGGAGATGGCCGGCGCCGACCTGAGCGGCGGCCGCTTCGTGCTGGCCGAGGGCGCCGACGGCTCCTCGATGACGCGCACCATCCCGATCGAGCTGGTCAAGAGCGGCCAGGTGCTGGTGGCTTACGGGCAAAACGGCGAGATGCTGCGCCCCGAAAACGGCTACCCGCTGCGCCTGGTGGTGCCGGGCGTGCAGGGCGTGAGCTGGGTGAAATACCTGCGCCGCGTGAAGGTGGACGACGCGCCCTGGAACACCAAGGACGAGGCGGTGCATTACATCGACCTGATGCCCGACGGCCTGCACCGCCAGTACAGCAGCATCCAGGAGTGCAAGAGCGTGGTGACCACCCCCTCGGGCGGTCAGGTGCTGCTGGACAAGGGCTTCTACAACGTGAGCGGCCTGGCCTGGTCGGGGCGCGGCAAGATCACGCGCGTGGACGTGTCGGTGGACGGCGGGCGCAACTGGCGCACGGCGCGGCTGCAAACGCCGGTGCTCGACAAGTGCCTCACGCGGTTCAATATCGACTGGGTGTGGGACGGCAAGCCCGCCATCGTGCAAAGCCGCGCCATGGACGACACCGGTTTCGTGCAGCCCAGCTACAAGCAGCTGCGCGCGGTGCGCGGCACGCGCTCGATCTATCACAACAACGCCATCCAGTCCTGGCTGGTGCAGGAAAGCGGCGAGGTGAAGAATGTCCAGCTCTCGTAATGCCTTGGCCGCGCTGCTGCTGGCTGCCTGCGTGCTGCCGGCGGGGGCACAGGACAAGTTCCCGGGCGTGGGCCGCGCGGCCACGCCGGCCGAGGTCAAGGCCTGGGACATCGACGTGCGCCCCGACTTCAAGGGCCTGCCGCCCGGCTCGGGCAGCGTGGACAAGGGCCAGGACATCTGGGAGTCCAAGTGCGCCAGCTGCCACGGCGTGTTCGGCGAATCCAACTCGGTGTTCAACCCGCTGGTGGGCGGCACCACCAAGGACGACATCAAGACCGGGCACGTGGCCACGCTGATGCGCCCCGACTACCCCGGCCGCACCACGCTGATGAAGGTGCCCACGGTGTCCACGCTGTGGGACTACATCCACCGCGCCATGCCCTGGAACGCGCCCAAGTCCCTGTCGGTGGACGAGGTCTACGCCGTCACCGCCTTCCTGCTCAACCTGGGCGACATCGTGCCGGCCGACTTCACGCTGTCGGACAAGAACATCGCCGAGGTGCAACAGCGCATGCCCAACCGCAACGGCATGAGCACGCAGCACGCCCTGTGGCCGGGCAACGAGTTCGGCGCTGGCAAGATCAAGCCCGATACCCAGGCCAAGGCCTGCATGAGCAACTGCGAAGTCCCGGTGGACGTGTCATCCAAATTGCCCCCGCATGCTTCCGACGCCTGGGGCAACCTGCACGACCAGAACCGCCTGGTGGGCCCGCAGCGCGGCGAGGTCACCATCAAGGACGACGGCAAGACGGGCGCTGCCGCCAAGCCCGCAGCCGACGCGCCGGCGGCTGCCGCCATCGCGCTCACGCAAAAGAACGGCTGCACCGCCTGCCACGGCATGAGCGCCAAGCTGGTGGGCCCGGGCTTTGCCGAGATTGCCGCCAAGCATGCGGGCAAGGCCGACTACCTGGCAGGCAAGATCGTCTCGGGCGGCCAGGGCGTGTGGGGCAACGTGCCGATGCCCGCGCAAACCCTGCCCGCGGACGACGCCAAGGCCATTGCCACCTGGCTGGCCGCGGGCGCCAAAGCCAAGTGAGATGAAACCCCCCCGGTCTTCACTCGCTACGCGATGGCATGCCTGGTGCTCGCCGCCAGAGTCGGCGGCCCTTCGACCTGTCCAGACCTGCGCAGGCAGGTCTGGAGCCGCAGGCCTCAGCCCCCTTGCAGGGGGCATCGCCTGTGACCGGGGGGACCCCGACCACGGCGATCGCTGGCCTGGCCTGCTCCGCGGCCGCTCGGCTCTTTGGGTTTCCTGTCGTTCAGGCGGCGCGCAACACCATGAATTGCCGGGAGAGTCGGGGATATCCCGCTGGGCATATTTCACACTTCCGTTAACATCAAGCCAATTGTTTCATTTGGATCAAGGAGATCGATTCATGCAGACTCGTCGCGAAACCCTCCGCCAGGGCGCGCTGGCCGCCAGCGTGCTGACTGCGGGCACTTTGCTGTCGCAGCCGGCGTTGGCTTTCAACAAGGCCGCTTTCGACGGCAAGCAGATGGCCGATGCGCTCAAGGGCTTGGGCGTGACCGGCGCGCTCGCCGAAAGCAAGGACGTCACGCTCACCGCGCCCGACATCGCCGAGAACGGCGCCGTCGTGCCCATGACCGTGGCCACCACGCTGCCCAACGTCAAGGAAATGCTGCTGATGGTCGAGAAGAACCCGTCGCCCCTGGTGGCGGTGTTCAACGTCAGCCCCGAGGTCGAGGCCAACTTCGCCACCCGCGCCAAGATGGGCCAGTCCTCCGACGTCTACGCGGTGGCCGTCACCACCGACGGCAAGGCGCTGTACGCCAAGAAGGAAGTCAAGGTCACCCTGGGCGGCTGCGGCGGTTGAAAATGAACTACCCCCAGGCTCCACACGCTGCGCGTTGTTGCGCCTCCCCCCTGGAAGGGGGCGCCTCCAGCAGCCGGGCAAAGCCCGTCCGCGGAGGCCGTTTGCACGGCCTGCTCCGCGGCCACCAGAGCGTGTGCGTGCCTCTGTGTCAACTGAATTGAAATAGGAGAAATGAAATGGGTGATCCGATGCGCATTCGCGCCCAGGCGGCGGGCGACAAGACCACGGTGCGTGTGCTGATGGCGCACGAGATGGAGTCCGGCCAACGCAAGGACTCGTCGGGCAAGCTGATCCCGGCCTGGCACATCACCGACGTGACGGCCTCGCTCAACGGCAAGCCCGTCTTTTCGTGCGAGTGGGGCCCGGCGGTGTCCAAGAATCCCTTCCTGCAGTTCACCGTCAAGGGCGGCAAGGCGGGCGACAAGGTGTCCGTGTCCTGGAAGGACAACAAGGGCGATACCCGCACCGACGAAGCCACGGTTTCCTGACTTGCGGCATTGGCTGCGCTCATGCGGCGGCGACTCGCGTCGGTCCGCCGTTTGTTTTGCTTTTCATCCCATCGTTTGAACATACCCAGGAGACATTTGACGATGCACGCACGATCGCTTTGCCTGGCCGCGCTGGGGGCGCTGGCCCTCGCCACACCGGCGCTGGCCCAGAAGACCTCCGTCCAGGCCATCGAGGAATACCGCGAGATGCTGCAGGACGGCAACCCCGCCGATCTGTTCGAGATGAAGGGCCAGGACTTGTGGAGCAAGAAGCGCGGCCCCAAGAACGCCTCGCTCGAGCAATGCGACCTGGGCAAGGGCCCGGGCGTGGTCAAGGGCGCCTTCGTCGAGTTGCCGCGCTGGTTTGCCGACACCGGCAAGGTGCAGGACCTCGAGTCGCGCCTGGTCACCTGCATGAGCACGCTGCAGGGCATCGATCCCAATGAAGTCATCAAGGGCGCCTGGGGCAAGGGCGAGCGCGCCAACACCACGGCGCTGGCCACCTGGATCGCCAGCGAATCCAAGGGCCTGCGCATGAACCTGCCGCAGTCGCAACCGCAGGAGCGCGTGGCCTATGAAGTGGGCAAGCGCCTGTTCTTCCTGCGTGGCGGCTCGCATGACTTTGCCTGCGCCTCCTGCCACGGCGAGGATGGCAAGCGCATTCGCCTGCAAGACCTGCCCAAGCTCACCGGCAACCCGGGCGACGGCGTGGGCTTTTCCGCCTGGCCGGCCTACCGCGTCTCCAGCGGCGAGATGTGGAGCATGCAGCACCGCCTGAACGATTGCTATCGCCAGCAGCGCTTTCCCGAGCCGATCTTCGGCAGCGACGCGACGATCGCCCTGGGTGTGTACATGGGCGTGAACGCCAAGGGCGACAAGTCGGCCGCCCCCACGATCAAGCGCTGAAGCAGGAGAGCCCCCACCATGATGAAGAAACACCGCATCGCCTTCACTGCCGCCACCTTGCTGGGCGCCACCTCGTTGCTGGTGGCTTGCGCCAGCGGCGGCGTGGACCAGACCGGCATGTCGTCGGCCCAGCTGGACGCACTGACGCGAGACGTGGTCAAGAACTCGTTCCAGGACAAGGGCATCGTCAAGGTCAGCCAGGCGCTGGGCGAAGATCCCACCGACCAGGCCTGCAGCGCCGCCGACGTGGCCGGCCATCCGCTTTCGCCCGAGCGCGCCAAGGAAATCGAGGCGCTCAACCTGAAGACCATCCAGTGGCCCGCCGACGGCAAGTACCTGGGCGACTGGAAAGAGGGCGAAAAAATCGCCCAAAGCGGGCGCGGCCGCACCTGGACCGACAAGGCCGGCGCGGCCAATGGCGGCAACTGCTACAACTGCCACCAGATCGACAAGAAGGAGATCTCCTTTGGCACCATCGGCCCCAGCCTGTACAACTACGGCAAGCAGCGCGGCGTGACCGACCCGGCCAGCCCGCAGGCGCAGGAGGTCGTCAAGTACACCTGGGGCAAGATCTGGAACAGCAAGGCCTACAACGCCTGCTCCAACATGCCGCGCGCCGGCACCGAGGGCATCCTGACCGAGGCGCAGGTGCGCGACATCGTGGCGCTGCTGCTCGACCCCAAGTCGCCCGTCAACCAGTAAGTAACCGTGCCGCAGCCCGGCGTCGCCGGGCTTTTTTGTCGTTGATACTTCAGTTGGTGCTGATAAATGAACCTCACCAAACGCGAATTCATGCAGGTGCTGGGCGCTGCCAGCGCCGCCGGCCTGGGCCTGGGCCGCTTTGCCGACGCCAGCGCGCAGACGGCGGCCGAAGGGCTGTACGACCTGCCCAGGTTCGGCAACGTGTCCTTCCTGCACATGACCGACTGCCACGCGCAGCTCAAACCAATCTACTTTCGCGAGCCCAGCGTGAACCTGGGCGTGGCCGACATGAAGGGCCGCCTGCCGCATTTGGTGGGCGAGCAACTGCTCAAGGCCGTCGGCGTCAAAGGCGGCACGCCCACGGCGCACGCGCTGACCTATCTCGACTTCGACCAGGCGGCGCTGCGCTACGGCAAGGTGGGCGGCTTTGCGCACCTGGCCACCCTCGTCAAGCGCATGCGCGCCAGCCGCCCCGGCGCGCTGCTGCTGGACGGCGGCGACACCTGGCAAGGCAGCGGCACCGCGCTGTGGACCAAGGGCCAGGACATGGTGGACGCCTGCAAGCTGCTGGGCGTGGACGTGATGACGGGCCACTGGGAGTTCACTCTGGGCATGGCGCGCGTCAAGGAAATCATCGACAAGGACTTCGCCGGCAAGGTGGACTTCGTCGCGCAAAACGTCAAGACCACCGACTTCGGCGACCCGGTGTTCAAGCCCTACGTCATCAAGCCCATCAACGGCGTGCCCTGCGCCATCATCGGCCAGGCCTTCCCGTACACGCCGATCGCCAACCCGCGCTACATGGTGTCCGACTGGGAATTCGGCATTCAGGACGAGAACCTGCAGAAGATGGTGGATGAGGCGCGCGCCAAGGGCGCGCAGGTGGTGGTGGTGCTCAGCCACAACGGCATGGACGTCGACTTGAAGATGGCCAGCCGCGTGACCGGCGTGGACGCCATCCTGGGCGGCCACACGCACGACGGCATGCCGGTGGCCAGCATCATCAAGAACAAGAGCGGCCAGACCATCGTCACCAACGCCGGCAGCAACGGCAAGTTTCTGGGCGTGATCGACTTCGACGTCAAGGACGGCAAGGTCAAGGACTTTCGCTACAAGCTGCTGCCCGTGTTTGCCAACATGCTGCCGGCCGACAAGGACATGGATGCGCTCGTCACCAAGATCCGCGCGCCCTACGAGGGCAAGCTGGCCGAGCAGCTGGCCGTCACCGAAGGCCTGCTGTACCGCCGCGGCAACTTCAACGGCACGGGCGACCAGCTCATCGTCGATGCGCTGATGGACGTGCAGGGCGCCGACATCGCCTTCTCGCCCGGTTTCCGCTGGGGCACCTCGCTGCTGCCCGGCCAGGCCATCACGCGCGAATGGCTGCTCGACATGACGGCCACCACCTACAGCTACGCCACGCTGACCGACATGAAGGGCGAGATGCTCAAGACCGTGCTCGAAGACGTGTGCGACAACCTCTTCAACCCCGACCCCTACTACCAGCAGGGGGGCGACATGGTGCGCGTGGGCGGCCTGACCTACGCCTGCGACCCGCTGGCCGGCATGGGCCAGCGCATCAGCGACATGCGGCTGAAGGGCGAGTTGATCGACCCCGCCAAGACCTACAAGGTGGCCGGCTGGGCCCCGGTGGCCGAAGACGCCGCCAAGGCCGGCAACAAGATGGTGTGGGACCTGGTCGAGGAGTGGCTGAAGGCCCGCGGCGGCAAGGTGGCCCCGCGCCAGCTCAACACGCCCAAGCTGACGGGCGGCGTCCTGCCCAATCCGGGCTACGCGGTCTGAGCAGGGCTTGCACATCGGCCCGCTGGCCCTGGGGCCATCGGAGTCGGTGAGGCCGGGCGTGCTGAAAGTTGTCCCACACTCGGCGGATGGACGGCGCAACTCCCAACCTGTTTGAACGCGAGCACCAGCGCATGGACGCGCTGCTGCAGGCCCACCTGCTGGACGTCGTGGCCGGCGACTTCAAGAGCGCGCGGCGCCGCCTGGCCCGCTGGCGCCTCGCGTTGGCCCGCCACATCGACATCGAGCAAACCCGCCTGCTGCCCCACGTGCCTGAAGGCGCGCGCTGGGACGCCCGCGTCTACCGGCTGGAGCACGAGCGCATCGCCCTGCTGGCCGACGAATACGCGGCCCGGGTGCAGGCCGCTGCCGCGCACGCGCCGCAGGGCCAGCAGGCGCGCCGCCTGGCCGTGCTCGGCCTGCTGGACGCCGCGCACGCCTTGCGTCACCTGCTGGAGCATCACCACCAGCGCGAGGAGATGGCGCTGGCGCACGAATTGCCGCTGGAGGCACAGCGGGCCGCGTGGCTACAGCAATAAATTTGATCTGACCCCATTTTCACATTTTCATCAAATGTTGATCTGACCCGAATTTCGCAATTTCGCCATTCACTTGTATGTTTTGGTGCTTTGTCGCACAATGAACTCGTCGATTCTCAATGCCTTCGTCCATGAGCCGTCTCACCATTACCCTCTCCGAAGAACGTTACCGTGCGCTCAAGCAGGCTGCTGCTGCGCGCGGCAGCAGCATCGGCGGGCTGATCGATGCGGCGCTGGAGCATTTTGGCGTCAAGCCGCGCGAGCAAGCCATTGCCCTGGTGCAACGCGCGCGCCAGGCCAGCGACCTGGACGACGCGCAGGCGCTCGAACTGGCGCTGCACGAGCAAGCTGAGGTGCGCGCACGCCGTCCTGCGCGATGAGCGCGCGCCACCCCATTGTCGACACCAACGTCGTGGTCGCCGGCTTGCTCACGCGGACCGCAGGGTCGCCCGTGGCGCGCATTCTGGACGGCATGGTGCTGGCGCGGTTTGCGTTTGCGCTCTCGGAGCCGCTGTTGGCCGAGTACCGCGCCGTGCTGCTGCGCCCGCACATCCGTGCGCGCCACCGGCTGGCGGCCGACGAAATCGACACCCTCCTCACCGACCTGTCTGAGCACGCCATGATCATCACCGCGCCGCCGAGCCCGCAGCCCGCGCCCGACCCCAAGGACCAAATGCTGTGGGACCTGCTGGCCGCCCATTCGGACCTGGTCTTGATCACCGGCGACGCGCGCCTGCTTGAGGCCAGCGACGCGCCGGGTCCGGTCTGGACACCGGCGCAATGGATGGCCGAGAACTGATTTTTCCTGTTTGCAGATCCAACAAAAAAGAGCGCCGAAGCGCTCTTTTTCAGTGAGGAAAGCGGGATAAATGTGATCCGACCCCAATTCCCGCTGATTTTTCCCGTCAAACTTGGATGATCGTGTCCAGATAGCGCGCCACCGTGCTGTCGTGCGTCAGCAGCCGCATCGGTTCGGTCAGGGCCTGGGCAATCAGGATACGGTCGAAGGGATCCGTGTGGTGCGCCGGCAGAGTCTCGACGGCCGCCGCGTGCTCGGGCTGCACCGCCAGCAGGCGGTAGCCCGACTGGCGAAAATAGTCCAAGGCCTCCTGTCCCGAAACGGGCATGTCGCCTCGCCCCAGGCCGTGCTTGATGGCAATCTCCCACACGGTCGCCGCGCTCACCCATACCGTTGCGCGGGGTGACTCGATCCATTCGCGCGCCTGGGCGTTCAAGCGCGGGCTGTCCGTGATGGCCCACAAGGCGACATGCGTGTCCAGCAGCAGGTTCAAGACAAACGCCCGCCGGCAAAGAGTTGCGCCACGTCGGCGTTGTGCGCATCGATGTCGTCGGGCACCACAAAGCGTCCGCGCGCCACTCCGATGCGGCGCCCCACGGGGCTTGCATCCAGCGGCACCAGCCGCGCCGCTGGACGGCCGTTGCGTGCAATCACGATCTCGCTCACCGCACCCTGCTCGATCGACTCGACGAGCCGCGACAACGATGACTTGGCTTCCAGCATATTGATCGATTGCATGAGATGCACCTCTTCGGTTGACCTTAGTCTAGCCTGGTCAACCAAACAAAACAAGAGCAAGTCAAAACCCATCCACCGGCGCCCAGCCCACCATGTTCATCTGGGCGTCCAGCAGCGCCACCCAGTCCAGCGTCTTGCTGCTGACCAGGGGCAGATAGCTCAGCTCGGCCGCGGCGTGCCCGGCGTCGCGGGCGGCATCTTGCAGCGCTGGGGCGGCCTGGGGCTTGCGTGCCATCAGCTCGGCCAGCGGCTTGGCGCGCTGGTGCATGGCCGGCAGTGAATCGGCCCAGGGCTGCCACCAGTCCGGTTGTATTGCCTTCGAGATGCCGGCCAATCCCAGATCGATGCTGCGCATGAATTCGCTGTTGTTGGCCGCCTTGCGCGTGCTCGCCTTGAGCACACCCGACCAGGGCAATTGGCGCAAATGGGACGGCGCCTTGGGCAGGGCATCCCGGTTCACCTCATTGGCCGTCACCACCACAAGTCGGTCCACCTCGAACACCAGCGCCACCGGTCGGGCCACCCATACGCTGTGCATGCCGTAGGCCAAGGCGGCCAGCTGGATCGCGCCGACCAGCGAAAAGTCCAGCCAGCGTTCACGCCGCGACTTCTTCGGGCTGGCCAGAATCAGCGTCAGCAGCGGCCCGCACACCACATCCACCGCCAGCACCAGCAGATAGATCTGGTCGACCTGAAGCAACTGGCGGTAGGGTGCCGGATACCACAGGCCAAACACCATGGCAGCCGAGGCCAGGGCGATCAACAGGGAAAGAAGCAGGTGCCGCAGTGCGTAGCGCGCCGCGAGGTGCAAACGATGCGAGAAGGCCATGGAGGTCGATTCGTGCAAGCCAGCCGATGGGAGGTTGGGGGCGTGGGATCAAGGGGGAAATTGTGATCCGACCCCAATTTCCCACAATTTCCCAGACCCCAATTTCACAATATTTAGGGTACGAAAAAAGGGCGCATTGCGCCCTTTTCGGTTTTGAACAGAACCGTCCAATCGTTCAAACAGACGGCTCCGAAATCAACGCTCCCAACTTTCAGCGGCACTCTGCCGGCATGTACTTGGCGGGCATCGGGTTGGCGGCAGGAACAGTTCTGTTTCCCAAACCGCGCCCCGTTGCGGCCACGTTGGTCGTGCTGGTGCAGGCCCAATCAACCGCGCCTTGTGCACCTGCCACCGGAATGGCGTTCGCAACGTTCGGCGCAAGGTTAAACCTGTAGCCGTTGAGGTTCGTGGGAATACCGTTGCCGGCAGTGGCTGCAACCGCCACCGAAACCACCCAGTTCGTCGCACCTGCTGCGAATGCGGCGCAGTTGGCGGCAGTGGGTGCACCGCCGGCTGCTGCAGGATATACGCAATAGTTGACCACGTATTTAGAGCGCTTCTGAGCAAATGGCGTCGCATTGATCGCTGCCGCAGCGGAATCCAAGCCCGTCAGGCCGTCGGACTGAAAACCTTCGCTCAAAGCGCTCTTGGCGGACGACGCGGCAATCACGGCTTCAGTCACCTTGGCGCGCACCGTGTAATCCTGATAAGCCGGCAGCGCGACCGCAGCCAAAATGCCAATGATGGCCACCACGATCATCAATTCGATCAGGGTGAAGCCTTTTTGCAGTTTTTTCATTTCCGTTTTCCTCAAAAAAATTGAAGTTGAACCTTGGAGACCTTGGGGACACTCCCTGAGCGGGTCGGTGCGTCGCCGCACGCCCTGTGTGTTGCAGGGGGTGTGCCAAGCGGCTGGCGGGCCCGGATTGGTGAAGAAAAGGGCGTTTTGGGCGCGTGCGGGCGCGCGGCGGGCCGCGACACGGCGGTTTTGTCGCGCCGGCTGGCTGACATGCGGCCGGCCTGTCGCGCCAACGATGCGACATGGCGCGCGCCGGGGGTGACGGCGCCGGTCAAAGTGGCAGAGCGCCGGCGGCGGCTTGGCAGGTGGGCTGCACTCGCCGGTCAGGTGCGCCGTGATTTATGAGACAGGCGCGGGCGATCGGGTGTGATCGGGCGCTGGCTGCTCAAACCGGGCGGTGGTGTTGACAAAAGGCACACAAAACGGGATCATGTCAACAGTGAAACCCTTGCGCTGGAACGCCGAAAAGAACAACTTGCTCAAGCGAGAGCGCGGGGTGAGTTTCGAAAACATCGTGGTGGCCATCGAAGGTGGCGGTTTGCTGGATGTGCTGGCGCATCCAAACAGACAGCGATATCCGGGGCAAAAAATTTTGGTCGTCTCGTACGGCGACTATGTGTACTTGGTTCCGTTCGTCGAAGAGGACCAAGCGCTTTTCCTGAAGACCATCATCCCCAGCCGAAAAGCCACCAGAGACTATTTGAATCCAGGAGCAAGCGATGCACAGCCGGATGGATAACGAAGAGCGCGAGTTGCTGGCCGCCTTCGAGCGCGGCGAGTTGGAGTCGATCGCCAGCAAGGCTGAGCTGGCCAGGATCAAGGCCGCTGCCCGCGCCACGGCAATCAAGGATCGCCGGGTCAATGTTCGGCTGTCTTCGGGGGATCTTTTGGACATCCAGGCCAAGGCCATGGAAGAGGGCATGCCTTATCAGACCCTGATTGCCAGCGTGCTGCACAAGTACGTCACAGGCCGCCTGAGCGAGCACCCCGCGCCGTTGCCGCGGCCAGCAGGCAAACGGTAAGTCTGCCAGTGCGGGAAGGGTTGCAGCGCGGGACAGACGGTGCCTGGGCGACCCGTACTTTGGCAAAAAAATTTGATCTGACGCGAATTTGTCCCCGGTGATGGGCGGCGCGGCAAGGGCGCGGCGGCATGCCAGCCCGCCAAGCGCTGCTCGCCTTGTGCACGCGGCCGGCCAACGGCAGCCCCGCGCTCACTAGAATCGGCCGCATGCCTCCCGCCGACGCCCTTTACCCCATCAGCCTGAGCACGGCCGCCGTGCTGACCGGCCGCAGCACGCGCACTTGGCAGCGCCGCATCGAAGAGGGGCAGGTGCCGCGCCTGGGCGACGGGCGCGGGGCGCTGGTGCCGTTTGCGGCGGTGCAGCCGGCGCTGGGGCTGGATTTGACCGACGAGGACGTGCGGATGCTGCTGCGTGCCGACCAGGGCGATGCGGCGGCGCAGGCCGACGTGGGCGCGCTGTTTGCCCTGGCGGCGCTGGATGAGGCCAAGGCGCAGGCGGGCTCCAGGCCAGTGCCTTTGGCTCGCGGCGCAGGGGGGCACGTTGTGCCTGCGCTGCACTTTCTCACGCAGGCGGCGCAGCAGGGCCAGGCCGACGCCATGCACTGGCTGGGTCTGCTGCATGCGGGCGGGCTGTGCGAGGGTGACGGCGATGCGCTGGCGCTGATGTGGATCGCCAAGGCCGCCGCGCATGGGCACGTGATCGCGCAGCGGCAGCTGGCGGGTTTGATGCCCGGTGGCCGAACGGCGTGAAAAGCCGGGGCGAAAAATGCGAATGCTGTATTTTTCGTAGCGCCTGCCGCTTTCTGGAGAAGCGCCAGACCCAATTTCGCCTGTGACATGAGCCCAGTGAGTGGCCGCATGGCGGGTGCGTTGGCCATGCCGTATGCGGTTGGACAGGCTGTCGAATTCAAATCATAATGGTCATATCGATCAACATGATTGAATGTTCACAATGATCACCGAAATCAGTGCCGTGAGCTTTCGGCAGAACCTGGGCGAGATGCTCAACCAGGTGCAATACCGCAACGACAGCATCGTCATCAACAAGGATGGCAAGCCGGTCGCCGCGCTGGTGGACGCGGAGTTGTTTGCCCGCATCCGGCGCATGCGCGAGCGCTTTGACGCGCTCAGTGCGCGCATTGCCCAGGCCTATTCCGAAGTGCCGGCCGGGGAGGGCATGGCCGAGATCGACGCGGCCGTTGCGGCCGAACGGCAGCGGCGCTGATGCCGGGTTTGCGCGTCGTGCTCGACACCAACGTGCTGGTGTCGGGCTTGGCCTATCCGGGCAGTGTGCCGGGGCGCATCGTGTCGACGTGGCGCGATGGCGGCCTGGACGTCGTGCTGTCGCGCTACATCCTGGACGAGTTGTCGCGGGTGCTGCCACGTCTGGCGCGCGTGCGCATGACGCCCGGTGAAATCCGCGACTTGGTGGACAGCCTCATGTTCATCGCCGACGTGGTCGAACCCGATGGCGTGCCGGATGCGAAGCTGCGCGACCCAGCCGATCAGGCGGTGTTGCTGACGCTGGTGGCGTCGAAAGCCGACTACCTGATCACCGGCGATCGGGATCTGCTGGCGCTGGCAGGGCCGTATTCCATCGTGACCCCGGCCGACTTCTGGAGCCGACACGGGGCGTGAAAATCCCGTTGCCAGAACACCAATACTCATCTTTTTATAGCTTCTGGCGCTTGCCAGACAAGCGCGAGAGCCTGATTTGTCCTGATTATGTATTTGCCTCAGAAGCCCCTCACCCCTCCCTCTCCCAGAGGGGCGAGGGCGATCGGCCGCGCCGGTTTTGCTCCCTCTCCCTCTGGGAGAGGGTGGGGTGAGGGCTGGCGGCTCAATCTGAGCCAGCGACATGATCAGCTGATCTGTCTGCCAATGCGCGAAGCCGGTTTCAATCGCGCGTCACGCGCAGCACTTCCTCGCGGCTGGTGATGCCCTGCGCAATCAGCCGCTCGCCGTCCTCGCGCATCAGTTGCATGCCCTTGGCCAGTGCGGCGGCGCGGATGTCGGCCTCGGCGGCCTGGCCGTGGATTTGCGCCTGGATGGCCTCGTCCACCACCAGCAGCTCGAACACGCCGGTGCGGCCCGCATAGCCGGTGTGGCCGCAAGCGTCGCAGCCTTTGCCGTGGCAGGCGCCGCAATACTTGCGAACCAAGCGCTGCGCCAGCACGCCCAGCAGGGAGGATGACAGCAGGAAGGGCTCGACGCCCATGTCCGTCAGGCGCGTGACGGCGCTGGCGGCGTCGTTGGTGTGCAGCGTGGCCAGCACCAGGTGGCCGGTCAGGCTGGCCTGGATGGCGATCTGCGCGGTCTCGATGTCGCGGATCTCGCCGATCATCACGATGTCCGGGTCCTGGCGCAGGATGGCGCGCAGGGCGCGGGCGAAGGTCAGCTCGATGCGCGGGTTGACCTGGGTCTGGCCGACGCCGGGCAGCTCGTACTCGATCGGGTCTTCCACCGTCATGATGTTGTTGTGCGCTGCGTCCAGCCGTGCCAGGCTGGCGTACAGCGTGGTGGTCTTGCCGCTGCCGGTGGGGCCGGTGACCAGGATGATGCCGTGCGGCTGGGCGATCAGGTGCTCGAATTTCTGTAGCACGTCGCCCTGCATGCCGACCGACTCCAGGCTGATGCGGCTCTCGGACTTGTCCAGCAGGCGCAGCACCGCGCGCTCGCCGTGCGCGCTGGGCAGGGTGGACACGCGCACGTCGATGGCGCGTGTGCCCAGGCGCAGGCTGATGCGGCCATCCTGCGGCAGGCGCTTTTCGGCGATGTCCAGGTCGGCCATGATCTTCAGGCGGCTGATCAGCGCCGCGTGCAGCGCGCGGTTGGGCTGCACCACCTCGCGCAGCGCGCCGTCCACGCGAAAGCGCACGCTGGAGTGGCGCTCATACGGCTCGATGTGGATGTCACTGGCGCCATCGCGTGCGGCCTGCGTGAGCAGGGCGTTGAGCATGCGGATGATGGGCGCGTCGTCGGCGGCTTCCAGCAGGTCCTCGACGGCGGGCAGCTCCTGCATGATGCGCGAGAGGTCGGCGTCGGACTCGACCTCGCTCACCACGGCGGCGGCGCTGGATTCGGCCTGCGAATAGGCGCTGCTGATGCGCTGCGCCAGCGTTTGCGCGTCGATCTGTTGCAACTGCAAGGGCGCGCCACCATTGCCGTGGCGGCGCAGCACCTCGCCCAGCGGGGCGGGGTCGGGGCGGCCGTCGTGCCACAGGGTCAGCTGCGCGCCGTCGTCTTCCAGCAGCAAGCGGGCGGCGCGGGCAAAGGCATAGGGCAGCGGGTAGCGCATGCGCGTCGCTCAGAGGCAGTGAACAATTTCGGCGCGCCCGAAAGGGCTGCCAAAACATGTCTGATCAAGGCGCAAAACGCATCCGAAGCTCGGGCTGCGGCGAGTCTTTGCAACGCCGAGCAGGGACGTTTTGGCAGTCAAGGCGGGCGTGAGGGTTTTTTCCACGGGCTCTCAGGGCCGGGTGCTCGTGAGGCTGCCGCCGGGATCGCTGCTTTCACCGCTGGCCGGAAGTTCGATCAACGGCGGGGGCGGCGCAGGCCGTGACCAGCCCGAGGACGAGGTGGGCGTCGGCGTTTGCACGGGCGTCACGGCCGGCAGCACCGGCGCCTGGTTGATCTGCAGCACGCTGCTGGGGGCCGGCTGGCTGCGGCCTTGCGCGGCGCGGATCAGGTCGTAGCGGTTGAGCGAGAAGGCTTCGCTGTCGGCGGCGTCGCGCACGATGATCGGGCGCAAGAACACCATCAGGTTGGTTTTGACCAGGGCGCGGCTTTGCGTCTTGAACAGGTTGCCCAGCACCGGGATGTCGCCCAGGCCGGGCACCTTGTCCTCGTTGCTGTAGTACTTGTCTTCCAGCAGGCCGCCCAGCACGACCACCGAGCCGTCGTTGACCAGCACGCTCGATTCGATGGCGCGCTTGTTGGTGGTGGGCCCGGTGGCGAGGGTGGTGGTGCCCTGCACCACGTCCGACACCTCCTGGTAGATCACCATCTTGATGGTGCCGTCGGCGCTGATCTGGGGGCGCACGCGCAGCGTCAGGCCCACGTCCTTGCGCTCGTAGGTTTGAAACGGGTTGACGGTGTTGGTGGTGCTGCCGGTGTTGGTGTAGCTGCCGGTGACGAAGGGCACGTTCTGGCCGACGATGATCTTGGCCTCTTCGTTGTCCAGCGTGAGCAGCGTGGGGGTGGACAGCACATTGCCCGCGCCGGAGGACTGGATGAAGTTGGCCAGCGCCAGCAGGTTGCCCACCCGAAAGCCCAGGTTGAAGCCGGTGGGCGGCGGTGTCGTGACATTGCCCAGGTTGTAGTTGTTGCCGCTGTTGGCGCCGGCAAACTGCGATACCAGCGAGAAGATGTTGGTGGTGGCGTTGCCGGTGCCGCCGGCGCTGGGGGTGGCGTAATTGGTGCCCAGGATGCCGATGGTGTTGCCGCCGCCAAACAGGCCTTGCCACTGAATGCCGAAGTCGGCCGACTTGTCGGCGCGCACCTCGGCGATCAGGCTTTCGACGAACACCTGGGCGCGGCGCTGATCCAGCTTGTCGATGACGGCGCGCAGCTCGCGGTAGACCGGCTCGGGCGCGCTGATGATGAGCGAGTTGGTGGCCGGGTCGGCCTGGATTTGCCCGCCGGTGGACGGCTGGTTGCCGCCGGCCGCGTCGATGCTGGGGCCGCTGGCCAGGCCCGCACCGGTGCCGGTGCCCGTGTTGGCATTGATGTTCATGGTGCTGCTCGACGCCGACCGGGACTGCACGTTGGCGCTGCCGCCCCCGCCCGCCGCCGCGGCGCCGGTGGCCGATTGCCCCGGCAGCGACGCCAGCGCCGCGCGCAGCGTCACGGCCAGCTTGGTGGCGTCGGCGTTCTTCAGGTACACCACGTGGATGTTGCTGCCGCCGCTGTCGCCCACGCGCGGCGCGGGCTGGTCGAGCTGCTCGATCAGCGAGCGCGCCAGCGCCAGCTTGGCCGGGTTGGCCGCGCGCAGGATGATGGCGTTGCTGCGCGGCTCGGGCAGCACGGCCGTGGCGTAGCCGCCGCCGCTGGTCGCGGTGGGCACGGCGGCTGCGGCGGCCTGTCCGGGCGCCGCCGTCGGAGTCAGCGGGGCGGAACCGCCCGATTCGAGCAGGCGCGCCACCAGCGGCGCCAGGTCGGACGCCACGGCATGCTTGAGCGGCACCACCTCCACGCCGGTGGCATGCGACACGTCCAGCGCGGCGATGATGCGCGCGATGCGCTGCAGGTTGTCGCCGTAGTCGGTGATCACCAGTGCGTTGGTGCCCGGGTTGACGTTGATGGTGTTGTTGGGGCTGATCAGCGGGCGCAGCACCGGCACCAGGTTGTTGGCGTTCTCGTGCGTCAGCCGAAAGATCTGCGTCTGGATCTGGCCCCCGCCCTTGACCACGCCGGCCGACACGCTGCCGGCTTGCAGCTTGGCCTCGGCCTCGGGCAGTACCAGCGCCAGGCCGTTCTGCTCGACCAGGGCATAGCCCTGGATGCGCAGCTGCGCCGCGAAGAGCTGCAGCGCCTGCGCGGGCGACACCGGCACCGTGCTGGTCAGCGAGAGCGTGCCCTTGACGCGCGGATCGACCACCACGTTGCGCCCGGTGAGCGTGGCCATGGTGCGCGCGACCGCGTCGATGTCCGCGTTCACGAAGTCCAGCGTGACGCGCCCGCCTGCGGCCGGCTGGGCGCCGGCGCCGCTGGCCTGGGTGCCGGGGGGTGTTTGCGCGTTGCCGCGCACGGGCGCGCCGGCGGCCAGGGCCAGTGCGGCGACAAGGAGCAGGGGGCGAACCGAAAAGAGCGGGCAGGAATGGGCCATGGAGCGGCGGGCGAAGCGGCGAGCGAGTGGCACTGTAGCAAATGGGCGGGTGGGCGCAGCCGGAGGCGCGGGCATGTTCGGGTCAACCGAACGACAGGATGGCCCGGTCGCCTTCGCGCCGACCCAGGATGTTGAGCAGGTTGGCCAGCTGGGCTTGCAAGCCGGGCGCGGCGCGGGCCTCGCCCTGAAAGCGCAGGCGCGTGCCCACCCAGTGGCCACTGCCCGACAGCTGCAAGCGGCCCTCCAGCGTGGACAGCGTCACGCCGATGTCCGAGCCGCCTTGCAGCACCACTTGATAGGAGCCCATGGGCCGCAGCGTGGACAGGCGCGAGGACAACTGCCGCGCGGTCAGCGTGGCGCTGCCGGCCAGTTGCAGGCGCCCGGCCTGCCATTGGGCGCCGAGGCCCTGGGTTGCCAGGTTCAGCTCGCCTTCGGGCTCGATGGTGTTGAAGGGCGTGCCCAGTCCGGCCAGCATGGCCGCTGGCCAGTGCGAGAGGCCATCGGCCAGCGCCAGCGCCGCGCCGTCCCAGCGCGCAGACAGGCGCAGGCGCAGTGGCGCGCCGGGCGGCGTGCAGCAGTCGGCGGATACGGTGATCGCCAGGGCGCCGAGGCCGGGCGACAAGCGCCACTGCACCCGGCCGGGCAGGGCGGCGCGGTCGCGGCTGCCCTCGCCGCCGGTCAGCACCAGGCGCGCCGATCCGGCCCACACGCGGCCGGCCGGCTCGGCCAGCAGCACGCGGCCGCCGCTGGCCTGGGCCGTGGCTGCCGCCAGCCAGCGGGCGGGGGCGGCCAGCACGACCACCAGCACCAGGCCCAGCACGGCCCCCGCAGCGGCCCAGCGCCAGGGAGCATCCGCCGGGGCGGGGCGGGGCGCGCGCGTCATGAGGGCAGGCTGAGCGACACGGCGCCGCTCCAGCGCGCGGGGGCGCCCGGCGCGCGCTCGCTGCCGCGCGTCAGGCGTGCGTCCAGCGGCACGGCGCGGGCGTTGGCGCGGGCGTCCTGCAGCCAGTCGGCCAGATCCTGGGCGCCGGCGTCCTTGAGCGTGACCTGCACGCGGTCGCCCACCACGCTGAGCTGGCCCGCCGCGCCCAGGCGTTGTCGGGTGGCGGCCTCCAGCGCGGCCAGGGCGGCTTCGCGCGGCAGGGGCGGCAGGTTCTTCAGGGCTTCGGCCTCGCGTTGCCACTGCTGCATCTGCTGGGCCTGGGCTTGCAACTGGGCGCGCTGGGCGGGCGCGGCGCGCAGCGTGGCCAGGGCCGGGGCCAGGGCCAGCCACCACAGCAGGGCCAGCGCCACCACGGCGCCGGCCACGGTGATCAGCCGGCGCTCGCGCGGGGGCAGCGCGGCCCATGTGGCCTGCGCGCGCACGGTGGATGGGCGCGCGTTCACTGGACGCCCCTGCGCACTGCGCGCTGCGGGATTCGCGCTTGGGAGCGGCCCGGCGCGCAAATTGCACCAACCCTTCGCGCTTTGCGCTGCGGGATTCGCGCTTGGGGGCGGCCCGGCGCGCTCATGGCGTGGCTCCTTCGCGCAGCACCGCGCCATCGCCTTCGGTGTCCAGCCGGTAGCCCAGCGGGCGCAGTTGCGCGCGCGCCTGGGTCAACTCGCTGGCCGACAGCTGCACGCCCTTGACGCGCAGCTCGCCGGGGCTGAATTCAAACGCGGTGGGCACGGCGGCGGCGCCCACCTGCTGCGCCCAGGCACCGAGCATGGCGCCCAGGTCGCGCGGCGACGCGGCGCCGGTGTTCTGGCGCAACGCGGCCACCTCGCGTGCCATCTGCACGGGGGCGTCCACCACCACCTTGACCTGCGGAAAGCTCTGCGTCAAGGCGGCGCTGACGTGCGCGCGCCGCTCGGCCAGCTCGCTGCGCGTGCGCCAGGCCGCCAGGTTCAGGCCCGCCACCTGCGCCAGCAGCAGCAGGGCCAGGCCCCAGCGCGCCGGCCGCCAGCGTGGCGCATGCGCAAACGTGCGCCAGGCAGCGCCGATGCGGCGCGAGGTGCGGGCCGCGCCGCTGCGCGCCAGCTCGCCCTGTGCCAGGTCCCAGGCCGTGCCGCACGCGGCCAGGCGGCGCTCGGCGGGGGCCAGCAGGGTGGGGGCCTGGCCCAGCCAGGATTCGGCCAGGGCGGCGACGGCGGGCTCGGCCTGCAATGGTGCCTGCGTCCAGTCATCGCCCCAGCGGGCGTGCAGCAGCATGCGCGTGCCGGCATTCAAGGGCAGCGCCTGCGGGTTGGCGCCGCCCACCAGCAGTTGCGGGTGCTCCGGCTCGCCGGTCACGGTCAGGCGCAGGCTGTCGGCATCGGGTGCCAGCTCGGGCACGATGCGGGCGACCGGGCGTTGCGCCGCGTCCAGCGCCTGAATGTGGGCCGTCAGCCAGTCGCGCCGGCACACGGCGACCCACGCCAGGCCGCCGGCTGTGGCGTCGGGCGCCAGGGCGAAGTGCAGTTGTTCGGGTTCGTCCAGCAACTGCTCTTCGAGCAGGCCCGCCAGCGTGGCGCGCAGGCGCGGCGAGCGCGGGCCGATGCCACGGGGCAGTTGCACGGGATGCCACGACAGGGCGCTGGCCGGGACCACGGCCACCACCTCCACCCCGCGCCCGGCGGGCGGCAGCAGGCCGGGCGCAGCCTCGCCGTGCGCGCTCACGCGGCGGCCGTCGAGCGAGCTCGCCCAGGCGTAGCTGGACGCTGGGCCGGGCAGGCCGGACGGCAGGGCAAGAACGAGCAGGCTCATGACGGGTCGGCCATTGTAGGTGGGGGTGGCGACTGCGACCCGGCTACTGCGCGGCGGGTGGGACCGTGAGGGCGCTGCGCGCGCGCCACAGGGTGCGCACGCTGCGCCCGCGCACGTCGCTCTGGCGCTGCACCACGGCCACTTCTTCCAGCGCCACGTCGTCCAGACGCAGGCGTCCACGAATTTCAAAAAAACTGGAGGACACGGCGGCCCAGCCGCTGTCGAGCTTGCTCCGCTCGAGCGCCGTCATGGCCTGCGCCACGCTGGTGAAGCGCTGTTGCGCGCGCAGGGACACCAGGCGCTCGGCCAGCGCCCGGTCCAGCCCCGGGATGGCGGCCTGGATGACGGTGGCGCTGGCGGTGTTGAGGTTGACCGGCGTGGCGCGCCCGTTCTGCAGGGGCAGGACGGTGACGTAGGGGCGCAGGCGCTCCAGCGTGGGGGCGCTCAGGCCCAGCCACGCCAGTTGGTCGAAGCGCGTGGGCAGCAGGGGCGCGTCGCCTTCGGGCGGGGTGCGGGTCATGGCCTGCTGGGCGCGCGCCAGGGCGCGCTGCAACGCGCCCAGCTCCTGGCTGGGCAGGCCCAGTTGCTCGAACAGGCGGTCGAAGCGCTCCAGGGCGGCCAGCTGATCGTCGGCGCTGCCGGCCGTCAGGTTCATCACGTTCAGGCGCGCTTGCAGGTCGCTGATCTGCCCGGCCAGAAAGGCGTCGCTGTCCACGTCGGTGCTGTTGTCACCGGCTGCCAGAAAGGTGGACAGGCGCGCCTCGGCCAGCGGCACGGCCCAGGGCTCGGTCAAGTCGTCCACCAGCTGGTTCTTGCGCATGTCCTCGTTCAGGTCGCCCTGCAGGATCAGGCGGCCCCAGTCGAGCGCGCCGGTCAAAATCCAGTCGGACTGCACGCGGGCGCGCTCGGCGCTTTCGATTTCCACGCCGCGCCACTGACGCCACAGCGCGCTGGCCGCCAGCGTGGCGACGAGGGCCACCGTGATCATGGCCAGCAGCAGGGCCGCGCCGGATTGCGATGAAGCACTTCCGGTCGCCACGCGCTGCGCGATGGTTCGCCTGCCTCCTTGAACTGAGAGATTGGGAGTCTTTTGCCCATGCCCGCTGATCACGCCAAAACACGCCCACTCGTCGTTGCAAATGCTCGCCGTAGCCCGAGCTACGTCTGCGCTTTGCCCTTGCAGGGCGCGGGTCAGCCACAGGCTGACCCTCTTCGTGCCGTCCAATGGCGCGCAGGCGCCATTGGAGCCGCGGCACTCAGCCTCGATTGGACGTGTTTTGACGCGCTCCTCGAGCGCGTCCAAAAAACTCTCAACCTCTGAGCATTGGCCCGGGCCGGGGAGCGCGCGGCCACGGCGATCGCCGGCATGGCCTGCGCGGCCATTGGGCTCCTGGGTTCTCATGCCTTGCGGGCGGCGCTCACGGAGAGCCTCCGCCGAAGTCGGGCCGCACCCAGTCCAGCGTGAGCGTGCCGTTGATGGCCTGGCCGGGCGCCAGCGTCAGCAGCAGGCGCAGGGCGTCGGGCAGGGTGTCGCTGGCACTGCTGCTGCCGGCAGGGCTGGACAGGGGGTTGCTCCAGGTGTTGCCGCGAAAGTAGTGCAACTGCCAGTCCTGCACCGACGCGATGGCGACGGCTTGCGCGTTGGCGTTGCCGGGATCCGCGGGGGCGCCGGCCTCGGCCCACCGGGCGGCGGCGTCCCAGGCGGCCTGCCAGCTCTGGATCGACACCACGGGTGCGGACTGCCAGCGCAGCCACTGGCCGTCGGTGCTGCGCCGCGCCCAGGCCACCACGCGCAGGCCGTCGGCTGCGTTGCCCGCCGAGGTGCGGGTGATGCGCAGCACGCGCCCATCCCAGGCCAGGCTACGCTGAGGGGCGGGCACCGCGCTGGCGGGCGTGTTGGGCACGGCGCTTGGGGTCGGCCACACCATCATCGCGTCCAGGTCGGCGCGCCACTGCGCCAGGCCCGCCTGCAAGGCCAGCACCTGATCGGCGTGCTCCCGGGTGGCTTTCTGCGACCGCGCCATGCCGTCGATGCCGCGCCAGGTCAGCGCCGCCATCACCGCCATGATGACCAGCGCGACCAGAACCTCGACCAGCGTAAAGCCGCGTTGGTGCCGTTGACGCCGCGGCCCGCGGGCGTGGCGAACGATGCGCAGCGGGGGAGCGTGGGGGCCCGATCCGCTCGCTGCCGGGCCGTCCCAAGGCGGGCGGGGCCCCCTCGGGGCTGAGGGCTGCGGCTCCAGGCCTGCCTGCGCAGGCCTGGACAGCCCGAAGAGGAGCCGACTCCGTCGGCTCCGCGGCCTGCAAGGCCAGCGGACCACGCGCAGCGGGGGAGCGTGGGGGCCCATCAATTCCGCCCCGCAATGGTCGATACATGCAGCACGGTCAGACCCTGCTCGATCACGCTCGCCTCGACGCGCCGAAAGTTGGGGTTGGGCGTGGGCCGCACGCGCAACGCGACCTGAAAGCTGCGGCCGGCTTGCTCGCAGGCGTTGGTGCTGTCACCCACCCCGGGCAACTGGCGCGCCAGCCGCAGGGCGATCAGCTGGTTTTCGGCGCACAACTGGGCCAACAGCAGTGCGTCCTGGCGCCCCGCGTTTTCGTTCAGGGCGGCGGTGGCCTTCAGGCCGGCCACCAGTGCGATGGCGGTGATGGCCAGCGCCACCATCACCTCGACCAGGGTGAAACCACGCTTGGCGCGGCGTTGAGCGTTGAGCGTTGAGCGAGGCGTTGAATTGAAAAGCAGCGTGCAGGACTTCACGCCCGACGCCCAGCGCCCAACACCGCACCGCTTCATGGCACGGCCTCCACCTCAAACGGGCGCAGGCCGTCGGTGGCCACGCGCAGCGGCGGCGTGCTGCTGTCCGCGCGTTGCAGCACCACCGCCTGCGGGCCGATGATGGGGTCGGGGCCCAGGGTGAGTGGGGCGTTGCCCAGCGCGCGGGTGTTGGGGTTCAGCCAGCGGTCGGGCAGCGGCGGGGCGCTTGCGGGCAGGCCGTCAAAGGCAAAGCCGCCCGGGGTGGCGCGCCAGTGCACCGGCACGCCGGCCACGCGCGACTGGGCGCGGGCCGACTCCAGCAGGGCCGCCAGTCGCTCGGCGTCCTGGTTGAGGGCGCGCCGATCGCCGTCGGGCAGGCTCAGGCTGACCAGGGCCGTGCCCAAGGCGACGATGGCCAGCACCACCATCAGCTCGATCAGGGTGAAGCCGCGCGCGGTCTTCAAGCAAAACATCGTGTTTGCGCTCACCAATCAAGCGCTGTCAGCTATTATTTTTATAGTTAGGCGAGACAGACGCGCCATCGGCGCGGCGGCCGCGGAGCCGGCCAGGCCAGCGGACGCCGTGCCCGGACCTGCGCCGGGCGCTGGCGTTGTCCCCCCTCGCGCAGCAGAGGGGGGTAGGCGCGCCAGCGACGCAGGGGGGTGCATCGTTACTGCCAGCTGCCGATGTCGGCATCCTTGCCCTCGCCGCCGCTTTGGCCATCGGCGCCGAAGCTCATCACGTCCACCTCGCCCTTGACGCCGGGGTTGAGGTATTGGTAGGGCCGGCCCCAGGGGTCGTTGGGCAGCTTCTCCAGGTAGGGGCGCCAATTGGCCGGCACCGGCGGGGTGGTGGGCTTGGCGACGAGCGCCTGCAGGCCTTGCTCGGCGGTGGGGAAGCGCTGGTTGTCGAGCTTGTACAGCTTGAGCGCCTGCATGATGTTGTGCACGTCGGTGCGCGCCGCGGTGACGCGGGCGTCGTCCGTGCGGTCCAGCACGTTGGGCACGATCAGCGCGGCCAGCACGCCGATGATGACCAGCACCACCATCAATTCGATCAGGGTGAAGCCGGCGGCGCGGCGCCAGCGGGCAAAGAGGGGCAATGCAGTCATGGGTGGGCAGGGGACAGCGGGTCAGCTTCAATGATAATCGTCGGCATGTCGCTTTCCCATCTCGCGCCTCGCCTGACGGTCGGCCTCGCCACGCTGGGCGTGTGGGCCCTGGCGGTCGGCAGCGCGGTGTTCTGGGTGTTGCAGCCCGGCACCGTCCAGCCGGGCGGCGGTGCGCCGCTGGCCGGCGGGGTGTCGGCGGGTGCCACCACCATCGACAGCGCCGCGGTGGCGCGCGCCCTGGGCGCGCAGCCCGAGGCGGTTGCGGGGCCGGTGCAGGCCGACCTGGCGGCGCGGCTGGCCTTGCAGGGCGTGCTGACGCATGGCGGCGGCGGCGCGGCGCTGATTGCGGTGGACGGCCGGCCGGCCAAGCCGCTGCGCGTGGGCGCGCGGCTCGATGGCCTGGACGGCCGCTGGACGCTGCGCGCCGTGACCCCCCATGCGGCGGTGTTGGCGGCCGATGGGCGCGAGTTGCGGCTGGAGTTGCCGCCGCCCGACCAGCGCCCACATGCCGACGCACCGCCGCGGCCCGGCGTGGGCGCACCGGCGATACCCGCCGTCGGCGTGTCCGGGCTGCGTCCCGTGCCGACGCAGTGAGCTCCGAACAACGCTCAGCTTGTGCGCTTCAGGCCTGCAGGAAGAGCCGGTACGCCGGGTTGTCGGTTTCTTCCACCCACGGGTAGCCCAGCTCGGCCAGGAAGCGCTGGAAGGCCTTGTCGTCGGCGCCCGGCACCTGCAGGCCGACCAGGATCTGGCCGTAGTCCGCGCCCTGGTGGCGGTAGTGGAACAGCGAGATGTTCCAGCTCGGCTTCATGCCGCTCAGGAACTTGAACAGCGCGCCCGGCCGCTCCGGAAACAGAAAGCGCAGCAGCCGCTCGTCGCGCGCCAGCGGCGAGCGCCCGCCGATCATGTAGCGCACGTGCTCCTTGGCCAGCTCGTCGTGCGTCAGATCCAGCGCGTCGAAGCCGCCGCGCTGCAAGGCGGCGGCAATCTTCGGCGACTCGCCCTTGCCCGCCGTGGTCAGCCCGACGAACACATGGGCCTTGCCGCCCTGCGCCGCGTTGGTGATGCGGTAGCTGAATTCGGTCACGTTGCGCGGCCCGCCGGGCAGCGCGCCGATCAGCTCGCACAGGCGGCGAAAGCTGCCGCGTTCCTCGGGGATGGTGACGGCCAGCAGGGCCTCGCGCTCCTCGCCCACCTCGGCGCGCTCGGCGACGAAGCGCAGGCGGTCGAAGTTCATGTTGGCGCCCGAGAGGATGGCGGCGTAGGTCTCGCCCTTGCTCTTGTGCGTGGCCACGTACTGCTTGACGGCGGCCACCGTCATCGCGCCCGAGGGCTCGACGATGCTGCGCGTGTCGATGAACACGTCGCGAATCGCGGCGCACACGGCGTCGATGTCCACGCGGATGAACTCGTCCACCAGCTCGCTGGCGATGCGAAACGTTTCGGCCCCCACTTGCTTGACCGCCGTGCCGTCGGCAAACAGGCCCACGTCGGGCAACTGCACGCGCTGGCCCGCCGCCACCGACTGCGCCATGGCGTCCGAGTCGCTCATCTGCACGCCGATGATCTTCACCTCAGGCCGCACCGCCTTGATGTAGCCGGCCACGCCGCTGATCAGGCCCCCGCCGCCGATGGCCACGAACACCGCATCCAGCGGCCCCTGGTGCTGGCGCAGGATCTCCATGCCGATGGTGCCCTGGCCAGCGATCACCAGCGGGTCGTCGAACGGGTGCACGAAGGTCAGGCCCTGCTCGGCCTGCAGCTTCAGCGAATGTTCATACGCGTCGGAGTAGCTGTCGCCCACCAGCACCACCTCGCCGCCCAGCGCGCGCACGGCGTCGACCTTGACCTGCGGCGTGGTCACCGGCATCACGATCACGGCGCGCGCCCCCAGCTTGTGCGCCGCCAGCGCCACGCCCTGCGCGTGGTTGCCCGCGCTGGCGCAGATCACCCCGGCCTTGAGCTGCCCGGGCGTCAGGTGCGCCATCTTGTTGTAGGCCCCACGCAGCTTGAAGCTGAACACCGGCTGCTGGTCCTCGCGCTTCAAGAGCACCTTGTTGTGCAGACGGCGGCTGAGCACCTTGGCGGGCGTCAAGTCCGACTCGATGGCCACGTCGTACACGCGCGCGGTCAGCACCTGCTTCAGGTAGTCGGTGCGGGAAAGGGGGGCGGAATGGGGAGTGGACATCATGACAGCGCGCGCGAACAAGCCCGCCATCATAAGGAGGGGAGGGCCCGTTTAAGCCCGACCAGGTGTGACGCACCGCCGGCGGCCTGCCAAATCAAAAGAGCCGAAAGGCCGCGGAGCAGGTCAATCCAGCGAGCGCCGTGGAAGGGCTTTGCCCGCCCACTGGCGAGCCTTGCAGGCCGCGCCGGGCCAGTGGCCCGGCCCCTCGCCAGCCAACAAAAGGTCCACCGGACCTTTTGTGCGCAGGCTCGGCCCCCTGCAAGGGGGCTGAGGTCTGCGGCTCCAGAGCTGCCTGCGCAGGTCTGGACAGACCGAAGGGCCGCCGCCTCTGGCGGCGAGCACCAGGCGAAACATCGCGCAGCGAGTGGAGACTGGGGGTGTGCCTTTTGCTTTAAAAAAAAGCCCTGAACCGTGAGGCTCAGGGCTTAATCCACCGTTTGGAGGGTGGAGGAGACAATCGGCGCCGGCAATTTCTTGCTGGCATGGCCCGTAGCTTACACGAAAAGCACGGTCGTTCGCAAATCATTGTTGCGTCGCAGCATCATCGCCGGGTCCGGTCGCTTCTTTGTACACTGGGGTGTCCCTTGTGATGCGCTTGGATATCCGGGCCGGACGCATCGGGTTTCGTGCACCCTGTTTCCAGAAAGGTTGGATCACCGTGGAATGCCAAGTCACCTGGACCGGCGCGTCGGGCGCGCGCTCGGGCATGGGCTTTGTGGCCGAAACCGGCTCGGGCCACCTCATCGCCATGGATGGCGCGCCCGACGCCGCGCGGCCCGAGCTGGGCGGCCAGAATTTGGCACCGCGTCCGATGGAGGCCGTGCTGGCCGGGGCCGGCGGTTGCACCGCCTACGACGTGGTGCTGATCCTGCAGCGCGGCCGCCATGACGTGCGCGGCTGCACCGTGCGCCTGACGAGCGAGCGCGCCGCGCAGGACCCCAAGGTCTTCACGCGCATCGACATGCACTTCACGGTCACCGGCAAGGGCATTCCGGCTGCGGCCGTCGAGCGTGCCATCGCCCTCAGCCACGAAAAGTACTGCTCGGCGTCCATCATGCTCGGCAAGACGGCCGAGATCACGACCTCGTTTGCGCTCATCGACGCGGCGTGAGCGCTCTTGAGAAGCAGCGATTCAGATGTGGTGCGCGGTCGCCGTCATCACGCGCGATGCCGCGCGCATGAGGGCGCGCACCGGCAGGGGCAGTTCGGCGCCGCCGGCGGCCAGCGCCATGTCGGCGTGTCGGCCTTCGTCGATTTTCATTTGCGCCACGATGGCGCGTGAGGCCGCGTCCGCCGCAGGCAAGCGCTCCATGTGCCCGGCCAGGTGGGCCTCCACCTGGCGCTCGGTCTCGACGATGAAGCCCAGGTTCATGCGCTCGCCGCCCCATTTGCCGGCCAGCACCCCGATGCCGAAGGCGCCGGCATACCAAAGCGGGTTCAGCCAGGAGGGCCGGCTGCCCAATTGCTGCAGGCGCTCGCGGGTCCAGGCCAGGTGATCGGTTTCCTCGCGCGCGGCCGCATCCAGTTGCCGGCGCAGCGCCTCATTGGGGCTCACCAGGGCCTGTGCGCTGTACAGTGCCTGCGCGCAGACCTCGCCGACGTGATTGACCCGCATCAGGGCCCCGGACCGGCGGCTGTCGTCTTCGGTCAGGGCCGCACCGGTCACGCCGGCCGCCGGGCTGGGCCGGGCGGCACCCGGTGGAGCCAGGAGCGTGCGCAGCGCGCTGTCGGCAGCGCTCAGCAAGCGATCGGTCAGACTCATCATGCGGTGCATGGTACGCCATCGGCGTCGACGCCCTCGCAACGTGGTTCAGTCCGATTTGTTGTGTCAAGCCAACGCTCGAACCCGAGTTGTCGTCTCGATGCAACAAAAGCGGCGAGCTTCGGTCCTTTCGGTGCTGAAGTCTTTGCAAGTTGCCGGCAGGTCTGGTGCAATAGCAACAACTTCCCACACGGGGAGGTTGGCCCGGGGAACCGGCGGGAATCGCAGACGGACCCTTCGCACCGGAGCCCTATGTTTAACCTTGGAGAACTTGCAATGAAAAAATCTCTGATCGCCCTGGCAGTCCTGGGCTTCACCGGTGCCGCCATGGCTCAATCGTCCGTGACCCTGTACGGCGTGGCCGATGCTGGCGTTGCCCGCACCCAAACCGTCGATGCCAATGGCAACAAGACCAGCAAAACCGGCATGTCCAGCGCCGGCACCATGAACCACGGCAACAGCCGTCTGGGCGTGCGTGGCGTCGAAGACCTGGGTGGCGGCATGAAAGTCGGCTTCAACTTCGAAACCGGCCTGAGCCTGAAAGACGGCGCGACCGCCACCTCAGGGGGTGGCTTCTGGGGCCGTGCCGCCAACGTGTGGCTGGGTGACTTCTGGGGCACCTTCCTGATGGGCCGCACGCTGAACCCGTCGTACTACGGCATCGCCGCCTGGGAGCTGACCAGCCTGGCCAACTACTCGGCAGTCGCCAACACCTACAGCTACAACGGCATGGGTGCTCGCAGCAGCAACCAGTTCACCTACTCGACGCCCAACTTCGGCGGCCTGAGCGCGTCGGCGGGCTACATCGCCAAGGATGACAACGGTGGCAACTCCAAGTGGGATTTGAACGTCATTTACGCGAACGGTCCGATTGCCGCTGCTCTGGGTGTCAACAAGCAGCAGCAGTCCAAGACCAACTACACGCTGGGTGGCAAGTACAACTTCGGCAGCTTCGCCGTGGCCGCTTCGTACAACAACGTGTATGCAACGGGCACCAGCCTGAAGCGCCGTGGTTTCAGCCTGGGCGGTAGGGCCAACCTGGGTGCCTTCGCCGTGACGCTGGACCTGACCCGCGACACCAAGAATGACATCGCTGGCAAGAAGTACACCAACGGCGTTCTGGAAGGCAAGTACGCCCTGTCCAAGCGCACGTTCATCTACGCCGCCTACCTGCGTCTGAACAGCACCAACAATTACGGTATTGGTCTGCGCCACAACTTCTGATCGCGCGTCGGCCCCTGCGGGCCGAGCCGGATCAGCAAAAAGCCGCCTTCGGGCGGCTTTTTCATGGTGGCGCACGGTCGATGTTCGCTGGGTATGCTCGCAATCCCTGTCCTTTCAGAAGGTTTGCTCTGCTAGCATCCAGCCAGACTTTCGCGATCAAGCATGGGTGCATTCATATTTCGTCGACTGATCCAGGCCGTGGTGGTGATGGTGTCGGTGGCGTTCGTGGCTTTCCTGTTGTTTCAGTATGTGGGTGACCCGGTCGTGTTCCTGCTGGGGCAGGACGCAACGCCCCAGCAGATCCAGCAACTGCGCGCCGACCTGGGGCTGGACCAGCCGTTCTTCATGCAATTCTGGCATTTTCTGGTCAACGCAGCGCAGGGCGAATTCGGCCTGAGCCTGCGCCAGGGCCAGAAGGTCTCGCGCCTGCTGGGCGAGCGCTTTCCGGCCACGTTCGAGCTGGCCATCGTCGCGGCCGCGCTGGCCTTGTTCGTCGGTGTGCCGATGGGGGTCTACGCGGCGCTCAAGCGCGGCAGCTTCATGAGCCAGGTGTTCATGACCGTGTCGCTGCTGGGCGTGTCGCTGCCCACCTTCCTGATCGGCATCCTGCTGATCCTGATCTTTTCGGTGTGGCTGGGCTGGATGCCCAGCTTCGGGCGGGGCGAGACCGTGCAGATCGGCTGGTGGAGCTCCGGGCTGTTCACCCGCGATGGCTGGATGCACATGATCCTGCCGGCCATCACGCTGGCGATCTTTCAGCTCACGCTGATCATGCGCCTGGTGCGTGCCGAAATGCTCGAGGTGCTGCGCACCGACTACATCAAGTTTGCCCGCGCGCGGGGCCTCACGGACCGGGCCATCCACTTCGGCCACGCGCTCAAGAACACGCTGGTGCCGGTGTTGACCATCACCGGCCTGCAGCTGGGCGGGCTGATTGCGTTTGCCATCATCACCGAGACGGTGTTCCAGTGGCCGGGCATGGGGCTGCTCTTCATCCAGGCCGTCACCTTTGCCGACGTGCCGGTGATGGCGGCCTACCTGTGCCTGATCGCACTGATCTTCGTCATCATCAACCTTGTCGTGGACATGCTTTACGTCGTGGTCGATCCGCGCCTGCGCGTGGGCAAGGCCGGCGGGCATTGACCCGTCGCTTCACTCAAAACCAGAAACCAAGGAGACCTGAATGACCCCGAACACCCAACGCCTCTCGCTCGTCGTGGGCGCGGTTTTGCTGAGCATGGCTGCCGCGGCCTCGGCCCAGACGGTGCGCATCGCCAACCAGGGCGATGCACTCTCGCTGGACCCGCATTCGCTCAATGAGTCGTTGCAACTGTCGGTGGACAGCAACGCCTACGAGGCGCTGGTGGGCTGGAACAAGAAGCTGCAGATGGAGCCGCGCCTGGCCACGTCGTGGAAGCAGACGGCGCCCACGGTGTGGCGCTTCGAGCTGCGCAAGGGCGTGAAGTTCTACGACGGGACGCCCTTCACGGCGGATGACGTGGTGTTCACCATGGGGCGCATCATGGCCGACGGCTCGGACATGAAGAGCTATGGCACGGACGTGAAGGAAACGCGCAAGGTAGACGAGCACACCATCGAGATCGAGACCAAGGCGCCGCAGCCCATCCTGCCGCAGATCCTCTCGCAGGTCTACATCATGAGCAAGAAGTGGTGCGAGGCCAACAACGCCACCAAGCCGGTGGACCGGCGCAAGGGCGTCGAGAACACCGCCTCGTTCAAGACCAACGGCACCGGTCCCTTCCACGTGCGCGAGCGCCAGCCGGGCGTGCGCACCGTGTTCGTGCGCAACCCGAACTACTGGGGCAAGGTCGATGGCAATGCGCAGGAGGTCATCTTCACGCCCATCGCCAACCCGGCCACGCGCGTGGCTGCGCTGCTGTCGGGCGAGATCGACGTGATGGAGCCGGTGCCGGTGCAGGACATCGCCCGCGTCGACAGCAACCCGGGCACGCACGTGATCACCGGCCCCGAGCTGCGCACCGTGTTCCTGGGCATGGACCAGAAGCGCGACGAGCTGCTGTTCTCCAGCGTCAAGGGCAAGAATCCGTTCAAGGACGTGCGCGTGCGCAAGGCCTTCTACCAGGCCATCGACATCGAGGGCATCAAGAAGACGGTGATGCGCGGCCAGTCGCGCCCCACGGCGCTGATGGTGGGCCCCGGCATCAATGGCTGGACCGAGGCGCAGGACAAGCGCCTGCCGTTTGACGTGGAGGCCGCCAAGAAGCTGATGCAGGAGGCCGGCTACGGCAACGGTTTTGAAGTGACGATGAACTGCCCCAATGACCGCTACGTCAACGACGGGCAGATCTGCCAGGCGGTGGCCGCCAACCTGGCCAAGATCAATGTCAAGATCAACCTGCAGGCCGAAACCAAGGGCACCTACTTTCCGAAGATCCTGCGCCGCGACACCAGTTTTTACATGCTGGCCTGGACGCCTTCGACCTACGACTCGCACAACGTGCTGAACGCCATCATGCACTGCCCGGATGAGAAAACCGGCGCGGGCCAGTTCAACCTGGGCTCGTACTGCAACCCCAAGCTGGACGAGCTCTCGGCCAGGATCGGCTCCGAAACCGACCAGGCCAAGCGCAACGCCATGATCAAGGAGGCCTTCCAGATGCACATCGACGACGTGGGTCACCTGCCGCTGCACCAGCAGATGCTGGCCTGGGGCGTGAGCAAGAAGGTCGATCTGGTCCAGCTGGCCGACAACTTCATGCCCTTCAAGTGGATCACCCTGAAAAAATGACGCATGGTGCCCCTTGCTGCACGTGGGTTTTTATGCAAAACGAGCAGCCGGCGGGCGCCAGAACAGCGCGAGCAGCTATAAATAAATGAGCAGTCTCATCACCCGCTGGCTCGACAGCGACGTCGGCTACAGCTTTCGCAACTCGCCCACCGCCATCGTCGCGGCCGCGATCGCGTTTGTCTGCATCTTCTGCGCCGTCTTTGCCGGCTGGGTGTCGCCGCACAACCCGTTTGATCTGACCAAGCTGGAACTGAGCGACGCCCGGCTGCCGCCCGCCTGGTACCCGGACGGCAAATCGACCTACCTGCTGGGCACCGACGACCAGGGCCGCGACATCCTGTCGGCGCTGATCTACGGCGCGCGCATCTCGCTCGTCGTGGGCGTGGTGTCCGTCATCCTGTCGGTGCTGGTCGGCGTGGTGCTGGGGTTGGTCGCGGGCTTCAAGGGCGGCTGGATCGACACTTTTTTGATGCGCCTGTGCGACGTCATGCTGTCGTTTCCGGCCATCCTGGTGGCGCTGCTGATTGCGGGGGTGGGGCGCGCGCTGTTTCCCGACGCGCACGAGTCGCTGGCCTTCGGCGTGCTGATCATCGCCATTTCGCTCACGGGCTGGGTGCAGTACGCGCGCACGGTGCGCGGCAGCACCCTGGTCGAGCGCGGCAAGGAATACGTGCAGGCCGCACGCGTCACCGGCGTGTCGCCGCTGCGCATCATGCTGCGCCACGTGCTGCCCAACGTGATGGGGCCGGTGCTGGTGCTGGCCACCATCCAGGTCGCCACCGCCATCATCACCGAGGCCACGCTGTCCTTTCTGGGCGTGGGCGTGCCGCCCACCTCGCCCTCGCTGGGCACGCTGATCCGCGTGGGCAACGACTACCTGTTCTCGGGCGAGTGGTGGATCACGATCTTTCCCGGCGCCATGCTGGTGCTGATCGCGCTGTCGGTCAACCTGCTGGGCGACTGGTTGCGCGACGCGCTCAACCCGCGCCTGCGCTGACAAACACAATAAAAAAACCGGACGCAGAGGACGCAAAGACTCGCAGAGTTCGCAAAATGAAATTCAAAAAGCTTTTTTTGCGTCCTTTGCGAAACTTTTGCGTCCTCTGCGTCCTGTATTGAAGCTTGCTGAACCTCCCCACTGAATCGCCCCACGATGTCGCTGTTGCAAGTCAAGAACCTGGTGGTCGAGTTCCCCGGCCGGCGCGGCACCTTGCGCGCGCTGGATGACATTTCGTTCGACATCGCGCCGGGCGAAATCCTGGGCGTGGTGGGCGAGTCGGGCGCGGGCAAGTCGCTCACCGGCGCGTCCATCATCGGCCTGCTGGAGCCACCGGGGCGCGTGGCCAGCGGCCAGATCCTGCTGGAAGGCCAGCGCATCGACAACCTGCCCGCCGAGAAAATGCGCCACATCCGCGGCAAGCAGATCGGCGCCATCTTTCAGGACCCGCTCACCTCGCTCAACCCGCTCTACAGCGTGGGTCGGCAACTGGTCGAGACGATTCAGACGCACCTGCCCGTCACTGCCGCGCAAGCGCGCGAACGCGCCATCAACCTGCTGAAGGACACCGGCATTCCCGCCGCCGAGCAGCGCATCGACCACTATCCGCACCAGTTCTCGGGCGGCATGCGCCAGCGCGTCGTCATTGCGCTGGCGCTGGCGGCCGAGCCCAAGCTGATCGTGGCCGACGAGCCGACCACCGCGCTCGATGTGTCCATCCAGGCGCAGATCATCCAGCTGCTCAAGCGCGTGTGCCGCGAGCGCGGCGCGGCCGTCATGCTGATCACGCACGACATGGGCGTGATCGCCGAGACCTGCGACCGCGTGGCCGTGATGTATGCCGGCCGCGTGGCCGAAATCGGCCCGGTGCACCACGTCATCAACCAGCCCGCTCACCCTTACACCAAGGGCTTGATGGCCTGCATTCCCGACATGGAGCAGGACCGCGAGCAGCTCAACCAGATCGACGGCGCCATGCCCCGGCTGAATGCGATTCCGCGCGGCTGCGCCTTCAACCCGCGCTGCCCGCAGGTGTTCGAGCGCTGCCGCGTCGAGCGCCCCGAGCTGATGGCCGCCGGCGCCACGCGGGCCGCGTGCTGGCTGCACGCGCATCAGGAGGTGGCGGCATGACGCGCAATTGTTCTTTCCCCGGTATGGGCTCCTTCCCCCTCTGGGGGAAGGCTGGGATGGGGGCCAGCAGCTTGTTGGAGTCGGGCGCCGCCGGCCCCCACCCCAACCCTCCCCCGGAGGGGGAGGGAGCGACGCAGCCCCTGGTGCGCGCCGAGGGCCTGGCGATGAGCTTCGACGTCTCGCCGCCGCTGCTCAACCGCATCCTGGAGCGCAAGCCGCGCCAGTTGCTGCAAGCCGTCGACGAGGCCAGCTTCACCATCAACAAGGGCGAGACCCTGGCCCTGGTGGGCGAGTCGGGCTGCGGCAAGAGCACCGTGGCGCGCGTGCTGGTGGGCCTGTACCAGCCGACGCGCGGGCGCTTCTTCTTCAAGGGCCAGGACGTGCACGCCGCGCTGGCCAAGGGCGGGCGCGAGCTGCGCCGCGGCATCCAGATGATCTTTCAGGACCCCTATGCCAGCCTCAACCCGCGCTGGAAGGTGGCCGACATCATTGCCGAGCCGCTGCACGAGCACGGCCTGGTTCAGTCCAGGGCCGAGGCCGACGAGCGCGTGGCCGCCCTGTTGCAGTCGGTGGGCCTGGCGGCCGTGGACATGGCCAAGTTTCCGCACCAGTTCTCGGGCGGGCAGCGCCAGCGCATCTCGATTGCCCGCGCGCTGGCCACGCAGCCTGAATTTCTGGTGTGCGACGAACCCACCAGCGCGCTGGACGTGAGCGTGCAGGCGCAGGTGCTCAACATCATGAAGAAGCTGCAGCGCGAGCGGCAGCTGACCTACCTGTTCATCAGCCACAACCTGGCCGTGGTGCGCCACGTGAGCGACCACGTGGGCGTGATGTACCTGGGCCGCATCGTCGAGCTGGCGCCCAAGCGCACGCTGTTTGCCACGCCGCGCCACCCCTACACGCGCATGCTGCTGGACGCCATCCCCAAGATGCACGACACCGGCCGCGCGCGCACCCCGGTGCAGGGCGAGGTGCCCAACCCGCTCAACCCGCCCACGGGCTGCACCTTTCATCCGCGCTGCCCACTGGCCAACGCGCGCTGCAAGGCCGAGCGACCCGCGCTGCAAGCCATCGGGGGTGTTCAGGTGGCCTGCCACGCGGTGGAGGAGGGGCGCGTCTAGCGACGTCGGTCCTGGCAAAAAGGTGCGCGGCGAGCCCGCACGGAAGATGGCGTCGTCGATGGCGCCTTGTGGGTGTGGAGTGATTGCAACACCGACCGGTGCGTGTACAGAAAAACACTGGACGACGTTGACAAAGCGCATGAAACTGTTTTTTGATTTTCCTCTTGATTCAGGCCGATCCAATTTGGCTGGGAGAACGAAGATGAACGTGTTGACCAAGCCCATCGTGCTTTTGGCCTTGAGCGTCGCGATGGGTGGCGCAGCCCAAGCGGCGCCGTTTCAGAACGGGAGCTTCGAGACCGGACCGGCTGCCGGCAGCTTTGTCAACCTCCCGGCCGGCAACACACAGATCACCGGGTGGACCGTCACCGGGGCCAACATCGATTACATCGGCACCTACTGGACGGCAGCGGACGGCAGTCGGTCTCTGGATCTGAGCGGTGGCAGCGCCGGCGGCGTTCAGCAGGCCTTCGACACGCAAGCGGGCCACGTGTATCGCGTCAGCTTCTCTTTGGCGGGCAACCCCACTTGCGCACCCACGATCAAGACCGTGCAAGTTCAGGCGACGGGCGGGGCTTCGACCAACTACACCTTCGACGTCACGGGCCACAGTCAAGCCAGCATGGGCTGGACGACGCAAATCTATACGTTCACGGCCACGGGCTCGACCAGCACCCTGAGTTTCACCAGCCTGGACAACACGCCCTGTGGTCCCGCGCTGGACAACGTGGTGGTGACTGATGTCACGCCGGCGCCGGTCCCGACCCTGTCGCAATGGGGCTTGGTGGGCTTGGCGGGCTTGCTCGGCTTCGCGGCATTGCGCGGACGGCGGCGCAATCGCTGAGTCAGGAGCGTTTGCGCCCGGGTTGTCCACGCGGGCCCGGCGCGCCTGCTAAGCTGGGGTTTTGCAGGAGACCACCATGCCTTTCACCCTCAGCAGTCCCGACATCGCCGCCGGCAGCACCATCGACCAGCGCTTCGAGTTCGACAGCTTCGGCTGTTCCGGCGCCAACCAGTCGCCCGTGTTGCGCTGGAGCGGCGAGCCGGCCGGAACAAAAAGCTTTGCCCTGAACGTGTACGACCCGGACGCGCCCACCGGCTCGGGCTTCTGGCACTGGGTGCTGATCGACTTGCCCGCCGGCGTGCATGAGCTGGCCGCCGACGCCGGCGCCAAGGGCGGCGCCAAGCTGCCCGCCGGCGCACGCCAGATCCGCAACGACTACGGCATCTACGCTTGGGGCGGCATGTGCCCGCCGCCGGGTGACAAGCCGCACCGCTACATCTTCACCGTCCATGCCTTGTCGGTGCCGCGCATCGAAGTGCCGGACGACGCGCCGGCCGCGCTGGCCGGCTTCATGGTCAACGCCAACACGCTGGCCAAGGCGTCGTTCACGGCCACCTACGGGCGCTGACGGGGCTCGATTCGCGCACGCGCGCCCGACGGATTCCCGGTGAATCCCCGAGGGTGGCAACGCGTGCCGGCGTGATATGTTTGCAGGCTCCATGGGTGGCGTTGCCGGTCGCGCCACCCGGTCCTTTTCACGCCTCCGCACGCCATGAAGCCAGCAGCCATCCTTGCCCTGTCCCTGATCGCCTTGCCCGGCCTTGCCAGCGCCCAGGGTCAGGTCAACATCATCTGTTCGGTGCAGGCCGAGTGGTGCAACATGATGAGCACCGTATTTGCCAAGAGCACGGGCATCAAGGTCAACATGACGGCCAAGGGCTCGGGCGAGGCGCTGGCGCAGCTGATGGCCGAGCGGGCCAACCCCAAGACCGACGTGTGGTTTGGCGGCACGGGCGACCCGCACCTGCAGGCGGCCGAGCAGGGCTTGTCGCTCGAATACAAGTCGCCCTTGCTGCCCCAGCTCTACCCCTGGGCGCAAAAGCAGGCGGCTGACTCCAAGTACCGCACCGTGGGCGTGTACCTGGGCCCGCTGGGCTTTGGCTTCAACACCGAGCTGCTGGCCAAGAAGAAGGCCACCGCGCCTACGTCCTGGGCCGATTTGCTCAAGCCCGAATACAAAGGCGAGATCCAGATGGCCAACCCGGCCTCCAGCGGCACCGCCTACACCATGATCGCCACCCTGGTGCAGCTGATGGGCGAGGACAAGGCCTTCGACTACATGAAGGCGCTGGACAGGAACATCAGCGCCTACACCCGCTCGGGCACCGCGCCCGTCAAGGCCGTGGCGCGCGGCGAGACCATGGTGTCGATCAGCTTCGTGCATGACGCCACGACCGAGAAGGTCAACGGCTTTCCGGTCGGCCAGGCCACGCCCAGCGAGGGCACGGGCGCCGAGGTGGGCTCGATGAGCATCGTCAAGGGCGGCCCCAACACCGCCAACGCCAAGGCCTTCTACGAGTGGGCGCTCACCCCCGGTGGCCAGCAGTTTGGCCTGGCGGCCAAGCAGTTTCAGCTGCCCAGCAACAGCAAGGTGCCGATCGACCCGCGCATGAGCGACCCCAAGAAAATCAAGCTCATCAACTACGACTACGCCAAATACGGCGCCAGCGCCGAGCGCAAGCGCCTGATCGCCAAGTGGGAAAAAGAAATCCGCCTCTCTTGAATTTTGAGTGGGCGGAATCGAGGGTGTTTTGGTTGCTGGCCGGGGTCAAGGGCAGGCGAAGCCCGGCGCAGCGAACCCTTGACGCTGGCCAGCAACCGGTACGCTGTCGTCTTGGCCGATGCGGCACGTTGACGCATCGGCCATGACAAACAGGGAGCGATTCGCATGCATGACAAGTTGTTCGAAGCGGCGCTCGGCATCACGCAGCCGTGGTTCGTTGCCGGCGTCCGCTTCGACGAGGCCTCCAAGGTCTTGACGGTGGGTATCGACTTCACCGCCGGCAGCTGCTTTGCCGTCGAGGCGGTGGCCGGCGAGCATCCGGTGCACGACACCGTGACCAAGGTCTACCGGCACCTGAACTTCTTCCAGCACGAATGCGTGCTGCAGGTGCGCACGCCGCGCGTGAGGCTGCCCGACGGGCGGGTAGCGCTGATCAAGCCGCCGTTCGCAGGTAAACTCTCGGGCTTCACGCTCTTGTTCGAGGCGCTGGTGCTGATGCTGGCGCCGCAGATGCCGTTTGCGGCGGTGGCGCGCATCGTGGGCATCTCGGCGTACCGGGTGCTGGCCATCTGCCGTCGCTATGTCGAGTTGGCGCTGGAGGCCGCCGATTTCAGTGACGTCACCGCGTTGGCCATCGACGAGACCTCGCGCGCCAAGGGCCACGACTACATCACGCTGGCCGCCGATGCGCAAAAACGCCGAGTGCTGGCCGTGACCGAAGGACGCGATGCCAAGACGATCACAACCATCGCTGGCGAACTGGCCAAGCACGGCTGCCCGCCCGAGCAAATCGACTCGGTCAGCATCGACATGTCGCCGGCGTTCATCAAGGGCTGCACCGATGAGTTGCCCAACGCCCGCATCACGTTCGACAAGTTCCACGTCGTCTGGCATGCCAATGCGGCCGTGGACAAGATGCGGCGCATCGAGCAGCGCAGCGACAAGTCGCTCAAGGGGCTGCGCTGGTCGCTGCTGAAGGATCGCGCCAGTCTCAACCCCGAGGCCGCTGCCGATCTCGATGCGCTGGTCGCCAGGATGACCACGGTGCGCACGGCTCGCGCCTGGGTCTACAAGGAACGGCTGCGCGAGATCCTCGAGCGCAAGCAGATCAACGTCGTGCGCTCGATGCTCGAGCACTGGTGCACCTGCGTCATGCGCTCCAAGGTCGAGCCGATGAAAGACGTCGCCGCCCTCGTGCGGCGTCACATCGAAGGCATCGTCGCCTGGGCACAAACCCGCCAGACCAATGGCTTCCTCGAAGCACTCAACGGCCTGTTCCAAGCCGCCAAGCGCCGAGCCCGCGGCTTCGCGACCTTCAACACGATCAAGGTCGTCGTCTTCCTGATCGCCGGCAAGCTCGACTTCCATGCCGTCAACCCTCATGCCCGGTAACCCACTCGATTTTCAACAGAGCCAGAAATCCAGAACCAGGGCAAGTGAGCGCGGGCGCTGGTGTCGTCATCGTTATCCGTCACGCTGCGCGTCACCCGCCAGAGCATGAACCCCGCGGTGCCGAGTGGCCACGGAGCAGGCCAGGCCAGAGCGCCCGTGGCCGGGGTCTCCCCCGGCCACTGGGCGCGTCCCCTGCAAGGGGGTGGGCGAAACATCGCGTAGCGAGTGGAGACTGGGGGTGTTCATTTGACTTCTGCCAACCGGCCGCTGTGGGGCTGGGTGCTTGCCGGTACGCTGGGCTATCTGGCGCTGCCCTGGTATGCCGCGCAGGACACCAACGGCCTGCTGCTGGTCGGCCAGGTGTTCAGCGCCGAGCATGCCGGCAACGGCCTGATGCAGGCCCTGGTGTACGGGCGTCCTTGGCTCCTGGTCGGGGTGCTGGGCCTGGCGCTGTGCGCGGTGGGCGCGGCCCTGGCACCGGGGCGCGTGCAGGGCGGCTGGCTGTTGGCCGGTGGTGTGCTGGGCGCGCTGGGCCTGCTGGCCAGCGGCTTTGCCATTGGCGCGCGCGGCTGGGCCTTCGACAGCTTGAACACGGCGTTTGGCGAGTTGGCCGTGCGCCAGTTCGGCATGGGCTGGGGCGCGGCGCTGGTGCTGGCCGCGCTGGCGGTGCTGGCGGCTTTCGGGCTGGCGCGGCGTGGCTTGTTTCGCGGCGATCTGTTTGTGTCGGCCGCCGTGGTGGTGAGCGGGGCGCTGCTGGCCATCTTCATCGTGTATCCGGTGCTCAAAGCCTTGTCGGCGGCGGTGTTCACCGAAGAAGGTCAGGCCTCCTTGGGGGTTTTGTGGGAGCGCCTGTTCAACGAACGCAATTTCGGGCTGGGCTGTTTTGCCGGGGCGCCCAGCTGCGGCGTGGCCTGGAACACCTTGCTGCTGGCCCTGATGACCGCGGCCAGCACCACGCTGCTGGGCACGCTGATGGCGCTGATGGCCGAGCGCGGCAGCCGGCGCCTGGCCGGGCCGCTCAGCATGGTGGCGCTGCTGCCCATCGTCACGCCGCCCTTCGTGGTGGGACTGGGGCTGATCCTGCTGTTTGGCCGCGCGGGCCTGGTCAACCAGTGGCTGGAGTGGGCCTTCGGCATCCCGCCCACACGCTGGTTCTATGGCTGGGTTGGCATCTGGATGGCGCAGACCTTTGCCTTTGCGCCGATCGCCTTCATGATCATGCGCTCGGTGGTGCAGGGCGTGGCGCCCAGCCTGGAGGAGGCCGCGCAAACCCTGCGCGCCAGCCCGGCGCAAACCTTTCGCACCATCACGCTGCCGCTGCTGGGGCCGGGGCTGGCCAACGCTTTTGATCGGCTTCATTGAGAGCATGGCCGATTTCGGCAACCCCATCGTGGTGGGCGGGCAATTCTCGGTGCTGTCCACCGAAATCTTCTTTGCCATTGTCGGCGCGCAGTACGACCAAGGCCGCGCCGCCGCGCTGGCCTGGCTGCTGGCGGGGTTTGCGCTGGTGGTCTTTCTGCTGCAACAGGCCCTGCTGGGCAAGAAGAGCTACACCACCGTCACCGGCAAGGGCGACGCCGGCATTCCCATGCCGCTGCCGCGCGGCGTACGCCGGCTGGTGCAGGGCGTGGCGCTGCCCTGGCTGGTGTTCACGCTGCTGGTCTACGGCTTTGCCTTCACCGGCGGCTTCGTCAAGACCTGGGGGCGCGACTACACGCCCACGCTGCAGCACTTTCACACCACCTTCGCGCTGGACTGGAGCGAGCACGGCCTGGTGTGGGCCGGCACGGCCTGGAACTCGTTTTTCACCACCTTCAAGCTGGCGGCCATCTCGGCGCCGCTCACCGCCGCGCTCGGCCTGGGCATTGCGTGGCTTTTGGCGCGCACGCAGTTCAAGGGGCAGGGCGCGTTCGAGTTCGCGGCCCTGCTGGCCTTTGCCATTCCGGGCACGGTGCTGGGCGTGAGCTACATCCTGGCCTTCAACATGCCGCCGCTGGAGCTGACGGGCACGGCGCTGATCATCGTGCTGTGCTTTGTGTTTCGCAACCTGCCGGTGGGCGTACGCGCCGGCACGGCGGCCTTCAAGCAACTCGACCGTTCGCTGGACGAGGCCTCGCTGATGCTGCGCGCCGGCAGCCTGCAAACCCTGCGCCATGTGGTGCTGCCGTTGCTCAAGCCGGCGCTGGTGACAGCGCTGGTCTACAGCTTCGTGCGCGCCATCACCACCGTCAGCGCCGTCATCTTTTTGGTCACGGCCGAGAACGAGCTGGCCACCACCTACATCATCGGCCGCGTCGGCAACGGCGACTACGGCGTGGCGCTGGCCTATTGCACGGTGCTGATCGTGCTGATGGCGCTGGGCGCGGCGCTCATCCAGTGGCTGGTGGGCGAGCGCAAGCTGGGCCGGCGCCGCGCGGGCGCGCAGCCGCAGGGCAGCCAGGGGGCGACATGAAGGCCGCAAGAAAACCGGACGCAGAGGACGCAAAGAATACGCAGAAGACGCAAAAGGAAAAGCAAAAAATCTCTTATGTTTTGCGTCCTTTGCGATTTTTTTGCGTCCTCTGCGTCCGGCTGTTTTCAACGCATCCAACCCCCATCGATAGCACACACCATGTCCGGCATCGTCTTCAAGAACGTCGTCAAGCGCTACGGCACGGGGCCCGCGGCCGCGCTGGCCGTCAAGGGCGTGAGCTTTGAGGTGCCCAAGGGCACGCTCACCACCATCCTGGGGCCCTCGGGCTGCGGCAAGACCACCATCTTGCGCATGATCGCCGGGCTGGAGTTGCCCACCAGCGGCCAGGTGTTCATTGACGGGCGCGAGGTGACCACGCTCGGGCCGGCCGAGCGCAACGTGAGCATGATGTTCCAGAGCTACGCGCTGTTTCCGCACATGAGCGTGCTGGACAACGTGATGTACGGCCTGAAGATGTCGGGCGTGGACAAGGCCAGCGCAACCCAGCGGGCCCAGGCGGCCTTGCAGGGCGTGGGGCTGGTGGGCATGGACGCGCGCCTGCCCAGCGAGCTGTCAGGTGGCCAGCAGCAGCGCGTGGCGCTGGCGCGCGCGCTGGTGCTGGAGCCGGCGGTGCTGCTGTTCGACGAGCCGCTGTCCAATCTGGACGCGCGCCTGCGCCGCGACATGCGCGAGGAAATCCGCGCCCTGCAGCAGCGCCTGGGCCTGACGGTGGCCTATGTCACGCACGACCAGAGCGAGGCGCTGGCCGTGAGCGACCAGATCATCGTGATGGACCACGGCGTGATTGCCCAGGCCGGCACGCCGACGGAGCTGTACGAGCACCCGGCCAGCGAATTTGTCGCCGGCTTCATGGGCGACGCGCTGCTGCTGCCCGGCACCGTGCTTGCAGACGGACAGGTTCGGTTGGGGCCGCTGATGATTCGTCCGCGCCGCGCCATGCCGGCGGGTAGCGTCAAGGTGGCGGTGCGGCCGCAGGCCTGGCGAATCGGCGCCGCGGGCTCCGGCTTGCCGGCGACCTTGTGCAAGGCGGCTTATCTGGGTGGCGTGATGGAGTACACCTTTGATACCGCCTTGGGCAGTATCTTGGCCATTTCCCGCGATGTGGAGACGCCGCTGGCAGCAGGCAATTGCGTTGGCTTGACGCTGGGCAGTCAAGGGGTGTCGGTGGTGCCGGCGGCGGCCTGATTGCGCCGGCATCGGGTTCGCGGCGCGCTTGACCGGCGCGCGCATGCTCTGCAGTGCTTGTCGTCAGGTCAGCAACTGGCCCGTCGCGCTCACGACGCCAACGTCCACGTATTCGCATCCCTCATGGCCGGGGCGGCTGAAGTTGAAACGCAGCCCACCGGCATCCCAATCCTCGATCCGCTCGAGCCCGGCCATGACCGCGGCTCGCGTGGGCGAAGGGCCCGCGCGGCGCAGCCCTTCGGCCAGCACCATGGCGTCGATGTAGCCCTCGATGCTGGCCAGCGACAAGTCCTTGTGGCCGGCGGCGCGCATGTCGTCCTGATAGCGGCGCGCGATCGCGGTGCGACGCGAGTAGGGTGACGGAACGGCGATCGAGAAGCCGGCCCCGTGGGCTTGCTCTCCCATGGCGAAGATGGAGCCCGCACTGATCGAGATGCCGTACACCATGGGGTTGCCGCCGGCCGCGCGCAAGGCCTTCAGGAAGGGTCCGGCGGTGCCGGCCAGGCCGACGATCACGATGTCGGGTTTGACCCCGGCGATTTGCTTGGCTGCCGGCTCCACTTCCAGGCTGACGGTGCCGGGCGTGGTGGCGATGATGACCGGTTCGAGTTTTTGGCGTGCCATGGCTGCCTGAAAGCCGGCCAGCAGCGATGCGCCCAACGGGTCTTTGGGATGCACCAGGCCGACGCGCTTCTGGCCCGACGATGCGGCTTGGCGCACCAGGCGGTCGATTTCCTGGTCGTAGTTGGCCCGTGCCCAGAAGACGTTGGGGCTTGCTTTTTTGCGCAGCGAAACGGTCCCGGTGTTCGGACCCACCACGGCCATGCCCGGGACGGCGTCGATGATTTCGGCCGACTGCCGCGTGCCCAGCGGATGCAGCAGCGCCAGCACCGAGGGGTCGGCGGCAAAGGCGAGCGCGTTGGCCTTGGCCACGTCGGGCTTGAAGCCGTCATCCTTCATGACCAGTTCGACTTTGCTGCCAAAGATGCCACCGGCCTTGTTGAGCGCCGCGACGAACGCGCTTGAACCGGCAAACATGCCGGAGCCATTGGCTTTCTCGACGCCGCTGTTGTCGAAGGTGGTGCCGATGCGGATGACTCGTCCGGCCGATCCCTGGGCGTACGCCGCCAGGCCGACATGGGCAGCCGCCCCGGCAGCCGCCAGTTGCAGCACGCTGCGACGGCGCAGCAGGGACGGGGCAGAGGGCGGCGGGCAAGGGGCGTTCGATGTCGACATGGCGGATCAAGGTGTGGGGTCGCTGTCAATACCTGCACGGCAGATACGATTGATACAACTCAACACAATAGCAGAAAAGTTTTCCCACCAATGCGCGGGCCCTGCCCGAACGGCCCAAAAAAAGCACAAAAATCTACACAATTCCACGGTCCGGGTGTGGGTGGGTTCGGATTGCCTCGCCGGAGTGGCACGCCGGAGCCGCCACGCCGGTGGGCCGTGGCTCTTCCGTGGTCGCGAACCGCGGTCCGTCAGGGCTGGGACACACGTGCGCGGCTGGCGGGTGGCGGGCGGCGCGGGCAGGCCGCCGGCGGGGATAATTGGCGCGATGAACCAACTCGATGCGCTGAAACAACTGACCACCGTCGTGGCTGACACCGGCGACTTCAGGCAACTGGCGCAATACCAGCCGCGCGACGCCACCACCAACCCCTCGCTGATCCTGAAGGCGGTGCAAAAGCCCGAGTACGCGCCGCTGCTGGCGCAAACCGTGGCGGCCCACACCGGCAGGCCGGTGGATGAGCAGATGGACCGGCTGCTGGTGCGCTTTGGCTGCGAGATCCTGTCGCTGATTCCGGGCCGCGTGTCCACCGAGGTCGATGCCCGCCTGTCTTTCGACATGCCGGCCAGCGTGGCGCGGGCCCAGCGCATCCTGGCGATGTATCGGGCCGAGGGCATCGACCCGCAGCGCGTGCTCATCAAGGTGGCCAGCACCTGGGAGGGTGTCCAGGCGGCCCGGCAGTTGCAGGAGCGCGGCATCGCCTGCAACATGACGCTGCTGTTCTCGTTTTGCCAGGCGGTGGCCTGCGGGCAGGCCCGGGCGCAGCTCATCTCGCCCTTCGTCGGGCGCATCTACGACTGGTACAAGAAGGCCGCCGGCGCCGGCTGGGACGAAGCCGCCATGGCCGGCCCCAACGATCCCGGCGTGCAGTCGGTGCGCCGCATCTACGAGTACTACAAGCACTTCGGCATCGCCACCGAGGTGATGGGTGCGAGCTTTCGCAATATCGGCCAGATCACCGCGCTGGCCGGTTGTGACCTGCTGACCATCGCACCCGAGCTGATGGCGCAACTGGCCGCCAGCAATGCGCCGCTGCCGCGCGCGCTGGACGCACAGGCCGCCCGCGCGCTGGACCTGAAGCCGGTGCAATACGACGAAGCCGGCTTTCGCCTGGCGCTGAACGAGGACGCCATGGCCACCGAAAAACTGGCCGAGGGCATCCGGGTGTTCATTGCCGATGCGCACAAGCTCGAGGCGCTGATCCAGGCGCGCTGATCCGCGATGAGCTGGCAACACCGCCCGCGCTGCGACGAGACGCCGAGCTGGGCGCTGCTGGCGGCGCATCACGCGCATTGCTTTGAGGGGCCCGCCGCCTTTGACCTGCGCCGCGCGTTTGCCGAGGACGTGCAGCGCGTGGCGGCCTTCAGCTTCGACGCGCCGCCGGTCTTTGCCGACCTGTCCAAGAACCTGATCGACCGCGAGGCGCAACAACTGCTGAACCAGCTGGCGCGCGAATGCGGCGTCGAAGCGCATCGCGACGCCATGCTGCGCGGCGCGCCCATCAACACCAGCGAGCAGCGCGCGGTCACGCACGTGCACTGGCGTTGGGCATTGAATCAGGCTGCAACGCCCGGCAATCAAGCGCAGACAGCTATCAATTCAATAGTTTCAGGACTACCCACGGCAGCGGGGCAACTGCAGGCCATGCTGGACTGCGCCGAGGCCGTGCGCACCGACCGCGCCATCACCGACGTGGTGCACATCGGCATCGGCGGCTCCGATCTGGGGCCGCGCCTGGTGGTGCAGGCGCTGCGCAGCGGCGGCCATTCGGATGGGCCGCGCCTGCACTTCGTCGCCAACATGGACGGGCACGAATTGGCTGAAACGCTGCTTGGCCTGAAGCCGGGCAGCACCCTGTTCATCGTGGCGTCCAAGACCTTCGGCACCGCCGAGACCTTGCGCAACGCCCAGTCTGCGCGCGCGTGGTTCGAGGCCCAGGGTGGCCGCGACGTGGCGCGCCACTTCATCGCCGTCAGCGCCAACGCGGCCGCCGCTGCCGCCTTCGGGGCCGGGTGCTGCCTGGGTTTCGACGAGGGGGTGGGCGGGCGCTTCTCGTTGTGGTCCGCCATCGGCCTGCCCATTGCCATCGCCATCGGTCGCGATGGCTTTCTTGACCTGCTGGCCGGCGCGCGGACCATGGACGCGCACTTTGCCGGCGCGCCGATCGAGCAGAACCTGCCGCTGCAACTGGCCTTGCTCGATCTCTGGTATCGCAATTTTCTCGGCCTGCACAGCCGCTGCGTGGCCCCATACCACCACGGCCTGCGCCAGTTGCCGGCCTATCTGCAGCAACTGGAGATGGAGAGCAACGGCAAGGGCGTGGACGCGCGCGGCCGCACCCTGGCCTTTGCCAGCGCGCCGGTCACCTGGGGGCAGGCCGGCAGCAACGGCCAGCATGCGTTTTTTCAGATGCTGCACCAGGGCAGCGAGGTGGTGCCCGTCGAGTTCGTGCTGGTGCAGCGCCCGGCCCACGCCTTGTCCGGCCATCACGACAAGCTGCTGGCCAACGCGCTGGCGCAGGCGCGCGCGCTGATGTGCGGGCAGACGGGCGACGCGCCCGAGCGGCACTTTCCGGGCAACCGGCCTTCCACGGTGCTGATGTTGCCCGATTTGTCGGCCCGCAGCCTGGGCGCGCTGCTCTCGCTTTATGAGCACCGCACCTTCGTGCTGGGCTCGCTGTGGGGCATCAACAGTTTCGACCAATGGGGCGTGGAGCTGGGCAAGCGCCACGCCGGCGAGATCGAAACCGCCTTGTGGACCCACACCGAGGGCAGCGCGCTGGACCCCTCGACGGCCGCACTGCTGGCGCGACTCAAAACGCCGCCGGCCGCCACTTGAGCAGGCGCTTTTCCAGCCGCGTCAGCACGAAGTCGGCCACCAGGGCAACGGCCGCCAGCAGGATCATGGCGGCAAACACGCCGCTGGCGTTGAAGGCGCCTTGCGCCGTCGAGATGAGCAGGCCCATGCCCTGCTTGGCGCCCAGAAACTCGCCCACCACCGCGCCCACCAGGGCAAAGCCGAAGCTGACGTGCAGGCTGGCCAGAATCCAGGACATGGCCGACGGAATGACCACGGCCGTGGTGACCTGGCGCGGCGAGGCGCCCAGGATGCGGGCGTTGGCGATGAGGTACTTGTCGGCCTCGATCACGCCCTGGAAGGCGTTGCCGAACACGACGAAGAACACCATCACCACGGCCAGCGCCACCTTGGAGGCCATGCCCAGGCCCAGGGCGATGACGAACACCGAGCCCAGCACCACGCGCGGGATCGAGTTGGCGATCTTGATGTAGAGGCTGAACACGTCGGCCAGCAGCTTGTTGCGGCCCAGCACGATGCCGAAGATGATGCCGCCGATGCCGCCGATCAGAAAGCCGATGACGGTTTCCTCCAGCGTCACGGCAATCTGCACCCACAGCGGGCCTTGCGAGGTGCCGTCGCGCACCCACTCCACAATCTGCTCCCAGATCAGCGAGGGCTGCGAGTAGAAGAACGGGTCGATCCACTTGCGGCTGGCGGCCAGCTCCCAGCCGCCCAGCACGACGAACAGGAACAGCAGGCGCAGGCCGATGATGACCCACTTGCGCCGGCGCAAGGCGGCCTGGGCGCGCAGCGATTCGCGCGCCAGTGCTTCCTCGCTGAGTGAAGCGGGTGGGGCGGCGCCTGGCGCATGGGCGAGAACAGCGGTATTCATGGCGGCTTTCCTTGATGGGTTGTTTGCGGTGCATCGCACCGTCGGTGGCAGTCAATCCACAGCGAGCCCGATGGCCGCGGAGCAGGCCGGACCAGCGATCGCCGTGGCCGGGGTCTCCCCGGTCACTGGCGATGCCCCCTGCAAGGGGGTTGGCGGAACATCGCGCAGCGAGTGGAGACTGGGGGTGTTCAATGAATGGACACTTCTTCGCGCAGGTCGGCCCAGATGCGCTTGGACAGCTCGATGAAGTTGGGGTGGTAGCGCACCTCGGCCATCACGCGCGGGCGCGGCAGGTCGATCGGGTAGACGCGCTTCAAGGTGGCCGGGCGCGCCGACAGCACGAACACGCGGTCGGCCAGGGCAATGGCCTCCTCGATGTCGTGCGTGACGAAGACCACCGATCCGCCGCGGTCCGACCACAGCTTGAGCAGCTCGTCCTGCATCAGCGTGCGCGTCTGCATGTCCAGCGCCGAAAACGGCTCGTCCATCAGCAGGATTTCGGGGTTGTTGATGAAGGTCTGCGCCAGCGCCACGCGCTTGCGCATGCCGCCGGAGAGCTGGTGCGGATAGTGCTGCGCAAAGCCGGCCAGCCCCACGCGGTTGATCCACTGCGCCGCCAGCTCGTGCGCCTGCTGGTGGGGCGTGCCGCGAAACACCGGGCCGGCGGCCACGTTGTCGATCACGTTGCGCCACGGAAACACCGCGTCGGCCTGGAACACGAAGCCGATGCGCGGATCGATCCCGGTCACCGGCTGGTTCATCACCCGCACCTTGCCGACGGTGGGTTGCAGCAGGCCGGTGATCATGTTCAGCGTGGTCGACTTGCCGCAGCCCGTGGGGCCGACGATGGCGACAAACTCGCCGCGCGCCACCGCCATGGTGAAGTTGCGCAGCGTCACGGTGGCCGTGCCGTCGCCCGAGATGAAGCGCAGCGACACGTCGTCGAATTCGATGGCCGGTGCAGCGCCGGCGGTGCTTGGGGTGGTGCTCATTTGGCGGTGGGCAGGAAGGCGTTGGTATAGGTCTTGGACAGGTCGATGTTCTTGGCCTTGACCTGCGGCTTGAAGGTGGCGAGCACCTTCAGCACTGTCTCGGGTCCGCCCTCCGGCATGCGGCCGTCCTGGGTGAACATGGGCAGCGAGGACTTGATGGCCGCCACGTACAGCGCCTTGTCGCTGCCGTAGTAGTCGCGCGGCATCTTGTCGGCAATCTCCTCGGCGCTGTGCGTGTGGATGTACTGCATGGTCTTGGCAAAGGCGCGCGCCAGCTTGCTGGCCTGCGCCTTGTTGGCGTCGGCCCAGCTGTTGGCCACGTACAGGCTGGATGCCGGGTACAGGCCACCCAGCGCCGCGCGCGTGCCCTCTTCGGTGCGCATGTCCACCAGTACCTGGGCGTCGCCGGTCTTCAGCAGCTGCGAGATGGTGGGTTCGGTGGTCATGCCGGCCTGGATGCGGTCCTGCTTGATGGCGGCGATGAAGCTGTTGCCCGCGCCCACCGGCAGCAGCGAATAGTCCTTGGACTCCACGCCCTGGCGCAGCGCCAGGTAGCGCGTCAGAAAGTCGGTGGACGAGCCCAGGCCCGTCACGCCCAGGGTCTTGCCCTTGGCGTCGGCCATGCTCTTGAAGGTGGGTGCGGCCTTGGTGGACACCATCTCCACCTCGCCCGGCACCTTGCCGAACACGGCGATGGCCTCGACCTCCTTGCCCTTGCTTTGCAGGTCGATGGTGTGGTCATAAAAGCCCACCACGCCCTGCACCGCGCCGGCGATCAGCTGGTTCTCGGCATCTACGCCCGCGGGTTGCGATTGCAACTCGACGTTCAGGCCTTCGTCCTTGAAGTAGCCCAGCGCCTCGGTCAGCTTGGCGGGCAGGTAGATGATCTTGTTGATGCCGCCGACCATGATGGTGATCGGCGCGTCGGCGGCCTGGGCCGTGGGTGCGGCCAGGGCAAAGGCGGCGCACAAGGCACTGGCCAGAAGGCTGCGGCGGGCAAGGGAGGACATTTCGATTTTCCTTTCAAGGGTTGACAGGACTCGCCGGCCGACGGGGCGCCGCGAGGACCGGTTCAGTCTAAAAATCGCCATCCTTCAACCAGCTTTCGCCGAACGGGTGGATTCATCAGGGTTATCCCTTTCTTTGCGGCGGCGTTCATAGAATCGCCGGACTGAAGCCATGAAACTGCTGCTGATCGAAGACAACCTGGAGCTGTCGCACTGGCTTGCCCGCCTGCTGCGCGAGCAGGACTTCGTGGTGGATGAGGTGGCCGACGGCGCGGCGGCCGACCTGCAATTGCGGCAGGCGCGCTACGACGTGGTGCTGCTGGACCTGAACATCCCGCAGCTGTCGGGCAAGGGCGTGCTGCGCCGGCTGCGCGAGCGCGGCGACGGCGTGCCGGTGCTGATCCTGACGGCCAGCGCGTCGTTGGACCAGAAGGTGCTGTGCCTGGAGATCGGCGCCGACGACTACATGGTCAAGCCCATCGAGGGGCGCGAGCTGGTGGCGCGCATCAAGGCGCTGGTGCGCCGCCAGGTGCCGGGGCGCGCCAACACCTTGCTGTGCGGCGACCTGCGCTACGAGCTGCAAACACGCCAGTTCGCGCTGGCCGACGCGCCCCTGGCGCTGCCGCCGCGCGAGCGCGCGCTGCTGGAGGCCTTGATGCTCAAGCAGGGCAGCGCGGTGCCCAAGCAGGCGCTGATGGACGGCCTGTTCGAGCTGGATGACGAAGCCGGCGTGGACGCGCTGGAGTTGTACGTGCACCGCCTGCGCAAGAAGCTGGAGGCCAGCCAGGCGCGCATCATCACCCTGCGCGGCGTGGGTTATCTGCTGCGCGTGAAGGAAGAATGAAGGGCCTTCGCATGTCCCTGCGCGCCTTGCTTGTGCTCTTGCATCGCCATGCCAGGTGGGGCGGCGGATAGCCGGCATGCACAGCCTGCGCATGCGCCTGGTGGCCTGGCTGCTGCTGCCGCTGTCGCTGTTCGTGGCGGTCAGTGCGTTTTTCAGCTGGCGCAACGCCGCCACGGTGGCGGACTATGTGCAGGACCATGACTTGCTCGCCTCGGCCAAGGTCTTGTCGGACCGGCTGATCTGGGATGGCGATGCGGTGGAGGCCAGCGTGCCGCCGGCGGCGCTGGCCTTGTTCGCATCGCCCGCGCATGACCAGGTGTTCCTCAGCGTCACCGGGGTGGACGGGCGGCTGCTGGCGGGGGCGCCGGGCTTTCCGCTGCCCGCCGTGCGTCAGCTGCAGGGGCCCGATCGGGCGCAGTGGTATGACACGCGCATCCAGGGGCTGCCGGTGCGCGCCGTGGTCACCGAGCGCTCGATGTACGACGTGGCCGGTGCGCGCGCCATCACCATTGCCGTGGGCAAGACCACCGGCAGCCGCGACGCCATGGTGCGCACCCTGTGGTGGCCCACGCTGGGCACCTTGCTGCTGGCCCTGGCGCTGGCGCTGGTGCTGACCACGCTGGCGCTGACCTGGGAGCTGCGCCCCCTGGTGCGTCTGGGCCGCCAGATGGCGCAGCGCGACCCGCTGCACCTGGACTTCGCGGTCGATACGCGCGCCTTGCACACCGAACTGCGGCCCGTGGGCGAGACCATCAACCAGTTCGTGCAGCAACTGCACATGCATTCGCAGGCGCAGCGGCGCTTCATTGCCGACGCGGCGCACCAGCTGCGCACGCCGCTGGCATTGCAGGCCTCGCAGATCGAGTTTGTGCGCCACGTGCGCGAGCACCGCCAGGACTGGGACACGCGCCGTGCCGACATGGACCAGTTCTGGAAAGAGCTGCACGACAGCAACCGCCGGCTGACCGCCGTCACCAACCAGTTGCTGCTGCTGGCGCAGGCCGAGCACGCCGACGCCCATGCGCGCCTGGCGCCGGTGGATTTGGGCGAAGCCGCGCTGCACGCCGTGGAGCAGTTGGCCGGGCTGGCCGATCGGCGCCGCATCGACCTGGGCCTGGACGCCGCCCCCGCCGCGCCCGTGCTGGCCGAGCCGGCGCTGCTGGACGCGCTGATCAGCAACCTGGTGGACAACGCGCTGCGCTACACGCCCGAGGGCGGGCGCGTGACGGTCATGGTGCGCCGCGCCGGCGACGCGGTGGAGCTGGTGGTGGACGACAACGGCCCCGGCATCCCGACCGAGGCGCAGGAGCGCGTGTTCGACCGCTTTTGTCGCCTGGCCGAAGGCAGCGACGGCAGTGGCCTGGGCCTGGCCATCGTGCGCGAGGTGGCGCGCGGCTGCGGCGCCAGCGTGCAACTGGGCGCCAACCCGCGCGAGCCGCATGGCCTGCGCGTGACGGTGCGCTTTGCGGCGACGCAGGCCGCGCCGGACGCACAAGAAAAGCCCCCGCGGGCGTGACGCCGGCGGGGGCTTGCGTTGGCGGCGGCCACCGGCCTTGCAGCCGGTGGTGCAGCGGGCGCCGGACTTACATGTCCATGCCGCCCATGCCACCCATGCCGCCCATGCCGCCGGGCATGCCGCCGGCGGGGGCCTCGTCCTTGGGCGCCTCGGCCACCATGGCTTCGGTGGTCAGCATCAGGCCGGCCACGGAGGCGGCGTTCTGCAGCGCGGTGCGGGTGACCTTGGTGGGGTCCAGGATGCCCATCTCGATCATGTCGCCGTACTCGCCGTTGGCGGCGTTGTAGCCAAAGTTGCCCTTGCCTTCCAGCACCTTGTTGACGACCACGCTGGCTTCGTCGCCGGCGTTGAAGACGATCTCGCGCAGCGGCGCTTCGATGGCCTTGAGCACCAGCTTGACACCGGCGTCCTGGTCGGCGTTGGCACCCTTGATGGCGCCAGCGGCCTGGCGGGCACGCAGCAGGGCCACGCCGCCGCCGGCGACGATGCCTTCTTCAACGGCCGCGCGCGTGGCGTGCAGGGCGTCTTCGACGCGCGCCTTCTTCTCCTTCATCTCGACCTCGGTGGCAGCGCCGACCTTGATCACGGCCACGCCGCCGGCCAGCTTGGCCACGCGCTCTTGCAGCTTCTCGCGGTCGTAGTCGCTGGTGGCTTCCTCGATCTGCACGCGGATCTGCTTGACACGCGCCTCGATGTCGGCGGCCTTGCCGGCGCCGTCGATGATGGTGGTGTTTTCCTTGCCCACTTCGATGGTCTTGGCCTGGCCCAGGTCGGCCAGCGTCACCTTCTCAAGGCTCAGGCCCACGTCCTCGGCGATGACCTTGCCGCCCGTCAGGATGGCGATGTCTTCCAGCATGGCCTTGCGACGGTCGCCAAAGCCCGGGGCCTTGACGGCCACGACCTTCAGGATGCCGCGGATGGTGTTGACCACCAGGGTGGCCAGGGCCTCGCCCTCGACTTCCTCGGCCACGATCAGCAGCGGGCGGCCGGCCTTGGCCACGGCTTCCAGCGTGGGCAGCAGGTCGCGGATATTGCTGATCTTCTTGTCGAACAGCAGCACGTAGGGGTTGTCCAGCAGTGCGGCCTGCTTCTCGGGGTTGTTGATGAAGTAGGGCGACAGGTAGCCGCGGTCGAACTGCATGCCTTCAACCACGTCCAGCTCGTTGTCCAGGCTCTTGCCGTCCTCGACGGTAATGACCCCCTCTTTGCCCACCTTGTCCATGGCGTCGGCGATGATCTTGCCGATCGACTCGTCGCTGTTGGCCGAGATGGAGCCGACCTGGGCGATTTCCTTGCTGGTGGTGGTGGCCTTGCTGGCCTTCTTCAACTGCTCGATCAGGGCCGCCACGGCCTTGTCGATGCCGCGCTTGAGGTCCATCGGGTTCATGCCGGCGGCCACGTATTTCATGCCTTCGCGCACGATGGCCTGGGCCAGCACGGTGGCGGTGGTGGTGCCGTCGCCGGCGTTGTCGCTGGTCTTGGAAGCGACTTCCTTGACCATCTGCGCGCCCATGTTCTGCAGTTTGTCCTTGAGCTCGATCTCCTTGGCCACCGACACGCCGTCCTTGGTCACCGTGGGGGCGCCGAAGCTGCGCTCCAGCACCACGTTGCGGCCCTTGGGGCCCAGGGTGGTCTTGACCGCGTTGGCCAGGATGTTCACGCCTTCGACCATGCGGGCGCGGGCTTCGCCGCCGAAAACTACGTCTTTTGCTGCCATGTTGTTGGCTCCAGAAAAATATGAATGAAATGCCGCTCTAGCGCAGGTGGATCAAGCGCGAGCAGCTATGAAACAAGGAGTTATGCGGAACGAGGTGAGGAATTACTTCTCGACGACTGCAAACAGATCGTCTTCTTTCATCACCAGCAGCTCGTCGCCATCGACCTTGACGGTCTGGCCGCTGTACTTGCCGAACAGCACGCGATCGCCCACCTTCACGTGCATGGCGATGGCCTTGCCGTTGTCGTCCAGGCGGCCCGGACCCACGGCCAGCACTTCGCCCTGGTCGGGCTTTTCGGCGGCGTTGTCGGGAATGACGATGCCCGAGGCGGTCTTGGTTTCGTTCTCCAGACGCTTGACGATCACGCGATCGGCGAGGGGACGCAGTTTCATGGATGCTCCTAAGTGGATGATATGAAAGAAATTTCTCGGCTGACCGGCACGCCGCTTGTGCAGCGGCCATCACCTGAACGGATGGGGAAGATGCGGTGTGTTAGCACTCAACTCCAACGAGTGCCAATGATAAGGGCAATTTCGGCTGATTCAAGCCCGGGATGTTTGGGCAAATGGTCGACGCGATCTACCCCGCCCTTTTCAACTGCATTGACACCGAGAAACGATCCGCCGGGTGCACCGTGATGGTTGCCTGAAACAGCTCACCATCCTCGTCCATGTAGCGGCGCACGATTTTCAGTGCCGGCGTACCCACCGGCACGCCCAGCGCCGTGGCAATGGTTTCGTCTTCGATCAGCAGCGCGCGGATGTCCTGTTGGATCTCGGCGATTCGCCGGCCGTGCGCTGATTCGATCAGCGAACTGATCAAGACGTCAGGGGCGGAGCGCGCGAGCGTCACGATGTCCGTGTAGGCGGGATCGACGTACACATCCGTCCAGCCGATCGGCGTGTGCTGTGCATCACCCACCAAACGCAGGCTGGAGATGCGCAGCCACTTGGTGCCGTCCGGGCAGCCGATGTCGGCTGCCAGTGCACCGTCGACCATGGTCTCGCCGCTGCGCTGCATCGCCCGCAGGTGTTCCGCACCGAACTGCACCAGATCGTCTACGGAGGTGAGCGATGAGCGGAACGAGGTCCGCGGTTGCGCCGCGATGACCCGCGTGCCCACGTTCTTTTTGCGCAGCACCAGGCCCATCGTCTGCAGCTGGGCCAGCGCCGCGCGAATGGTATGGCGGCTGGTGCCGTAGTGCTGGCACAGCTCCAGCTCGGTCGGCAGCAGCGCACCAACGGCGAAATGCCCGGTGGTGATGGCGTCCGTGAGGTGACGCGCCACCTGACTGAAGTTTGGCTTCTGCACCACCGGTTCGAGGCCCATGTTCGACATAAGGGTAAACCCCATAATTGAATATGTTCGGACATATTATGATTGATATGTCCGAACATATTGATTCGGATTGTTCGTGTCCTTCCCTGCACTTTTCAGAGGTCTTCATGACGACACCTGCCATCCCCCTGTCCAGCACCGTGGTTGACTCCATTTTGTTTCGTGACGCCTTCGGCACCCAGAAGATGCGCGACATTTTCTCGGATCGGGCACTGATTCAGCGCTACATCGACGTGGAAGTGGCCTTGGCCCACGCCGAGGCTCGCGTGGGCGTGATTCCCGCCGAGGCGGCCGCGGCCATCGCTCGCGAATCGCGCATCGAGCGCGTCGACTTCGACCACATGCGCCATGAAACCGACATCGTGGGCTATCCCATCTTGCCGCTGGTGCACCAACTGGTGCAGATGTGCGGCGAGGCGGGGCGCTATGTGCACTGGGGCGCTACCACGCAGGACATCATGGACAGCGCCGTCGCCCTGCAGATGCGCGACGCCATCGACAGCATTGGCGCGGACATCCGCGAGTTGCGCGGCATCCTGGCTGGATTGGCGAAGAAGCACCGGGACACCCCCATGGCCGGCCGCACCCACTTGCAGCAGGCGTTGCCTGTGACCTTCGGCTACAAGGTGGCGATCTGGCTTGCCATGTTCGACCGCCACCAGCAGCGCCTGAGTGAATTGCGCCCCCGCGTGGCGGTGATTGAGTTTGCCGGCGCGGCCGGCACGCTGGCCTCGGTGGGCGACAGGGGCTTCGACATTCAGCGAGCATTGGCCGAAGAACTGAAGCTGGGCGTGCCCGCCACCACGTGGCATGTGGCGCGCGACGGCTTTGCCGAGGCCGTCAACCTGCTGGCGCTCATCACCGGCTCGCTGGGCAAGATTGCGCTGGACATCATGATCATGGCGTCCACCGAGTTCGCCGAGGTGTACGAACCCTTCGTCAAGGGGCGTGGCGCCAGCAGCACGATGCCGCAAAAGCGCAACCCGATCTCCAGCGAGCTGATGCTGGCGGCATCGAAGGCCGTACGTCAGCACGCGGGCCTGATGGTGGACGCGATGGTGCAGGATTTCGAGCGCGCCACTGGACCGTGGCACGCGGAGTGGATCGCGATTCCCGAGAGCTTCATCCTGAGTTCGGGCGCTCTGCACCAGGCCAAGTTCGCGCTCTCTGGCCTGATCGTGGATGACGCCCGCATGAAGCACAACCTCGGCATCAGCCGCGGTCTGATCGTGGCCGAGGCCGTGATGATGGGCATGGCCCCGCATATCGGGCGCCAGCAGGCGCACGACTTGGTGTATGACGCTTGCCGCACCGTCAACGAACGGGGCGGCACACTGGCCGAGGCGCTGGCCGCGCTGCCCGAGGTGACGAAGCATTTCGACTGCGCCACCATCGATCGCCTGACCGATCCGGTCAACTACCTGGGCCTGGCGCCGCAGATGGTTGATCGCGCCCTGGAGCTGTCCGCCAAGGTGCAGGCCTGAACCCGTCGGTGGAGGAGACAACCATGATGGATTCAACCCTTCAGGCCCCGGCCAAAAGACTGCCCTGGTACCGCAAGCTCGGCATGCAGGTTCTGGTGTCGCTGGTCCTCGGCATTGCCGTGGGCTTCATGTTCCCTGCGTTCTCGTCCAAGCTGAAGCTGCTGGGCGACATGTTCCTGTCGCTCATCAAGGCGGGCGTTGCGCCGCTGGTGTTCCTGACCATCGTGCACGGCATCGCTTCGGCCGGCGACGTGAAAAGCGCGGGCCGCGTGGGCTGGCGCGCCATTGTCTACTTCGAGGTCATCTCCACCATCGCCCTCATGTTCGGGTTGCTGGCGGGAAATCTGGTCGAGATCGGCAAGGGAATGGCGCACGTCACGGCTGGTACCGTGGCGCCGGCTGCCAAGGCAGCAGCGCCCCAGGGCTTTCTCGAGTTCATGGCGCACATCGTGCCGGACAACTTCGTCGGAGCCTTCGCCAAGGGCGAGTTGCTGCAGGTGGTGGTGCTGGCGATCATGGTCGGCATCGGCATCCTGGCAATTCCGGAAGAACGCCGCGTCTCCATCAATGCGGCGCTTGATGGCATTTCCGAGGTGCTGTTTGCCTTCATCAACCTGGTGATGAAGCTCGCACCCATCGGCACCTTCGGCGCGGTGGCGTACTCGGTGGGCAGCAACGGCAGCGCCGTTTTGCTTGCGCTGGCGGAGTTTGTGTTGGGCTTCTACGTGTTGGTGGCGCTGTTTATTGCGGTAGCGATGGGGACGGTGGCCAAAATCGCGGGGTTCAGTCTCTGGCGCTTCGTGCGCTACATCAAGGACGAAATCCTGATCGTGCTGGGCACCGCCTCGTCCGAAAGCGCGCTGCCGCGTTTGCTGATCAAGCTCGAGCGCCTGGGCTGTGCGCAGCAGACGGTGGGATTGGTTCTGCCCACGGGCTACGCCTTCAACCTCGACGGCACTTCACTGTTCATGGCGATGGGGGTGATGTTCATCTCGCATGCCTACGGTGTGCCACTGACCCTGGACCATCAGCTCGGCATCCTGCTGTTGATGCTGCTGACCTCCAAGGGCGCCGCCACGGTGTCGGGGGGCTCGTTTGTGGTGTTCGCGGCCACGGTCACCTCCACGGGGATCCTCCCGGTGGAGGGCCTCGCATTGATCTTTGGCGTGTACCGCTTTTTGTCGATGGCAATCGCCACCTGCAACACCCTGGGCAACAGCGTGGCGACGGTGGTGGTGGCCAAGTGGTCGGGCACCTTCGACGCGCAGGCGGCCGAGCGCCATCTGTATCCCGAGCGCTATCCGCAAACCGCTGCGGCGGATGCCGCGATGGAAGATGGCACCCTGCTGGCCGCCGATGCCCACGAAGCCGTATCCCCGGCGCAATGAAAAAACGCCCGGCGCCACGATCTTGTGCATCAAGACCGTGGCGCCGGGCTGGCGCCGTATTGGGCGGCACGCCTCGCGCGGGCGCACCACCCCGGACAATCAGGACGCCGCGCCCTGCAGCCTTCCTTGCGGCACGTCGGTCGCATCGCGCTGGAACACCCCCAGCACCACCTGCCAGGCCATGGCCAGGGCGCCGACGATGAACACCACGTCGCCGTAGGTGCGCACCCAGCGCAGGGTTTGCAGCAGGGGTTGCTGCATGAAGGTTTCGCTGCGTGCCCACCACAGGCCTTCGCTCACGCTGGCGCTGAACTGCATGATGCCGATGGGCAGCAGGCTGGTGGTGATCATCAGCACCAGGCCGCCGTTCAGGCCCCAGAACGCCGTTTTCATCAGGCGCTCGTTGAACACCAGGTTCGGGCGGATGTAGCGCAGCACCAGCAGGGTGAAGCCCAGCGCCAGGAAGCCGTACACCCCGAACAGCGCAGCGTGCGCGTGCACCGGCGTGGTGTTCAGGCCCTGGATGTAGTAGAGCGAAATCGGCGGGTTGATCATGAAGCCGAAGACACCCGCGCCCAGCATGTTCCAGAACGCCACGGTGACGAAGGCCAGCAGCGGCCACTTGAGGTTTTCCATCCAGGGCGCGCGCGTCTTCAGACGCCATTGCTCCCAGGCCTCGTGGCCCAGCACGATCAGCGGCACCACTTCCAGCGCGCTGAAGGCGGCGCCCACGGCCATCACGGGCGTGGTGGTGCCGGCAAAGTACAGGTGGTGGAAGGTTCCCGGAATGCCGCCCAGCAAGAAGAGCGAGGCCGAGGCCAGGCTGGCCGACGTGGCCATGCTGCGCGACACCAGGCCCATGCTGCTGAAGACGAAGGCCAGCGCCGTGGTGGCAAACACCTCGAAGAAGCCCTCCACCCACAGGTGCACCACCCACCAGCGCCAGTACTCCATCACCGACAGGTTGGTGCGCTCGCCGTAGAACAGGCCCGCGCCGTAGAACAGGCCGATGGCGCCGACCGAGGCCGTGAGCAGGGCCAGCAGGTTCTTGTCCTCGCCGCTCTTTTTGAACAGTGCGGGCATCACACCGCGCAGCATCAGCACCAGCCAGAACAAAATGCCGACCCATTTGAGGATCTGCCACAGGCGGCCCAGGTCGACAAACTCATAGCCTTGGTGGCCCAGCCAGAAGTTCCACTCGGGCGGCAGCACCTGCGCGATGGCCAGGTAGTTGCCGATGAATGAACCCACGCAGACGATGACCAGCGCCCAGAACAGGATGTCCACGCCCAGCTTCTGGAACCGGGGGTCTCTGCCGCCGTTGATGATGGGCGCCAGGAAAAGCCCCACGGCCAGAAAACCCGTGGCGATCCAGAACAGCGCCGCCTGGATGTGCCAGGTGCGCGTGAGGGCGTAGGGGAACCACTGCGACACGTCGATGCCATAAAAGCGCTGGCCTTCCACCGTGTAGTGCGCGGTAAAGCCGCCGATGAACACCTGGAAGATGAACAGGCCCACCACCAGAAACAGGTACTTGCCCAGCGCGCGCTGCGAGGGCGTGAGCGCAAAGCGCATCAGCGGGTCGCGCGCCGGGGCGACGGGCTCGGCCTCGTCATGCTTGCCCAGGAAGGACCAACCCCACACCAGAAAGCCGATGCCGGCCAGCAGCACCACCACGCTGACCACCGACCACACCACGTTCTCGCTGCTCGGCACGTTGTCGATCAGCGGCTCGTGCGGCCAGTTGTTGGTGTAGGTGACGTGGCTGTTCGGTCGCTCGGCCGAGGCGGCCCAGGCCGTCCAGAAGAAGAAGTGCGTCAGCTGCTGGCGGCGCTCGGCACTGGGCAGCGTGTCTTCCTTCATCGCGAAGTGCTCGCGGCTTTTTTGCAGCGAGGGATCGGCCGAGAACAGGCGCTGGTAGTAGTCGGCCGTCTGCGCCATGGCCTGGGCGCGGCGCTCGCTCACGACCAGGCGGTTTTGCGCGTCCACGCCGTCGCCGCGGTACTCGGCCTTCAGCTCGGCGCGCAGCGCGCCTTGCGGGCCGGCGGCCAGCTCGGCATAGGGCTTGCCGTACTGCGCCTTGGCGGCCAAGTCCAGCCAGGCCATCAGCTCGCGGTGCAGCCAGTCGGCCGTCCAGTCGGGCGCCTGGTAAGCGCCGTGGCCCCAGATGGAGCCCAGCTGCATGCCGCCCACCGACTGCCAGGCGGTCTGGCCGTCGAGGATGTCATCCTGCGTGAACAGCGCCTTGCCGTTGTCCGTCACCACCTGCGCGGGAATGGGCGGCGCCGAGCGGTAGATGTCGGCGCCGAAGTAGCCCAGCAGCGAGAACATCACGATGCATAGGCCGATCAGGGTGAACCAGTGTTTCTTGTAGCGTCCCATGATGGGGGTCTTTCCGGTTGGAGGTCGAGAGAGGGGTGTCAATCAAACAATGGCGTTCGCACGGGCCCGGCGGAAATGGGGGGTGATTCGGTGTTTGTCATGGCGGCACATCCTTGCTTCAGGTCAATACGAGGGTTTACCCTGCGTTTATCCCGCAATCACGGGTTTGGAAAATTGATCCATGTCCAATATTCCGTGGAAACAACGGTTAAAGTCACCGTATTAAATAAAGGTAAAAATTACCTTTTATAGGTATTTATGACCATTGAATCGGTTTCATCCGAGCTCTTGGCCGACCTGGCCGTCGAGTTGCCGGCCGCCGTGCGTGCGCAGCGCCTGGCGGAGTTGCTGCGCACGCACTTTCGCTGCGGGGCTGTGGCGCTGCTCAGCCTGGACGGCAGCGGCGAGGCCCTGCGACCCGAGGCGGTGGACGGCCTGACACCCGACGCCCTGGGGCGCCGCTTTGCGCTGATGGAGCACCCGCGCCTGGCCGCCATCCTGCGGCGCGGCGAGGTCACGCGCTTTCACCACGACAGCGGCCTGCCCGATCCGTATGACGGCCTGGTGATCGAGCGGCCGGGTGAGCCGCTGCGCGTGCATGACTGCATGGGCATCGCGCTGGCGGTCGAGGGCCGGCCTTGGGGCGTGCTGACGCTGGACGCGCTGGACGTTGGCACCTTCGATGAACCGGCGCAGCGCCAGCTCGCCGAGCTGCTGCCGCTGATCGAGGCGGTGGTGCGCGTGGGGCAGCTGGAGGGCGCGTTGCGCGTTGCCCGCCAGTCGGCCGGCACCTCGCTGGCCGGGGGCCTGGGCATCAGCGAAGACCGCGGCCTGGTGGGCGAAAGCGAGGGCATGCAGCACGTGCTGCGCGAGTTGCAGCTGGTGGCCGACACCGACCTGCCCGTGCTGCTGCTGGGCGAGACCGGGGTGGGCAAGGAGCTGTTTGCCCAGCGCCTGCACGCGCTGTCGCGCCGGCGCGATCAGCCGCTGGTGCATGTCAACTGCGCCGCCTTGCCGCCGGCGCTGGCCGAGGGCGAGTTGTTCGGTCATGTGCGCGGCGCCTTTGCCGGCGCGCTGGAAGATCGCGTCGGCCGCTTCGAGGCCGCCAACGGCGGCACGCTGCTGCTGGAGGAAGTGGGCGAGCTGCCCCTGGCCGTGCAGGCCAAGCTGCTGCGCACTCTGCAAAACAACCAGGTGCAGCGCCTGGGCGAGGCCACGCCGCGCGCGGTGGACGTGCGCGTGATTGCCACCACCAACCGCAGCCTGCGCGAGCAGGTGCAGGCGGGGGCGTTTCGCGCCGACCTGTACCACCGCCTGTCGGTGTATCCCATTCCCATCCCGCCGCTGCGCGAGCGCGGGCGCGACGTGCTGCTGCTGGCCGGTCGCCTGCTGGAGACCAACCGCGCCCGCCTGGGCCTGCGCAGCCTGCGCCTGGACACGGGCGCCAAGCAAGCGCTGCGCCGCTATGCCTGGCCGGGCAACGTACGCGAGCTGGAGCAGGTGATTGGCCGCGCCGCGCTGAAGGCGCTCAGCCGTGGCGCCAGCCGCACCGACATCGTCACCCTGGGGGCCGAACTGCTGGACCTGGACGACGCGCCGAGCAGCGCCGCCAGCGCGGCATCGGGCCCGTCCGCCGTGCCGCCGGCGCCGGCCGATGATGCGGGAACCCTGCGCGAGCGGGTGGATGCCTGCCAGCGCGCCGCCATCACGCAGGCGCTGGCCGCGCACGGCGGGCGCTGGGCGGCGGCGGCGCGCGATCTGGGCGTGGACGCCAGCAACCTGAACAAGCTGGCGCGCCGGCTGGGCTGCGTGCCAAGCGGGCGCTGATCAGTCGCCGGCTTCAAGCAGCGTGCGGGCCGCGGCCAGCGCGCTGGCCCAATCCGGCGCCAGCCCGCCCGCGATCAGCGCGTGCAAGCCGCTACGCCGGGCCATGTCCAGCGGCTGGCCTTGCAGGCCACAGCTCAGCAGATGCACGCCTTGCCCTTCGCAGGCCCGCGCCAACGCGGCCAGGCTGTCCGCGCCGGTGGAATCCAGATAGATGACGGGCGTGAAATCAAGCATCAGCACGCGCGTGGGCAAAGCCGCTTGCAGGGCCTCGGTCAGCGTCGTGGTGCCAAAGAACAGGGCCCCGTGAAAGCGGCACACCTGCACCGCCGCGCCGTGGCGGGACAAGTCGGGCGGTGTGCAGCGCTCCACGCGCGAGAGCCGGGCGATGCGCACGATGAAGGTCACGCAGGCCGCCACGATGCCGAATTGCACCGCCACCGTCAGGTCGAACACCACCGTCAGCAGGAACACCGACAGCAGCGTGATGCGGTAGGGCACGGTCAGGTGGCGCAGGTGCGCGAAGGCGCGCCACTCGCCCATGTTCCAGGCCACGAACATCAGGATGGCCGCCAGCGTGGCCAGCGGAATCGACGCCGCCAGCGGCGCCGCGGCCAGAATCACCCCCAGCAGCACCAGCGCGTGCACGATGCCGGCGATGGGGCTGCTGGCACCGCTCTTGACGTTGGTGACGGTGCGCGCGATGGTGCCCGTCGCCGGCATGCCGCCCAGCAGCGGCGCGACGACGTTGGCAATCCCTTGCGCCATCAGTTCCTGGTTGGGATCGTGGCGGTCCTGGATCAGGCCGTCGGCCACGCGCGCGCACAGCAGCGACTCGATGGCGCCCAGCGCCGCCAGCGTGACGGCCGGCATCAGCAGCTGGCGCGCCGTCTCCCAGTCGAGCTGCGGCCAGGCCAGCGCCGGCAGCGCCGCCGGAATGCCGCCAAAGCGCGAGCCGATGGTCTCCACCGGCAGCTTGAACACGCCCACCGCCGTGGTGGCCAGCACCAGCGCCACAATCGAGCCCGGCACCCGGTTGAGCCGCCCCGAAAACGGCGCGCGCGCGCCCAGCGCCGGCATGCCCTGCTGCCAGACGGCGATGACGATGAGCGAGGCCAGCGCCACGCCCAGCGCCCAGGGGTTGAACGTGTGCAGCTGACCCCACAGCGCCCCCAGGATGCCGAAGAAATCGCCCGGCATTTTCTCGATCGACAGGCCCAGAAAGTCCTTCACCTGCGACAGCCCGATCAGCACCGCGATGCCGTTGGTGAAGCCGATGATCACCGCAATCGGGATGAAGCGCACCAGCGTGCCCAGCCGCAGCAGGCCCATGACAAACAGCAGCACGCCCGAGATCAGCGTGGCCGCGATCAGCCCGCCCACGCCGAACTGCTGCACGATGCCGTAGACGATGACGATGAAGGCGCCCGCCGGCCCGCCGATCTGCACCCGGCTGCCGCCCAGCAGCGAGATCAGCAAGCCCGCCACGATGGCCGTGAACAGGCCCGCCTGCGGCGTCAGCCCCGAGGCAATGGCAAAGGCCATGGCCAGCGGCAGCGCCACCACCGCCACCGTCAGGCCGGCGCCCACGTCGCCCATGAAGCGGGCACGGTCGTAGCCCGCGAGTGCATCGATCAGCCGCGGGCGAAAACGGGTCATGGGCAGCAGGCGGGACATCAGGCGGCGGGCAGGGCAGGGCGATGGGCCCCGGCGCACCAGTATAGGCAGGCGCGGTGGCAGCAGGCCTGCGCCGCGTCAATGCAAGGCGCGGTAGATGTCCTCGGCCAGCGCGCGCGACACGCCCTCCACCGTCATCAGGTCTTCCACGCTGGCGGCCTCCACGCCGCGCGCGCCGCCAAAGCGCTGCAGCAGGCGCGCACGCTTCTTGGGGCCCACGCCGGCAATGTCTTCCAGGCGGCTGGCGCCGGTGCGCACGCGGGCGCGCTGCGCGCGCATGCCGGTGATGGCAAAACGGTGCGCCTCGTCGCGGATCTGTGCCACCAGCATCAGCGCGGCCGAGTCGTGACCCAGATACACCTTCGGGCGGCCGTCGGCAAACACCAGCTCTTCCAGCCCCACCTTGCGGCCCTCGCCCTTTTCGACGCCGACGATCAGCGAGATGTCCAGCGCGAGCTCTTCGAAGACCTGGCGCGCCATCGCCACCTGTCCCTTGCCGCCATCCACCAGCACCAGATCGGGCATGCGCACGGTGGCGGCGTTGCCTTGCTCGCGCAGGGTTTCGGCGATCTTGCCGTAGCGGCGCGCCAGCACCTGGCGCATGGCGGCGTAGTCGTCGCCCGGGGTGATGCCATCGATCTTGTAGCGGCGGTACTCGCTGCTGACCATGCGGTGGCCCTGAAACACCACGCAACTGGCCTGCGTGGCCTCGCCCGCGGTGTGGCTGATGTCGAAGCACTCGATGCGCAGCAGCTCGAGCTGGTCGCTGGGCAAGTCCAGCGCCTCGGCCAGCGCGCGCGTGCGCGCCTGCTGCGAGCCTTCTTCGGCCAGCAGGCGCGCCAGCTGCAGGGCGGCGTTTTGCTGCGCCATCTCCAGCCAGATGCGGCGCTGGCCGCGCGGGGCGTGGGTGGCGGCAATCGGGTGCTCCTCCTTGTCCGACAGCGCCTGCAGCAGCGCGCGTGCCACCGGCTCGCTGGTGATCAGCTGCGCCGGCGCGGGCACGGCCAGATAGTGCTGGGCAATGAAGGCGTCCAGCACCTGGGCCTCCACTGTGGTCAGCTCGGCGTCTTCGCGCACGGCGGCCAGCGCGTGCGCGTCTTCCAGCTGGGTCGGAAAGTAGGCCCGGTCGCCCAGGTGGCGTCCGCCGCGCACCATCGCCAGGTTGACGCAGGCGCGCCCGCCCTGCACCTTGACGGCCAGGATGTCCACGTCAGCCTCCGAGCCCACCTCGACGGCCTGTTGGTGCAGCACGCGCGAGAGCGACTGGATCTGGTTGCGGATCAGCGCCGCCTGCTCGAAGCGCAGGGCATCCGAGTGCGCCATCATGCGCTGCTCCAGCACCTGCAAGAGCTCCTGTGTCTGCCCGCGCAAAAACTGCTCGGCATGCGCCACGTCGGCCGCGTAGTCCGCATCGCTGATCAGCCGCACGCAGGGCGCCGTGCAGCGCTTGATCTGGTAGAGCAGGCAGGGCCGCGTGCGGTGGGCGAACACCGTGTCCTCGCAGGTGCGCAGGCGAAACACCTTTTGCAAGAGCTCGATGGTCTGCTTGACCGCCCAGGCATTGGGGTAGGGGCCGAAGTAGCGGTGGCGCTTGTCGGTGGCGCCGCGGTAGTAGGCGATGCGCGGGTAGGCGGCGGCGTCGGGCGCGCCGGGCCCGGGGTCGGGGCGGGGCGCGCCGTTGCCTGTCAGCTTGAGATAGGGGTAGCTCTTGTCGTCGCGAAACAGGATGTTGTACTTGGGCGCGAGCTGCTTGATCAGGTTGTTTTCCAGGATCAGCGCCTCGGCCTCGGAGCGCACCACGGTGGTCTCCAGCCGCGCGATCTTGCCGACCATGTGGCCGATGCGCGTGCCGCCATGGTTCTTGCTGAAGTAGCTGGACACGCGTTTTTTCAGGTTGCGCGCCTTGCCCACGTACAGCACCTGGCCCGCCGCGTCGAAGTAGCGATACACGCCCGGCAGGCCGGGCAGGGCGGCCACCTGCGCCAGCACCTCGGGCGGGTGCGGGCGGGTCGGCTCGTCGGGGGTCTCGGGCGCCGTGGGCTCGCTCATGCCGGGCAGTTTACGGGCATCGCTTCGTCCTCCAATGGCATCGACGCATGCATGGGCACAATCGCCCGATGCCTGCCGCACCGCTCATCTGGGACGTGTTTTGTCGCGTGATCGACAACCACGGCGATCTGGGCGTGTGCTGGCGCCTGGCGCGCGAGCTGGCCGCGCGCGGCCATGGCGTGCGCCTGTGGGTGGACGATGCCGGCGCCCTGGCGTGGATGGCGCCGGGGGCCCTGCAGGGCGCATGCCCTGGCGTGCAGGTGTTGCCCTGGGGCGAGCCGTTTGATGCCGGCGCGCTCGGCGGCCTGACCCGCTCCGACGTGTGGATCGAGGCCTTCGGCTGCGAGCTGCCGAAGGCCTTCGTGGCCCACGGCGCGCGCGCCGCCGCAAGCGCCCGTCCGCCCGTGTGGCTCAACCTCGAATACCTCAGCGCCGAGGCGTATGTGGCGCGCATGCACGGCCTGCCCTCGCCGGTGCTGCACGGCCCGGCAGCGGGCTGGACCAAATGGTTCTACTACCCGGGCCTGACCAGTCAAACCGGCGGCCTGCTGCGCGAGGCCGATTTGCCGGCGCGCCAGCAGGCGTTCGATCGCGCGGCCTGGCTGGCGGCGCAGGGCGTGCCCTGGCAGGGCGAGCGCCTGATCTCGCTGTTTTGCTACGAGCCCGCGGCGCTGGCCGCCTGGCTGGCGAAGCTGGACGCTGCCCGCCAACCCACGCGCCTGCTGGTCACCGCCGGCCGCGCCGCACAGGCTGTGCGCGCGGCGTTTGATAATGAAATAGGCCGTTTGCGCATGACTGGTGTGCGCAAACAGCTATCAATTTCATACTTGTCCCATTTGAGTCAGATCGACTACGACCACCTGCTGTGGGCCTGCGACATCAACTTCGTGCGCGGCGAGGATTCGCTGGTGCGCGCGCTGTGGGCGGGCCGCGCCTTGGTATGGCAGCCCTACGTGCAAGACGACGGCGCGCACCATGCCAAGCTGGAGGCCATGCTGGAAGCGCTGGGCGCGCCGCCCGACGTGCGCGCGTTTCACCGCAGCTGGTGCGGCGTGGATGCGACGCCCTTGCCCGTGCCCGACTGGGTCGCGTGGGCCGAGGGCGTGCAGGCCGCGCGCGCGCGCTTGCAGACGCAGGCCGATCTGGTCACCCGCTTGATCGGGTTCGTCCGGCAAAAAACGCTAAAATAGCAGGCTTTTCAAAAATCAGCGGGTCCGATTGGACGAGTGCAACGGGCCTGCTTTCCAACGCGCACCCAGCCGCGGCGCACCAAGAGATCACGCAAGCTGCTTGCGTAACCCCGGATTGGCGCGGCCCGCGCGTCCCACACTCATTGGAATTCGACCCATGAAAATCGCCCAGGAAATCCGCGCCGGCAACGTCATCATGCACGGCAAGGACCCCATGATCGTGCTGAAGACCGAATACGCCCGCGGCGGGCGCGGCGCCGCCACCGTGCGCATGAAGCTCAAGTCCCTGCTGGGCAACATGGGCACCGAAGTCGTCTTCAAGGCCGACGACAAGATGGACCAGGTCATCCTCGACCACAAGGACTGCACCTATTCCTACTTTGCCGACCCGATGTACGTCTTCATGGACGGCGAGTACAACCAGTACGAGGTCGAGGCCGAGAACATGGGCGACACCCTGAACTACCTGGAAGACGGCATGGCCGTCGAGGTGGTGTTCTACGACGGCAAGGCCATTTCGGTCGAGCTGCCCACCACCGTGGTGCGCGAGATCACCTGGACCGAGCCAGCCGTCAAGGGCGACACCTCGGGCAAGGTGCTCAAGCCCGCCAAGATCGCCACCGGTTTCGAGGTGCCCGTGCCCCTGTTCGTCAGCCAGGGCGACAAGATCGAGGTCGATACGCGAACCGGCGAATACCGCAAGCGTGTCTGATCGCGTTCCTTGCCGATCTCCAAAAAAAAAGCGCCGCTTTCGGCGCTTTTTTTGTGCATCCGGGCTCTTGCCGGATGATGAACGCCGCCCGCTTTCAATAAGATGAGCGCGATGGAAACCACCCAAGACATCAAGGAATCCTCGCGCGCCGCCGTGGTGGACGCCTGGGCCACGCTGCAAGCCCACGCCCGCAACGGCGAGCCGCTCAGCCCCGACGCCTATCGTCTGGCCTTTGCCGACCCCGAGTTTTTGCTGCGCACCGAAACGCGCGGCATCCGCTTTCAGCTGGAGCTGCTCAAGCCCGACTTGGGCCTGGCCGCGGCGGGCGTCAACAACACGGTCGTCGTCTACGGCAGCGCGCGGGTGATCGCGCCCGACGTCGCCGAGGCGCAGCTGGCCGCGGCGCGGGCTTCGGGCGATGCCGCCGCGCTGGGCCTGGCCGAGAACGCCGCGCGGGGTGCGCGCTACTACGCCGCGGCGCGCGAATTTGCCCGCATCGTCGCCGAGCACAGCCTGCACCAGCAGCCACAGGACCGTCTGTTCATCTGCACCGGCGGCGGCCCCGGCGTGATGGAGGCGGCCAACCGCGGCGCGCATGACGTGGGCGTGCCTTCGGTGGGCCTGAACATCGGCCTGCCGCACGAGCAGCAGACCAACCCCTACGTCACGCCCTATCTGGCCTTCAAGTTCCACTACTTCGCGCTGCGCAAGATGCACTTCATGATGCGGGCCAAGGCGCTGGTGGCCTTCCCGGGCGGCTTCGGCACGCTGGACGAGCTGTTCGAGGTGCTGACCCTGGTGCAGACGCGCAAGGTCCGCCGCGTGCCCATCGTGCTGTTCGGCAAGAGCTACTGGAGCCGCCTGCTCAATCTGGAGATGCTGGTGGAGGAAGGCGCCATCGCGTCCGAAGACCTGCAGCTGTACCAGCTGGTCGACGAGCCCGCGCAGGCCTGGAAGGTCATCCAGCAGTTCTACGGCCTGTAGCGCGGCGCCGACGGCGGCCGACAGCGGGTACGGCGTTGATGGCGGAGGCCGGGCGTCACGGCTTTGTCACGCAATTGTCATCAGCCCGCGGGACACTTGCGGGGTCCTTCGCGCCGCGACCACGCCCCATGCATCAGCTGCTCCCGCCACTCGGCACCCCCGTTTCCCCCACGCCCGACCTTCTTTCTGAAGGACCGGCGCAGGCCGTCGCGGTGTCCGTGCCGGCCGACCTCGAACTGCTTGATCGCGACCACAGCATCCTGGCCTTCAACGAACGCGTGCTCGACTGGGCCGAGCGCGCGGACGTGCCCCTGCTCGAGCGCCTGCGCTACCTGTGCATCGTCTCGTCCAACCTGGACGAGTTGTTCGAGGTGCGGGCCGCGGCGCATCTGATGGCCTCGGCCCCGCCCGCGCCGCCCGGCGGTGACTCGTTTGCCGCGCTGGCCGGCGCCGTGAGGGAAGTGGTGGCGCGCCAGTACGCGCTCTACAACGACACGCTGATGCCGGCGCTGGCCGCACGCGGCATCCGCATCGTGGGCCATGGCGAACGCAGCAAGGCCCAGCGCAACTGGGTGCGCGAGCATTTCGAGCGCCAGGTGCGGCCGCTGCTGATCCCGGTGGGGCTGGACCCGGCCCATCCGTTTCCGCAGGTGGCCAACAAGTCGCTCAACTTCATCGTGCGCCTGCGCGGCGGCGACGCCTTCGGACGCGACAACGAGATCGCCATCGTCAAGGTGCCGCGCGCGCTGCCGCGCCTGATGCGACTGCCGCGCGAGGGTGCGTCCGATGGGCAGTCCTTCGTCAGCCTGTCGAGCATCATCCGCGCCCATCTGGGCGAGCTGTTTTCGGGCCGCCAGGTGCTGGAGTTCTCGCAGTTTCGCGTCACGCGCCATTCCGACCTGGCTGTCGATGAAGAAGACGTGCGCAACCTGCGCACCGCCCTGCGCCAGGGCCTGCAGCAGCGCAACTACGGCCAGGCGGTGCGCCTCGAGGTGTCGGCCGGGTGCTCGCCCTTCCTGGCGGACTTGCTGCAGGCGCAGTTCGGCCTGCCCGACGCCGCCGTGATGCGCGTGCCGGGGCCCGTGAACCTGGTGCGGCTGATGCAGCTGGTCGACCTGGCGGGCCAGGCCGACCTGTTGTTTCCCACCTGGCGCCCGGCCTGGCCGCACGCGCTGCCGCGTGCCGGCAGCGTGATGGCGCAGATGCGCCGGCGCGACATCCTGATCCACCAGCCCTTCGAGAGTTTTGATGCCGTGCTGGCGTTTCTGCGCGAGGCGGTCAATGACCCGCAGGTGCTCGCCATCAAGCAGACCGTCTACCGCACCGGCGCCGACTCCGAGATGATGGAACTCTTGCGCGAGGCCGTGCGCCGCGGCAAGGAAGTGACGGTGGTGGTCGAGCTGAAGGCGCGCTTCGACGAGGAAGCCAACATCAACTGGGCCGAGGCGCTGGAGTCGATCGGTGCGCAGGTGGTCTATGGCGTGGTGGGCCTCAAGACCCACGCCAAGATGCTGCTGGTGACCCGCCGCGAAGGCGCCGGCCTGCGCCGCTACGGCCATCTGTCCACCGGCAACTACAACCCGCGCACGGCGCGCCTGTACACCGACCTGAGCCACCTGACGGTGGATGAACGCATCACCGCCGACATGGATGCGGTGTTCGACCACCTGGCCAACCAGAACCGCCGCCCGCGCCTGCAGCGCCTGCTGATGGCGCCGTTCGACCTGCAGCGCAGCCTGATCGAGAAGATCGACGCGGTCGGACTGGCGGCCGAACGCGGCGAGGGTGGGCGCATCGTCGCCAAGATGAACGCGCTGACCGACGAGGACCTGGTCGAGGCCCTGGTGCGCGCCGGCCGGCGCGGCGCGCGCATCGACCTGATCGTGCGCGGGGCCTGCATGCTGCCGGCCGGGCGGGCCGGCTGGACCGAAAACATCCGCGTGCGCTCGATCATCGGGCGCTTTCTGGAGCACAGCCGGGTGTTTTATTTCGGCATGGGCGCGCGCGACGAGCTGTATCTGTCCAGCGCCGACTGGATGAATCGCAACATGCTGCGCCGGGTGGAACTGGCCTGGCCGGTGACCGACAAGCGCCTGCGCCAGCGCATCATCAACGAATGCCTGATTGCCTATCTGCATGACGACCGTGACGCCTGGACGCTGCAGCCCGACGGGCGCTACGCCCGCGCGCCGCACGTGCTGGACGGCCACGGCGCCCAGCAGGCGCTGATGGCGCGCTATGCGGCGCAGCCGATCGAACCCAGGCAACGGCCACGGGCATGGACCTGATCCTGTGGCGGCATGCCGAGGCCGAGGACCCGGCCGACGGCACGGAAGACCTGGAGCGCGCACTGACGCCGCGCGGCCTGCGCCAGGCCACGCGCATGGCCGCCTGGCTCGACCGCCAGCTGCCGGACGGCCTGCGCGTGCTGGCCAGCCCGGCCGTGCGCGCGCAGCAGACGGCGCAGGCGCTGGGGCGCAAGTTCAAGCTGCGCGACGAGCTGGCGCCGGTGGCCACGCCGGATGATCTGCTGGCGGTCGTGCAATGGCCACGCGGGCGCGGCACGGTGCTGGTGGTCGGCCACCAGCCCGCGCTGGGGCAGGCCGCGGCGCGCCTGCTGGGCATGGCGGCGCCCGATTGCTCGATTCGCAAGGGTGCGGTGTGGTGGCTGCGCCAGCGCGAGCGCCAGGGTGTGAGCGAGACCGTGCTGCTGGCGGTGCAGGCGCCCGATCTGCTGTAGCGCTCGGCGGTTCAAGCCTCGACGACGACGTAGTCCCAGGGCGTGCGCGCCCAGGCCTGGCTTTCCTCGCGCAGCAGGTATGCCGATTGCGGGTAGGCCTGGGCCCAGCCGGGGCGCGTGCGCACGATGCAGCGCTGGCCCTGCAGGCTCAGGGTGAGGCCGGCCACGTCCGGGTCGCGTCGCGCGTGGCACAGGGCCAGCGCAGTGCGCAGGCACATCAGTTGCAGCGCGAAGCCGGGCTCTTGCACCGGGCCCGCCAGCTTGCGCAGCTTGCCGCGCTGGCCCAGCACCAGCAGGCCCAGGCGCTGCAACTCCGACAGGGCAAAGCCGGCGGCGTCGGTGTGCTCCAGGATGTAGGCGCCGTGCAGGTGGTGGTCGCCGTGCGCGATGCGCCGGCCGATCTCGTGCAGCTGCGCCGCCCAGCCGAGCTTGCGCGCGGCGCGCTCGCTGCCCGCGGGAGCGGCTTGCGTGAACAGCGCCACGGCCAAGCGGGCCACGCGCTCGGCCTGCTCTTCGTCGACGGCAAAGCGGCGCATCAGGGCCCGCACGCTGGTGCTGCGCAGATCGGTTTCGGGCTGCTCGCGATCGAGCATTTCGTACAGCGCTCCCTGGCGCAGCGCGCCCTGGGCCACCGTCATGCGCTCGATGCCCAGTTGCGCGAAGACCGCGCGCAGGATGCTGAGACCGCCGCCGATCACCGCGCGCCGGTCGTCCTTGAGCCCCTCCAGACGCAGGCGATCGACGTGGCGCGCCCGCAGCAACTGCTCCTGCAGCCAGGCCAGGCCCCCGCGCGTGATCACGCCCTGCTGCCCGAGCATGGGCGCCAGCATCGAGCCGGCCGCGCCCACGGTGCCCGAGGAGCCATAGGCCACGTCCCAGCTGTCGCGCGGAAACTGCGTCATGACCTCGTCGAACACCGCCTGGGCGGCCAACTCGGCCGCTTCGAAGGCGCTGCGGGTGAAGGCGCCGTCGGCAAAATACCGGGCGGACCAGGCCACGCTGCCGACGCGGCATGACGCGGCGGCAGCGGGCGTGAACTGGCGGCCCACGATCAGCTCGGTGGAGCGCCCGCCGATGTCCACCACCAGGCGCCGCTCGTCCGACTGGGGCAGCATGCGCGCCACGCCCTTGTAGATCAGGCGCGCTTCTTCCAGGCCCGAGACCACGTCGATCGGAAAGCCCAGGATGGCACTGCCGCGCGCGATGAAGTCCTCGCGGTTGCGCGCCTCGCGCAGCGTCTGGGTGGCCACGGCGCGCACCTGCGGCCGGGCAAAGCCCACCAGGCGCTCGGCAAAGCGGGCCAGGCAATCCCAGCCGCGCTGCATGGCTTCGGGCGTCAGCTCGTGCTTGTCGTCCAGGCCGGCGCCCTGGCGCACGGTTTCCTTGAGATATTCGACGCGCTGGATCTGGCCGTGCTCCAGGCGGCCGATTTCCAGGCGAAAGCTGTTGGATCCCAGATCCACGGCAGCCAGCAATGTGCCGTCTTGCATGAAGATTCGTACCGGTTGAATTCTCGAAAGCGGCGCAGCATAGCACCGGGCCAGCGGGCCCATTCGGGCGTCGTTCACCGCTTTCAGCCGACGATGCGGCCGTCGGCCGTGAGCATGGCCTGGGTGACCAGGCCGGCCGCCAGCTCGCGCCCCTGATAGCGCACCGCGTAGCCGCCCACCGAGCTCGCACTGCGCCGGCGGCACGCGGCCAGCACGCTGGCGCGCGTGATCGGGCCTTGCACGCTGGCCAGCAGGTCGGCGGTATGGCGCGCCGCGATGAAGCCGGCCAGCCCCTGCGGCGTGGGCGCTTCGTCATACCAGCGGGCCAGGGCCGCGCGATAGGCGCGCACCACGGGCAGGCTGCTGCCCACCATCGGCACCGGTTGCGTGGCGATGACCGAGACACCGCGCGGCAGGTGGCCCAGCTGGGTCAGCACCTGCAGGTTGACGTCGGCCAGGGCCAGCACATAACACTGGCGCCCCGCGGGCAGGCGCAGCTGGCCGACAAAGCCGTGCAGCTCCGGCGTGGCGCCGGCAAACAGCACCATGAGCGGCGGCTGGTCGGCCAGCGTGGCATGCAGTCGCAGGCCGCTGGCTTTTGCGGCCTGGGTCAGGCTGCCTTCCCATTGCTGGCGCAGCGCGGGGCTGCCGAACACCACCCCGGCTTGCTTGATGCCCATCTGGCCCAGCGCGCGCAGCGCATGGCCGATCTGCGCCTGATAACCGGCAAAGATCGGGAACACGCCGTCCTGGGTGTCCTGCCAGGGCCGCATCAGCCAGGGCGCCACGTGCGCCAGCGCCGGGGCCTCGCCCTGCAGCGCGGCCACTGCGGCTGCCACGCCGTCGCCCACGCAGCCCGACAGCGCCACGCAGCCGGGTTGCGCCAGCGCGGTCTGCCAGGCCTGACGCAGTTCGCCGCGGCCGCCCAAGGTGGTCAGCACCCAATGCTGCACGCGCTGGCCGCGCACGCCGCCATCGGCATTCACCGCGGCCCAGGCGGCGCGGGCGCCGACGACGAAGTCGCGGCTGACGTCATGTTGATCGGGGGATTCATCGATGATCTGGGCTACCGTGAGCGCGGTGGGCTCCTGCGCCCGGACGGGCAACAGCGGCAGCGCGCAGACGGCGGCACCGGCGCGCAGGGCGGCGCGGCGCGAGAGAACAGGCATGGCGTGATGAAAAAGCGGAAGAAGACGGCTGGCCTGCAGGGCAGGCGGGGTGCCAGCCTACGCCGCCCATGTGGCAAACGTGTGACAGCGCGGCGCCGGCCCATGACGGTGGGGCGTCGCCCGAATGTGACTGTCACGACGGTGTCACAAACGCCTCCTACATTGACCTCACTGAACTTACCAACCATGAGGTCTTTCATGAAACTGTCTGCGATTCGGATTTTGGTGTCGGGTGTGCTGGCTTGTGGGGCCTTGTCGGCCGCGTGGGCCCAGGAGGCCACCGGCGCGGGTGCCAGCTTTCCGGCGCCGCTGTACGCCAAGTGGGCGGCCGACTACAACAAGGCGACGGGCGTCAAGATCAACTACCAGTCGGTCGGCTCGGGCGCCGGCCTGAAGCAGATCGAAGCCAAGACGGTGGACTTCGGTGCCAGTGACGCCCCGCTGAAGGACGAGGACCTCAAGGCCAAGGGCCTGATGCAGTTCCCCACCGTGGTCGGCGGCATCGTCCCGGTGGTCAACATCCAGGGCGTGGCGCCGGGCCAGCTCAAGCTCAGCGGCCCGCTGCTGGCCGACATCTACCTCGGCAAGATCACCAAGTGGAACGATCCGGCCATCGTGGCGCTGAATGCCGGCGTCAAGCTGCCGGACGCGACCATCGCCCCGGTGCGCCGCGCTGACGGATCGGGCACGACCTTCGGCTTCACCAACTACCTGTCCAAGGTCAGCCCCGAATGGAAGGACAAGGTGGGCGAGGGCACGGCGGTGAACTGGCCGCTGGGTGCCGGTGGCAAGGGCAACGAGGGCGTGGCCGCCTTCGTGGGCCGCCTGGCCAACTCGATCGGCTACGTCGAATATGCCTACGTCAAGCAGAACAAGCAGACCTACGCGCAGCTGCAAAACAGCGCCGGCAACTTCGTGTCGCCCAACGACGCCACCTTCAAGGCCGCCGCGGCCGGTGCCGACTGGTCCCGCAGCTTCTACCAAATTCTGACCAACCAGCCCGGCAAGGACTCCTGGCCCATCACCTCGGCCACCTTCATCCTGATGCACAAGGCGCAGGACAAGCCGCAGCAGGCCGCCACCGTGCTGAAGTTTTTCGAGTGGGCCTACCAGTCGGGTGACAAGACCGCCGACGACCTGGACTACGTGCCCATGCCGGAGAGCGTCAAGGGCGTGATCTTCAAGTCCTGGTCCGAGATCAAGGACGGCGCGGGCAAGCCCATCGCAGTGAAGTAATCTTGCACCTTCACACCATCAGCGGCGACCTGGCCCGTGTGGCAGGCCGCCGGCCCTGACCAACCTTTCGGGCCCATGCCAGTGAACCCACCCACGCTTGCCCAACAGGCGCTGCCCTTGCCTGCGGGAGCCACCCGCCGTCCGGCGCCGCCTCGGCCGTCGCGGTCCACCGCCGCGCTGGCCGATCGTTTGTTTGCCATCCTGGCGCGCGGCGCGGCGCTGGTGACCCTGGCCCTGCTGCTGGGGATCCTGGCCTCGCTGGTGCATGGCGCCTGGCCGGCCATCGAGCGCTACGGCCTGAGTTTCCTGGTGCGCAGCCAGTGGGACCCGGTCGAGAACGAGTACGGCGGCCTGGTGATGATCTACGGCACGCTGGCGACGTCGGCGATCGCGCTGCTGATCGCCGTGCCGGTGAGCTTCGGCATCGCGCTGTTTCTGACCGAGCTCTCGCCCGCCTGGCTCAAGCGTCCGCTGGGCACGGCGGTCGAGCTGCTGGCCGCCGTGCCGTCCATCGTCTACGGCATGTGGGGGCTGATGGTGTTCGGCCCCATCCTGGCCGCCTGGGTGCAGCAGCCCCTGCAGGCGCTGTTCAACGGCGTGCCCTACCTGGGCGCGCTGGTTTCGGGGCCGCCGGTGGGCATCGGCATCCTGTCGGCGGGCATCATCCTGGCCATCATGGTGATCCCGTTCATCGCCTCGGTCATGCGCGACGTGTTCGAGGTGACCCCGGCGCTGCTCAAGGAATCGGCCTACGGCCTGGGCGCCACCACCTGGGAAGTGGTGTGGAAGGTGGTGCTGCCGTATACCAAGACGGGAGTGCTGGGTGGCGTGATGCTGGGCCTGGGCCGCGCGCTGGGCGAGACCATGGCCGTCACCTTCGTCATCGGCAACATGAACCAGCTGGGTTCGCTGTCGCTGTTCGAGGCGGCCAACAGCATCACCTCGGCACTGGCCAACGAATTTGCCGAGGCCGGCGCGGGACTGCACCAGGCCTCGCTGATGTACCTGGGCCTGGTGCTGTTTTTCATCACCTTCGTGGTGCTGGCACTGTCCAAGCTGTTGCTGGGCCGCCTGAAGAAGGCCGAAGGGGGGCGCGCATGACGACCCGACAAGCCGACTTTGCAGCGAAAGGCGCGCAGGTGCGCCAGTCGCGCTATGCCGCGCGCAAGCGCATCAATCAGGTGGCGCTGTCGCTGTCGCTGGCCGCCATGGCTTTTGGCGTGTTCTGGCTGGTGTGGATTTTGTGGGAGACGGTGCGCCTGGGGCTGGGCGGCATGTCGCTGGCGCTGTTCACCGACATGACGCCGCCGCCCAACGAGGCCGGCGGCCTGGCCAATGCCATCTACGGCTCGCTGGTCATGGTGGCGATGGCCACCTTCATCGGCACGCCCGTCGGGGTCATGGCCGGCGTCTATCTGGCCGAATACGACCCGCGCGGCTGGCTGGCCGGCATCACGCGCTTCGTCAACGACATCCTGCTGTCGGCGCCCAGCATCGTCATCGGCCTGTTCGTCTATGCCGTGGTCGTGGCGCAGTTCAAGAGCTTCTCGGCCTGGGCCGGCATCGTGGCGCTGGCGTTGATCGTCGTTCCGGTGGTCATCCGCACGACGGAGAACATGCTGTCTTTGGTGCCCGCCAGCCTGCGTGAGGCGGCCTACGCCCTGGGCACGCCCAAGTGGCGCGTCATCACGCGGATCACGCTGCGCGCGGCAAGCTCCGGCGTCATCACGGGCGTGCTGCTGGCGGTGGCCCGCATTGCCGGCGAAACGGCGCCGCTGCTGTTCACCGCGCTGAACAACCAGTTCTGGAACGGCGACCTGGCCAAGCCCATGGCCAGCCTGCCGGTGACGATTTTCAAGTTTGCCATGAGCCCCTACGAGAACTGGCAGCAACTGGCCTGGGCCGCGGTGTTTCTCATCACCCTGGCGGTGCTCGGCCTCAACATCCTGGCGCGCGTGCTGACGCGCCAAAAATAAGGAAAGCGCAACATGTCCGTCGTTTCACCCATGCCGCCCGCCAAGCTGGCGGTGCGCGACCTCAACTTTCATTACGGCAAGTTCCACGCCCTGAAGGGCATCAACCTGGACGTTCCGGCCAACAAGGTGACCGCCTTCATCGGCCCCTCGGGCTGCGGCAAGTCCACGCTGCTGCGCACCTTCAACCGCATGTTCGAGCTGTATCCCGAGCAGCGCGCGCAGGGCCAGATCCTGCTGGACGGCGAGGACCTGCTGTCCAGCCGGCAGGACGTGGCGCTGATCCGCGCCAAGGTGGGCATGGTGTTCCAGAAGCCCACGCCCTTTCCCATGTCGATCTACGACAACATTGCCTTCGGCGTGAAGCTGTTCGAGAGCCTGAACGCCACCGACATGGACGAGCGCGTGGAATGGGCGCTGAAGAAGGCCGCGCTGTGGAACGAGGTCAAGGACAAGCTGAACCAGAGCGGCTCGGGCCTGTCGGGCGGGCAGCAGCAGCGCCTGTGCATCGCGCGCGGCATCGCCATCAAGCCCGAGGTGCTGCTGCTGGACGAGCCCTGCTCGGCGCTGGACCCGATCTCCACCGCCAAGATCGAGGAGCTGATTGCCGAGCTGAAGGACGAGTACACGGTGGTCATCGTGACGCACAACATGCAGCAGGCCGCGCGCTGCAGCGACTACACGGCCTACATGTACCTGGGCGACCTGATTGAGTTCGGGGCCACCGAGCAGATGTTCTTCAAGCCGCAGCGCAAGGAGACGGAAGACTACATCACGGGCCGCTTCGGTTGAGGACACACACACCATGGCAGACAAACACCTTTCATCCCAGTTCGACAGCGAACTCAACCAGGTCTCGGCCCGCGTCATGGAGCTGGGCGGCCTGGTCGAATCGCAGATCCACCAGGCCATCACGGCACTGTCGGAGTTCAGCACCGAGGCCGCCGAGCGCGTGCAGTTCATCGAGAACCGCGTCAACCAGATGGAAGTGGAGATTGACCACGAGCTCATCACCATCATCGCCCGGCGTCAGCCGACGGCGCGCGATTTGCGCCTGGTGATGGCGTTTTCCAAGGCCACGGCCAACCTCGAGCGCATGGGCGACGAGGCCACGCGCATGGCGCGCATGGTGCGCTCCATCATCGAAAGCGGCGCCGCACGCTCGCTGCCCAGCAGCGATCTGCGCATGGCCGCCGACCTGGCCTCGGGTCTGCTGCGCAAGGCGCTGGACGCCTTTGCGCGCCTGGACACGCGAGCAGCCCTCACCATCCTGAAAGAGGATGATCTGATCGACCGCGAGTTCGACGGCTTCATGCGCAAGCTCATCACCTACATGATGGAAGACGCGCGCACCATCTCGCCCAGCCTGGATCTGCTGTTTCTGGCCAAGGCGATCGAGCGCATCGGCGATCATTCCAAGAACATCGCCGAACTCATCATCTACCTGGTCGAAGGCAAGGACGTGCGCCACACGGCGCTGGAAGACATCGAATCCGTTGTTCAATGAAGAGCTTTCCCCGAGTGCTGATCGTCGAGGACGAAGCCGCCATCGCCGAGCTCGTGGCCGTCAACCTGCGGCACAACGGCTTCACCCCCATCTGGGCCGAGGACGGCGAGGCGGCACAGCGCGAGCTGGACGCGGTGTTGCCTGACGTGGTGCTGCTTGACTGGATGCTGCCCGGCCAGAGCGGCCTGCAACTGGCGCGCAAGTGGCGCGCCGATGCGCGCAGCAAGTCGATCCCCATCCTCATGCTGACCGCGCGCGGCGACGAGCCCGAGAAGGTGGCGGGGCTGGACGCCGGCGCCGATGACTACATCACCAAGCCGTTTTCGACGCAGGAGCTGCTGGCGCGCATCCGCGCCGTGCTGCGCCGGCGCGCCCCCGAGCACAGTGGCGAAAGCGTCACGGTGGCCGACCTGCACCTCGACCCCGACACCTATCGCGTGAGCTGGCGCGGCCAGCCCCTGAAGCTGGGGCCGACCGAATTCAAGCTGCTGCACCACCTGATGCGCCACGCCGAGCGTGTGCACAGTCGGGCGCAACTGCTCGACAAGGTGTGGGGCGACCATGTGTTCATCGAGGAGCGCACCGTGGACGTGCACATCAAGCGCCTGCGCGAGGCGCTGGGCGAAGCCGCCGCGCTGCTGGAGACGGTGCGCGGCGCGGGCTACCGCATCACGGCCGCGGCGCACGGGCCCAATGCGTAGCCGGTCGTGACGCTGCGCCTGCTGTTTTTCCTGCTGTGCCAGCTGGCAGGCGCCGCGCTGGGCGGCTGGCAGGCGGGCTACTGGGGCGCATTGGCGGGCGCCGGCGCGGCAGCCTGGCTGTGGTTTGCGTGGGATCTGTGGCGTGGCGGGCGCGTGCTGGCCTGGCTGCGTCAGGGCGAGCTGGCGGATGCCCCGTCGATGCGGGGCATGTGGGGCGAGGCGGCCGACCGCGCGCGGCGCCTGTTGCGCCAGCAGCAGCAGCAGGTGGCCGCCAGCGACGCGCGCCTGCAAGCGATCCTCGCCGCCTTGCAGGCCTCGCCCAACGGGGTGTTGCTGTTGGACGGCGAGGGGCACATCGAGTGGTGCAATCAACTGGCGGCGCAGCATTTCGGGCTGGACGTGCAGCGCGACCGGATGCAGTCCGTGAGCAACCTGCTGCGCGATCCGGCCTTCAGCGCCTACCTGGCTGCGCGCGACTACACCCACGACGTGTTGCTGGTCGGGCGCGAGAGCACGCCCAAGCACCCGGTGCGGCTGTCGGTGCAGCTGTATCCCTATGGTGACGGCCGCCGGCTCATGCTTTCGCGCGACGTCACGCAGCTGGAGCAGGCCGAGGCCATGCGGCGCGACTTCGTGGCCAACGTCTCGCATGAAATCCGCACGCCGCTGACCGTGCTCGCCGGCTTTGTCGAGACCTTGCAGACCCTGCCGCTGGACGAGGCCGAGCGCGCGCGCTACCTGGCCCTGATGGCGCAGCAGGCCGAGCGCATGCAGCATCTGGTGCAGGACCTGCTGACCCTGTCGCGCCTGGAGGGCAGCCCCGCGCCCAGCCTGGACGAGTGGACGCCCGTGCAGCAGCTGCTGCAGCGCTGCGAGCGCGAGGCGCAGGTGCTCTCGGGCCTGGTGTTGCCGGCAGGGGCGGCGCCGCATGCGCTGCATTTTCCGGACGAGGCCGCGCAGCGCGCCGCCGGCCAGATCGCCGGCCGCGCCGCCGAGCTGCACAGCGCGCTGTCCAATCTGGTGAGCAACGCCGTGCGCTACACCCCCGCCGGCGGCGTGATCACGGTGCAGTGGACGCCCCTGCCCGATGGCAGCGCCTGCTTTTCGGTGCGCGACAACGGCCCCGGCATCGCGCCCGAACACCTGCCGCGCCTGACCGAGCGCTTCTACCGCGTCGATCGCAGCCGCTCGCGCGACACCGGCGGCACCGGCCTGGGCCTGGCCATCGTCAAGCACGTGTTGCTGCGCCACGGCGCGAAGCTGGAGATCGAGAGCGTGCCCGGGCGCGGCTCGGTGTTTTCGGCGCTGTTTCCGGCCAACCGCCTGCGCCCGGCCGAGCCCACCCGCTGACCCGTCCCGCGTTTGTTGGCCCGGCCTGGTGCGCCGGCGCCCGGGCGTGGGCTTTTCGCAAAAATTTCCCGCTTGTCTCTTGCCACGGGCTGAAAACTGATTAAAAATACAGTTACTGGATAACAATACAGTTTTCTTGCGAGGCCCATCATGAGCGACACGCCCCGACTCACACCGCGGCAGCAGCAGATCCTGCATCTGGTGCAGCGTGCCATTGCGCGTACCGGCGCGCCGCCCACGCGCGCCGAAATCGCCGCCGAGTTGGGCTTCAAGTCCGCCAACGCCGCCGAGGAGCACCTGCAGGCCCTGGCACGCAAGGGCGCGATCGAGCTGGTCAGTGGCACCTCGCGCGGCATCCGCCTGAAGGGCGCGGCACGCAGCGCGCTGCGCGGTGATGGCGCCAGCCTGTCCCTGCCCGGCATGGCCCAACTGGCGCTGCCCCTCATCGGCCGCGTCGCCGCCGGCTCGCCCATCCTGGCGCAGGAGCACGTCGATCAGACCTACCACCTGGAGCCCACCTTGTTTGCCCAGCGCCCCGACTACCTGCTGCGCGTGCGCGGCATGTCCATGCGGGACGCCGGCATCATGGACGGCGACTTGCTGGCCGTTCAGTCCACGCGCGACGCGCGCAACGGCCAGATCGTGGTGGCACGCCTGGGCGACGACGTCACCGTCAAGCGCTTTCACCGCCACCAGGGCCAGATCGAGCTGCACGCCGAAAACCCCGACTACCCCACCATCGTGGTGCGTCCGGGCGAACCCTTCGAGATCGAGGGCCTGGCCGTCGGCCTCATTCGCAACAGCATGCTCATGTAGCGCCGCGGCAACCCCATCGTCCCGCGCTGTCCAGGTGGCGGGCGTGCAGGTGACCGGGCGCGGCCATGCCGCGGCCCCCACCCACACCCTGTGGCAGCGCGGCTTGCGAACGGGCGGACCCCCGGGTCTTCCTGCTTCGCTGCAATCTCGCCTGTGTCCAACCTCCGCATCCAAGAAAGGTTTTACATGGGACTCCTGAACAACCCCCGCCCATCCGCCGCCGCCGTCGTGCACCTGGCCGACTATCGGGTGCCCAGCCACCGTCGTCGCGCTGCACCGGCGCTCAGCGCGCCCGGGCTCGGCGCCTGGGCCCAGGCTGCGCAGGCCCGCGCCAGCACGCGCGCCCACGCATCTGCGCACCTTCCGCCCCCAGGGGCCGCGCAGCAGCCCCAGGCATCCGGTGCGGTGCGCGTCACCCGTTTTTCCGAGGCCGCCAACGCCAGCGGCCCGGTGCGCCACCTGCGCATTTGCGGGCGCCTGACCGATGTGTGTGCCGAGCTCGATCGCCTCGTGGCGGCCGAGGCGCGGCACGGCGCCCAGTCGCGCCGCGCTTGATTGCGCTGGCCGGCGACGCGTGGCCCGCCGCGCGGGCGTCGCAAAGCGGGCATTCATCCACGGCGCCCGCCACGCGGCACAATGCGCGGATGAACATCGTCATACTCGATGACTACCAGGACGCGGTGCGCAAGCTCGCGTGCGCGGCCAAGCTCGAGCCCTACCCGGCCAAGGTCTACACCAACACCGTCAAGGGTTTGGGCCAACTGGCGGTGCGCTTGCGCGACGTCGAGGTGCTGGTGCTGATCCGCGAGCGCACGCACGTCACCCGGGCGTTGATTGAAAAGCTGCCCAAGCTGCGCATGATCTCGCAGACCGGGCGGGTGGGCAGCCACATCGACCTGGCCGCCTGCACCGAGCGCGGCATCGTGGTGGCCGAAGGCGGCGGCTCGCCCGTGGCCCCGGCCGAGCTGACCTGGGCGCTGATCATGGCCGCGGCGCGGCGCCTGCCGCAGTACATCGGCAACCTCAAGCACGGCGCGTGGCAGCAATCGGGGCTGAAGTCCGCTTCCATGCCGCCCAACTTCGGCCTGGGCACCGTGCTGCGCGGGCGCACGCTGGGCATCTGGGGTTATGGGCGCATCGGCCAACTGGTGGCGCACTACGGGCGCAGCTTCGGCATGAACGTGATGGTCTGGGGCTCGCCCGAGTCGCTGGCCCGGGCGCGCGCCGACGGCCATCATGCCGCGCCCACGCGCGCCGAGTTTTTTGCGCTGGCCGACGTGCTGTCCCTGCACCTGCGCCTGGCTGACGCCACGCACAGCATCGTCAAGCTGGACGACCTGGTGCGCATGAAGCCCACGGCTCTGCTGGTCAACACCTCGCGCGCCGAACTGATCGAGGCCGACGCGCTGGTCAGCGCCCTCAACCGCGGCCGCCCCGGCATGGCCGCGGTGGACGTGTTCGAGTCCGAGCCCATCCTGCAAGGCCACGCGCTCCTGCGGCTCGAAAACTGCATCTGCACACCGCACATCGGCTATGTCGAGCAGGACAGCTACGAGCAGTATTTCGGCGCGGCGTTCGACAATATCGTCAGCTACCTGCGCGGCACGCCCACCAACATCGTCAACCCGGGCGCTTTGCAGGTGAGGAGATAGCATGATGCACACCCCCTGCGTCGCCTTCGGCGCCTTCCCCCTCCAGGGGGACGACGCCTGTGGCCGGGCCAAGCCCGTTCCACGGCATCTGCTGGCTTGGCCTGCTTCGCGGCCTTTCGGCTCTTTCAGCTTCGTGGCCTGCGGGTGATGCACGGCCCCATCGACCTTCGCCATGCTGACGCCCGAATTCAAAACAAAATAGGCTGAATGCGCTTGTCCATCAAGCGCCGAAAGCTATCATTTCAATAGTTTTCAAACCCACCCATCAAGCACCATGAGCACTCCGCAATTCACCACCGTCGGCCTGGTCGGCACCGGCGCCATGGGGCGCGGCATCGCGCAGATCGCTGCGCAGGCGGGCGCCGTCGTGCGCCTGTTCGACACCCAGGCGGACGCCGTTGCCAAGGCCCAGGCCGCGCTGGGCGCGCAGTGGGACAAGCTGGCTGAAAAGGGCAAGCTGAGCGCCGATGCGGTGGCCGCCTGCAAGGCGCGGCTCAAGCCCGCCGCCCAACTGGCCGACCTGGCCGACTGCGACCTGGTGGTCGAGGCCATCGTCGAGCGCCTGGACGTCAAGCAAAAGCTGTTTGCGGAGCTGGAGGCCATCGTCCAGCCCACGGCGGTGCTGGCCACCAACACCTCGTCGCTGTCGGTCACGGCCATTGCGGCGGGCCTCAAGCACCCGCAGCGCTTTGCCGGCTACCACTTCTTCAACCCGGTGCCGCTGATGAAGGTGGTCGAGTGCATTGCGGGCCTGAAGACCGACCCCGCCGTGTGCCAGCGCCTGGCTGCCTTTGCGCGCCAGATGGGCCACACGCCGGTGCAGGCGGGCGACACGCCGGGTTTCATCGTCAACCACGCCGGGCGCGGCTACGGCACCGAGGCGCTGCGCATCGTGGGCGAGGGCGTGGCCGACTTCGCCACCATCGACCGCATCCTGAAGGACCAGGTCGGCTTTCGCCTGGGTCCGTTCGAGCTGTTCGACCTCACCGCGCTCGATGTGTCTCACCCCGTGATGGAATCGATCTATCGCCAGTACTACGACGAGCCGCGCTACCGTCCCAGCGTGATCACCGCGCAGCGCCTGGCCGGCGGCGTGGTGGGCAAGAAGGGGGGCGAGGGCTTTTATCGCTATGTCGATGGCAAGGCCCAGATGGCGCCCGAGCCCGCCGTGCCGCAAGTGGCCGAGCTGCCGCCGGTGTGGGTCTCCACCCGCGCGGCGCGCCGCGCCGAGCTGCTGCAACTGTTGAAAGACCTGGGCGCGAAGATCGAGACGGGTCAATCCCCATCGCCCCAGGCCCTCACCGTGGTGGCCCCGCTGGGCTTTGACGTGACCACCGTGGCCGTGGTCGAGCGTCTGGACCCGGCGCGCACCGTGGGCATCGACCTGCTGGTGGAAGACGCTGCCACCAGGCGGCGCGTGCTGGCCACCAACCCCGCCACGCGCAGCGACATGCGCGATGCGGCGCACGCCCTGTTTGCGCGCGACGGCAAGCCCGTCAGCGTGATCCGCGACTCGGGCGGCTTCGTCACCCAGCGCGTGGTGGCCACCATCGTCAACATCGCCGCCGACATGTGCCAGCAGCGCGTGTGCACGCCGCAGGACCTGGAAACCGCCGTCACCCTGGGCCTGGGCTACCCGCTGGGCCCGCTGGCCATGGGCGACCGATTCGGCCCCGCCAGCGTGCTGGAGGTGCTGTTCAACCTGCAAACCGTCTATGGCGATCCGCGCTACCGCCCCAGCCCCTGGCTGCGCCGGCGCGGCGCCATCGGCCTGAGCCTTTTGCATGAAGAAACGTGACCACCCCCAGTCTCCACTCGCTGCGCGATGTTTCGCCTCCCCCTCCAGGGGGCATCGCCACTGGGCGGGCCAAGCCCTTCCACGGCGATCGCTGGCATGGCCTGCTCCGCGGCCTTCCGAGCCTTCGCGTTTCAAACGTCGCCGTGGCAACGGTATGCAAATGAAGATCAATCCTCAACCATGACCGCTGAACTGCTCAGCACCATGGATGGCAGCACCTTGGTGCTCACTATCAGCAACCCCGAGCACCGCAACGCGCTGGGCCCCGAGCTGTACGCTGCCGGCGTCGAAGCCCTGAACGCCGCCGAGAGCAACGCCGAGGTGCGCGCAGTGGTCATCACCGGTGAGGGCAGCACCTTTTGCGCCGGCGGCAACCTGCAGCGCCTGCAGGCCAACCGGCAAAAGCCGCCCGAGGTGCAGGCCCAGTCCATCGAGGGCCTGAACAACTGGATCGAGGCCATCACCACCTGCCCCAAGCCGGTCATTGCCGCCGTCGAGGGCGCGGCCGCCGGCGCCGGTTTCTCGCTGGCGCTGGCCTGCGACTTGATCGTGGCCGCCCGCAACGCCATCTTCGTCATGGCCTACAGCAACGTCGCGCTGTCGCCCGACGGCGGCGGCAGTTGGCAGCTGGCGCGCGCGCTGCCGCGGCAGCTGGCCAGTGAGCTGTTGCTGGGCGGCGAGCGCATCGGGCCTGAGCGCCTGCAGCAGTTGGGCGTGGTGGGCCGCGTGGCCGATGCCGGCGAGGCGCTGGATGTCGCGCTGACATGGGCCGCGCAACTGGGCGCGCGCGCGCCCAATGCGCTGGCCAGCATCAAGGAGCTGGTGCAGGACGCCGGCAGCCGCGACCTGCACGCGCACCTGGCCGCCGAGCGCGACCACTTCGTGCGCAACCTGCACCATCCCAATGCCGGCATCGGTATCGCCGCCTTTCTGGGCAAGCACACGCCACGCTACGAATAGGAGCCTGGGCACGGCAGCCGCGCCGGTCTCCCGCGTGACAATGGAGGCTTTTGCAGTCACTCAAACGACAGGCCATGGACGAGCCCATTCTTACCATGGAGGAACGCACGGCGATCAACAGCGGTCGCTGGTTTTCCTCGCTTTCTCCTTCGCTCAAGCACGACATCCTTCGATGCGCCTTTGTCAAACGCTATCCCGACGGCGCGCTCATCAGCGCGCGCGGCGACATGCCCGAGTTGTGGGTGGCCTGTGCCAAGGGGGCCGTGCGCGTCAGCTCCACCACGCTCACCGGCAAGCAGGTCACCCTGACCTACGTGGAGCCGGGCGTGTGGTTTGGCGACGTGGCCATGTTCGACGGCGACCGGCGCACGCACGACACCTATGCGCACGGGGCCACCACCATCCTGTGCGTCACGCGTGGCGACTTTCAAAAAATCCTGGCCCAGCACACCGAGCTGTACGAGGCGCTGATGCGCCTGCAGGCGCGCCGCATCCGCCTGCTGTTCGGCCAGGTCGAGGACTTGAACACCTTGCCGCTGCGCGCGCGCCTGGCCAAGCAGCTGTTGCACCTGGCGCGCAGTTACGGCGTGCCCAACACGCCGGTGGACGACGAGGAGCGCATCTCGCTGCACCTGGCGCAGGAGGAACTGGCGCAATTGCTGGGCGCCTCGCGCCAGCGCGTCAATCAGGAGCTCAAGACGCTGGAGCGCGAGGGCGTCATCCGCGTCGAGTCCACGGGCCTCGTGGTGTGCGAGCGCGAGGCGCTGCTGCGCATCGGTGAGGGCGAACCATAGTACTGCGACCCGGAAATAGAGGAACAAGATGAAATCGATGAATTCACGCGCAGGGCAAGGCGCAAACCGCAGCAATAGCCGAAGCTATTGCGAGAATTTGCAACGCCGCCATGCGTGCGAAGGCGCGATTTCATGTTTCGATATTTTCGGGTCGCAGTACCAAGTCACGGCATGAGCAATTCCAGCGAATCATTTATCGGCACACGGCCGGTTTCCGGCGCCCACGTGTTCGACATCGGCGCGCTTGCCGCCTGGATGGCGCAGCACGTGGCCGGCTTTGCCGGCCCCTTGAGCGTGGAGATGTTCAAGGGCGGCCAGTCCAATCCCACCTACAAGCTCGTCACGCCCGGCCGCACCTACGTGATGCGCGCCAAACCCGGCCCGGTCGCCAAGCTGCTGCCCTCGGCCCACGCCATCGAGCGCGAGTACGCGGTGATGAAGGGCCTGGCAGGCACTGCCGTGCCCGTGGCGCACATGTACGCGCTGTGCGAGGACGAGGCCGTCATCGGTCGCGCCTTCTACATCATGGAGTTCGTCGAAGGCCGCGTGCTGTGGGATCAGGGTCTGCCCGGCATGAGCGCGGCCGAGCGCGGCGCCATCTACGACGAGATGAACCGCGTCATCGCCGCCCTGCACACGGTGGACTACAAGGCCCAGGGCCTGGAGCACTACGGCAAGAGCGGCAACTATTTCGAGCGGCAGATTGGCCGCTGGAGCAAGCAGTACCTGGCCTCCGTCACCCAACCCATCCCCGAGATGGATCGGCTCATCGAGTGGCTGCCTGCCCACATGCCGGCCAGCGCGCGCACCGAGCTGACCCGCATCGTGCACGGCGACTTTCGGCTGGACAACCTGATGTTCCACCCCACCGAGCCGCGCGTGCTGGCGGTGCTGGACTGGGAGCTGTCCACGCTGGGCCACCCGCTGGCCGACTTCAGCTACCACTGCATGTCCTGGCACATCGACGCCAGCCAGTTCCGCGGCATTGGCGGGCTCGACCTGGCCGCGCTGGGCATCCCGAGCGAGGCCGAGTACATCCGCCGCTATTGCGAGCGCACGGGCTTTGCCACGCCCGAGGCGCTGGCGCCGGACTGGAGCTTTTACATGGCCTACAACATGTTCCGCATCGCCGCCATCCTGCAAGGCATCGCCAAGCGCGTGGAGGCTGGCACGGCCAGCAGCGAGCAGGCGCGGGCCAACGGCGCGCGTGCGCGCCCCATGGCCGAGTTGGCCTGGAAGTTTGCTCAAAAATCATAGCGGCTTGCGCTTGTCCCGCCTGGGTTGGAGCCCGATTTTTCTCAAAAGGAGTCATTCATGGAATTCGACTACAGCCCCAAGGTCAAGGACATGCAGGCGCGCCTGCTGGCCTTCATGGACGAGCACATCTACCCCAACGACGCCCGCTATTACAAGGAAGTGGCCGCCAACCGCGCCAAGGGCAATCCGTGGATTCCCACCAAGATCATCGAAGAGCTCAAGCCCAAGGCGCGCGCCCAGGGCCTGTGGAACCTGTTTCTGCCCAAGTCCAAGCGCGCGCCCGAGGGCCTGTCCAACCTCGAATACGCGCCGCTGTGCGAGATCATGGGCCGCGTGACCTGGGCGCCCGAGGTGTTCAACTGCTCGGCGCCCGACACCGGCAACATGGAGACCATCGAGCGCTACGGCTCCGAGGCCAACAAGGACCAATGGCTGGAGCCCCTGCTCAAGGGCGAGATCCGCTCGGCTTTTTTGATGACCGAGCCGGCCGTCGCCTCGTCCGACGCCACCAACATCGAGTGCCGCATCCAGCGCGACGGCGACGACTACGTCATCAACGGCCGCAAGTGGTGGTCCTCCGGCGCAGGCGACCCGCGCTGCGCGGTCTATATCGTCATGGGCAAGACCGACCCGGATGCGCCGCGCCACTCGCAGCAGTCGATGATCCTGGTGCCCGCGGGCACGCCGGGTGTCAAGGTGATCCGCGCGCTCACGGTGTTCGGCATGGATGATGCGCCGCACGGCCACATGGAGGTCGAGCTCAAGGACGTGCGCGTGCCGGCCGGCAACCTGCTGGTTGGCGAAGGCCGCGGCTTTGCCATCGCCCAGGGGCGCCTGGGGCCCGGGCGCATACACCACTGCATGCGCTCCATCGGTGCGGCCGAGCTCGCGCTGGAGCTGATGTGCCAGCGACTGAACAGCCGCGTGGCCTTTGGCCGCCGCATCTCCGAGCAGGGCGTGTGGCGCGAGCGCATCGCCGAGTCGCGCTGCCTGATCGACCAGGCGCGCCTGCTCACGCTGAAGGCCGCCTACATGATGGACACCGTGGGCAACAAGGTGGCGCAGGCCGAGATCGCCATGATCAAGGTCGTCGCGCCCAACACGGCGCTGCGCGTCATCGACTGGGCCATCCAGGCGCATGGCGGCGGCGGCGTCAGCAACGACTTTCCGCTGGCCTCCATGTACGCGCACCAGCGCACCCTGCGCTTTGCCGACGGTCCCGACGAGGTGCACCGCAACGCCATCGCCAAGCTCGAGCTGGCCAAGCACATGCCCGGCGCCAAACCGGTCGAGATGCCGGTGACGCGGGGCAGTTGAGTCCCCGGTCTTGCCCCCTCGCTCCTGTGGGGAGGGGGAGCAAAATCAGCCGCCCATCCGCTGCCGGAGCTCCCTGATGATTGACGTCTATTCCTGGCCCACGCCCAACGGCCACAAGGTGCACATCATGCTGGAGGAGTGCGGCCTGCCGTACCGCGTGCATGCCGTCGACATCGGCAAGGGCGACCAGTTCAAGCCCGAATTCCTGGCCATCAGCCCCAACAACAAGATCCCGGCCCTGATCGACTCCGACGGGCCCGACGGTCAGCCCATGTCGGTGTTCGAGTCCGGCGCCATCTTGCTGTACCTGGCCGGCAAGACCGGAAAATTCCTGCCGACGGACACCCGCGGCAAGTACGAGGTCCTGCAATGGCTGATGTTCCAGATGGGCGGCGTCGGCCCCATGCTGGGCCAGGCGCATCACTTTCGCATCTACGCGCCCGAGAAGATCGACTATGCCGTCACGCGCTACACCAACGAAGCCCGGCGCCTGTACGGCGTGATGGACCGGCAGATCGAGCGCACCGGCGCGTACATGGCGGGCCGCGACTACGGCATCGCCGACATCGCCATCTTTCCGTGGCTGCGCTCATGGGAGAACCAGGGCATCGACTGGGCCGACTACCCGGCGCTGAAGGCCTGGTTCGACCGCATTGCCGCGCGCCCCGCCGTGCAGCGCGGCGTGGCCGTGCTGGCCGATCGCCGCAAGGCCCAGCGCACCCAGGCCGAGAAAGAAGTGCTGTTCGGCGCCACCCAGTACCAGCGCCACTGAAACGGCGCCCGGCACGGTAGAATGCGCCCCTTGTCGGAACGTAGCGCAGCCTGGTAGCGCATCTGCTTTGGGAGCAGAGGGTCGCGAGTTCGAATCCCGCCGTTCCGACCACCGAACTCACACAGGCCCGCATTCGTCGGGCCTGTTTTCGTTTCACTGCCCGTAGCTCAACTGGATAGAGCAGCTGCCTTCTAAGCAGCAGGTCGGGGGTTCGAGTCCCTCCGGGCAGGCCAAATTCCCACATCACCAGACTTCAGGCCATCTCAAAACCCGCATGATCACTGGCTTTGCGGGTTTTTTGTTGCATCACATCCTGTCAGGACCTATCATCACATACCAACAGTTTGTTGGTATTTGTGTTGGTAGTTTGGATCGCCAGCAGGACACATACCAACAAATGACGGCGATGGCCCTGGCGAGCACCGCGCGCCACGCGCATCGAACACGCGGCCAGGACGACCCGCGGGATGGCGACCAAAACGTCTTCGTGCCGGGCTCGTGTTGGTATTTCGGGCCACCGGCGGGACAGATACCAACAGGGGATGGAACATGGCGCTGACGGACACCTTCGTGCGACAGGTCAAGCACAGCGGCCGCGCGGCCGGTGACAAGCATGCGGACGGCGGCGGCCTGTACCTGCATGTGTTGGCCGCCGGCAAGTATTGGCGGCTGGCGTATCGCTTCGACGGCAAGCAAAAGGTGCTGTCGCTGGGCGTCTATCCCATCGTGACCCTGGCTGCGGCACGGCGCAAGCGCGATGATGCCAAGCACCTGTTGGAGGCCGGCACCGACCCCGGCCTGGCCAAACGCATTGCCAAGGTCACGGCGCGCGCGTGCGCCAGCAACACCTTCGAGGCCGTGGCCACCGAATACCACGCCAGCAAGTCGCCGGCGTGGTCACCCGCGTACGCCGAACGCTGGCTGCGGCTGCTGCGCAAAGACCTGTTCCCCTACATCGGTGCCATCCCGTTGGCCGACATCACCGCGCCAATGGTGCTGGACGCGCTGCGCAAGGCGGAAAGGCGCGGCGTGCTGGAAGTGGCCCACACCCTGCGCCAAAGTGCCGGCCAGGTCTTTCGCTACGGCGTGCAGACCGGCCGCTGCGCCCACAACCCGGTCACCGACCTGCGTGGCGCCCTGACGCCCACCGTGGTCAAGCACATGGCCGCCGTGCTGGAGCCCGCCAAGGCGGGCGAACTTCTGCGCGCCATCGACGGCTACACCGGCCAGCCCATGACCCGCGCCGCGTTGCTGCTGTCCGCCCTGCTGTTTCAGCGCCCCGGCAATATCCGCGCCATGGAATGGTCGTGGCTGAACCTGGACGACGGCGTGCTGACCATCCCCGCCGAATCCATGAAGCGCCGCCTGCACGAAAAGATCAACGGCCGTCCGCACTTCGTCCCGCTGGCGCCACAGGCCGTCCAGGTGCTGCGCGCGCTGCAACCGCTGACCGGTCATGGCCGCTACGTCTTCCCCAGCCTGCGCACCGGCGAGCGGCCGATGAGCGAGAACACCGTCAACGCGGCGCTGCGGCGGCTGGGCTTCGGCAGCGAAGAAATGAGTGCCCACGGCTTTCGGGCGATGGCGCGCACCCTGATCGTGGAAAACATCCCTGGCATCCACCCCGACGTGATCGAAGCCCAGCTTGCGCACGGCAAAAGCGGCCCCCTGGGCGCCGCCTACGACCGCGCCGAATTCATGCAGCAGCGCCGGCAAATGATGGTGACCTGGGCCGACTACCTGGACAAACTGCGCACCGGCGCGGACGTGATCCCGCTGCACCGCACCGGCTGAGCGCCTGCGCGCCCACACCACATACCCAAGCGACTCGCATGCCGTTGCGCGGGACCGCACCTCCTGGCCGTTGATCTCTCAATCCAGTCAGGGTACAGAAAAGCACGGCCCCGCAAACGGGGGCGGTTGCCTTCTCCGCTTAGACTTTCAGAACCTTGGGTTGTCCTTGGACCGCCACATAAATCAAGGGCACATCGCCTGCCGCAGGAATTCTTCGCACACCGACTGTGCAGCCGCCGAGTGTGTCAAGGCCGAAGGCGTCCAGGGTAAACGTTTGAATTGGGGATCGGAAATGACGATGAAGGCAAGGGAGGAAAAATCTGCATGAGCATGAACGAAGCAGACACGCGCTTTCACCTGATCGATCCGGTGCTGCGCGACAAGGGCTATACCAGCCGCGATCGCATCACGCTTGAAACCATAGAGACGCCCGCGCCCGTCGAGCCGACCGGGCCGAAGGGCCGGCGCCGAAAGGGCACGGGCCGCACCGACTACCTGCTCTGCGTGCAGGTCGGTGACATGCCCAAACCGCTGCCTGTTGCCGTGCTTGAAGCCAAACGTGAAAGCGAAGACCCCCTCAAGGGCATGGAGCAGGCCAAGGGCTACGCCGACTGCGCGCGCTTCGACGTGCAATACGTGTTTGCCAGCAACGGCCACCTGTATGGCGACTACGACAAGCCCAGCGGCATCCAGACCGGCCCGCACCCGCTGCAAGACTTCCCGCCGCACGCCGACTTGTGCGCGCGCTACGCCAAGGACAAAGGCATCGACCTGGCCTCGCCCGATGCCGCGCTGCTGTTTCAGGCCGACAGCCCCGCGTGGTCGCAAAGCCGCTACTACCAGGACGCCGCCATCCGCGCCGCGTTTGAAAAAATGGCTCTGTTGAAAATCGAGTGGGTTACCGGGCATGAGGGTTGACGGCATGGAAGTCGAGCTTGCCGGCGATCAGGAAGACGACGACCTTGATCGTGTTGAAGGTCGCGAAGCCGCGGGCTCGGCGCTTGGCGGCTTGGAACAGGCCGTTGAGTGCTTCGAGGAAGCCATTGGTCTGGCGGGTTTGTGCCCAGGCGACGATGCCTTCGATGTGACGCCGCACGAGGGCGGCGACGTCTTTCATCGGCTCGACCTTGGAGCGCATGACGCAGGTGCACCAGTGCTCGAGCATCGAGCGCACGACGTTGATCTGCTTGCGCTCGAGGATCTCGCGCAGCCGTTCCTTGTAGACCCAGGCGCGAGCCGTGCGCACCGTGGTCATCCTGGCGACCAGCGCATCGAGATCGGCAGCGGCCTCGGGGTTGAGACTGGCGCGATCCTTCAGCAGCGACCAGCGCAGCCCCTTGAGCGACTTGTCGCTGCGCTGCTCGATGCGCCGCATCTTGTCCACGGCCGCATTGGCATGCCAGACGACGTGGAACTTGTCGAACGTGATGCGGGCGTTGGGCAACTCATCGGTGCAGCCCTTGATGAACGCCGGCGACATGTCGATGCTGACCGAGTCGATTTGCTCGGGCGGGCAGCCGTGCTTGGCCAGTTCGCCAGCGATGGTTGTGATCGTCTTGGCATCGCGTCCTTCGGTCACGGCCAGCACTCGGCGTTTTTGCGCATCGGCGGCCAGCGTGATGTAGTCGTGGCCCTTGGCGCGCGAGGTCTCGTCGATGGCCAACGCGGTGACGTCACTGAAATCGGCGGCCTCCAGCGCCAACTCGACATAGCGACGGCAGATGGCCAGCACCCGGTACGCCGAGATGCCCACGATGCGCGCCACCGCCGCAAACGGCATCTGCGGCGCCAGCATCAGCACCAGCGCCTCGAACAAGAGCGTGAAGCCCGAGAGTTTACCTGCGAACGGCGGCTTGATCAGCGCTACCCGCCCGTCGGGCAGCCTCACGCGCGGCGTGCGCACCTGCAGCACGCATTCGTGCTGGAAGAAGTTCAGGTGCCGGTAGACCTTGGTCACGGTGTCGTGCACCGGATGCTCGCCGGCCACCGCCTCGACGGCAAAGCAGCTGCCGGCGGTGAAGTCGATACCCACCGTCAAGACCTTGGAGGCCTCGTCGAAGCGGACGCCGGCAACGAACCACGGCTGCGTGATGCCGAGCGCCGCTTCGAACAACTTGTCATGCATGCGAATCGCTCCCTGTTTGTCATGGCCGATGCGTCAACGTGCCGCATCGGCCAAGACGACAGCGTACCGGTTGCTGGCCAGCGTCAAGGGTTCGCTGCGCCGGGCTTCGCCTGCCCTTGACCCCGGCCAGCAACCAAAACACCCTCGATTCCGCCCACTCAAAATTCAAGAGAGGCGAAAAAATCATCTTGCAGCGCCAGGCAGTCCAGGCCCCGCGCGTGCTGCTCACGCTCGCCACCGGTGCGGGAAAAACCATCATCGCCACCAACCTGCTGTGGCGCATGACGCAGGCGGGGCTGTTGCCCAAGCCCGCCCTGTTCCTGTGCGACCGCGACGAACTGCGTGAGCAGGCCTACACCAAGCTCAAGGCCGCTTTTGGCGGCAATGCCCGCATCGTGCAGACCGAGCGGGGGCAAAACTCAGCCGCCAACGCGCGCATCCACATCGCCACCTACCAAACACTGGGCATCGACGAAAACGGCGACGGCAGCTTCCTCACCGACCACTATGGCGAGGATGCCTTCAGCGTCATCGTCATCGACGAATGCCACCGCAGCGCCTGGGGCAAGTGGTCGCAGGTGCTCACGCGCAACCCCAGCGCCATCCACATCGGCCTGACCGCCACGCCGCGCAAGCTGAAAGAGCCCAGACGCGCAAAGCAGTCGCAAGAAATCGAAAAAGCCATCGCCGAAGACGACGCCATCACCGCGCACAACGTCCAGTATTTCGGCGAGCCGGTGTACGAATACACGCTGGCGCAAGCGCAGGAAGACGGCTATCTGGCGGCGTGTGAAATCGTCAAGCGCAAGGCCGACATCGATGCGCGCGTCTTCACCCGAGCGGAAATCCTCCAGGCCGGCGTGCGCGACATCAAAACCGGCAAGCCGCTCACCGAGGACGACCTGAGCAAGCAGGAATACACCGGCAAGGACTTCGACGACGAGCTGTTCATCGACCTGCGCACGCCCAAGATGTGCGAAGACCTGTTCCAGCTGCTGTGCGCCAACGGCGGGCCGGAGCAAAAGGCCATCATCTTCTGCACCCGCGACCTGCACGCCGACCGCGTGGCCATGCAGATGAACAACCTCTACGCCCAGTGGTGCAAGGCCAACGGCCAACCGCGCAAGGACGACTACGCCTTCAAATGCACCGCAGCGGGCGGCGCGGACAAGATCGAGGTCATGCGCGGCAGCGGCCAGCGCGCCTTCATCGCCTGCACGGTGGATCTGCTCGAAGCCGGCGTGGACATCGAGCGCCTGAATGCCGTGGTGTTCTTCCGCTACCTGCAGTCGGCCATCAAGTTCTATCAGATGGTCGGGCGCGGCACGCGCATCCACGAAGAAACGCAGAAGTACAAGTTCTGGCTGTACGACTACACCGGCGTGACCGACCTGTTTGGCGCAGAGTTCATCACCAACCCGCCGCGCCCCGGTGGTGGGGGCGGTGGCGGCGGCAACAGCGGCGAGGACGAAGGGGAGGGTGAGGGCGACGGCCCCGCCGTGCCCGTCATCGGCGGGCAGCCGGTCATCATCAACGCCCAGGGTCGCTTCATCCTGGGCAATCGGGGTGGTGTGGCCACGCCGATTCCGGTGGACGAATACCGCCGCGAAGTCATCACCCGCGTGCTGGCCGAGGCGCACAACCTCGACGATTTCCGTGCGCTGTGGGTCACCGCGCAAAAGCGTCGCCAACTGATTGACCACCTGCTCGGCGACAACTTCAGCCCCGACGTGATCCGCGAGGTGGATCAGATGGGCGACTTCGACCTGTTCGACTTCTTCGGCAAGCACGGCTACCACGCCCGCGCCCTGCGCCGGCCGGAGCGCGGCGCGGAATACGTGAGCGCGAATGCCGCATGGTTTGCGGGCATGGATGCCAAGTCCGCCATCGTGCTGCGCGGCCTGGGCACGCAGTTCGCGCAGGGCGGCACCGATGCGCTGGAATCGCGCGCACTGTGGGCCGTGCCAGAGATCGCGCAGGCGGGCGGGTTGGATGCGTTGCGTCCATTGGGCGCGCCGGTTCAGGTGATGCAGGACGCGAAGATGAGGTTGTTTGGGGTATGAGCGAGAACTTCAAGCTTGGCGATGTTCTGCATGACATCCAGACCGGCAAGAGCTTTTTGACGTCCGAAGTTTTGGCTCGACCCGATGAATTGGGCGTGCTGAAGGTCAGCGCAGTGTCGTGGTCGGAATTTCTCCCCAATGAGGCGAAATCCTTGACCGGCGACTACACGCCAGCCGAAAGCCACAAAGTCCGAAAAGACGACCTACTGATTTCCCGGGCCAATACAAGGGAACTCGTTGGCGCCGTAGTGCTGGTTGAGCGCGACTATCCGATGCGTCTGCTCTCGGACAAGACCTTACGCCTGATCGTGGACGAAGGCCGAGCCTGCAAGGACTACTTGCTGTTCGCGTTGCGCTCGGCGCAAGCACGAGAACACATCGAACTTTACGCCACTGGCACCAGTGACTCGATGCGCAACATTTCTCAGGATGTCATCAAGGCAATTCCTGTGTGGTTGCCGCCGATATCGGTACAACGCCGCATCGCCGCCCGTCTGAAAGCCCAACTGGCCGAGGTGGAAACCGCGCGGCAGGCCGCTCGCGCCCAACTGACCGAAATCGAGCGCCTGCCGCAGCGCCTGCTGGCCCAGGCGTTTGACGGCAGCGCCTGAGCCGGGCGGCCATCCGGACGTGCTAGAGTTAAGCACAACAACCTGTGCTTAACCCATATTTAACGTGAAAGACGTTTCAAATCAACAAGTTGCAGAACATCTTAAGCGGCTGAACCCGTGGTGGCAGAGCGCCGCGATGGACGGCGCGACCCTGGCCCTGCGCCCGCGCGCTTATCTGGACCCCGTGCGACAGCTGCTGCTGGAGCCCAGCCTGCGCCGGGCCGTGGTGCTGCTGGGGCCGCGCCGGGTGGGCAAGACCATCCTGATCCGGCACCTGATCGCCGATCTGCTGGCGCGCGGAACGCATCCGCAGCGCATCGCCTATGTGGAAATGGACCACCCGCTGCTGCACGGGCAGTCGCTGGAGACTTTGATCCGCCAGATCGAGGACGCCGCGCCCGGCGGCGAGGGCGTGCGCCATCTGTTTTTCGACGAGATCCAGTCGCACAAGGACTGGGAAAAGCACCTCAAGCCGCTGGTGGACCACCGGCCCGATCTGCGCATCCTGGTGTCCGGCTCGGCCGCTGCCGCGCTCAAGCGGCAAAGCACCGAATCCGGCGCGGGGCGCTTCACCGACTTTCTGCTGCCACCGCTGACCTTCTCCGAGTACCTGCACCTGCGTGACGAACCGGCGGCGATCCGCGAGGAGACGCCGGGCGTCTATCTGCTGGAAGACATCGCGCGGCTGAACACGCAGTTCGCCGAATACGTCAACTACGGCGGCTACCCGGAGCTGGCGCTGTCGCCGCTGGTGCGTGGCAACCCGGAGCGTTTTGTCAAATCCGACATCGTGGACAAGGTGCTGCTGCGCGACCTGCCGCAGCTGTACGGCATCAAGGACATCCAGGAACTCAATTCGCTGTTCACCCTGCTGGCCTTCAACACCGCCGAGGAGGTGGCGCTGGAGCCGCTCTCAAAACGCAGCGGCGTCGGCAAGCAGACCATCCAGAAATACATCGAATACCTGGAGGCGGCCTTCCTGATCAAGCGCGTGTTTCGCGTGGACCAGGACGGCAAGCGCTACCAGCGTGAGCGCAACTTCAAGGTGTACCTGACGAACTCGGCGATGTACACCGGCCTGTTCGGCGCCAAATCGCCGGATGAACCCGAGTTCGGGCATCTGGTCGAAACCGCGCTGTTCGCGCAGCGCTTTCACGAGGATGCGCGGCTGAACTACGCGCGGTGGGGCAACGACGACTGCGAGGTGGATCAGGTGGAATCGTCGCCGGCGCTCAAGCCGGTGGCGGCGCTGGAAATCAAGTGGAGCGACAAGTACGCGGATCGACCGGAGGCGCTGAAGGGACTGATGCGCTTCGCCCGGGGCAACCGGTTGTCGCTGGCCTGGGCCACCACCCGCAGCCGGGTGCGGCAACAGACGGTCGATGGCGTCGAAATTCGGCAGTGGCCGGCCGCGGCGCTGGCATTTCATTACGGCGTGCGCGCCGTGCAGGGCCGCTTGGCGGGCTTTGAAGCACAGATCAAGGAAATCGTCGAGTGACCACCGCAGTCAAGACCCGCAAGACCACTGCGCCGAAATCGGTCAGGGCCATCGCCAGCACGCAGTCACTGTCTGCATTCGTGAAAAGCATCTGCGACGTGATGCGCCGCTCCAACTGCGCCAGCGCCTTGCAGTATGTGCCGGAGCTGACGTGGATTCTGTTTTTGCGCATTCTCGACGCGCAGGAGGCGCGCGCGGCGGAGCAGGCCGAGGTGCTGGGCGCGGACTTCTCGCCCGCGCTGCGCTCGCCTTGGCGCTGGCAGGACTGGGCCGCGCCTTGGTCGGACAAGGCCGACCACCCAAAAACCTCCGACGGCAGGGCGCAGGGCTGGAAGCGGCAGGAGCTGTTTGCCGCCGGTGATGGCCGCTTGTTCGACTTCATCAACAAGGAGCTGCTGCCGCACCTGCACGCACTGGATGTGGACCCCGCTACCCGCCTGCCCAACCCGGCGGCCAGCCCCAAGCAACGCATCATCGGCCGCATCATGACGGCGGTGGAGCGCGTGCGCGTGGACGATGAGGCGAATCTGCGCGACATACTCGACCGCGTGCACGAGATCAGCATCGACGACATCGACGACACGCATTTCTTCACGCTGTCGCAGGTGTACGAAGACCTGCTGCTGAAGATGGGCGAGAAGAACTCTGACGGCGGCCAGTTCTTCACCCCGCGCGAGGTGATCCGTGCGATGGTGCATACGGTGAACCCGGCCCTCGGCCAGACGGTGTACGACCCCTGCTGCGGCACGGGCGGCTTTCTGACCGTGGCCTACGAGCACATGGCGCGCAAGCTGGGCAACGCGGCGGCAAGTATCGACATCGAGAAGCTGAAACACGAGACGTTCTTCGGGCGCGAGAAGGAAAACCTGGTGTTCCCCATCGCGCTGGCGAACCTGGTGCTGCACGGCATCGACCAGCCCAACCTGTGGCACGGCAATTCGCTGACGCGCCGGGCCACCTATGCCGCGCTGTTCCAGCAGGCGCCCGCGCAGTTCGACGTGATCCTGACCAACCCGCCCTTCGGCGGCAAGGAGGGCCGTGACGCGCAAAAGAACTTTGCCTTCGAGACCAGCGCCACGCAGGTGCTGTTCGTGCAGGACATCCTGGCCGAACTGGCGCCGGGCGGAACCTGTGCCATCGTGCTGGACGAGGGGCTGTTGTTTCGCACCAATGAATCCGCTTTTGTCGAGACCAAGCGCAAGCTGCTGGATGAGTGCGATCTGTGGGCCATCGTCAGCCTGCCGGGCGGTGTGTTTTCCACGGCGGGCGCGGGCGTGAAGACCAACTTGCTTTTCTTCACCAAGGGCCGCCGGACCGAGCGCATCTGGTACTACGACCTGTCGTGGGTGAAGGTGGGCAAGAAGACGCCGCTGACGCTGGCGCACTTCGGCTTCGCGCCGGACGGTTCGGTGTTGGACGACGCGCAACTGCCCGCTGCGCTCATGGCCGACTGGCGGGCCGACGAAGCCAATGCCAGTCAGCCTTTCCCAAGTTACGCCCGCCAGTTGGGCCGACGCGGCACCGCCAAGGCCGATAGCCGGTGGTCATGGACGGCGGAGTTTGACGCACGCCGATCCAAGGCGCGCGCAGACATGCAGCCGCTGCTGGACGATGCGTCTGCCCTGAGAACCGAAATCGTGGACCTCAAGGACAAGGTGAGGCGTCTGAAGAAGGACGGGACAGCTGTTGAGTTTTTGCAGGCGCATGAAGCGCAGATTCGCAAAAAGGACAAGGCAGCACACGACCTGGAGGTGCAGGCGGCCGACATCGATGCCGCGGTGTTCGATCTGAAGGCAGTCAACCCGAACACCGTTGCCACAGTGGATCAGCGAACATCGGCCCAGATCATCGACAGCATCAATGCACAGGGGCACATCGTCGCCGAAGCCTTGGCGCGATTGAGCGCGCTGCTGGCCAGCGATGCACGGTCGATCCGGAATTGATGGTGCTCCGCCGCAATTGTCACAAACCCCAAGGGCGGAATCGTTGTCGAGTTCGATGACTGGGAGAAAATTTTGAATCTGGTGATTCCGATCAACGACCGGGAGGCCATTCCGGTGCGGGCGATACCGTTGCTGACGTACTGGGAGGTTCTTTCGCCTGATGACCTGGCCGCGGCGCTGACAGGCGAGGATGATTTCAACCAGTCATTCAAGGAGCTGCAGGCACATAAATTGCTCGACGGCGGCACGTCCAAGCCGGTAGCTAAGAGCTTCTGGGCGAACTTCATGGTGCGCGAACTCGCGGCTGTGAGCGATCGCATCCAGCATTCCGAGGTGTCGCATGAAGACGGCTACGACCAGTGGCGTCGTGAATCGCTGGTGACGCTGCCAGCAGGGGTTTTTGTCTGGCGCGACGAGTTCGAAGAGTGCTTTTGGCGCAAGTTCGGGCCAGACGGTGAAATGACCTGGATTTCAGGCGACACGCGCGCACCGAGGAACGAGTCGATTCAACTGGACTTCGACCCCTTCATTCCCAGCTTCGAGTTGCAGGGGGTGGTGATGGAGGGGTTCTCGCCAGCGACGCCCGGTGCCGCAGCGACCTCCACTCGGACGATGCCAGCAGCGAGCCCCAAGGCCAGCGACGGGAAAGCGCTCGGCACCAGGGAGCGCAATACCCTGCTCACCATCATTGCTGTGCTGTGCAAGGAAGCCAAGATCGACTTCGAGAAGCACGCGAAGGCAGGAAATTTGATCGAGGGAATGGCAGCTCGAATGGCGCTTCAGATCGATGAAAAGACGATCTCGCTGCATCTGAAGAAAATCCCGGGTGCCCTGGAAAGCCGCATGAAATAACGGTTTCGACGGCAATTACCTATTTGCTTTCGGTAATTACCCCCTTTCGATGGGAGGTAGGACGACAGTGCGGCCCATCAACTTCATGGGACCGCACAACATGGCACTCCACCTCAAGAAGCCGCTTGCCGCGACAGCCACGAACACTGCATTGGCGACCGAGGCGATCTGCCCTTCGTACTTCGACGCCCTGCCAGACACCGCCTTCATCCGCGAAGCGCAATTGGTGCAAAGCCCCAGACGCCCGGACAACCTGGCCCCCTTGCCCTTCAGCGCACCCACGCTGTGGCGCAAGGTGAAGGCAGGCACCTTTCCAAAACCCGTCAAGTTGTCCCAGCGCGTGACCGCGTGGAAGGTGGGCGAGGTGCGGGCGTGGATTGCAGCGCAATCGTAAGGGTGCGTCATGTCTGAGCCGACACTTTCTGCCAGCGGTCTGACGCAAACCCCTGAAACCGCTGAAACCACCAATCAGGCCTTCCTGGAAGCCATCTTTGGCCCCTGCAACCCCGCCGCAGACGTGCGCCCGCTGCTGTGCGCGAAACACGGCGACCCGGACGACAAGAAAGCCGGATGGGCGCCTCAACCGTGGGGTGAAACCCCGCCCGAGAATCCGGACCTGAACTGGTACGTGCAACCGAGCACTTTCGCCAGCATCGACGGCAAGTGGAGGGCGCAGAAAGCCGCCGTCGTGGCCGTTCACGCCGTCATGCTGGATGACGTGGGCACCAAGGTTCCGCTGGTTCGCCTGACCGCCTGCCCGCCGTCCTGGCTGCTGGAAACCTCGCCTGGAAACTTTCAGGCGGGCTACATCTTCAGCACGCCCATCGATGACGGCAAGCAGGCCGACGCGCTCAAGGAGGCGCTGATCGATGCCGACCTCTGTGATTCCGGCGCGTCAGGTGGAGCGGCCCGCTGGATGCGCCTGCCTGTGGGCATCAATGGCAAAGCCAAGTATGTACAGTCTGACGGCACTCCGTGGCGCTGCCGCCTGAGCGAGTGGCATCCCGAGCGCCGTTACAGCATGGACGAGCTGATCGAGCGCCTGGAACTGACACCGCCTGCGCCGCCCGGACGCCCAAAGCGCCAAAAAAAAGCCAAGGTGACCGGCGAGCGCCTGGCCGAGCTGATCGAACAGAGTGCAGACAACGTGCATATCCCCCGCGCGGCAGAGAACCCTGTCCTGGCCGCGCTGGCGCAGCGTGGCCTGTACAAACGCCCGCTGGGTAGTGGCAAGCACGACATGACCTGCCCGTGGGCGCATGAGCATACGGACGGCATCGACCACGGCAGCGCCTACTTCGAACCGACCGACCTCTACCCCATCGGCGGCTTCAAGTGTCAGCATTCGCACGGCGACAAGAAGCGCATGGGCGCCCTTCTGGAGTGTCTCGGCGTCACGCCTGCGCAGGCAAAACACAAGGCGGTGATCCGGGTCAGCGCGGGCGAACTGGATCGTGTGGTGGACGCCGCAGAGCGGGAGTTGGCCGCCAGCGGTAGGTATTACCAGCGTGGAAACCTGATCGTGCGTGTGCTGACCGATCCCGGCTCGCAGGAGACACGCATCAAGCCGTTGACCGGCAACGCCCTGACCCGCGCGCTGTCGGAGTGCGCGAACTGGGAGCGCTACGACGGCCGTACAGGGGATTTTGTCCCCAGTGACCCGCCCGCGCGTCATACCAGTGTGCTGTTCGATGCCGAGGCCTATAACCACCTGCCGGTGCTGCAAGGCATAGCCCGCCAGCCGTACCTGCGCGCCGACGGCAGCCTCATGACCGAGGCCGGCTTCGACTCCGTCAGCGGCATGTTCGGCGCATTCGACGTGCGCGCGTTTCGCGTCCCCCAGGCACCGACGAAAGCGGACGCGCAGCGCGCGCTGGCGGAGTTGAACGGGCTGCTGTCGGAGTTTGCCTTTGCCAACGCCACCGCCTGCAGCGCCGCCCTGGCCGCGATGTTGACCGCCGTCGTGCGGCCGGCCCTGCCTGTAGCGCCGATGTTCCATGCACTTGCGCCGCAGATTGCCAGCGGCAAGACCTACCTTTTGAGCCTCTCTTGAATTTTGAGTGGGCGGAATCGAGGGTGTTTTGGTTGCTGGCCGGGGTCAAGGGCAGGCGAAGCCCGGCGCAGCGAACCCTTGACGCTGGCCAGCAACCGGTACGCTGTCGTCTTGGCCGATGCGGCACGTTGACGCATCGGCCATGACAAACAGGGAGCGATTCGCATGCATGACAAGTTGTTCGAAGCGGCGCTCGGCATCACGCAGCCGTGGTTCGTTGCCGGCGTCCGCTTCGACGAGGCCTCCAAGGTCTTGACGGTGGGTATCGACTTCACCGCCGGCAGCTGCTTTGCCGTCGAGGCGGTGGCCGGCGAGCATCCGGTGCACGACACCGTGACCAAGGTCTACCGGCACCTGAACTTCTTCCAGCACGAATGCGTGCTGCAGGTGCGCACGCCGCGCGTGAGGCTGCCCGACGGGCGGGTAGCGCTGATCAAGCCGCCGTTCGCAGGTAAACTCTCGGGCTTCACGCTCTTGTTCGAGGCGCTGGTGCTGATGCTGGCGCCGCAGATGCCGTTTGCGGCGGTGGCGCGCATCGTGGGCATCTCGGCGTACCGGGTGCTGGCCATCTGCCGTCGCTATGTCGAGTTGGCGCTGGAGGCCGCCGATTTCAGTGACGTCACCGCGTTGGCCATCGACGAGACCTCGCGCGCCAAGGGCCACGACTACATCACGCTGGCCGCCGATGCGCAAAAACGCCGAGTGCTGGCCGTGACCGAAGGACGCGATGCCAAGACGATCACAACCATCGCTGGCGAACTGGCCAAGCACGGCTGCCCGCCCGAGCAAATCGACTCGGTCAGCATCGACATGTCGCCGGCGTTCATCAAGGGCTGCACCGATGAGTTGCCCAACGCCCGCATCACGTTCGACAAGTTCCACGTCGTCTGGCATGCCAATGCGGCCGTGGACAAGATGCGGCGCATCGAGCAGCGCAGCGACAAGTCGCTCAAGGGGCTGCGCTGGTCGCTGCTGAAGGATCGCGCCAGTCTCAACCCCGAGGCCGCTGCCGATCTCGATGCGCTGGTCGCCAGGATGACCACGGTGCGCACGGCTCGCGCCTGGGTCTACAAGGAACGGCTGCGCGAGATCCTCGAGCGCAAGCAGATCAACGTCGTGCGCTCGATGCTCGAGCACTGGTGCACCTGCGTCATGCGCTCCAAGGTCGAGCCGATGAAAGACGTCGCCGCCCTCGTGCGGCGTCACATCGAAGGCATCGTCGCCTGGGCACAAACCCGCCAGACCAATGGCTTCCTCGAAGCACTCAACGGCCTGTTCCAAGCCGCCAAGCGCCGAGCCCGCGGCTTCGCGACCTTCAACACGATCAAGGTCGTCGTCTTCCTGATCGCCGGCAAGCTCGACTTCCATGCCGTCAACCCTCATGCCCGGTAACCCACTCGATTTTCAACAGAGCCCCTTTTGAACATGGTCGCCACCCTGGCGGGGCCGGGCACGGTTTCGGCCTACGCCTTTCCGACCAAGGACGAGGAGTGCAGCAAGCTGCTGCTGTCGGCGTTCCTGGAAGGCCCTGCGGTGGTCATGTTCGACAACCTGACCAGCAACCTGATCCCGTTCAAGAGCCTGTGCAGTGCCCTGACCTCGGAGCAATTGACGGATCGCATTCTCGGGATCAGCAAGACCGCCACCGTCAACACCCGGGCGCTCATGCTCAGTAGCGGCAACAACGTCGGGCCGGTGGGCGACATGACCCGCCACACCGTGACGATTGCCCTCGATCCTCAGTGCGAGACACCAGCGACAAGGCAGTTCAACGACGACCCGCTGGCCAAAGTGCAGTCGTGTCGCGCCCACTATGTCAGCCTCGCTCTGACGGTGGTGCTGGCCTATCTGCACGCTGGCGCACCCGCGGTGGCTGTTGACGGCAAACCGTTGCAACCGCTGGGCAGCTACGCGCAGTGGACACGCCTGGTACGGTCGCCGCTGGTATGGCTGGGTCAGCCCGACCCAGCGGTACCGGTGTTCGATCGCATGGCAGACGATCCCGACCGCGAAACACTGGGGCGCCTGCTACAGGCCTGGCACGCCAAGTTCGGCAAATCTCCTACTGCGGTGCGCGAGGTCGTGGCCGCAGTGGACGCCATCGTGCCCGACCCGGAACTGGCGGAGGTGGTTCACGAGGTTTCGGAGGAGCGTGGCGTCGTCAATCGTCGCCGTCTGGGCCGATGGCTCGCCCGACATCAAGGCCACCTCGTTGACGGCATGAAGTTGGTCAGGGCCTCCAGGATCAGCGGTAGCGAACGCTGGCAGGTGGTTATGGGGGTTCCGGCGGTTTCCCGCAGCCGACCCGAAGAAAGTGTCCACGCGCAAGAGAACGCAGAGGTTGAAGCATGAGTTCCAGCAAAGGACAGCCCGCTGCCGATTCCGGTCACCCATGGCGCCTACGTGGCAACTTGCATGCGGCCCCGGATGCGCCAGCCATTGGTGAAATTTGCCAAATGATTTCGGAAAATTCTGCTGGGAAGGAGGTCTGACCATGGGTGGCTTTGGCAGTGGACGCAAGTGGGGCAAACCAACGGTTGACGACCGGCGCTCGCTGGATGTGCGGCGGCTGGCGCGTGACGGTCATCTGACGCCAGGCACGGCCTGTTCATGGGAATGGACGCGACGCGGTGAGGTGGTGTCGTCCATCGGCTTTTATGTGCAGTGCGATCGGATTTGGCTCACCTACCAACACCAGGAACGCGGCGGTGAATGGCGGAACATGAGTTACCCGGTGATCCTCGATCGAACGCCATGCCATCTCGGCGGTCAGCGCGTCTGGTGGCGATGCCCTGCACGCAACTGTGGGCGCCGGGTGGCCGTCCTGTACGCGGGCGAGGTATTTGCATGCCGGCACTGCTACAAGCTGGCGTATCCAAGCCAGCGCGAAACCTGTGACGACCGGTCAAGCCGGCGCGCGAACACGCTGCGCCGGCGGCTGAAGTGGGAGCCAGGCATTCTCAACGGCAACGGAGTCAAACCCAAGGGAATGCACTGGCGCACGTTCTGGCGGCTGCAAGCCCAGCACGATGCCTTCGTCAACGTGACGCTGACCGGCTTGGCTCGGCGGTTCAGGTTGCTGGACAATTAGACCCGGCATGGGCACCTGATTTGCTGGATTGCTCGGAGCAAGAGCGCCGACCAGCCTGGTACCCATGGCGGACCGGCGCCAAGAACGATGAACTCGACAGCCTCCAGCTTCTTCATTGGCGCGAGTCGCTCACGCGATCCGCCACACCTGCGCCGGCCGATGCGCCCCGCCAATCATCTTGCCCGGCACCTGCTTCAAAGCTCCAGCTTCTTCGATCCGGCGCCTGAAGGTCACCTTGTTGAGCGGCGCGCCCAGCACCGCCTCGCACCGGGCCTGAAGCTGCGGCAGCGTGAACTCCTCGGGCATGAACCCCGGCGCAAACTGCAGCGCCAGCAACTCGGCCCGCAGCCCCGCGATGGCCTGCCCTACCAACTGTTCATGATCAAACGCCAGGCTTTCGTCCCGGCTGGCCTGATGGGCATCCACCCACAGCAATTCCTGCACGCGCTTTCCCGGTTGCACCGGCAGCTCGTCACTCAACACGGCCCGGTACACCACCGTCATCGCCCACGGCGCCCGCGGGTCGCGCTTGGCCCCACCGACCGCCACCACCTGTCTGACGTGAGGCAGGGTTGTTCCCAGACGCTCCTGCGCCACCCGCTGCGCCGCTGCCTCCAGTGAAGCATCCAGGTCGATTCGGAGCACTCCCCCTGGCAACCCCAGCTTTCCCACGAACGGCGCCTGCTGCCGCTTGGCCAGCAATACCTGGAGACGGTCGGCCTCTACCCGAAACACGATCAGGTCCAGCCGTACCAGCGGCATCGGGTGGATGGGACCCGCTGGGATTTCGCTGTTGCGCTGCGGAGACGACATAGTTTTCAAATTGATCTAACTAAGTTATACTTAGTTTATCCGATGAACGAACAAGCAACAAGAAAGGTGATTGTCATGAGACTGGGTTATGACGTGATCGGCGACATCCACGGCCATGCCGACAAGCTGGAAGGGCTGCTGGAATCCATGGGCTATGCGCGGACCGGCTCGGGTTACCGGGCGCCCCACGGTCGCCAGGCGGTGTTTCTGGGCGACTTGATCGACCGCGGGCCGGATCAGGTGCGTGTGCTCTCGATCGTGCGTTCGATGGTGGATTCGGGTGCGGCGCGTTGCATCTTGGGCAACCACGAGTTCAACGCCATCGGCTACCTGACGGACGATCCAGGCAAACCGGGTGAAGCCTACCGGCCCAACCGGGTCGAAACGCCCAAGGCGATCAAAAATCGCAAACAGCACGCTGAGTTTCTGGCTCAGGTGGGCGAAGGTTCGGCCAGCCACCAAGACTGGGTGCGCTGGTTCCGCACGCTGCCGGTGTGCCTGGACCTGGATGGTGTCCGCGTGGTTCACGGGGGTTGGGACGACGGCTCGGTCGCTGCGCTGCAAAGCGCCGGCTGGGTGGATGGCGTTGCTCTGGACGACGCGCTGTTGCACCTGGCCTATGACGAAGAGGGCGCCGTGGGCAAGGCGCGCAAGCGACTGACTTGTGGGCTGGAACTGGCCTTGCCGCAAGGCCGCTTCATCCGGGACAAGGCTGGCCACGAACACCAGGATGTGCGGGTGGCCGACTGGCGGTACGAAGCGACGGACTTCAGCCAGGTGGCGTTGGTGCCGCCCGGCCAAGAAGAACTTCTGGATGGGATGGACTGGCCTGCCGGGCTGGAGCTTCGCCCCATCGAGGGCTCGCCGATCCTGATCGGCCACCACTGGTTCCAGGGCGTGCCGAAGGTGGAATGCCCCAAACTCGCCTGCCTCGATTGGTCGGCTGCCAAGGACGGGCCGCTGGTCGCCTACCGGTGGGACGGTGAAGATGAGTTGAGCGACGAAAAACTGTTCTGGGTGCAAGCATGACGAATCTTGAGGAACAGCGCAAGGCGCTGCAGCGCCAAATGGAGTGGTTGCTGGAGGACGTGCCGATCAAGAACGTCCTGCAGGAACTGCGGATTCAATCCGTCAGCGATGGTTCAGCCTTGCAAGGCTTCATCGCGCTGAAGGGCAGGCGTCTGCAAGTGAATGCCGAAGTCGGTTGGGATGGGCGCTGGCGCGTGGTTGGAACCGGCTTCAACCAAGGCGGCGACTCGTTTCTCTGCGACGAGCGGATGCTGCCAGCCCGTCAGGAAAGGGGAAGAACCGTTCTGGCCGTGCTCGAAATGTGGCAGGCGCTGCATGGCGCCGATGCATCAACGCCCGAAGCCTTGCAATTCGGCCAGCAGTATGCGCACGCCAAGCGCGCGCTGAGTGGGTTTGCACTCCAGATGCCCGCGCTTGCCGTGGATGGCGTCGCTTTGCGGCACGCGCTCAAATGGATCAGGAGGCGCTGTGAAGCTGATTTGGTGCAAGCAGAAGGCAAAGACCGGCAGGTCCATCTAAATTTTGGCTCTGTTGAAAATCGAGTGGGTTACCGGGCATGAGGGTTGACGGCATGGAAGTCGAGCTTGCCGGCGATCAGGAAGACGACGACCTTGATCGTGTTGAAGGTCGCGAAGCCGCGGGCTCGGCGCTTGGCGGCTTGGAACAGGCCGTTGAGTGCTTCGAGGAAGCCATTGGTCTGGCGGGTTTGTGCCCAGGCGACGATGCCTTCGATGTGACGCCGCACGAGGGCGGCGACGTCTTTCATCGGCTCGACCTTGGAGCGCATGACGCAGGTGCACCAGTGCTCGAGCATCGAGCGCACGACGTTGATCTGCTTGCGCTCGAGGATCTCGCGCAGCCGTTCCTTGTAGACCCAGGCGCGAGCCGTGCGCACCGTGGTCATCCTGGCGACCAGCGCATCGAGATCGGCAGCGGCCTCGGGGTTGAGACTGGCGCGATCCTTCAGCAGCGACCAGCGCAGCCCCTTGAGCGACTTGTCGCTGCGCTGCTCGATGCGCCGCATCTTGTCCACGGCCGCATTGGCATGCCAGACGACGTGGAACTTGTCGAACGTGATGCGGGCGTTGGGCAACTCATCGGTGCAGCCCTTGATGAACGCCGGCGACATGTCGATGCTGACCGAGTCGATTTGCTCGGGCGGGCAGCCGTGCTTGGCCAGTTCGCCAGCGATGGTTGTGATCGTCTTGGCATCGCGTCCTTCGGTCACGGCCAGCACTCGGCGTTTTTGCGCATCGGCGGCCAGCGTGATGTAGTCGTGGCCCTTGGCGCGCGAGGTCTCGTCGATGGCCAACGCGGTGACGTCACTGAAATCGGCGGCCTCCAGCGCCAACTCGACATAGCGACGGCAGATGGCCAGCACCCGGTACGCCGAGATGCCCACGATGCGCGCCACCGCCGCAAACGGCATCTGCGGCGCCAGCATCAGCACCAGCGCCTCGAACAAGAGCGTGAAGCCCGAGAGTTTACCTGCGAACGGCGGCTTGATCAGCGCTACCCGCCCGTCGGGCAGCCTCACGCGCGGCGTGCGCACCTGCAGCACGCATTCGTGCTGGAAGAAGTTCAGGTGCCGGTAGACCTTGGTCACGGTGTCGTGCACCGGATGCTCGCCGGCCACCGCCTCGACGGCAAAGCAGCTGCCGGCGGTGAAGTCGATACCCACCGTCAAGACCTTGGAGGCCTCGTCGAAGCGGACGCCGGCAACGAACCACGGCTGCGTGATGCCGAGCGCCGCTTCGAACAACTTGTCATGCATGCGAATCGCTCCCTGTTTGTCATGGCCGATGCGTCAACGTGCCGCATCGGCCAAGACGACAGCGTACCGGTTGCTGGCCAGCGTCAAGGGTTCGCTGCGCCGGGCTTCGCCTGCCCTTGACCCCGGCCAGCAACCAAAACACCCTCGATTCCGCCCACTCAAAATTCAAGAGAGGCTAAATTTTCAAGCCGGTCTGCTGCGACTCGATGTGGCTGGGCAGGTCTACGGTTGCGCGGCGCGCGGTGTCTGGGCTGTTCCGGCAGCGGTGCGATTGGACGACCTTCTGGCCGCCCCGCCATGGTCACTTCGCGGTGGATGGATTCGACTGAATTGGGCGACCGACGGTCTGCACATCAACGGATGGCTTGCCGGCGCGATCAAGGAAGGCAGCGCGCATGGCTGATAACAGCAAATTCGTACCGGTTAAAATCGAACCGTTCGGAGGCGACTTCTAGCCCGAGGCGGTCAGGGTGCAGCGAAGATTCCTTGGCGACGGCAATTGAAGGTGACGCGGCTGCGACGTCACGGATTGGGAAGGTTAGGCGCCCAATCCTCTCCGAATTCCCCCACAAGTTCTGCGCATTGGTGAACGGGCGCACAGTCGTGATCGAATAGTGATCGCCGCGCCAGCCCGCCACCACGGCTTGCTTCATTTGGTGGTTCGCAAAAACGTAACCGCGACCGTCGTGGTGTACCGTTGAAACCCCGCGCAGCACGGCAACGGCCTGTCGCGCCAAGTCTTCCGCCAACTCCCCGGTTTCAGCCGTTGGCGCGCGCGCTGTATCGCGTCTGGCGTTGTCTGCCATGTGTTCGATGCCACGACCGCGATGCTGGCCTTCGGCCACGCCCACTGACAACCGAATCGGCCCCGCCTTGACGGTCTTACCCGCCGGCACTTGCGCTAGATCGCCGGTCAGGTTGCCCTCGTACTCGGGCGTCTCGGGAATCACCGAATCGTTCACCGTGCGGTATCCGTCACGCACAATGCGACGCGCCAGCATCGCCGCAGCCGGGTTCTTGCCGCGCCACTGCGCCATCAGCGACTCCAGCCCGTCGAAGTCGGCCAGCGCCATCGCGTCGGCGTTTTCGTAGCCCCGCTGGGCGGCCTGCTTGTTCAGCCACCGCGCCTGCTGTTGCGCGTCCACGGCCATGCTGCGCACCTTCGGCTTGCGCCCGGCCAGGTGCTCGCGCGCCGCCGTCATCAACTCAGCGGCCAGCAGGTCGGCGCGCTGCTGATCGGACAGCCGGCCATCCAGCCAGCGCTCCATGCGCGCGGCCAGCGCCGTGAAGCCCGAGCGCGCCAGCCATTGCTGCACCTTGGGGGCCACCCGGCGCCAGCCCTTGAGCTTCACCAGATCGGTTGCATCCACCAGCAGTTCCTCGGCCGCCGTGGTGACTGGGATGATCAGGCGTTTGGCCAGGGCGTTGGCCCGGAGGTTCAGGTCGTCGTTCAGGTTCAGCAGCGACTGCATCATCCGCGTGCGATCATCGCCCAGGATCGCGGCCAGACCGGCGTGCCCGGCCTCGTGCGTGGCCAGCACGTGCTCGGCGCGCTCCATGCTCGCCAGGTTGTCGGCAAGAGGTAGCTGCCGGTGAAACGACCTCCACCCAGCGCCAGCGCTTGTTGGTATTTTTGTTGGTATCTTTCAATCCAAATTGATCAAACGCGAGTACACATGCGGCACGGCGCATGAGGTTCGATTTCCTCCGGGGCCAATTTCGGGCTATAATCCAAGGCTTTTCGATTTTTGCTTTGCCCAGTCAGGTTGGGCAGCGCAAACCCCCGGGGCCACCGCCACCCCTTTCATGGCGAGGTGAGGCCGAGGCGAGTCGCGTTGTCATGCGGCGCCAAGCCGCGGCCGGTTTGACTGGAGAGTGATGACATGGCACGTGTGTGCGAAGTCACGGGCAAGAAGCCCATGGTCGGAAACAACGTTTCCCACGCCAACAACAAAACCAAGCGCCGGTTTCTGCCCAACCTGCAGTACCGTCGCTTCTGGGTCGAGAGCGAAAACCGCTGGGTGCGCCTGCGCGTGTCCAGCGCCGCGCTGCGACTGATCGACAAAAACGGCATCGAGTCCGTGCTCGCCGACATGCGCGCACGCGGCCAAGCCTGATTCACTTAGCCAAAGGAGCACATCATGGCCACCAAAGGCGGACGCGAAAAAATCAAGCTGGAATCCACGGCCGGCACCGGTCACTTCTACACCACCAGCAAGAACAAGAAGACCATGCCCGAGAAGATGTCGATCATGAAGTTCGACCCCAAGGCACGCAAGCACGTCGAGTACAAGGAAATCAAGCTGAAGTGAGCTTCGGCACCTGACCCGACGGCAACCCGCTGCGCCCGCAGCGGGTTTTTTTTGCCTGGAGCAGGGCACCCAACCGATAAAATTTCAAACTTCGCCCATTTTCGGAAGCGTGGCAGAGTGGTCGATTGCACCGGTCTTGAAAACCGGCGACGGGCAACCGTCCGTGAGTTCGAATCTCACCGCTTCCGCCAAGACCTCTCATTGATCCAAACAGCGATGGTGCCAGCGGGGTTCGTCATGCGTCGGCCTGACCGTGCCGAGGCTGCTGCGACGGTCATCCCGACGAGAACGCGATGACGGCGGCATCGACGCCCCCCAACCCGCTGCAACCCTTGGCGGAACGCCTGCGCCCGCGCAGCCTGGGCGAGGTTGTGGGCCAGCAGCACCTGCTGGGACCGGGCATGCCGCTGCGTATCGCGTTCGAGTCGGGTCGCCCGCACAGCTGCATCCTGTGGGGGCCGCCGGGCACGGGCAAGACGACCATTGCGCGGCTGATGGCCGACGCGTTCGACGCGCAGTTCATCGCCATCAGCGCGGTCCTGGGCGGCGTCAAGGACATTCGCGACGCGGTGGCGCTGGCCGAAAGCGCGCGTGACGGACTGCAGCGCCAGGCCACCATCGTGTTCGTGGACGAGGTGCATCGCTTCAACAAGAGCCAGCAGGACGCGTTTTTGCCGCACGTCGAAAGTGGCCTCTTCACCTTCATCGGCGCGACCACCGAGAACCCCTCGTTCGAGGTCAACTCGGCCCTGCTGTCGCGTGCCACGGTGTACGTGCTGCACGCGCTCACCGAGCAGGATTTGAAGCAAATCGTCGCCAAGGCCCAGGCGGAACAAGCGCTGCCAGCTATCGAATCGGAAGCGTTGGAGCGTTTGATTGCCTACGCCGACGGCGACGCGCGGCGCCTGCTGAACACGCTGGAGACGGTGGCCGTGACGGCCGCGGCCGAGCAGCGGGATACGGTGGACGACGCCTGGCTGCTCAAGGTGCTGGGCCAGCAGCTGCGCCGCTACGACAAGGGCGGCGAGCAGTTCTACGACACCATCAGCGCGCTGCACAAATCGGTGCGCGGCTCCGACCCCGACGCTGCGCTGTACTGGCTGGTGCGCATGCTGGATGGCGGCGCCGAGCCGCGCTACCTGGCGCGGCGCCTGGTGCGCATGGCCAGCGAGGACATCGGCCTGGCCGATCCGCGCGCGCTGCGTCTGGCGCTGGACGCGGCCGAGGTGTACGAGCGCCTGGGCAGCCCCGAGGGCGAGCTGGCGCTGGCCGAATGCGTGGTGTATCTGGCCGTGGCGCCCAAGAGCAACGCGGTCTACAAGGCCTTCAACGCGGCGCGCGCCTTCGTCAAGCAGGACGTGACGCGGCCCGTGCCGCTGCACCTGCGCAATGCGCCGACCAAGCTGATGAAGGAGCTGGACTACGGCAAGGGCTACCGCTACGCGCACGACGAGGAGGGCGGCTTTGCCGCCGGCGAGCGCTACCTGCCCGAGGGCATGGCCGAGCCCGGTTTTTATCAGCCGGTGCCGCGCGGGCTGGAGATCAAGATCGGCGAGAAGCTGGCCGAACTGCGCCGCCGCAACCGCGATGCAGGCCCCCGTTGACGGGTTTTGCGATGTGGGAAAAACAAGGCTTGACGAAGGGTAAACCCGCGTCAGATCGTTGGTGGATGCGGGGCGGGGCCCGATAAAATCGCGCACACTTTTTGCCCGTGGCGTTGTTGGGGGCGGATTGGTCTGACGGCCGAAGGCGCCCACAAGGCAGCCGACGGCCATCGCGCAAACCCGGCTGGCCTGGAGACAACGGGCCGGTCACAAGAGGAAAGTTGTTATGGACATTCTGCTTCAGCAGATCATCAACGGGCTGGTGCTTGGCAGCATGTACGCCCTGATCGCCCTGGGCTACACCATGGTGTACGGCATCATCCAGCTCATCAACTTCGCCCACGGCGAGGTGCTGATGGTGGGCGCCCTGACGGCCTGGTCCGTCATCGGGTGGTTGCAGGGCGTCGCGCCCGGCATGCCCGCCTGGGTCATGCTGCTGCTGGCCACGCTGGCCGGCTGCGTGGTGGCCTCCATCGTCAACGTGCTGATCGAGAAGTTCGCCTACCGGCCGCTGCGCAACGCGCCGCGCCTGGCGCCCCTGATCACCGCACTGGGCATGTCGATCCTGCTGCAGGCGCTGGCCATGATGATCTGGAAGCCCAACGTCAAGTCATTCCCCTCCATGCTGCCGACCGACCCGTTCTTCATCGGCGAGGCGGTCATCACGCCCACGCAGATCATGATCCTGGTGGTCACGGTCATGGCGCTGGCGGTGCTGACCTGGATCGTCAACTACACCAACATCGGCCGCGCCATGCGCGCCACCGCCGAGAACCCGCGCGTGGCCTCGCTGATGGGCGTCAAGCCCGACTCGGTGATCTCGGCCACCTTCGTCATCGGTGCGGTGCTGGCGGCCATCGCCGGCGTGATGTACGCGTCCAACTACGGCACGGCGCAGCACTTCATGGGCTTTCTGCCGGGCCTGAAGGCCTTTACGGCGGCGGTGTTCGGTGGCATCGGCAACCTGGCCGGCGCGGTGGTGGGCGGTGTGCTGCTGGGGCTGATCGAGGCCATCGGCTCGGGCTACCTGGGTACCCTCACCGGCGGCTTCCTGGGCAGCGACTACACCGACATCTTTGCCTTCATCGTGCTGATCATCGTGCTGACGCTGCGGCCCTCGGGCCTGCTGGGCGAGCGCGTGGCGGATCGCGCCTGATTCGAGGGGATTGCAAATCATGGCGCAAAAAAACAAGCTCGTTTTCTTTCTGCTGTGCGCGCTGGCGCTGCTGGTGCTGCCGCTGGTGCTGCAGGGCTTCGGCAACGCGTGGGTGCGCATCGTCAACATCGCGCTGCTCTACACCATGCTGGCGCTGGGCCTGAACATCGTGGTGGGCTATGCGGGCCTGCTCGATCTGGGCTACGTGGCCTTCTTCGCGGTGGGCGCGTACCTGTACGGGCTGCTGGCCTCGCCCCAGCTCACCGACAACTTCCCCGCCATCGCGGCGATGTTCCCCCATGGCCTGCACTTGTCCATCTGGCTGGCGCTGCCGCTGGGGCTGCTGGTGGCGGCCACCGCAGGCGTCCTGCTGGGCATCCCTGTGCTCAAGCTGCGCGGCGACTACCTGGCCATCGTGACCCTGGGCTTCGGCGAGATCATCCGCATCTTCATGAACAACCTGGACCACCCGGTCAACATCACCAACGGGCCCAAGGGCGTCAACCAGATCGACCCGGTCCACTTCTTCGGCATCAACCTCAGCAAGCCGCTGCACCTGTTCGGCTTCGACGTCGCTTCGGTGTCGCTGTACTACTACCTGTTTCTGGTGGCGGTGATCATCACCCTGATCATCTGCAAGCGCCTGGAGGATTCGCGCATCGGGCGCGCATGGATGGCGATCCGCGAGGACGACGTGGCGGCCAAGGCCATGGGCCTGAACGTGCGCAACCTCAAGTTGCTGGCCTTCGGCATGGGGGCGTCGTTCGGCGGCGTGTCGGGTGCGCTGTTCGCGTCGTTTCAGCAGTTCGTCTCGCCCGAGTCCTTCAGTCTGATGGAGTCGGTGATGATCGTCGCCATGGTTGTGCTGGGTGGCCTGGGCCACCTGCCGGGCGTGGTGGTGGGCGCGCTGCTGCTGTCGGCGCTGCCCGAGGTGCTGCGCTACGTGGCCGGCCCCCTGCAGCAAATGACCGACGGCCGCCTGGACGCCGCCATCCTGCGCCAGCTCTTCATCGCGCTGGCCATGATCATCATCATGCTGCTGCGCCCGCGCGGCCTGTGGCCCTCGCCCGAGCACGGCAAGGCCAAGATCGACCCGGCCGACAAGGTCATGCCGCTGACGGCCCAGCAAGACCCGCCGGGCATCGACTTTCCGTCCGACGCCACGCCCGGCGCGGTGGCGGTGCGCCAAGACGCCATCAACCCCTGACGGCCCGCGGAGACGAATGTCATGAGCAACACCGATATCGTTTTGCAAGTCCAGGGCGTGTCCAAGCGCTTTGGCGGCCTGCAGGCCCTCACCGACGTGGGCATCACCATTCGCCGCGGCCAGGTCTATGGCCTGATCGGCCCCAACGGCGCCGGCAAGACCACCTTCTTCAACGTGCTGACGGGCCTGTACACGCCCGACAGCGGCAGCTTCGAGCTGGCCGGCCAGCCCTACAAGCCGCAGGCCGTGCATCTGGTGGCCAAGGCCGGCATTGCCCGCACCTTCCAGAACATCCGGCTGTTTGCCGAGATGACCGCGCTGGAAAACGTCATGGTGGGGCGCCACGTGCGCACGCATTCGGGCCTTTTTGGTGCGGTGTTTCGCACCGCCGGCTTCAAGGCCGAGGAGGCCGCCATTCGCGCCCGCGCGCACGAGCTGCTGGACTATGTCGGCATCGGCAAGTATGCGCACTTTCGCTCGCGCACCCTGTCGTACGGCGACCAGCGCCGCCTGGAGATCGCCCGCGCCCTGGCCACCGACCCGCAGCTGATCGCCCTGGACGAGCCCGCCGCCGGCATGAACGCCACCGAAAAGGTACAGCTGCGCGAGCTGATCGACCGTATCCGCAAGGACAACCGCACCATCTTGCTGATCGAGCACGACGTGAAGCTGGTGATGGGCCTGTGCGACCGCGTGACCGTGCTGGACTACGGCAAGCAGATCGCCGAGGGCACGCCGGCCGAGGTGCAGAAAAACGAAAAAGTCATTGAAGCCTATCTGGGCACCGGAGGACATTGAGATGGCCCAGACCTTGTTGAAAGTTTCGGGCCTCAAGGTGGCCTACGGCGGCATCCAGGCCGTCAAGGGCACCGACTTCGAGGTGCGTGAGGGCGAACTGGTGTCGCTGATCGGCTCCAACGGCGCCGGCAAGACGACGACGATGAAGGCCATCACCGGCACGCTGCCGCTGGCCGGCGGCGACATCGAGTACCTGGGCAAGTCCATCAAGGGCCAGGGCCCCTGGGACCTGGTCAAGCAAGGCCTGGCCATGGTGCCCGAGGGCCGCGGCGTGTTCACGCGCATGACCATCACCGAGAACCTGCAGATGGGCGCCTACATCCGGCGCGACAAGGCGGGCATCCTGCAGGACATCGAGCGCGTGTTCAGCATCTTTCCGCGCCTGCGCGAGCGCAAGGACCAACTGGCCGGCACCATGTCCGGCGGCGAGCAGCAGATGCTGGCCATGGGCCGCGCCCTGATGAGCCGCCCCAAGCTGCTGCTGCTGGACGAGCCGTCCATGGGCCTGTCGCCCATCATGGTGGACAAGGTGTTCGAGGTGGTGCGCGACGTGTTCGCGCAGGGCGTCACCATCCTGCTGGTCGAGCAAAACGCCAGCCGCGCGCTGGCCCTGGCCAACCGCGGCTACGTGATGGAGTCGGGCCTGATCTCGATGACCGGTTCGGGGCAGGACTTGCTGGCCGACCCCAAGGTGCGCGCCGCATATCTGGGCGAGTGACGCCCCGGCGCAAAAAAGCCGGCTGCAAGGGCCGGCTTTTTTGCGCGTGTTCAAGACATCGGTGCGGTCACATGCGCTCGAACACCGCCGCAATCCCCTGGCCGCCGCCGATGCACATCGTCACCAGCGCGTACTTGCCCTGGATGCGCTGCAGCTCATACAGTGCCTTGACGGTGATCAGCGCGCCGGTGGCGCCGATCGGGTGGCCCAGCGAAATGCCCGAGCCATTGGGGTTGACCTTGGCCGGATCGGCGCCCAAGCCCTTGGTGACGGCGCAGGCCTGGGCCGCGAAGGCCTCGTTGGCTTCGATCACGTCCATCTGGTCCAGCTTCAGGCCCGTGCGCGCCAGCACCGCCTTGGTGGCGGGCACCGGGCCGATGCCCATGATCCTGGGGTCCACGCCGGCATGCGCATAGCCCACCAGGCGCGCCAGCGGCTTGGCCCCGCGCGCCTTGGCGGCGCCGGCTTCCATCAGCAGCACGGCGGCGGCGGCGTCGTTGATGCCGCTGGCGTTGGCGGCGGTGACGGTGCCGTTTTCCTTCAGGAACACCGGCTTCATCTTCTGGAAGTCCTCCAGCTTGGCGCCGGCGCGGAAGTGCTCGTCCTTGTCAAAGGCCACCTCGCCCTTGCGGCTCTTGAGCATGATGGGCAGGATCTGGCCGGCAAAGCGCCCCTCGGCCCACGCTGCTTCAGCGCGCTGGTGGCTCGCCAGGGCCAGCGCGTCCTGCTCTTCGCGCGTGATGCCGAACTCCTTGGCCACGTTCTCGGCCGTCACGCCCATGTGGATGGTCTGGAAGGGGTCGTGCAGTGCACCCACCATCATGTCCACCATCTTGGTGTCGCCCATGCGCGCGCCAAAACGCGTGGCCAGGCTGGCGTAGGGTGCGCGGCTCATGTTCTCGGCGCCGCCGCCGATGGCCACGTCGCAGTCGCCCAGCAGGATGGACTGGCTGGCGCTGACGATGGCCTGCAGGCCCGAGCCGCACAGGCGGTTGACGTTCATCGCCGGCGTTTCCTTGGGGCAGCCACCGTTGATGGCCGCCACGCGCGACAGGTACATGTCGCGCGGCTCGGTGTTGACCACGTGGCCGAACACGACGTGGCCCACGTCCTTGCCCTCGATGCCGGCACGGGCGATCACCTCCTTGACCACGGCGGCGCCCAGATCGACGGTGGGAATGTCCTTCAGGCTGCCGCCAAAGGTTCCGACGGCGGTGCGCACGCCAGCGGCGACGATGACTTCACGGCTCATGATGCAAGGCTCCTTGGTTGAGTGATGTAAAGGGTACTGCGCGAGCCTCGAGTATGCCGCGAACAGGGCGGGATGTTGCGTCGCAGCATGTTTGTGGCGCCGCGGGTCGGGCAGAGGCCTCGCTCCCTCCGCCCGATGAAGTGCGCAGGCCGAATGCGCTCAGGCCGGATCGCGCACGTCGGCCACCGGGTTCTGGCCGAAGTCGGGACGCTGCAGAAAGGCCAGCACGCACTGCGCGGCTGCCTCGGGCGAGGCGAGGGCGCCATCGGACTTGAGTTGCTCGAAGCGGGCGCGATCGGGAAAGGCCTGGGCATCGGCGCTGCGCAATTGCACCTGCATGTCGGTGTCGATCACGCCCGGCGCCAGCGAGCACAGCCTGGCGCCATTGGGCTGGTCGGCCTCGTCCAGCGCGGCGCAGCGGGTGAACAGGTCCATCCCGGCCTTGGCCGCGCAGTATGCGGCCTGCGAGGCCATGGGGCGGCGCCCCAGGCCCGAGGAGATGTTGAGCACGCGGCGCTTGCCGCGCCAGGCGCGCGTGGCGTCCAGGAACGCGGCCGTCAGCAGCATGGGTGCTTCCAGCCCCACGCGCAGGGCACCCAGGGTGCCTTCGTCCGGCGCATCGCGCAGCGGCACGATGGCGGGGATGGCGCCGGCGTTGTTGATCAGCGTGGCCTGCTCGAAGCGATCGCCCGGCAAACTGGCCAGCCACTGGCGCAGGCGCTGGCTGACGGTGCGGGCGTCGGCCAGATCGACCGGCCATTGCGTGAGCGTGGCGCCCGCATCCCGTGCCTGGTTGGCCAGCGCGGCGTCGGGATGGCGCGCCAGGGTCAGCAGGGTGTGGCCGGGCGCCAGCAACTGACGGGCCATGGCCGCGCCCATGCCGCGCGAGGCGCCGGTGAGAATGGTGAGGGACTGGGGGGCGGGTGGGGTCATGTCCGCAATCTAACGCATGAACAGAGCAACGAGCGTCGCGCACGGGGAAACGCGCACTCTGCATCTCGATGGTTCATCGCGCTGCGCGCACCCGCAGCGCATCAAACCCAAGGGGTCGAAAGACCGCGGAGCAGGCCAGGCCAGCGGACGCCGTGGAACGGGCTTTGCCCGGCCACCGGCGTCGTCCCCCTTCAGGGGGAAGGCGCCGAAGGCGACGCAGGGGGTGGTCTATTTCATGGGGTGATCGGGCTGATCTTGGCGCCGGTGAGCGACACGCCCACTTCCAGTCCCACGTTGTTCATGACGAAGCTGACCACCGGTTGACGCACGGTTTCGGAGTCGACCGAGCCGTTGGCGCTGACCTTGCCGATGGCCACCGTGGCGTCGGCACCGACAGTCCAGCCCTTGCTGGCCTGGAATTTCTGCAGCGCCTCGCGCGTGCTGAACACGTAGACCACCGCCTTGGACTGCCCACCGACCTGCCAGCCGACCGAGGCGCCCGTGGTGCTGTAGTAGCCGGCCGTGCGCCCGCGCACGCGCAGCGCGCCGCGCCCGTGCTCGGCGCCGACGATCAGTGCGCCGCCGATGACCTCGGGGAACACCAGCACGCCGGCGGCATGCTGCACCATCTCGCGCGATCCCGGGGCGACCCGGTACAGGCGATCGAGCGTGGCGGTGACGGCGCTGTCGAGCTTGGCCTGGGTGCTGAAACTGCTGGCTTCGGCCGCCGGCGGCGCGGTGTCCGTCGTGGTCGTGCAGGCGCTCAGGCCCAGGGCGCCGGCGGCCAGGGCCAGCACCAGGCCGGTGGGGCGTGACCAGGATGCGAGGGTGCGGGAGGTTTTCATGGGGGCTCCTTGTGATTCAAGTTTTGGAGGAGAAAGATCCTCGATGGCAACTGTAAGCGCTTGGCGATGGCTTTGTGCGCGTCCGTGAAAAGCCGAACGTAAGCGCATGTCATCAGGTGTCCGCGGGCGCTTCACGCCGTCAAAACGGTGCAGGGCGCGACAGCACCAGCGCTCGCCCCGACACCGGGTGCGTCAGCGCCAGCGTGCGGGCGTGCAACATCAGGCGCGGCGCGCCGTCTGCGGGGCCGTACAGCGCGTCGCCGACGATGGGGTGGCCGATGGCCTGCAGATGAACGCGCAACTGGTGCGAGCGGCCGGTGACGGGCTCCAGCTCGACGCGGCTGGTGGCGCTGGCGGCATGGTGATCCAGCACGCGCCAGCGGGTGCGGCTGGGTTTGCCGTGCTCGGCATCGACGATGCTGCGCGGGCGGCGCGGCCAGTCCAGCCGCAGCGGCAGCTCGATCTCGCCCCAGCCGTCGGCGCCGTCGGGCGCGGGGGGCCGGCCGTGCACGATGGCTTCGTAGCGCTTGCGGATGCGGCGCTCGGCAAAGGCGGCGCTGAGCGCGCGTTGCATGGCGGCGCCCCGCGCCAGCAGCAGCAGGCCGCTGGTGGCCTGGTCGAGCCGGTGCACGACCAGCGCGTCGGGCCAGCGTTGGCGCGCCCGGGCGCTCAGGCAGTCGGCCTTGTCCGGCCCGCGCCCGGGCACCGACAGCAGGCCGGCGGGTTTGTCCAGCACCAACAACGCCTCGTCCTCGTGCACCAGCCATTCATCGTCCAATGGGCCGATGGCGCTGGATGGAAGGGCGCTGTCAGCTATCATTAATGTAGTTGTCTGGGGCGTATCCGGACCGGCGCCGATTGACTCGCGGGGGCTTCACGTTCAAGGAATCAGGACGCCGCGGAGCAGGCCGTGCCAGCGAACGCCGTGGCGCGCAGCGACGCAGGGGGAGTTCACAGAACCCTGCAGAGCTCGAACACCAGCGCCGGCCCCAGCGCCTGGCCGAGCGCCGCCGCGGACACGTGGCCGGTGGACTCGTTGCCGACGGAGGAGGCGTGAAAGTCGGCGGCGCCAACCTGATCGTGGATTTCGATGAAGGCTGCGGGCGTGCCGGCGTTCTCCAGCAGTTGCCCGCGCAGCAGGCGCACGTCGCGGGCCGAGACGCTGGCGTCGTAGATCACGGCGTCGGGCAGGCGCTGCAGCGCCGGTTGCTGCGCCTGGTGCGTGTCTTCGGCGGTGTCGATGATCAGGCCGTAGCCGGCCAGCGCTTGCAGGCACTGGGCGCGCCGCTGGGCGTTGCCCGACACGATGAGCACGCGGCAGCCTGAGATGCCCGCCGACACGCTGGAAGGCTCCACCTGCGCCTCGGCCGCGTGGGCGATCTGCTCGGGCGTGGCCGCCGGCAGGCTGACGCTGATGCGCACGTGCCGCTCTTTCAGGTCCAGCTCGGTTTGCGCCCCCAGGGTGCGCGCCAGCTGGTGCCACAGCACCCAGCGCACGCCGCGCCAGACGGCGGCCGGCGCGGCCGAGGGCGCGCGCTGCGAGATCACCTGCAAGCGCGGGCGGCCGCTGGCCTGCGTCGCCTCGACGGTGACGGAAATGTCGGCGCCGAGCTGGCCCACCCACAGCAGCAGCTCGTCGATCAACTGGTAGAGCAGGGCCGCGTCGGCAAACACGGGTGCGGGCGAAAAACCCTTGCGCACGCTGATGCGGCGCAGGCGCAGCCAGTCGCTGCGCGCGGTCAGCGCGGCGTGCGCCACGTCGGCCAGGTTGAGCACCTCGCGGCGCTGCGGCGGCGGGTCTTCGCACAGGCGCAGCACGTGCTGCGCGGCCATGCCGGCCTGGCGCGCGCGCTCGACCGCGTCCTGCACGGGGCCCAGGCTGCGCACCAGGCCGGGCTCCAGGCGGTTCAGGCGCGCGAGTTGCTCGGTGGCGCTGTTCAGCGAGGTGGCCACTTCCTCGCCCAGCTGGCGCACCATGTCCTGCCAGGACGGCGTGAGCGCGTCAGCGCCGCCGCCGGCGGATGGCCCCGGCATCAGATGGTCGGCGTCGGGCGGCTCGCTCGAGGCGCGAACCACCCGGCTGGAAAACCAGTTCAACCCCATGGACAACTCCCCCACATGGCGCCGCCGGCCGAGGGTTTGCCGGTGCGCCGATCTTGTGGCCGAAGTATAGGCACGGCAGGCACTTCTGTCGCGTCAGCGCAGCGCCGCGGTGGCCGTGCGCGAGCGCAGCGCATGCACTTGCGCGGCGCTGACCTCGCTGGCCCGGTTGCCCCAGGCCGTGCGGATGTGGCTGAGCGTGGCGGCCAGCTCCTGGTCGCTGAGCGTGAGCAGGAAGGGCGGCATGCCGAAGGGGCGCGGATAGCCCGCGGTGGCGGCGTTGAAGCCGCCGTACAGCACGACCTGCAGCAGGTTGTCCACGGATTCGAGCGTGACGGCGCGGTTGCCCGCCAGGGGCGGGTAGGCCTGGCCCTGCCCCTGGCCCTGCTCGCCGTGGCATTGCGCGCAGTGCTGCTCGTACAGCTTGGCGCCCGCCGCGGCCAGGCGGCTGCGGGGCGCGGCGGCCGGTGGCGGCGCGGGCGCGGCTTGCGGCAGGGCGCGCAGATACACGGCCATGGCAGCGGCGTCGCTGTCGCTCAGGTGCTGGGTGCCGTGAAACACCACCTCGGCCATGGGCCCGCTGGCGCGCCCGCGCTCGGCCACGCCGGTTTGCAGCAGGCGGGCAACCTCGGCCACCGACCAGTCGGCCAGGCCGGCCTGGCGCGGGTCGTGCAGGGAGGGCGCGTACCAGCCCTGGGCCGCCATCCGGCCGCCGTGCAGGTCGCGCCAGTCGGCGCCGCCCAGCGCGTCGCGCGTGGCGTGGCAGGCCGAGCAATGCGCCACGCCGCGCACCAGGTAGGCGCCCTGGTTCCAGCGCGCGTCGTGCGCGGGCTCGGGGGTGTAGGAGCCGGCGCGAAAGTACAGCGCGCGCCACACGGCCAGCGCGGCCTGCGTGCCGTAGGGCCAGCGCAGTTCGTGCGCTGGCGTGGGCGTGCTGCTGGGCGGCAGGCTGCCGAAGTAGGCCCACAGCGCGTCCGAGTCGGCGCGCGTGAGCAGGGTGGTGTGCGTGTAGGGAAACGCCGGCACCAGCAGCCGTCCGTCCTGCGAGCGCCCGTGGTGCAGCGCGCGCCAGAACGCGGCAGCGCTCCACTGGCCGATGCCGTGCGCGGGGTCGGGCGTGAGGTTGCTGCTGAAGGCGGTGCCGAACCCGGTGGCGATCGCCTGGCCGCCGGCGCCGGGAGCGCCGCCGCGCGCGGTGTGGCAGGCCAGGCAGTTGCCCACCTGCGCCAGATACGCGCCACGCGCCCGCTGCTCGGGTGGGCTCAGGCGGGCGGCTGCGGCCGCGGCCGGCCCGTCGATGTCCACCCCGTCGTTGAAGTTGGTTTGCCACAGCCATGCGGCTGCGAGCATGGCCAGCACGGCCAGGCCCAGCAGGGCGCGCAGCAGGATTTTCATCTTGACGCGTTGGCCGGCAGGGCGGCGCTGCCGCAGCGCAGGTCGGCGGCGGGTGGCCGGGGCGCAAGGGGCGCGTCAGCGGCCTGGGTCTGGGCCGGCACCGGCTGGCTGGCCAGCCAGCTGACCACGGCGAAGGCGTCGGCATCGCTCAGGCGCTCGGCGATGCGCGCCATGCAGTCGGGGTTGGCGGCGCGGCGCTGGCCGGTCTTCCAGCCACCGAGCTGGGCCGTCAGGTAGTCGGCCGGCAGGCCCAGCAGGGCCGGGAAGTGCGTCTGCACCCCCATCAGCGCGCGGCCGTGGCAGTCGGCGCAGGCCGGCAGGCGCCGCGCGGCATCGCCTTGCAGCGCCAGCGTGCGCCCGCGTTGCAGCACCTCGGGCGCAGCGCGCTGGGTGGGCGGCGCAGGCGGCGGATAGGGCACCTGCAGGGACGCGAAGTGGCTTGCGATCTCGAACAGGTAGGCGTCGCTGAGCACGTCCACCATGTGTGTCATCAGCCCGTAGTGGCGCCGTCCGTCGCGGAAGTTGAGCAACTGGTTGTACAGATAGCCGGCGGGCTTGCCGGCCAGCCGCGGGTAGTAGCCGTCGGGTCCGGCGCGGCCCTGATCGCCATGGCAGGCGGTGCAGGCCAGGGTGCGCTGGGCGATGCTGTCTTCAAATGCGGGGGCGGCATCCGAACGGGTGATCAACACGAGGCCGCAGGCCAGCGAGCAAACGACCGTGCACAGGGACTTGATGGAGCACCACATCGGCACGACCAAGGCAGGAGTCAGAGGGCCGCGGAGCAGGCCGTACCAAGGCACCCCTGGCCGGGGTTCCCCCGGTCAGTGGGTGCGCCCCCTCGAAGGGGGGAAGCGCAACAACGCGCAGCGTGTGGAGCTTGGGGGTGGGCCATTTTTAGCGCACGATGACTTCGGTGCGCCGGTTGCGCGGCTCGGCCACTTCGTCGTCGGTGGGCACGGCGGGGTCGCGCTCGCCGCGGCCGGCCGCCGTGATGCGGTTGGGATCGAAGCCGTCGGCGATGATCGATTCACGAACGGCGCGCGCGCGTTGCAGCGACAGCGCGTCGTTGCTCTGCACCGAGCCGACGCGGTCGGTGTGCCCGATGACGGCGATCTCGCCGCCCGGGCGCTCGCGCGCCAGCGCCAGCAGGGTCTTGAGCGCGGCCTCGGACTGCGGCGTCAGCACAACCCCACCGGTGTCGAAGTACAGCGTGAAGTCCTGCGCCGGCGCGGGCTGCACGGCCAGCAGCGGGGCGTAGCGCGTATTGACCTGCGCGGCGTCGAGCTGCTGCGCGGTGATGGCGCCGCTGGCCTGCACGGTGGCCTCGGCGTAGCCGCGGTCGATCCGCTGGCTGCCGGCCGCGGTGCTGACCTCGACCGCGCCGGCGCCGCCCGGCTGGGGCAGCAGGATCACCTGGGTGGGAGGGGCGGCGCAGCCGGCGCACACGAGGGCCGCCAGGCCCGTCAACAGGAGGGCGGTGGCTTTCATGGGTTCTGCTCCACGATGAAGTCGGTGCCGCGCACCCCGATCACGGTGGTGGGCGTGGTCACCTTGACCTGCTCGGGCCGCAGCTTGGCGATCAGGCCAGTGACCAGGCGCAGGCTGCCCTTGGCCAGGGCGATCAGCACATTGCCCTCGTGGGTGGTGGCATCGAACTGGAACTGCGCCAGATCGACCGTGCTGTCGGCGCCGATGGACAGCACCGTGCCGTCGCGCAGCGTGACGGCAGCCGCGCTCTTGGGGCCGCTGGTGATGCGGTCGCCCTGCCACAGGGCGTCACCCACCTGGGCCGGGCCGCTCTGGCCGCCATGGGTGCGGGTGATCTGGCCCTGCACGGTCTTGAAGGTGCCCTGGCGGTCGTCGCCCGGCGTCAACGTCAGGGCAGGCGCCGCCGCGGACGCGGCGCTGGCCTCGGGCGCGGGCGGCGTTGCCGGCTGCGCCCCTGCGGTGCCGGCGAGCAGCAGCAACGCGAGCAGGGCCGCGGGCGCGGCCCGGGCGGGCAGGGTGTTGGTCGTCATCATCGTGTTCATCCCCTTGGTGTGGGCGCGCTCGGCCAAAGGGGTTGCAGAAACCCGCTCGCGCATCGGTGCAAAAAACAGGGCATGGTAGCCCAGATCGACCCGCCCGCCGGGTGCTGCGGGCGCGGGTGCGGCGACAATCATCGCTTTGCCCGCGTCGCCCGGGCCTCACGCCGCATTCGCCATGCTGATTCTCGCCCCGATGGAAGGCCTGCTCGACCACGGGCTGCGCACCGTGCTGACGCGCGTCGATGGCGTCGACCGCTGCGTGTCCGAGTTCATCCGCATCACCGACCAGTTGCTGCCCGTGCGCAGCTTCACCCGCGTGGTGCCCGAGCTGCTGCACGGCAGCCGCACCGCCAGCGGCGTGCCGGTGCGCCCGCAACTGCTGGGCAGCGACCCGGTGTGCCTGGCCGAGAACGCCGCGCGCCTGGCCACGTTGCAGCCGGCCGGCATCGACCTGAACTTCGGCTGCCCCGCCAAGACCGTGAACCGCCACCGCGGCGGCGTGGTGCTGATGGACGAGCCCGAGCTGATGCACGCCATCGTGGCCGCCGTGCGCCGCGCGGTGCCGGCGCACATCGCCGTGTCGGCCAAGATGCGGCTGGGCATCGACGACGACTCGCGCGCGCTCGAGTGCGCGCAGGCCGTCGAGGCCGGCGGCGCCGGCGAGCTGGCCGTGCATGCGCGCACCAAGGCGCAGGGCTACCGGCCGCCGGCGTACTGGGAGTCGATTGCCGCGGTGCGCGAGCGCGTGCGGCTGCCGGTGATCGCCAACGGCGACATCTGGACGGTGGAGGACGCCCTGCGCTGCCGCGCGGTGACGGGCTGCACGCAGTTGATGCTAGGCCGCGGCCTGGTGCGTCGGCCGGCCCTGGCGCGCGCCATTCGCCAGCGCGATGCGGGCGTAACCAATGACCGGGCGGACCTTGATCCCACCGTCGCCGCGCTGCCCTGGCCGCAGGTCGTGCCGCTGCTGGCCGAGTTCTGGCAGGACGTGTGCGGCCGGGTCGAGCGCCGCCACCGTGCCGGGCGGCTGAAGCAATGGCTGAACTACCTGCGCCATGCCTACGCCGAGGCGCAGCAGGCGTTTGATGCGCTGCGGCTGGTGAGCGAGCCCGAGGCCATCAGCGCCTGGTTACTATTGAATCAGGAGCTGGTTGCGCATGTAGATCAAGCGCTGGAGCCGGAAAATATCATGTGAATAAAGTGCTGCACGAACGGGAGCATGGCCGTGGATTCCCCACCAAGCCGAACAAAACGGGATATTTGCCAATTTTTGCCATGCGCTTTAACATCGCCAAATGAGCACGATGAACATTTCCCTGCCCGACATGCTCAAGACCTTTGTCGACGAGCAAGTCAGCCAGCGCGGCTACGGCACCAGCAGCGAATACGTCCGCGCGCTGATTCGCAAGGAGCAGGAACGCCAACAGTTGCGCGGCCTGCTGCTGGCGGGCGCGGCGTCCGAGCCGACCGAGGCGGTGGATGGGGCGTACTTCGACGCGCTGCGCGCGCGAGCCGGGCAGACGCGGGGATGAAGGCGCTGCCCATCATCCCCAGAGCCTTGGCCTTGCGGGATGTGGAGAGCGCGATCGACCATTACCGTGATGAGGCGGGTAGCGCGGTTGCGGTCGGCTTTGTCGAGGCGCTGCAACGGGCTTACGGTCACATCGCGCGCGCGCCCGTCACGGGTTCGTTGCGCTACGCGCATGAGCTGAATTTGGCAGGCCTGCGCTTCTGGCCGCTGCGGCGCTACCCCTATCTGGTGTTTTATTTTTTGCACCCGGGCCACGTGGATGTTTGGCGCGTGCTGCACGGCGCCCGGGATCTGCCGGCATGGCTGGCAATGGGCGTAGCGGGCGGCGCAGAGGATGACCCCGACGCACCCGCATGATGTCGTCCAAGTCCGTGACCTGCGGTTTCGCCCAGTCCGGAAAAGTTGAGCCCAATCGGCTTCTGGCTGCCACGCAACAAGCGCAGAAGGCTATTTTTTTTGTAGCGACAATACGCTTCGTGACGTCGGGCTGTCAACGCTGGGGAAAATTTTTATCTGACCCCATTTTCCCTCAATTTTCCCCGCGTTTGAACGGCTCTGGGCTTGGACGGCGTGAGGAAGTATTTCAGCAGCCTATTGGGGCCATCGCCTCTCTCGTACCGGGCGACCGTATTGATCCATATGAATGCCTGGTCCATAGGCGTTTGGCTTAATTTTTAGATGTTCCCCCGGAACCCCCCTGCCTTGCGGCGTCAAGGTGATTGCTTGTCCATACTCATTCATGTGAATACTAGGACCGTACGCATCGGGCACAATCACCTTTTTTCCAGACGCACTACTGGACCTCGGTAGCCGTGAGATAGTATTGACATGAATCTCCTGATCAAGAATACCACCAGGTAAACTTCCGCATGTAGAAATAACATCTGAAACCGTAAACCCTGATCGCCGAAGCCGTTCGATAGTTTCAGCGTCGCACGCTCCGGTTGGATGTACGTCGCCCTCATTGAACAATGCTGTACAGGCAGCGTATAGTCCCGCGTTAGATGCTCGTGCGCGCCCAGGATTTTTGTCGCTGGACGTTTCAAACACAACGCTTGAGTTGCTTGCATAAAATTTTCTGAAACCTATATAGGCACCAGATAAATTTTTCGCATTCACTTCGCCGCAGAGTATCCTTCCACCCTGGAAAGGTTTGATACGCACATCCTGATATTGAACATCTTTTGGATTAGCCAATGACGAGGTTACAACGTCAAGTATCTTTGCGACTAGATCTGTGGGTGCTACACCGGATTTAATAAATCCATCCAACTCGCTTGCACGATATTTCGCGACCCTAAGGAAACGCTGATTTATTCGGGCCAACCCCGATGGTCGATTGCTGCGTTTGCTACTAAACTCGGAGCATGAAACAAGTCAGCTTTGCCAGCTTGGAGTATGCAGGCAAGAAGCGCGTGACGCGCCGCGAGAAGTTCTTGGGCCAGATGCAGAAGGTGGTGCCCTGGCAGCGCCTGCTGGCCCTCATTGAGCCGCACTACCCCAGCAGTGGCCGCGTTGGCCGCCCGCCCATCGGCCTTGAGCGCATGCTGCGCATGTACTTCGTGCAGCAGTGGTACGCGCTCAGCGATGAGGCGCTGGAAGATGCGCTGTACGACAGCTGCGCCATGCGCGAGTTTGTGGGTATCGACTTGGCGCGCGAGAGCGCACCCGATGCCACCACGCTGCTCAAGTTCCGCCGCCTGCTCGAGCAGCGCGAGCTGGGCAAGGCGATCTTCGAGCAGATCAACCAGCACCTGAGCGAGCAAGGCCTGCTCATGCGTGAGGGAACGATGATTGACGCCACCATCATCGCCGCACCGAGTTCCACCAAGAACAAGGATGGCCAGCGCGATCCCGAGATGCACCAGACCAAGAAGGGCAATCAGTGGCACTTCGGGTTGAAGGCGCATATCGGGGCCGACTCTGACTCGGGTGCAGTGCACAGCATCCATGTCACCGCAGCCAACGAGTCGGACGTGGCCAACGCTCACCACCTGCTGCACGGTCAGGAAAGCGATGTACACGCCGATGCAGGCTTCACGGGCGTTGAAAAGCGCGAGGAGGTCAAAGCGGCGCAAGATGAGGGACGCATCAAAGCGGACGTCAACTGGCACGTCGCGGAGCGCCGTCACAAGATCAAGGCCATGCCCGAGGGCTTGACCAAGCAGTTGAAGCAGGCGCTGGAGCGGGTGAAGGCGCAGATTCGCGCGCGCATCGAGCATCCGTTTCACGTGGTCAAGAACCTCTTTGGCCACAAGAAGCTGCGCTATCGTGGCTTGGCCAAGAACGCGAGCCAACTGAACGTGATGTTCGCGTTGGCCAACCTGGTGTTGCTCAAGATGCCGCTATTGCAGTTGCAAGGCACAGGTGCGCCTTGAAAGCGCAAACGGGGCTTCAAAGAGGCCGAAAAGGCAAAAACAAGGCTTGAAAACAGCCCGAGTCGCAAACCGCAAGCCGCATCATGAAACGAAGGATGCAAATTCTGATGGCCGAGCTTTCGGCGGCCATTGTTCAGTGGTTCCCTAACGGATTCCTCTTCCAAAATGATCAAGCTGTTGTCACTTGGTCGAACCGGAGGGGTGCAACCGGTCAGGCAACCTAAAGTAATCACAATTGTTAAATGGATTTTAAATTTCATATTAAAAATTGTGAAAACCCGCAGTGATCACAACGCACTACAGCGCAAAGAACTCGCACAAAATTCGATTGGTGGAAAAATTTTGAGCGGATGATGGAAAAGGTCAGATGAAGATTTTCAGATGGAAAAAGAAAATTGGAGTCAGATGAAGATTTCCAGAAGTTTCAACCCACCGCAATCGTTTTCCTCAACTCCCGCTTCAAGAGCTTGCCGCTTGGGTTCTTGGGCAGCGCGTCGGTGAAAACCACGCGCTTGGGCGCCTTGAAGGCGGCCATGTGCTGGGTGCAGTGATCGATGAGCTGCTGCTCGGTCAACGCCTGCCCGGCCTTGAGCACGACCACCGCCGTCACCGCCTCGACCCACTTCGGGTCGGGCAGGCCGATGACCGCGACTTCGCTCACCTGCGGCAGGCGGTAGATCATCTCCTCGACCTCGCGGCTGGCGACGTTTTCGCCGCCGGTCTTGATCATGTCCTTCTTGCGGTCGACGACGGTGATGTAGCCCTCGTCGTCGATCACGCCCAGATCGCCCGAGTGGAACCAGTCGCCCGAGAAGGCCGCGGCGGTGCGCTCGTCGTCGTGGAAGTAGCCCAGCATCAGGTGCGGCGAGCGGTGCACGATCTCGCCGACTTCGCCCACGGCGACGTCGTTCATCGCATCGTCCACCACGCGCGTCTCGACGTTGAGCACGGCGCGGCCGGCCGAGCCGGGCTTGCGCAGTTGGTCGTCGGGGCCCAGCATCGTCGCCAGCGGGGCGATCTCGGTCTGGCCGTACAGGTTCCACAGGCGCAGGTGCGGCAGGCGGCGGGCGATTTCCTTCATTACCTCCACCGGCATGATCGATGCGCCGTAGTAGCCCTTGGCCAGCTTGCTCAGATCGGTCTGGTCGAACAGCGGCGAGCGCAGCAGCGCGATCCACACCGTGGGCGGGGCAAAAAAGCTGGTGATGCCGCGCGCGGCCATCATGGGCAGCAGGTTGTCGGGCGTGGGCGCGGCGGTGATGTGGTTCTCGCTGCCGATGTAGATCGCCGGGCCGAAGAACACATCGAGTTGCGCGCAGTGGTACAGCGGCAGTGCGTGCAGGGCCACGTCGTCCTGCGCCACCTCGGCGTTGATGCAGCAGCTCACGTACTGCCACAGCACGGCGTCGTGCGTCAGCATCGCGCCTTTCGGGCTGGACTCGGTGCCACTGGTGTAGACGATCTGCAGCAGGTCGGTGCTTTGCAGGGGCGTGTCGGGCAGGGCATCCTGGCAGGCGGCCAGATCGTGAAAGCTCGCCATGCCGGGCACCGGCTCGCTCGGGGCCTCGGAGGGCAGCCAGATGAAGTCCTTCACTTCAGTATCGATAGCGGCTGCCGCGCGCGCCAACTGGGCCAGGCCGCTGTCGGTGGCCAGCGTTTTGGCGCCGGCGTGGCGCAGGATGTAGGCCACCTCGTCGGCTTTCAGCATGAAGTTGATGGGCACCAGCACCGCGCCCAGGCGCGCCAGCGCAAAGCGCAGCGCGGCAAAGCCGTGCGAGTTGCGCGCCAGCACGGCAACGCGCTCGCCATGCGCAATGCCGCGCCCGGCCAGGCCGGCGGCCAGGCGCGTGACCAGGGCGTCGAACTCGGCATACGTCCAGCGCGTGTCGCCGCAGCACACGGCCAGCTTGTGGGGCAGGCGCTGCGCGGTGCGGCGCAGCAGGTCGGCCAACGTTTGGCGACGGGTGACGGGGTGCATGCGGGTCTCCAAAATGCAGTGTCAGAAGTCAATCGATCCAGGGACCAAAGCCCTCGGGGGGTTGAAAGCGTTCGTCGCGCCAGACCAGGCGCGTGGGGCGGGTCAGGGCGGGGGCGGCCACGGGATATTCCGGGTCGCCCGGATAGCACATCATGCGCTCGGCGCCATGCTGCAGGGTGTGCGGCTCCACCAGCGGCGGTGGGCGCGTGCGCGCGTCGGCCAGCGCCGCCGCCACGCTGCCAAAGGGCAGCAGATGCAGCAGGCTGACGATCTGCGGCGGCGCCAGGTCAATCTGGCGGTCGCGGTACTGCGCCAGCGCCGTGCGCGGCTTGAGCCAGCGTGCCTCGGTCACTTCGTGGTCGTCGTGCTGGGCCTCTTGTTCGTCGGGCACGGCGGCCAGAAAAAACCGCGTGTCGAAGCGCCGGTTCATCATCGCCGGGCGGCGCGGCGTGATCCAGCGCGACCAGGGCGCCAGCGCGCGGGAGTCGAGCTGCCAGTCGTGCTGCACCAGCAGCGCGTCAAACGGCGTACCGGCGCGGATGGCCGCCACGGCGCGCTGGCGCGCGCCAGCGTCCGGCGGCCGGCCGGCCTGCGTGGCCAGCAGCACGCCGGATTCTTCAAACGCCTCGCGCAGCGCGGCGACGAACAGGCCGGCCGCCACGTCGGGGTTCAGCGCGCTCTCGCCCAGGGCGGCGTGCAAGGTGGCGGCCGGTGCGTCCAGGCGCGCCTGCGTGGCGGGGGCCGAGTCGCTGCGCTCAAGCTTTCCGCCCGGAAACACGTAGGCGCCGCCGAGAACCTGCGAACTGGCGTGGCGCCGCAGCAGCAGCACCTCCGGGCCGCTGGCGCCCTCGCGCAGCAGCACCACGCTGGCGGCGTCGCGCGGCGGGGTGTCGATCGTGGTGTCGTTGAGTTGCATGAAGGCGGTGGGGTGGGCGGCGCGGGTACAGTTCAGCTTTCATTTTGACAAGGAAAGCATGACGATGAGCACAATCGATTTCACCGGCCGTGTCGCCATTGTGACGGGCGCCGGCGGCGGCCTGGGTCGCCTGCATGCATTGGGCCTGGCCCAGCGGGGCGCGCGGGTGGTGGTCAACGACCTGGGCGGCGCTGTGGACGGCAGCGGCGGCTCGGCCACGGCGGCGCAGAAGGTGGTGGACGAGATCACCGCGCTGGGCGGCCAGGCGATTGCCAACGGCGCCTCGGTGACCGACTTTGCCGCCGTGCAGGCCATGGTGCAGCAGGCCATGGACGCCTGGGGCCGCGTGGACGTGCTGGTCAACAACGCCGGCATCCTGCGCGACAAGAGCTTTGCCAAGATGGAGCTGGCCGATTTTCGGCTGGTGCTGGACGTGCACCTGATGGGCGCGGTGCACACCACCAAGGCCGTGTGGCCGATCATGCAGGCGCAAAAATACGGTCGCATCCTGATGACCACCTCGTCCACCGGCCTGTACGGCAACTTCGGCCAGAGCAACTATGGCGCAGCCAAGCTGGCGCTGGTGGGCCTGATGCAGACCCTGAGCCTGGAAGGCGCCAAGCACGGCATCCACGTCAACTGCCTGGCACCGACGGCGGCCACCCGCATGACCGAGGGCCTGCTGCCGCCCGACGTGATGGCCGCCATCCAGCCTGAAGCGGTGGTGCCCGCCATGCTGGTGGCCGTCAGCGAGCAGGCGCCCACGCGCGCCATTTTGTGCGCCGGCGCCGGCACTTATGAATCGGCGCACATCACCCTGTCGCAAGGCGTGCACCTGGGCCTCACCGACGACACGCCCGAGCGCCTGCTGGCCCAATTGCACCAGGTGATGAGCCTGGACCATGCCACGGTGCCCGGCAGCGGGGCGGCCCAGGGCGAGAACGAAGTGCGCCAGGCCTTGGCCGCACGGCGCTGACGCCGCGCCCGGGCGCAAGCACCCTGGCCAGCGCGGCATTGTCCGTCTGTGCTACCGTGCTTGCCCCGAAATCAAGGACAAGACAATGAGCAAGCTGAGGGACCGACTGGCCGGGCTGTCGGCCGAGCGGCTGCGTGGCATCGGTCGAGGCATCGAGAAGGAGAGCCTGCGGGCCCAGCCCGATGGCACGCTGGCGCTGACCCCGCACCCGGCCGCGCTGGGTGCGCCGCTGACGCACCCGCACATCACCACCGACTACAGCGAGTCGCTGATCGAGTTGGTGACGGGCGTGCACCCGGACGTGCCGGCCTGCCTGCGCGAGCTGACGCAGATCCACCAGGTGGTGCACCACGAGATGGCCGCCATCGGCGACGAAATGCTGTGGGACTACAGCATGCCCTGCAGCCTGCCGACCGACGAGAACATCCCGCTGGGCGTGTACGGCACGTCCAACGTCGGGCGCGCCAAGAGCGTTTACCGCATGGGCCTGGGGCACCGCTACGGGCGGCGCATGCAGACCATCGCCGGCATTCACTACAACTGGTCGCTGCCGGGGCTGGGCAACGCCGACTACTTCGGGCTGATCCGCAACTTCCGTCGCCAGGCGTTCTTGCTGATGGTGCTGTTCGGGGCCTCGCCGGTGGTCGGCGCCAGCTTTGTCGCCGGGCGCGATCACGGCCTGCAGCCCCTGGGCGAAGGCAGCATGCACCTGCCGCACGCCACCTCGCTGCGCATGGGACGGCTGGGCTACCAGAGCGACGCCCAGGCCTCGCTGGCGGTCAGCTACAACTGCCTGGACAGCTACGCCAATTCACTGGAGGGCGCGCTGACCCAGCCCTATCCACCCTACGAGGCCATCGGCATCCGCAACCTGGGTGGCGAGTACAACCAGCTGGCCACCACGCTGTTGCAGATCGAAAACGAGTTCTACGGCACCATCCGCCCCAAGCGCGTGATCCGCTCGGGCGAGCGCCCGCTGCACGCGCTGCGTGAGCGCGGCGTGGAGTACGTCGAGGTGCGCCTGATGGACCTGGACCCGTTCGAAACCATCGGCATCAACGCCGATACCGCGCGCTTCATCGACCTGTTCTTGCTGCACTGCCTGCTCAGCGACAGCCCGCCCGACACGCCGCAGGAGATTGCCGCGCTCAAGCGCAACCAGCACCTGACGGCCGCGCGCGGGCGCGAGCCGGGCCTTGAGCTGGAGCGCGATGGCCGGGCCGTGCTGCTGACCGACTGGGCCCAGGAGCTGCTGGCGCAACTGGCGCCCATCGCGCAGGCCATGGACGGGGTGGACGGCGCCACGCGCTACGCCGACGCGCTGGCGCGGGCGCAGGGCGCTTTCAAGACCTTCGACGATCTGCCCTCGGCGCGCGTGCTGCGCCACGTGCGCGAGCAGCACCAGGGCAGCGTCATCGACTTCGTGCGGGCCTGCTCGCAGCGCTCGCGCGGCGAGCTGCTGGCGCTGCCCTATCCGGCCGCGCTCAAGCAGCGCTTCGATGCGCTGGCGGCCGAATCCTGGGCCGAGCAAAAACGCATCGAGGCCGCCGACCACGTGGACTTCGAGACCTTCCGCCAGGCCTACATCTCGCCCGATCGTCTGGCGCCGGGGGCGCAGGCCAACATGGACAGCGAAGCGGCGATTTGAGGGCGCCCGCCGTGGCATGCCGCCGCATGCCGGATTTGAATGAAATCAGGCTGTAGCGCCCATCAATAAAGCGCGATATGCTATCGTTTTCGTAGTATTTCGGCGCTGAGCGGAGGCTCACAGCTCTTCGATGCGCCGCGGCGGAAAACTCTCCCAAGCCTGGCAGCCCGGGCATTGCCAGAAATAGCCCTGGGCTTCAAATCCGCAGGCGGCGCAGCGGTAGCGGGCCAGCGGTCGCATGGCGTGCTCGACGGAGCGCTGCACGGTGGCGTGCACCCCGTCGTGTGCAAAGGCCTCGTGGCTGAGCCAGCGCGAGGCCGCGATCAGCGAGGGTTCTTGCGCCATGTGCCGGACATAGCCCTCGCGCGCCTGCTGCATGGGCACGCCGGCGGCGACCTGTGCCTGCACCAGCGCATCGGCCACGTCGATCGACGGGGTCTGGGCATAGCTGTGCTCCAGCTGCTCGCGGGCCTGCGGCAGGCGCGCGCACAGGCGCGCCAGGCGCACCCACTCGCTGGCGATCAGGGGGACGGCCTGCGGTGCGTGGATTTGCAGTTGCACCAGTTGGTCGAAAGCGCCGCTGGCGTTGCCGGCGCCGGCCAGCATGCCGGCCAGCTGGATGTGCGGGCGCGCCGCATGCGGGGTGCTGGCGATGGCCTGCTCAAGCAACTGGCGCGCGGTGGCGGGGTCGTCATTCTTGTGCAAGGCGTGCTCGGCTTGCTCGCACTGGTAGTGCGCCAGGCGCACGCTGAAGTCGCCCTGGCCGGCCTGCTGCAGGCGCGTGGCCATGTCGGCGGCCTGGGCCCAGCTGCGCGAGCGCTCGTGCAGGCTCAGGAGCGTCAGCCAGGCCTGGTCCTGGTAGCGCGTGCCCTCCAGCTTGTGCAGCGCGTCCTCGGCGCGGTCGAGCAGGCCCGCCTTGAGAAAATCCAGCGCCAGCGCGTGCTGGGCGCGCTCGTGGTCGCCGCGACTCAGGTCGGCGCGCGAGAGCAGGTGCTCATGCACGCGCACGGCGCGCTCGTATTCGCCGCGGCGGCGAAACAGGTTGCCCAGGGCAAAGTGCAGCTCGGAGGTGTCGGGGTCTTTTTGCACGGCCTCGATGAAGGCATCGATGGCCTGGTCCTGCTGCTCGTTGAGCAGGTAGTTGAGGCCGCGAAAGTAGGCCTTGGGCGCCTGGCGGTTCTCGAGGCGGAGCTGGCGCAAGTCCAGGCGCGAGGCGAGCCAGCCGAGCGCGAACGCCATCGGCAGGCCCAGCAGGATCCAGCCGAGATCAAACTCCATCGGGCGGAGGCGATGCGGGCATCGCGGTTACGGCCGCCTGGGGCGCCACAGCCACGGCGGGCGCCGGGCGCTGGCGGCGCGCCCACCAACCGGGCAGCATGCCCAGCACGCCCACCACCATGCCCAGCGCAAAGGCGACCAGCACGATCAGCGTCATCGGCGCGCGCCACTGCTGACCGAACGCCAGGTGGACCGTGGCGTCCTGCTGATTGTTGAGCGCGAAAGCAAACAACACAAAAAAAACGGCTGCCTTCAGTATCCACTTCAGCAGCCGGATGAGTCCGGTCATGGATTCCCCTTGCGGAACCCTCAAATTTTAGCGGCAGGGGGCGGCGCTTCGATGGCTTGGCGCAAGGCCTTGCCCGGCTTGAAGTGCGGCACGCGGCGCTCGGGAATGGGCACGGACTCGCCCGTGCGCGGGTTGCGGCCCAGGCGCGGTGGCCGGCGATTGACCGAGAAGCTGCCGAAGCCGCGGATCTCGATGCGATGGCCGCGCACCAGGGTGTCGCCCATCGCTTCGAGGATCGCCTTGACGGCCGCGTCGGCGTCGCGCTGCGTCAGCTGGCCGAAGCGTTCGGCCAGTTGTTCAACCAGGTCGGAGCGGGTCATGCGGTGGCGTTTTCAGCGATGGGCGTCGAGCGCGGGTGCGCCCGACGCCCAGAGGTCTGCATCAGGCCTTGTCGCCGCTGTCCAGCTTGGCGCGCAGCAGGGCGCCCAGGCTGGTGGTGCCGGCATTGCCGGTGGACTGGTTCAGGCTGGCCATGGCTTCCTGCTGGTCGGCGGCGTCCTTGGCACGCACCGACAACTGGATGTTGCGCGTCTTGCGGTCGACGTTGACCACCACGGCGGTCACTTCGTCGCCCACCTTCAGCACCTGGCTGGCGTCTTCCACGCGGTCGCGGCTGATCTCGGAGGCGCGCAGGTAGCCCACCACGTCGTTGCCCAGGTCGATCTCGGCGCCACGCGCGTCCACCGATTTGACGGTGCCGGTGACGGTCTGGCCCTTGTCGTTGACGGTGACGAAGGTGGTGAACGGGTCCTGGTCCAGTTGCTTGATGCCCAGGCTGATGCGCTCGCGCTCGACGTCCACGGCCAGCACGATGGCCTCGACGTCCTGGCCCTTCTTGTAGTTGCGCACGGCGGCTTCGCCGGGCTCGTTCCAGGACAGGTCGGACAGGTGCACCAGGCCGTCGATGCCGGCGGCCAGGCCGACGAACACGCCAAAGTCGGTGATCGACTTGATGGGGCCGTGCACGCGGTCGCCGCGCTTGGTGTTCTGCGCGAACTCTTGCCAGGGGTTGGCGCGGCACTGCTTCATGCCCAGGCTGATGCGGCGCTTGTCCTCGTCGATCTCGAGGATCATGACCTCGACCTCGTCGCCCATCGACACGATCTTGCTGGGGGCCACGTTCTTGTTGGTCCAGTCCATCTCGGACACGTGCACCAGGCCTTCGATGCCGGGCTCGAGCTCGACAAAGGCGCCGTAGTCGGCGATGTTGGTGACCTTGCCGAACATGCGCGTGCCCTGCGGGTAGCGGCGGCTCACGCCCATCCACGGGTCGTCGCCCATCTGCTTCAGACCCAGGCTGACGCGCTGCTTCTCGGTGTCGAACTTGAGGATCTTGGCCGTGATTTCCTGGCCGGTCTGCACCACCTCGGACAGGTGGCGCACGCGGCGCCAGGCCATGTCGGTGATGTGCAGCAGGCCGTCGGTACCACCCAGATCGACGAAACACCGTACTCGGTGATGTTCTTGACCACGCCGTGCACCACGGCGCCTTCCTTCAGGGTCTCCATCAGCTTGGCGCGCTCTTCGCCCATGCTGGCTTCGACCACGGCGCGGCGCGAGAGCACCACGTTGTTGCGCTTGCGGTCGAGCTTGATGACCTTGAACTCCATGGTCTTGTTCTCGTAGGGCGTCAGGTCCTTGGTGGGACGCGTGTCGACCAGCGAGCCGGGCAGGAAGGCGCGGATGCCGTTGACCAGCACCGTCAGGCCGCCCTTGACCTTGCCGCTGGTGGTGCCGGTGACGAATTCGCCGGAGTCCAGCGCTTTTTCAAGCGCCAGCCACGAGGCCAGGCGCTTGGCGGTGTCGCGCGAGAGGATGGTGTCGCCGTAGCCGTTTTCGATGGAGCCGATGGCCACCGGCACGAAGGAGCCGGGCTCGACGTCGATCTGGCCCTGATCGTTCTTGAATTCCTCGATTGGAATGTAGGCTTCGGACTTCAGGCCCGCGTTGACAACCACGAAGTTGTGCTCGACGCGCACGACTTCGGCGGGAATGACCTCGCCCGGGCGCATGACGGTGCGCTGCAGGGACTCTTCGAACAACTGGGCAAAAGATTCAGACATGTGGGTTTCCTGGTCCACGCACGCAGGTTTGCGACGGCACGATTGCAATCGCTTCAAAGGCTGAATGGTGGAGGGTGGTGACGGCGAAAGGGCCGTGGTTGGAGGTTGATAAACCACCAGGCTCGGTGCACGCCGAAGGTGCGAAGGGCAAGCCGGTGGAGCTTGTCGAAAGGCCGTCCCGATCCGTGCGGGGCCGCCGTTCGCGGGTGGCGCCTGGCTGCCCCGGGTGGGTCAGAAAGGCTGCCTGGCCTGCCACCAGCTCAAGACCTGATCGACCGATTGCTCGATCGACAAGGCGGAGTTGTCCAGCAGCAGGGCATCTGGGGCAGGCTTGAGCGGGGCCGCAGCGCGCGATTGATCGCGTGCATCGCGCTCCTGCAAGTCTGCGCAAAGACCATCGATTGTAACCGAAATGCCCTTGGAAATCAACTGCTTGTACCGGCGCTCGGCGCGTTGCCGCACGCCGGCGGTGAGAAAGACCTTCAGCGGCGCGGTCGGGAAGATCACCGTGCCCATGTCGCGCCCGTCGGCCACCAGGCCGGGCAGGCGCGCGGCGTCGCGCTGCCGGGCCAGCAGGGCGGTGCGCACGGCGGGCAGCGCCGACACGCGCGAGGCATCCATGCCGGCCTGCTCGGTGCGGATGGCGTCGCTCACGTCCTGCTCGTCCAGCCACACGCGATCGGCCTCGAAGCGAACGGGCAGGCTGCGGGCCAGATCGGCCAGGGCGCCTTCGTGGGCGGGCGCCAGCTCGACGCCCTGGCGGCGCGCGGCCAGGCCCAGCACGCGGTACAGCGCGCCCGAGTCCAGGTAACGCCAGCCCAGTTGCTGCGCCACGCGACTGGCCAGCGTGCCCTTGCCCGACGCGGTGGGTCCGTCCACGCAGATCACCGGCACCGGCGCGGCCGCCTGCGCGATGGCGAACAGGGTCTCAAAATAGTCCGGAAAGGTCTTGGCCACGCACCGGGGGTCTTCGATGCGCACGGGCAGCCCGGCGGGGTTGAAGGCCGCGAGCGATGCGCACATGGCCATGCGGTGGTCGTCGTAGGTGTGGATGCTGGCCGCGCGCCACTGGCCCGGCGCGATGGGCGTGACGCGCAGGAAGTCGGGCCCTTCCTCGACCGCCGCGCCGAACTTGCGCAGCTCGCAGGCCATGGCGGCCAGGCGGTCGGTTTCCTTCACGCGCCAGCTGGCGATGTTGCGCAGCGTGCTGGGCGCGTCGGCAAACAGCGCCATCACCGCCAGGGTCATGGCGGCGTCGGGGATGGCGTTGCAGTCCAGATCGATGGCCTTGAGCGGCCAGGCGCCGCGGCGCACGTGCAAGCAATTGGGGCCGCCGGTGATGTCGGCGCCCATCTGGCGGGCGGCGTCGACAAAGCGGATGTCGCCCTGGATGGAGTCCAGGCCAACCCCCTCGATTTTCAAGCCATTTTGGCCGCCAGCGCTTTCAGACAGGGCGCTGGCAGCTATGAAATAACTAGCAGACGAGGCGTCGGCCTCGACGTGGATCTCGCCGGGCGAGCGCAAGCGGCTGCCGTGCGGGATGACAAAGCGCTGCCAACCGGCGCGCTGCACCACCACGCCGAAGCGCGCCAGCAAGGCCAGCGTGATCTCGATGTAGGGTTTGGAAATCAGCTCGCCCACCACCTCGATCACGATGCCGTCCTCGCCCGCCTGGTCGGCGGCCAGGGGCAGGGCCATCAGCAGCGCGGTGAGGAACTGGCTGGACACGTCGCCGCGCACGGGAATGGGCTGGTCGAGCCGGAGCGCGGGCATGCCGATGGCCAGCGGCGGGTAGCCTGCCTGGCCGGTGTAGTCGATGCGGCAGCCCAGGGCGCGCAGGGCATCGACCAGATCGCCGATGGGGCGCTCGTGCATGCGCGGCACGCCATGCAAGGCGTAGTCACCGCCCAGCACCGCCAGCGCGGCCGTCAGTGGGCGCATGGCCGTGCCGGCGTTGCCCAAAAACAGGTCGGCGCGATGGCGCGGCGCCTGTCCGCCCAGGCCGTCGATGGTGGCGCTGGTGCCTGCCAGATGGACGCCGCAGCCCAGCTGGCGCAGCGCCTGCAGCATCACCTGGGTGTCGTCGGAGTCCAGCAGGTCGTGCACCCGCGTGCGCCCCTCGCACAGGGCAGCCAGCAGCAGCACGCGGTTGGAAATGCTCTTGGAGCCCGGCAGGCGCACGCGCCCCTGCACGGCGCGCAGGGCGGGCACATCGAGAAAGGGCAACTGGTACACGTGGCCTCGCGAATCAGTGACAGTTGGAAGAAGGGACGCCCACGATGGAGAGGGCCAGGATCAGATGGCCGCGGAGCAGGCCGATTCAGTGCACCCGTGGCCGGGGTTTCCCTGGCCACTGGGTGGCCTTGCAGGCCGCGCCGGGCCAGCAGCCCGGCCCTTCGCCAGCCAACAAAAGGTCCACTGGACCTTTTGTGCGCAGGCTCAGCCCCCTTGAGGGGGGATGCCGCAACATCGCGCAGCGAGTGGAGCAACGGGGGTGGGTCATTACTGTGCGCCGGGTGTCAATCGCCAGGTGGCCCGTGCGTGGCTGGCCTGGGTGATCAACTGCTCCAGCGCGTCGGCCTGACCGGCGGCAATGAGTTGCTCGAACTGCGCCAACGCCTGCTGGAAGTGGCGCATCTGTTCGGCCAGCTCCTCGCGGTTGGCGATCAGCACGTCGCGCCACATGTGGGGGTCGCTGGCGGCAATGCGGCTGAAGTCGCGAAACCCGGGGCCGGCCAGCGACAGGAATTCCTTGCCGCGTGGCTGGCCGGCAATGCTCATCATCAGCGCGAAGGCAATCAGGTGCGGCAGGTGGCTGACGGCGGCAAAGGCGGCGTCGTGCGATTCGGGCGACATGCGCGAGACGCGGCAGCCCAGGGCCTGCCACATCGCTTCGGCCTGATCGATCTTCTTGGTCAGCGTGCGCTCGATGGGCGTGAGGATGACGGGCTTGCCCTTGTACAGTTCGACGTCGGCGTTTTCCACGCCCGACACCTCGCGCCCCGTGATCGGATGGCAGGGCACGAAATTGCCCACCGCCCCCTTGAGGGCGCGCCGCGCGGCATCCACCACATCGCGCTTGGTCGAGCCCACGTCCACCACCAGCATTTCGGGCGTGAGCAGGTGGCGAATGGACTTGAAGGTGGTTTCGGTGGCGGCCACGGGCACGGCCAGCAGCACCAGGTCGGAGCCGGACACCGCCTGCAGCGCCGAGGGGGCCTCCACGTCGATCACGCCCAGCTGGCGCGCCCGTTCGGTGGTGGAGGGCGACTTGCTGTAGCCTACCACGCGCCGCACCAGGCCGGCGCGCTTGGCGGCCAGCGCAAACGAGCCGCCCATCAGGCCGCAGCCGATCAAGCCAAGTTGTTCAAACATCGTTTGCGAGGGGATAGGCGCCCAGCACCTTGTAGAACGCGCACAGGCCGCGCAATTCCTCCAGCGCCGCGTGGATGTGCGGCTCGCTCGGGTGGCCGGCCAGGTCGATATAAAAATAGTATTCCCACTGGCCCGACTTGGCCGGGCGCGACTCGAAGCGCGTCATGCTCACGCCATGCTTTTTCAGCGGGGTCAGCATGTCGTGCACCGAGCCGGGCTTGTTGGGCACCGACACCACGATGCTGGTGCAGTCGCGCCCCGTGGGCGCGGGCGTGCTGAGGGTTTGCGGCAGGCAGATGACGGCAAAGCGCGTGCGGTTGTAGGCCTCGTCCTGGATGGCGTGGGCCACGATGTGCAGGCCGAATTGCGCAGCCGCCCGCTCGCTGGCCAGGCTGGCCCAGGCGGCGTTTCCGGCCGCCAGGCGTGCGCCCTCGGCGTTGCTGGACACCGCGCGGCGCTCGGCTTGCGGCAGATGCTGGTTGAGCCAGCCCTGGCATTGCATGAGCGCCTGCGGGTGGGCCATCACGACCTCGATGCCCGCAAGCCCCGCATTGCTGCGCAGCAGGTTGTGGCGCACCAGCAGGCTGACCTCGCCGACGATGTGCACCGGCGAATGCAGGAACAGGTCGAACGAGCGCGCCACCACGCCTTCGGTCGAATTTTCGACCGCCACCACGCCGAATTGCGAGGTGCCGGCGGCCGTGGCGTGAAACACCTCGTCAAAGCTCTGGCAATAGATCAGGTTGGCCGCGCTGCCGAAAAACTCGACCGCGGCCTGCTCGGTGAAGGTGCCTTCGGGACCCAGCACCGCCACGCGCTGCGGCACCTCCAGCGCCAGGCAGGCCGACATGATCTCGCGCCAGATGGCGGCCACGTGCTGATTCAGCAGCGGGCCCGGGTTGGCCTGCTGCACCTTGGCGATGACCTGGGCCACCCGGTCGGGGCGGAAGAAGGGTGTGCCCTCGTGGCGCTTGAGTTCGCCCACCTCCTCGGCCACTCGCGCGCGCTCGTTGAGCAAGCTCAGCAGCTGCGCGTCCAGGCCGTCGATGCGGGTGCGCAGTCGGGCCAGGGCTTCGGTCTGGATGGGGGTGTTGCTCATGGAGGGTCAAAAAAGGGCGCCGGCCATCGGGCCGGCGCCGCGCTGGGGCACGAGCTTACTTCTTGCTGGCCGAGGCCGGCGCTGCCGGCGCGGCCTGGGACTTGCCGTTGGCGCCGCCGCCCGGCGAGGCGGCCGGCACGCCGACGATCTTGCTGGCCGCGGCGTCAAAGGACTTGACGTTGGCTTCCACCGTCGGGCGCGTGGCGTCAATCACCTTTTGCGCCCAGGCATTGCCCGCGTCGGCGCTGAGCGACTGGAATTTGACCGCGGCGGGCGACTCCATGTAGGCGATGATGGTCTTCATCTCGTCTTCGCTCAGCTTGTCCATGAAGACGGGCACCAGGGCGGCTTCGGCGGCCTTGCTGACCTGCGCGTCGATGGCCTTGTGCGTGTTGTCGGCGAATTTCTTGAGTTCGACGTCCAGCTTGTCGCGCACGTCCTTCTGGCGTGCCGGCGGCACGGATTCGTCCAGGCGCTGCGACCAGGTGGACAGGGGCAGCTGCACCGCGTCGGCCGTCAGCTGGTTGGCCATGGCGGCGCCATCGGTCTTGGCCTGCATCTGGGCCAGCTTGGTGGCCAGGGCCTTTTTGGCATCCTGGGCATTGGCGCCCGTCGAGGCGGCGCAGGCCGCGACGAACAAGAGGGCCAGGGGCAATTTGGAAAAAGCAGCTTTCAAAATGGATCACTCCGTTGGTTCATTGGGTTGGGGGTCGTCGCCCGCATCCTGGGCGTCATTTTCCACGATGCGTTGCAGGCCCGACAGTTGCGTGCCTTCGTCCAGCGCGATCAGCGTGACGCCTTGCGTGGCGCGGCCCATCTCGCGGATTTCGGCGACGCGGGTGCGCACCAGCACACCCTTGTCGGTGATGAGCATGATCTCGTCGTCGGCGCCGACCAGCGTGGCGGCCACGACCTTGCCGTTGCGCTCGCTTTGCTGGATCGCGATCATGCCCTTGGTGCCGCGGCCGTGCCGCGTGTATTCGGTAATGTTGGTGCGTTTTCCGTAACCGTTTTCGGTCGCGGTGAGGACGCTGGTGCGCGCATCGCCGCCCGCACTTTCGGCGCTGACCTCGCCCTCGGCCACCAGCATGGCAATCACGCTCTGGCCGTCTTCGAGCGACATGCCGCGCACGCCGCGCGCGCCGCGGCCCATGGGACGCACGTCGTTTTCGTCGAAGCGCACCGCCTTGCCGCCGTCCGAGAACAGCATCACGTCGTGCGCGCCATCGGTCAGCGCCGCGCCGATCAGAAAGTCGCCCTCGTCCAGATCGACCGCGATGATGCCGGCCTTGCGCGGGTTGCTGAACTCCGACAGCGCCGTCTTCTTGACCGTGCCCATCGAGGTGCTCATGAACACGTAGCGATCCTCGGGAAAGCTGTGCATCTCGCCCGTGAGCGGCAGCACCACGTTGACCTTTTCGCCATCCTGCAGCGGGAACATGTTGACGATGGGCCGCCCGCGCGAGCCGCGCGAGCCCGAAGGCACCTCCCAGACCTTGAGCCAGTACACCCGCCCGCGGTTGGAAAAGCACAGGATGTAGTCGTGCGTGTTGGCAATGAAGAGCTGGTCGATCCAGTCGTCTTCCTTGGTGGCCGTGGCCTGCTTGCCGCGCCCGCCGCGCTTTTGCGCCCGGTACTCGGACAGCGGTTGCGCCTTGATGTAGCCGGTGTGGCTGAGCGTGACCACCATGTCGGTGGGCGTGATCAGGTCTTCGGTGGCCAGGTCCTGCGCGTTGTGCTCCACCTGCGAACGGCGCGCGCCCAGCCTGGTCTGGCCAAATTCGGTCTTGAGGGCCGTCAGCTCTTCGCCAATGATGGTGGACACGCGCTCGGGCTTGGCCAGGATGTCCAGCAGGTCGTCGATCAGCGCCATCACTTCCTTGTACTCGGCAATGATCTTGTCCTGCTCCAGCCCGGTCAGGCGCTGCAGGCGCATCTGCAAGATTTCCTGGGCCTGCGTCTCCGACAGGCGATACAGGCCATCGCCCTGCATGCCGAAGCTGCGCTCCAGCCCGTCGGGACGGTAGTCGTCGGCGCTGATGGTGCCGCCGTCGGCGCGCGTGCGGGTCAGCATCTCGCGCACCAGGGCGCTGTCCCAGCTGCGCGCCATCAGCTCGGCCTTGGCTACCGGCGGCGTGGGCGATTCGCGGATGATGCGGATGAATTCGTCGATGTTGGCCAGGGCGACGGCCAGGCCTTCCAGCACGTGGCCGCGCTCGCGCGCCTTGCGCAGGTCATGCACCGTGCGCCGGGTGATCACTTCGCGCCGGTGCTGCAGGAAGACGCTCAGCAAATCCTTCAGGTTGCACAGCCGGGGCTGGCCGTCCACCAGCGCCACCATGTTGACGCCGAAGGTGTCCTGCAGCTGGGTCTGCTTGTAAAGGTTGTTGAGCACCACCTCGGGCACTTCGCCGCGCTTGAGTTCGATCACCAAGCGCATGCCGGATTTGTCGGATTCGTCCTGGATGTGGCTGATGCCCTCCAGCTTTTTCTCGTGCACCAGCTCGGCCATGCGCTCTTGCAGCGTCTTCTTGTTGACCTGGTAGGGCAGCTCGTCGACGATGATGGCCTGGCGCTGGCCGCGGTCGATGTCCTCGAAGTGCACCTTGGCACGCATCACCACGCGCCCGCGCCCGGTGCGGTAGCCGTCCTTGACGCCCTGGATGCCGTAGATGATGCCGGCGGTGGGGAAGTCCGGCGCCGGGATGATCTCCATCAACTCGTCGATGCTGGCGTCTGGCGCGCGCAACAGGTGCAGGCAGGCGTCCACTACCTCGTTCAGGTTGTGCGGCGGGATGTTGGTGGCCATGCCCACCGCAATGCCGGCGCTGCCGTTGACCAGCAGGTTGGGCAGCCGGGTGGGCAGCACCAGAGGTTCCTGCTCGCTGCCGTCGTAGTTGGGGCCGAAATCGACGGTTTCCTTGTCGATGTCGGCCAGCATCTCGTGGGCGATCTTGGCCAGGCGGATTTCGGTGTAGCGCATGGCGGCGGCGTTGTCGCCGTCCACACTGCCAAAGTTGCCCTGGCCATCCACCAGCATGTGGCGCAGCGAAAAGTCCTGCGCCATGCGCACGATGGTGTCGTACACCGCGCTGTCGCCGTGCGGGTGGTACTTGCCGATCACGTCGCCCACGATGCGTGCCGATTTCTTGTACGGCCGGTTCCAGTCGTTGTTCAGCTCGTGCATGGCATACAGCACGCGCCGGTGCACGGGCTTCAGGCCATCGCGCGCATCGGGCAGGGCGCGGCCCACGATCACGCTCATGGCGTAATCCAGATAGCTTCGCCGCATCTCCTCTTCGAGCGTGACCGGGAGGGTTTCCTTGGCGAATGAAGTCATATATATGGAAAGGGCGCTTCTGGGCGAAAGAGACTGATTTTAGGTGCTTTGGGGTGTCGCGACAAAGCAACATATCGGGCGATTTCGGGCCTTGTGGGGCCCTCAAGGGGCTTGAACGCTTCGGATTGCGCGGGGACGTGTGGCACAATCAATTTCAGCGTTTTTGGTGGTGGTCACTCAAAGCGTCCGTTTTCGCAGCTTGGCTGCAGCTTTTTCCCCATGAGGAGAATCATGAACAAACTGAACAAAGTCGCGGTCTTGTTTGCCACTGCCGCCCTTGCGACGGCCGCTGGCGCGCAAATCAAGGCTGCCGATGGCGGCAACGTCGTTGACAACTGGCAGAACGGCTCCAGCGAGCTGGTCTGGAAGAACGGCACCAACGAACTGTGCTGGCGCGATGCCAACTGGACGCCCGCCACTGCCGCTGTCGGCTGCGACGGCGCGCTCGAAGCGCCCAAGGCTGCTCCGGCTCCGGCCGCTGCCCCGCCGGCCGCTGCTCCGGCCCCGGCTCCTGCTCCCGCACCCGTGGCGGCCCAGAAGGTCACTTACGCTGCCGACGCCTTCTTCGACTTCGACAAGTCGGTCCTGAAGCCCGAAGGCCGCGCCAAGCTGGATGACCTGGTCAGCAAGATCAAGGGCATCAACCTCGAGGTGATCATTGCCGTGGGTCACACCGACTCCGTCGGTTCCGCCGCCTACAACCAGAAACTGTCGGTGCGTCGTGCCGAGTCCGTCAAGGCCTACCTGGTCTCCAAGGGCATCGAGCGCAACCGCATCTACACCGAAGGCAAGGGCAAGACCCAGCCGATCGCCAGCAACAAGACCGCTGAAGGCCGCGCCAAGAACCGTCGTGTCGAGATCGAAGTGGTCGGTACGCGCGCCAACTGATCGAAACTCGATCCAGACAGAGCCGATTTTTCGGCATCTGACCTGAAAACCTTGGGGGCGAAAGCTCCCAAGGTTTTTTTTGTTTTGGCCACCCCGGTGCATGGGTCAAACGTGCTTCGTCATCGGCGTGGGAAAATCACGTCATGACTGTTGCCAATGTGGACCCGGCCGAGCTGGCCAAATTTTCGGCGCTGGCGCATCGCTGGTGGGACTTGGACGGTGAGTTCGCTCCGCTGCACCAGATCAACCCGCTTCGCCTGGACTGGATTGACCGAACGTGCCCCCTGAACGGCGCCCGGGTGCTGGATGTCGGCTGCGGCGGAGGCATTCTGGCCGACGCCATGGCGCGGCGCGGGGCGCAGGTGCTAGGCATCGACCTGGCCGAAAAGTCCTTGAAAGTGGCGCAACTGCACGCACTGGAAGCGCAAACCCCGCAGATCGAGTACCGCACCGTGGCCGCCGAGGCGCTGGCCGCCCAGTCGCCGCAGGCGTTCGACGTCGTCACCTGCATGGAGATGCTCGAGCATGTTCCAGACCCGGCATTGGTGGTGCAGGCGTGCGCCACACTGGTCAAGCCCGGCGGATGGGTGTTTTTCTCCACCATCAACCGCAGCCCCAAGTCATTTGCCATGGCCATCCTCGGTGCCGAATATGTCCTGAAGCTGGTGCCCCGCGGTACCCACGAATACGCCCGGTTCATCCGCCCCAGCGAACTGGCCCGCCATTGCCGGGCCGCCGGCCTGGACATCGCGCGCAGCAGCGGTCTGGCCTACAACCCGATGTCGCGGCGCTACCGCCTGACGGACGATACCGGCGTCAATTACATGATCGCCACCCGCAAGCCCGCAGCGCCTGCGCCATGACGCCGCTGGAGGACGTGCGCTGCGTGCTGTTCGACCTGGATGGCACCCTGATCGACAGCGCCACCGACCTGGGCCAGGCGGCCGATGAAATGCGGCGCCTGCGCGGCCTGCCGTCCTTGCCTGATGCGGCCTATCGCGGAAGCGCTGGCTCCGGCGCGCGCGGCATGCTCAAGGTGGCCTTCGGGCTTTCCCCGGACGACGCCGGGTATGCGGCCATGCGCGACGAATTCCTGCAGCGCTACGAACAGCGGATGATGCACACCACCCGGCCGTTCGACGGCGTGGCGGCCCTGTTGGCAGACCTCGTCGCCACGGGCCGCACCTGGGGCGTGGTGACCAACAAGGCTGCGCGCTTTACGCTGCCGCTGACAGCCTCCATGCCCTTGTTCGGCACCGCCTCGGTGATCGTCTGCGGCGACACCACGCCGCACCTCAAACCCCATCCCGCGCCCTTGCAGGAGGCGCAGCGGCAACTGAGCCTTCCCGCCCGCCAGTGCATATACGTCGGTGACGACGAGCGCGACATGCGGGCCGGCATCGCGGCGGGCATGCGCACCGTCGCGGCGCGCTACGGCTATCTCGGCGTCGGTGTCTGCACGGACGACTGGGTTTGCGACGCGGCAATCGATTCTCCGCTGGAGCTCTTGAAATGGCTCGATTGCCCCTAAAATGAGGCATCCAGGGGCTGCATTGGTTTCGACGTGGGTTGGAATCGCCTCAGGGCATGCCGAGGTTCAGTCACCTCGTTAATCCGCTGAAACAAACTAACTGCAAACGACGAACGTTTCGCACTCGCCGCCTAAACACCGGTGAGCCTCGCAACAGCAGGCCGATGGGCTGGGCAAGGGCGGCGCAAGCCGTCCCGGCTGCGAGGGAATCCACATCGGCTGGCCTGCATCCGGGTGCCTTGGGCGCAGGCGAGACTCAAGGGCACTGGCTGCCCGCATAGCGTGCGACTGCGCGATGCGGGTGGCGAGATTCAAACCAGACCGCTAAGCATGTAGAACTGGGCGTGGAAGATTTGCGGACGGGGGTTCAAGTCCCCCCAGCTCCACCATATTGAAGGGCCCGGATTTTATCCGGGCCCTTTTTCCTGGACTGCCGTCATTCAACAAGCTGCCGGCGCAAGCGCTCGGGCAGCGGCGCCGATTTTTTCGCCGGGGTGTTGATCCATACCACGGTGGCGCCGCCGGTTGCGCATATCTGCTCGGGTTGCTCGGCGCGCGCCATGGTGACCCAGGTGTCGAACGAGCTGCGCCCGGGCGCGCTGACGAAAGTCTTGATCAGCACGGTGCCGGGGTATTCGAGCTGGCGGATGAAATTGCAAAAGGCGTTGACGATGACGATGCCCTCGCCGGTCGGGTCGGGTGCCACGCCAAGGCTGGTCACCCACTCGATGCGCGCCGTCTCCATGTAGCGGAAGTAGACGGTGTTGTTGATGTGGCCCATGGCGTCCATGTCGCCCCAGCGGATGGGAATGAGCATCTCGTGGACCAGCCGCTTTTCGTCGGGGATGTCGATTTTCATTGATGTGCCTTGATGGAGGCCAGGATGCCGAGGGTGAACAGAAAGGCTGCCGACAGCTGCATGGCGCTGGGCCAGCGGCCATCCCACGCAAAAGAATACAACAGGGCAAACAGCGTCTCGCTGACGATGAGCTGACCGCACAGGCTGGCGGCCAGGCGCTGGCTGGCCAGGTTCCACAAGATGGTGGCCAGCCAGCTCGACCCAAAGCCGATGCCCAGCACCACCAGCGCAAACAACGGCCAGCCGGGCTGCGCCATCAACCGGGGCAGCGGCGTGCCCAGGCCCAGTGCCAGCACCAGACCGCCCAAACCGGTGGCCACGCCCAGCCAGTTGGCCCAGTCGGTGGCGCTGACGTCGGGGTGGCGGCGCAGCCAGGCGGCGTTGAGCAGCGAAAACGCCGTCCAGCAGGCCATGGCCAGCACCGACAGGGCCAGGCCGCGCGTGTAGTGGGGCAGGGCGCCGGCCGCGCTCGCGCCGGCATGCACGGCACGCGACATCAGGAAAAGGCCGGCCGCCGTCAGCAGCAGGCCCGGCGCCAGCGTGCGCCAGCGCAGGTGGCCGGGCTTGCCCAGCAGCATGACCCACAGCGGGATCAGCCCGACGATCAGCGCCGGCATTTCGGTGCCGGCGTCGCGAATGGCCAGCACCAGCACCCAGTAGTAGCCGGTGAAGCCGAGGATGGACAGCCACAGCGCGCCCCAAGCCTGCGCCCAGGTGGGCCGGCGCGCGCGCCGCCACGACAGCGCCAGCACCGCCAGCGAAACGATGCCGTAAACCAGAAAGCGCCCGGCCGTGAGGTCGATGCCGGCAAAGCCACGCGTCATGCGCGGGGCCACGAAGACCAGGCCCCACAGCGCGCCGGCGGCCAGGCCGGCGAGGATTCCGCTGCCCATTGAATGCTATGAAATATGGAGCTTGTCGCGCTTGACGGGTGCGCGCAAAGGGCCCATCACACGGCAAACCCGTCATCGGCGCTGATGATCGCGCCGTTGACGAAATGGCTCTCATCCGAGGCCAGCATCATCAGTACCGCGTCAAGGTCGGCGGGCGTGCCCACGCGCTGGCGCGGCAGCAGGCCGATGAGTTTTTTGCCGCTCTCGGTCTGCCAGTGGTGGCGGTTCAGCTCGGTGTCGATGTAGCCGGGGCAGATCGCGTTGACGTTGATGCCGTGGCGGCCCCACTCCAGCGCCATGGCGCGGGTCATCTGGATCACGGCAGCCTTGCTCATGCAGTACACGCCGATCTTGGGCAGCACCTTCAGGCCCGCCATGCTGGCAATGTTGATGATGCGCCCGCCGGTGAAGCTGCCCGGCGCCGCGCCCTTGGCGCGCGCCAGCATGCGTTTGCCCACCTCCTGCGCGACAAAGAAGGCGCCGCGCACGTTGGTGTGAAAGATGTGGTCGTAATCGTCCTCGCCCACGTCCTGCAGACGCTGGGTGCTGGACACGCCCGAGTTGTTGACCAGGATGTCGATGGAGCCCATCTCGGTTTCGGCGTGCGCCACCGCCGCCTTGATGGACTGCACGTCGGTCACGTCGCATTCCACCACGTGCGCGTCGCCGCCGTCGCCCTCGATGCGGGCGCGCAGGTTCTTCAGATGTTCCAGCCGGCGGCTGGCCAGCACCACGCCGGCGCCGGCCCGCGCCAGGGTGCGGGCAAACTGCGCGCCCAGGCCGCCCGATGCGCCGGTGACGAGGGCCACGCGGCCCGACAGGTCGATGTGATAGCTCACGATGGATACTCCCGGAAAACGAGGGCGGCAACGGGCTCGAGAACCCGGCTGCGCCGATGCATAGAATCGATGGGCCGGCCGGCACGCACCGTGCTGCCGTCCGGCCTTGTGGTTTCCATTATTTCAAAGGCCTACCCACCATGCCCATGAACCCTGCAGAAATCCTCGAGAAATTCGGCCCGCGCGAGTCCATGGACTACGACGTGGTCATCGTCGGCGCCGGCCCCGGGGGCCTGTCGGCCGCCATTCGCATCAAGCAGCGCGCTGCCGAGCTGGGCAAGGAGGTGTCGGTGGTGGTGCTCGAAAAAGGCTCCGAGCCGGGCGCGCACATCCTCTCGGGCGCGGTGATCGACCCGAAGGCCTTGAGCGAGCTGATCCCCGACTGGAAGGCCAAGGGCGCGCCGCTGAACCAGCCGGTGACGGACGATGCCTATGTTTTCTTGAGCGAAACCGGCGGCACGCGTGTGCCCAACCTGTTTTTGCCGCCTTTTGCCAACAACCACGGCAATTACATCGCCAGCCTGGGCAAGGTGGTGCGCTGGCTGGCGGCGCAGGCCGAAGAGCTGGGCGTGGAAATCTTCCCCGGCTTTGCCGCAGCCGAGGTGCTGTATGACGAAAACGGCGCCGTGCGCGGCGTGGCGACCGGCAACATGGGGCTAGGCAAGGACGGCGAGCCGACCGAGAACTTCCAGCTCGGCATGGAGCTGCGCGGCAAGTACACCCTCTTTGCCGAGGGCTCGCGCGGGCACCTGGGCAAGCAGCTGATCGCGCGCTACAAGCTGGACGCGCACAGCGACCCGCAAAGCTACGCCATCGGCATCAAGGAGATATGGGAGATCGACAAGAGCCGCCACACGCCGGGCATGGTGATGCACACCGCCGGCTGGCCGATGGACGAGCACACCTACGGCGGCGCCTTCATGTACCACGCCGAGGACAACAAGATCTTCTGCGGTTTCGTGGTGGGGCTCAACTACAAGAACCCGTACATGAGTCCGTTCGAGGAGTTCCAGCGCTGGAAGACGCATCCGCGCGTCAAGTGGTACTTCACCGACAGCGAAGGCAACGTCAACGCCAAGCGCTTGTCCTATGGCGCGCGCGCCATCACCGCGGGCGGCGTGCTGGCCTTGCCCAAGACGGTGTTCCCCGGCGGCGCGCTGGTGGGCTGCGACGCGGGCTACCTCAATGTCGGGCGCATCAAGGGCAGCCATGCGGCGATGAAGACCGGCTCGCTGGCCGGCGAGGCCGCCTGCGACGCGGTGCTGGCGGGGCGCCAGCACGACGAGCTGACGGCCTACCCCGAGGCCTTCGACAACAGCTGGCTGGCCGCCGAGCTCAACAAGGACCGCAACTTCAAGAACTGGTTCAAGAAGGGCCTCACGGTCGGCACGGTGATGAACGGCTTCGAGCAGTACCTGCTCCGTGGCCACATGCCCTGGACGGTGCACCGCACGCAGCCCGATCACGTGCAGCTCAAGCCCGCCGAGCAATGCAAGCCCATCGACTACCCCAAACCCGACGGCAAGCTCACGTTTGATCGCCTGTCCAGCGTGTTCATCAGCAACACCAACCACGAAGAAAACCAGCCCGCGCACCTGACGCTCAAGGACCCGACGGTGCCGGTGCGCATCAACCTGCCGCAGTACGCGGGGCCCGAGGGCCGCTACTGCCCGGCCGGGGTGTACGAGTTCGTGCCCGACGAGGCCAAGGGCGGCGGTGCCATGCGCCTGCAGATCAACGCGCAGAACTGCGTGCACTGCAAGACCTGCGACATCAAGGACCCGACGCAGAACATCGTCTGGGTCACGCCCGAGGGCGGCGGCGGGCCCAACTACTCCGAAATGTGAACCCCCTCGATCCGCGCGAGACCATCATGTCGATCCCCTTTGCCAAACGCCTCGACAACGTCGAAACCTCGGCCATCCGCGAGCTGTTCAAGCTGCTGGGCAAGCCCGGCATCATCAGCTTTGCCGGGGGCTTTCCCGACAGCGCCATGTTCGACGTGGCGGGCATCCAGTCCGCGGTCGATCAGGCCTTGAAGGACGAGCCCGGCGCCGCCCTGCAGTACGGCGCCACCGAGGGTTACCAGCCGCTGCGCGAGCAGCTGGCCGGCTTCATGCAGTCCAAGGGCGTGCAGGGGCTGGCGCCCGATCAACTCATCGTCACCACCGGCAGCCAGCAGGCGCTGGATTTGCTGGGCAAGACCCTGCTGGAGCCGGGCAGCACCGCCATCGTCGAAGGCCCCACGTTTCTGGCCACCATCCAGTGCTTTCGCCTCTATGGCGCCGAGCTGGTCAGTGCGCCCATCGACGGCGAGGGCGTGCAGGTCGACCGGCTGGAGCAACTGATCGTGCAGCACAAGCCGCGGCTGGTGTATCTGATCCCCACCTTCGGCAATCCCAGCGGCGCCATGCTCAGCCTGGCACGGCGCAAGCGCGTGCTCGAATTGGCCGTCAAGCACCAGACCCTGATCGTCGAGGACGACCCCTACGGCGACCTGTACTTCGATGCGCCGCCGCCGCCCAGCCTGCTGGCGCTGTCCGCGCAGGTGCCGGGCAGCCGCGACTGGCTGGTGCACTGCGGCTCGCTCAGCAAGGTGCTCTCGCCCGGCCTGCGCGTGGGCTGGATGGTGGCGCCGCCCGCGCTGCTGGCCAAGGCCGTCATGTGCAAGCAATTTTCCGACGCGCACACCAGCACCTTCGCGCAGGCCACCGCCGCGCGCTATCTGTCCGCCGGGCTGATGCCGACCACCCTGGCCAAGGTGCGCGCCACTTACGGCCGGCGCGCCCAGGTCATGGGCGATGCGCTGCGCCAGGAGCTGGGCGCGGCCGTCGATTTCGTTCAACCGCAGGGCGGCCTGTTCGTGTGGGCGCGCCTGACGGGCGCGGGCGGCAAACCCAGCGATGCGGGCGAGCTGGCCAGGCGCGCCATCGAGCAGGGCGTGGCCTTCGTGCCCGGCGCGCCGTTTTATTGCGCCCAGCCCGACCGCAGCACCTTCCGCCTGTCGTTTGCCACCGTGGGCGAGGCGCTGATCCGCGAAGGCGTGGGGCGCCTGGCGCGCGCGCTGGCTTGATTCGGCGCGTTGCCGCATGCGAGCGCTGACCGCTGTTGGCGCGCGCGCGTGGCCCGTCCCGCCCTGGGTCGTTGGCCTGGCCGCCTACGTGCTGGCGTGGACGGTGCTGCCCGCCCTGCTGACCACCAGCCTGCCGCTGGATGTGGTCGAGGGCATCGCCTGGGGCCGCGAATGGCAGTGGGGCTACTTCAAGCACCCGCCGCTGCCGGCCTGGCTGCTGTATCCCGCGTTCGAGGCGCTGGGCCGCTTCGGGCCTTTCCTGCTCAGCCAGCTGGCCATCCTGTTGGCCCTGTTTTACGTGCACCGCCTGGCGCGCGATCTGCTGGGCCCCGAGCGCGCGGGCCTGGCCGCCGCCCTGCTGTACGGCGTGCTGTTCTACACCTGGCCGATGCTCAGCTTCAACCACGACAGCGCCCAGGTTCCGGTGTGGGCGGCGCTGGCCTGGCATGCCCACCAGGCCATGCTGCGCGATCGCCGGCGCGACTGGGTGTGGCTGGGCGCCTGGGCTGCCATCGGCATGTACACCAAATATTCCACCGGCGTGTTCCTGGCCTGCCTGGCGGGCTATCTGCTGATCGGCCCCGAGCGGCGCCTGCTGCGCCGGTCGGGCCCGTGGCTGGCGCTGGCCGTGGCCCTGGTCCTGGTCGCGCCGCATGGGCTGTGGCTGCTGCACGACAACGGCGGACCCCTGGCCTACCTGGCCGCGCGCAGCTACGGCGACACGGCGCAGGCCAATCATGCGGCCGGCCTGCGCTTTCTGGCCACCCAGCTCGTGGCCTTGGTGCCCCTGGGGGTGATCGTGCTGGCCGCGGGCCTGCGGCCTTGGGGCGGCCGGCTGTACCTGCGGGACCCGTCGCAGCGTGCGTGGCTGTACACCATCGCCCTGGGGCCGGCCCTGCTGGTGGCGGCGGGGGGCTCGCTGCTCGGGGCCGAACTGCACGACATGTGGGGCATGCCGATGTGGAATTTCGCGGCCCTGCTGCTGCTGGCCGCCGTGCCGCCCGAGCGGTTTGCCCGTCGGCGGCGGGCGCTGGTGCGCGCCCTGGCCGTGTGGATGGCGCTGATCACGCTGGCCATGGCCGCGTACGCGGGCCGCAGCGCGCAGTGGCTGGGCCAGCCGGCTCGCATGGATTGGCCGGCCCAAGCGCTGGGCGAGCAGGCGCGGCGCCAATGGCAGGCGCTGTCGCGCTGCCCGCTGCAGGTGGTGGCCGGCAGCATCTGGGAGGCCGGCCTGGTGGCCGAGCAGCAGCGGCCGATGCCGTCGGTGCTGATCGACGGCGACGCGCGCTACGCCCCGTGGGTCTCGGCGGAGCGCTTGCAGCAGACCGGCGCCTTGCTGGTGTGGCGCCTGGGCGACTATGCCGACGCACCCGAAGCCCCGCTGCTGGCTGCCGTCCCGCCCGCCTCCTGGCACATCAGCGAAGGCCAATGGTCGATTGCCTGGCCGCGCAACACCGGTGGCGCGCCCTTGCAGATTCGCTGGCGCGCCTATGTCCCGTTTGCGTGTCAGCCAAGCTGAAATCGGCTGCGCCCCTTGTCAATGGTGCGCGATACACTATCTTATTGATAGTATATTGTTGACCGCCGGCTTCAATGCCTCGTCAGCACCGCCGTGGCGCAATCCGGCTGCGTTGCCGCCACGATTCCCCAATCCACCGTCAGGCGCGGCCCATTGGGGCGCGACGTCCAGGGCACGCTGATCTGCCCGTGCTCGCGCGCCTGGGCCATGAGCTGGGTGAGCGGCGCCGCCACCGCCGGCGCGTCCGGGCTGCGGTCGATCAGTACCAGCAGGTCGCAGCGTGCGAGCGCCGGCGTGTTGATCCACGGCGCACGGGCCGGGTCGCCGTCGATGAACACCAGCGGCTGCGAGGGCAGGTGGATGGTGATGTTGCCGGCCAGCCAGGTCTCCCCCGCCAGCACGCGCAGCGGCGTGTGGCCGTGCTGGCGCCACACCTGCTCCAGCTGCTGCGCCATCGCCAGCGCCGGAAAGTTGGAGCGCGCGTTGCGCCCCAGCCGGTCCACCAGCGGTCCGCGTGCCAGCGACAGGCCGCCGGCCAGTACCAGTTGAAACGCCAGGCCCAGGATGAAGGTGGTCTTGAGCAGCCGCGCCGGCTCCACCGCCGGCACCCAGCGCAGCAGCAGCAGGCCGAACAGCACGTAGAACGTGGTGGCCCAGGACGAGGCCAGGTACAGGCCGGCAACACCCATGGCCAGCGTGAGCGCCAGCGGGCCCAGGCCCATGAACAGCGCAAAGCGCCGCTCGGCCCAGGGCGGCGGCGCCGAGCCCGGCGCTGCCGCGCGCAGCCACCAGCGCAACAGCGCCAGCGCGATCAGTGCCGGTGCGATGCGGGCCAGTTGCGCCGTGATGAAGAACCACAGGTCGGTCCAGTGGCTGGGCGCGCCGCTGATGCCGTGCTCCACCGAATGCTCGGCATAGCGCAATGGCGCAAAGCCCGACTGCGCCAGCCAGGTGATGTGCGGCGCCACCCCGGCCGCGCCGATCGTCGCCGCCAGCAGCACCGGCGCCCAGGCTTGCCAGCGGTGCATGCGCGCATCCTGCAGCAGCCACACGCCGATGACGGCAAACCACACCAGCGCGCTGTACTTGGACAACAGCGTCAGGGCCGCTGCCGCGCCCACCAGCGCCCATTGCAGCCAGCGCCGCGCGCCCTGGCTGCGCACGGCGGCCAGCACCGCCCACAGCAGCAGGCCGACGGGCAGCAACTGCAAGGTGTTGTGGTTGGCCATGATGCCGCGCAGGCTGTGATAGGCCACCAGCGAGGTCAGCACCACCGCCACGAAGGCGCGCAGCGGCGTGGTGACCATCAGCGCCACGCGCCACACGCACCACAGCATGCCCACCACGCTCAGTTGCGCGGCAAAAAACGTCACCCACACCCGGCGTCCCAGCAGCTCGGTCCAGGCATACATCCACCAGGTGGGCGCCGGCGGGTGCTTGTAGTAGCCCCATTGCAGCGACTGCGTCCACACCAGCTGCTCGATGTTGTCCCACGGCGGCGCGCGATGGCTGATGCCGGGCAGCAGTGTCCACAGCAGCAGGTGCAGCAGCAGGAACACCGCCGTGACCCGGCCCATGTGGCGCGGGTTGGCGGGGTCGATGGACAGGCGCAGGGGTGGGACGGACAGGTTCATGGAGCACGGTGCGGCGCGTGCGCGAGTGTACGGCCCCGGCGGGTGGCGCGATCACGCCGCGCGGGGGCTTGCAATCGGACGCGGCAGCCGCACCTGTGATGCAGATGTTGTCGGTGTGCGGCCTGGCGCCGCGCCCCGATCCCGATTTTGCCGGAGTGCTTGCCCATGACCGAAACCCTGCACATCGTCTGCCCCCACTGCCACACCACCAACCGCGTGCGCGCAGACCAGTTGGCCAGCGCGCCCACCTGCGGCCAGTGCAAGCAGCCGCTGTTTGCCGGCCACCCGGTGGCGCTCCCTGATGAGGCCAGCTTCGACAAGCACGTCGCGCGCAGCCAGATCCCCGTGCTGGTCGACTTCTGGGCGCCCTGGTGCGGGCCCTGTCGCATGATGGCCCCCGCCTACGAGCAGGCCGCCGCGCTGCTGGAGCCGCAGATGCAACTGGCCAAGGTCGACACCGAGGCCGTGCCCGCGCTGGGCACGCGCTACAACATCCGCAGCATCCCGACGCTGGCGCTGTTTGTCGGCGGGCGCGAGGTGGCGCGCCAGGCCGGTGCGCTGACGGTGCCGGGCCAGATCGTGCAATGGGCGCGGACGCACGCGCCGGCGTGACTTGACCCAAGCCGGGGTAGCCAGGCTGCTTGCCCGCGAGGCCATCGGCGCGCCGCGCGACGTGACGCTGGCCGAGCTGACGCTGGAGCTGTTCTACACGGCCGACGTGGCCAGCGAGACCGTGCTGCGGACGGCGGCCGCGGCGGCTTGAGCTCGCGGGTCAGCGCACCAGGGCTTCGTAGTCGCGGCGCGTCTCGGGCGCTACCGCCGCCAGCACCTGCGCGTAGCTGCTCCTGTGGCGCGCCAGCAGCCGCGCCGAGGCCAGATTTTTCGAACGGCAGAACCAGTGGCAGCTGTGCTGCATCAGGTACAGCTCGGCCGTCATCCGGTAGGCGCGCTCCTTGTGAGGCAGGCCGGCGGTGTTGCGTGCCAGCGCGTCGATGGCGCGGGCGTGCAGCTCGAACAGGCGGCGCGCGTCGAACAGCCAGCGGCCGGGCAGCAGCGGCTGGGCGTATGGCAGGGCAAAGGGCAGCTTGCTGATCTGCGCCTGCGGCGCCGGGACGCGGGCAAAGTCGGCGGCAAAGCGGCTGAACTGGGCCGCCAGCGTCTGCTCGGTGGCCGCCAGCGTGCCCCAGATCTGGGCGCGCCGCTCGGCGTCGGCCTCGTGCAGCCAGCGCAGATAGCCTTCGGTCAGGCTCTCCAGCATGGGCTCGATGCGGTAGGGCCCCAGCACGCGGCCCAGCAGGGCGATGCGGTGGGCCTGCTCGCGTCCGCGCAAGACGGCGAACACGGCAAAGGCCAGCGCCAGCGCAATCAGAATGTCCATGTGGGCGCGGTCAACGTTTGACTTCGTCCACGAGTGCGCGGAATTCGTCGATGTCCTCGAAGCTGCGGTACACGCTGGCAAAGCGCACGTAGGCCACCTTGTCGAGCTTCTTCAGCTCGCGCATCACCAGCTCGCCCAGGCGGCTGGAGGCCACTTCGCGCGCGCCGGTGGCCAAGAGCTTTTCTTCGATGCGCTCGATGGCCGCGTCCTGCTGCTCGGTGCTGACGGGGCGCTTGCGCAGCGCCAGTTGCAGCGAGGCCTGCAGCTTGGGCCGCGCGTAGGGCACGCGCCGGCCGTCCTTCTTGACGATGGCCGGATAGCTGACGTCGGGCCGCTCGTAGGTGGTAAAGCGCTTGCCGCAGTGCGCGCATTGGCGCCGGCGGCGGATGAAGTCGCCCTCGTCCGACACCCGGCTGTCCACCACCAGGGTTTCGCTGTGGGTGCAGAAGGGGCAGCGCATTTTTAAGTCAAATCGGGCTCTGGCGCTTGTCCATCAAGCGCAGGCAGCTATCATAAACAGAGTAACCCAGAGCCCGGGTGCGCGCTCAGCCGTAGACCGGGAAGGCCTTGGTCAGCGCGGCCACCTTGGCGCGCACGGCCGCCAGGTTGGCTTCATCCTGGGGCTTGTCCAGCACATCGGCCACCAGGTTGGCGGTCAGGCGTGCCTCGTCTTCCTTGAAGCCGCGCGTGGTCATGGCCGGGGTGCCGATGCGCACGCCGCTGGTGACCATGGGCTTTTCCGGGTCGTTGGGGATGGCGTTCTTGTTGATCGTCATGTGCGCCTGGCCCAGCACGGCTTCGGCGGCCTTGCCGGTGATGCCCTTGGCGCGCAGGTCGACCAGCATCACGTGGCTTTGCGTGCCGCCGCTGACGATGCGCAGGCCGCGCTGGGTCAGTGTCTCGGCCACCACCTGGGCGTTCTTGCGCACCTGGGCGGCGTACTGCTTGAACTCGGGCTGCAGCGCCTCCTGGAAGGCCAGCGCCTTGGCGGCAATGATGTGCATCAGCGGGCCGCCCTGCAGGCCGGGAAAGACGGCGCTGTTGATGGCCTTCTCGTGCTCGGCCTTCATCAGGATGAAACCGGCGCGCGGGCCGCGCAGGCTCTTGTGCGTGGTGCTGGTCACCACGTCGGCGTGCGGCACCGGGTTGGGGTAGCAGCCACCGGCGATCAGGCCGGCGTAGTGCGCCATGTCCACCATCAGGATGGCGCCCACGTCCTTGGCCACCTTGGCAAAGCGCGCCCAGTCGATCTCCAGGCTGTAGGCGCTGGCACCGGCGATGATGAGGCGGGGCTTTTTCTCGTGCGCGGTGCGCTCCATGGCGTCGTAGTCGATTTGCTCCCGCGCGTTCAGCCCGTAGCTGACCACGTTGAACCACTTGCCCGACATGTTGAGCGCCATGCCGTGCGTCAGGTGCCCGCCTTCGGCCAGGCTCATGCCCATGATGGTGTCGCCGGGCTTGCAGAAGGCCAGCAAGACGGCCTCGTTGGCGCTGGCGCCGCAGTGCGGCTGCACGTTGGCGGCCTCGGCGCCAAACAGTTGCTTGACGCGGTCGATGGCCAGCTGCTCGACCACGTCCACGTGCTCGCAACCGCCGTAGTAGCGCCGGCCGGGGTAGCCCTCGGCGTATTTGTTGGTCAGCTGCGTGCCGGCCGCCTGCAGGACGGCGGGCGAGGCGTAGTTTTCGCTGGCGATCAGCTCGATGTGGTCTTCCTGGCGCTGGTGCTCGGCCAGGATGGCGGCCCAGACGGCGGGGTCCTGCTGGGCAATGGTGGTGCTGCGGTGGTACATGGCAATCCTTTTGGACGGAATCCCCTGGCGGGCAGGGGCTGCCCAGGCGAACGGCTGAATGCGCCACGCGTGCCAGACACGGGGGCGGTGTGCTTCCCCGTGGTGATCGGCCCAAGGGCCGCAGTCCACGTCGGCCCGGGTTTGCGACCCGGGCCTATCGCCAGTTGCACACGCCGGCAAGTTTAGCTGACGCCGCCGCGCATCGGGCGCCGGGCGCGCCGCGCGGGTGCGCCCGCGCTCAGGACGCCAGCTTGGCGACCACGGTGGGCGCCGGGGCGCCGCCCGTGCTGGCGCGCAGGTCGGTGGCGCCCGCGGGTGCGGTGCGCTGTGCGGGGGGCAGGGCGTGGCCCTTGGCCACCTGGTACAGGCGCGCGTACTCGGCCATCACCTTGTCGGCGTAGCCGCCGTCGGTGGGCAGGTTGGCGGCACCCACGTAGTACTTCAGCCCGCCGACCAGCGAGCCGGCGCGCGCAACGCATTCCTGCAGCACCTTCACGCCCACGCGCAGGTTGGTGCGGGGGTCGAAGGCGGCGTAGTTGCCACCGAAGTGCTGGTACTTGTCGGTGTGCACGCTGGTCATCACCTGCATCAGGCCCTGCGCGCCCACCGTGCTCTGCGCAAAGGGGTTGAAGCTGGACTCCACCGCCATGATGGCCAGGATCAGCGTGGGCTCCAGCTTGGTGCTGCGGCTCACGTCGTAGGCCTCGGCCACCAGCGCGGCCACCGGCTCGGGTGCCACGCGGTACTTGCGGGCGATCCACTGGGTCACGCTGGCCTGCTCGCGCGGCAGCTCCCTGGGGTCGGCCGCGGTGGCGCGCTCGATGGCGCCCGGCTCGGGCGTGATGCCCATGGCCGCCACCTTGCGCGCCAGCAGGCGGTCGGCCAGCCAGTCTTCGCCCTGCTGGCGCAGGTCGGCACGGGTGCCCAGCAGCACCACCGTCAGCACGGTGAGCACGCCCAGCAGCGCCAGGCCGTTGTGGGTGATTTCAAAAAATCCTTCAGCCACGTCACCGGCGAAGGTCCTCAGGCCGCTTCCCACGGCGGCGAGCTGTCCGGACGCTGTCATAACACTCCTTGTCAGGGCGGTCCGTCGTCGCGGCCGGTGCGGCGTGTCGGCCAGTCGGACGACGCGCGGGCACTGCGGCGATGAAACGGTGGTCGCCCCGATGTCAGTTGATGGGCCGGGTTGCAAGGCGCCCATGACGACAGGCGCGGAAGCTCCAAAACTGCTTCGATCGGATTGCAACCCTGGCTTGCCGGGATCGGCAGCGGATCAGGGAATCCCCTTGGTTGGCGGGGAAGTGGGCATTCTAGGAAAGACCTTCATATTCAGTCAACCCTGAAAATTCGAGTCCACATACTAATTAAAATATATTGATACATATTCCGATCGCGCGTGCTCAGGACTTGAAAGCAGCCGGCGCCGCGCCGGCAAGCCCTGCTGCGCCGAACCCCGCGCGCGATTGAGGGGGGCAATTTCAGCCACGCTCGGCATTGAAATTCGCGACTGGCGCGGGCGCGGGCCAACCCCTACAGTGGCGTTGTCCGATGCTTTCGGACGCTCCGGTCGGTGAAGAGCCGGTTCGCGGTAGCGATACCGCGGCATGGCAGCCCTCGGCCACCCCTGAAGAAGGCAATCTATTGCCTTCCCCGCAGCCGGAAACAGCCAGCTTTCCGATGCGGATCCAGGCAGACCATGACGCTTTTGTCACGCTGCCTGAAAGCCCGGCGGGCAACCGCCGGGCTTTCTTGTTGGTGGGGTCTGCATGGCGTGCGGTTTGGGCGCACTTGGCCGGTGATCGCGCCCGATTTCGTACGATTGCATGCAGTTGTTACGGTTGTTTCTTGCGCCGAAGCACCCGCGCGGCCGATGGCGCACGGCTTGCGCGGACAATCGGGCCCCGTGATGCCAGCCCAACCTTCCGATACCCTGCCAGTTCCCGCTGCCGCGCCCCCCCGGCGGCCCCCGCCCGGCCGTGGTCGCCGCTGGCTGCGCCGCGCCCTGATCGCCGCCGCCGTGGTGCTGGCCCTGGGTGTGGCCAGCTGGCTGGGCGTGCCGCCGCTCATCAAGTGGCAGGGCGAGAAGATCGGCAGCGAGCAGCTCGGGCGGCCGGTGCACATCGGGCGGGTGGACTTCAAGCCCTGGTCGCTGGAGCTGACGGTGGACGATCTGTCCGTCGGCGGGCTGCCCGGCGCGCCCGACCTGCTCAGCATCAAGCGCATCTACGCCAATGCCGCGCTGCAATCGATCTGGAAGCTGGCGCCCGTGCTGGACGCGCTGCAGGTGGACGAACCCGCACTGCGCCTGACCCACCTGGGTGAGGGCCACTACGACGTCGACGACATCCTGGCGCGCTTTGCCGCCCAGCCCCAGCCGGCCAAGCCCGGCGAGCCGCCGCGTTTTGCGCTCTACAACATCGCGCTGAAGGACGGGCGCATCGACTTCGACGACCGCACCGTCGAGCGCGTGCAGCAGGTGCGCGGGCTGCAACTGGCCGTGCCCTTCATCAGCAACCTGCCGGCGGCGCGCCAGATCACGGTGCAGCCGCGCCTGGCCTTTGCGCTCAACGGCAGCGCGTTCGACTCGCAGGCGCAGGCGCTGCCCTTTGACGAGTCGCAGCGCACCAGCGCCACGATGCGGCTGTCCAAGCTTGATCTGAAGCCCTACCTGGGCTACCTGCCGGCCGGCTTGCCGATTCGGCTGCAGGGGGCCACGGTCGACGCCGACCTCAAGCTGGCGTTCGAGCAGACCCCGCACCCCTCGCTGCGCGTGGACGGCACGCTGGGCGTGAGCGATCTGAAGGCGCTGGACGCGCACGGCGACGACGCGCTGGCCTTCGACGCGCTCAAGATCCAGGTGGACGAAGCGCGACCGCTGGAGCGGCAGGTGCATCTGGGCCTGGTGCAGCTCGACGGCCCGCGCGTGGACCTGCGCCGCGACCGCGACGGCGGGCTGAACCTGGTGCCGCCGCAGGCAGCGGCTTCGGCGCCCGAGCGCCCACGGCAGAAAGCCGCCGATACCGCCAAGGCACCTGCCAGCACCCCATCGGGCGCCGCCACGGCCCAGGAGCCGGCCGGCGAGCCGGCGCTGGCCCTGACCATCGACCAGGTGGCGGTGCGCGGCGGCGCGGTGAACTGGCGCGACGAAAGCACGGCCAGCGACGATGCTCCGGCCGCCGACCTGCGCGTGAGCCGGCTGGCGCTGAACGCCAAGTCCATCGCCTGGCCCCTGCAAAAGCCCTTTGCCTTCGACGGCACGCTCGCGCTGGCCGGCGCTGATGTGCCGACCCCGGCTCGGACCGCGCCGGCTGCATCCGCCGCGCCGCCGGCGCGCGGCGGCGCCAAGGGCCAAGCCAGGGATTCGCGCAAGCCCCAGGCCAAGGCCGAGGCGGCGGCGCCGGCCACGCCCGCCGGCCCGGCCACCCTGGCCTTCGACGGCCAGGCCACCGACCGGCAGGCCGAGCTGACGCTGCGCGCCGCCCAGGTGCCGCTGGCGCTGGCCCAGCCGTATCTGGCGGCTTACCTGGTGCCCAGGCTGACCGGCCGCGTGCAGGCCGAGGCCAGCCTGAGCTGGGCCGCGCCCCAGGGCCGGGGCGCCGCGCCCGACTGGAGCGTAAGGGCCAGGCAGGTGGTGCTGGAGCAGCTGCTGCTCCGCGGCGAGCCGATGGTGGCGACCAAGCGCGATGAAGCGCGCGAGTTGCCCGCGGAGGCGTCGTCCAGCGGCCCGCGTGAATCCCGCCCGGCGCGCGCGGCCCGTGCGCCGCGCAAGGCGGCGACCGTCACCCGGGTGCGCCGCGCGGACGACCCGCGCGCGCCGGACGAGCTGGCCAGCATCGAGCGCGTGGAGCTGACCGACGCGCAGGTTGATGGCAAGAGCCACGCCGTGACCGTTGCGCGCCTGCAGGTGCAGGGCCCGCGCGTGGACGTGGAGCGCGACGCCCAGCAGCACTGGATGGCCGAGCGCTGGCTGCGCACGCCCCAGGGCGCGGCCGAGCCGGGTGCGCAAGCCGGCGGCAAGCCCACCGGTGCCGCCGACACGCCCTGGTCCGTGCGACTGGACGAGCTGGCGCTCACCGGCGGCACCGTGGGCTGGCGCGACGAAGGCATGCGCCGCGTGGCGCGCGCCGAGCTGAGCGACTTGCAGATCGCGGCGCGCAAGCTCACGCTGGACGGCAAGCAGCCCATGGAGATCGAGCTCAAGACCGGGGTGGGCACCGGCCGGCGCTCGGGCGGCGAGCCCGGGCGGCTGGCCTGGCGCGGCCAGGTGGGGCTGGAGCCGCTGTCCGCGCAAGGCACGCTGGAGGCCACGCGCCTGCCCGTGCAGGCCTTCGAGCCCTACTTTGGCGACTTGCTCAACGTGGACCTGCTGCGTGCCGACGCCGGCTTCAAGGGCCGCGTGGCCTTCACGCAAACCGCCCACGGCCCGCGCCTGCGGGTGGAGGGCGACGCGCGGGTCGAGGAATTGCGCACCTTCAGCCGCCCCGGCACGGCGGTCAGTGGCGACGCGCCGGTGCCTGCGGCGGGCGCTTCGGCACCGGCCAATGCGACGCGGGCCGAAGTGAAATCCCAGGCCGCGCTGGCGCCCACCGCCGCGCGCTCTGCCACCGGCCTGGGCAGCGAGCTGCTCAGCTGGAAGCAGCTGCGGCTGGATGCGCTGGACGCCCGGCTGGAGCCCGGCCAGGCGCCGCAGGTGGCCATCGGCGGCACCCAGTTGTCGGACTTTTATGCCCGCCTGGTGATCGACCCGAGCGGGCGCTTCAACCTGCAGGACATCGTCAAGTCCGATGCCGCCGCGACCGGGCCCGGCACTGCGGCGTCTGCTCCTGTTTCAGGAGCGGCCAGCGCCTCGGCCGGCGGCGCCGCGCCTGCCGCCGCAGCGCCCGACCCGCTGGCGCCCGTCATCCGCTTTGGCCCCACCAGGTTGGTCAACGGCCGCATCGACTTTGCCGACCACTTCATTCGCCCCAACTACTCGGCGGACCTGACCGATCTGAACGGCAGCCTGGGCGCCTTCAGCTCGGTGACGCAGGCGGGCGCGCCGCAAATGGCCGACCTGGTGCTCACCGGCCGTGCCGAGGGCTCGGCCGCGCTGGACGTGCGCGGCCAGCTCAACCCGCTGGCCACGCCGCTGGCGCTGGACATCCAGGCCAAGGTGAGCGATCTGGACCTGCCGCCGCTGTCGCCGTACTCGGTCAAGTACGCCGGCCACGGCATCGAGCGCGGCAAGCTCAGCATGGACGTGGCCTACAAGATATTGCCCGACGGCCAGCTCACGGCCACCAACAAGCTGGTGCTCAACCAGCTCGAGTTCGGCGACGCGGTGCCCGGTGCGCCGGCCAGCCTGCCGGTGCAGCTGGCCACCGCGCTGCTGGCCGACAGCGACGGCGTGATCGACTTGGACCTGCCCATCAGCGGCTCGCTCAACGATCCGCAGTTTTCCCTCGGCCCCGTCATCTTCAAGGCCATCATCAACCTGATCGGCAAGGCCATCACGGCGCCGTTCACGCTGCTGGCGCGCGCTTTCGGCGGCGACGCAGGGCAGGACCTGTCGCAGGTCGTCTTTGCGCCCGGCAGCGCGGCGCTGAACGCCAAGGCGCGCACGCAACTGGACAAGGTGGCCAAGGCGCTGGCCGACCGCCCGGGCCTGAAGCTCACGGTGGCCGGCAGCGCGCACCTGGACAGCGAGCGCGAGGGCGCGCAGCGCCAGCGCCTGTACGCCCTGGTGGCGGCCGAGCAGCGCAGCGCCGCGCAGGCAGTCGGGTCGACAGCAGGGGCGGGCGCGCCGGCCGCGTCCGCGTCCGCCGCCGCGTCGGCGCCGGCGGCCAGCGCCTCCGAGGCCGCTGCCGCCGCCTCGATCGCCAACTCGCCCGACTACCCCGCGTTGCTGAGGCGCCTGTATCGCCGCGCCGACATCCCCGACAAGCCGCGCAACGCCATCGGCATGCTGCGCGACATCGGCGTGCCCGAGATGGAGGCGCTGCTGATGGCCCACATCGATGTCGGCGAGAGCGCCATGCGCCAGCTGGCCGTGCAGCGCGGCGTGACCGTCAAGGACTATCTGGCGGGCAAGGGCATTGCCGCCAACCGGCTGTTCCTGGGTGCAACGCAAACCGATGCGCAAGCCGCCGACGCCGGCGCCGCCCCGGCCAGCGCGGCCAGCGCCGCAGGGGCGGCCTGGGTGCCCCATGCCGAGCTGAGCCTGGGTACCAAGTGACACAAAACGGGTGATGCGGATCGCCGCTGCGTTGCGGCGACAATACGGGGCTGTGCGGGCGCGCCGTGGGCGCGCCGTTTTCTGTTCATCCTGGCTTGTCATGTTCCCCTTCTCCCGCGACCCGAAAGATCCGCAACCCGCCGTCGAAGCGCCCGCGCCCAAGCCGGCCGAGACCCACCCGCTCGATGCGCTGACGGGCGGCGTGTTCTCCGCCGCCACCTCGGGCGAGCGCGCCCAGCGCGTGCGCGACTGGCTGGCCACCGAGCCCACGCCCGAGCACATGCAGGAGGTGTTCAAGGAGCTCTCGTCCAAGGACAAGGGCGCCGCCAAGGCCCTGCGCGAAAAAATCGACGAGCTGCGCCGCGCCAAGGGCCAGGACGCCGTGGCCGCCGAATGGCAGGCCAAGGCGCAGACCTTGCTGGACGCCGCGCGCCTGAACATCGCCGACGCCCTGGCCTGGCAGCGCGACGCCGCCAAGGCCGGCGCGCCGCTGTCGCGCGAGCCGCTGGCCGGCCTGCGCACGCAACTGGTCGAGCGCATCAAGGCGGTCGAGGACTTGCAGCAGCGCGTGATGGTGCAGCGCGAAGCCGCGGCCCTGCTGGCCCAGCGCATCGAGATCTTGTCCACCAAGCCTTGGGCGGATGCGCAGGCGCAGCAGGCCGCGCTGGACGCCGACATCACCCATTGGCGCGCGCAGGCCGCCGCGTTGCACGCCGACGGCCAATGGCCCAGCGTCGATCTGCGCTACCCGCCGCAACTGGAGGCGGCGCAGACCCAGCTGGAGGCCGTGTGGAGTGCCTTCGTGCCGGCCCTGGCGCAAGCGGTCGCCGCCGCGCAAGATGCGGCCGCGCCGCTGCCGCCCGTGCCGGTGTGGGCCGACGAGCTGCGCGCCGCGCGCGGCGAAAAGCCGGCCGGCGAAGCCGCCGCCCCGGCGCCCGCCAAGCCGCGCATCGACCCCGAGCAACGCGCCGCCGCCAACAAGGCCGTCGAAGCCGGCGTGATGCTGCTCGAGCAGGCCGTGGCCGCCGGCCACAGCAAGAACATGAACAGCGCCACCCAGGCGCTGCGCCAGTCGCTCAAGACCCACGGGCGCCTGATCGACGAGGCGCTGGACGCGCGTGTGCATGCCGCTCTGGTCTCCGCCGGCGAGCTGGGTGGCTGGCAGCGCTGGAGTGCGGACAAGGCGCGCGAGCAGCTGGTCGCCCGTGCCGAGGCGCTGCTGGTGCGGCGCAAGCCCCGGGGCACGCCGACGGCCGCTTCCGACGAGGCAGTGCCAGCGCCGGCGCCGGACGCCGAGGCGCCCGCTCCGGTCGCTGACGCGGCCCCCACGCAAGGCGCTGCGGCCACCGCGGCCGCAACCGATACCGCCGCTGCCGACAGTGACACCGCCGCCATTGCCGCGACCGCCGCGCCGGCCGAGCCCAACGCCCTTGAGTCCGCCGCAGCGCACGCCCCCGCTGACGCGCCGGCCGCAGACGCCACCGCCACCAACGCGCCCGCACCGGTGCCGTCCGCACCGGCCGACGAGCTGGTGCCCGCCATGGGCGGGCGCAAGCTGCAAGACGCCATCCGCAAGCTGCGCGAGGAGTGGAAGACCGCCGACCAGGGCGGCCCGCCCAACCACGCGCTGTGGAAGCGCTTTGACCGCGCCTGCAATGCCGCGCACGAGTTCGTCGATGCCTGGCTGAGCCAGGTGCGTGCCGAATCGGCCGAGCACAAGGCCCAGCGCGCGGCCCTGATCGAAGAAGTCAAGGCCTGGGGCGCGGCGCAGCAGGCGCAGGCCAGCGCCGACTGGAAGGCCATGGGCCGGCAGATCCATCAATTCTCCGAACGCTGGCGCAACGCTGGCCACTTGTCGGAGAAGGCGTACACCGATTTGCAAGCCCAGTGGAAGGCCGCCATCCACCAGGCGGCCGCGCCGCTGGAGGCCGAGCAAAAGGCCAGCACCGCACGCCGCCAGGCGCTGATTGCCGAGGCCGAGCAGCTCGGCGCGGCGCCGCAGCTGCGCATCGACGCCGTGCGCGCCCTGCAGCAGCGCTGGCAGGCCGAGGCGCAGACCGTGCCGCTGGAGCGCCGCCACGAGCAAAAGCTGTGGGACGCCTTCCGCAAGCCCATCGACGAGGCCTTCAATCGCAAGAGCGCCGAGCGCGAGCAGCAGCAGGCGGCCATGAGCGCGCACGACCGCGCCGTGCTCGACGCCGCCAAGGCGCTCGAAGCGGCCAACGCCAGCGGCGACGCCCAGCGCATCCGCGCCGCCATGGCGCAGCTGGAGGCTGCCACGCGCGGCCAGGTGGCGGTGCCGTCTGAACAAAAACCGGCTCCAGCGGCCGCCGATCCTGCGCAAGCAGCTCCTGAAAACGCAGCAACCGACGCGCCCGCCGCAGCCGACGCCGAAGCCGGCGAGGCCCCGGCGCCGGCCGCGCCCGCGCCCAAGCCCGCCAAGCCGCTGATCGCCATGCGCGGCGACGACCGGCCCGGTGCCAAAAGGGCAGAGGCCCCTGCCGGCCGTGGCCCCGGCCGCCCGGGTGATCGCCCCGGCGGGCGTGACGGTGCCCGTGGCGGCCCCGGCCGTGGCGATCGTTTTGGTGACCGGCGTGACGCGGGCCGCTTTGGCGATCGCCCGCCGCGTGAAGACCGCGGCCCGCGCCTGGGCGACGCCGCCTTCCGCGCGCAGCGCGACGCGGTGGACAACGCCCAGGCCCAACTGCGCAAGCTGGCCGCGCAAGCCCATGGCGAGGCGCTGACGCAGCTGCTGGGCGCCTGGCAGCAGCGCCAGCCCGAGCAAGTGCCCAGCGTGCAAGAGCTGGGCCGCGCCGTCAGCCCGGCGGTGCGCAGCGCCTGGACGCAAGCCATCGGCAGCGCTGCGGGCGACGCCGGCAAGGCGGGCGAAGCCCTGCTGCGCCTGGAAATGGCCGCCGAGGTCCCGACGCCCGCCGATCAGCTGGCCGCGCGCCGGGCGCTGCAACTGCAGCTGCTGACGCGCCGCAACGACCCGGCACCGGCCGAAACCTGGGCACAGGACACCGCCGCCGTGCTGGCCAGCGCCCACGACGAGGCGCAGGCGCGCCGCCTGCAAAACGCGCTCAAGGCGCTGCTGCGAAAGGGGTGAGGAGGGCGCGGTTGAGCGTTGCCGGTGGCACACGGAAATCAGCACATTTGGATCTCCGTGTGGTTTGGGTGCAGCCACGTACTGAATCGCCTTGAGCGAGCGATTTTTTGCAAGGTGAATGATGGAAGTGGGTTGCTCGGATCCACTGGAGCGTGAACCAGGCTCCATGACGTCAATCGATACCGCGACTTGCGTCTTCCCATGGGGAAAGCTCCAGCGATCGTTGGATCAGACCGCTACGTACAGTCTGCCCAACCACATGACGGACGTGGCTGCCGTCCTGCGCCGGCTGCTGCTCATCCCCGCCATCGCCCGCGCGTTGCAGCGCGCGGCGGGTCGGGCTTTGGACGATGTCGATCGCGCACGCTTGACGGTGCTGGCCTATCTGCACGACCTCGGCAAGGCCAATGCGGGTTTTCAAGGCAAATATTGGAGTGATCCCACGCAGCGCCCGTCCGGCTGGCCTGGCCACCGTGGCCACGGCCCCGAAGGCTGGGATTTGATCGACGTCTGTCTGTCTGGCCAGCACTGGGCGCAGCAGGTGGCCGCCGGGCTGCCGCTGGCGGCGATGTGCGATTGGGGTGAGGCCTTCATCCCCCTGCTGCACGCCAGCATCAGCCACCATGGCCGGCCGGTGCAGGGTGATGGCAGCGCGGTGTTCTGGCGGGCCGTTCCCGGCTACGACCCCGCGCAGGCGCTGACGGCAATGGGCCAGGCCATCCAAGCGCAGTACCCCGAGGCTTTTGCGGCGGACGCCCCCGATCTTCCCAGCGCGCCGGCTTTCGGCCATCTATTTGCCGGCCTGGTGCAGCTGGCCGACTGGCTGGGCTCGGACACTCGCCCCGGTTTCTTCGCCTATTCCCGGCCTGGAGAAATCAGATCAAAAACGGCCCCAGCGCTTGCTGAAAAAGCGCTAACAGCTATTGGGTTGATAGCCGAAGATGCGCCCAACCGCCCCGCCGCCACCTCGGCAGACTTTGGCCAAGTGTTTGGCCTGCCCTCCGCACGCCCCATGCAGGCCGCCATGGCCCAGGACGATTGGGGGCCCGTGGTGGTGCTGGAGGCCGAAACCGGCAGCGGCAAGACCGAGGCCGCGCTGTGGCGCTTTCTGCATCTGTGGCGCGCGGGTGCGGTCGATGCGCTGTACTTCGCCCTGCCCACGCGCGTGGCGGCCACCCAACTTTACGAGCGGGTGTACGCCTTTGTGCAGCGCGCATGGAAGGGGCAACCCCCCGTCGTTGTGCGCGCCCTGCCGGGCTATGCGGCCGCCGATGGTCAGGGCTATAAGCCGCTACCCGGCTTTCAAGTGCTGTGGCACGATGAACCTCAAGACAAAGAGGCTGAACGTCGCTGGGCCGCCGAATCGCCCAAGCGCTATCTGGCCGCACCCATTGCTGTGGGCAGCATAGACCAGGCCCTGCTGGGCGCGCTGCAAATCAAGCACGCCCACCTGCGCCATGCACTGCTGGCGCGCAGCCTGCTGGTGATCGACGAGGTGCACGCCTCCGACGCCTATATGACGCGCCTGACGGAGCAGCTGCTGCGCGCTCATGTGGCCTGTGGCGGCCAGGCGCTGTTGTTATCGGCCACGCTGGGCGCGGTGGCGCGCAGCCGCTATTTGGCGATAGGCCAGCGCGGCCCCAGTGCCACGCCGCCATTGGCCCAGGCCCAGGTGCTGCCCTATCCCGCCATCAGCCACCGCAGCGCCAGCGGCCCGCAGCTCCTGCCCGTGGAAGGCAACCCGCGCCAGAAAACCGTGCACTGGCAGACGCTAGACGCCATCGCCGACCCCGAGCGCATTGCCCGCCTGGCTGTGGATGCCGCCGCCCAGGGTGCGCGTGTGCTGGTGGTGCGCAACACCGTGCCCGCAGCCATCGCCACGCTGCAGGCCGTCGAAGCGCTGGCCCAGGCGCGCGACCTGGATTGTCTGTTTTGCGTGAAGGGCGTCAGCACCCTGCACCACAGCCGCTTCAGCCGCCAGGACCGGCCGCTGCTCGACGCCCAGGTGCAGGCGCAAATGGGCAAGGAGCGCCCGCAGCGCGCCACCGGTCTGGTGCTGGTGGGCACGCAAACGCTGGAGCAAAGCCTGGACATCGACGCCGACCTGCTCATCACCGACCTGTGCCCTATGGACGTGCTCTTGCAGCGCCTGGGCCGCCTGCACCGCCATGCGCGCGACACACGTCCGGCGGGCTGCGCGCAGGCGCGCGCCTGGGTGCTCACGCCCGAACAGCACGACCTGCGCCCCTTGTTGCAGCGCCAAAGCCACGGCCTGGGGCCGATACGCATCAAGGGCCAGCCCATGGGCGGCGTCTATCCCGACCTGCGCGTGCTCGAAGCCACGCGCCGCCTGGTGGATGCTGCCGCCACACGCAGCATTCCGGCCGACAACCGCGCCCTGGTGGAGCAGGCCACGCACGGTGAGGCGCTGGATGCCATTGCGCAGGATATGGGGGCGGATTGGGTCAAGTTTGGCCAGGACTACGAGGGCAGTTTGGCGGCCAGCAAGACCACGGCCAGCCTGCACACCCTGGACGTTGAGCGCGAATTTGGCGAGCAGTTCTTCCCAAACGATGTGGTCATCGGCAGCCGCCTGGGCGCAGCCGACCGCTTGGTGGTGTTCGGCCCCGCACCCACCGGCCCTTTCGGCCTGGCCGTGCAACAGCTGGCGCTGCGCCACCACATGCTCCCGCACGACTTGCCGGACGACGCGCAGCCAGACCACATCGAGGAGCTGGCGCCGCAAGCCGGATTCACGTTTGCCTTGGGTGGCCGGTGTTACCGCTACGACCGGTTTGGCTTGGCGGCCGTCGCCAAGGCTCAAGGCTGATCGGGCTTGTCCGCCAGCTTGCGCACGGCAGGCCACAGTGACAGCAGCTCTGGCAAGGCCGTCTGCACGGTGTCCCACACCAGGTCCAGGTTGATGTCGAAGTATCCATGGGCAATGCGATTGCGCATGCCGCGCATGTGGCGCCACGGCACCTGTGGGTGGGCCTGTACAAAGCCGGGGTAGCCCTCCATCACCTTGGTGGCGGCTTCGCCCAGGATGACGAGGCTCATGACCACGGCCTGTTGGGTGCGCTTGTCCGCGCGGAAGTCGTCCGGCCCCATTCCATCGATAAATGCGCAGGCGTCCAAGGCCGCCTGCTGCATGTGATCCAGATAGTCCGGGAGCCGGTTTTCGTTCATACCGGCTGCGCCTGCGCCAGCACCTGGGCGCGAAACTTGGTCGGCAAATCTGCCGGGGTCAACACATCGACGGGTACGCCGAGCAGGGTCTGCAGTTCGTCCTGCAAGCCCCCCAGATCGAACAGCGTGGCGCCAGGCAGCGCATCCACCAGCAAATCGAGGTCGCTGCCATCGCGATCATTGCCCTGCAGCACCGACCCGAAGACGCGCGGATTTGTAGCGCGGTAGCGACCTGTCGCCTCCCGCACCAAGGTGTGCTTGAGCTGGAGTGCAACAGAGGGGCGCATGGTCATCCTTTCATCTTCGGCAGCCATACCCGCATTGTCACCGCCGGGCGACGATTGCCGATGGGCTGGTACAAGATAGCAGAAGCCTGGATGAAACAAAAATCCGTGTTAAGTTGCAAAAATTACATGAGGAGAGGAGGTGCCTATGCCGTCTTCAGGTGTTGGGATTGAACTGAGTTTGAATCTCTTGGACGAGCCATTGATTTGCTGGCGTGACACGCACGCCGCCGTGCAGCGCGGCAGCCTGCCCGAACTGCTGGTCGCACTGGCCGCCAATGGCGTGCGCGACTTTCCCCGGCTGCGCCCGCACCAACGTCATCCCTGGCACGCCTTTCTGGTGCAGCTGGCCGCCATCGCCTTGCGCCATGCGGGGCAGGATCAGCCCTGGACAGAAGCGGCCGACTGGCGCGTGGCGCTACGGGATCTCACGCCCGACGATGCCGATGGCGCCCCCTGGTGTCTGGTGGCGCCGCCGGACAGGCCGGCGCTGTTGCAGGCGCCGGTGCCGGGCGAAAACATTGCCGCCTGGACCAATTTGCTCCACGCGCCGGATGCGCTGGACATGCTGGTTACCTCCAAAAACCATGACCTCAAGGCTGCCCGTGCCCATGGGGCCGAGGCCGACGACTGGCTGTTTGCCTTGCTCAGCCTGCAAACACAGGAGGGATTTCTGGGGGCGGGCAACTACGGCATCTCGCGCATGAACGGCGGTTTTGCCAGCCGGCCCGGCGTCGGTGTGGCCCCGGTGGGCGCCTGGGGCGCGCGCTGGCGGGCAGACGTCACCAGCGCGCTGGCAGAGCGCGGACACATCGCAGAGAAGTTTGGCGTGGCCCAAGAGGGCGGCCATGCTCTGCTGTGGCTGCTGCCCTGGTCGGGGGCAGACTCGCTGGCTCTGGCAGCGCTCGATCCCCTATACATTGAAATTTGTCGCCGCGTGCGCCTGGCGGCGCCAGGCGGGCGCATCCAGGCCCATGTCACCGGCAGCAAGGTCGCGCGCATCGCTGCCAAAGACAGCAACGGTGTCACGGGCGATGTCTGGACGCCAGTGGAAACCGCCAAGAGCAAAGCGCTGACCGTTTCCCGCAACGGCTTTGACTACAAGCTGATGAGCGAGCTGCTGGCGGGCGAGAGCTACACCCAGGGCGCAGCCTGGCGGCTCGATGGCTGGCCCCAGGGCACGGCTTTGCAAGCCATCGCCCAGGCCACCGTGCGCGGGCAGGGCAAGACCGAGGGCTACCACGAACGCCGCGTGCCCCTCTCACCCAAGCTGCGCCGCTACCTCGTGGGCGATCAACGCCCTCTGCTGGCTCGCATGGCCAGGCGGCGCATCGACGCCATCGCTGCCATGCGCAAGCTGCTCTGGACGGCGCTGGCCCTGCTGTTTGCCAATGGCGAGAACGACAGCGGCAACGACGCCGTCAGCAACCGCGCCAGCCGCTTCGCCCAGCCCTTCGAGCAACGGGAAGACGCTCGCTTTTTTGACGACCTGACGGCGCATATCGAGGCCGACGGCGAACAGCAGGAGGCTGTCTATCTGCACTGGCTGCTCGGCCTGGCCGAGCGCGCGCAGGCGGTGCTTGAAGCGGCTTTTGACGCCGGCCCGCGCAGCGCCATGCAGCGCTACAAGGCCCAGGCCGCCGCCCTGTCGCGCTTTGACAGTGGGCTGCGTGGCGGTAAGAAACCTCTTTTCCCCGAACTGGTGGCGCATTACGCCCAACAACGTAGCGCCCGCACCCTCTCGACCGAAGGAGAAGCCCATGCTTGAAACCGATGCCGTTGCTTCAGACAGTGAAGCCTCCACCGATGCCGTGGCAACGCGCAGCCCCTACGGTGCCTTGGCCGCTGCTATAGCACGCGCCAGCACCGGCGAGCGCGCGGCGTTGGCGCGCCTGGATCCCGACCAGCCGTTGCGCCCGCAGGCCATTGCGGCGCTCTCGCGCGCGCTGGTGGACACCCGCCTGGAGCCAGAGAACTGGCTCCCCGCCACCTGGCAGCGCTGGGCCTTGGTGGCCCACGGCATGGCCCTGGCCGGGCATGACCGCAGCGCCCGCCTGGGCGCGCAACTGGCACGCGCCCAGGTGGCCGAATCGCGCGTGACCCGACTGCTCACGGCGCGCGGCGACGCCTTCACCCAACTACTGCCGCGCCTGCTGCGCCTGCTGGCCAGCCAGGGCGTGCGCCCCAACTGGGACGAGCTGGGGCCGCTGATCCACAAGGAAAGCAAGCCCGACAGCGGCGTCCAGCAAGAGGCCGATGCCATCCGCCTGGGTATTGCCAAAGCCTATTTTCTGGCTATTCAAAAGAGCGAAAAAGTCCGTTGACCCTTGTATATCAAGCGCAAGCAGCTATCAATTCAGCAGTTGTCACTCAATACTTCTTTCCTGCCATCCTCCGGAGCCCTCATGACCTTGCCCCGCTTTCTGCAAATCCACACCCTGCACAACTACAGCGCCACCTTGCTCAACCGCGACGATGCGGGTCTGGCCAAGCGCCTGCCCTATGGCAACGCCATGCGCACGCGCATTTCCTCGCAGTGCCAAAAGCGCCACTGGCGCGTGGCCGACGATGCTTTTGCGCTGAAGAACCTTAATGTGCCGATGGCCGTGCGCTCGCGCGAAACCCCGCGCCTGATCAAAGACAGGTTGATGGCGGCCGGCGTGGCTGAGCCGCTGGCGCAGCTGTGCGTCGAGGGCTTGCGCGCTTGCGGGCTGGTGGACAAGGCCAAGGATCTCAAAGGTGAGGAAGCACTGGAAACCGGCCAGGCCGTGCTGCTGGGCTACGCCGAAATCGACTACTTGGTGCAGCGCTGCGCGGAGCTCGCGGGCGAGCACACCGAGGAAAAAGCCCTGAAAGCGGCGATTGCCGCCTTTTTGAAAGAAGAGAAGAAAAACATCGAAGCCATGCGACTGGGCAGCGGCCTGGAATCGGCCCTGTTCGGCCGCATGGTCACCTCCGACGTGCTCGCCAGCCGCGACGCAGCGGTCTATGTGGCGCACGCCTTCACCGTGCATGAGGCGCAGGTGGAAAACGACTATTTCACCGTCGTCGATGACCTGACGCGCGAAGCCGGCGAGGCCGGATCGGCTGGTATTTTTGATACTGAACTGGCCAGCGGCCTGTACTACGGCTACACCGTGGTCGATGTGCCGCAGCTCATCGCCAACCTCGAAGGCCTGAAGATCAGCGACTGGTCCAGCGCTGCGCCTGAACAGCGCACACTGGCCGCACGCGTGGTGCAAAGCCTGCTGCACCTGGTGGCCACCGTCAGCCCCGGTGCCAAGCGCGGCTCGACGGCGCCGTTTGAATGGGCCAAGTTCATGCTGGTGGAAGCCGGCGACTGGCAGCCGCGCAGCCTGGCCGGGGCGTTTCACAGTGCCCTTTCCACGCGCCAGCCGCAACTGCGCCAGGCGGCGGTGCAGTCGCTGGGCGATGAAATCTCCCGTCTCGACGCTGCCTACGGCGCACCGCTGGCGCGGCGCTTTCTGGCCGTGGACGATGTGGCCGTGCCCGGTGCGCAGCGCCTGTCACTCAAAGAGCTGGCCGACTGGGCGCACAACGCCGTGGTGCAGGCGCAGGCGGAGGTCTAGGCCGTGCAGCGCTACCTTGTACTGCGGTTGGCCTCGCCGCTGATTGCCTTTGGTGGTGAGGCCATCGACAACCTGGGCGTGATCCGCGACTTTCCCGCCCTGTCCATGCTCACCGGGCTGCTGGCCAACGCCCTGGGCTGGGATCGCGCCGAGGCCGAGCGCCACAACCGCTTGCAGCAGCGCCTGCGCATGGGGTGCGTGCTGGCTCCAGGGGCGCAGCGGGTGCAGGATTTTCAAACCGCGCAACTGGCCAAGGACGACAAGGCCTGGACGACCTGGGGCACGCCCGAAGAACGCGCCGGCGGCGCCGGTACCTACGCCGGCCCACACTTGCGCTGGCGCGACTACCACGCCGATCTGACGGCCTGGGTTGCCCTCACCCTGGCGCCAGCAGACGAAGCGCCCACGCTGGACGACATCGCCAGCGCCTTGGATCAACCCGCCCGCCCGCTGTTCATAGGCCGCAAACCCTGCTTGCCCACAGGCCGGCTGGTGGCAGGCTGGCAAGAGGCAGCCGATGTGCGCAGCGCCTTGCACGCCATCGTCGGCGCGCAGCAGGGCCAGGGCTGGCGTGCCCAGTGGCCCGATGGCGAAGGCGAGCAACCGGGCGATCGCCTGTCGGACATTTGCGACGAGCGCAACTGGCAAACCCAGTTGCACGGCGGCTGGCGACCGGTGCGCCAAGGCCTGCTGCACGCGGGGGGCTGCGCATGAGCCAGGCCGCCGCCCCTTTGTACCTGCTGCACACCCAGCCCGATGCCCGGCTGCTGGCCACCTGGATGGCGCGCCACCGCACGCATGACGAAGGCGAAGCCTTGCACGGCCTGCTGCGCGCCACCTTTGGCCCCGCCGCGCCCCAGCCGTTTCGCTACCTGGACGAAGCACGGGGTTTGCTGGCCTACACGCCGCTCGATGCCCAGGTACTAGCTGCTCAGGTGGCTAAAGCCGTTGATGCCGACCCGCTGGCTGCCCGTACCCTGGGGCTGAGCGCCAGCACCCAGCACGACGGCTACCGCCTACGCCCCTACCCCACACAATGGACGCAGGGGCAGATGCTGGGCTTTGAGGTGCGCGTGCGCCCGACGGTGCGCGGCACCAAGGGCGAGCAAGACGCCTTCTTGCACGCCGTGGCCCAGGCGGGCGGTAAGGACGGCGCCCCAGTACAGCGCGAAGCGGTGTATGCGCAGTGGCTGCGCGCGCAACTGGCGCTGCGCGAAGGCCAGCCGCGCCAGCCCTGGCAGGGCGCAGTGGAGTTGCTGGACGTGAAGTTGCAGGCCTTTGCCCGCAACCCCATCACCCGCCGCAGCCAGCCTGGTGCCGGTGGCGAGCGCAAGGGCCACATCATCGACGGCCCAGACACCACCTTGACCGGCCGCCTGCGCGTGCTTGATCCCATCGCCTTTGCCCAGCTGCTGGCGCGCGGCGTGGGTCGCCACCGCAGCTACGGCTTTGGCATGTTGCTGCTACAGCGGGCTACTTGAGGCGTAGCCCATGCTCAAAGGCCGCCTGGGGCTGGAGAAAGCCCGCATCCCCCACGCCGACCGCCACGGCCTGCTGTGGCTGTCGCGCGGCGAACTGTGCGTGATCGACGGCTGTTTGCACTTCGTGCGCGGCAAGGACAGTCTGACGCCCGGCATCGACCAGATCCCGCACCAGGCCGTGTCGATGATCTTGCTGGGCCCCGGTAGCAGCGTGACGCAAGACGCGCTGCGCCTGCTGGCGCGCCACGGCACCTTGCTGGCCGCCGTTGGCGAAGACGGCGTGCGCAGCTACACCGCGCCGCCGCTGCTGCCCGACCGCTCCGACGTGGCGCGCCGCCAGGCCGAGCTGTGGGGCAGCCCCAAACGACGCATCAGCGTGGCGCGCCACATGTACGCGCTGCGCCTGGGCGAGGTGCTGCCGCATCGCGACCTGGATACTCTGCGCGGCATCGAGGGCGCACGCGTCAAGACCATGTACGGCCTGATGGCGCAAAAGCACGGCATCACCTGGAAGGGCCGCCACTATGACCGCGCCAACCCCAATGCCGCCGACATCCCCAACCAGGCTATCAACCACGCCGCCACCGCCGTGCAAGCGGCCGCTGCCATCGCGGTGCAGGCCGTGGCAGCGCTGCCGCCGCTGGGCTTCATCCATGAGGATTCAGGCCAGTCGTTTGTGCTCGACATTGCCGACCTATACCGCGACAGCGTGACGCTGCACATCGCCTTCACCGCCGCGCGACAGGCGGAAAAATCCAGCGACACCGTCGACCGGCTGGTGCGGCGCGAAGCGGCCACGGTGTTTCGCAAGCGGCAGCTCATCGCTTCGATGATCGACAGCATCCAGAAAGTCTTACGCATGGACGAAGTAGAGCATGGCGCTGGTGACGATCGTGATCCGTGACATGGCCAACCGTCACCACGGCTTTCTGTCGTCGGTGATGCTGGAGGTGGCGCCCAATGTGTTCATCTCACCACGCATGAACCCTGGTGTGCGCGAGCGGGTTTGGGGCGTGCTCAGTGATTGGTATGGCCAGGAGCCGCAAGGCAGCGCCGTCATGGTCTGGCGCGATAGCAACGCCATCGGCGGCGTCGGCATCGCCAACCTGGGCAGCCCACCGCGTGAATTGGTGGAGCTGGACGGCATGTGGCTGGTGCACAGGCGCTCATCGGACGCCGGAGAGGCTCTTTAAAATTTGAAGTCGTATTTGCAGTTTTCTCTTGTATGGCAACAGGTTGAATACAAGAGGTTGCCCCGCGCGAGCGGGGATAGGCCCTGGGTTCTGTATTCACAGGCCATAGCGGCCGGGGTTGCCCCGCGCGAGCGGGGATAGGCCCCGTTCTCGACTGCATGGCTCTAGTATAGTGAAGGTTGCCCCGCGCGAGCGGGGATAGGCCCTCGCCATCGTTGTAGTAGATGCAGCCCACTTTGGTTGCCCCGCGCGAGCGGGGATAGGCCCACTATTCCCAGGTCTTCTTCATAAATTGTTACGGTTGCCCCGCGCGAGCGGGGATAGGCCCTGGATGGGCACCGGCGCCGGCGCGGGCATGGGGGTTGCCCCGCGCGAGCGGGGATAGGCCCCTAGTCAAGCCCAATGTGTCCGCGCTGGCCACGGTTGCCCCGCGCGAGCGGGGATAGGCCCGGCGCGACCTTTGGAGACTCAGGCGGCGCGGCGGTTGCCCCGCGCGAGCGGGGATAGGCCCGCCCTGCCCAAGGCCGGCGGCACCATGACCGGGGTTGCCCCGCGCGAGCGGGGATAGGCCCTGCGCGTGCTTCAATCGCGCCCCGTCAAGCGCGGTTGCCCCGCGCGAGCGGGGATAGGCCCGCGTGGCCATCTTCCGCCCGGGCGACCTGCTGGGTTGCCCCGCGCGAGCGGGGATAGGCCCGTCGAGGCCGACATCACGCTCGACCGCCTGGAGGTTGCCCCGCGCGAGCGGGGATAGGCCCTGCAGTCACGAAGCGCATGTTTCCTACAGCGAGGTTGCCCCGCGCGAGCGGGGATAGGCCCATCTTCACGTACTCCCACCAGCGCGGCTTCTGGGTTGCCCCGCGCGAGCGGGGATAGGCCCTGCTGGTGCGCCCGTCGAGGGTGATGTTGCTGGGTTGCCCCGCGCGAGCGGGGATAGGCCCTTGTCGCGCAGACGAAATCCCAGCAGCGGCCAGGTTGCCCCGCGCGAGCGGGGATAGGCCTTACGCGCTGGTGCAGGAGCTGACGGGCATGGAGGTTGCCCCGCGCGAGCGGGGATAGGCCCTGCTTGGTGGCGTTGGCGTCGGCCTTGTTCATGGTTGCCCCGCGCGAGCGGGGATAGGCCGTGGACGACCGCGCGCACGTTGACGCTGGGCGCGGTTGCCCCGCGCGAGCGGGGATAGGCCCCTCTACGACCGGGCCGACGCACTGGATGACGTGGTTGCCCCGCGCGAGCGGGGATAGGCCCGTGGCTGATCCCGGGCGGCACCTACGGCGAGCGGTTGCCCCGCGCGAGCGGGGATAGGCCCGACATGATCGTCAACACCAGCTACGTGCTGACGGTTGCCCCGCGCGAGCGGGGATAGGCCCGAGGCATACCTCGACATCGGTGCAGGGGTCAAGGTTGCCCCGCGCGAGCGGGGATAGGCCCCATCCGAGGTGCTCGAGTTCTTCCGCGATCTGGGTTGCCCCGCGCGAGCGGGGATAGGCCGCAAAAGGAGCTGACCGATGCACGAAAAGAAAAGGTTGCCCCGCGCGAGCGGGGATAGGCCCTTGGCAGCGTGCGCGGTGCCGCAAGTGGCCAGGGTTGCCCCGCGCGAGCGGGGATAGGCCCATGAGCAAGGAGGCCGCATGAGCACCACCACAGGTTGCCCCGCGCGAGCGGGGATAGGCCCCATCGCCGCCGTCGCCTTGCTGGCCGGCTGCGGGTTGCCCCGCGCGAGCGGGGATAGGCCCGACGGCCGATTCCCTGAGCATCATCTTTTCGAGGTTGCCCCGCGCGAGCGGGGATAGGCCCAGGCTACGACGTGAAGATCGTTGGCCGGGTCAGGTTGCCCCGCGCGAGCGGGGATAGGCCCGGCACGATGGCCCACACCTCGGGGCGATCTTGGGTTGCCCCGCGCGAGCGGGGATAGGCCCTGACGGACCGGAATCTTTTTGTTGCAATGTCAGGTTGCCCCGCGCGAGCGGGGATAGGCCCTGCTCTGGCTGGATGATCAGCGCCTGACGCCGGTTGCCCCGCGCGAGCGGGGATAGGCCCTACAGCGGCGGCTGCCCGAGCGACGAAAGCCCGGTTGCCCCGCGCGAGCGGGGATAGGCCCTGCTTGCCGAGGTCGTGAAGAACCGCGATCCCGGTTGCCCCGCGCGAGCGGGGATAGGCCCCCAGCACCAGCGCCATTTTCGGAGTCCTCTCCGGTTGCCCCGCGCGAGCGGGGATAGGCCCCCCAGCACGTCGAACAGGTGGCGGTGCCGAAAGGTTGCCCCGCGCGAGCGGGGATAGGCCCTGGACGGCCTTGGCGGTGGCCTCTTCGTCGAGGGTTGCCCCGCGCGAGCGGGGATAGGCCCACCAAGGACACCGCCTCATTGGCCCAGCTTGAGGTTGCCCCGCGCGAGCGGGGATAGGCCCATGACGGCGTCCACTTCGACGGAGCCGGACATGGTTGCCCCGCGCGAGCGGGGATAGGCCGTTTTCAATGGGCGTCGGCTCGATGATCGTGGTGGTTGCCCCGCGCGAGCGGGGATAGGCCCGCCATCGCCGGCCAGTTTGCAAACCAGATCACGGTTGCCCCGCGCGAGCGGGGATAGGCCCATCGAAAACGGCCGGTTTGCGAAGCTCTGCCAGGTTGCCCCGCGCGAGCGGGGATAGGCCCCGGCTTGCGCGAAAAAGACGGCTCCTGGATCAGGTTGCCCCGCGCGAGCGGGGATAGGCCCGAGGCATACCTCGACATCGGCGCGGGCACCAAGGTTGCCCCGCGCGAGCGGGGATAGGCCTTCTTGAGGCCATCCACCAGGGCAGCCCCGAGTGGTTGCCCCGCGCGAGCGGGGATAGGCCCTGCGCGAGGCGATCGACGCGGCGCGCGGCGGCGGTTGCCCCGCGCGAGCGGGGATAGGCCCCAGCTCGAGCTCGCCGACGCCATGGGCAAGACGGTTGCCCCGCGCGAGCGGGGATAGGCCCGGCCGAGCCATGCAGACGGAGACCTCGCCATGGGTTGCCCCGCGCGAGCGGGGATAGGCCCCCAACTCACTGAAAGCTGCCTACCCAAGTCCCGGTTGCCCCGCGCGAGCGGGGATAGGCCCCCAGCCAGCGCTCCCGCTCGATGGTCAGCGCTGGTTGCCCCGCGCGAGCGGGGATAGGCCCGACGGCGAGTTTCTGGCATCGATCGGGCGCACGGTTGCCCCGCGCGAGCGGGGATAGGCCCCACGGCGAGCGGCCCATGAAAGCCGGACTGAAGGTTGCCCCGCGCGAGCGGGGATAGGCCCGTTTCGTGAGCAGCACGCTACACCGCATCGTCGGTTGCCCCGCGCGAGCGGGGATAGGCCCCAACGTTGTCAGTGTGTACATCAAGCCTGCTGGGTTGCCCCGCGCGAGCGGGGATAGGCCCACGAACGCCGCGATCTGCGCCGCTCGCTCCCCGGTTGCCCCGCGCGAGCGGGGATAGGCCCTGTTGCTGGCCGGGCAGCTGGGCGAGATGGAGGGTTGCCCCGCGCGAGCGGGGATAGGCCCTGTCCTCCTTGCTGTGGGTGGCCGTCTCGATCGGTTGCCCCGCGCGAGCGGGGATAGGCCCTCACGGCGCTGGAGCGGCGCGGCTGGGCGGCGGGTTGCCCCGCGCGAGCGGGGATAGGCCCTGCTGATCGGCTGGGCGCGCAAGGCTACCGGCGGTTGCCCCGCGCGAGCGGGGATAGGCCCTACACCAGCGGCGGCAGCACCGTTGCGCACCCGGTTGCCCCGCGCGAGCGGGGATAGGCCCGGGTCGGCCAGCGGCGGCGGTGGTGGTGGTGGGGTTGCCCCGCGCGAGCGGGGATAGGCCCAGCCAGCACCCACCAGCGCGGATCGAGCGCGGGGTTGCCCCGCGCGAGCGGGGATAGGCCCCTGTTTGCAGACTCGCGTGCATTTCTGACGTCGGTTGCCCCGCGCGAGCGGGGATAGGCCCTACAGCGCTGAACGACTGTGCGCGGTGTGGCCGGTTGCCCCGCGCGAGCGGGGATAGGCCCATGCTCTGGCTTGACGATCAGCGACTGACGCCGGTTGCCCCGCGCGAGCGGGGATAGGCCCAAGTGGGGCGACTCCGGCGTCAGCCCCATCAAGGTTGCCCCGCGCGAGCGGGGATAGGCCCGACCCACAAGATGGCGCGGCGCACCGGCCGGCGGTTGCCCCGCGCGAGCGGGGATAGGCCCGCGTGCTGCGCCAGGTCTGCATGCCGCAGCTCGGTTGCCCCGCGCGAGCGGGGATAGGCCCTTCACCCCCGGCGCCGTCGTTGCCAACGTCATGGTTGCCCCGCGCGAGCGGGGATAGGCCCTGGAGAGACTGAGATGGGCAAAGCCGATACCCGGTTGCCCCGCGCGAGCGGGGATAGGCCCCTGATCGCCGGCAACGCCGACGAGCAAAAAGCGGTTGCCCCGCGCGAGCGGGGATAGGCCCCCGCGGCCACTGTAGCACAGCGCCCCCATCACGGTTGCCCCGCGCGAGCGGGGATAGGCCCTGCGCGTCAATGGCGCGCTCACGCCGGTGAAAGGTTGCCCCGCGCGAGCGGGGATAGGCCCGACTGGGCCAGCCGCAAACTCTTCCTGATCGCGGTTGCCCCGCGCGAGCGGGGATAGGCCCGAGCATCGATGCGGCGGCCGTCACCAGCGAGCGGTTGCCCCGCGCGAGCGGGGATAGGCCCCGGCTTGCAACTTGTCCAGCCCGCCGGCCAGGGGTTGCCCCGCGCGAGCGGGGATAGGCCCGAGCTTGCGCAGCAGTTGATCGGCACGTGGGAGGTTGCCCCGCGCGAGCGGGGATAGGCCCCGCAAATCGCGGCTGGTGCCGTTTGTGTTCTCGGTTGCCCCGCGCGAGCGGGGATAGGCCCAAGTGGACCGGCTACTGGATTCCGTCGCTCAAGGTTGCCCCGCGCGAGCGGGGATAGGCCCTGGGCTGGGCGCACTCGACTCCCGAGGACGAAGGTTGCCCCGCGCGAGCGGGGATAGGCCCCCGGCTCGCCAGCCCGCCCGAGTGCGGTACGGGGTTGCCCCGCGCGAGCGGGGATAGGCCCGGGTGCCTCTCGACGGAGATGCTTGGTAACGAGGTTGCCCCGCGCGAGCGGGGATAGGCCCTCAAGCCAATGGTGTCTACGCCGGCAGCTCTTGGTTGCCCCGCGCGAGCGGGGATAGGCCCCAACTTCGATCTGACCCGTCCGGCCGGTGTGGGTTGCCCCGCGCGAGCGGGGATAGGCCCCCGGCTCGCCAGCCCGCCCGAGTGCGGTACGGGGTTGCCCCGCGCGAGCGGGGATAGGCCCGCGGTCAGCATGATTCCAGCGGCAAGCGTTGAGGTTGCCCCGCGCGAGCGGGGATAGGCCCATGGCAGCAGGCGCGGGAAACTGCGCTGCAGCGGTTGCCCCGCGCGAGCGGGGATAGGCCCCCCTACGGCACGGGCCTTGGGCTGCAGCTGTAGGTTGCCCCGCGCGAGCGGGGATAGGCCCCGGCACCCCACTCATAGGCGCGAGCCCAGGCGGGTTGCCCCGCGCGAGCGGGGATAGGCCCCTGCGGCGCCGTGTTCAGCGGGTCGCCGGGAAGGTTGCCCCGCGCGAGCGGGGATAGGCCCCCGACGGCGGCTGAGTTGTCCGACAAGCTGTAGGTTGCCCCGCGCGAGCGGGGATAGGCCCTGCTGGACGATGCGCAGATCGACTTGGAGCATGGTTGCCCCGCGCGAGCGGGGATAGGCCCGACGGCGAGTTTCGGCACCGCCATCTTTTCGAGGTTGCCCCGCGCGAGCGGGGATAGGCCCTCGACACCGAGCTGATCCGGGCCATGAAGGCGGGTTGCCCCGCGCGAGCGGGGATAGGCCCTGGAAAAAGCGCGGCGTGCCATATGAGCAGTGGGTTGCCCCGCGCGAGCGGGGATAGGCCCAGAATGAGCGCCATCTGATCAGCCCTCGCCCAGGTTGCCCCGCGCGAGCGGGGATAGGCCCCGAGGTCAGGGCCGGAAGCTGCGCATCGGCTAGGTTGCCCCGCGCGAGCGGGGATAGGCCCTTGCCAGCGACGGATGTTCAACACCTGGTGCCGGTTGCCCCGCGCGAGCGGGGATAGGCCCCTACAAGATGACTGCGTACAAGGTGTGTTCCGGGTTGCCCCGCGCGAGCGGGGATAGGCCCTTTTTGGATGGCGCGGCGCGGCTGCGGCTGCGGGTTGCCCCGCGCGAGCGGGGATAGGCCCATGATGGATGCGTCGATTCACGCGGCGAGGCAGGTTGCCCCGCGCGAGCGGGGATAGGCCCGACGGCGAGTTTCGGCATCGCCATCTGTTTGAGGTTGCCCCGCGCGAGCGGGGATAGGCCGTCAAAGAGGGCGATTTGATCCCTGGCACTTCCGGTTGCCCCGCGCGAGCGGGGATAGGCCCTTTCCCGCCGCCGCGCACCGTTCCAGTGGTCCGGTTGCCCCGCGCGAGCGGGGATAGGCCCTTGCTGGACGCATTGGAGGCGGCCACACCAGCGGTTGCCCCGCGCGAGCGGGGATAGGCCCTTTTTCCCTTGCCGGAATAGCGCGTCACCCACGGTTGCCCCGCGCGAGCGGGGATAGGCCCAGCAGATGTGGGCCAAGCCAGTAGCTGCGCCGGGTTGCCCCGCGCGAGCGGGGATAGGCCCCAAGCAAAGAGCGTGATTGGCCAGGCCATGGGGGTTGCCCCGCGCGAGCGGGGATAGGCCCCATCGGCAACCTGGAAGCGGGCTCGCGAGGCTGGTTGCCCCGCGCGAGCGGGGATAGGCCCCGGCATGGCCGGGATATGCCCGCAAACGCCTCGGTTGCCCCGCGCGAGCGGGGATAGGCCCTACTGCACGCCGCAGGGCCATCCGATGGCGAAGGTTGCCCCGCGCGAGCGGGGATAGGCCGCTGACCGCCGCGCTGATCGCCGGCAAGGCCGAGGTTGCCCCGCGCGAGCGGGGATAGGCCCGGTGATTGCCCGAGCGACGCAGACCCTGCATCGGTTGCCCCGCGCGAGCGGGGATAGGCCCGCGGTCAGCATGATTCCAGCGGCAAGCGTTGAGGTTGCCCCGCGCGAGCGGGGATAGGCCCCTATTGCAGAAGATTGGCCTACCGGGCTGGCGGGTTGCCCCGCGCGAGCGGGGATAGGCCCCGGGAAGGGCAGCGAGTAAAGCTGCCGCTCCAGGTTGCCCCGCGCGAGCGGGGATAGGCCCTTTCCCTCGACAACAAGGACCTGAAAGGCGACGGTTGCCCCGCGCGAGCGGGGATAGGCCCATGGCAGCAGGCGCGGGAAACTGCGCTGCAGCGGTTGCCCCGCGCGAGCGGGGATAGGCCCTGGCCGGCCAGCGACTCGACGGGCTTCATCTTGGTTGCCCCGCGCGAGCGGGGATAGGCCCTGGCCGGCCAGCGACTCGACGGGCTTCATCTTGGTTGCCCCGCGCGAGCGGGGATAGGCCCCTTAAACGCAAAGAGCGCGACGCATCAGATATGGTTGCCCCGCGCGAGCGGGGATAGGCCCGCGCAGCTGCACAAGGCTCCGCTGACGGTCGGGGTTGCCCCGCGCGAGTGGGGGCCATCCAAGTTGTCCTACGCAATCTGACGTCACGAAAATGTGCCCCCAAATGTGCCCCCACGTGCCCCCGGATGGCCCTACACTTTGCCGGCCGCTTGCGCACTAAAAGCGCTGCGCTACAGAGGGAAAAAGAAAAGGCCCGCACGTCGTTGGAACTGTGCGGGCCTTCATGTGGTGCCCGGGGCCGGAATCGAACCGGCACACCTTTCGGTGGGGGATTTTGAGTCCCCTGCGTCTACCAATTTCACCACCCGGGCGGTGTCGAATGCGAGCCGCAAATTATGGCACAGTGATGTCCATGAACTACCCAACGATCGAAGACGCGGTGGGCCGCACGCCCCTGGTTCAACTGCAGCGCATGGGCGCTGCCGAGCAGGCGGCGCGCGGCACGGTGGTGCTGGCCAAGCTGGAGGGCAACAACCCGGCGGGCTCGGTCAAGGACCGCGCGGCGCTGTGGATGATTCGCGGCGCCGAGGCGCGCGGCGAGATCAAGCCGGGCGACACGCTGATCGAGGCCACCAGCGGCAACACCGGCATTGCGCTGGCCATGGCCGCCTGCGTCAAGGGCTACCGCATGATCCTGATCATGCCGGAGGATTTGTCGGTCGAGCGCGCGCAGACCATGAAGGCTTACGGCGCCGAGCTGATCCTGACGCCGCGCTCGGGCGGCATGGAATACGCGCGCGACCTGGCCGACAAGATGGTGGCGCAGGGCAAGGGCCGCGTACTGGACCAGTTTGCCAACGCCGACAACCCGCTGGCCCACTACGAGAGCACCGGCCCCGAGCTGTGGGAGCAGACCGGCGGGCGCATCACGCACTTCGTGTCGGCCATGGGCACCACGGGCACCATCATGGGCGTGGCGCGCTTTCTGCGTGAGAAGAACCCCCAGGTGCGCATCATCGGCGCGCAGCCGGCCGAGGGCGCGCGCATTCCGGGCATCCGCAAATGGCCCGAGGCCTATCAGCCCAGGATCTACCAGCCCAGCGAGGTCGATGAATGGGTGCCCGTGCTGCAGGACGACGCCGAGGAAACCGCGCGGCGCCTGGCGCGCGAGGAGGGCATCTTCGGCGGCATCTCGTCCGGCGGCGCGGCCTGGGTGGCGCAGCAGGTGGCGGCGCGCGAGGCGGGCGCCACCATCGTCTTCGTGGTGTGCGACCGCGGCGATCGCTATCTGTCGACCGGCGTCTTTCCTGCCTGATTCAAGGCAAATCGTCCTGTAGCGCATGTGGATCGTGCGCAGGTAGCTATAAAAATAATAGTAACATGAACGCCTTCAGATTCTGTCCCGGCTGCGCCACCCCGCTCGAATGGATCGTGCAGGACGAAGACAGCGGCCCCAAGGAGCGCCTGCGCTGCCCCGCCTGCGGCTATACGCACTGGAACAACCCCACGCCCGTGCTGGCGGCCATCGTCGAATACCGCGGCCAGGTGCTGCTGGCGCGCAACGCCGCCTGGCCGGCCAAGATGTTTGCGCTGATCACCGGCTTCATGGAGGCGGGCGAGACGCCGCAAGAGGGCATTGCGCGCGAAGTCAAGGAAGAAACCAACCTGGACGTGACCGAGACCCACATCGTCGGCGCCTACGACTTTCAGCGCATGAACCAGGTCATCATCGCCTACCACGTGGTGGCCGAAGGCGAGGTGCGCCTGTCGCCCGAACTGGTGGACTGGCGTCTGTACGACCTGCCCGATCTGAAGTGCTGGCCCGCCGGCACCGGCTACGCGCTGGCCGACTGGCTGCGCACGCGCGGGCACGAGCCGGTGTTCTTCACGCCCGAGGAAAATGCCGAGCGGCGGCGGGGCCTGGATTGACCCAGCCCAAGGCAATTGCCGCATCGCGTCCACCAGGCCCATGAGCTTTCACATCATCGGCGACATCCACGGCCAGGCCGGCAAGCTCAAGGCCTTGCTGCACCGACTGGGCTATGAACAGCGCCAGGGTGCGTATCGACACCCCAATGCGCAAGTGATCTTCGTTGGCGACTTCATCGACCGCGGCCCGCACCAGCTGGAAACCCTGGACATCGTGCGCCGCATGGTTGATGTCGGGTCGGCCCGCGCCATCATGGGCAACCACGAGTTCAATGCCATTGCCTGGCACACACCCGACCCCGATGCGCCCGGTGAATCCCTGCGTCCGCACGGTGGCCTCAAGGGCGAGAAGAACCGGGCTCAGCACCAGGTTTTTTTGCGCGAACTGCAAGACCAGCCCGCACGCCACGCCGATATCGTCGATTGGTTCAAAACCCTGCCGCTGTGGCTCGACCTGCCCGGCCTGCGCGTGGTGCACGCCTGCTGGCACGAGGGCCACATGCAAGCCCTGCGCCCGCTGCTCACGCCCGACCATCGGCTCACCGACGCCGTCATCGTGCAAGCCAGCCGCGATGGCAGCCCGGCATTTCGCGCCGTGGAGACGCTCCTCAAGGGCATCGAGCTGCCCTTGCCCGACGGTCACAGCTTTCATGACAAGGATGGTCACGAGCGCCACAACGTGCGCGTGCGCTGGTGGCTGCCCGGTGTGCACAGCTATCGAGACCTGGCCCTGATGCCCGACGCTGCGGCGCGGGCCGCGCTGCCCGACACCCCCATCCCCGCCCACGCCGTTCCACCCTTTGCGCCCGACAAGCCCCTGTTCTTTGGCCACTACTGGATGACCGGTGCCCCCGCGCCGCTGCACGCCATGGCGGCCTGCGTGGACTACAGCGCCGGCAAGAACGGCCCCCTGGTGGCCTACCGCTGGGAGCAGGACGGGCCGCTGGAGGCGGCGTGCTTTGTCAGCAGCGCTGACACGTAGCGCGCCCAACACCGGCTGACCCTCATGGCCCTGCTGCATCCCTCCGCCCCTCTGGTGCCCCCCGCGACGCTCGGCGTGCAGCGCGAACACGACGTGCTGAGGCTGCTGGAGGCCAGCCTGCCGGACGGCTTCGACGTGTTTCACAGCGTGGACTGGTCGTGTGTCCTGGACGGCCGGCAACTGCATGGCGAGATCGACGTGGCCGTGGTGGCGCCCAATGGGCACATCGTGCTGCTCGAGATCAAGGCAGGCCCCGTCATCGAGTCCAGCACAGGCGTCGAAAAGCGCTACGGCACCGGCCAGATCGCCATGGCCAAGGATGTTGGGCATCAGGTGCGGCGCCTGTACGCCAGCGTGCGCACCCGCCTGCATGACGCGGGGCTGGGCCACGCCATCATCACCACCATGCTGGTGCTGCCCGACCACAAGGTCATGTCGTCCGTGCTCGCCTTTCCGGGCGACCGCGTGGTGGATGCGGACGGCCTGCCGGATTTGCACCACCACATCCGCAACGCCAATGCGTCCGCGCCGCCGCTGGACGCTGCGCAGCGCGATCGCATCCTGGACTTTTTGGGGCAGACGCTGGCGGTGGTGCCCGATGTCGCCACCCGCATCGGCCAACTGCGCACCCTGTCCACCGCGCTGTCGGCGGGCCTGGCCACCTGGGTGCCCAAGATCGAGCACGCCAGCGGCGCGTTTGTTGTCGATGCCACGGCCGGCTCCGGCAAAACCCAGCTGGCCGTGCAACTGCTGGCCGATGCGCACCGGGCGCGCCAGCGCAGCGCCTACGTGTGCTTCAACCGCCCGCTGGCCGACCACATGGCCCGCATTGCGCCCACCTCGACCGACGTGGGCTCGTTCCACGAGCTGTGCGTTGCCGAGGCCCGGCGCGCAGGGCATGAACCCCGGTTTGACACCCCCGGCGTCTTCGACGAGCTGGCCACCCGCTGGGCGCAGCAGGCCGCCAGCCAGCCGCCGCGCTGGGACTTGCTCGTCATCGACGAAACCCAGGACTTTGAACCCGGCTGGGTGCAAACGCTGCTGAGCCTGCTCAAGCCCGAAGGCCGGGTGTACCTGCTGGGCGACTCCGAGCAAAGCCTGTACGAGCGCGACAGCTTTCAGCTGCCCGACGCCGTCACCATCCGCTGCCGCGACAACTTTCGCAGCCCCCGCGCGGTGGTGGATGCCATCAACCAGCTGCGCCTGCTGGCCGAGCCGGTGCAGGCGCGCTCTGCCTACCCAGGCGAGGCGCCGGGCTTTGCCACCTATGCGCCGGGCCAGCTGGGGCTGGTCACCGCCGTCGAGGCGTGCGTCAAGCGCCTGCAGCAAGATGGCATTGCTGCGCAAGACATCGCGCTGCTCAGCTTTGCGGGCCAGCAGCGCTCTGAAGTGTTGAAGCAGGACGCGATCGCAGGCCTGGCGCTGCGCAAGCCCACCGGCCGCTACGACGCGGCGGGCAATGCGCTGTGGACCGATGGCGTGCTGCTGGCCGACACCATCTACCGCTTCAAGGGCCAGAGCGCCCCGGTGGTGGTGCTGGCTGAAATCGACTTCGAGCAAGCGAGCGAGCGCGAACTGCGCCGCTTGTTTGTGGGCCTGACCCGCGCCCAGTACCGCGTGGAATGCGTGCTGTCTGAACCCGCTGCGGCGGCGCTGATGGCGCGGCTGGACGGCTGACCGGGCTTGGGCACTGCGCCCTCTTGTTGGTGTGCGACGCATCTTGTCGCATTCTTTCCTATGATCCAAATCACTCGCCCACCAGCACGGGCACGGATCATCGCCACAGGGAAGGAAACACGAACATGCCCGCCACCACCCATCTGCTCTACCTGCACGGTTTCCGCTCGTCGCCCCAGTCCACCAAGGTGCAGCACCTGCGGCGCCATGTTGCTCAGCACCATCCGCAGGTTGAATTCATCGCGCCGCAATTGCCGCCATCGCCCAAAGCTGCTGCCGCCCTCATGCTGGATGTGACCAGCGCCTGGGCCAGCGTGCCGTCTGACTGCATCGCCGTCATCGGTTCGTCGCTGGGCGGTTTCTACGCCACCTGGCTGGCGCAGCAGCTGCGCTGCAAAAGCGTGCTGCTCAACCCTGCTACCCAGCCATGGGTCACCCTGCAACGCCACCTGGGCCAGCTCAGCCAGTGGGACAAGCCCGAGGAAACCTTCGACTTCCGCCCCGAACACCTGGACGAGCTGAAAGCCCTGGACGTCACGCACCTGCCCGCTGTCGCGCCCCAGCTGCTGATTGCCGCCAAGGGCGACGAGGTGCTGGACTGGCGCGACATGGTCGCCCGCTACCCGCAAGCCACGCTGCGGCTGCAAGAGGGCGGCGACCATGGGCTGTCCAGCTTTGCCGACTACCTGCCCGAGATCGACCAGTTTCTGCACTGGCCAGCCCGAGCCCATTGATCGGCCCACGCCCCTTCACCCTCGGGGCGTTTGAACAACGGGCGCCACACACCTCATTCACGAACAACGCACCATGCACAAAGACCCGACCGAATCCGCCACCACCCAACCCGCATACGCCGCACAAGCCCCTGCCACCGAAGACAGCAAGACGCCTGTCTACGAAAGAAGCACCTCGCTGCACACCTTCATCGGGCGCCTCACGCACATGCTGCACGACCTCGACCCCATGGGCACGTGCTGCCGCCTCAACCTCGACATGGAAGACGAGTACGCATCGGAAGCGCCGCCCATCGCCCGCCTGCTGGACAGCGGCGTGCCGCTGCGCGACGCCGTGTGCCAGGTTTTTGATGAATGGTTCTGGGAAGACTGCCTGAAAGATCGAGTGGGATACGAAGGGTTGAACACCCTGATCGCAAGACTCGACAAGGGTCTTGAGCAACTGTCGAGCCACCACGACATGCCCGCCTTGCACGAGCGACTGTTCCACCGCATCTTGCCCGACCTGTCCATCGACGACCTGGGCTGGAGCTATGCCACCTTCATGCAAACCGCCCCCGAGCAACTGGACCCCGCAGCCCTCGATGGCGAACCCACAGCCCGGGCAGGACTGATCGAGATCAGCTTGGACGACCCCGAAGACGAAGACATCGACAGTGAGCCCGCGAGCGACACCGACCAGTCGGTCATACCCCGCCCCAACGAGCCCGACCCCACCAACGCCTTGCCGTGGCTGCACGCCTTGCTGTTTGAGAAAACCCACCGCCGCGCGCTGCCGGAGCACCTGCTGAGCTACCCGCAGTTTCTCCAGCAAGTGCGCTATCGGCTGAAAGCCTGAAACAACGGTGCCGGTGGCGCCAACGCGGTACAGTCCGAAGAACGAATGACCCCGGCACCGCTGGGCAAGGACTGCTGAAACCATGGACATCCACAAAGAAATCGACACCCGGGGCCTGAACTGCCCCCTGCCCATCCTCAAGGCCAAAAAGGCCCTGGCCGACATGGCCAGCGGCCAGCTGCTCAAGGTGGTAGCGACCGACGCCGGCTCGCTGCGCGACTTCCAGGCGTTTGCCAAGCAGACGGGCAACGAGCTGGTGGAGCAGCAGACGGTGGGGGATGAGTTCATCCACGTGCTGCGGCGGCGATAGATTCTGAGTCAAATTGGCTGCTGGCGCTTGCTGGGTAAGCGCTGGCAGCTATTGTTTTTGAATTTTCGCCATGGGCTTCTGCTCTATGCCTCGCGGTGTCCTGTCGGTTTCTAGTCGACCCGGTGCTTCTGCCCCGCAATGAAGTCGATCAGATCTTTTCGGATCAGCGCATCGCGTGTGTGGATGGCTTTCTTGATGTCCGTAAAGGCTGATGCGTCCGGCAATGTCAGTGTGGGTGTGAGTGCAAGCGCCGTTTCCCAGTCAGCCATTTGCACCTTGCCATCCTTGAACTCGTGAACCTGCTGCAAGAAGTGGCGCATCGACTCATCGCTCTTCGAGATATTGAATGATTTGTCCAACAAGGAGCAGTTGCCCAGTAGGTTGATGTAGGCAATTGCTTCATCGCGGGATTCAAAGTTGTCTGGGGCAATCAACGCTTTTTCTGCATCGGTTCCGGTGAAATTCGCCAGCTTCGCTTTGATTTGCTGCTCCATCAAACGCACCCACCATGCGTCGGCCACCGTGTGATCCACTTCGAGCTTGCTGGTGCGCTTTCGGCCTGTGCGCATCTGGATGGAAGAGTTCTTCCAGCGACCATCGTCCAGCCGATGCCACACCCAAAGAAATGGATAGTAGGCGTGAACCCGTCGCCGATCTCTGACCAGCACGTTATTGATTTGTTCGATCGCCTTGGTGGACACCCGTGCCATCATCTGGCTGATGCTGTCATCGACAGTGGTAATGAGATCAGCAGCCTGCGCGGTACTGAATTTGATAAAAATGGCGTGCAGCTCGGTGGCAAAGTTCTGGAAATTGAGTACGGCTCCGTCACCCCACACATTGGCCCACTGCGAGCCGAAAATCCAGCGATCGAGAAACTGTGTGGCACGCTGGTGAAGCTGCTTTTCAAGGCTGTCGCGCTCAATCACCGAGACGTTTGCGGCCACCGCATCGAAGCGGTCGAACGCAAGGCGATACCACGTCAGGTAAACAATGATCGCGTTGAATGAACCTTGGTTTTCCAGCAGATCTCGCTCTTTGATCAGCTCTGCGCAGCTTTCGGCTCTCGGTTTCAGCTTCGTCCACGCGGCAGCAACCGACGCGGCCATGGAGCGAACGATGTCGCCCTTGAGCAAATCCTTCGAATCGAGAAGCGTTCCGACTCGAAATTCGACGGCCCAGACGAAAGAAATGAGACGAACGATCTCATCAGTCTCCAGGCGAAAGCCGCGATCGCCTAGCGCTGCGCGCAGCTCTTCAAGGCATTGGCCAGCAGTCTTGTTATCGGTTTTCTCCGGCAGCCATCCCACTTTCAGCCAAGCCAGGGTAATTTCCTCGCGGGTCAACGTGCGTCCGGCTGTGTTCAGCCGCGTGAAGATGTTGACGATGGCATCGCTGTAATCGTCCTTGCTCCACTGCGGTGTCAACTCAAAGGACTCAATCTGGAGTGCGTGAACAAAGCTGTTGGTCTTGACGTTCTCGACGACCTTCATGAACACCGCCAACGGACCCAGAAGTTCTGAGCGAACATCGTCGCTGACGCTGTGCTCCTTGAGCATAGGATCCAAGAGTTTCTTGTATTCATCCTCCGAGAGGTCTTTTTGAACCATCTCCCAGAATCTGGACAGCCGAATGAAACGCCCTGGGCTGCCTTTCGCGGTTTCAAGAGGATGCACATAGTTGGCAGGACGCGGTTCTGCAGACTGTCCGGAAACTGGGTCGAGAATGGCCCAATCCAGAATCTTTCCGACCTCAATTTTGCGAACGATGTCGTTTTTTGCCTTTAGTTCGGCGGTGAACTTCTGTAGGTCGATGCACATTGATGCCTTGGACCAGTGGCTGCTGGGTTTCACTCGGCGATCTTGAAGATCCAGCGCCCACTCCGAATCCAGCAATTGAAATCCCCACTGATCACCACCCAACGCGAGGATCAGACTTTGGACGCGTTGTTGGCCATCCAAGACCATTTGGTAGGTGGCAGGTTGACCGAGTGCCGAGTTCTGTGAACCCTTGTCGTTCCCGGTTCGATCCACAACTTGCCAGAACGGGCGATGTGGAATTCCTTCGTTGGCTTCAAAGCAATCCGGTTTCACCTCCCACAGCAGCAAGGAACCAAACGGCCAGCCCCGAAACAGGGAGTCAATGAGCATGGTGACTTGCCGAGGACTCCAAACGTACGGACGCTGAAGGTCCGGGATGACGTAAGTCGCATTAATGGTGGCCTTTTTGATGATCTCGGCCAGGGGCTCGCGTTTGGAGTCGTATTTGATGCTCATTTTTTGTCCTTCATTTGAATCGTGGTGCGTAGCGACTGTGGATTGTCATGCGTCCTCTCATACATTCTCCGGCGCGAGTGAGACATCACGCAGGACATCCCGCACAGCCTCCCCAAACCCCCGCAACCACCACTCCAGCATCGCACTGTCCACCACCGTTGCGGTAATTTCCATCCACCCGTCGCCCAAGTCCCGTACCTGCTGATCTTTGGATAAGGGCGACTCCCGCAGGTGCAGCCCCGCGTCGTGGGTGATGTGGAACGTCAGCCGCACCCGCCGCCCGTCGCCAAACCCAAAGCGCCCATCGTCGTCGTATTTCTGCAGGTCGAAATCCGCCGGGCGCTCAAACGCCAGCGTGGATGCCTCGGCCTTGCGAATGCGGTGCAGGGCCAGACTGCGCTCGTTGTCAAAACCCTCATACCGGCACACCAGGTACAGGCGCGGCCCTTGCTGGGCCAGGCCCAGGGGCATGACCTGGATGGGTTTGCGCTTGCCGGCGGCGTTCTGGTAGTCCAGCGCCAGCCAGCGGTTGGCGTACAGGGCTTCGCTCACGGCTTCGAGCACGCCGGGTTCGATCTTGGGCGGCAGCAGCGGCTGGCTGGTGGCCACCACGCGCACCTTGCGCGGCCATTCTCGCTCCAGCCGGGCCGGGTCGGCGCCTTGGCCCTGGCTGTCGCCCAGGTTGCGCCGGGCCTGGGTGAAGAAGCCGTCCATGGACTGCATCAGCCGCGCGGGCAGCAGGTTCTTCAGGTGCTCCTGGGCCAGCAGCAGCAGCAGCGATTCTTGCGGGGTGAGGCGGGGCACGGCCAGGCCCTGGGCGCGCTCCAGCCAGCGGTAGCCATAGGGCTTGCTGCGCTCGTCGCGTTCGATGTCGAAATGCTCGCTGAGGATTTCCAGCTGGCGCTGGATGGTGCGCAGGTCGCGGTCAAAGCCCGCGCTTTTCAGCTGCTGGTGCAGCTCTCCGGTGGTGACCTTGCGCCCGCGCGGGATGCGGCGCAGCAGCTCGACCATGAGCAGGGCGGTGTCCAGGGTTTCGGGGCGTTTGGCCATGGGGGTCAGGCTTTCAAAAGGGTGTGGGTAAACGCGGCCCACAGCCGCACCATCGCCCAGGTGTCGAGGTGGCAGTAGGCGAGCAACTGGCGCTCCAGTTCGGCCTTGCGCGCCGCGCTGGTGGCGGGGGCGATGGCCTCCAGGTACGCCTGCTGGGCCCCGCCGCCGTCCTGCACGCCGTCGAGCGTGTCGTAGCACAGCTCCGGACACAAGGTGGGCAGCACGGCCTTGATGCTCCAGCTGCCTTGCTGGCTGGGGTGGTAGTAGTGCTGGCGGGCGATGGGCAGCAGATCGACGATACGTGCATTCAGCGCGTGCAGCGCGGGGGCCAGGTGCGGGTGGCGTTCGGCCAGCTCGCGGATGCGGGTGGCTTCGAACGCGGCGTTATAGACAAACACCGGGCCGCGCTCGCCGCAGGAGGCGATGAGGGCCTGGGCAAAGGCCAGCGAGGGGTTGCCGCCCGTCAGGTCGAGAAACGCTTGATGCGCCACGCGCCCCGTGCGCCCCAGGCGGTGCACGCTGAACTGGAAGGGGATTTGCTGATAGGGCCGCGTGCCGGGCCAGATGGGCACGGCGAATTGGATGGTTTCAAAGTCCAGAAAGTAGCCCGGCAGCTTGTGTGCAGCCAGGGCCTGCGCAGTGGCGGCCTGGTTGAAGAAGGCCTGGCCCGACAAGGTGGCGGTTTTCACGCGCTGCTGCGTGGGGTTGAGCAGGCTGTCGGGCAGGTCGCGCAGTTCACGGGTGCCGTGCTCCTCGATGTGTGCATTGAGCGCATTGCTGCGGCGTGGCAGCCAGTGCACGGGGTGTTCGGCCTGCGGCTCCTGGCTTTGGCAGTGGGCGAGAAAGCCGCATTCGTAAGGGGCACTGCACTGGCTGCCGGTGCTGACGCACGGCGCGGTTTGGCGCGTCACAACGGCCTGGGCCTCGGCGATCCAGCCCCGCACTTCATCGGCGCGGGCAAAGGCGTCTTCGCTCAGGTCTTCTTCCACCAGCAGGCCGCGGTAGTCGCCGTGGCCGGGGTAGGTCCACTGGCTGTCGATGTGCGCGAGCGCGATGGATTGCAGCGGCACGCCGCAGGCGCGGGCCACAAAGGCCTGCACGGCAGCATCGTCGCGGTGGTAGTCCTTGACGGAGGTTGACGACTTCACCTCCACCATGCGCCAGCCGCCGCCGCGTGTGGGCAGCAGCACGTCGGCAAAGGCCAAAGCCCCTTCGGCACGAAAGCCCGCTTCAAAGATCGGCTGGCGCGATTGCAGCAGCGCCTGCGTGCGGGCAAAGACGGCGTCAAAGCCCTCGACCTGCGGGTCGATCAAGTGGCCGCGCTGCTGGGGGTCGTAAATCTGCCGCGCAATGTCGCCCACCTGGTGGCCGGCAGCAAAGCTGGCCAGGGTGGCGCCCGAGTCCTGGCGGGCCTGCGGCTGGTGCACTTCCAGCCACAGGCGCTTGGGGCATTGGCGCAAGGCCAGCAGCTTGGATTTGGACAGGGTGCGTGGGGTGGTCATGCCGGGCATGGTGGCGGAGGTGTGACAAATTGTGCCGTACAAAATCGCGCCAGCCCAACAAGGCGAGCCAGCCTCGCAAGACGGTGGGCAAGCACGTTACTGCGGCTGCGCGGCTTTGCCGTCACAGATGTCGATCGGTGTCCTGCCGTTGGTGCTGCGTGCGGCTGGGGCTTGGCGATGCTGCGCATGCCTCCGGCTCAGAAACGCCTCGCTGTCGAACACGCGTGGCTCGCCAGATTGACGGCCGGCATTCAGCGCATCTTGCAAAGCCTTCACCCTGGCTTCGTGTTCCTCCAGCAAGCGCAACGCGGCCCTGAGCACGTCGCTGGCGGTGCTATAGCGCCCGGCTTGCACCTGGGCATCAATGAAGTCGGCGAAGTGCTGTCCGAGGGCTACGGATGTATTTCGGCTCACGGCGTCCTCCTTTTGGCGTACCAATGCATCTTGAATATTGGTTATTTGCTGCCGCGATACCCTGCGGGCGTCATCGCGGTACGGCTGGGCCTGGTCGATTGTGTTGCCCCATCATGGGCCGCGGCAGATCCATCAGTGACGTCAATCCATTACTTCAATTTGGATAGCTGATCACGCTTGTTCTATAAGCGCTGCAAGCCAATTTGCCTACAAATTGGGCATCAAACAAACCCCATCGCCTTCCTGCCGTCCTGCTTCAATCTGCATTCGGCTTCCAGCCCCGCCACCAGCGCCGCCGCGCTGGCCAAGGGCATGAAACGGCTTTGCCGCAGCACCGCAGCAAAGTCCCCGGGCGTGAGCTGCCTTAACCGCTCCACGCGGGCCTGTTCTGCCGCGCCGGGCGCGGGCAGGCCGAGTTGCGCGCAGTGGCGTTGCAGCAGTGCCCAGGCTTGGGGCGGGCGCAGGTAGTCCAGCTTCACCTTCAAATCGAAGCGGCGCAGCGCGGCCGGGTCCAGCCCATCCATCAGGTTGGTGCTGGCGATGAACACGCCGCAATAGCCCTCCATCTGCGTGAGCATCTCGTTGACCTGGGTCACTTCCCAGCTGCGCTGCGCGACGCGGCGGTCTTGCAGAAAGCTGTCCACCTCGTCGATGAGCAGCAGTGCATCGTTGTCCTCGGCTTCGCGGAAGGCGCGGGCGATGTTCTTCTCGGCCTCACCCACGTACATCGACAGCAGGTCGGACGCGCGGTGCACGAGCAGCGGCTTGTCCAGTTGCTCGGCCAGCCAGCGCCCGAAGGCTGTCTTGCCCGTGCCCGGCGGGCCATACAGGCACAGCCGCGCGCCGCCGTGGCCGGTGCCCTGTGCGGCGACCAGGCGGCGGGCGATGTCGGCCAGGTCGGCGTCGGCGTGCAGAAAATCGGGGGCATACACCTCGGGCAGGCGGTGCGGGTCGTGGCGCGGCAGCGGGCGGTGGCCCTGGGCCTGCAGCGTCTGGCTGACCATGTGCTCGAAGGCCCGGGCGCTGGCGGCGCGGCCCACCTCGGCTTCGATGGCGTGCGCCACGGTGCTGGCACGGGCAACCACGGCAGGGGCCAGGTGTCCGGCCTCGGCCATGCGGGCCAGGCGCGGCGCGTCCAGCAGGTCGCCGCAATGCGCCTGCACGATGCGCGCGCGCTGGCTGCGCGGCGGCACGGGCAGCTCGAACACCATGTCGAAGCGGCGGATGAAGGCCGCGTCCACCCCGTGCACGGCGTTGGACAGCCACAGCGTGGGCACGGGGTTGTCCTCCAGCATGCGGTTGAGCCAGCCCTTGTGCGACTGGGCCGTGCTGCGCTCCAGCGGGCCTTCGCTGAAGACGTCTTCCACCTCGTCGAACAGCAGCAGCGCCTTGCGCTGGGCCAGAAAGCTTTGCGCGGCGCGGAAGGCGCGCAGGCGGCTGGTTGCGCTGATGGGGTCGCCGTCCTCATCCTCGCTGGCCACCTCGAACAGCTCGCATCCCAGGTCCTGCGCCAGGGCGCGGGCCAACTCGGTCTTGCCCGTGCCGGGCGCGCCATGCATGTACAGGTTGACGCCGCGCCGCCGCGTGGCCTGCGCGTGGCGCAGCCAGGGACGCACGATGTCCAGCGTGGGCTGGATGTGGCCGTAGTCGGCCAGCGCCAAACAACCCGGCGCGGCGGGGCGGATCTTGCCGCGCAGCATGTCAATCGGGTCGGCGTCGGTGCACACCATCTGATCGGCAAAGGTGTGAGAGAGCAAATCGAGCTTGGACTTGAGGCGCGATGAGCCGGTGCGATCGACCACGACCAGGCCCGAGCGAGCCAGCAGGCCCTGGCTGCCCAGCGCCTGGCGCACCTGCGCGTCGGGCAGCTCCAGCACCATGGCCAGGATTTGGGTCAACTTGGAGGTGGTGAGCGATTCGAGCAGGTCGGCGGTGTCATCGAGCAGCGGCTCGTTGTGCAGGCACACGGCAAACGCGAGGATTTGTGCATCGACCGCGCTCAGGCCCACCAAGCTTGCCAGGCGCTGCACGTTGCCCTGCAGCAGGGTGGGCAGGGGCGCCCTGGCACAGGCGCGCTGCACGGTTTTCAGCTGCTGGTACAGCTCGGCGCGCACGGCCTGGGGGTTGAAGGGGCGGTCTTCGGGGTCGATCCAGTGGTCCAGGCCCAGGGCATGGGCGATGTCGTCGCGCGCAAAGTCATCCTTGCGCACGAAGCGGCGCAGGACGTCGGGCGAGGTGATCAGGCGCAGCATCCACAGTGCGATGTGCGGCGCAAGCCCTTGGGGTGGACGGGAGTGACGGCGGGCGATGGGCTTCTCCTGAAGTGGCAGGAGCCATCATCTCCATCGGTGCGACAACCTGTGTCGCAGACGCTCGCCGCTCAGGGCCGGCTCGATTGACCGACAATTGGCCGATGGATATCACCAAGGAAGTCGATGCGCGCGGACTGAACTGCCCGCTGCCCATCCTGAAAGCCAAAAAGGCCTTGTCGGAATTGACAAGCGGCCAGCTGCTGCGGGTGCTCAGCACCGACCCGGGTTCGGTGCGCGACTTTCAGGCCTTTGCCAAGCAGACGGGCAACGAGCTGGTCGAGCAGCAAAGCACGCCCGAGCAGTTCGTGCACGTGCTGCGCCGGCGTTGAGCGGCTACAGCGCCAGCGACTTCAGGTAGTCGCGAAAGCCGGCGCCCATCTGCGGGTGCTGCAGGGCGAGTTCGACGGTGGCCTGCAAAAAGCCTTCTTTGCTACCACAATCGTAGCGTTTGCCCTTGTATTGATAGGCGTAGACGGCTTCCTTGGTCATCAGCCGGGCAATGGCGTCGGTGAGCTGGATTTCGCCGCCCGCGCCCGGTGTCTGCTCGCGAATCTCGTCGAAGATGCCGGGGCTGAGCACATAGCGGCCGGCCACGGCCATGCGTGAGGGCGCCTGATCGGGCACGGGCTTTTCGACAATGCGCTCGATGTCGATCAGCCGTTCGCCCGCCGGCTGGCCGGCCACGATGCCGTAGCGGCGCACCTGGTCGGCCGGCACCTCCTGCACCGCCAGCACCGAGCGCCCCAGGCGGGCGTAGGCGTCCACCATCTGCTTGAGCACGGGCGCGCCGCCGGGCGGGCCCACCATCAGGTCGTCGGCCAGCAGCACGGCAAAGGGCCGGTCACCGACGATGTGCGCGGCGCACAGCACGGCGTGGCCCAGGCCCAGCGAGCGCGGTTGGCGCACGTAGGAGCAGTTCATGTCGTCCGGCGAGACGGCGCGCACCATCTCGATCAGGGCGTGCTTGCCGGCGGCCTCGAGCTCGCTTTCCAGCTCGTAGGCGGTGTCGAAGTGGTCTTCGATGGCGCGCTTGCTGCGCCCGGTGACGAACACCATGTGGCGCATGCCGGCGGCGTAGGCCTCCTCGACGGCATACTGGATCAGCGGCTTGTCCACCACCGGCAGCATTTCCTTGGGGCTGGCCTTGGTGGCGGGCAAAAAACGGGTGCCCAGGCCGGCCACGGGAAAGACGGCGGTGTGGATTTGGCGGGGGGTAGTCATGGTGGCGGCAAAGTGTTACATTTTCACCCTGCTGTCAGCAAGGTCGGCCGGTATGGTCGGCGCATCGACTGGGCAAAACGGGGATGAGCGTGGAGATATTGTTGTTGGAAAACTTGGCTGCCGATGCCCGCCAGTGGCTGGCTGCACGCCACCACGTGGATTATCGGCCAGAGTTGGCGCGCGATCCGCAAGCCCTGCGCGCGCACCTGTACAAGACCGATGCGCTGGTGGTGCCTTCGTGGCTGCGCGTGGGCAAGCCGCTGCTGGACTTTGCGCCGCGCCTGGTGGCCGTGGGACGCATCCACGAAGGCGGCGACAACATCGACTTCGAAGCCTGCCAGCGCCGGTCTGTGCGCGTGGTGCAGGCCTCCAGCGCGACAGCGCGCGCCACGGCGGAATACCTGCTCACGGCCCTGCTGACCCTGTTTCGCACCAGCGGCAACCTCAACGTCGGCGCTGAGCCAGGCGACTTGCAATCGCCCGGGCGCGAGATCAACGACAGCGCGATCGGCCTGTTCGGCCTGTCGGCGCCGGCGCAGATGCTGGCGCCCATGCTGGTGGCGCTGGGCGCGCGGGTGCTGGGCTACGACCCAACGCTGCATCGCAGCGCCGAGATTTGGACCCGCCTGGGTGTGCATCCCTTGTCGCTGGCCGAAATGCTGGAGACGGTTGACGCCGTGTCCATGCAGACCGCGTACGCCTCACGCTATCGTGGCTTGGTTGGCGAGCGCGTGCTTCAGTCTTGCAAGCCCGGCCAGTTGTGGGTGAGCGCCAGCCGCGCGGCGCTGTTCGACCTGGACGCCCTGGCGCAGGCGCTGCGCTCGGGGCGCCTGGCCGCCTGCTGGATGGACAGCGACGACGATCTGCTGGCCCAGCCGGGGTGCCCGGTGCGGGGCTTGCCCAATCTGCGCATCACGCCGCGCCTGGCGCCGCGCACGCAGGAGTCGTACTTGCGCGGCAGCTGGTATCTGGCCGACCGCCTGCATCAGACGCTGGAGATGAGCGCGCAGCAGGGTGGCTGGAAGGGCACGGCCACGAAGCCGATGCCATTGGGCTGAAAGCGCCGCCCCTGTCCACCCACGGCGCCCTGTTGCGCAATCCCGCCTGGCCGGCTTTTGCGGCCAGGCATGCCGCCGGCTTGTGGGGTCGGGACCTCGGAGGTTGAGAGTTTTTTGGGCGTGCCCGAGGAGCGCGTCAAAACGCGTCCAATCGAGACGCAAAGCGCAGACGTAGCTCGGGCTACGGCGAGCATTTGCAACGACGAGTGGGCGTGTTTTGGCGTGATCAGCGGGCATGGGCAAAAGACTCTCAAGCTCTCAGCCCAGCCGCGCGAGTTGCGCCTGAATTTTTTCCAGCGCCGCGCCAAAGTCGGCCACGCGCTTTTGCTCCTGCTCGATCACCGCCGGCGGCGCCTTGGCCGTGAAGGCGGCGTTGCCCAGCTTGCCCTGGGCCTTGGCCAGTTCGCCCTGTAGGCGCGCGGCTTCTTTGGTCAGGCGGGCCTTTTCGGCGGCCACGTCCACTTGCATGAACAGCGCCAGGCGCGCATCGCCCACCACGGCCGTCGGTGCGGCCTGGGCGGCGGCGGCCCAGTCGGCTTCGCTGGCGAACACCTTGACTTCGCTCAGCTTGGCCAAGCCTTGCAGCGCGCCGGCGTGCTGCTGGATGAAGGCCGCATCGCCCAGCGCAAACAGGGGCAGGCGCTGCGCGGGCGACACGCCCATTTCGCCGCGCAGGTTGCGGCAGGCGTCCACCAGCGCCTTCAGGTGCGCGATCTGCGCTTCGGCCGCCTCGTCGATGTTGGCCGCTTGCGCTTCGGGGTAGGGCGCCACGGCGATCGAGTCGCCCGTCTTGCCGGCCACGGGCGCCACGGCCTGCCACAGCGCCTCGGTCACGAAGGGGATGATGGGGTGCGCCAGGCGCAGGATGACCTCCAGCACGCGCACCAGGGTGCGGCGGGTGGCGCGCTGCTGCGCGGGCGTGCCGGCCTGGATCTGCACCTTGGCGATTTCGAGGTACCAGTCGCAGAACTCGTTCCAGACGAAGTCGTAGAGGGCGCTGGCCACGGTGTCCAGGCGGTAGTCGGCAAAGCCCTTGGCCACGGCGGCCTCGGTCTTTTGCAGCAGGCTGACGATCCAGCGGTCGGCGGCGCTGCGCTCGAGCGCCTGATCCGCCTCGGACCCGCCGCCGGGCCGCCCCAAGGCGGGGCCAGCCCCCTCAGGGGGCAGCGCACCATGCGCAGCAGGGAGCGTGGGGGCCTCATTGCCGCAGTCCTGGCCTTCGCAGTTCATCAGCACAAAGCGGCTGGCGTTCCACAGCTTGTTGCAGAAGTTGCGGTAGCCCTCGCAGCGCTTGCTGTCGAAGTTGACGGTGCGCCCCAGCGTGGCCATGGCGGCAAAGGTAAAGCGCAGCGCGTCGGCGCCGTAGCCCGGGATGCCGTCGGGAAACTCCTTCTTGGTGTTCTCGCGCACCCTGGGCGCGGTCTCAGGCTTGCGCAGGCCCGTCGTCCGCTTGGCCAGAAGGGGTTCGAGCGCGATGCCGTCGATCAGATCGACCGGGTCGAGCACGTTGCCCTCGCTCTTGCTCATTTTCTTGCCGTGCGCGTCGAGCACCAGGCCGTGGATGTACACGTCCTTGAACGGCACCTGGCCGGTGAAGTGCGTGGTCATCATGATCATCCGGGCGACCCAGAAGAAGATGATGTCGTGGCCGGTGACCAGCACGCTGCTGGGCAGGTACAGGGCCAGGTCTTCGGTCTTTTCAGGCCAGCCCAGCGTAGAGAAGGGCACCAGGGCCGACGAGTACCAGGTGTCGAGCACGTCTTCATCGCGCGTCAGTGCGCCGCCATATCCGGCCTTGCGGGCCTTGGCGCGCGCCTCGTCTTCGCTGCGTGCTACAAAAATCGAACCATCCTCGCCATACCAGGCCGGAATCTGGTGGCCCCACCAGAGCTGGCGCGAGATGCACCAGTCCTGGATGTTGTTCATCCACTGGTTGTAGGTGTTGACCCACTGCTCGGGCACGAAGCGCACCGCGCCGGACTGCACGGCGTCGATGGCTTTTTGTGCGATGGATCGGGTGTCGAACGGCTCAGCCGCGCCGGCGCCGGGCCGCCCCAAGCCGGGCGCAGCCCCCTCGGGGGGCAGCGAACCATGCGAAGCAGGGAGCGTGGGGGCCTTATTCATGGCCACGAACCATTGGTCGGTCAGCATGGGCTCGATGATCTGGCCCGTGCGGGCGCAGCGCGGCACCATCAGCTTGTGCTTCCTGGTCTCGATGAGCAGGCCCTGCGCCTGCAGGTCGGCGACGATGGCCTTGCGTGCCGCAAAGCGCTCCATGCCCTGGTACCGGGCGGGCGCCTGGTCGTTGATATGCGCATCCAGCGTCAGCACCCCGATCATGGGCAGACCATGGCGCTGCCCCACCGCATAGTCGTTGGCGTCGTGCGCCGGCGTGACCTTGACGACGCCGGTGCCGAAGTCCTTGTCCACGTAGTCGTCGGCAATCACCGGGATGGCGCGGCCCACCAGCGGCAGCGTGACCGCCTTGCCGATGAAACGCTGATAGCGCTCGTCCTCGGGGTGCACCATCACGGCCACGTCGCCCAGCATGGTTTCGGGCCGCGTGGTGGCCACCACCAGCTGGTCGCCGCTGCCGTCGGCCAGGGGGTAGGCGATGTGCCACAGAAAGCCGTCTTCCTCCGTGCTTTCCACCTCCAGGTCGCTCACCGCGCTTTTCAGCTCCGGGTCCCAGTTGACCAAGCGCTTGCCGCGGTAGATCAGCCCCTGCTCGTACAGCGTGACGAAGGTCTCGGTGACGACCTTCGAGAGCTTGTCGTCCATGGTGAAGTACTCATGGCCCCAGTCCACGCTGGCGCCCATGCGGCGCATCTGGCGCGTGATGGTGTCGCCCGACTGCTGCTTCCACTCCCACACGCGCGCGACGAAGTTCTTGCGGCCCAGATCGTGACGGCTCGTGCCCTGCTCCTGCAACTGGCGCTCGACCACGATCTGCGTGGCGATGCCGGCATGGTCGGTGCCCGGCACCCACAAGGTGTTGAAGCCGCGCATGCGGTGATAGCGCGTCAGGCTGTCCATGATCGTCTGGTTGAACGCATGGCCCATGTGCAGCGTGCCGGTGACGTTGGGCGGCGGCAACTGGATGGCGAAGTTGCGGCCCGCGGCGGCGGCCTCGGCATTGGCGGCGCCGGTGCCGCGCCAGCCCGCGCGTCCCAGGCCGGCCTGCTCCCATGCGGGGCCCCAGTGCGCTTCGATGGCGGCGGGTTCGAACGATTTGGACAGCGCCGCCAGACGGGCTTGGGTGGGTTGGTCGGACATGGTGAGTCGATGGGGCCGACGGCGGGCGCGCCGGCCGGGGTGTGCGAACGGGAAAACCGGCAATTTTAGCCGCGCAGGACGGGGCGCACGAGCGGCCGCGCCGGCGCGAAGTGCACAACGAATATGCCCATCCGGCTTGCCTGAAGAGCGCAAACCGCTATCAAATGTGAAGTGATCCGGGTTCGATCCAGGCTGCGCGAGCGCGCCGCCTCCGGGCCGGTTCAATAAAATCGCCCGCCATGCCGCCCGAGCCCGATGTATCCCTGCTGACCCACGCCGTCCTGGTGGCGACGTTTTTGCTGTCTGCCGCGTTTGGCGCCATCGTGCACCGCACGGGCTTTTGCACCATGGGCGCGGTGACCGATGTGGTGACCATGGGCGAGTGGACACGCATGCGCCAGTGGGCGCTCGCCGCGGGCGTGGCGGTGCTGGGCTTTGCGCTGCTGGCGGCGGGCGGTGTCATTCGCTCGGCGGACACGGTGTATGCCGACTCGCGCTGGATGTGGCTGTCGTCGCTGGTGGGCGGGCTCTTGTTCGGCATCGGCATGGTGCTGGCCTCGGGCTGCGGCAGCAAGAATCTGGTGCGCATGGGCGCGGGCAACCTGAAGGCGCTGGTGGTGTTCATCGTCATGGCGCTGTCGGCCTACATCACGCTGCGTGGGCTGACGGCGGTGTGGCGCGATGGCACGGTGGACCGGGTGTACGTGGCGTTTTCGGGCCCGGCCACGCTGGGCCACCTGGCCGCCGGCGCGCTGGGCTGGTCGCTGCCGGCGGCGCTGCTCGCCAGCGCGCTGGCCGTGGGCGGCGCGCTGGTGGCCTGGGCCTTGCTGGGGCGCGGCTTTGTGCGGGCCAACAACCTGCTGGCGGGCGTGGGCATCGGCGCGGCCATCGTCGGCATGTGGTGGGTCAGTGGGGCGCTGGGCTACGTGGCCGAGCACCCGCAGACGCTGGAGGCGACCTACCTGGGCTCGCGCACCGGCCGCATCGAGTCGTTGACGTTTACCGCGCCGCTGGCCTGGGCCATCGACTGGCTGATGTTCTACAGCGACCGCAACCGCCACCTGGGCATTGCCGCCGTGTCGGTGGCCGGCGTCGTGGTGGGCGGCTTCGTGCATGCGGTGGCCACGCGGCGCTTTCGCTGGGAGGGCTTTCGCACCACCGAAGACCTGGCCACGCACCTGATCGGCGCGGTGCTGATGGGCGTGGGCGGCGTGACGGCGCTGGGCTGCACCATCGGGCAGGGCCTGAGCGGGGTGTCCAACCTCAGCCTGACCAGCTTCAGCGCGGTGGCCAGCATCATTGCCGGCGCGGTGCTGGCACTCAAGGCCCAGGCCTGGCGGCTGGAGCGGCAGGCATGATCGGCGATGGGCTCGACGTGCTCGATGTGGACGCCGAGCGGCGCTTTGGCGGCCTGGCGCGGCTGTACGGGGCGGCCGGCGCCGCGCGCATCCGCGCTGCGCACGTGGCGGTGGTGGGCATTGGCGGCGTGGGCTCGTGGGCGGCCGAGGCGCTGGCGCGCAGCGGCGTGGCGCAGCTCACGCTGATCGACATGGATCACATTGCCGAGTCCAACGTCAACCGGCAAATCCACGCGCTGACCGACACGCTGGGCCAGGCCAAAGCCAGCGCCATGCGCGAGCGCATCGCGCAAATCCACCCGGGCTGCCAGGTGCATGCGGTCGATGCCTTCGTCGAGCCCGGCAACTGGCCGCAGCTGCTGCCGCAGCCGGTGGATGCACTGATCGACGCCTGCGACCGCGTGGCCGCCAAGCTGGCCATGGTGCAGTGGGCGCGCGAGCAGAACATGCGCTTCATCACCGTCGGCGCCGCGGGCGGCAAGCGGGCGGGCGAGCGGGTGGAGATTGCCGACATCGCGCAGGTCACGCACGATCCGCTGATCGCCCAGTTGCGCTATCGCCTGCGCCGCGCCGGTGGCACGCCGGCGGGCGCGCGCCCGCTGGGCGTGCCCTGCGTGTTCAGTCGCGAGGCCGTGGTGCAGCCGGCGGCCTGCGACGCGCCGGCCGCATCGGATGGCAGCCTGAACTGCCACGGCTATGGCTCCAGCGTGGCCGTCACCGCGACCTTCGGCCTGTGCGCCGCGGGTTGGGTGCTCGATCAATTGGCCAAGGCGCCGTGACAACTTGGATATACTCTCGGGCTTGCCGGAATTTCACGCGAGTGGCGTTTCGGGTCAAAGGGGGTCGTTAGCTCAGTTGGTAGAGCAGCGGACTTTTAATCCGTTGGTCGCAGGTTCGAATCCTGCACGACCCACCAAAATCCATTGAGGCCGTGCGATTGTCGCCAGTCGCACGGCCTTGCTGCTTGCAGGGCGGGCGCACATGGCGCGCCACTGCCTGCCCACCCGCCTAGAATTTCCTTCATTGCAAGTGCTTGAAGGATCCGTTGCCGAATGAGCCCCGCCAAAGAGACCGTCGCCCCTGTCACACGCCCGGGCGTGCGGGTCATCAAGAAGTACCCCAACCGTCGGCTGTACGACACCGATGCGTCGTCCTACATCACGCTGGCGCAGGTGCGCGCCCTGGTGATGGAGCGCGAGCGCTTCGTGGTGCTGGATGCCAAGACCGGCGAAAACCTGACGCGCAGCATCCTGCTGCAGATCATCCTCGAGGAAGAGGCCGCCGGCGCGCCGCTGTTCACCGAGGCGGTGCTGGCCGACATCATTCGCTTCTACGGTCACGCCATGCAGGGGTTCATGGGCTCCTATCTCGAGAAGAACATCCAGGCCATGGTCGAGATTCAGACCCAGCTGGCCGAGCAGGCCCAGGGGCTCACCCCCGAGCTGTGGTCGCAGTTCATGCGCCAGCAGGTCCCGCTGATGCAAGGCGTGATGAGCAGCTACCTGGAGCAGTCCAAGGCCACCTTCGTGCAGATGCAGGAGCAGATGGCGCGGCAGGCCGAGCAATTCCTGAGCGCCTTCGGCATGCGTCGCTGACGGCCCGCCTGCGCCCGGCGACCGCGTGCAGGGGGTGCGGCGTTCGGAATCCGGGGTGACGTTTTTCTGATCGCGCCATGCCCGGTGCGAAGCGGCTCAGCCGCTTGTTCCATCGCGTCCGATGAGGGGCAGGCTGGCCAGCGCGTTCTTCAGGCGCAGCATGTCCCAGGGCAGGAACTCCGCGATCCCCAGGCCGACCACATCGCAGGCATGGCTCACGTCCTGCAGCAGCCGGACCACCCGCTCCAGCCGCATCGTGCCTTGCACGATGCCGTCGAACGCGCCCTCCGGCTGATCCGGCCGGTTGAACAGCAGGGGCGAGAAGTGCGCAGGATCGAGCACGTCCAGGTCGAAATGCACGGCCAGGTGGGTGATGCCTTCGGCCTCGATCCAGTCGATGATGGGCTGGCTGTTGTCGGCAATGTCCGCCGCGGGCGTGTGCCGGATGCCGAGCTGCTGAAGAATCGGCCCTTCGGCCTCGGTCCAGGCGCTCATGCCCGCGATCATGACGCGCGCCGGATCGAGCTTGCGCTCGACTTCGGCGGTGAACTCTTCATCGCCGCGCCCCAGCAGCATGCCCAGCACATGGGCGTGGGCGTGCGAGAACTCGGCGGGACTCATGATGTCGGGGTGCGCGTCGATCCACAGCACGCCCAGCTTGCCGTCGTGGCGCCGATTCAGGTAGGCCATCGGCGCCAGATCGATGAGGCAGTCACCGCCCAGCGTGACGATGCGATCGGGCTGGTGCCGCTCGATGGCGGCCCGCGCTGCGCGCGCCTGCGACAGCAGGGCCGTGCGTGCCTTGATGCCGCGTTCGGTTTCCAGCGGCCGGTTGTCAGCGACGGGGACCGCCACCGTTTCTTCCGGCCCCTCATGTGCGGGCGCCAGCCAGCGCAGCAGTTCGGCGCCAAAACGGTAGGCGGGTTCAGCTCCGCCTTGCCATTGCGGCATGTTCAGTCGGAGGGTTTTTGGGCTCATGTGCATTTCCTCGTTGAAAGGCAGACTGCCCGCCATGGGTTGTGTTCCCCAAAGGGACTGCCCGGGTGAAGCGGCCGGTGTCGGCGGGCTTGAGTCATTATGAAAAAGATAAAGAGGTGCAGCGACCGGCCGGGGCTTGTTGGCGCCATCCGCTGGACCCCTGCAGGCGGCCACCCCGCATGGAGCGGTACCCAGAACTGGCGCTGTTTCGATCCCCGGCCAACGGGACGCGGCCACTCGGGGCTCATGCTGCAAGAACGGTTTCACCCGCCTCGCCTACAATACCGGTCTCAGATTGGCCGCCCGGCCGCGCTGTGAAATCCAAATGAAATCAGATACTTGCAGCGCAGCCGCGACGCCGGAAAGCGCCAAGGCTCCCAAAGTCGGCTTCGTCAGCCTGGGCTGCCCCAAGAACCTCACCGACTCCGAGCTGATCCTCACGCAACTCAGCGCCGAGGGCTACCAGACCGCCAAGAGTTTTGAAGGCGCGGACCTGGTCATCGTCAACACCTGCGGTTTCATCGACGAGGCCGTCAAGGAAAGCCTGGACACCATCGGCGAGGCCCTCGCGGTCAATGGCAAGGTCATCGTCACCGGCTGCCTTGGTGCAAAAACGATAGCTGGCAGCGCACATGGGGCAAGCGCTGCAGGCCAGAATGATTCAGAAAACCTGGTCAAGCACCTGCACCCGTCGGTGCTGGCCGTCACCGGGCCGCAGGCCACGCAGTCGGTGATGGACGCGGTGCACCAGCACCTGCCCAAGCCGCACGACCCCTTCATCGACCTGGTGCCGGGCGCGTTTGGCGAGGCGGGGCTCAAGCTCACGCCGCGCCACTACGCCTACCTGAAGATCAGCGAGGGCTGCAACCACCGCTGCACCTTCTGCATCATTCCGTCGATGCGCGGCGATCTGGTCAGCCGCCCGATCGGCGACGTGCTGAAGGAGGCGCAGGCCTTGTTCGAAGGCGGCGTGAAAGAGCTGCTCATCATCAGCCAGGACACCTCGGCCTATGGCGTGGACCTGAAGTACCGCACCGGCTTCTGGGGCGGCCGCCCGGTCAAGACGCGCCTGCTGGAGCTGGTGCAGGCGCTGGGCGAGCTGGCTGCGCCGCATGGCGCCTGGGTGCGCCTGCACTACGTGTACCCGTACCCGAGCGTGGACGAGATCGTGCCCCTGATGGCCGCGGGCCGCGTGCTGCCGTACCTGGACGTGCCCTTGCAGCACAGCCACCCCGAGGTGCTGCGGCGCATGAAGCGCCCGGCCAGCGGCGAGAAGAACCTGGAGCGCATCGAGCGCTGGCGCGCCATGTGCCCCGAGATCGTGATCCGCTCGACCTTCATCGCCGGCTTTCCGGGCGAGACCGAGGCCGAGTTCGAGCACCTGCTGGAGTTCATGCGCGCCGCGCGCATCGACCGCGCGGGCTGCTTTGCCTATTCGCCCGTCGAAGGCGCCGCGGCCAACGATCTGCCGGGCATGCTGCCCGCCGAAGTGCGCGAGGAGCGCCGCGCGCGCTTCATGGCGGTGGCCGAGCAGGTGTCGGCCCAGAAGCTGCACGAGCGCGTCGGCGCCAGCATGCAGGTGTTGATCGACTCGGCCCCCGCCCTGGGCCGGCGCGGCGGGGTGGGGCGCAGCTACGCCGACGCGCCCGAGATCGACGGCGTGGTGCACTTGCTGCCGCCCGAGAAGGCCAGCAAGACGCTGAAGGTCGGCACCTTCACCCGCGCGCGCGTGGTGGGCACGCAGGGGCACGATCTGGTGGCACAGCCCATCTGATGCCCGACCGGCAAAAAAAGACCAAGAAAAAAGCCACCCGAAGGTGGCTTTCCGTTTGCGACAAGTCTGGTATGTTCCAGCCCGTTGCTTTTATTGTTGGTGCCCAGGAGAGGACTCGAACCTCCACGGAGTTACCCGCTAGTACCTGAAACTAGTGCGTCTACCAATTCCGCCACCTGGGCATCAGGAAACAAGGATTCTATATCAAAAATTCAGCCCCCCAAAAAAATCTGCCCGACGAAATCGAAGGTGTGGTTTCCGGCCATCGCGATGGCCATGGCTTTCTGCTGCGCGACGACGGCGAGGCCGACATTTACCTGCCCCCCAACGAGATGCGCGCCGTGCTGCACCGCGACCGCGTGCGCGTGCGCGTGGTGCGCCATGACCGGCGCGGCCGCCCCGAGGGGCGCGTGCTGGAGATCGTCGAGCGCCCGCCGCAGCCCATCATCGGGCGCCTGCTGCACGAGGGCGGCCTGTGGCTGGTGGCGCCCGAGGACAAGCGCTACGGTCAGGACGTGATGATTCCCAAGGGCGCCATCGGCGCGGCCAAGGCCGGGCAGGTGGTCGTCGTCGAGCTGACCGAGCCGCCCGCTCTGTATGGCCAGCCCGTGGGCCGCGTCAAGGAAGTGCTGGGCGAGGTGGACGACCCGGGCATGGAGATCGAGATCGCGGTGCGCAAGTACGGCGTGCCGCACGAGTTTTCCGAAGCCTGCCTGGCCGAGTCCCGCGCGCTGCCCGAGACGGTGCGCCCCAAGGACCGCGCCGGCCGCGTGGATTTGACCGACGTGCCGCTGGTCACCATCGACGGCGAGGACGCGCGCGACTTCGACGACGCCGTCTATGCCACGCCGGCGGTGGTCAGCGGCCGCGGCAAGAAGCCCAACGGCTGGCGCCTGCTGGTGGCCATCGCCGACGTGAGCCACTACGTGCAGACCGGCAGCCCGATCGACGTGGACGCCTACGACCGCGCCACCAGCGTGTACTTTCCGCGCCGCGTGATCCCCATGCTGCCCGAGAAGCTCAGCAACGGCCTGTGCTCGCTCAACCCCGAGGTCGATCGCCTGTGCATGGTGTGCGACATGCTGGTCACCGCAGACGGCGAGGTGCAGGCCTATCAGCTGTACCCCGCGGTGATGAACAGCCACGCGCGCATGACCTACACCGAGGTGGCGGCGATTTTGGCCAACACGCGCGGCCCCGAGGCGGCCCAGCGCAAGGCGCGCGTGCAGGACTTGATCCATCTGCACGAGGTGTTTCGCGCCCTGCTCAAGGCGCGGCAAAAGCGCGGTGCGGTGGACTTCGACACCACCGAGACGCAGATCGTGTGCGACGAGTCCGGGCGCATCGAGAAGATTGTCCCGCGCACGCGCAACGACGCGCACCGGCTGATCGAGGAATGCATGCTGGCGGCCAACGTGTGCAGCGCCGACTTCATCGGCCAGGGCAAGCACCTGGGCCTGTACCGCGTGCACGAAGGCCCCACGCCCGAGAAGGTGGACCTGCTGCGCGCCTACCTGAAGGCGCTGGGCGTGGGCCTGGCCGTCAGCGACGAGCCGCGCCCCGAGGAGTTTCAGCGCATTGCCGACGCCACGCAGGAGCGCGTGGACGCCGAGCAGATCCACATGATGCTGCTGCGCTCGATGAGCCAGGCCATTTATTCGCCCATCAACAGCGGGCACTTCGGGCTGGCGTTCGAGGCCTACACGCACTTCACCAGCCCGATCCGACGCTACCCCGACCTGCTGGTGCACCGCGTCATCAAGGCCATTCTGGCCGGCAAGAAATACCATCTGCCCGCCTTGCCGACGCCCGGCGATGCGCATGAGAAGCTGCGCAAGCGCCTGCAAAAGGACCGCGTGCAGCGCGGGCGTGACAAGGGCGATCCGCGCCACCGCATCTCGCCCGAGATGCAGGACTGGGAAGCCGCCGGCCTGCATTGCAGCGCCAACGAGCGCCGCGCCGACGAGGCCAGCCGCGACGTCGAGGCCTGGCTCAAGTGCAAGTACATGCGCGAGCACCTGGGCGAGGAATACACCGGCACGGTGAGCGCCGTCACCAGCTTCGGCCTGTTCGTCACCCTGACCGACATGTACGTCGAGGGCCTGGTGCACATCACCGAGCTGGGCGGCGAGTACTTCCGCTTCGACGAGGTGCGCCAGGAGCTGCGCGGCGAGCGCACCGGCATCCGCTACGCGCTGGGCACGCGCGTGCGCGTGCAGGTCAGCCGTGTGGACCTGGATGCGCGCAAGATCGACTTTCGCCTGGTGCACGAGGCCGGCGATGCGGTGCTGCGCGGGGCCTTGCGCGACAAGGCCGGCGGCGACGGCAAGCCGTCCGCGGCCAAGGCCGTCAAGTCCGCCAAGTCCGCCAAGGCGCATGCACTGCGCGATGAGGCGGCCGAGCGGCGCTCGCCCATGCAGGCGCTGAAGGCCGCCGTCAAAAAGGCGGCCGCCAAGGCACGCAAGGGCGGCAAGCCGCGGCGTTGAGGGCCGAGGGCGGGTCGCGCCAGGCCCGCCGGCATTGATCCAGTGCAAGGGCCGCGCCCGGGGCCGCGCCGACAATCGGAGAGTCCCTTTGCCGTCTTGCGCGCCCGCCATGCCCTCATCGTCCGTTTCTCCCTGTTCGCCCGATCCGTCGTTCGACACCGACGTGCTGATCGTCGGTGCAGGCCCCGCCGGGCTGTCGCTGGCCGTGGCGCTGGCGCAAACCGGCTGGCGGGCCACGGTGCTGGAGCAGCAGGGCGAGGGCGCCCTGGCCCGCCCAGCGCCGGACGGGCGCGAGATCGCGCTCACGCACCCCAGCGTCGCCACCTTGCAGCGCCTGGGCAGTTGGCAGCGCCTGGCGCCGCACGAGATCGGCCTGCTGCGCCAGGCCCAGGTGCACGACGGGCCGGTGGGCCGGGGCCCGGGCATGACGCTGCACGCGGGCGGCACCGGCTGCGACAACCTGGGCTGGATCGTGCCCAACCACGCACTGCGCCGCACCGCCTGGGACGTGGCGGCGTCCACCCCGGGCGTGCGCATTCTGACGGGCTGCTCGGTCACGCGCGTGAGCGTCACGGACGCGCATGCCGAGCTGGACTGCGTGGCGGCCCAGGGCCGCCAAGCGCCGCCGCAGCGCTTGCGCGCGCCCTTGCTGGTGGCCGCCGACAGCCGCTTTTCGGCCACGCGCCGCCAGCTCGGCATCGGCGCGTCGATGCGCGACTTCGGCCGCACCGTCATCGTCTGCCGGCTGCGCCACGAGGCGCCGCACGGCGAGGTGGCGCACGAATGCTTCGACTACGAGCGCACGCTGGCCATCCTGCCGCTGCCGGACGACCCGGGCAGCGGCACCCCCCAGTGCTCGGCCGTGGTGACCGCCCGCGCCGAGCAGGCACAGGCGCTGCTGGCCTTGTCGCCCGAGGACTTTGCGGCCAGCGTGCAGCGGCAGTTCGGACACCGCCTGGGCCGCATGCACCTGGTGGGCGAGCGCCATGCCTATCCGCTGGTGGCCGTGTATGCCCAGCGTTTTGCCGGCGCGCGCTGCGCGCTGGTGGGCGATGCGGCGGTGGGCATGCACCCCGTGACGGCGCATGGCTACAACCTGGGCCTGGCCGCGGTCGAGCGCCTGGCGCGGGTGCTGGAAGGCGCGTGCGCCCAGGGCGCCGACCTGGGCGATGCCGCGCGGCTGCAGCGCTACGCCAGCGCCCACCACCGCCACGCCTGGCCGCTGTATCAGGGCACCAACGTCATCGTCGGCCTGTACACCGACGAGCGCCCGCTGCCCAAGTTGCTGCGACGCGCCGTGCTGGCCGGCTCCAGCCGACTGCCCCCGCTTCAGGCCTTGATCGTGAGCCAGCTCACGGGGCGCCGGCCGGCTTGGCCGCGCACGGCATCGTCGCCCTGAAGCCGCCAGAAAAAAACCGCGGGACCCTGGCGGGGCCGCGGTTTTTTTTGTCTGCGTCGGCGACGCGAGGCGTCAGCTTGCTCGCCGGCGCAGGCGCAGCAGCGGCGGCACGATCAGCATCAGCGCCGACAGCACCCACAGGCCGATCGAGATGGTGCTCTCGTACAGAATGCCGACCTCGCCGTTGGTGATGGACAGCGCGCGGCGCAGGTTCTGCTCCATCATGTCGCCCAGCACGAAGCCCAGGATCAGCGGCGCCATCGGCACGCCCTGCTTGCGCAGCAGGTAGCCCAGCACGCCGAACACCGACATCAGCACCAGGTCGAACGTGGTGGCGTGCACCGAGTACACGCCCACCGTGCTGACCGCCAGGATGGCCGGCACCAGCAGCCAGTTGGGCGTTTGCAGCATGCGCGCGAACACGCCCACCAGCGGGATGTTGATGATCAGCAGGATGAAGTTGGCGACGAAGAACGAGGCGATCAGGCCCCACACCAGCGCCGGGTTCTGCGTGAACAGCGCCGGGCCGGGCGTGATGTTGTAGAGCGCCAGCGCCCCCATCATCACCGCCGTGGTGCCCGAGCCGGGCACGCCCAGCGTCAGCATGGGCACGAAGGAGCCCGCGGCCGAGGCGTTGTTGGCTGCCTCGGGTGCGGCCACGCCGCGGATGTCGCCCTCGCCGAACTTGGCGTCGGGGCCGGCCAGGCGTTTTTCCAGCGTGTAGGTCATGGCGCTGGCAATGGTGGCGCCCGCGCCCGGCAGCACGCCGATGACGAAGCCCAGCACCGACGAGCGGATGGTGGACCACCACGTGTAGGCCACCTCCTTCAGGTTGAACAGCGCGCGGCCGGTGTTCTTGATCAGGCCGGTGTTCATGAAGTGCTGCTCCAGCATCAGCAGGATTTCGCTGATCGAGAACAGGCCGATCACCAGCACGATGAACTGGATGCCGTCCGACAGGTGCACATCGCCGCCGGTGAAGCGGTACACGCCCGAGTTGGAGTCCAGCCCCACGGTAGCCAGCGCCAGGCCGATGACCGCCGCCAGCGCGGCCTTGACCGGCGCATCGCCCATCAGGCCGGTGATGCAGGCAAAGGCAAACACCATCAGGGCGAAGTATTCCGCCGGCCCGAAGGCCAGGGCCCACCGGGCCAGCAGCGGCGCGAACAGCACGATGCCGCAGGTGGCGATGAACGAGCCAATGAAGGACGACCAGGCCGAGATCGACAGTGCCACCCCGCCCAGGCCCTTCTTGGCCATGGGGTAGCCGTCCAGCGTGGTCATGATGGCGCCGGCGTCGCCCGGCACGTTGATCAAAATCGCCGAGATGCGCCCGCCGAACTCGCAGCCCATGTAGACCGCGGCCAGCAGGATCAGCGCGGTTTCGGCCGGCAGCTTGAGCGCAAAGGCCAGCGGCATCAGGATGGCCACGCCGTTGATCGGCCCCAGCCCCGGCAGCATGCCGACGATGGTGCCCACCAGCGCGCCGATGGCGGCCACCATCAGGTTGTTGAGCGTCAGCGCGACGCCGAAGCCGGTCGCGAGGTATTGCAAGGTATCCATTTCAGTTGTCCATGGCGCTGCGCGTCACCCGCAGCCGATGAAACGCAAAGAGCCCAACGGCCGCGGAGCAGGCCAGGCCAACGATCGCCGCGGAAGGGCTTTGCCCGCCCGCAGGCGATGCCCCGTTGAGGGGGTGGGCGAAACATCGCGCAGCGAGTGAAGACTGGGGGTGTTTCATTTCAACGGCCTCCGAAAATGAAGGACAGCAGGCCGGAGGGCAGCACCACGTCCAGCAGCTTGTCAAAGCCCAGAAACAGCAGCACGCCCAGGCCGACGCCGCCGGCCAGCGACTGCTTCCAGCTGCCGCCAAAGGCCATGCCGACGGGTACGGACATGATCGTCGTGGCCAGCGTGAAGCCCAGGCTCTCGAACAGCAGCGCGTAGACAAAGACCGCGGCCACGGCAAAGGCCAGCGGCCGCAGCGGCACCTGGCGCAGCCAGTTGTCCCGCATGGACGGGCGCACGATCAGCCACAGGCCGCCCAAGGCCATCAGGCCGGCCAGCAGCAGCGGAAAGGCGCGCGGGCCCACGGGTTCGTAGGAAATCGGCGCCGCGTAGTCCGCAGCGGCCCAGGCCATGCCTGCGGCCACCGCGACACAGGCGACACCCAGAATGCGATCGCTCATGGTGATGGGTTCCAGTTGCAGTCGACAGCGCCGGCCACGGGGCCGTCAGGCCGCGCGGCCAGGCGCCAAGACTGGGTTTACTTGGCGACGGCCAGGCCGAAATCGGCCGCCAGCTTGCGGTAGTCGCCCACGCGCTGCTTGATGTAGGCGTCCAGCTCGGGGCCGGTCTTGGTGAAGGGGAACAGGCCGCGCTCGCCGCGCAGCTTGGCGAATTCGGGCGTGGCCATCATCTTGTTGAAGGTATCGGTCCACACCTTGAAGTCGGCGTCGCTCACCTTGGGCCCCATGTAGAACCCGCGGATGATCGGCCACTCGACGTCCATGCCCTGCTCCTTGGCGGTGGGCACGCTGGCCAGCTTGCCCTCCAGGCGCTTGTCGGCCATCACGGCCAGCACGCGGATCTTGGCGCCGGCCTTCATCTGCTCTTCGGCCTCGGAGGCGTCGCCCGAGTACACCTGCACGTGGCCGCCCTGCAGCGCGGTAGAGGCCTCGCCGCCGCCTTCAAAGGCCACGAAGCGCATCTTGCGCGGGTCCAGCCCGGCGGCCCTGGCCGTCAGCGCAGCCTTCATCCAGTCCTGGCTGCCCACGGTGCCGCCGGCGCCGAACACCACCTTGGTCGGGTCGGCCTTGATGGCGGCCACCAGGTCCTTGAGCGACTTGAAGGGCGAGTTGTCGGCCACGATGATCGCGCCGTAGTCGGCGCCGACGGCGGCCAGCCAGCGCACGTCGCTTTCGTTGTAGCGGCCGAACTTGCCCTGCGCCAGGTTCAGCAGCGAGCCGCCCGAGTAGGCCACGATCGTGTTGTTCTCGGCCGGGCGCTGGGCGACCACGGCGTTGTAGGCCACCGCGCCGATGCCGCCGGGCATGTAGGTCACGCGCATCGGGTCCTTGATGAACTTGCCCTCCAGCAGGCCGGACTGCGCCAGCTTGCAGGTCAGGTCGAACCCGCCGCCGGGCTTGGCCGGCGCGATGCATTCGGTCTTGTCCAGCGGGCCGGCGTGCGCCAGGCCCATGCCACTGGCCAGGGCCAGGATCGCGAGGGTGTGTTTGAGCTTCATGAACAAGTCTCCTTGAGCGGTTCGTGTTGCGGGAAAGGACGCCGGGCATTCGTGCTTCATGCAGGAATGCGGCAAGAGCAGGGCAACTTTATCGACCGGGTACTTTCAAGGACCTTTCAATTCGGCGGCTCCGTTCAGGGTTTTCCCTGTGTTGATGCGGGTTTTGGTGCGTCCGCGGGGTGCAGCGGCAGTCGCAACCGGGCCACGAAGCCCCGCCCGTCCGCGCCGTTGCGCAGCTCCAGCGCGCCGCCATGGCGCTCGGCCACGGCGCGCACGATCGGCAGGCCCAGGCCGGTGCCGCCCGGGCGCGCGTGACGACCGCGAAAAAAGCGCTCACTGGCGCGCGGCAGCTCGTCGGGCTCCAGGCCCGGGCCGTCGTCGTGCACGCCCAGCAGCGCGTCGCCGCCGGCGTGCTCCACCGTCACGGTGACGTGGCCGCCGGCCGGGGTGTAGCGCAGCGCGTTGTGCACCAGGTTGGTCAGCGCCTCGCGCAGCAGTGCCGCGTTGGCCAGGACGGGCAGCGCCGGCAGCGCGCTGTCGAAGCCCAGGTCGATCTGCGCGGCGCGCGCGCGCGGCCACCAGGAGCGCGTGAGATCGCGCGCCAGCGCCACCAGATCGACCGGCTCCAGCGGCGCCTCGGCGGCGTCGGCGTGCGCCAGCGCCAGCATCTGGTTGATCTGCCGTGCGGCGTCGTCCAACTGCTGGCGAATGGCCAGCAGCGCTTCGCGCACCGCGCCGGGCGGCGCCTCGCGCAGGGCATAGTCCACCTGCGTGGTGAGCGTGGTCAGCGGCGTGCGCAGCTGGTGCGAGGCGTCGTCCACGAAGTGCCGGCGCGCCTCGCTGGCCTGCTGGTGGCGCGCCATGTGGTGGTTGATGGATTCGACCAGCGCGCGCGCCTCGGCCGGCACCTGGGCCGGCGGAATCGGCGTCAGGTCACCCGGCGTGCGGGCCTGCACCTGGGCCGACAGGCGCGCCAGCGGGCGCAGCGCCCACCCGGTGGCCAGCGCCATCAACGCCAGCGCCAGGATCACCAGCAGGGCGTTGCGCGCCATGGCCTCCATCAGCAGGGCGCGCGTGAAGTCCTGGCGCGAAGTCAGGGTCTCAGCCACCTGGATCACCACGCGCTGCACCCCGGTTTGTCCGGCCAGCGGCGTGGGCAGCAGCCGCGTGTACGAGCCCAGCCGCACCGCCTGGCCGTGGTAGACCGCATCGCGAAAGCGCGGGCGGCCGTTGATGAGGCTGGCTTCGGGCGACGGCAGGTCGGTGTTGCCGATCTCGACCAGGCCGTCCTCGGTGGCCACGCGAAAGAACACCTCGCCGCCGGCGGTGAGCTCGAAGAACTCCAGCAGGGTGTAGGGCAGCTCCACCCCCAGGCCGCCGCCGGCGGTGGTGATGTTCACGTCAATGGCCTTGATGGCGCCGGCCAGCGAGCGGTCGTACGCGGCGTTGGCGGCGGCGGCCACCGTGCGCCAGGTGCCCCACAGGCTGACGCCCGAGGCCAGCAGCATGCCGGCGGCCAGCACGCCCAGCAGCGTGCGGCGCAGGCTGGCGCCGCGCCCCCTCATGCGGTGGCCTCCAGCACATAGCCCAGTCCGCGCAAGGTGACGATGCGCACGCCGGTGCCGTCCAGGCGCTTGCGCAGCCGGTGCATCAGCACCTCGATGGCCTCGGGGCTGACGTCGCGCGCGTCGGACACCACGCGGTCGAGGATTTCCGTCTTGGACAGCGGCTCGCCCAGGTGCTGGATCAGCACGCGCAGCACGGCGTGTTCGCGCGGGGTCAGCGCCAGGGGCTGACCGTCCAGCGTGAAGCCCTTGGTGCCGGCGTCCCAGGTGAGCGGCCCGCAGCTCTGGCGCCAATGGGCGCTGCCCCGCGCGCGGCGGATCAGCGCGTGCAGGCGGGCCTCCAGCTCGGCCAGATCGAAGGGCTTGGCCAGAAAGTCGTCGGCGCCTTCGTTGAGCGTGCCCACCCGCGCCATCAGCGAGTTGCGCGCCGTCAGAATCAGCACCGGCAAGCGCTCGTCCTGCGCGCGCAAGGCCGCGAGCACCTGGTGGCCGTCCAGCCCGGGCAGGCCCAGGTCCAGCACCAGCGCGTCGTAGCTGCGCGCCGCCAGGCTGGGCAGCACATCGCGCCCGTCGCTCACCCAGTCGGCCAGCAGGCCGCCGCGCTCCAGCGCGCGCGCCAGCCAGTTGGCCAGCTCGGGCTCGTCTTCTGCCAGCAGGATGCGCATGTCGGGTCTCCTCGTTTGCCTGCGCCGGGTAGCATCATCGCTTTGGAGATGCCTGATGACCGCCAAAGATACCCGCAAAACCCTGCTGCATCTGGCGCAGCAACGCCGCGCCACCCTGGTGCCCGGCGCCTTCAACGCGCTGTCGGCGCGCGTGATCGAGGAGCTGGGCTTTGCCGCCATCTACATCACCGGCGCGGGCGTGACCAACATGAGCCTGGGCCTGCCCGACCAGGGCTTCATGGGCCTGGCCGAGATCTGCGAGCACACGCAGCGCATCCGCGACGCGGTGCAATTGCCGCTGATCGTCGATGCCGACACCGGTTTCGGCAACGCCGTCAACGTCTATCACACGGTGCGTCGGCTTGAGCGCGCCGGCGCCGACTGCGTGCAGCTGGAGGACCAGACCAGCCCCAAGCGCTGTGGTCACTTCAGCGGCAAGGACGTGGTGAGCACTGCCGAGATGGTCGGCAAGATTCGCGCCGCCGTCGATGCCCGCGCGGACAGCGGGCTGCTGGTGATGGCCCGCACCGACGCGGCCGCCGTGCATGGTTTTGACGCCGCCGTCGAGCGCGCCGCGCGCTACGCCGAGGCCGGCGCCGACATCCTGTTCGTCGAGGCGCTGACCGAGGCTGAGCAGGTGCGCGCGCTGCCCGGTTTGCTCGATCGCCCGCTGCTGATGAACCTGGTGCTGGGCGGGCGCACCCCCGTGCTGGCGCAGCCCGAGCTGGCCACCGCCGGCTATGGCCTGGTGCTGTACGCCAACGCGGCGCTGCAGGCGGCCGTCGCGGGGATGACGCGGGCGCTCGCGCAACTGAAGGCGACCGGCGCGCTCAGCGAGGACCCGGCGCTGGTCGCACCCTTTGCCGAGCGCCAGCGCCTGGTCAACAAGCCCGCGTGGGACGCGCTGGAGCGCCGCTATGCCGACTGAATCCGTCGCCATCGCCGCCACCCTCATGCGCGGCGGCACCAGCAAGGGCCTGTTTTTTTTGCCGTCCGATCTGCCGGCCGACCCCGCCGCGCGCGACGCGCTGCTGCTGCGCGCCATCGGCAGCCCCGACCCATACGCGCGCCACATCGACGGCCTGGGCGGCGCCACCTCCAGCACCAGCAAGGTGGTGCTGGTGCAGCGCTCGGCCCAGTCCGGCTGCGACGTGGACTACCTGTTCGGCCAGGTCGCCATCGACCAGCCGCTGATCGACTGGAGCGGCTCCTGCGGCAACCTGGCGGCCGCCGTGGGGCCGTTTGCGCTGCACGCCGGCCTGGTCGATGGCGCGCCTGCCGACGGCCGGGCCACGGTGCGCATCTGGCAGGCCAACCTGGGCCAGCGCATCGTGGCGCACGTGCCCATGCAAGGCGGCCAGGTGCAGGAGATGGGCAACTTTGCGCTGGACGGCGTGCCGTTTCCGGCCGCCGAGATCCGGCTGGACTTTCTGGACCCCGCGGGCGGGGGCGGCTTGCCGCTGCTGCCCACGGGCCATGTGCGCGACACGCTCGATGTGCTCGGCCTGGGCCCCGTCGAGGCCACGCTGATCAACGCCGGCAATCCCACCGTCATCGTCCATGCGGCGGCCCTGGGACTGGCCGGCGCCGAGCTGCCGCGCGCGCTCAATGCCGATGCCGCGCTGCTGGCGCGCTGTGAAGCGGTGCGCGCGCAGGCGGCCGTCGCCATGGGCCTGGCCACCACGCCTGAGCAGGCCACGCGCGAGCGTCCGGCCACGCCCAAGCTGGCCCTGGTGGCGCCCCCTGCCGGCTACGTCGCCAGTGACGGTCGCGCCGTGGCCGCCGGCCAGATGGACATGCTGGTGCGCATGGTTTCGATGGCCCAGTTTCACCACGCGCTGCCGGGCACCGGTGCCATTGCGCTGGCGGCGGCTGCGGCGCTGCCCGGCACGCTGCTGGCGCCCTGGCGCCCGGCCCACGGCGGCGGCTTGCGCATGGGCCACCCGGCCGGCTGCATCGAGACCGAGGCCGAGGCCGGCCAGGACGCCGGCGGCGCCTGGCACATCCGCCGCGTCAGCGTCAGCCGCAGCGCGCGGCGCCTGATGACGGGGCAGGTGTGGGTGCCGCCCGGCGCATGAGTCGAATTTCAACCTGGAAGGATGTTTTCAATGAATGCTTCGACAACCCCCCGCGTCGCCATCGTCACCGGCGCCGGCAGCGGTATCGGCAAGGCGGTGGCGCAGGCCCTGTTGCACGACGGCTGGCACGTGGTGCTGGCCGGGCGCCGCGCCGAGCCCCTGCAAGCCGTGGCGCAAGCCAGCGGCGCCGGCGCCCGCGCGCTGGCCGTGCCCACCGACGTGACCGATCCGGCGGCGGTCACCGCGCTGTTCGACCGCGCCGTGGCCGCTTTCGGCCGCGTGGACCTGCTATTCAACAACGCCGGCATCAGCGGCCCGCCCAAGCTGCTGGAAGACCTGACGCCCGAAGACTGGCGCGGCGTGGTCGATGTCAACCTGACCGGCATGTTCCTGTGCCTGCAAGCGGCCTTTCGCGTCATGAAGGCGCAGACCCCGCGCGGCGGACGCATCATCAACAACGGCTCCATCTCGGCCACCACGCCGCGGCCCAATTCGATTGCCTACACCGCCACCAAGCACGCCGTGACGGGGCTGACCAAGGCCGCCTCGCTGGACGGGCGCAAGTACGACATCGCCGTCGGCCAGATCGACATCGGCAACGCCGCCACCGACATGACCCGGCGCATGGCCGCCGGCATCCTGCAGGCCAACGGCCAGACCGCCGTCGAGCCCGTGATGGACGTGGCCAACGTCGGCCGCTCCATCGTCTACATGGCCAGCCTGCCGCTGGACGCCAACGTCATGTTCCACACCGTGATGGCGACGCAAATGCCGTTTGCCGGACGCGGATGAGTGGGCCCGTCATGCCTCCAGAAACTATCAAAACAATAGCTGCTTGCGCTTGATGGGCGCGCGCCAGATGGGTTTTTATCTTGATATTCGGTGCGCACCGTGTTCGGGTCGGCGCAGCCTCAACCCGGCTTGCGCGACCGGCTCAGGCGGCGCGCATTGGCGCGGGCGCGCCGCTGATAGGGCCGGAGGGCGTTGTTGGCCGTATTCGCCATGGCGTGGGCGGACCACGGCGGCACCTGGCCGCGCGCCCAGGAGGACCATGCGCCAAAGAACAGCTGTTGCGACAGGCTGAACGCGCTCATCACCATGGCGAAATACGACTCGGCCGCCGCCGCCTGCTTTTCGGCAAACATGCGAAAAAATTCGGCCTGGCCGCTGGCCGACAACAGCGCGCCCGGCTGGGCGAATTGCAGCGTTCGGCTGGCGATGACCAGGGGCGAGTGCAGGGACAGGCTGGCGAGGGTCTGCGCGAGTTGAAAAGGGCTGGAGCGGGCAGGGTTCATGACGGATGCGGTGACTTGCGAGGACAGCTCGGGGCAGCAGGGCCGGCGGCGGGCGTGGGGGAATGCCGGCGAAGGTGGCCGGCAAGGGGACGGATGCTATCCGACATCCGGTTTGTCCGTGTTTTCGGCTCCCCTTGTCGCAGGGACACTTGAACATCAGGGAAACTTGGCGGGCGAGGAAAACGGTTCGGGGCAGAAAGATCTGACCCCAATTTTTCCCTTGTCATCCCGATGACCGAGCCTGCGCCTTCGCCCGCATCAATGCCATCGGTAACCCCACCACGCCGGCCACCAGACAGGCCAGGTGCAACGGGTCGATGCCGATCAGGTCGAGCATGGGGTTGCCGCGCAACAGGGGCCAGGCGGGCGCCATGTCGGCATGCATGATCGCGTCCAGCAGCACGTGCGAGAAGGTGCCCACATAGGCCCCCGTCATGGCCGCCAGCCAGGTCAGCGGCGGGTGCGCGATCTTGCGCCAGCGCAGCACCATGGTGCTGATGGGCTTGCCGATCACGGCCGCAACGCTGCCGATGACCAGCGCCCCCAGCCCCGTGTGCGTCACGCCGTGCAGCACGTCCCGGTCCTGCAGGATGCCGATCAGCGGCTCCAGGTCCATCAAGACCTGCGCTCCGCCAAAAACCATGAAGCTGAAGTGCCGGCCGCCCAGGGCCTTGAAGGCCAGGCCGGGGCCGAGATGGATGGGGGTGAAGGGCATGGTGGTTTGGCCGTGAAATGTTCAATGACCTGGAACGATGGGTGGAACCGGCGCCCCTGCTTGCGCCACGGCTGCGGCCTCCTGACCTGCGCTCGACACCGGGCTACCGCCTCTGGCCGAACGCAAGGCGCGTGCGAATCTGGTCCGCCAACTGCGCCAGGCTGCCGCGATACAGCCAGATCACCGCGCACATCCCGTACAGCGACAGCGACGCCGGCGCGTTGGCCGCGCGCATGAAGGCCAGCGCGGCCGGGTCCGCGAAATGCCAGTAGATCGCGTAGCAGCCATCCACGGCAAACCAGGTCGAAGCCGCCGCCAGGGGCAGCTGCCGCCACCGGCGCTCCAGCAGCGCGCGCAGGCTGCAGGGCGCAGTCAGATAGGTCAGACCCGCCATGATGAAGCTGATGGGAATGTCCCAGTCCGGCGCCGGCATGTGGATGGAGCCGAGCACGAGCAAAGCGATACCCGCCGCCAGTGAAAACAGTTTCCAGGGGCGGAGGTATTCGGATGGGGCGTAGAGAAAATTCACTGACATTTAAAAACGTTCATCTGACCCCAATTTTTCCCAGATTTTTGACGGTCCGCTGGAGTGACTTGTTAGCGTTCTACACTTGCAGCCTTCAAGTACAGCGCTACGGCGCCTTCTGGATTGGCGGCGGTTACTGTATCCGCTTGCTCGTAGCCGCGAGAAATAAGGTTTTTTTCACGCCACGAATTTCCATTCATGCCGAAAACGATGTTGATGATGATTGAAACAACGTTTATGAGGGCGTCACCACCATCGCCGCCACTAGCTGCGCCTACAATGAAGCCGAACACCAAAATGCCGATAAAAACAGAGACACCAAGTGCCCACTGCTTTTTCACCATTGCCCAAATAAAACTGAAAAAGAAGGCGGGCCAAGACCACCCTTGTTTGACAGCCTCGCTATTACCGGACGGATGTTTGAAGATTTTGTACTGTTTCATGGTAGTTCCCATTTTGTTGAAACGCTAACTTCAAAATTAACCGGCGTTGTAGCCAAGCCGGACCTATCAGAAACCGAAGCAGATTGTGGCTGAAACGTCGGCGTTGAATGCGAGGTTAGGCCACATGATGCACGATGCTTTTGAAAGCAGCCAAAAGGCCGACGGCCGTGCATACGGTGACAAGGATTGGATACAAGCGAAAAGTAAACCAATACATAATTGGCTCAGCATCTCGTCGGTAAATGCGTACTTGGGTGCCCCATCCACGAGCCATGATTTCCTGAGTGGAATAACCTTTGAAAAGCAACCAGGTGAATACCGCGCCTAGCGCGAAAAATATGATTGCGATCATTGCATTTTTCGTGTGATTCCTGGTGCGGCCTAACGCCTTGAGTTCATTCGCCGCCGTAGACGGTCGGCTGCGACGAATAATTGGAACATTAATCTTGGATGGTGACTAAAATACCATTATCGAAATACAAATACCAGAGGGGCATTCCGTTGTAATTAGTGAACACCCATTGCTCTCTAGGGAACCACTGAACAATGGCCGCCGAAAGCTCGGCCATCAGAATTTGCATCCTTCGTTTCATGATGCGGCTTGCGGTTTGCGACTCGGGCTGTTTTCAAGCCTTGTTTTTGCCTTTTCGGCCTCTTTGAAGCCCCGTTTGCGCTTTCAAGGCGCACCTGTGCCTTGCAACTGCAATAGCGGCATCTTGAGCAACACCAGGTTGGCCAACGCGAACATCACGTTCAGTTGGCTCGCGTTCTTGGCCAAGCCACGATAGCGCAGCTTCTTGTGGCCAAAGAGGTTCTTGACCACGTGAAACGGATGCTCGATGCGCGCGCGAATCTGCGCCTTCACCCGCTCCAGCGCCTGCTTCAACTGCTTGGTCAAGCCCTCGGGCATGGCCTTGATCTTGTGACGGCGCTCCGCGACGTGCCAGTTGACGTCCGCTTTGATGCGTCCCTCATCTTGCGCCGCTTTGACCTCCTCGCGCTTTTCAACGCCCGTGAAGCCTGCATCGGCGTGTACATCGCTTTCCTGACCGTGCAGCAGGTGGTGAGCGTTGGCCACGTCCGACTCGTTGGCTGCGGTGACATGGATGCTGTGCACTGCACCCGAGTCAGAGTCGGCCCCGATATGCGCCTTCAACCCGAAGTGCCACTGATTGCCCTTCTTGGTCTGGTGCATCTCGGGATCGCGCTGGCCATCCTTGTTCTTGGTGGAACTCGGTGCGGCGATGATGGTGGCGTCAATCATCGTTCCCTCACGCATGAGCAGGCCTTGCTCGCTCAGGTGCTGGTTGATCTGCTCGAAGATCGCCTTGCCCAGCTCGCGCTGCTCGAGCAGGCGGCGGAACTTGAGCAGCGTGGTGGCATCGGGTGCGCTCTCGCGCGCCAAGTCGATACCCACAAACTCGCGCATGGCGCAGCTGTCGTACAGCGCATCTTCCAGCGCCTCATCGCTGAGCGCGTACCACTGCTGCACGAAGTACATGCGCAGCATGCGCTCAAGGCCGATGGGCGGGCGGCCAACGCGGCCACTGCTGGGGTAGTGCGGCTCAATGAGGGCCAGCAGGCGCTGCCAGGGCACCACCTTCTGCATCTGGCCCAAGAACTTCTCGCGGCGCGTCACGCGCTTCTTGCCTGCATACTCCAAGCTGGCAAAGCTGACTTGTTTCATGCTCCGAGTTTAGTAGCAAACGCAGCAATCGACCATCGGGGTTGGCCCGAATAAATCAGCGTTTCCCTAGTACCTCTTGCGGTTTTGGTGGCATTAATTTTAAATGGGCCACACCACTTAAACGCCTTCGTGGAACGACATTGATCGGACTTTATAACTTGGCTAACCTCACTAGCAGACATGCCAATCTGAGGCTCCCAATTTTTCATTTCAATTTGCTTGGAAAGTTTGTTGACTTCCTCTTGCTTTCGCTGTTCATAATCTGGACATGCTTGCTCTGTCCAGTTTCCGCTTTTGTCTTTACATTTGTACGTATGAGCTTGGGCGGAAGAAAGGAACAGGGTAAACAACAGGAGGAAAAAATAACGCATGGTATCTTTCAATCTAACGCCTGAGTTCAGCCGCCGCCGTAGGCGGTCGGCTGCGACGAATAGTTAGACATTCCCAGATTTGATATGTTTCGTAGTTTGAATTGCCTTCTGCAGCTTCATCTGCAGGTCACTAGGCATCACCTGAAAAGGTAATGCGCTAGCAGCAGCGACGAGCCGAAGAAGCGCACTGGCTGCTATTTCGAGCTCGGCGCGAAGAGGGCCTTCATGGAAAATGGAGCGGTGCGAGGAAGTGGTTTTAATGATTTTTGTTAGGGAAACGCTGATTTATTCGGGCCAACCCCGATGGTCGATTGCTGCGTTTGCTACTAAACTCGGAGCATGAAACAAGTCAGCTTTGCCAGCTTGGAGTATGCAGGCAAGAAGCGCGTGACGCGCCGCGAGAAGTTCTTGGGCCAGATGCAGAAGGTGGTGCCCTGGCAGCGCCTGCTGGCCCTCATTGAGCCGCACTACCCCAGCAGTGGCCGCGTTGGCCGCCCGCCCATCGGCCTTGAGCGCATGCTGCGCATGTACTTCGTGCAGCAGTGGTACGCGCTCAGCGATGAGGCGCTGGAAGATGCGCTGTACGACAGCTGCGCCATGCGCGAGTTTGTGGGTATCGACTTGGCGCGCGAGAGCGCACCCGATGCCACCACGCTGCTCAAGTTCCGCCGCCTGCTCGAGCAGCGCGAGCTGGGCAAGGCGATCTTCGAGCAGATCAACCAGCACCTGAGCGAGCAAGGCCTGCTCATGCGTGAGGGAACGATGATTGACGCCACCATCATCGCCGCACCGAGTTCCACCAAGAACAAGGATGGCCAGCGCGATCCCGAGATGCACCAGACCAAGAAGGGCAATCAGTGGCACTTCGGGTTGAAGGCGCATATCGGGGCCGACTCTGACTCGGGTGCAGTGCACAGCATCCATGTCACCGCAGCCAACGAGTCGGACGTGGCCAACGCTCACCACCTGCTGCACGGTCAGGAAAGCGATGTACACGCCGATGCAGGCTTCACGGGCGTTGAAAAGCGCGAGGAGGTCAAAGCGGCGCAAGATGAGGGACGCATCAAAGCGGACGTCAACTGGCACGTCGCGGAGCGCCGTCACAAGATCAAGGCCATGCCCGAGGGCTTGACCAAGCAGTTGAAGCAGGCGCTGGAGCGGGTGAAGGCGCAGATTCGCGCGCGCATCGAGCATCCGTTTCACGTGGTCAAGAACCTCTTTGGCCACAAGAAGCTGCGCTATCGTGGCTTGGCCAAGAACGCGAGCCAACTGAACGTGATGTTCGCGTTGGCCAACCTGGTGTTGCTCAAGATGCCGCTATTGCAGTTGCAAGGCACAGGTGCGCCTTGAAAGCGCAAACGGGGCTTCAAAGAGGCCGAAAAGGCAAAAACAAGGCTTGAAAACAGCCCGAGTCGCAAACCGCAAGCCGCATCATGAAACGAAGGATGCAAATTCTGATGGCCGAGCTTTCGGCGGCCATTGTTCAGTGGTTCCTTAGGTCGCTTGGCGTGAGCTTTATTCGGTAATCGTATTGTCCTTTGGTTCCCATTCCATCTGCATCTTTGATTATTAATATTATATTTCCAGTGTTCTCTTCAATGCTAATTTCCGGAGATCGATCCGTGAATGCGGTAGTTCTAATCTCCTTGCGGTTAGCTCCGATATGGCTTAATTCCATACGCATCTCCTGAGTAATCTAACTGATATTAGACGACTGCCTGCTGACCCCAGTCAGTCGGATAAACAATTTCGGCATCTTGAGATTCATAGCCGAACCCCTGTTCATTGCTATTTATCAAACCTAAAATTTTCCGGACGAACGCCTGCCGACAACAAAAAGACCACACCCGAAGTCGAGCGAGTCCGTGCTTGCCGACCAAGGCGACCGGGTCGAACTTGACAGCTCGGCGGGAGGGCGGTTCGATGTTTCTGCTTGTATCACATTCGACTGACTGGTCGAGTGATGGCCGGTCAATGTTGTGACTTTTGACTCGCATGTCGGACCGGTGGATGCGGGTTCAGGCACCTTCGCGTGGCATGCAGGCGAGATGGTCTGCGGCTTTGCGATCGCCGAGTTGCCGCCCTGGCGGTGTCTTGTCGGCGCGCAAGCCGATGGGCCGGCGATAGCGCCTGCGCCTGGCGGTATTGGGCAGCCCGAAGCCGATGCCTGACGGCCGCGCGCGAGTGGCCACTCGGTGCGCCGCGCCGCCCTCAAAGCGCGGCGATGCGCCGAATGCGCTCCAGCCGGTCGTCGGACAGGCCGTGCAACTCGCTGTCCTCGATGCGGCCTTCGCGCAGCAGGCGGGCGAAGACGAACTCCAGCACCGAATAGCGGTAGTCGTACTTGGCGTTGATGTCGCGGCCGGCCTTGGACAGGTAGGTCTCGACGGCCCACATGTCTTGCGGCTGGCTCGCCGCGGCGGCGCGGCGCTTGAACTCGGCCATGACCTGCGCCAGCTCGCGCTCCAGGGCGGCGTCGTAGATGCGGCGCGCCGCACGCTTTTCGGCGTGGGTCCAGGTGTCTGCGCTCATGTCGGTCGCCTCGTGCGGGTCAAGGGCTTGGGGTGGGTGTGCTGGGCGGCGCCAGCGCTGCACCGGCACGCACTGCCAAGACGCCGGCGGTGAGCCTGCTTGCTGCGGGCCAACCATCCGCTGCCCACCCATGCCAGTACACCGCCGCGCTGGCGGCATTGGGCGCGGCGCGCCCGGCGGCCAGATGCGCGCCGATCAGGCCGGCCAGCACGTCGCCGGTGCCGGCGGTGGCCAGCAGGGCGTTGCCGGTGGGGTTGATGACGGGCGCCTGCCCGGGCGTGGCGATGACGCTGCCCGAGCCCTTGAGAACCACGGTGCAGGCAAAGCGCTGGGCCAGGGTGGTGGCGGCGCGCAGGCGGCCCTGCTGCACCTGGGCCGAGGTGGCGCCCAGCAGGCGCGCGGCTTCCAGCGGGTGGGGCGTCAGCACGGTGGTTTGGCCGGCCGTGGCGCGCTGGCGCAGCGCGGTTTGCAGGGCCGGGTCGGCGGCGATGACGTTGAGGGCGTCGGCGTCCAGCACCAGACGCGGCGCGGCGCGCAGCACGGCGGGCAGTCGGCTGGCCACGGCGTCGCCGCCGCCACAGCCGCAGACGACGGTGAGGGCGTCCAGTTCGAGCCGATCGAAGCGGCGCAGCATCAGCTCGGGCTGGGTGGGGATGTGGGTGATGTCGCCCTCGTCCAGCAGGCTGACCAGCACGCGGCCGGCGCCCCCGTGCAGCGCGGCGCTGGCGGCCAGCAGCGCGGCGCCGGTCATGCCCATGCCGCGCGCGGCCAGGCCCTCGCCGCCGACGATGGCGACGTCGCCAAAGCTGCCCTTGTGGCTGGCGTGCGGGCGCGGTGCGGCATGCGGCGCGGCGTTGAGCCAGGCGCTGGGCGGCTCGGCGGCGTGCAGGGTGGCCGACACGCCCAGGTCGTCGAACCAGAGCGTGCCGCAGGCGTCGCGGCCGTGGGCGGTGAACAGGCCGGGCTTGAGGGTGAGCAGGCTGAGGGTGTGGCGCGCGGCTGGGACTTGATGGGCCCTTTGCGGGTGGATGCGCTGCTGGCCCTCACCCCTGCCCTCTCCCAGAGGGAGAGGGAGCAAAACCCGCGCCTCTGATTGCTCGGGTGTGCTGCGTTTCAAGTCATTCTGGCTTCTGGCACTTGCTGGATCGGCGCTGGCAGCTATCGAATCGGTAGTAACCGGGGCTTGCAGCCAGCCGCTGTCGGCGTCCAGCCCGGTGGGCACATCGACCGCCAGCGCGGGCGCGGGGCCGGCGTGCATGTGCTTCAGCCAGTCGGCCATGCGGCCGGCCGGCGCGCGGGTGGCGCCGATGCCCAGCAGGGCGTCGATGGCCAGGTCTTGCGGGCCCAGGTCGGCGGGCGGCTGGTCGGCAAAGGCCACGCCGGCCTGCACGGCGCGCTGCCACGAGGCGCGGGCGTCATCGGGTGCGGTGTCGGGCGTGCCCAGCCAGGTCACGACGGGGTTCAGGCCCCAGGCGTGCAGGTGCAAGGCGGCCTCCAGCCCGTCGCCGCCGTTGTTGCCGGGACCGGCGGCGATCCACACGCGCCGCGCGTGCGGCGCCAGCGCCAGCGCCAGGCGCGCAGTGGCCAGGCCGGCGCGCTGCATCAGCGTGTGCGGGGGCAGGGCGTTGGCCGCGGCCTGCTCGATGCGGCGGGTGGCGGCCGTGTCATGCAGCGGCCAACGCGGGCCGGGGTGGATGGCGTGGGGCATGACTGGCATTGTGCGCTGCCCCGTGGGTCGGGTTGAGCAACGAAAACCCGACGCGTGATCTCGCAGTGCCCGGCAGCGGGTGGCCGCGAATGTCGGGTTACGCTTCGCTTACCCGACCTACAACTCTGCGACGACGACTTCCGCGAACGCACCCAACGGCGCCCCGTAGATCCTATGACTGGGGGTGTAGGCCGATTGCGAAGTAATCCTTAGCATGGAGTTTCGACCAACCAAACCAGGAGCTACCGAAATGCAACCGACCCACACATTCAATGTTACGTCCGGCTTGGCGTTGTCTCTCGAACTTAGCAGCGGCAGCTGGAAGATTGCCGCCTCCGACGGCTGCCGGGAGAAGCCGGCGCTGCATGGGGCAGAGGCCAAGGCGCCTTGGGAGCGCCTGCAGCAAGTGCTGCAACGCATCGAGCAGCTCAAGGCGAAATGGCAGCTGCCGGCCGGCTCTGAGGTCTATGCGGTGTACGAAGCCGGCCAGGACGCGTTCTGGATCGCCCGTGCCCTGCAGGCGGCGGGCATCAAGGTGTTCGTGGTGGATCCAGCCAGCATCCCGGTGGCGCGCCACGCCCGGCGAGCCAAGACGGACCGGCTCGATGCGCTGACGCTGCTGGAGTGCCTGTTCGGCTGGCTGCGAGGAGAGCGCCAGCGCATGCATGTCGTGCGCATTCCCTCGCAAGAAGCCGAAGCGCAGCGCCAGCTGATACGCGATCGTGGCGAGCTGCAAAAGGAGATCGTGCAGCACCGCGACCGCATCAGGAAGCTGCTGCGCACAGTGGGCTGCTGGGAAGATGTGCAGGCACACTTGCAGGCGCGCTTGGACGGCGGGAAACTGCGATGCTGGGACGGCCAAGTGTTGCCCGAGCCACTGCGTGAGCGGCTGGCGCGCGAATGCGAGCGGCTGGTGCTGGCGCAGCAGCAACTGGCCGCGCTCGAAGAGCAACTGCGCCGCCAACTGCCCGCACCGCTGCAGCAGCGCATCGAGCAACTGGCGCGCTTGAAGGGCGTGGGCTGGATCGGTGCGATGCGGCTGGTGATCGAGCTGTTCTGGCGCCAGTTCCACAACCGACGGCAGGTGGGCTCCTGTATCGGCTTGGTGGCACAACCTTATGACAGCGGCGCCTCAAGGGTGGATCAGGGCATCAGCAAGCAGGGTAACCGCAAGGTGCGGGCGCTGCTGATCGAGATGGCCTGGATGTGGCTGCGCTACCAGAGCGAGAGCGCGATTGCCCGATGGTTTGCCATGCGCACGGCAGGCAATGCGGCCAACAAGAGGGGCAAGCGCATCGCCATCGTGGCAGTGGCCCGGCGGCTGGCCATTGCCCTGTGGCGCTACATCGAGCAAGGCGTCATGCCCGAGGGCGCGAAGCTCAAGAGCGTCTGAGAAAAGCACACCAACGGCCCGAACAGCCCGTCGTCAGGAAAGGAGGAACACAGAGGATCAGTCGAGCATTCGCAGCCTGGAAGTCGAGCACGCCCGTTACCCAACCTGGTCGCCCGGCGAGGCGACCGACCCTAGTAGATGGGGTTTGCTCCAATCGAGGTCACCTTGAGCGCAACGCGCATGCAGGATTCGGTTGGTCAAAAACCAACGGATAGAAGGTGGTGAGACGTTCAGTCCACGTACAAGAGACCGAGAGCTTCGATGTGACGCGAACCAACTGCTGATCACTGTCCCAGGATGAAACGCAAAAAGCCTTGACAGCCTCGGAGAGGTCATAGAAGGTCGGGTTGAGGAACGAAAACCCGACGTGTGATCTCGCAATGCCCGGCAGGCGGTGGCCCCGAGCGTCGGGTTACGCTTCGCGAACCCGACCTACAACTCGCGTCCGGCGATCTGGTCAGCCCCGTAGGTCGGGTTGAGGAACGAAAACCCGACGTGCGCCTTCAGCGCGCCCGATAGCGCTCGATGCCGTAGCCTTCGGCGTCGATGGCCGGCTCGCGCCCGGCGATCTGGTCGGCCAGCACGCGCGCCGAGCCGCAGGCCAGCGCCCAGCCACTGGAGCCATGCCCCAGGTTGAGCCACACGCCCGGCACGCCGCTGGCGCCCAGCACGGGCGGGCCGTCGGGCAGCATGGGGCGCGCGCCTTTCCACACCTGCACGCCGCGCGACAGGCGGGCCGCGCCGGGAAACCAGTCGTCCAGCACCTTGTAGAGCGTCTGCATGGCGCGGGCGTTGATGGCGTCGGGCCGCCCGCCGATCTCGGCCGAGCCGGCCACGCGCACGCGCTGGCCCAGGCGCGAGATGGCGACCTTGTAGCGCTCGTCCATCACGCCGCTGCGCGGGCCGATGACGGGCTCGGGCATGTGCGCGCTGACCGAGTAGCCGTATACCGGACGCAGCGGCACGTGCAGGCCCAGCGGCGCCAGCCAGGCGCCCGACTGCACGCCGGCGCACAGCACCACGGCGTCGAAGCGCTGGCTGCCGCCGTCCCACTGCAGCGTGGTGGGCGCCGCGGCGCCGGGCGCGTGCACCGTGGTGTCGAAGCGAAACTGCGCGCCCAGCGTCTGCGCGGCGTCGCGCAGGATGACGGCGAACTGGCGGCAGTTGCCCACTTCGTCCTGCGGCAGGTGGATGGCACCGAGCAGCGGGGTGTCGGGCTTGAGCGCCGGCTCGATGGCGCGCGCCTGCTCGCCGCTGACTTCGTGAAACACCACGCCGGCCTCGCGCAGCACCGCCAGCCCCGGCTGCACGATGCGTTGCTCCTTTTCGCCGCGCAGCAGCACCAGGTAACCCTGGCTGCGCTCGAATTCGTACTCCATGCGCGCGGCCACCTCGTGCAGGCGCTGGCGGCTGTAGAAAGCCAGGCGCTGCAACTGCGCGCGGTTGGCGGCGTAGGTGCCGGCATCGCAGGCGCGCAGCCAGCGGCGCATCCAGCCCAGGTCGGCCATGGCCAGCGGCCGCGCCACGCGCACCGGGGCGTGGCGCGCCAGCAGGTGGCCGATGACCTTGCCCGGCATGCCCGGCGCGGCCCAGGGCGTGACGTAGCCGGGCGCCAGCACGCCGGCGTTGGCAAAGCTGGCGCCCTCGGCCACGCTGGCGTGGCGCTCGAACACGGTGACCTGGTGGCCATCAAAGGCCAGTTCGTACGCGGTGGCGACGCCGACGATGCCGGCGCCGAGGATGGCGATGTTCATGGGGCGGCCGGGCGCGGGTTCGCGCGTGCTAAAATCCTTGGGTTTTGCAGTTCGCTGGGCACATCGCCTGGTGCGGCAAAACAAATCGCAAACCGGCCCTCACGAGGTGTCGCCCCGGCCTGAAACACGGCGCCAGGGGCGATGAGCGGGCCGGATTTTAGACCCAACCTTGCAAAGGTATTCTCATGTCCGTCACCATGCGTGAAATGCTGGAAGCCGGTGTCCACTTTGGCCACCAGACGCGCTTCTGGAACCCCAAGATGGCCCCGTATATCTTCGGCCATCGCAACAAGATCCACATCATCAACCTGGAAAAATCGCTGCCGATGTTCCAGGACGCGCAAAAGTTTGCGCGCCAGCTGGCCGCCAACCGCGGCACCGTGCTGTTCGTGGGCACCAAGCGCCAGGCGCGCGAGATCGTGGCCGAGGAGGCCCGCCGCGCCGGCATGCCCTATGTCGACCAGCGCTGGCTGGGCGGCATGCTGACCAACTTCAAGACCGTCAAGACCTCCATCAAGCGCCTGAAGGACATGAAGGCCCAGCAGGAAGTCGGCCTGGAGTCGATGAGCAAGAAGGAGCAGCTCATGTTCACGCGCGAGATCGAAAAGCTCGAGCGCGACATCGGCGGCATCCAGGACATGGCCGCGCTGCCCGACGCCATCTTCGTGATCGACGTGGGCTACCACAAGATCGCCATTTCCGAGGCGCAAAAGCTGGGCATCCCGCTGATCGGCGTGGTGGACTCCAACCACAACCCGGTGGGCATCGACTACGTCATTCCCGGCAACGACGACTCGTCCAAGGCCGTCACGCTGTACGCCCGCGGCATGGCCGACGCCGTGCTCGAAGGCAAGGCCAACGCCGTCAATGACGTGGTCAAGGCCGTGGCCGCCGAAGGCAGCGACGAATTCGTCGAAGTGCAGGACGGCGCCGCCTGATCGCCTTGCCGGCCGCGCCCCGCGGCTGACAGCAAAGGGGGCCACGCAGCCCCTTTTTCAATTTTCCTGCCGCCCTCTGGGGCGGCCCCGAACACACTGGAGAAGCACACATGGCAGCAATCACCGCAAGCATGGTCGCCGAACTGCGCGCCAAGACCGACGCCCCCATGATGGAATGCAAGAAGGCCCTGACCGAGGCCGCCGGCGACATGGCCAAGGCCGAGGAGCTGCTGCGCGTCAAGCTGGGCACCAAGGCCGGCAAGGCCGCCAGCCGCGTCACCGCCGAGGGCGTGATCGCCGCGCACATCGCCGGCACCACCGGCGCGATGCTGGAGGTCAACTGCGAGACCGACTTCGTCACCAAGAACGACATGTTCATCGCCATGGCCAACGCCGCCGCGCGCCTGGTGGCCGAGAAGAACCCCGCCGACATCGCCGCGCTGGGCGCGCTGGCCTATGAGCAGGACGGCTACGGCCCCACGCTGGAAGACGTGCGCAAGGGCCTGATCGGCAAGATCGGCGAGAACATGAGCTTTCGCCGCTTCGTGCGCAAGGCCGGCGGCGGCCAGCTGACCAGCTATCTGCACGGCACGCGCATCGGCGTGCTGGTCGAATACACGGGCGACGAAGCCGCCGCGCGCGACGTGGCCATGCACGTGGCCGCCATGAAGCCCAAGGCGCTCACCGCCGCCGATGTGCCCGCCGACCTGATCGAGACCGAACGCAACGTGGCCGCGGCCAAGGCCGCCGAGTCGGGCAAGCCGGCCGACATCGCGGCCAAGATGGTCGAGGGCTCGGTGCAGAAGTTCCTGAAGGAAGTCTCGCTGCTGCCCCAGCCCTTCGTGAAGAACGATAAGCAGAGCGTCGAGCAGATGCTGAAAGAAAAGGCCACCCAGGTCAAAGGCTTCACGCTGTACGTGGTGGGCGAGGGCATCGAGAAGAAGGCCGACGACTTTGCCGCCGAAGTGGCCGCCCAGGTGGCCGCCGCCCAGGGCAAGGCCTGATCGGTCCGCTCAACCTGCGGGCGCGTCGCGCAGGCGGCGCGCCTTTTTCACGCCCGCGCGCGTGCCAGACGCTAAACTTGGCGGGTTTACCGCCCGCCAGCCTGCCCATGACCAAAGCCAAACCCGCCCACCAGCGCATTCTGCTCAAACTCTCCGGCGAGGCCCTGATGGGCGATGACGCCTTCGGCATCAACCGGACGACCATCGAGCGCATCGTGGGCGAGATCGCCGAAGTCACGCGCCTGGGCGTGCAGGTGGCGGTGGTGATTGGCGGGGGCAACATCTTTCGCGGCGTGGCCGGCGGCTCGGCCGGCATGGACCGCGCCACCGCCGACTACATGGGCATGCTGGCCACGGTGATGAACGCGCTGGCGCTGGCCGACGCGATGAACCACCAGGGCCTGGTCGCCCGCGTGATGAGCGCGATCGGCATCGAGCAGGTGGTCGAGCCCTACGTGCGGCCCAAGGCGCTGCAATACCTGGAAGAAGGCAAGGTGGTGGTGTTTGCCGCCGGCACCGGCAATCCGTTTTTCACCACCGACACGGCGGCCGCGCTGCGCGGTGCCGAGATCGGCGCCGAGCTGGTGCTCAAAGCCACCAAGGTCGATGGCGTGTACACCGCCGATCCGCACAAGGACAAGTCGGCGACGCGCTACGCCAAGTTGACGTTCGACGAGGCCATGAGCCGCAACCTGGGCATCATGGACGCCACGGCCTTTGCCCTGTGCCGCGACCAGAAGCTGCCGATCCGGGTGTTTTCCATCTTCAAGCCCGGCGCGCTGAAGGCCGTCGTGCTGGGCAGCGACGAGGGCACCCTCGTTCACGCCTGAGACACTCACAGAACCCCGCGGAGCATTGACATGACGATTGCCGACATCAAAAGCCACATGCAGGGCAAGATGGACCAGTCCCTGACGGCCTTCAAGCACAACCTGACCAAGATCCGCACCGGGCGCGCCAACCCGGCGCTGCTGGACACCATCCACGTCGAGTACTACGGCAGCCACGTACCCCTGTCGCAGGTGGCCAACGTGTCCTTGCTCGATGCACGCACCATCAGCGTGCAACCCTGGGAAAAGGGCATGGGCGCCAAGATCGAAAAGGCCATCCGCGAAAGCGATCTGGGCCTGAACCCATCCAACATGGGCGATCTGATCCGCGTGCCCATGCCGCCGATGAGCGAGGAGCGCCGCAAGGAGATGACCAAGGTCGTGCGCGCCGAGGGCGAGCAGTCCAAGATCGCCATCCGCAACCTGCGCCGCGACGCCAACGAGGCCATCAAGAAGCTGGTCAAGGACAAGGAGGCCACCGAGGACGAGCAAAAGCGCGCCGAGGCCGAGATCCAGAAGCTCACCGACAGGCACGTGTCCGACATCGACGCGCTGGTGGCGGGCAAGGAAAAGGAAATCATGGAGGTGTGATCCCCCCTGCGTCGCCTGCGGCGCCTTCCCCCCGAAGGGGGGACGCCGCAAGCGGCCGGGCCAAGCCCGCTCCGCCGCGGCCGCTGGCATGGCCTGCTCCGCGGCCTTCTGACTTTCGGATTGCGCCAACTCTTGAACGGCCTGCCTTCATGGCGAAAGCTCTCTCTATTCCCGCCGTCGTCCCCGCCCACATCGCCATCGTGATGGATGGCAATGGGCGCTGGGCCAAGCGCCGGCTGCTGCCGCGCATCGCGGGGCATCGGCAGGGGGTGGAGTCGCTGCGCCGCTGCATTCGCGCCTGCGCCGAGCGCGGGGTGCGGGTGCTGACGGTGTTTGCGTTTTCGTCCGAGAACTGGAATCGCCCGCCCGACGAGGTGAGCGGGCTGATGGACCTGATGGCCAAGGCACTGGGACGCGAGGTGCCCGAGCTGCAAAAAAACGGCGTGCGCCTGCGCTTCGTGGGCGAGCGGCGCGGCCTGTCCGAGCGCATGCAGCAGGGCTTGCTGCAGGCCGAGGCGGCGACGGCGGCGGGCGCCGGCTTGCAGCTCAACGTCTGCTTCAACTACGGCGGGCGCTGGGACATCGCCCAGGCCGCGGCGGCGCTGGCCGTGCGCGGCGAGCCGATCACCGAGACGAGCCTGGACCGCGCCATGGCGCTGGCCCATGTGCCCGACCCCGACCTCCTGATCCGCACCGGCGGCGAGCAGCGCATCAGCAACTTCCTGCTGTGGCAGGCCGCCTACAGCGAGCTGGTCTTCAGCGATCGGCTGTGGCCCGACTTCGACGAAGCGGCGCTGGACGAGGCCATGGCCGCCTACGCCGCGCGCGAGCGGCGCTTCGGTCAGACCTCCGAGCAGCTGGCGGCCGCACCGCAGGCCGCGGTGGGGTGACGGGCGCCGCATGCTGCTGACCCGAATCATCACTGCGCTGGTGCTGCTGGCGGTGCTGCTGCCGGCCCTGTTTGCCGCCTCGCCCGTGCCTTTCATCGCGCTCACGCTGCTGTTCATTGCCGCGGCGGCCTGGGAATGGGCGCGCCTGAACGGCGTGGCCGGAACCGGCGCGCTGGCCACGGGGGTGCTGTGCGCCGTGCTGTGCGCCGGCCTGTGGGGTGCGGGCGCCGTCGAATCGGCCTTGCCGGTGCTGTGGATCGCTGTCGGCGTGGCCTGGGTGCTGGGCGGCATCTGGCTGCTGGGGCGCGGGGTGCCCGCCTGGGGCCGGCTGGCACGCGCGCTGCGCTGGGTGCTGGGCCTGGCCATGCTGTGCGCGGCCTGGCTGGCGCTGGCGCAGGCGCGGCGCGTGGGCATCAACTTTTTGCTGTCGGTGCTGGTGCTGGTGTGGGCCGCCGACATCTTTGCCTACTTTGCCGGCCGCGCGCTGGGCGGGCGCTTCACGCGCGGGCGCAAGCTGGCGCCCAGCATCAGCCCCGGCAAGAGCTGGGAAGGCGTGTGGGGCGGCATGCTGGGCGTGCTGGCGGTGGGCGCGTGCTGGATCACCTGGGATGGCGCGCACGCCGACGCCGCCCCCAGCCTTTATTCGCGCCTGTACGAATTCGGCCTGGCCGGCCTGATCTGGGGCGTGGTCTTCATGGTGGGCATGAGCGTGGCGGGTGACCTGATCGAGTCGCTGGTCAAGCGCAGCGCCGGCCAGAAGGACTCCAGCCAGCTGCTGCCGGGGCATGGCGGCGTGCTGGACCGCATCGACGCGCTGCTGCCCACGCTGCCGCTGGCCATGCTGCTGGTGAGCGTGGTGTCGAGGTTCGCATGACGAGGCAACGCCTGGCGGTGCTGGGCAGCACCGGATCCATCGGCGTCAGCACGCTGGACGTGGTGGCGCGGCATCCCGAGCGCTTCGAGGTGGTGGCCCTCAGCGCCGCCACCCGGGTCGACGCGATGCTGGCGCAATGCGCGCAGTTTCGTCCGCGCGTGGCCGTGATGGCCAGCCCGGCGCACGCGGCCGAGCTGGCCCGAAAATTGAAGGAAAACGGGCTGCCAACGCAGGTGGAACAAGCGCCGACAGCTCTTGAAACAATAGCATCGTGGTCCGAGGTGGACACCGTCATGGCGGCCATCGTGGGCGCCGCGGGCCTGGCGCCATGCCTGGCGGCAGCGCGCGCCGGCAAGCGCCTGCTGCTGGCCAACAAGGAGGCGCTGGTGGTCGGCGGCGAGGTGTTCCTGCGCGCCGTGCGCGAGGGCGGCGCCACGCTGCTGCCGATCGACAGCGAGCACTCGGCCGTGTTCCAGTCGCTGCCCGAGGCCCGGGCCACCTGGGCCGCGCGCATCGACAAGATCATCCTGACCGCCTCGGGCGGGCCGTTTCGTACCCGCGATCCCCTCAGCTTGCGGGATGTGACGCCCGAGCAGGCCTGTGCCCACCCCAACTGGGTGATGGGGCGCAAGATTTCGGTCGACTCGGCCACCATGATGAACAAGGCGCTGGAGGTGATCGAGGCGCGCTACCTGTTCGGCGTGGCGCCCGAGCAGATCGAGGTGGTGATTCACCCGCAAAGCGTGATTCATTCGATGGTGCAGTACAGGGACAGCTCGGTGGTGGCGCAACTGGGCACGCCCGACATGCGCGTGCCCATCGCCTATGGCCTGGCCTGGCCCGAGCGCATGGCCTCGGGCGCGCCGGTGCTGGACTTTCGCGCCTTGCAGGACCTGAGCTTCGAGGCTATCGACAGCGCGGACCACCGCGCGCGCTACCCCGGCCTGGCGCTGGCCTGGGAAGCCTTGCGCGCCGCACCCGGCACGTGCGCCGTGCTGAACGCCGCCAACGAAGTGGCGGTGGCGGCCTTTCTGGATCGGCGCATCCGCTTCGACCAGATCCACCACGTCAACCGCGCCACGCTGGATGCCGTGCTGCCCGAGCACCCCGATTCGCTGGCGGCGCTGCTGGCGCTGGACGGGCGCGCCCGCGCGCGGGCGGAACTTGCCGTGAAGTCCTGCGCTCCATGACCGAGCGCCGGGCCGCCGTGCGCACCGCGGCAGGAGGACAATACACGCCATGCTCACCACGCTGATCGCCTTCGTCGTTGCCCTGGCGATCCTGATCGCCGTCCACGAGTGGGGCCACTACCGCATGGCCGTGGCCTGCGGCGTGAAGGTGCTGCGCTTTTCGATCGGCTTCGGGCCGACGCTGCTGCGCTACAAACCCCGCCGGCAGCACCCCGGCCAGGACACCGAATTCGTCATTGCCGCCATCCCGCTGGGCGGCTACGTGAAGATGCTGGACGAGCGCGAGGGCGATGTGGCGCCCGAGGAGCGCCACCTGGCCTTCAACACCCAGCCGCTCAAGTCGCGCGCGCTGGTGGTGGCCGCCGGGCCGGTGGCCAACCTGGTGCTGGCCGTGCTGCTGTATGCGCTGGTGGGCTGGGTCGGCATGCAGGAGCCGCGCGCCGTGCTGGCGCCGCCGGTGGCGGGCTCGCTGGCAGCCAAGGCCGGGCTGCAAGGCGGCGATCTGATCGAGCGCGGCGCGCTGGCCGGCGATGAGCCGGCGCCGCTGGCCTCCTTCGAGAGCCTGCGCTGGCTGCTGACGCAGGGCGCGCTGGATGGGCAGGACGTGGTCCTGGACGTGGTTGCCGACGCCGGCGCGGGGCGCCATCGCGAGCTGACCCTGCCGCTGTCCTCGCTCAAGCGGCACGACCCCGATGCGAGCCTGTTTCGCGCCATCGGCATCCTGGCGCCGTTGTCGCGCCCGGTCATTGGCGAACTGGTGCCCGGCGGCGCCGCCGAGCGCGCTGGCCTTGCGCCCGGCGATGTGGTGCGCCGCGTGGGCGACACCGTGATCGAGGACGGCCAGCAGCTGCGCGAGCGCATCCGCGCCTCGGCGCGGGACGGCGCGCCGCCGGCGCGCGAGTGGCAGATCGAGCGCGACGGCCAGGTGATCAGCCTGAGCGTGCAACCCGATGCCGTGCAGGAGCAGGGCAAGAGCATCGGCCGCATCGGCGCCATGGTGGGTGGCGCGCCCGAGATGGTGCTGGTGCGCCTGGGTCCGGTGGATGGCCTGTGGGCCGGCGTGACGCGCGTGTGGGAGGTGTCGGCGCTGTCGCTGCGCCTGCTGGGGCGCATGGCGGTGGGCGAGCTGTCGCTGAAAAACCTGAGCGGCCCGATCGCCATTGCCGACTATGCCGGCAAGTCGGCCAGCCTGGGCCTGACGTACTACCTGGCCTTTCTGGCCTTCATCAGCGTCAGTCTGGGCGTGCTCAACCTGCTGCCGATCCCGGTCCTCGATGGGGGGCACCTGATGTATTATCTTTGGGAGGCGGTGACGGGAAAACCGGTCACCGGTGTCTGGCTGGAGCGCCTGCAATACGTGGGCATGGGCTTGCTGCTGACCTTGATGACGGTTGCCATGTTCAACGACGTCGTCAACCGTTGGGGCTGATCGGGTCTTCGTTTTCGTTCTGGTTCGCGGTTGCTTGCCGGCCGCCTGTTGCTTCGCATTCATGAACTTTTCAGCTCACCGCCTGCATCTGCGCACCGTTGCCGCGCTGGTTTCCCTGGCTTTTGCCGCCCAGATGGCCTGGGCCGTTTCACCCTTCACGGTGCGCGACATCCGCGTCGAAGGCCTGCAACGCGTGGAGCCGGGCACGGTGTTTGCATCGCTGCCCGTGCGCATCGGCGACACCTACAACGACGACAAGGGCGCGGCGCTGATCCGCGCGCTGTACGCGCTGGGGCTGTTCTCCGACGTGCGCGTGGAAACCCAGGGCGACGTGCTGGTGGTGGTCGTGCAGGAGCGCCCCACCATCGCCCAGGTGGAGTTCGCCGGCAACAAGGAATTCAACAACGAGGTGCTGCAGGGCGTGCTGCGCGATGCCGGCGTGACCGCCGGGCGCCCCTACGACCGCGCGCTGGCCGATCGCGCCGAGCAGGAGATCAAACGCCAGTACATCAACCGCAGCCTGTACGGCGCCGAGGTGCAGACCACGGTCACCCCCACCGAGCGCAACCAGGTGCGGCTGACGTTCAACATCACCGAAGGGCGTTCGGCGCGCATCAAGGACATCACCATCATCGGCAACCACGCCTTCTCCGAGGGCACGCTGAAGGATTTGTTCGACCTGGACACGGGCGGCTGGCTCGACTGGTACACCAAGAGCAACCAGTACTCGCGCGGCAAGCTCAACGCCGACCTGGAGTCGCTGCGCTCGTACTACCTGGCGCGCGGCTATCTCGACTTCAAGATCGACTCCACCCAGGTGGCGATCTCGCCCGACAAGGAGTCGATCGGCATCACCATCAACATCACCGAGGGTGATCGCTTCGTGGTCTCCGGCGTGTCGATCGACGGCAACCTGCTGGGCCGCGACGACGAGTTCAAGTCGCTCATCACCATCAAGCCCGGCGAGGCCTACAACGCCACCCAGGTGGCCGAGACCACCAAGGCCATCACCGACCACCTGGGCAACTACGGCTACGCCTTCGCGCAGGTCGAGGCGGTGCCCGAGGTCGATCGCGCCAACAACCGCGTGGCCATCGACCTGCGCGTCGAGCCGGGGCGCCGTGCCTATGTGCGCCGCATCAACATCATCGGCAACGCGCGCACCCGCGACGAGGTGATCCGCCGCGAGTTCCGCCAGTACGAGTCGAGCTGGTACGACGCCGAGAAGATCAAGCTCTCGCGCGACCGCGTGGATCGCCTGGGCTATTTCACCGAGCTGTCGGTGGCCACCGCCGACGTGCCTGGCGCGCCAGACCAGGTGGACCTGAACGTCGAGGTCAAGGAAAAGCCCACCGGCAACGTGTCGATCGGCGCTGGCTATTCGTCGGCCGAAAAGCTGTCCCTGACCTTCGGCCTGACGCAGGACAACGTGTTCGGCTCGGGCAACCGGCTCGATTTGCAGCTGAACACCGGCAAGTACAACCGCACCGTGGTGGTCAGCGCGACCGATCCGTACTTCACCGTCAACGGCGTGTCGCGCACCGTGGACGTGTACTACAAGACGCAAAAGCCCTACCAGGACCAGGGCGGCAACTACACCCTGGTCACCATGGGCGCGGGCCTGAAGTTCGGCCTGCCCGTGACCGAGCTCGACACCGTGTACCTGGGCCTGAACGCCGAGCGCACGCGCATCAAGCCCGGCACCAACATTCCGGCCGCCTACCTGGCGTATGCCGAGCGCTTCGGCTATACCAGCGCCGCCTTCCCCTTCACCCTGGGCTGGTCGCGCGACTCGCGCGACAGTGCGCTGGCGCCCACCTCGGGCCGCTACCAGCGCCTGATGGGCGAGCTGGGCCTGTTCGGCGACGCGCGCTATGCCAAGGCCGACTACCAGTATCAGCAGTATGTGCCGCTGTCCAAGTCCTACACGCTGGCCTTCAACGGCGAGGCCGGTTGGGGCAAGGGCCTGGGTGGGCGGCCGTTCCCGGTGTTCAAGAACTTTTACTCCGGCGGCCTGGGCTCGGTGCGCGGCTACGACCAGAACACCCTGGGCCCGCGCGACGTGACCGGCGCCTTCACCGGCGGCACGCGCAAGTTCACGGTCAACACCGAACTGCTCACGCCCTTCCCGGGCGCGGGCAACGACCGCACGCTGCGCCTGTTCGGCTTTGTCGATGCCGGCGCCCTGTACGGCGACGGCGAGAAGATCAGTGCCGACGGCCTGCGCTACTCCACCGGCATCGGCCTGTCCTGGATTTCGCCGCTGGGCCCGCTGCGCTTTGCGCTGGCCTTCCCCTTGCGCAAGCGCCCCGGCGATAGAATCCAGCGTTTCCAATTCCAGATCGGAACCTCGTTTTGATGTCGTTCATTTTTCGTCGGCTGCCCGTTGCCGTGATGGCGGGCGCCTTGCTGTTGGCGCCGGCCGCCTGGGCCCAGGACGCCGCGCGCATCGGCTTTGTCAATACCGACCGCCTGCTGCGTGAAGCGGCGCCTGCCAAGGCCGCGCAAGCCAAGCTGGAGCAGGAGTTTTCCAGGCGCGAGAAGGAAATCGACGACGCGGGTCAGGCGCTCAAGAACGCCTCCGACCGCTTCGAACGCGAGTCCCTGACCATGACCGACAGCCAGCGTCAGGCCAAGCAGCGTCAGCTGATCGACCAGGACCGCGAACTGCAGCGCAAGCGCCGCGAATTCCAGGACGACCTGAACGCGCGCAAGCAGGAAGAGCTGCAGCAGGTGCTGGACCGCGCCAATCGCATCGTGCGCCAGGTGGCCGAGACCGAGAAGTACGACGCCATCTTCCAGGAGGCGGTCTACATCAACCCGCGGCTGGACATCACCGACAAGGTGATCAAGGCGCTCAACGGCGGCAAGTGAGCGGCGCGCGCGCCGCGCCGGCCAGGGTCAAGCAGGAGCCGGTCATGACGCTGCGCATCGGCGCCATCGTCCAAGCCCTTGGCGGCGAGTTGTCGGGTGACGCCGAACGCGTCATCACGCGCCTGGCGCCGCTGGAGCAGGCGCAGGCCGGCGAGCTGAGCTATCTGGTCGACCCGCGGCTGGAGCATCTGCTGCGCTCCACGCAAGCCGGCTGCATCATCGTCGGGCCCGCGCTGGCCGCCGCGGCGCGCCAGCGCGGCGACTGCATCGTCGCCGACAACCCCCACCTGTACTTCGCCCGCGTGACCCAGCTGTGGCGGCGTGCGCATGGCGGCGCACCGCGCCCCGGCGTCCATCCGAGCGCAGTGGTCGAGGAGGGCGCGCACGTCGACCCCAGCGCCAGCATCGGCGCGCTCTGCTTCATCGGGCGCGGGGCGCGCATTGGCGCCGACACGGTGCTCAGGGACCGCGTGACCGTGGGCGAGCACTGCGTCATCGGCGCGCGCTGCCTGCTCCAGAGCGGGGCGGTGATCGGCGGCGATGGTTTTGGCTTTGCCCCCGACGACGGCGCCTGGGTGCGCATCGAGCAGCTGGGCGCCGTGCGCATCGGCGACGACGTGGAGGTCGGCGCCAACACCTGCATCGACCGCGGCGCGCTGGAAGACACGGTGATCGAGGACGGCGTCAAGCTCGACAACCTGATCCAGATCGGCCACAACTGCCACATCGGGCGGCACACGGCCATGGCCGGCTGCGTGGGCGTGGCCGGCAGCGCGCGCATCGGCGCGCATTGCACGGTGGGTGGCGCAGGCATGATCCTGGGACACCTGACGATCGCCGACCACGTGCACATCTCCTCGGCCTCGATCGTCACGCGCTCCATCCTCAAGCCCGGCCACTACACGGGCTTTTTCCCGATCGATGACAACGGCAGCTGGGAGAAAAACGCCGCCGCGCTCAAGCACATCCACGCGCTGCGTGATCGCGTGCGCGCGCTCGAAAAGCGGCTGGCCGGCCCCTCTCATGCGTAGAATGGGCCGTCGCGCGGGCAGCCTCTGCGCCAATAGCTATTAAAAATGCAGCATTCGCCATGATGGACATCCACCGCATTCTCGAGAAACTGCCCCACCGCTACCCCTTCCTGCTGGTCGATCGGGTGCTCGACATCGACTTGCAGGCCAAGACGATCCGCGCCATCAAGAACGTCACGGTCAACGAGCCCTGCTTCACCGGTCACTTCCCGGGCCGCCCGGTCATGCCCGGCGTGCTCATGCTCGAGGCCATGGCCCAGTCCTGCGCGCTGCTGTCCTTCGAGACCGAGGGCGTGTCGCTGGGCGACAACCAGGTGTTCTACTTCGTCGGCATCGACGGCGCGCGCTTCAAGCGCCCGGTCGAGCCGGGCGACCAGCTCGTGCTGCATGCGGCGCTCGACCGCGCGCGCGCCGGCATCTACCGCTTCAACTGCAAGGCCATGGTGGGCGACGAAGTGGCCTGCGAAGCGGCCATCATGTGCACCATGCGCGATGTGATGTGAACACCCCCAGTCTCCACTCGCTGCGCGATGTTTCGCCCACCCCCTTGCAGGGGGCATCGCCACTGGCCGGGGAGACCCCGGCCACGGCGATCGCTGGCCTGGCCTGCTCCGCGGCCTTCGGGCTCTTTGGGTTTCCGGCGCTGCGGGTGACACACAGCGTCATGGGTCACTGAAATGCCGGACCCAGTGCAGCAGATCCATCCCACGGCACTGATCGACCCCAAGGCCGAGCTCCATTCGTCCGTCCAGGTCGGGCCCTATGCCGTCATCGGCCCGCACGTGCGCATCGGCGCCGGCACCACCATCGGCGCGCACTGCGTGATCGAGGGGCATACGTCGATTGGCGCGGAAAACCGCATTTTCCAGTTCGCCAGCATCGGCGCGCCGCCGCAGGACAAGAAATACGCCGGCGAGCCCACGCGGCTGGAGATCGGTCACGGCAACACCATCCGCGAGTTCGTCACCATCAACACCGGCACCGTGCAGGATGCCGGCGTCACCCGCGTGGGCGACGACAACTGGATCATGGCCTACGTGCACATCGCGCACGACTGCGAGCTCGGCAGCCACATCGTGATGGCGAACGCCGCGACGCTGGGTGGCCATGTGCATCTGGGTGACTGGGTGTTTGTCGGCGGCCTCACGGGCATTCATCAGTTCGTGCGCGTCGGCGCCCACGCCATGACCGGGTTTCAGACCCGCCTGGCGCAAGACCTGCCGCCCTTCGTCACCGCCGCCGGCAACCCCGCCGAGGCGCAGGGCATCAACGCCGAGGGCCTGCGCCGACGCGGCTACACGCCCGAGCGCATTGCCATCGTCAAGCAGATGAATCGCCTGCTTTACCGCAAGGGCCTGACGCTGGACGCCGCACGCCAGCAGATCGACGCGCTGCGTGGCGAGGTGCTTGAGGCCGATGCCGACATTGCGCTGATGCAGCAGTTCCTGACCCTGGCCACGCGGGGCATCGTCCGGTGACGCAGGCGGCGGCTGGGGGGTTGGCCGATCGCCTGATCGTCCGTGGAGCCGGCGAGCCCATGGTGCTGGTGCACGGCGCGCTCGCCGACGGGCGCATCTGGCAGCCCGTGGCCGAGCGGCTGGCGCCGCACTTTCAGGTGCATGCCTTCACGCAGCGCTACTTCGGCCCGGCGCAAATGCTGGGCGCGCCGCCCTTGACGCCGGCCTTCGGCTACGAGACCCACGCGCGCGACCTGCAGGCCTTGCTGCACGCGCTGGCGCAGCGCCATGGCACGCCGGCCCACGTGCTGGGCTGGTCCTACGGCGCCGACGTCAGCCTGCTGGCTGCCACCATGGACGGCGCGCCGCCGCTGCGCAGCCTCGTCCTGTACGAGCCGGGCCGCCATCAGCACCTGAGCGATCCCGGGCATCTGCAGCGCTACGCCGAAGATGCGGCGCGCCTGTTCGGTCCGCTGTTTGGCGCCGTGCAGCGCGGCGAACCGCTGGCGCGCTGCGTCGAGTTGCTGGTCGATGGATCGGGAGCTCAGGTCGGCTGCTTTGCCGCGCAGCCGCCGTGGATTCGCCAGATCGAGCTGGACAACGCCGCCACCTTGCCCCATCAACTGCAGCAGCCGGCCAGCCGCGAGGTCACGCGCACCGACCTGCAGCGCCTGGCCTGCCCGGTGGTGCTGGGCCGCGGCGCACGCACGTCCGCGCTGTTTGCCGTGGCCACCGACGGCCTGGCGCAGGCCTTGCCCCAGGCGCGTCACGATGTGCTCGATGGCGCCGGACACCTGCTGCCGCTGGAGCAGCCGCAGCGCTTTGCAGGCTGGGTGCAGGCGGGCATCGCTGCGGTGGCGGCATGAGTGCTGGCCCCCGCTTCGGTGTGGTCGCCGGCGAAAGCTCCGGCGACCTGCTGGCCGGCCACCTGCTGGCCGCGCTGCGTGCGCGCTGGCCCGGCTTGAGCGCGGGAGGCATTGGCGGCGCGCAGATGGCGGCGCAGGGCTTCGACGCCTGGTGGCCGATGGAAAAGCTGGCCGTGCGCGGCTACCTGGAGGTGCTGCCGCGCCTGCCCGAGCTGCTGCGCATCCGCCGCCAGCTGGGCGATCGCCTGATGGCCGAGCGGCCTGACCTGTTCATCGGCGTCGATGCGCCGGACTTCAACTTCGACCTGGAGGCGCGGCTCAGGAGCGCGGGCATCAAGACCCTGCACTTCGTCAGCCCCTCGTTTTGGGCCTGGCGGCCCGAAAAGCTCGTCAAGCTCAAGGCCGCCGCCGACCACGTGCTGTGCCTGTTTCCCTTCGAGCCCGAGCTGCTGGCGGCGCACGGCATTGCCGCGACCTATGTGGGCCACCCGCTGGCCAGCGTCATCGCCATGCAGAGCGACCGCGCGGCCGCGCGGCGCGCGCTGGGCCTGTCGCCGGGCGGCACCGTGGTGGCCTTGCTGCCGGGCAGTCGCACAGCCGAGATCGAGCACCTGGCTTCGCGGTTTTTTCAAGCCGCAGCGCTGATCCAGCAAGCGCAGCCGGCTACACAATTCATAGTCCCTGCGGTGCCACACCTGCTCGGCCGAGTCGAGGCGCTGGCGCGTGCCAGCGGCCTGGGCGCGGCGCTGCACGTACTGCCCGGCCAGTCGCACGCGGCGCTGGCGGCCTGCGACGTGACGCTGATCGCCAGCGGCACCGCCACGCTGGAGGCGGCGCTGTTCAAGCGCCCCATGGTCATTGCCTACGCCATGCCGCGCCTGAGCCATGCGCTGATGCGCCGCAAGCGCCAGCTGCCCTGGGTGGGCCTGCCCAACGTCCTGTGCGCACCGCGCGAGTGGCTGCAGCGGCCCGCGGGCCTGAGCGCGCAGCAGGCCGCCGACCGGCCCGACGCGCCCTTCGTCGTGCCCGAATTGATCCAGGACGCTGCCACGCCGCAGGCGCTGGCTGCCGCGGTGCTGGACTGGCTGGCCGCGCCTGAGAAAATGGCGGCCTTGCAGGCGCGCTTTGCCGCGCTGCACGACGAGTTGCGGCGCGACACCGCGCGCCTGGCCACCGATGCGATCCAAACGCTTCTTGCACGCTGAACAAGCGCCCCTGGACTGGGACGCGCCCGGCTTGGTGGCCGGCGTGGACGAGGCTGGGCGCGGCCCGCTGGCCGGGCCGGTGGTGGCCGCCGCCGTCATCCTCGACCCGCGTCGGCCCATCGCGGGCCTGGCCGACTCCAAGAAGCTCACGGCCCTGCGGCGTGACCGGCTGTTCGACGCGATCTGTGCCAATGCCCTGTGCTGCTCGATCGCCGAAGCCACGACGGAGGAGATCGACCGCCTCAACATCCTGCAGGCCACGCTGCTGGCCATGCAACGCGCCGTTGCCGGCCTGCGCCTGCCGCCCGCCAAGGTGCTGGTCGACGGCAACCGCCTGCCCAGGCTGCCCATGCGCGCCGAGGCCGTGGTGGGCGGCGACGCCATCGTGCCCGCCATCTCGGCGGCCTCCATCCTGGCCAAGGTCACGCGCGACCGCTGGTGCGCCCAGGTCGATGCCCAGTGGCCGCAATACGGCTTTGCGGCGCACAAGGGCTATGGCACGGCGGCGCATCTGGCGGCGCTGCGGGCGCACGGGCCCTGCGTGCTGCATCGGCGCAGCTTCGCGCCGGTGGCGCGGGCGGCGCAACGCGGCGAGGCCGGCGCATGAGCGAACCCCAATTCATTCATTCGCGTGACAACCCCTTGGTCAAGGACTTGAAGCGCCTGGCCCAGGACAGCGGCGCCTACCGCAAGCAGAGCCGCATCTGGGTGGAGGGCGATCACCTGTGCCGAGCGGCGCTGGCGCGTGGCCTGAAGCCGGCGCTGGCCGTGATTGCGCAGTCATACTGGCCGCTGGCCGCGGTGGAACAAGCGCAAGCAGCTACCAAAACAATAGTGATCGACGACGCCCTGATGCACCACATCAGCGGCCTGCCCTCGCCGGCGCCGCTGGCCTTCGTGCTCGACTGGCCCGCCGCGCCCGCCTTGCTGCCCGATGCACCCACCGTGGTGCTCGACCGCGTGCAGGACGCCGGCAACGTGGGCTCCATTTTGCGCAGCGCGGCGGCCTTTGGCTTTGCGCAGGTCGCGGCCATCACCGGCACCGCGCTGCTGGGCTCGCCCAAGGTGCTGCGCGCCGGCATGGGCGCGCACTTCGGGCTGCGGCTGGTGGAGGGGCTGGCGGTGGACGATCTGGCCGCGCTGCGCGTGCCGCTTTTGGTCACCAGCTCGCACCGCGGCGATTTATTGCACCGCGCCACCTTGGCTTGGCCTTGCGCCTGGGTGCTGGGGCACGAAGGGCAGGGCGTCGATGCGGCGATCGAGGCACGTGCCGCCCAGCATGTGCGCATCGCCCAACCGGGCGGCGAGGAGTCGCTGAACGTGGCAGCGGCTGCGGCCATTTGCCTGCATGCCAGCGCGGTGGGCCGGCCGGCCGGAGCGGGCTGAACGGCCGCCTCAAGCAAGGCCGCGCGGGCAGCAGCGACCCGCCGCCGGCTATAATCAAGAGCTTTTCGCAACAGCGTCGCCCGACCGCGTCAAAAGCACCTCCAGCAGTGCCTTCAGCCGTCGCCCGCGCGACGCGCCGCGCACCGGCACGGGCGACCGTCACCAAACGGAGAACCCCAGTGCTTTCTTCCCTGCAGGGGAAATTCCCACCCGCGATCCTGGCCCTTGCAGACGGCAGCGTCTTTGTGGGCCAGGCCATCGGCGCCACCGGCAGCACGGTGGGCGAAGTGGTGTTCAACACCTCCATGACCGGCTATCAGGAAATCCTGACCGATCCCAGCTACTGCCAGCAGCTCGTCACGCTGACCTATCCGCACATCGGCAACACCGGCGTCAATCCCGAGGACGTCGAGTCCGGCAGGGTGCAGGCCGCCGGCCTGATCATTCGCGACCTGCCGCTGCGCTACAGCAACTTTCGCGCCACGCAAGGCCTGTCCGACTACCTGAAGGCCGAAGGCGCGGTGGCCATTGCCGGCATCGACACGCGCCAGCTCACGCGCCTGCTGCGCGACAAGGGCGCGCAAAACGGCTGCATCCTGGCGCTGGCCGCGGGGCAGGCCGCCACGCCCCAGCGCATCGAGCAGGCCCTGGCCGCCGCGCGCGCCGCGCCGCCCATGAACGGGCTGGACCTGGCCAAGGTGGTCAGCACCAAACAGCCCTACGAATGGACGCAGACCGAGTGGACGCTCGGTCAGGGCTACGGCACGCAGATCGCGCCGCGCTTCAAGGTGGTGGCCTACGACTTCGGCGTCAAGCGCAACATCCTGCGCATGCTGGCCAGCCGGGGCTGCCAGATCACCGTGGTGCCGGCGCAAACGCCCGCCGCCGACGTGCTGGCGATGCAGCCTGACGGCGTGTTCCTGTCCAACGGCCCGGGCGACCCCGAGCCCTGCGACTACGCCATCGACGCCACGCGCACGCTGATCGCCAGCGGCAAGCCCGTCTTCGGCATCTGCCTGGGCCACCAGATCATGGCGCTGGCCGTGGGCGCCAAAACCTTCAAGATGGCCAACAGCCACCACGGCGCCAACCACCCGGTGCGCGACCTGGACAGCGGCCGCGTCAGCATCACCAGCCAGAACCACGGCTTTGCGGTGGACCTGAAGACGCTGCCGGGCAACGTGCGCACCACGCACATCAGCCTGTTCGACGGCACCTTGCAGGGCTTCGAGTGCAAGGACCGGCCCGCGTTCTGCTTTCAGGGCCATCCCGAGGCATCCGCCGGCCCGCAAGACATCGACTATCTGTTCGACCGCTTCATCACGCTGATGGAGCAGGGTCGCAAAACTGCCTGATGCCACGGCCTATGGCCACCGCACCATGAAGCTCTACGCCTTTCCCCAAGCCAGCCTTGAAAAAGCCATTGCCAAGCGCATGCTGGGCCTGGGCGCGCCGCACCGCGAATGGTTTGCCGAGCGCTGGAGCCAGAAGCCCTACAAGAAGTCCTTCATCGAGCTCAAGGCCATGCCCCTGGTCACCTTTCTGGCCAAGGGCAAGAGCTGGAGCGACGAGGAATTCGCCAGTGAGCTGGCGGCCTGGGACGTGAAGTTCTACGACGCCGAGGCCGCCGTGCTGCGCCCCCTGATCGAGGGTGACGGCCTGATTCAACTGATGCAAAAAAACATGCCGCCCGAGCGCGCCCAGGCGCTCTTGGACAAGCTGGACAACGACCGCCATGCCTAAACGCAACGACTTAAAGACCATCCTCATCATCGGCGCCGGCCCCATCGTCATTGGCCAGGCCTGCGAATTCGACTACTCCGGCGTGCAGGCCTGCAAGGCGCTGCGCGAGGAGGGCTATCGCGTGGTGCTGATCAACAGCAACCCGGCGACCATCATGACCGACCCGGCCACGGCCGACGTCACCTACATCGAACCCATCACCTGGCCCACGGTCGAGAAGATCATCGCCAAGGAAAAGCCCGACGCCATCCTGCCGACCATGGGCGGGCAGACCGCACTGAACTGCGCGCTGGACCTGTGGCGCCACGGCGTGCTGGCCAAGTACAACGTCGAGCTGATCGGTGCGCGCCCCGAGGCCATCGACAAGGCCGAGGACCGCCTGAAGTTCAAGGAGGCGATGACGCGCATCGGCCTGGAGTCGGCGCGTTCGGGCATCGCCCACAGCATGGACGAGGCCTGGGCGGTGCAAAAGAAGGTGGGCTTTCCCACCGTCATCCGCCCCAGCTTCACCCTGGGCGGCACGGGCGGGGGCATTGCCTACAACCCCGAGGAGTTCGAGACCATCTGCAAGCGCGGGCTGGAGGCCTCGCCCACCAGCGAGCTGCTGATCGAGGAGTCGCTGCTGGGCTGGAAAGAGTACGAGATGGAGGTGGTGCGCGACCCGGCCGACAACTGCATCATCGTCTGCTCGATCGAGAACCTCGACCCCATGGGCGTGCACACGGGCGACTCGATCACCGTGGCCCCCGCGCAGACGCTGACCGACAAGGAATACCAGCTGATGCGCGACGCCAGCATCGCCATCCTGCGCGAGATCGGCGTGGACACCGGCGGCTCCAACGTGCAGTTCTCGGTCAACCCGCGCGACGGGCGCATGGTGGTGATCGAGATGAACCCGCGCGTCAGCCGCTCGTCGGCGCTGGCGTCCAAGGCGACGGGATTTCCCATCGCCAAGATCGCCGCCAAGCTGGCCGTGGGCTACACGCTCGATGAGCTCAAGAACGAAGTCACGGGCGGCGCCACGCCCGCATCGTTCGAGCCGACCATCGACTACGTGGTCACCAAGATCCCGCGCTTCGCGTTCGAGAAGTTCCCCGCCGCCGACAAGCACCTGACCACGCAGATGAAGAGCGTGGGCGAGGTCATGGCCATTGGCCGCACCTTCCAGGAGTCGTTCCAGAAGGCGCTGCGCGGGCTCGAAGTCGGCGTGGACGGCATGAACGAAAAGACGCAGGACCGCGAACTGCTCGAAAAGGAGCTGGGCGAGCCCGGCCCCGAGCGCATCTGGTACGTGGGCGATGCCTTTGCTGCCGGCTGGTCACTCGATGAAGTGCACCAGCTCACCAGGATCGATCCGTGGTTTCTGGTGCAGATCGAGGAGATCGTCAAGATCGAGCTGGAGCTGGATGCACACACCGCGCAGCACGGCGACAAGGCGCTGGCCACACTATCAAAAGAGGAGCTGCTCACGCTCAAACGCAAAGGCTTTTCAGACCGCCGGCTGGCCAAATTGTTGAAAACCACCGATGCCGCCGTGCGCGCCGCGCGCCGCGCCCAGGGCGTGCGCCCGGTCTACAAGCGCGTGGACACCTGCGCGGCCGAGTTCCCGACCAACACGGCCTACATGTACTCGACCTACGAGAGCGAGTGCGAGGCCGCGCCCACCGGCAAGAAGAAGATCATGGTGCTGGGCGGCGGGCCCAACCGCATCGGCCAGGGCATCGAGTTCGATTACTGCTGCGTGCACGCCGCGCTGGCCATGCGCGAGGACGGCTACGAGACCATCATGGTCAACTGCAACCCCGAGACCGTCTCGACCGATTACGACACCTCCGACCGCCTGTACTTCGAGCCGCTCACGCTCGAAGACGTGCTGGAGATCGTGGACACCGAAAAGCCCTTTGGGGTGATCGTGCAGTACGGCGGGCAGACGCCGCTGAAGCTGGCGCTCGACCTGGAGGCCGCAGGCGTGCCCATCATCGGCACCAGCCCCGACATGATCGACGCCGCCGAGGACCGCGAGCGCTTTCAGCAGCTGCTGCAAAAGCTGGGCTTGCGCCAGCCGCCCAACGCCACCGCGCGCACCGAGAGCGAAGCGCTGGAAAAGGCCACCGCCCTGGGCTACCCGCTGGTGGTGCGGCCATCGTATGTGCTGGGCGGGCGCGCGATGGAGATCGTGCACGAGCAGCAGGGCCTGGAGCGCTACATGCGCGAGGCCGTCAAGGTCAGCAACGACTCGCCCGTGCTGCTGGACCGCTTTCTGTCGGACGCCATCGAGTGCGACGTGGACGCCGTGCGCGACAGCGCCGGGCGCGTGTTCATCGGCGGCGTGATGGAGCACATCGAGCAGGCGGGCGTGCATTCGGGCGACTCGGCCTGCTCGCTGCCGCCGTACTACCTGAAGGCCGAGACGGTGGCCGAGCTCAAGCGCCAGACCGCGGCGATGGCGCAAGGCCTGAACGTGGTGGGCCTGATGAACGTGCAGTTCGCCATCCAGGAGCAGCCGCAGGAGGGTGGCAGCAAGCAGGACGTGATCTTCGTGCTGGAGGTCAACCCGCGCGCCAGCCGCACCGTGCCCTTCGTCAGCAAGGCCACCGGCATCCAGCTGGCCAAGGTGGCGGCGCGCTGCATGGTGGGCGACACGCTGGACAAGCAGGGCATCGGCGCCGAAGTGACCCCGCCGTACTTCAGCGTCAAGGAAGCCGTGTTCCCCTTCGTCAAGTTCCCCGGCGTGGACACCATCCTGGGCCCCGAGATGAAGTCCACCGGCGAGGTGATGGGCGTGGGCAAGAGCTTTGGCGAGGCCTACATCAAGGCCGAGATCGGCGCTGGCGAGCGCCTGCCGCGGCCGCTCAAGCCCGACGGCACGCCGGCCGGCAAGGTGTTTCTGACCGTGAAGAACCACGACAAGCCGCAGGCCGTCGCGATCGCGCGCGACCTGGTGGCCATGGGTTTTGCCCTGGTGGCCACGCGCGGCACGGCCGCCGCCATCCAGGCCGCGGGCATTGCCTGCGAAACCGTCAACAAGGTGACCGAAGGCCGCCCGCACGTGGTCGATCTGATCAAGAACGGCGGCGTCTCGCTGGTCATCAACACGGTCGAAGAGCGCCGCAACGCCATTGCCGACAGCCGCGCGATCCGCACCAGCGCCCTGGCCGCGCGCGTGCCCACCATCACCACCATCTTCGGCGCCGAGGCGGCGGTGGAGGGCATGAAGGCCATGGATCAGTTGGGCGTGATCTCGGTGCAGGAGATGCACGCGCAGTTGGATACCCCCTGAGTCGCCTGCGGCGCCTTCCCCCAAGGGGGACGACGCCAGTGGCCGGGCCAAGCCCGCTCCACGGCGTCCGCTGGCGTGGCCTGCTCCGCGGCCATTGGGCCCAGCGGCTTTATGCGCTGCAGGGCGTGCACCAGCCGGCACGGCATAATGCGGTCAAGCACCCCCTAATCCCCACCGCCGAGGCGCCGCCTCGGCGGTTTGCTTTTGAGAAACTGACGACCCATGGCTACCCTTCCCATCACCAAACGCGGCGCCGAACTGCTCAAGGCCGAACTGCAGCGCCTGAAGACGCAGGATCGACCCGCCGTCATCGCGGCAATTGCCGAGGCGCGCTCGCACGGCGACTTGAGCGAGAACGCCGAGTACGACGCGGCCAAGGACCGCCAGGGCTTCATCGAGGGCCGCATCAAGGAGGTCGAGGGCAAGCTGGCCGCCGCGCAGATCATCGACCCGGCCACGCTGCACGCCGGCGGACGCGTGGTGTTTGGCGCTACGGTGGAACTGGAGGAAGAAGACAGCGGCGAGCAGGTCACCTACCAGATCGTGGGCGAAGACGAGGCCGACCTCAAGCAAGGCCTGATCAACGTCGGCAGCCCCATCGGCCGCGCGCTGATCGGCAAGGAAGTGGGCGACACCGCCGAGGTGCAGGCACCCGGCGGCGCGCGGCACTACGAGATCATTGCCGTGAAGTATGTGTGACACCCCCCTGAGTCGCTTCGCGCCTCGGCGCTCGCCGCCAGAGGCGGCGGCCCTTCGGTCTGTCCAGACCTGCGCAGGCAGGTCTGGAGCCGCAGACCTCAGCCCCCTCTCTGGCGCTTCGCTTGGAAGGGGGACAACGCCGATGGCCGGTGCAAGCCCGTCCATGGCGTTCGCTGGCCTGGCCTGCTCCGCGGCCTATTGGCTCGTCAAAGTTTCAATGCTTTCCATCGATGCAAAGCGCCGCGGGTGAATGCGTTTGCTCACGCGGCAAAATGCGCCCATGACCGAACGCCTGCCCGTCTACGCCGCCGCCCTGTGGTGGGGCAGCCTGTCGGTGATCGGCTTCATGGCCGTGCCGCTGCTGTTTGCCAACCTGCCCAGCAAGGCGCTGGCCGGTCACGCCGCGGCCCACCTGTTTGCCGCGCAGACCTGGGTGTCGCTGGCGTGCGGGCTGGTGCTGCTGCTGGTTTACAAGCAAAACAGGGCTCTGGCGCCCGCCCATCCAGCGCGGATAGCTATCGTATTTGTAGTTTTCGGCATGCTGCTGGCGCTGTTGCTGGAGTACGCCGTGGCCCCGCGCATCGTGGCGCGGCAGAACCTGCGACTGTGGCACAGCCTGGGTGCGGCCTTGTACGTCGTGCAGTGGCTCTGCGCCGCCGTGGTGCTGTGGCCGCTGGCCGGCCGCCGTGGAGACACCTACCCATGAATTCACCCATTGTCGAAATCGACGCCGCCGACTGGCGCCTGGCCGGTCGCCCCGAATGGACCGCCGCCGTCGAGGCCGGACGGGTGCTGTACTTTCCGCACCTGGCCTTCGAGGTGCTGCCCGGCGAGCGCGCGCTGCTGCGTGCCGACATGCTCTCGCCCAAATCACGCAACGTCAGCCTGGGCGCCGACGGCGTGCTCAAGGGCGCGGGCGGCAGCGCCCAGGAGCAGGCGCAGCTCACGGCCATGGTGGCGCGCTTTCGCCAGCAGGCGCTGCAGCTCATCGACGGCCTGCTGCCCGAATACCGGGGCCTGCTGCGCGCCGCGCCCACCAGCTTTCGCCCGCGCCAGGTCGAGACGCGCCGGCAGTCGGTGCGCGCCGACGACCAGCGCATGCACGTCGATGCGTTTCCGTCGCGCCCCAACTACGGCGAGCGCATCCTGCGCGTGTTTGCCAACATCAACCCCACGGGCGTGCCGCGCGTGTGGCGCGTGGGCGATGACTTCGAGACGGTGGCGCGCCAGTTCTTGCCGCGCGCCAAGCCCTACCGCCTGTGGCAGGCCAAGGCGCTGAATGCGCTGCACGTCACCAAGTCGCTGCGCAGCGAATACGACCACCTGATGCTGCAATTGCACGACGCGATGAAGCGCGACGAGGCCTATCAAAAGAGCGGCACGCAGGTGAGCATGCCCTTTGCCGCCGGCAGCGTGTGGGTGTGCTACTCCGACCAGGCCACGCACGCGGTGATGAGCGGCCAGTTCATGATGGAGCAGACCCTGTACCTGCCCCCCGGGCGCGAGGCCAACCCGCAGGCCAGCCCGCTGGCCATTCTCACGCGGCTGGTGGGGCGACCCTTGGTGGGCGTGGGTGCCGGCGTGGCGCGCTGAAGGAGGTCATTCTTTCCACGCATCGCCCACCCAGCGCGCCGGCTGGATGTGGCGCCAGCGCTTGTTGCGCCGTCCCGCCAGCGCGTCGTGCGGATTCACCTCGCCGTGAAAGATGACGATGCGCGCATCGGCGGGCGGCACCGGCTCGCGCCCGTAGTTGGTCGGCCAGGGCGGGATGCAGTGGTACTTGAAGCTGGGGCACCAGCCGGTGGGCCAGTACGCCAGCTTGCCCTGGCGGTGCAGAAAGTGCGAGAGGAACTCCTGCTCGTTGCGGTACTGCTTTTGCACCTCGTCCATGTGGCCGCGAAAGTAGGCCAGCACGTCGGCGTGCGCGCCCAGCTCGAACCGGTACACCGACGAATTGCCGACGATGCGCTCGCCAAAGCGCCAGAAGCGCGGGTATTCGTGGATGATCAAAAACTCGCCCGGCTGGGTGAAAAAATCGTCCAGCGGGCCGACGATGACCACGTCCAGGTCCACGAACAAGGCCGTGCCCGTGAGGCCGTGCAGGTCGGCCTCGAAGGTGGTCAGCTTCTTCCAGGCGCCGTCGCGCTGGCCGGGCTTCAGGTGCAGATTGAGCGGCGGAATCGGCAGGCACTGCACCTCGGGGCGAATGCCGGTGGCGTCGTCCGTCAGGCAGACAAAATTGAAGTCGCCCGACAGGTGCCGGCGCACCATGCCGTAGAGGCGATTGACGTACTCGGGGCCGTACTTGGTGCCCCATTTCATGCACAAAATGTGCCGCTGGCGCTGGTCAGTCATGCGCGGATAGCTATCAAATAAATAGTCATCGAAAGGTCAATCCGGACGATTTTTCTTGATCGACTTTTGTTTGGGCGGCGCCTTCTTCAGCTTGCCGCCCGGTGACAGCCGCTGGTTGCCCAGCACGCGCACCACGCGCACCTCGGGGCGCTGGCCGCCGCGCTTGCTGTACTTCAGCACCTTCACGTCCTTGGGACCGGCGCGCCGGTCTTCGTCGGGTTCGTGGGTCTTGGCGGGCTTGGGCCGCCACAGCACCAGCAGCTTGCCGATGTGCTGGATGGGCGCGGCGTTCAGCTCGTCGGCCAGTTGCTGAAACATCGCGTCGCGCGCGGCGCGGTCGCCCTCCAGCACGCGGATCTTGATCAGCCCGTGGGCGTTCAGCGCCTGGTCGGCCTCCTTGTGCACGGCGGGCGTCAAGCCGTCGCCCCCGATCATGACCACGGGGTCGAGGTGATGGGCCTCGGCGCGGTGGGCCTTGCGCTGGGTGGGCGTGAGTTCGATTTTCGGCATGCCCGTATTATCCGGGCAGCATGAAAGTCAAGTCCAAAAGCAAAAAGGTCAACAAGGCCTGGCTGTCCGACCACCTGAACGACCCTTACGTCAAGCGGGCGCAGCAAGACGGCTACCGTGCGCGCGCGGCCTACAAGCTCAAGGAAATCGACGAGACCTTGGGCCTGATCAAACCCGGCCAGCGGGTGGTGGACCTGGGGGCCACGCCGGGCGCCTGGAGCCAGTACCTGCGCCGGCGCATGGCGCCGCAGGGCGCGGCGGTGGGGGAACTGGACGGCACGATCGTGGCGCTGGACATTCTGCCCATGGAGCCGATCGAGGGCGTGCAGTTTCTGCTGGGCGACTTTCGCGAGGACGTGGTGCTGGCGCAGCTGGCGGCTGCGCTGGGCGGGCAGGCGCTGGACGTGGTGGTGTCGGATATGGCGCCCAATCTGTCGGGGGTGGAGTCCAGCGATGCCGCGCGCATCGCGCATCTGGTGGAGCTGGCGGTCGAGTTCGCGGGGCAGCACCTCAAGCCCGAGGGGGCGCTGGTGGTCAAGCTGTTTCACGGCAGCGGCTACAGCCAGCTGGTCAAGCTGTTCAAGGAGCGCTTTCGCGTGGTCAAGCCGATCAAGCCCAAGGCATCGCGCGCGCGCTCGGCCGAGACCTTTCTCGTGGGGATCGGGCCCAAGTAGGCGCACGCGCCGGTCGGCCGCCGCGCGGCGGGCCGTGGCGCCTGCGCAGCCAAAGCGGCTTTCGTTACAGGGTTGACGGACGTCAATCGGGTGTTTTGCCTTGAAACGCCTAAAATCAGTCTCATCTGCGTCCAACGCAGCTATTTTCTGAACTGGAGCACAGGCTTTGAATAATCAATGGTTTTCCAAGATCGCCGTCTGGATGGTGATCGCCATGGTGCTGTTCACGGTGTTCAAGCAGTTCGACGGCGGCCGCGCGGCCGGCGCCAACCATGTGGCGTATTCCGACTTCCTGGCCGACGTGCGCAATGACCGCGTCAAGAGCGTCACGCTTCAGGAGGGCCAGGGCGGCACCGACATCGTCGCCATCCTGAACGACGACCGCCGCGTGCGCACCCAGGCCACGTATCTCGACCGCGGCCTGGTGGGCGACCTGATCAACCACAACGTCAAGTTCGACGTCAAGCCGCGCGAAGAAGGCTCGCTCTTGATGACCCTGCTGGTCAGCTGGGGCCCCATGCTGCTGCTGATCGGCGTGTGGGTGTATTTCATGCGCCAGATGCAGGGGGGAGGCAAGGGCGGCGCCTTCAGCTTCGGCAAGTCCAAGGCGCGCATGCTGGACGAGAACAACAACACCGTCACCTTTGCCGACGTGGCCGGCTGTGACGAGGCCAAGGAAGAGGTCAAGGAGGTGGTTGACTTCCTGAAAGACCCGCAGAAATTCCAGAAACTCGGCGGGCGCATCCCGCGCGGCCTGCTGCTGGTGGGCCCCCCGGGCACCGGCAAGACCTTGCTGGCCAAGTCGATTGCCGGCGAGGCCAAGGTGCCGTTTTTCTCCATCTCGGGCTCCGACTTCGTCGAGATGTTCGTCGGCGTGGGCGCGGCGCGCGTGCGCGACATGTTCGAGAACGCCAAGAAGAATGCCCCCTGCATCATCTTCATCGACGAGATCGACGCCGTGGGCCGCCAGCGTGGCGCGGGCCTGGGCGGCGGCAACGACGAGCGCGAGCAGACCCTCAACCAGATGCTGGTCGAGATGGACGGCTTCGAGACCAACCTGGGCGTGATCGTGGTGGCCGCCACCAACCGTCCCGACATCCTGGATGCGGCGCTGCTGCGCCCCGGCCGCTTCGACCGCCAGGTCTACGTCACGCTGCCCGACATCCGTGGTCGCGAGCAGATCCTGAACGTGCACATGCGCAAGGTGCCGATCGGCCAGGACGTCAACTCCAGCGTCATCGCGCGCGGCACGCCGGGCATGAGCGGCGCTGACCTGGCCAACCTGTGCAACGAAGCCGCGCTGATGGCCGCGCGCCGCAATGCGCGCGTGGTCGAGATGCAGGATTTCGAGCGCGCCAAGGACAAGATCTTCATGGGCCCCGAGCGCAAGAGCATGGTCATGCCCGAGGAAGAGCGCCGCAACACGGCCTACCACGAGAGCGGCCACGCGCTGATCGGCAAGCTGCTGCCCAAGTGCGACCCGGTGTACAAGGTCACCATCATCCCGCGCGGGCGTGCCCTGGGCGTGACCATGAGCCTGCCCGAGACCGATCGCTACGGCTACGACAAGGAGTACATGTTGCACCAGATCAGCATGCTGTTTGGCGGGCGCATCGCCGAAGAAGTGTTCATGCACCAGATGACCACCGGCGCCAGCAACGACTTCGAGCGCGCCACCAACCTGGCGCGCGACATGGTGATGAAGTACGGCATGAGCGAGGCCCTGGGCCCCATGGTTTATGCCGAGAACGAGGGCGAGGTGTTCCTGGGCCGCAGCGTGACCAAGACCACCAACATCTCCGAGGAGACCATGCAGAAGGTCGACGCCGAGATCCGCCGCATCATCGACGAGCAGTATGCGCTGGCGCGCAAGCTGATCGAAGACAACCAGGACAAGATGCACGCCATGGCCAAGGCTCTGCTGGACTGGGAAACCATCGACAGCGACCAGATCGAGGACATCATGGCCGGCCGCGACCCGCGCCCGCCCAAGGACTTCACGCCGCGCACGCCCCCCTCGGGCGGCCCCAGCGGCGGCACTCCGGCCGAGGCCAAGCCCACCGAGCCGGCGCCCACGGCGGCCTGATCCGATCGCCGCCTAAAACAACAGCCGGACGCAGAGGACGCAAAAGCAAGCAGAGGACGCGAAAGAAACCATTTTTTGGATTCTTTTGCGTCTTCTGCGAAATCTTTGCGTCCTCTGCGTCCGGTTTTTTTGCGTGGCTCGCAAACCCCATGAATCGTTGGCAGACCACGCGCTTTGACGTGGACCTGACGTTGCCCCGCGTCATGGGCATCGTCAACGTCACGCCCGATTCGTTCTCGGATGGCGGCGCGCACGCCACGCCGGCCGCTGCGCTGCGCCACTGCGAGCAGTTGCTGCGTGACGGCGCCGACATGCTGGACATCGGCGGCGAATCCACCCGCCCCGGCAGCCCGCCGCTGCCGCTGGATCAGGAGCTCGCGCGCGTGCTGCCGGTGCTGGCCGGGGCTGTCAAATTGGGCGTGCCGGTTTCGGTGGATACCTACAAGGCCGAGGTGATGCAGGCCGCGCTGGACTTGGGCGCCGACATCGTCAACGACGTGTGGGCGCTGCGCCAGCCGGGGGCGGCCGATGTGGTGGCGCGCCACGGCCGCTGCGGCGTGTGCCTGATGCACATGCACCGCGACCCGCAGACCATGCAGGCCGCGCCGATGACGGGCGACGCCGTGCCCCAGGTGCTCCAGTTTTTGCAGCGCGCCGCGCACGACCTGCAAGCGCTGGGGGTCGAAAAGTCTCGCATCGTGCTGGACCCGGGCATTGGTTTTGGCAAGACCGTGGCGCAAAACTTCGCCCTGCTGGCGCGCCAGCGCGAGCTGCTGGCACCGGGCTATCCGCTGCTGGCCGGCTGGTCGCGCAAGTCATCGCTGGGCGCGGCCTTGCAGGGCGATGCACCCGCGCCGCCGCCGCCGGCCGAGCGCGTGGTCGCCAGCGTGGCCGCGGCCCTGCTGGCCGTCGAGCGCGGCGCGCGCATCGTGCGCGTGCACGACGTGCGCGAGACGGTGCAGGCGCTGGCGGTGTGGCGGCAAATTTTTTCTCCCTCTCCCTGTGGGAGCGGGTTGGGGTGAGGGCCACCTGGCATGGCGCCGCGCAGGATCGTCAATCGCCAAACGCGCGCAGCGGCGCCAGCGGCGCAAACGCCGCCGCGCGCTTGTCCCGCATCGCCGTGACGGCCTCGCGCACGTTCGCATTGCTCCAGATCGCGCCCTGCACCCAGCCCATCTGGCGCAGGCTGTCGTGCGTGGAGTGCTCACGCGCGTAGTCGATCACCTGCTTGCTGCCCCAGATGGCCACGGGTGGCTTGGCGGCGATCTCGCGGGCGCAGGCCATGGCGCCTTCCAGGCATGCGGCGGGTGACTCGAAGACCTCGTTGACCAGGCCCACCTCGCGCGCGCGGGCCGCAGGCATGCGCCGGCCGGTGTAGGCCAGCTCCTTGACCACGCCCAGCGGCACCAGCTTGGGCAGGCGCTGCAGCGTGCCCACGTCGGCCACCAGGCCAATGTTGATCTCCTGGATGCAGAAGAACGCCTCCGCGCTGGCGTAGCGGATGCAGGCGGCCGTCACCAGGTCCACCGCGCCGCCGATGCAGCCGCCCTGGATGGCGGCGATGACGGGAATGCGCAGCGTCTCCAGCCGGGTGAAGGTGGCCTGCAGCTGGGCCAGCAGGTCGAAGATGGCGGCGCGCCCCTCGGCGCTCTGATCGTCCATCTGGATGCTGCTGCCGAACACCTCCAGCGCCATGCCGGCCGAAAAATGCTTGCCGGTGCTGGAGATCACCAGCACGCGGGCATCCGTGTCCCGGTGCAACTGGGCCAGCACGGCGTCCAGCTCGCGCCAGAAGGCGGGGTCCATGGTGTTCATCGCCTGCGGGCGGCACAGCACCAGGTGGGCGATGTGGTCGCGGACGGAGAACTCGAAGCGGCTCAGGGCGGGCAAGGTCATGGCGAGGTCCTTGGGGGTTTGCGGCAGGCTTGATTCTGACTGGCCACCGCCTGCGTGCGGCGCGCATCGGCGACAAGGAGCGCCGGGTGCCATGCGCTACGATTCCTGCCGAATTTTGCTATCCACAAGGAGACACGCATGACCGTTCAGGGTTTCGATCCCGCCCGCCTGGCCCGCATCAAGACGCACTTTGCCGCCTACGTCCAGGATGGCCGCCTGCCCGGCTGGCAGGTGCAGGTCAGCCGCCGCGGCGAGATCGTCTATCGCGAAAACTGCGGCCAGCGCGACCTCGAGGCCAAGCTGCCGATCGAAGACGACACGGTGTTTCGCATCTACTCGATGACCAAGCCGATCACCTCGGTTGCGGCCATGATGCTGTACGAGGAAGGGCGCTTCGAGCTGACCGATCCGCTGGCCAAGTACATCCCGGCTTTTGCCAACATGCGCGTGTACACCGGCGGGCCGGCGCTCAAGCCCACCACCCGGGCGGCCACCGAGCCCATGCGCATCGTGCACCTGCTGAACCACACCTCGGGCCTGACCTACGGCTTTCACCACATCCACGTGCAGGACGAGATCTACCGCAACGCCGGCTACGAATGGGGCGTGCCCAAGGGCCACACGCTGGAGCAGGCGGTGGACGACTGGGCGCGCCTGCCGCTGCGCTTCGACCCCGGCACGCGCTGGAACTACTCGGTGGCCACCGACGTGCTGGGCCGCCTGGTCGAAGTCATCTCGGGCCAGACGCTGGCCGAATTCTTCCAGCAGCGCATCTTCGACCCCCTGGGCATGAAGGACACGTCTTTTTCGGTGCGCGGCAGCCTCGGCAAGCGCCTGGGCGCGCTCTACATTCCCAACGCCAAGGGCAAGGCCACACGCAACGACGACTTCGGCAATGCCGCGCGCGCCAAGCCCACATTTTTGTCGGGCGGCGGCGGCCTGCTGTCCACCACGCAGGACTACCACCGCTTCACGCAAATGCTGCTGCGTGGCGGTGAGCTGGACGGCGCGCGCCTGCTGGGCAGCCGCACGCTGCGCTACATGACGCGCAACTCGCTGCCCGGCGGGCAGGACCTGGTGCAGTTCGGCATTCCGCTGTTTGCCGAGGTCAAGTTCGACGGCCAGGGCTTTGGCCTGGGCTTTTCGGTGCTGCAAGACCCGATGGCCGCCGGCACCCTGGGCACCGCCGGCGAGTTCGGCTGGGGCGGCGCGGCGAGCACCGCCTTCTGGGTCGATCCGAAGGAAGAAATCACCGTCATCTTCATGACGCAGCTGCTGCCGTCGAGCACCTGGCCCATCCGCACGCAGCTGCGGCAACTGGTTTATTCGGCGCTGGTGGATTGATCCGCAGGTTGCCCAAACAGCGGCAGGCTTTCGGTGAGCGGGGCGGCGGGTTCGGCGGCCGGCACATCGCTGGCGTGACTGAGCGAACCCACGCGCACGCCCAGCAGGCGCAGGCGGCGTGACAGATCCACGCGCTTGAGGCACTGGCCCGCCACCTGGCGGATGCGGTGCGCGTCGGCGGTAGGCTCGGCGATGGTCTGGTCGCGCGTGGCGATCTTGAAGTCATCAAAGCGCAGCTTGATGCCGATGGTCTTGCCCACGTAGCCCTTGCGCTGCAAGTCGGCGGCGACTTGCTCGGCCAGCTCGGTGAAGATGACGCTCAAGGTCGCGCGGTCGCGCACGGCGTGCAAATCGCGCTCGAAGGTGGTTTCGCGGCTCATGCTGACGGGTTCGCTCTCGGTCACCACGGGGCGCTCGTCCAGGCCCCAGGCGGCCTGGTGCAGCCAGGCGCCATGGCTGGGGCCGAAGTGTTCGATCAGCCACGCCGGCTCGCGCGCCGCCAGCTCGCCGATGGTGTGGATGCCGCACTCTTGCAGGCGCGCGTCGGTCTTGGGGCCGATGCCGTTGATCTTGCGGCAGGGCAGGGGCCAGATCAGCGTTTGCACATCCTGCTCGTGCACGATGCTGATGCCGTTGGGCTTGTTGAACTCGCTGGCCATCTTGGCCAGCAGCTTGTTGGGCGCCACGCCCACCGAGCAGGTCAGGCCCGTGGCATCGAAGATGCTTTTTTGCAAAAGCCGTGCCAGCACGCGTCCGCCCTCGCGCTGGCCGCCCGGCACCTGGGTGAAGTCGATGTACACCTCGTCGATGCCGCGGTCTTCCATCACGGGCGCGATGTCCATGATGACCTGCTTGAAGGCGCGCGAGTACTTGCGGTACTCGGCAAAATCCACCGGCAGCAAAATGGCCTGCGGGCACAGGCGCGCGGCCTTCATCAGCCCCATGGCCGATCCCACACCAAAGGCGCGCGCCGCATAGCTGGCCGTGGTGATGACGCCGCGGCCCACGTAGTCCTTGAGGAGCGGAAAAAAATCGACCGGAATGTCGGCCACGTCGCCCGCCGTCCAGGTGCGCTCGGGGCGCTCCTGATTCAGCCGTTCGATCAGCTCATCCTCGTGCCGCCGCGCGCCGCCGATGACCACCGGCAGGCCCTTGAGCTGGGGGTAGCGCAGCCATTCGACGGATGCGTAGAACGCGTCCATGTCGAGGTGGGCGATGCGGCGAATCATGGCTGGGGACACGGGGCAGGATTGTCGCGCTCCACGGCCCCGCTCGATCGAGCCGCCGTACAGCAGGCGGAGCCAGCGAACGCCGTGGCTGGACCTGCGCCAGCCAGTGGCCTTGTCCCCCTGGGGGGAAGGCGCGAAGCGACGCAGGGCGCTACGGTTTGGCCGGCAACACCCGCCCCACGCATTCGCCAAAGCCGATGCGCGCCGCGCCCGGCTTCTCGCACCAGCCGCGCAGCAAGATGGCGTCGCCGTCTTCCACCCAGGTGCGCACCTCGCCGTTGGGCAGATGGATCGGGTTCTTGCCGCCCGCGGTCAGCTCGATCAGGGCGCAGGCGGCATCCAGCGTGGGGCCCGACAGCGTGCCTGTGCCCAGCAAATCGCCGGCCTGCAGGTTGCAGCCATTGACGGTGTGGTGCGCCACCATCTGCGCCGCCGACCAGTAGGCATGGCGGTAGTTGGTCAAGGCCAGCCGCACCGGTGCGCTCTGGGCCTGGCGCATCTGGCTGGTTTCGATCAAGGCCTCCAGCTGAATGTCAAAGCCCCCGCCCGCGCTGTGCGCGCTGCTGGCCAGATAGGGCAGGGGCTGCGGGTCGGCGGCGGGGCGGGTGAAGGGCACGCGGTAGGGCGCCAGCGCCTCCAGCGTCACCACCCAGGGCGAGACGGTGGAGGCGAAGTTCTTGGCCAGAAACGGCCCCAGCGGCTGGTATTCCCAAGGCTGAATGTCGCGCGCCGACCAGTCGTTGAACAGCGCCAGGCCAAAGATGTGGTCCTCCGCCGCGTCAATGCCCACCGCATCGCCCAGCGCATTGCCCTGGCCGATGAACACCGCCAGTTCCAGCTCGATGTCCATGCGCGCGCTGGGTTTCAGCACCGGCGCATCTGCATCGGGCGCCTTGATCTGCCCGCGCGGTCGATGAAAGTCCTGGCCCGAGACGATCACCGACGAGGCGCGTCCGTGGTAGCCGATCGGAATCCACTTGTAGTTGGGCATCAGCGGGTTGTCGGGGCGAAACAGCCGCCCGATGTTGGTGGCGTGATGCACCGAGGTGTAGAAGTCGGTGTAGTCGCCGATGCGCGCCGGCACGGTGTATTCGGCCTCGCTCTGGGCCACCAGGCAGGGCTTGAGCGCGGTTTCTTGCGCCGATCCCGTTTGCAATGCTTTCGATAGCGCGTCGCGCAGCACGGACAAGGGCTTGGGGCCCAGACTCATCAAATGGTTGAGCGTGGGCTCGGCCGCGGCCCGGGCCACGGGCAGTGCGTCACCCGTGAACACGCCGGCGGCCACGGCGGCTGCCATGTCCACGATCTGATCGCCGATGGCCACGCCGCCGCGCCAGGCCTGGCCCGAACCCTTACGCCGGAAGATGCCGTGGGGCAGGTTCTGGATCGGAAAGTCGCTGTTGCCGTCGTTGGCCGACGGCACCCAGCTGGTGCGTTGCGGGTCGTGGGTTGAATTGAGCTGGGGCATGGCGGGCCTCGTGGGTCGTAGGATTCAGAAAGCTGGGGCGAGCATAGCGGCAAGCGGCTTTCCCGTGTCGCTGGGCGGATTGTCCGTGCGCCGGGGCGCATTGTGCGCGTGCGGGCTCGAGCGCAGGCGCCAGTCGGCGTGCATGCGGGTTAACCCGTGACAAAACGGCCGCGAGATGCGATAATTGAGGGCTCGCGCAAGAACGCATGCTTTTTGCGCAGACAGACCGCATCTTCCTTCTCGCCTTGGGCCGCCATGATTTGCCGTGCGGCCCGCACGAACCAAGCCTTGCGCGCAGCGCGTGCCGGGCCGTTCATTCAAGGCCGGGCTCACCTTGCCGGTGATCTCGGTCAACGCTGTCGGATGGTGGGTGTCGATTCATGAACCCGGCGCGCCAACGCATTTCTTGCGCGTGCGCCACCCACCGACAAGCACGGGCTGCGCCGTGCCTTGCGAGAAAGCCATTGTCATCATGACCTCATTCGAGGAAAGCAGCGCCATGGCGCTGGATATCGCCGCGCCCGAAGCCGTCCAGGCCGAGGCCGCTCCCAATCCCTTTGCCGCCCTGGGCCTGTCGCCCGAGCTGCTGGCCGCCATTGCCGACCTGGGCTACAGCGAGCCCACGCCCGTGCAGCAGCGCGCCATTCCGCTGGCGCTCACGCAAGGGGCCGACAACATCAACGACCTGATGGTCAGCAGCCAGACCGGCAGCGGCAAGACCGCCGCCTTCTTGCTGCCCGTGCTGCACACCCTGCTGGTGATGCAGCGCGAGGCCGCCGCGCGCGAGAAGGCTGACTGGGACGCCAAGCTGGCCGAAGCCCTGGCCAAGGGCGAGGCCGCGCCCAAAAAGCCGCGCCGCCACAACCCGACCGACCCGCGCCGCTTCAAGCCCGCCGTGCCCGGCGCGCTGGTGCTGGCGCCCACGCGCGAGCTGGCGCAGCAGGTGGCGCGCGACGCCATCGACCTGGTGCGCCATTGCCGCAACCTGCGCATCGCCACCGTGGTGGGCGGCATGCCCTACCGCGAGCAGATCGCCCAGCTGCAAAACGCCGCGCTCGTCGTGGCCACGCCCGGCCGCCTGCTGGACTTGGCCAGCAACGGCCAGATCGTGCTCGACCAGGTGCGCTTTCTGGTGGTGGACGAGGCCGACCGCATGCTGGACCTGGGCTTTGCCGACGCGCTGGCCGAAATCCACCAGCTGACGGCGCAGCGCCAGCAGACCATGATGTTCAGCGCCACCTTCGCGCCGCCCATCCAGCAACTGGCCCTGCGCGTGATGCACGAGGGCGGCGCGCGGGTGCAGCGCCTGCAGATCGACACGCCGCAGCAAAGCCACGCCAACATCCGCCAGGAGCTGTACTGGGCCGACAGCCCCGAGCACAAGCGGCGCCTGCTGGACTACTGGCTGCGCGACCCCAGTATCGACCAGGCCATCGTGTTTGCCTGCACCCAGATCGAGTGCGACGAGCTGGCCGGTGACTTGCAGCAGGCCGGCTTTGCCGCCGTGGCGCTGCATGGCGCGCTCAGCCAGGGCCTGCGCAACCGCCGCCTGCGGTCGCTGCGCGAGGGCAAGGTGCAGATCCTGGTGGCCACCGACGTGGCCGCGCGCGGCATCGACGTGCCCAGCATCACCCACGTCATCAACCACGGCCTGCCCATGAAGGCCGAGGACTACACCCACCGCATCGGCCGCACCGGCCGCGCCGGGCGCGACGGCCTGGCGGTGACGCTGGCCGAGTTTCGCGACCGCCGCCGCCTGGCCGAGATCGAAGGCCACACGCGCCAGCCCTTCAACGCGCTGATGGTCGATGGCCTGGAGCCCACGCGCCACTTCCCGCCCATCACCCAAGCCGCGCCCCCGCGCAAGGGTGGCGCGCCGCGCCGTGGCAAGGGCCCGCGCCCCGGCGAACACCACCGCGGCGATGCGCGCTCCGGCTTTGGCGCCAAGGCACCGTTCAAAGCCAAATCAGGCTTTGGCGCAGGCCCCAAGGGCGCCGGCAGCTACAAAAACGGCAGCAAACCCGCGCCGCGCTCGCACGCCGGCCGCCCCGCCGCGGCGCGCGCCAAGGCCTACAGCCCGGCGCGCTGAACGCGGATCGCTTGAATATCGGGCGGTGACCCGGGTGCCGAATGGGCGCCGTCAAGGCGCATCGGGCATCAGCACCGCCGCGCCCTGAAAGCGCCCGGCGCGCAGGTCGTCCATCGCCTGGCCGGCGGCCTGCAGCGGGTAGCGCCGGGTGTGCACGTGCAGCGGCGGCAGGGTGCGCAGCGCTTCGAAGAACTCGCGCGCGTCGGCGCGCGTGAGGTTGGCCGCCGACAGCAATTGGCGCTCCTGCCACAGCAGGGCATAGGGGAAGGCCGGGATGTCGCTCATGTGGATGCCGCCGCACACCACGCGCCCGCCCTTGCGCACGGCTTTCAGCGCCAGCGGCACCAGCGCGCCGACGGGAGCAAACAGGATGGCCGCGTCCAGCGGCTCGGGCGGCGCCTGATCGGAGTCGCCCACCCAGGCGCAGCCCAGTTCGCGCGCATGCTGCTGCGCCGCCGTGTCACCCGCGCGCGTGAAGGCAAGCACGCGCCGGCCTTGCGCAACGGCCACCTGCGCAATCAGGTGGGCGGCGGCCCCAAAGCCGTACAGACCGAGCACGTGCGCGTCCGCGCCGGCCATGCGCAGCGAGCGCCAGCCGATCAGCCCGGCGCACAGCAGCGGCGCGGCGCTGGCGTCGTCCAGCGCCAGGTGGTCCAGCGGCACGCAAAAATCGGCCCGCGCGACCACGTGCGTGGCAAAGCCGCCGTCGCGCGTGCAGCCGGTGAACTCGGGCGCATCGCACAGGTTTTCCTGCCCCGCCAGGCAGTAGCGGCAGCGCCCGCAACTGCCGCCCAGCCAGGGCACGCCCACGCGCTGGCCCATGCGCAAGTCGGTCACGCCCGCACCCAGCGCATCGACGGTGCCGACCACCTCGTGGCCCGGCACCACGGGCCAGCGCGCCATCGGCAGGTCGCCATCCTGCAGGTGCAGGTCGGTGCGGCACACGGCGCAGGCGCGCACGCGCAGCCGCACTTCGCCGGCAGCCGGCTCGGGCAGCGGGCGGTGCTCGGCGCGCAAGGCCGCGCGCGCACCGCGCAGCACCATGGCAAGCGACTTTTCTTCGGCGGCGGCGGGGCTGTTCATGGCAGGTTTGAGCTTGATCCCCATTGTGCGCCAACGGCGGCCGTGTCCGTCGCTGCGGAGCCGGCGCTCATCAGCCAGCGGGCAAAGGGCTTGCAGAAGACGGCGCTCTCTTTGTGCCTGCGGCGTGCGGCGGCTTCGGTCGCTCGTCGCCCCGCGGGGGTCAGGCCAGCACGCGCCCCGGGTTCATGATGCCCTGCGGGTCCAGCGCGGCCTTGATGGTGCGCATCAGCTGCAGCGCCACGGGCGACTTGTAGCGCGGCAGCTCGTGCGCCTTCAGGCTGCCGATGCCGTGCTCGGCGCTGATCGAGCCCGCGTGGCGCGCCACGCTGTCGAACACCAGGGTGTTGATGCGCCGTTCTTCATCGCGCAGGAAGGCCTTGCCATCGGCGCCGTCGGGCGCCTGCACGTTGTAGTGCAGGTTGCCGTCGCCCAGGTGGCCAAAGTTGACCAGCCGAACACCGGCGATCTCGCGCGCCAGCAGCGCGTCGGTCTCCTCGACAAAGGCGGGGATGCGCGCGATCGGGATGCTGATGTCGTGCTTGATGTTCAGGCCCTCTTCGGCTTGCGCCAGCGGAATGCTTTCGCGGATGTGCCACAGGCCCTTGGCCTGCGCCAGGCTCTCGGCCACCACGGCGTCGGCGACGCAGCCGGCGTCCAGTGCCACTTCCAGCAGGCGCTCGAACAGGGCGCGGGCGTGCTGCTCGCTCTCGTGGTCGGAGTTTTCCAAGAGCACACAGTACGGTGCATCGCGCCACAGCGGCACGCGCAGCTGCGGGTAGTGCTTGTCCACCAGCGACAGGGCAAACTGGCCCATCACCTCGAAGCCCGTCAGCCCCGCGCCCAGGTGCTGGTGCGCCAGGCCCAGCAAGTCCACCGCAGCCTGCATCGAAGGCAGGGCGGCCCAGGCCGTCAGGCGCGCGGCGGGGCGCGGGTACAGCTTCATGGTGGCGGCGGTGATCACGCCCAGCGTGCCCTCGCTGCCGATGAACAGGTCGCGCAGGTCGTAGCCGGTGTTGTCCTTGCGCAGGCCCGTGAGGCCGTCCCAGATCTCGCCCTGCGGCGTGACCACTTCGAGGCCCAGGCACAGCTCGCGCGTGTTGCCGTAGCGCACCACGGCGGTGCCGCCGGCGTTGGTGCCCAGGTTGCCGCCAATGGTGCAACTGCCCTCGGCCGCCAGGCTGAGCGGAAACAGGTAGCCCGCGCCCTCGGCGGCGGCTTGCAGGTTCTGCAGGATGGCGCCGGCCTCCACCGTCATGGTCAGGTTGGCGCCGTCGATGGTGCGCACCGCGTCCATGCGGCGCAGGCTCAGCAGCACCTGCGTGCCGCTGCCGTCGGGCACCGATCCCACCGACAGGCCGGTGTTGCCGCCCTGCGGCACGATGGACGCGCCGTGCGCCGCGCAGGCGCGCACCACGGCGGCCACCTCGGCGGTGCTGGCAGGGCGCACCACGGCCAAGGCCTTGCCCTGCTCGCGGCCGCGCCAGTCGCGCTCGTAACTGCTCAGGTCGCCCTCGGTCAGCACGTGGGCGGCGCCCACGGTTTGGCGCAGGGTGTCGAGGAGGGGGGCGTAGGTGGTCATGGCGAAATACTATCGAAATGAGAGCTGTTGGCGCTTGTCCATCAAGGGCGAGGGGTCAAAAAACGCTTGCATTCAGTTGAAGCGCCGTCGGCCCCTCGCCCCTCCCTCTCCCCAGAGGGGCGAGGGCGATCGGCCCTGCTGGCTGGAATCCCCTCTTCCCAATGATGCGCGGTCGATCGGCTTGGCGGGCTTTGCCCCCTCTCCCTCTGGGAGAGGGTGGGGGTGAGGGCCAGCAGCGGCGCACCGTCCACCAGCGCTCATGAGCCCACCGACGCCCGAGCTTGCCGCAGACGCAGCCGCACATGCGCCGTGCACGCCACGAACAGCGCCAGCACCAGCACGATCTCGGCGGCGGCCAGCCACGATGCCGGGGCGCGCTCGGTGCTGGCGCGCACCACGCCTTCGATGAAGTACAGCCACACCAGCAGCGTCAGCCAGCGGTAGGTGTGCATGCGAAAACGCGCCAGGCCCGGCAGCGCGGCCGCCAGCGGCAGCACCTTCAGCGCCCACCAACTGCCGCCGGGGCGCAGCGGCGCCAGCCACAGCTCCCAGGCCAGGCCCAGGGCAATCAGGGTCAGGGTGGTGGTGACGGCCAGCGCGCGGGTGAGGCGGGCGGCGCGCGAAGGTGCGGCAGCAATCGCGCCAACGTCTGACATGGGGATGGGCATGGGCGATGGCATCATACAAAGCATGATTGTCTCCTCCCTGCGCGGGCGCTTGAACCAGCTGGTGGCCGACGTGACCGCCATTCCGCTGTGGCCCACGCTCATCACCCTGTGGGAGCGCTTTCAGCAAGACCGGCTGGGCCTGAACGCCAGTTCGCTCACCTACACCACGGTGCTGGCGCTGGTGCCGTTTTTTGCCGTGGTGTTGTCGGTGTTCACCGCCTTTCCGGCATTTGGCCACATGCAGGGGGCGCTGCAGCAATGGCTGGTCACCAGCCTGGTGCCGGCCGGCATTGCCGACAACCTGATGGGCTATCTGACGCAGTTTGCCGGCAAGGCCAGCCAGTTGGGGCTGCTCGGTCTGGTCGGCTTGGCGGTCACGGCCGTGTCGCTGATGCTGACCATCGACACCACGCTCAACCAGATCTGGCGTGTGCAGCGCCCGCGCCCGCTGAGCCAGCGCATCCTGGTGTATTGGGCCGCGCTCACGCTGGGCCCGCTGTTGCTGAGCGCCAGCCTGGTCATCACGTCGTATGTGCTCACCGTATCCAAGGGGTGGTTGCCCGACATGCCGGTGGGGCTCGGCGTGGGGCTCGCCATCCTGCAATTTTTGCTGATGACCGGTGGCTTCACCCTGCTGTACCGCTACGTGCCCAACACGCCCGTGCGCTGGCGGGATGCGCTCAGCGGCGCCGTGTTCGTCACCGCCGGCCTGGCCCTGGCGCGGCAGGTGCTGGGGCTGTATCTGGGGCGCATTCCCACCTATTCGGTCATCTATGGCACCTTCGCCACGGTACCGATCCTGCTGCTGTGGATCTACGTCGGCTGGCTGATCGTGCTGCTGGGCGCCGTCATCGCGGCCTACCTGCCCACGCTGCTGTCAGGCGCGGTGCGGCGCGGCGGCGGGCCGGGCTGGGAGTTTCGGCTGGCCATCGAGGCCCTGCAGGCGCTGGCGCGCGGGCGCGCCGACGCCGTGCACGGCCTGACACGCCCGCAACTGGCGCGTGCGCTGGAGGTCGATGGCCTGCAACTGGCCCCGGTGCTGAACGCGTTGGAGGCGCTGGACTGGATCGGCCAGCTCAGCACCCAGCGCGAAAACCAGGAGCCGCGCCTGGTGCTGCTGGCCGATCCGGCAACAACGCCGCTGGCGCCGCTGGTCGATCGCTTGCTGCTGGCACCGACGGCCATGCCCGGCTTGTCGTGCCAAGACAAGCCCTGGTCGGCGCTGATGCTGGCTGATGTCGTGGCGCCTCGACCGAAAGACGCTCAGGCGCTCAAATAGCGCGACTGGCCAGGCGCGATGCCCAGGCGCACCGCCGCGCCCGGCTCGAACATCACGACGCCGGCGTCGTGCGGCTGGTCGCAAATCAGCGCAATATCGCCCACGCGCACGCGGTAGCGCGAGAACTCGCCCAGAAACTCGGCGCTCTCCACCTGGCCATCCAGCCACACGCGCGCGGCGTCGCTGGCCGCGCCCGCTGCTGCGATCTGCATCTGGTGCGGGCGAAAGGCCAGCGTGGCCGCGCCCAGCGCAGGCGGCCGGGCGGGCGCGGGCAGGGTCAGGCGGCCCAGGCCGGGCGCGTCGAAGCAGAGGGTTTCGCCGTCCAGCGCCGCGATGGTGCCCGCCAGCAGATTCGCAGTGCCGACAAAGCCGGCGACGAAGCGGTTGTGCGGCTCGTCGTACAGCCCGGCGGCCGTGCCCACCTGTTGCAGCACGCCTTGATCGAGCACGGCCATGCGGTCGGCGGTGGTCATCGCCTCTTCCTGGTCGTGGGTGACGAAGATGGTGGTCAGGCCCAGGGTGCGTTGCAGGTTCTTCAGCTCCTCGCGCATCTGCACGCGCAGCTTTTTGTCCAGGTTGGACAGGGGCTCGTCCAGCAGCAGCAGCTTGGGCTCGATCACGATGGTGCGTGCCAGCGCCACGCGCTGCTGCTGGCCGCCCGACAGTTGCCCGGGGCGGCGCTGGGCGTAGTCCTGCAGGCCCACCAATTCAAGCGCGGCGCCCACCTTGCGGCGGATGGTGTCGCGGCTTTCGCGCCGCTCGACCAGGCCGAAGGCCACGTTGTCCCACACCGTCATGTGCGGCCATAGCGCATAGCTCTGGAACACCATGCCGATGTTGCGCTGGTGCGGCGGCACGCCCGAGATGTCCTGCCCGTCGATGAGCAGCTCGCCGCTTTGGTGCTGGTTGAAGCCGGCGATCAGGCGCAGCAGTGTGGACTTGCCCGAGCCCGAAGGGCCCAGCAGGGCAAAGAACTCGCCCGGTTCGATCTTCAGGGTGATGTCACGCAAGACGGGCGTGGCACCATACGACAAGCTGATGTGCCGGCATTCGAGGGAGGCCTTGTGGGTGCTCATGGATCAAGCCTTTGCGGTGGAGGCCACGGTGGTGCGCGAGCGCTCGACGAAGCGGTGCGAAAAATAGGTGCCCAGCGCCACCACCAGCACGGCCAGCACCGCCAGCGCCGCGCCCGGCCCGCGCCCGGCGATGCTCTGCATGTACAGGTAAATGCCCAGGCTCATCGGCGCCTGGCTTTCGGCGGACACCAGCACCAGCGTGGCCGACAGCTCGACCGCCGCAGTGATGAAACTGGTGACAAAGCCGGCCAGGATGCCGCCGGCCATCAGCGGCACCATCACGCGCCGGATGGTGGACAGGCGCGATGCGCCCAGGCTCTGCGCGGCTTCTTCCAGCGACACATGCACCTGCTGCAGCGCCGCCATGCACGAGCGCAGCGCATAGGGCAGGCGCCGCACCGCATAGGCCAGCATGATGAGCACCCAGGTTTGCACCACCAGCGTGTCGGTGAAGGGCAGCGTGACGCCCTTGAACAGGCGCAGATAGCCGATCGCCAGCACCAGGCCCGGAATGGCCAGCGCGGCCGAGGCCAGCCAGTCCAGCCACTGGCGCGCCGGCAGGCGGGTGCGCAAAATCAGGTAGGCAATCGCGGTGCCGATCACCACGTCCAGCCCCGCCGCCAGCACGCAGTACAGCAAGGTGTTGCCGATCATGCCCTTGGCGTCGCTGAAGATGGTGGCGTAGTGCGCCAGCGTGTAGGCGTCGGGCAGCACCGAGAAGCTCCACACCTGGGCAAAGGACATCAGCAGGATGCCGATGTGCGGCGCCAGCACGATGAGCAGCACCAGCACGATCCAGCCATAGGCCAGCAGCGATTCCCAGGTGGACAGCCGGCGCTTTTGCAGCGCGCCGCCGCCCTTTTGCAGCGTGGCGTAGTCTCTGCCTTTCATCACGCGCGCAGCCAGCCACAGCGCCAGGATGGAGAAGGCAATCATGATCACGCTGATGACGTAGCCCAGCGGGTCGTCCACGCCCGCCGTGGTGATGCGCAGATAGGCCTGCGGCGCCAGCATGTTGGTGATGCCCATCACCAGCGGCGTGCCCAGATCGTCGAACACCTTGACGAACACCAGCGCCGCCCCGGCCAGATAGCCCGGCATGGCCAGCGGAAAGATCACGCGCCGAAACAGGCGCCAGCCGCGCGCGCCCAGGTTGAGGGCCGACTCCTCCATCGCGCCGTCGATGTTGCGCATGGCGGCCACCAGGTTGAGCAGGATGAATGGAAAGTAGTGAATGCTCTCGACGAAGGTCACGCCCACCAGCCCGTCCATGATGGGAATGGTGAAGCCCAGCCAGTCGTCCAGCAGCAGGTTGACCGATCCGTTCTTGCCAAAGATGAGCTGCAACGCCACCGCGCCCACAAAGGGCGGCATGATCAGCGGCAGCACACCCAGCGTCTGGATGGCCAGCGCGCCGCGAAACTCGAAGCGCACCGTCAGATACGCCAGTGGGACGGCGATCACGCTGGCAAAAAAAGTGCTGGCCAGCGCCACCTGCAGGCTGTTGAAAAACGATTCGCGGAAAACGCCCTGGTTGAAGAAGTTGGTGAAGTGGCCCACGGTGAGCGCGCCGGTGTCGGTGACAAAGGCGGTGTAGATCACCGTGCCCACCGGCAGCACCAGAAAGCACAGCAAAAACGCGGTGATCAGGCCGAAGGCAAGCCAAGGGCCCCAGTGGGCGGCCGTGCGGCGCACCGGGGCACCAGCCGCCGGGACTGGCAGGGTGCTTGCAGACATGCGCAGGCGGGGCTTACTTGGCCAGGCCGCGTGCTTCGGTGGCCAGCTGCCGGGCGCGGTCGTAGTTGGCGCGGGCCTTGTCGGACCACAGCTGCTCCATGCCCGTCAGCTCCTTGGCCACGGCGACGTCGCGCCGGCTCTTGCGAAACAGCTCCAGAAATTCCTTGTTCTTGACGTTCTCGGCGCCCACCAGCGGCGTGTAGGCCAGGCTGCGCGCCTGCGCCAGCAGTTCGTTGCCCCTGGTATTGGGCTTGGCCTTGAGCGCGGCCGTGGCCTCCTGGATCGCCTTGGTGGCGGCCTGCAGCTCCTTCAGGCGGAAGGTGATCATCTGGTCGAACAGGCTGATGACGACGGGGTAGCGCTCGCCCGACAGCTCGGTGTTGAATTGCACCTTGGCGCGCTTGGCGATGTCCTGCGGCACCGGGTAGCCGGCGGGCGGTTTCAGCTCGCTGTAGGGCAGGATGGGCAGGCGCGCGATCTTGGGATCGAACAGCAGCTGCTGGCCTGGCACCGACATGGTGTAGGCCATGAACTTCTTCGCCTCGTCGGCATTCTTGGCGCCGGCCACCAGGGCGATGTTGGCCGGCACCACCGCCGTCATGGTGGGGTAAGTGAAGTCCACCGGATAGCCCGAGTACTTGCCCGCCAGTGCCAGAAAGTCGATCACGATGCCGATGCCGTACTGGCCGTTGTTCACGCCGTCGGGCACGGCAAAGCTGCGGTCGGTGACGGCGGCGGCGTTGCCCATCATCTGCAACAGCAGCGACCAGCCCTTGTCCCAGCCTTCGCCCTGCAAGATGGTTTCCACCGTGAGCTGCGTGGTGCCCGAGCGCGAGGGCGAGGAGATGGCGATGTGGCCGAAGTATTCGGGCTTGACCAGGTCGGTCCATTCCTTGGGCGCGGCCAGCTTGTTGGCCTTGAGATAGCGCGTGTTCCACTCGATGCCGTAGCCGGCCAGCGCCTGGCCGTAGTACATGCCCTTGGGGTCGTTCAGCGGGTAGCTGCCGATCTTGGCCGGCGCGTTCTTGTTGATCACCTCGGGCGCGCTTTGCAGCAGCTTGTAGCTGGCCAGCACTTCAAACGCATCGGGCGCGCTGGCCCACATCACGTCGGGGCGCTGGCCCTCGGGCAGCTCGCGGATGTAGGCCACGGAAGCCGTCGTGTTCTTGTTGAGGATCTCGATGGTGATGCCGGGGTTGGCGGCCTCGAAGGCCTTCTTGTAGGCGGTGGTCAGCTCCTTTGGAAAGGAGGTGATGACCGTGACGGTGCCTGCGTGAACGGTTGGGGCGGCGGCGAACACGCCGGTGGCCAGCAGGGCGGCCAGGATCTTGCGTTGCATCGGGTTCTCCTCGGGTGGTGGTCTCCATGCCGGCACGGCGAGCGCGCGTGCGGGTCAAGAACCATTATGGTTTCGGAGGGGCCGCCATGGGCTGCGCGGCGGTGGGGGAAAACCCCCGGGCAGCGCGCCGGCGAGGGCGTGTTGCTACCCGAGTCGAAGGCCCGTGCGCGCGCCAACAGTTCTATCAAATCAATAGCTGCCTGCGCATTGTCTCAGCGCGCTACGGCTCGATATCTTGAAAATTTGCGCGCAAGAACCAGCGCCGGCCTATCGACGCAAGAACCCCCTGAGCGCATCCAGCACCGCCCCCGGCGCCTCGTTCATCAGGGCGTGGCCGGCGTCGACTTCGACGATGCGGCCGTCCCGGGCCAGTTTCGCCAGCGCGCGTGCCGATCTGGGCGGCGTCATCTGGTCGTGCCGGCCGACGACGAACAGCGTGGGGCATTGCACCGCGGCCATGGCCTGCTCGCCGCCGGCATAGTCGTCGCAGGCCTTGAAGCCGGTGTGAAACACGTTCACCTGGCGGTTGCTGGCCAGCATGCGCCGCATCAACGCGCGGCTGGCGCCGTACAGCCAGGTGCCCGGGCCCAGCGCCGATGGGGGCGGGCTGAGCGTGCTGTGCGAAAACACGTTGACCATGTGGATGGCCTTTTCGGGTGCGCTGACCGACGCGTCGAGCAGCGCGGGCGAGACCTTCATCGGAAACGCCGTGCCGCACAGCACCAGGTGGCTGACGCGCTCGGGCGCCGTCGCCGCGGCTTGCAGAGCGATCAGCGAGCCGAAGCTGTGGCCCACCAGCGCGGCCTGCGGCGCGCCCACGGCGTCGAGCAGGGCCAGCACGCTGTCGGCCGCTTTTTCGACGCTGGCCGGTGGCGCGCCCCGGCTGCGCCCCTGGCCGGGCAGGTCGATGGCCAGCACGTTCCAGCCGTGGTGGGCGAAGTGGCGGCTTTGCAGGATCCACACGCTGTGGTCGTTGAGCACGCCGTGGATGAAGACCACGGTGGGCTGCGCCGGGTTGAAGGGCTTGCCGCCGGTGTAGGCGTAGAGCGAGTGGCCGTTGACGTTGATGTCCATGCTCAGGCTCCTGCCTTTTCAGCGGCCTTCAGGGCACGCTTCAAATCATCGATCAAGTCATCCGCATCTTCCAGCCCGATCGACAGGCGGATGGTGCCCGGCCCGATGCCGGCGGCGGCCAGGGCCTCGTCGTTCATGCGAAAGTGCGTGGTGCTGGCCGGGTGGATGACCAGGCTGCGGGCGTCGCCCACGTTGGCCAGGTGGCTGAAGATTTTCAGGCTGTCGATGAAGACCTTGCCCTGCGCGCGCGTGCCCTTGGTGTCGAAGCTGAACACGCTGCCCGCCCCGCGAGCGCCGTGCTTGAGCAGTCTGCTGGCCAGCGCGTGGCTGGAGTGCGCCGGCAGCAGCGGATGGCCCACGCGCGCGACGAAGGGGTGCTCGGCCAGAAAGCGCACGATCTTCTCGGTGTTGGCCAGGTGGCGCTCCATGCGCAGCGGCAGCGTCTCGATGCCCTGCAGCACCAGCCAGGCCGTGTGCGGGCTCATGCAGGCGCCGAAGTCGCGCAGGCCCTCGCGCCGCGCGCGCAGCAAAAAGGCGCCCACGGTGCTCTCGTCGCTGAACACCATGTCGTGAAAGCCGGCGTAGGGCTGGGTCAGCTCCGGGAATTTGCCCGACGCATCCCAGTCGAAGCTGCCGCCATCGACCAGCACGCCGGCAATCACCGTGCCGTGGCCGCCCAAAAACTTGGTGGCGGCGTGATAGACGATGTCGGCACCGTGTTCGAAGGGTTTGAGGAGGTAGGGTGTGGTGAAGGTGTTGTCCACCAGCAGGGGCAGGCCGGCCGCGTGGGCGATGTCGGACACGGCGGCGATGTCCAGCACATCCAGCCCCGGGTTGCCCACGCTCTCGCCAAACAGCAATTTTGTGTTGGGGCGAATGGCGGCGCGCCACGCATCCAGATCGCCCGGTTTGACGAAGGTCGTTTCGATGCCGAAGCGCGGCAGGGTGTAGCCCAGCAGGTTCTGGCTGCCGCCATAGATGGCGCTGCTGGCGACGATGTGGCCGCCCGCGCCCATCAGGGTCGCGATGGCCAGGTGCAAGGCCGCCTCGCCGCTGGCGGTGGCAATCGCGCCGATGCCGCCTTCCAGCGCCGCCACGCGCTGCTCCAGCACGGCGCAGGTGGGGTTGCTGATGCGGCTGTACACGTGGCCGGCGCGCTCCATGTTGAAGAGCTGCGCGGCCTCATCGCTGGAGCCGAACACGAAGGAGGTGGACAGGTGAATGGGCACCGCACGCGCGCCCGTCACCGGGTCGGGCTGGGCGCCGGCGTGCAGGGCGAGGGTGTCGAAGCCGGGGTCTGAGTAGCCGGGCATGGGGTCTCCTGATGGGGTTAGTACAGCGACACGGAAAACTCGAAACATGAAAGCGCGACTTCGCACCCATGGCGGCGTTGCAAATCCTCGCGATAGCACCGGCTATCGCTGCGGTTTGCGCCTTGCCCTGGGCGCGAATTCATCACTTTCATTTTGTCCCTCTGCTTCCGCGTCGCTGTACTGGGCAGCGGCCGATTGTGGGCTATATTCTTTCGATCATGAAAGTCCGCGACATCTTGCGCCTGAAGGGCCAGGCCCTGTACACCATCACGCCCGAGCACAGCCTGGCAGACGCCGCACAGGTGATGGCTGACAACGATATCGGCTCGCTGGTGGTGATCGCGCACGGGCGCGTGGTGGGCATCCTGACCTTTCGCGAGGTGATCCAGGCCACCGTCAGGAACGGTGGCTCGTTTGCCGGCCTGTCGGTGTACCGCAGCATGGACCCGGGCCCGCTGATCTGCACGCTGGAGACCGAGCTGGACGAGGTGCGCCGCATGATGATCGGCCGCCATGCGCGCTACCTGCCGGTCATCGACAGCCAGCAACTGATGGGCGTCATCAGCTTCTACGACGTGGCCAAGACCGTGGTGGACAGCCAGAACTTCGAGAACCAGATGCTCAAGGCCTATATCCGTGACTGGCCCGAGGAGGGCGCGGACGCTCCGGCCGCGCCCTGAACGGCCGAGCACCGGCGGCGGGTGCGGCCCTGGCCACCTGCAAACGCTCAAGGAGACTTTCATGGGCATCGCCCGATTCAAGTGCCTCACCATCGCGGCGGCGCTGCTGGCCGTCACCGGCGCCTGGGCCCAGTTCGACCCGGCCCGCGTGCACACCGAGCCGCCGCCCGTGCACGCCCGCTTTGCGGCGCCGGCGGTGCAGTTCCACACCCCGGCGTTCGACCCCTGGCAGATCGACTTCACCAGCCACGCGCAGATGATGGCGCGCCTGCAGGCGCTGGTGGGCCGCCCCTCGGTGCACCTGGAGATCGTGGGCGAAAGCGGCCAGGGCCGCGCGCTGCCGCTGGTGCTGCTGGCGCACCAGGGGCGCTGGCAGCCCGACAGGCCCACGCTGATGCTGGTGGCGCACCAGCACGGCAACGAGCCGGCGCCGGGTGAGGCCATCCTGGTGCTGCTCGAGCGCTGGAGCAGCCCCGAATTCGCCGAGATGCTGCGCCGCGTGAACGTGGTGGTGCTGCCGCGCGCCAACCCGGACGGCGCGGCGCTGTTCCAGCGATCCACCGCCGTGGGCGACATCGACATGAACCGCGACCACCTGCTGCTGCGCACGCCCGAGGCGCGCGCCGTGGCCCGCGTGGCGGCGCGCTATCGCCCGCAGGTGGTGCTGGACATGCACGAGTTCACCGCCGGCGAGCGCTGGGTGACGCGCTTTGGCGCCTGGACCAAGTACGACGTGCTGCTGCAGGCGGCCACCACCGGCAACCTCGACGCGGGCGTTTACGCCGCCGGCATGGATGATTTTTTGCCCGCCATCCGCCGCGCCGTGCAGGCCCAGGGCCTGAGCGACTTCTGGTACCACACCACCACGGCCAAGCCCGACGCGCCGGTGGCCATGGGCGGTGTGCAGCCCGACACCTGGCGCAACATCGGCGGGCTGCGCAACGCCGTCAGCATCCTGCACGAGACGCGCGGCTACGGCATCGGCAAGCAGAACCTGGCGCGGCGCGTGCAGTCGCACGTGGTGGCCGCGCAGGCGCTGCTGGAGCAGGTGGCCCACGATGGCCCCGCCCTGGTGGCGCTGTCCCGGCACGCCGACCGCGCCGTGGCCGCCCAGGCCTGCAAGGGCCAGATTGTGGTGGCCGCGCAGCAAACGCCCGAGCCGCGCGAGCTGACGCTGATCGACGCCCAGACCGGTCAGGACCGCAGCGTGCCGGTGGACTGGCGCTCGGCGCTTGCGCTGCAGGTGACGCGCGAGCGCGCACGGCCTTGCGGCTACTGGCTGGCCGCCAGCGAGGGCGCCGCCGTGCGCACGCTGCGGCTGCTGGGCGTGCAAGTCAAACCCATGGCCAGCGCTCGCCCGATCAGCGTGGAGCGCTATGAGTTCAAGAGCGTCGAGACCGGCCAGCGGCAAGACGGCCGCGGCGCCATCCAGGACCAGGGCGGCATCGTCAAGGCACAGGTGGAGCTGCAGGCCCAGCAGCGGCGCCTGCCGGCCGGCGGCTGGTACGTCAGCCTGGCGCAGCCCCTGGCGGGCCTGGTCACCGCCGCGCTGGAGCCCGAATCGCAAAGCAGCTACGTGGCCGCGCGTCTGATTGCCGTGCCCGGCCCGGGTGAACCCGATCGGCTGCTGCGGGTGATGCAGCCGGTGAGATGAAACACCCCCAGTCTCCACTCGCTGCGCGATGTTTCGCCTACCCCCGTCCGGGGGCATCGCCAGCGGGCGGGCCAAGCCCTTCCGCGGCGATCGCGGGCGCGGCCTGCTCCGCGGCCTTCGGACACTTTGGGTTTCATCGGCTGCGGGTGGCGCGCAGCGCCATGGACAACTGAGATGCGCGCAGCGCCGCAGCGGTCTGTGGTGCCGATGCAGCGGCGCGGGCCCATCCTGAAACAGCACCACGCACACGCCTGCTTACTCTCGGTTCCGGAGCGCGCATCGCTTGCCACGAAAGGCTGCGACTGGACATGCACCAATGCGTGCGGCGCTGCGTGGGCGGCCGACGTTACTGGGTGAAACCGCGACTTAGAGTCGGCTCTCGGTCGCCAAATTCTTGCAATTGCGTCAAACGCCCTATGCTTTGAACGGTCTCCACCATTCAATCGACTTGTGAGCAACGAAACAAAGAAGATTCATCTGGCGCTGCAAGGCGGCGGCGCGCACGGCGCGTTCACCTGGGGCGTGCTCGATGCGCTGCTGACCGACGGGCGCCTGCAGTTTGCCGGCATCAGCGGCACCAGTGCGGGCGCGCTCAACGCCGTCGCCGTGGGCCATGGCTGGGCGCGCGCGCAAGGCAGCGAAGCCGAGCCGGCCGAGGAAGCGCGGGTGGCGCTGGCGCACATCTGGCGCCGCGTGATGAACCTGGGCGCCATGAGCGAAGGACCGGGCCGGCTGGCACGCCTGATGCTGGGGGCCCTGCCGGGCGCCTGGGGGCGCGTGTCGCCCTATCAATCCAACCCGCTGGACTACAACCCGCTGCGCCAACTGGTGACCGAGGCGATCGACTTCGACGGCGTGGCGCGCCTGCAGCAGCCGCGCGTGTTCGTGGCCGCGACCGAGGTGGAGACCGGGCGGGCCGAGATCTTCAGTGGCAAGCGCCTGACGGCCAACGCGGTGATGGCCTCGTGCTGCCTGCCGCAGCTCTTTCATGCGCCCGAGATCAATGGCAAGACCTATTGGGACGGCGGCTACTCCAGCAACCCGGCGCTGCAGCCCCTGATCGAGATGGGCGAGACCGACGACATCCTGCTGGTGCAGATTAACCCGCTGCGCCGGCGCGGCACGCCGGCTGCCGTCGGCGACATTGCCGCACGCATCGACGACCTGACCTTCAACGCCAGCCTGATCGCGCAGATGCGCACCATCGGGCTGGTCAACGACCTGATCGACAGCGGTGCGGCGCAGCCGGGCCTGCGGCGCATCCGCATGCACCGCATCGGCGGCGACGGCGTGCTGGACGAGCTGGCGCCGGCCAGCAAGACGACCCCCGAGCCGCAGACCGTGGAGCGCCTGTTCGAGCTGGGCCGGCAGTCCGCCAACCGCTGGCTGAAGAAGCACCTGGCGGCCGTGGGCGAGAAGAGCAGCATCAACATCCGGCGTGACTACGGGGACCCGCTGCGGCTGGACTTCGGCATACCGGAGTTCGACGGCGAAGACGGTGCGGATGACGCCGAGGACTCACCGACCAGTTGACCGGCGGCTGTCCCGCCCGCGTGCCGGCCAGGGGTCAGCGCGCTGGCTGCGCCAGCAGCACCAGCAGGGCGCCCGCACCGCCCTCCAGCGGCTTGGCCTGCACGAAGGCCAGCACTTCCTTTTTCTGGATCAGCCAGCCGTGCACCTTGGCCTTGAGCACCGGCGCGCGTCCCGGCGAGCCCAGGCCCTTGCCATGCACCACGCGCACGCAGCGCAGGCCGGCGCGCACGGCGTCGCGCACAAACGCGCCCAGGGCTTCGCGCGCTTCATCCACGCGCAGGCCGTGCAGGTCGATCTGGCCCTGCACGGCCCAGTGGCCGCGGCGCAGGCGCGCGGTCACGTCGGGGCCGATGCCAGGGCGGCGAAAGCTCAGGTGCTCGTCCACGTGCAGCAGGGTGCTGGCGTCGAATTCGTCGGACAGCGACTCGCGCAGCACCGCCTGCTCGTCCAGGGCGCGCTGGCGCGGTTCGGGCGGCGCCGGGGGCGGCACATGCACCACGCGGCCATGGGCGCGCAGCGGCTGCGTGGGGCCGATGGCGCGGGCAAACAGGTTCTGGTCGGCGCGGGCCTGCTGTTCGGCCCGGGCGCGTTCGGCCGCGGCCTGCGTGGCGCGCTTCTGCGCCTCGGCCAGTTGCTGGCGCATGGCCTTCAGGTCCTGGAGCGACTTGGCCTTCATATCAAGCCTTTCTCGGCCATCGACAAGGCCTGCCCCGGCGCGACGATGACGTGGTCGAGCACGCGCACGTCCACCAGCGCCAGCGCGGCCTTCAGCGTCTGCGTCAGCGCCTCGTCGGCGCGGCTGGGCGCCGTGCTGCCGCTGGGGTGGTTGTGCGCCAGCACCACGGCACCGGCCTGGTGGTGCAGGGCGCGCAGCACCACCTCGCGCGGGTAGACGCTGGTTTGCGTGAGCGTGCCGCGAAACAGTTCTTCCAGCGCGATCAGGCGGTGCTGGCTGTCCAGAAACAGCACCGCAAACACCTCGTGCGCGCGGGCGGCCAGTTGCAATTGCAAATAGTGCTTGACGGCCTGGGGCGTATCCAGCGCCGCGCGCTCGCGCAGCTGCTCGGCCAGCGCGCGGCGCGCCAGCTCCAGCACCGCCACCAGCTCGGCGCGTTTGGCCGGTCCGCCCAGGCCCTTGACGCGCTTGAGGTCGTCCGCGCCGGCGTGCAGCAGGCCGGCGATGCCGCCGAATTCATCGAGCAGCTCCTGCGCCAGTTGCAGCACGCTCTTGCCTGCCAGGCCGGTGCGCAGCAGCAGGGCCAGCAGCTCGGCATCGCCCAGGGCGCCAGCACCGCGCGCCAGCAGCTTCTCGCGCGGGCGGGCGTCGGGGGGCAGGTCTTTCAGGGGCATGGGGGCAGCATAGCAAGGGCGGGGTGGGGCAACCGAACAGCCGGAGGCAGCCGGACGCAGAGGACGCAAAAAATACGCAGAGGACACAAAACAGACAAAGCAAAGAAGTTCTTTTGCGTCTTTTGCGAAACCTTTGCGTCCTCTTCGTCCGGCTGTTCTGCTGCCCAGTACCCGCAAACACCGCCCGACCCACGGCGTTTCCTAAAATCATGGGTTTTCCAAGTCCATTGCCATGCCCCGCGTCGAACCCGCCTCCTTTTTGACCCTGCACTACCGCCTGGCGGGCCCGCAGGGCGATGTCATCAACACCTTTGCCGGTCGGCCGGCCACGCTGTCGCTGGGTACGGGCGAACTGGCGCCTGCCGTGGAGCAGCGCCTGCTGGGGCTGGAGGAGGGCACGCGCACGGTGTTCGAGATTCCTGCCGGCGAGGCGTATGGCGAGCGCAACCCCGACTTTTTGCAGTGGCTGGCGCGCAAGGACCTCAACGAGCTGGGCGACCCCGACGAGCACTACGCCGTGGGCGACATCATCCAGCTGCCCACCCCCGGTGGCGAGGGCCAGATCGGCGCCGTGGTGCGCGCGGTGCGCGAGGACGGCGCGCTGCGGCTGGACTTCAATCACCCGCTGGCGGGGCAGCCCGTCACCTTTGAGGTGCAGCTGATCGGCGTGCTATGAGCGATTCAAAAGTCTTCAGCGCCGCCGAAGTGGTTCTGGCCGAACCCAGGGGGTTCTGCGCTGGCGTGGACCGCGCCATCGAGATCGTCGAGCGCGCGCTGGCCAAGTTCGGCGCGCCCATCTACGTGCGCCACGAGATCGTGCACAACACCTACGTGGTGAACGATTTGAAGGCCAAGGGCGCGATCTTCATCGAGGACCTGGCCGAGGTGCCGGCCGGCGCCACGCTGGTGTTCAGCGCGCATGGCGTGCCCAAGTCGGTCGAGGCCGAGGCCGAGCGGCGCGGCTTCACCGTCTTCAACGCCACCTGCCCGCTGGTGACCAAGGTGCACGTGGAAGTGGCCAAGCTGTACCGCGAGGGCTATGAGTTCATCATGATCGGCCACGCGGGCCACCCCGAGGTGGAAGGCACCATGGGCCAGCTCGACGCGGGCATTCATCTGGTGCAGGACGTGCAGGACGTGGCGCGCATCCAGCCCGCACAGCACGACAAGCTGGCGGTGGTCACGCAGACCACGCTCAGCGTGGACGACACGGCCGAGATCATGGCGGCCATCAAGGCGCGCTTTCCGCTGATCCGCGAGCCCAAGCAGCAGGACATCTGCTACGCCACGCAAAACCGGCAGGACGCCGTGAAGCTGCTCACGCGCCAGGTGGACGTGGTGATCGTGGTGGGCAGCGCCACCAGCAGCAACACCAACCGCCTGCGCGAGGTGGCGCAGAAGCTGGGCACCACCACCTACATGATCGACGGGGCCGACGAGCTGCGCGCCGAATGGTTCGAGGGCAAGCCGCGCATCGGCGTGACGGCCGGCGCCTCGGCGCCCGAAATCCTGGTGCGCCAGGTGCTCGCGCGCCTGGACGAGCTGGGCGTGAGCTCGGTGCGCAAGCTGGGCAGTACGCCCGAGACCATGAAGTTCCCTCTGCCCAAGGTCTCAAGCCTTCGGTGATCCGGCGAGGCTGAGCGTCGGCTGGAGCATCTACGCTGATGGGCGTTCGAGTCGATCGAAAACTATCATTTATATAGCTGTTCGCGCTTGATACACGGGCTCTGGATCGACATTTATCTGAAATACGCTGGCGGCTGACCCAGACCGCCGGCCCCTACAATCACCCCATGCTTGATCCGGTTTGCTCCGCAGAACCTGGGCGCCACCGTGCTGGCGCGTCTGGCCACCCGCAAGAATCCGCAGCCTTATCTGGACGAAGCCGCCTTCACCGCGCTGGAGAGCGAGCGCAAGACCATCGAGACCCGCACCGAAGCCTTGCAGGCCGAGCGCAACGCCGCCAACAAGCAGATCGGCCAGCGCAAGGCCAAGGGCGAATCGGCCGACGACGTGATGGCCGCGTGGCCGGCATCAAGGACGAGCTGGACGCCTCGGCCGCGCGGCTGGACGCCATCCAGGCCGAGCTGAACGCGCTGCTGCTGGCCGTGCCCAACCTGCCGCACGCCAGCCGTGCGGTGGGCGCCGACGAAGGCGCCAACGTCGAGGTGCGCCGCTGGAGTCCTCATGGCCGACGGGCCGCGTGCCTTCGACTTGCCGTGCGCGACCACGTCGATCTGGGCAGGCCCTGGGCCTGGACTTCGAGACCACCCCGGCCAAGCTGTCGGGCGCGCGCTTTGCCTTCATGCGCGGGCCCATCGCGCGACTGCACCGGGCGCTGGCGCAGTTCATGCTGGACGTGCATACGCAGCAGCACGGCTACACCGAGTGCTACACGCCCTATATCGTCAACGCCGAGACGCTGCTCGGCACCGGCCAGCTGCCCAAGTTCGAGGCCGATCTGTTTGCCGCCAAGAAGGGCGGACAGGAAGGCGAGGGCGAGCCGCTGTACCTGATCCCGACTTCGGAGGTCTCGCTCACCAACAGCGTGCGCGACGAGATATTGGCCGAAGCCGATCTGCCCATCAAGCTCACCGCGCACACGCCCTGCTTTCGCTCCGAGGCCGGAGCAGCCGGGCGCGACACGCGCGGGCTGATCCGCCAGCACCAGTTCGACAAGGTCGAGATGGTGCAGATCACCCACCCCGAGCGCAGCGACGCCGCACTCGAAGAAATGGTGGGCCACGCCGAGGCCGTCTTGCAAAAGCTGGAGCTGCCCTACCGCGTGGTGCTGCTGTGCACCGGTGACATGGGCTTTGGCGCCAGCAAGACCTATGACCTGGAGGTGTGGGTGCCGGCGCAGGACACCTTCCGCGAGATCTCCTCGGTCAGCAACTGCGAGGCCTTTCAGGCGCGCCGGCTGCACGCGCGCTTCAAGAGCGCGCAGGGCAAGAACGAGCTGGTGCACACGCTCAACGGCTCGGGCGTGGCCGTGGGCCGCGCGCTGGTGGCCGTGCTGGAGAACCACCAGCAGGCCGACGGCTCGATCCGCATCCCCGCGGCGCTGCGGCCCTATCTGGGGGGCGCCGAGGTCCTGGGCGCCTGATCGAGCTTGCCGGCTTCCTGCCGCAGGCGGGCCAGCAGGGCCTGCACCAGCGGATTGGCGGGCGCCTGGCGCCACATGGCCAGCATTTCCGAGGCCGGTTGCGTGCCCTTGAGCGGCCTGAACCTGAGGTGCGGCAGGCCCACGCGCCGCAACGCCGCGGGCACCAGCGCCACGCCCTGGCCCAGCGACACCAGCGCCAGCACCGACAGCCAGTGACGCACCTCGTGGCGCAGCTCGGGCGCAAAGCCGTGCGCCAGGCACAGCTCGTAGATGCGCTGGTGGTAGGCGGGTGATACCAGGCTGGAAAACAGGATCAGGCGGTCGTCCTTCAGCGCGGCCAGGTCCACCGTGCGGGCGTGGGCCAGGCGGTGGCCCTCGGGCAGGCAGGCCAGGAAGGGCTCGGCCACGATCAGCTGGCTGGCAATGCCCGCCGGCGGCTGGATCGAGTGCACCAGCGCCATGTCCAGGCGCAGCTGCTGCAGACCCAGCAGCTGCTCGGCGCTGTTGGCTTCCAGCATGTCCACGCGCACCCGCGGGTGCGACTGCTGCAGGCGCTGCAGGGCCTGCGGCAGGCCGCGGTACAGGCTGGAGCCGACAAAGCCCAGCCGCAGGTGGCCAGTGGTGCCGCGCGCCACGTCGCGCGTCTCCTGCGCCGCCTGGCGGCTGAGCGCCAGCAGCTGGCGCGCCTTGACCAGCAGGTGCTCGCCCGCCTCGGTCAGGCGCACGCCCTTGGGGTTGCGCTCGAACAGACGGGCCTGCAGCTCGTCCTCGAGCTGGCGGATCGCCACCGACAGCGGCGGCTGCGAGATGCACAGGCGCTGCGCGGCGCGGCCGAAGTGCAGTTCCTCGGCCAGGGTCACGAAGTAGTTCAGCAGTCGCAGTTCCATGATTGCAATAGGCACTGTGTATGGACAAAGATTTTATTGATATTGGACTTGAATTGGCAGCGGTGCTGCAATCGGGCCATCACGCAGCCAGGAGACACCGATGTCCGCCAATGACCCGACCCAGATGAGCGCCTTGGCCCAAGCCAGCGCCGCCGCCCACCCCGTGCCCGACCGCGGCCACGTCAACAACTACCTGGAGGACCCCGAGCTGCAGCAGCTGCTGGCGCTGTACCTGCCAGCCGAGCTGTACGCCCACCTGCAGCCCTACTTCGAGCGCATGGGCGAGCTGGCCGGCGGCGCCGTCGATGACTGGGCGCTTCAGGCCGACCGCAACCCGCCGACGCTGGAGATGCGCAGCCGCTCGGGCAAGGAGGTGCAGCGCATCGTCAAGCACCCGGCCTATGTCGAGATGGAAAAAATTGCGTTCCAGCAGTTCGGCCTGGCCGCCATTTCGCACCGCGACGACATGCTGGGCTGGAAGGGCAAGATGCCGGCCATCGTCAAGTACGCGCTGACCTATTTGTTCGTGCAGTCCGAGTTCGGCCTGTGCTGCCCGCTGTCGATGACCGATTCGCTGACGCGCACGCTGCGCAAGTACGGCGAGGAAAAGCTGGTCGCCAAGTACCTGCCGACGCTGCTGGCCATGGACTTTGATTCGGCCGTGCAGGGCTCGATGTTCATGACCGAGCAGGCCGCGGGCTCGGACATCGCGGGCACCCTGACCACGGCCTACCCGCAGGAGGATGGCAGCTGGCGCCTGTATGGCGAGAAATGGTTCTGCTCCAACCCCGACGCGGGCTTTGGCATGGTGCTGGCACGCGTCGAGGGCGGGCCGCCCGGCATGAAGGGCATCTCGCTGTTCCTGCTGCCGCGCCAGTTGGACGATGGCAGCACCAACCACTACACCATCGTGCGCCTGAAGGACAAGATGGGCACGCGCTCCATGGCCAGCGGCGAGATCCGCATGGAAGGCGCCGTGGCCTACCTGGTGGGCGAGCAGGGCCGGGGCTTCGTGCAGATCGCCGACATGGTGAACAACTCGCGCCTGTCCAACGGCATGCGCTCGGCCGGCATGATGCGCCGCGCCGTGGCCGAGGCCGAGTACATCGCCCGCGAGCGCTGGGCCTTCAAGCATCGCCTGCAGGACTTGCCGCTGATGAAGGTGCAGCTGGACAAGCTGCGCGTGCCGGCCGAGCAGGCGCGCACCATGGTGTTCCAGACCGCGCAGACGCTGACGCGCTCTGACGCTGGCGACAAGACGGCCTATGCGCTCTTGCGCATCCTCACGCCGCTGATCAAGTTCCGCGCCTGCCGCGACGCGCGCAAGGTGACCGGCGACGCCATGGAGGTGCGCGGCGGCTGCGGCTACATCGAGGAATGGGCCGACCCGCGCCTGGTGCGCGACGCGCATCTGGGCTCGATCTGGGAGGGCACCAGCAACATCGTGGCGCTGGACGTGAAGCGCGCCATCAAGCGCGAGGGCTCGCTGCCGGTGCTGCAGGACTATCTGCATGGCCTGCTGAAGGACACCCAGGGCATCACGCCGGCCTACCGCCAGGCCTTGACCGACGCCCTGGCCGGCGCCGTGCAGCTGGCCGAGCGCGCCGTGGCCGAGCATGGCGAAAAGTGGGTGCGCCAGGCCGCCACGGCCCTGTACAACTGCACCACGGCGATTGCCATGGCCTGGGAGGCGTGCAAGACCGGCTCGCAAGAGCGCCTGCGCCTGTCGCAGCTGGTGCTGGTCCACCGCGTGCTGCCGCGCGACCCCTTGAATACAGGCGGCGTGCCCACCGAGTGGCTGCCCTGACCTGGGAGCGCCGGCATCTTGCCGGCTTCCTGCCCCGTGCCGGCACGATGCCGGCACTCCAAATCATCCCAACCGCAACCGGAGACAAAACATGCCCATCCTCAAACGCAGCCTGCTCGGCCTGATGGTCGCCGCCGCCCTGGTCGCGGCCGCGCCCGTGCTGGCGCAAGAAAAATTCCCCGACCGCCCCATCAGCTTCGTCGTGCCGTTTCCGCCCGGCGGGCCCACCGACGCCATGGCGCGCCTGCTGGCCACCGAGCTGACGCGGGAGCTGGGCCAGAGCGTCGTCGTCGACAACCGCGCCGGCGCCGGCGGCAACATCGGCGCCGACTCCGTGGCGCGCGCCAAGCCCGATGGCTACACCATCCTGTTCGGCACCTCGGGGCCGCTGGCCATCAATCACAGTCTGTACAAGGGCCTCAAGTACGACCCGCGCACCAGCTTCGAGCCCGTGATCTACGTCGGCTACCTGCCCAACGTGCTGGTGGTGCGCCCGAGTCTGGGCGTGGACAGCGTGCAGGCCCTGATCGCCAAGGACAAGGCCGATCCGGGCAAGCTGAACTACGCGTCCTCCGGCAACGGCGCCTCATCGCACCTGGCCGGCGTGATGTTCAACGAGATGGCGGGCACCAAGCTCATCCACGTGCCGTACAAGGGCACAGGCCCGGCGCTCAATGACCTGCTGGCCGGCCAGGTGGACATGACCTTCACCGACATCCTCACGGCCATGCCCTACATCCAGTCGGGCAAGGTCAAGGCGCTGGGCGTGGCCACGGCCAAGCGCTCCAGCGCCATGCCCGACATTCCCACCATCGCCCAGCAGGGCCTGCCGGGCTATGACGTGAGCGTGTTCTTTGGCGTGGTCGCCCCCAAGGGCACGCCGGCCGACCGCGTCAAGCTGCTGAACCAGGCCTTCGTGCAGGCGCTGGCCAGCGACAAGGTCAGGCAGAGCTTTGCCAAGCAGGGGCTGGAGGCCGCGCCCGAGCACTCGCCCGCTTACCTGGGCCAGTTCATCAAGAAGGAAGTCGATGCCTGGGCCAAGGTGGTCAAGCAGTCGGGCGTGCAACTCGACTGAGGCCGGGAGATTGCCATGCAACACAAGACAGGCGCTCTGGCCGGCGTTCGGGTGCTCGACCTCTCACGCATTTTGGGCGGGCCCTACTGCGGCCAGATTCTGGGCGACCATGGCGCCGACGTGCTGAAGGTGGAGCCGCCGCAGGGTGACGACACGCGCACCTGGGGCCCGCCCTTCAGGGACGGCGTGGCGTCGTACTACTTCGGTCTCAACCGCAACAAGCGTCTCCAGTTTCTCGACCTGGCGTCGCCCGAAGGCCAGCAGCGCGTGCGCACGCTGATGGCGCAGGCCGACGTGGTGCTGGAAAACTTCAAGGTTGGCACCATGGAGAAGTGGGGCATCGGCTACGAGCAGATGAAGCAGGAGCTGCCGCACCTGGTGTGGTGCCGAGTGACGGGCTTTGGCGCCGACGGCCCGCTGGGCGCCTTGCCCGGCTACGACGCGGCCATCCAGGCCCTGGCCGGCCTGATGAGCATCAACGGCGAGGCCGGCGGCGATCCGCTGCGCGTGGGCCTGCCCGTAGTCGACATGGTGACCGGGCTGAACGCCGTCATCGGCGTGCTGCTGGCGCTGCACGAGCGTGCCACCAGCGGCCGGGGGCAACTCGTCGACGCGGCGCTGTTTGACTCGGGCCTGTCGCTGCTGCACCCGCACGCGGCCAACTGGTTCATGAGCGGCAAGCTGCCGCAGCGCACCGGCAACGCGCACCCCAACATCTACCCCTACGACGTGGTCCACACGGGCGGCGCGCCGGTGTTTCTGGCGGTGGGCAACGACCGACAATTCGCCCTGCTGTGCCAGCACATCGGCCAGGCGTCACTGGCGCAGGACGCGCGCTTTGCCAGCGCCGGCCAGCGCTCGGTCCACCGCGTCGAGCTGAAAGCCGTGCTGGAGGCGGCCCTGAGGCAGGCCGACGGCGCGCGCCTGGCCGACGAGCTGATGGCCATCGGCGTGCCCGCCGCCGCCGTTCTGAACGTCGAGCAGGCGCTGACGCATCCGCACACGCTGCACCGCGAGATGGTGGTGAAGATGGGCGCCTACACCGGCCTGGGCGCGCCGGTCAAGCTCAGCCGCACGCCCGCCACCTATCGCCATGCGCCGCTGAGCGAAGGAGCGGATTTCTTGCCCATCGACCCGGGCCAGTAGCTCATACAAACCCCAGATTGCGTGTGCTGTAGTTGCCCAGGTTGGGCAGCACGCTGGCCAGGTCGGTGTTGGACACGCCCAGCCAGCTGGCCAAGGTGGCGCCGTACTGGTCCACCGACACGCTGGGCAGCAGGCGGCCCTGGCCCACGTCGTCGGGGCCGCCGCTGGCGATGACCGGGGCATTGCCGTAGAAGGCCGCGCCCTTGACGGAGCCGCCCAGCACGAAGTGCATGCTGCCCCAGCCGTGGTCGGAACCGCCGTTGTTGCTGACCAGGGTGCGCCCGAAGTCGGAGGCGGTAAAGGCGGTGACCTGCTCGGCCACGCCCAGCTCGACCGTGGCCTGATGGAACGCCGCCAGCGCCTGGCCCACGCGGCCCATCAGGGCGGGGTGGGTGTCGAGCAGGCTGTCGTGCGTGTCGAAGCCGCCGATCGAGACGAAGAACACATGCCGCTTGGCACCCAGGGCGCCGCGCGCGGCGATCAGGCGCGCCACCACCTTGAGCTGGTCGCCCAGGCTGTTGCCGCTGGGAAACGCGGTGGCCAGGTTGACGCTGGCCAGGGCGCTGCTCAACTGCGCGTTGGCGTTCAGCGAGCGCTGGCAGACGCGCACGTATTCGTTTTCCATGTTCTGGCTGCGCGCGCCGGTCATCAGCGACTGCAGCACCGACGATGCGGCGGCCGAGCCGAACAAGGGCGAGGCAATGCCCCGCACGGCCACCGATCCATTGGGCGTGACCTGGTACTGCACCGCGCTCTTGCCGGCCAGGTACACCGCGTTGCCGGACACGCCCATGCTGGTGAAGGTGGCGTTGCCATTGCCCGACGCAAACAGATCGCCCATGCGCCCGCCCCAGCCCGAGGTGGCGCCTTCGGGCGAGGACGACTGCCAGTAGGACTGCTGGTCGTTGTGCGAAAACAGCTTGGGCGGCAGCGGCACCGAGCGCGCCTGGTACTGCGCCAGCGTGGTGGGCTGCACCAGCGTGCCCACGTTCAGCAGCACCGCCATCCGTCCGGCGTTGAACAGAGGTGCCAACGGGTCCAGCCCCGGCGCCAGGGCATATTGCCGCCCGCCGGGCAGTGCCGTGCCGGGCTTGAGCAGATTGGCCGCCAGCGCGCTGCGGTCGATGCGCAGATTGCTGCGCAGCGCATATTGCGCGTCGTAACTGGCCTGGTCGTAGGGCACCAGGGTGTTGGCGTAGTCGTTGCCGCCGAACAGGAAGACGCACACCAGCGCCTTGTAGTCCGTGGCGGTCTGGGCCGCTGCCTCGCCCATGGCCGACAGCGACAGCGCCCAGGGTGCGGCGCTGCCGGCAATGGACAGCGCCGAGGCGCGTTGCAAGAAGACGCGGCGCGAGGCGTTGTCGGGGCGGATGCGTGCAAAGTCGGACATCGGGCGCTCACTTCTGGGCAATGAATTCGGGCGACGCCATGACCAGGGTCAGCGCGATGAAGATGCGGTTGCGCGGCCCGTTGGCGGTGTTGGGCGCCACCGATTCGACGGCCGACTGGATTTGCCCCAGCGTGGCGCCCGAGAGCGCGCCGCCGGCCAGCACCTGGTTGATCTCGGCCACCAGGGCCGCCGCGCTGGCCGTGGCGGCCAGCGGCGTCAGCGTGCCGTAATCGGCCTTGATGTCACCCGTCACCGAGTTGCCGATCACCTGCTGCATGTAGTTGACATAGCCGGCCACCGTCACTTCGTTGGTGATCTGGAACTCGGGCGCCGTCAGGCCCTGGGTGGCAAAGCTGGTGTCGGGCGGCACATAGCCGGGACGGAAGAAGTTGAAGACCGAGGGCGAGCGCATCGGGCTCTGGCCCAGGCGGCTGGAGGGGTCCGACAAGTCGCCGATGGCCCAGGTGTCGCTGGTGGAGGTGACGCCGTAGCTGCGCGCCCAATTGAGAAAGCGCGTCACGGGCTCGCGCAGCTTGCCGAAGTTGGGCGCGGCCGCCACGCTGGCGTCGCGCGCCTCGGGGTCGAGCAGGATGGCCGTCAGCAGGGCCTTCATGTCGCCGCGCACGCCCGCGCCGTTGTTGGCAAAGGCAGCGGCCACGCGCGTGACGTAGGCCGCGCTGGGGTTGCTGGTGACCAGCCGCTGGATCATCTGCCGGCCCACGAACACGGGCAGGTTGGGATGGTTGAACAAGGTGTCCAGCGCGCTGTTCAGGCTGTCGGTGGCCGTGGCGCCCGACGGCACCGTCGCGCCCAGAAATGACTTGGCGCCGGTCTCGTAGCGGCTGGCCACCTGCACCATGGGGCGGCGCATGATCTCGGGCGGGTAGGGCCTGGTCAGGCCCGAGCTGTCCAGGTCCCAGCCGGTGAACACGCGCGCCAGCCCGCTCACGTCGGCCTGCTTGTAGGTCTCCACCGGCTTGCCGCCCGCGCTTTGCACGCTGCCATCCGGGTTGAGTTGCAACAGGCCGATGGTGAACAGCTGCATCAGCTCGCGGGCGTAGTTTTCGTCCGGCTGGCTGCCGGTGGCCGGGTTGGCCTTGACGTTGCCGCGAAACGTGAGGAAATAGCCCATGGCCGGGTTCAGGCTGATCTGGCCCAGCAACTGGCGGTAGTTGCCAAAGGCGTTGGCTTCCAGGACGTCCAGGTAGCTGCCCACGGCAAATTGGGGCCACGACGAATTGATGCCCAGCACCGACACCACGCACAGCTCCGACAGGGCCAGCACCACGCGCTGGCGCAGCGCGTCGGGGCTGGCGATGAACTTGCGCCAGATGGTGTTGTCCAGCCCCTTGGTGCTGAAGATGTTGGCCGCGTCGCCATAGCCCTTGGCCGTGAGCCAGTCGAAGTGCGAGGCGCTGCGCGGCAGCGCAAACTGCGTGTCGAGCCAGCCGGTGAACGAGCCCGCGCTCATCAGCGCGTCCAGGTCGGCGCGCGTGTAGCCCAGCGTGGCCTGCGTGAGAAAGCGCGCCGCATCACGCACCGACGTGGGCTTGTCGGTGGCGGGGACGGGCGATGATGGGGGATTGAGCCCCGGGCCGGGCGAGGGCCCGTCGCCCCCGCCGCAGGCGCTCAGCAGGCCGCCCGCGGCGGCGAGCAGCGCGGCGCCGGTGTAGGTGGATGCGGGTGTATTGGGTGCGGGAGCAGGGGCGGAGGCGACGGATGGCGCTGAATCGGTTTCCGGTTCGATCGTCGGTGCGTGCATGGGTGGCGGTCTTGTGGGCCTGGTTGTGCCCGCAAGGTTAATCACGCGCGCCACAGCGAACAAGCGCGGGCAAACAACGTTACGAAAAAGCGCGCCGCAATGTTGCTAGAATGCCAAGTTCGACACTGCGGAGAGGTGGCAGAGTGGTCGAATGTACCTGACTCGAAATCAGGCGTACGGTTTCCGTACCGAGGGTTCGAATCCCTCCCTCTCCGCCAGAGCATTGAAAACCGCGCTACGCAAAACGTAGCGCGGTTTTTTCTTGCCCGCAGGCGTCGTCAGATCCGGATCACGATTCGGCCCGGGACCTTGCCGGCCGCCATGGCCTCGTAAGCCTGGTCGGTCTGGTGCAGCGCAAAGGTCGCGCCGATGCGCGCGTTCAGCCGCCCGGCCGCCAGCAGCCGGTTGATGGCGGTGGCGGCCTGCGCCAGGTCGCTTGCCGAGGCGTTGCTGATGGCAAAGCCATGCAGGCTCACGTCGCGGGTGTACATCGGGCCCACCGGCAGACTGGCCGCGCTGCCGCGCAGACCGGACATCACGATCACGCGCCCGCCCAGGCGCATCAGCGGCAGCACGGCGGCAAAGTCGTTGCGGCCGCTGTTGTCCCACCACACGTCGATGCCCGCGGGCGCGGCTTGCCGGGCCTGCTCGTAGCGGTCGTCGTCGTGGTAGTCGATCAGCACGTCGGCGCCGCAGTCGCGGCACCAGTCGTGGTCGCGCCGCGCCGCCGTGGCGATGATGCGCGCGCCCATGGCGCGGGCCATCTGCACGATGGCGCTGCCCACGCCGCCGCCGGCGCCCTCGACGAACAGCGTGTCGCCGGCCTGCAGGCGGGCCTCGCGCACCAGGCCCAGGTGGGCCGTGGCGCCGGTGTGCAGGACGGCCGCCGCGTGCTCGGGCTCGACGGCGTCCGGCAGGCGGTAGAGTCGATCGGCCGCGACAACCGCGCATTCGGCCAGCGCGCCCTGGCGTCCGGCGTGCCCCAGGCTGTTGCACCACACGCGATCGCCCACGGCAAAGGCGGCCACGCCGGCACCCACCTCGACCACGGTGCCCACCGCGTCGCGCCCGATCACGAAGGGCAGCGGCGTGTGGGTGCGGTACGCGCCGGAGCGCACGAACAGGTCCACATGGTTGACGCCGCTGGCGGCCACCTGCACCCGCACGTCGGTGGGGCCGGGGCGTGGCACGGGCAGGGCGCCGATGCGGATGGGGCCGCCCACCTGGTCGATGTAGGCGGCTTGCATGGTGCGGGCGCGGGACATTCGCGGCTCCTCAAGGCGACGGGTTCGAGGCGGCGCCCAACAGCTCGCACAGGCGCGCCAGATCGCGCACCACGGTGTGCGGCGCCTGCGGCAATTCAGCCGGCCAGGCGCGGTCGGCGCGGTTGACCCAGGCGCTTTGCATGCCGGCGGCCAGGGCGCCGGCGGCGTCCAGATGCGGGTCGTCGCCGATGTGCAGCACCTGCGATGGGCTGACCCCGGCGGCGCTGGCGCCGGCCTGGAAGATGCGCCGGTCGGGCTTGGCCACGCCCAGGTCGCCGGCCGCCACCGCGGCATGAAAGAAGGGCGCCAGGCCCACGCGGCCGATGTCGGCGTTGCCGTTGGACAGCGCCACCAGCGGATAGCGCGCGGCCAAAAACGCCAGCGCCGGCCGCGCATCGTCGAACAGGGTGACGCGCTGGCGCTCGCGATAAAAGACCTCGAAGGCCGGTTCTGCCAGCGCCGGGTCTTCGCCGGCGCCCAGCAGCAGGTGGCGAATGCATTCGCGGCGAATCGCGCCCAGGTCGTGGGCCAGTTCGGGCCGCGCTTGCACCACGGATTGCCGCGCCGCAGCGACGGTGGCGCGGTCGGCCGACAGCGCGGCGGCACCGGGTGCGCGGGGTTGCAGCCAGGCGCGCACGGCCCGGTCGGCGCGCTCGATGGTGGGCCACACGGGCCACAAGGTGTCGTCCAGATCGAGGGTGATGGCGCGGATGCGGGTCACATCAATCATGCGGCGAGAATAGCGCATGGCATTTTTTCGACCCGAGCCCACCCGCGCAGCAGGCAGTCCGGTGAGCGAGCGCATCGGCGTGCTGCTGTGCAACCTGGGCACGCCCGACGCCGCCACGCCGCCGGCGGTGCGCCGCTATCTGGCGGAGTTTTTGAGCGATCCGCGCGTGGTGGAGATCCCGCCGGCGCTGTGGCAACCGATCCTGCACGGCATCATCCTGCGCCGGCGCCCCGCCGTGTCGGCCAAAAAATACCAGAGCATCTGGCTGCCCGAGGGCTCGCCCCTGCTGGTGTACAGCCGCAAGCAGGCCGTGATGTTGCGCGGCTATCTGGGCGAACGCGGCTGCGACGCAAGCGTGCGCCTGGCCATGCGCTACGGCCAGCCATCGGTGGCCACTGAGCTGGATGCGCTCAAGGCCGAGGGCTGCACGCGCGTGCTGGTGCTGCCGCTGTATCCGCAATATTCAGGCACGACGACGGCCAGCGTGATCGACGCCGTGACCGAATGGACGCGCGCCACGCGCCACGTGCCGGAGCTGCGCTTTGTCAACCGCTTTCACGACGACGTCGGCTACATCGGCGCCCTGGCCAAGCGCGTGCAAGAGCACTGGATGGCCAAGGGCCGGCCCGACACGCTGTTGATGAGCTTTCATGGCGTGCCGCAGCGCACGGTCGATCGGGGCGATCCGTACGTGGCCGAATGCCGGGAGACGGCGCGTCTGCTGGCCGCGCAACTGGGCCTGGGCAAGGACCAATGGCAGTTGTCGTTTCAGTCGCGTTTTGGCCGTGCCCAATGGGTGGGCCCGGCCACGCAGGCCACGCTCGAGCAACTGGGCCGCGCCGGCGCCCGGCGGGTGGATGTGGTGTGCCCCGGCTTCGTCAGCGACTGCCTGGAGACGCTGGAAGAAATCGCCATCGAGGGCCGGGCCGCCTTCACGGCAGCCGGCGGCGGCGAGCTGGACTACGTGCCCTGCCTGAACGATCACCCGGCGTGGGTCACCGCGCTGGCGGGCTTGGTGCAACGGCACCTGCAGGGTTGGCAGCCGCTGCCTCGATGAAGGCGCTGACCCGCTCGAGTTGCACCGGCACGTTCAGCGCGGGGGCGTGGCCGCAGCCGGGCACTTCGTCCCATTGCAGCAGGCCCCGCGCGCCAGGGCCGCGGCGTGTCATCTGCTCGGCAGTTTCGTGCAGCACCAGGTCGGACTGCTCGCCGCGCAGCAGCAGAACGGGGATCGTGAGCGCGTCGTAGTGATGCCAGATGGCGTAGTCGTCCGGGTGGTGCGTGAACTGCCCGACGATGGCCGGGTCGTAGTGCGGCGTCACGCGGCCGTCGGGCAGACGGCGCGTGCTGCTCTCCGTCAGGCGCCGCCACTGCGCGTCGGTCAGAAAGCCGTAGGGCTTGTAGGCGGCGCGGAAGAACGACTCCAGCTCGGTGACGGTGGCAAAGGCGGGCGGGCTGCCGGCGTACTGCCTGATGCGCTCGATGGCGGCAGCGGCCAGTTGCGGTGCGTTGTCATTGAGCACGAGGCTCTGGATTCGCCGCGCCAGCTCGGGCTCGAAGTAGCCTGACGCCGCCACGGTGCCGATGGCCCCACCCATCGAGGTGCCGACCCAGTGGCAGCGCTCGATGCCCAGTTGCACCAGCAGCTCGCGCGCCAGGCGGGCGTAGAAGGCCAGGCAGTATTCGTGCTCGGGCTGCCGCGCCCACTGGCTCAGGCCGCGGCCGATGGTGTCGGGGCAGACCACGCGCCAGCCGCGCGCGGCCAGGTGGGCGGCCAGCTCGTCCATGTCGCGCCCGGTGCGCGCCAGGCCGTGCCAGGCGATGACGGTGCCACGCGCGGCGCCTTGCGGCTGCCAGTCGGTGAAATGAATCTCGCGTCCGGCGCAGGCGAGATAGTGGGACGTGAAAGTCACGTGGAGTGACCTCGGTGGGAAGGCTTGGCAGCTGCGTGGGCCACGCGCGCGCGCAGCTTGCCGACCACGCCGGTCGGGAAGTAGTAGACCGACAGCACGAACAGCAGGCCCAGCCACAGCAGCCAGCGGTCCGGTGAAAAGAGGGCGGGCAGCAGCGGCACGGCCGAGGTGGCCTCGCCGGCCAGGCGCAGCAGGTCCTGCAGGTAGCTTTGCGCGACCATGAACAGCACGGTGCCGACCAACGCGCCGTAGATGGTGCCCATGCCGCCGATGACGACGATCAGCAGAACGTCGATCATGATCTCGAAACTGAGCGAGGTCTCCGGCCCGTTGTAGCGCAGCCAGAGCGCCAGCATGCAGCCCGCCAGCGTGGCGAACAAGGCCGACAGCACCGAAGACAGCGTGCGGTACACGACCACGCGGTAGCCGATGGCCTCGGCGCGGAATTCGTTTTCGCGGATCGCCTGCAGCACGCGGCCGAAGGGCGAGTTGACGATGCGCAGCAAGGCCAGCACCAGCGCCACGCAGACGATGAACAGCAGGTAGTAGGCGATGATCTTGCCGTCGATCAGCACGCCGAAAAACTCGGTCTCGAACGGCTCGAAACTGGGCGAGAGCCATTCGGGCAGCTTGAAGGTCAGGCCGTCCTCGCCGCCGGTGATGACCGACAGTTGCGAGGCCAGCGTCTGGAACGCCGCGGCCACGGCCAGCGTGATCATGGCAAAGAAGATGGCGCGCACGCGCAGCGAGAACAAACCGATCACCAGCGCCAGCACCAGCGACAGCGCCAGCGCCACCACCGTGCCCACCGTCAGCGCCGTCCACGTGGCGCCCAGGTGGGTGCAGGCCACGGCGATGCCGTAGGCGCCGATGCCGAAGAACATGGTGTGCGCAAAGCTGACGATGCCGGTGTAGCCCAGCAGCAAATCGAACGCCGCCACCAGCACGATGAAGATCAGCACCTTGGCCGCCACGTTGAGCGCCTTGACGCCCGGAAACACGAACGGCGCCACGGCCAGGCCCAGCACGATGACGATCAGGATGGCGGCCAGCAGCTTGCTGCGCGGCAGGTCGTGGGAGAGGAGGCGGCTGAACATGGTTTGTGAACGAAAAGTGGCTCCAGCCCTTTTGCAACAAGCGCAAGAAGCTCTGTTTATGATAGCAATAGGTTAGAAATACCGGACGCAGAGGACGCAAAGGATTCGCAGAGGACGCAAAAAATGCAGAGCCAAAAAATGGTTTTCTTTTGCGTCCTCTGCGTACCTTTTGCGTCTTCTGCATCCGGTCTCGTTTTCATTTCGACGCCGCGTAAATGCCCTGCGGGCGCCACAGCAGCACCGCCACCATCAGCGCGATGTTGGAAAAGAGGGCCACCTTGGGCGCCAGAAAACCGGTGTAGTTGGCCATCAGGCCGACCAGCAGGGCGCCGATCAGTGCACCGGCGGTAGAGCCAAGGCCGCCGATGATGATGACGATGAAGATCAGGATGTTGACCTGCGAGCCCATCTGCGGCACCACGATCTGCTGGTACAGGCCCCACATCACGCCGCCCAGGCCGGCCAGCGCGCTGCCGACCACGAACACGCCCACGAACAGGCGCCGGATGCGGTAGCCCAGCGATTCGACCATCTCGCGATCCTGCACGCCGGCGCGGATGAGCAGGCCGACCTTGGTGCGCGCCAGCGTCCACAGCAGCGCGGCAAACACGAGCACGCCCACGACGACGGCGACCACGCGGTACTTCTCGATCACCGCATCGCCCACCAGCCACGAGCCCTGCATGCCGGCCGGCAGCGGCAGCGGAATCTGCTGCGGGCCCCAGATCACCTTGATCAGCTCCTCGCCGATGATCATGCCGCCCATGGTGATGAGAATCTGCTTGAGATGCTGGCCGTACACCGGGCGCACGATGAAGCGCTCGAAGGCCACGCCCACCGCGCCGGCCACCAGCATGGCCACTGCCATCGCCGGCAGCACCGCGACCAGGTTGCGCCACAGCTCGGTCGATCCGGTCCAGTCGCTCATCGCGCCCAGCACGCTGGTGGCCACGAAGGCGCCCAGGGCAATGAACACGCCGTGGCCGAAGTTCAGCACGTCCATCAGGCCGAACACCAGCGTCAGGCCCGAGGCGATGATGAAGATGATCATGCCCATGGCCAGGCCGGCCACCGTGAGCGTCAGCCAGGTCGAGCCCGAGCCCACCAGTGGCAGCGCCAGCAGGGCCAGCACGGGCACCAGCAGCAGGGGCTTGTAGTCGAAGTCGAGCGCTTTCATGCGGGGTGGTTTGCTATTGATTCAGAAGCTGCTAGCGCTGGATGGGCGGGCGCTGGGGCATGATTTGTCTTGAATGGCGCGGTGCCTGATCGAAGGCCGCTGCCCTCACCCCAACCCTCTCCCAGAGGGAGAGGGAGTAAAACCGGCAGAGCCGATCGCCCTCGCCCCTTTGGGGAGAGGGAGGGGTGAGGGGCTGCCCCCGACCGGCCCTGGCGCGGTGATTGGTTGCCATGGCATTCATCCGAGCGACAAGCCGAGCAAGCGCTGCTGCAGCGCTTCATCGGCGGCCAGCGCCGCCATGCTGCCGGCATGCACCACGCGCCCGTCGTCCATCACCGCCACGGTGTCGCCCAGGCGCTTGGCAAAGCCGATGTTCTGCTCCACCAGCAGGATGGTCACGCCGCTCTTCTTGAGCTGCGCGAAGGCCTCGATCATGTTGTTGATGATGGCGGGCGCCAGGCCCTTGCTGGGCTCGTCCACGATCAGCAGTTCGCGCGGCTCGACGATGGCGCGCGCCACGGCCAGCATCTGCTTTTGCCCGCCCGAGAGCTTGCCGGCCGGGTGGTTCCAGAACTTCTCGACCGCCGGAAAGAGCTGGAAGATCCACTGCAGGCGCTCGCCGTCGATCTGCGCTGTGGTGCGCGCGCCGCGCGCGGCCAGCACCATGTTTTCCTTGACCGTCAGGTCGGCGAAGATACCCATGTTCTCGGGCACGTAGGCGATGCCCTGCTGGGCGATCTGCGGCGTGTGCTGGCGCGTGATGTCCTGCCCGTTGAAGGTGATGCGCCCCTGGCTGGCGGACCACAGGCCCATGATGGTGCGCAGCGTGGTGGTCTTGCCCGCGCCATTGCGCCCCAGCAGCAAGGTGAGCTGCCCGCGCGGCACAGCCAAGTCCACGCCGTGCAGGATGTGATAGGCGCCGATGTGGGTGTGCACGCCTTGCAACTCGAGCAGGTTCGGGGTCATGCGGGCGTCCCCTGAATACCGGACGCAGAGGACGCAAAAGTTGCGCAGAGGACGCAAAAGAAAACCAATTTTCTTTCGGTATCTTTTGCGTCCTTTGCGAATTCTTTGCGTCCTCTGCGTCCGGCTGTCTCGGCTGTTTTTGTGGCGTGTCTCATGCGGCCGCTTCCTCGTCCTTGCTCACGCCCAGATAGGCCTGCTGCACCACGGGCGAGGCGATGACTTCGGCGGGCTCGCCGTCGGCCACCAGCTGGCCGTTGGTCAGCACGATGATGCGGTCGGCCAGCTCGCGCACCACGTCCATCTTGTGCTCGACCAGCAGGATGGTCTTGCTCTTGTCTTTCTTCAGCGCGCGGATCAGGTCGAGGATGACGGGCGCCTCGTCGTGGCTCATGCCGGCGGTGGGCTCGTCGAACATGTAGACCTGCGGATCGAGCGCCATCAGCAGGGCCACCTCCAGCTTGCGCTGGTCGCCGTGCGGCAGGCTGGCCACGGGCATGCCTTGCTGCGCCTGCATGGCCACCGACGCGAGGATGTCCTGCGCGCGCCGGGTCCAGTCGGTGTGGTCGCTCCAGATGCGCCACGGGTTGAGCGCCTGTGCGCCGCCCTGCGTGGCCTGCACGGCCAGGCGCACGTTCTCCAGCACGCTCAGGTTGGGAAACAGGTTGGTGAGCTGAAACGCCCGCCCCAGCCCGGCCTTGGTGCGTGCCGAGGGCGGCAGCGCCGACAGGTCGCGCCCGTTCAGGCGCACGCGCCCGCTCGTGGCCTTGAGCTGGCCGGAGATGAGGTTGAAGTAGGTGGTCTTGCCCGCGCCATTGGGCCCGACGATGGCCGTGAGCGTGCCGGGCGCGAAGGCGCAGGTGACCGCGTTGACGGCCACGTGGCCGCCGAAGCGGATGGTCAGGTCTTCGGTTTCGAGCATGGATCTGTAGCTCCCTCTCCCCGCGGGGGAGAGGGTGGGGGGTGAGGGGCGGGGGCGTGGATCAAGCCGGCGCGTCGCCATCGTCGCTGGCCCTCACCCCAACCCTCTCCCAGAGGGAGAGGGAGGAAAAATCGCAATCAGCGCTTGTTGCGGATTGGCACGTTCATTTCTTCGGGCTTGATCTCGTGCACCAGCTCGGGCACGCCCCAGGCAAAGGCCGGGTCCACCTTGATCTTGAAGTGGTACATGCTTTGCATGGCCTGGTGGTCTTCCTTGCGGAAGGTCATCTTGCCCTTGGGCGTGTCAAAGCTCATGCCCTCCATGGTCTTGATGAGCTTGTTGGTGTTGGTGTCGCCATTGGTGGCCTTCAGCGCCGTCACGATCGCCTCGGCCGCGGCAAAGCCGCCGGCGGTGAAGAAGTCGGGCGGCGCCTTGAACTCCTTGTAGTGCATGGCCACCAGGGCGTCGTTGGACGGGTTCTTGGGGATGCCGTAGTAGTAGTAGGTGGCGCCTTCCATGCCGGGGAAGGCCTTGTAGCTGGCCATGGCCGGCAGGATGTTGCCGCCGGTGAAGACCTCGATGCCGTAGCGCTTTTTCAGGTCCTGCGCGGCCAGCGCGGCAAAGGGCGGCGTGCCGCCGGCCCAGATCACCTCGATGGCCTTGCGGCCGGGCTTGTCCTTGAGCGCGTCGATCAGGCGCTGGATGCCGGCGGTGAAGTCGGTGGTGGTTTGGGGCAGGTATTCCTCGTGCACGATCTTGGCGTGCTTGAGCGCGTCCTTGAAGGCCTTCACGCCGTCTCGGCCAAAGGCGTAGTCCTGCGCCAGCGTGGCGATGGACACGCCGTCCTTGTCCATCGCGGTGGCGTTGCTGATGGCGTCCTGGCTGCTGTTGCGGCCGGTGCGGAAGATGTACTTGTTCCACTTGTCGCCGGTGATGGAGTCGGCCACGGCGGGCTCGACCAGCAGGATCTTCTTGTACTCCTCGGCCACCGGCAGCATGGCCAGCGCCACGCCCGAGCTGGTGGGGCCGACGGCCAAGTCCGCCTTGTCGTCGGCGTAGGCGGTGGCCAGCAGGCTCTTGCCCAGGTCGGGCTTGCCCTGGTCGTCCTTCTCGATCAGCACGATCTTCTTGCCCGCCACTTCCATGGTGCCGCCGGTGGCGTAGTTCAGGCCCATCATCAGGCCGGTCTGGGTCTGCTTGCCGTAAGCCTCCAGCGGGCCGGTCTTGCTGTAGATGTGGGCGATCTTGATCTCGCCGGCGGCCAGCGCCGAGGTGCTGATGAGGGCGGCCGCGGCGGCCAGGGCCATGAGGGAGCGACGTTGCATGTGAGAGTCTCCTGTTGAATGTCGAAAGCCAGCAATCCAAAGATCATGCAAAAGGCATGCCAAGTTGCAGCGCCTCGATTTTGCGCGTGATTTGGCTGCGTCCGGGCTTGATGTGAACAAATTTCAGGCAAATTGATGCCTGAAAATCAGTCAATCGCCTGAAACGGGATCAGTGTTAACCCGTTGGCTCTGCGCGAACCGAGGCATCCAGGCGCTCATACAAGGTGGCGCGCGAGATGCCCAGCAGGCGCGCGGCCGCCAGCTTGTTGCCGCCGGTGGCGCGCAGCGCGGCGGCGATGGCGCGCTGCTCCAGCGCGCGCACCTGGCGGGCCAGCGGCTGCAAGAGGGTGTCGGCGCCTGCCGGCGCTTCGGCGGCGGGCAGCGCCGGCTGGATCTGGGCCACGCCGGCCAGGCGCAGCACGGCCTCCATGTGCTCGCCATCCAGCCGGTCGGAGTCGGCGTGCAGGGCGGCCTGCTCCAGCACGTTGCGCAACTCGCGGATGTTGCCGCGCCAGTGCTGCGCGGCCAGCAGGGCCAGTGCGCCGGGGGTCAGCTCGGGCGGTGGCGTGCCGCGCTGGGCCATGTCCTCGCCCAGCACCTCGAGCAGCGCCGGGATGTCGCCGCGGCGCTCGCGCAGCGGCGGCACGCGCAGCGGCAGCACGCTCAGGCGGTAGTACAGGTCTTCGCGAAAGCGCCCTTCGCGCACCAGCGCCGGCAGGTCGCGGCTGGTGGCGGCAATCAGCCGCGCGTCGAACGGCACCAGCTGGTTGCTGCCCAGCGGCTCGATCTCGCCCTCCTGCAGTGCGCGCAGCAGCTTGGCCTGCAGCGGCAGCGGCATGTCGCCGATCTCGTCCAGAAACAGCGTGCCGCCGTCGGCCAGCTTGAACTTGCCCACGCGGCCCTTGCGCTCGGCCCCGGTGTAGGCGCCGGGCGCGACGCCGAAGAACTCGGCCTCCAGCAGGGTGTCGGGCACGGCCGCGATGTTGACGCTGACAAACGGCCCCGACGCCCGCCCCGACGCGGCATGGATGCCGTGCGCCAGCAGCTCCTTGCCGGTGCCGGTCTCGCCCAGCAGCAGCACCGGGCTGCCCGACTGCGCTGCGCGCCGTGCCTGGCGCTTGACCTCGACGGCGCCCGGGCTGGCGCCGACAAAGCTGGCCAGGGTGTATTTGGTGCGGCGCGGGGCGCCGCCCTGGCTGCGCTGGGCGTCCAGCTCGCGCCGCGCGTCCAGCAGGTCTTGCTGCAGCCGGGCAAACTGCGCCGTCAGCGCCCGCATGTGCGCCGATGTCTGGTCGAACAGCACGATGCCCAGCACGCCGATCACCTCGCCGGCCGCGTCGCGCAGCGGAATGCGGCTGACCACGAAGGTGCCGGCCTTGTTGGCCAGCAGGTCGATCAGGATCGGCTTGCCGGTGCGCAGCACCTCGTGCATCTGCGTGTTGTCGATGACCTGGGCCACCGGCTGGCCGACGAAGTCCTCCTCGCGCGCAAAGCCCAATGCCGGCAGAAAGCGCCGGTATTGGTCGTTGATCCACACCACGCGTGCGTCGCGGTCGATCAGCAGCATGCCTTCGCTGGCGTTGGCAAACAGATCGAACATCGAGCGTGCCGCCAGCGCCAGGATGCGGTCGCCGTCGCGCGGCAGATCGGGTGGGGGCGGTGTCTGATTGGCGGACATCGGGTTGATGGTAGCGTGCACGCGACATTTTTAAAAATACCCGGGCAAAATAATTTAACCCGGGTACAATAAGTGCATGAACACGATTTACACGTCCCGCTACACCGCCTTCGCGGGCGATCGCCTGCTGGCCTGTGGTGCGTATGCCGACATTGCCCAGGCCTTGGCGTCCCTGGACGAGCAGGAGCAGCCCGTGCTCGTCTTCGATGATGCCACCGGCGCGCCGGTGGACGCGCCACCGCGCCCCGAGCACGCCGCATTGCTGGCGCGCATGGGCGTCGATGGAGCCCGTGCATCCGTCCCGGCAAACGGCCGGGCCGCGCCCCGCCCGTCGCCGGGCCGCCCGCGCCTGGGCGTGGTGGCGCGCGAGGTGACCCTGCTGCCACGCCACTGGGATTGGCTGTCGGCGCAGCCGGGCGGCGCCTCGGCCGCCTTGCGCCGTTTGGTCGATCAGGCCCGCAAAGCCGGCGAATCGGCCGATGACCGGCGCCGCGCCATCGAGCGATGCTACAAATTCATGAACGCCATCGCCGGCCACCGCCCCGGCTTCGAGGAGGCGACGCGCGCGCTGTTCGCGGGTGAGCGCGAACGCTTCGAGACGCTCATCGCGGCGTGGCCGACGGACGTCGCGGCCCATGCGCGCCGGCTGGCGGCGCCGGGCTGGCTGGCGCCCGAATCCAGCCACTGATCCTTTTTTCGGTTTCCATGAACACCCTGCATCTCATCTACGGCCCCCAGGGGGCCGGCAAATCCACGCGCGCCGGCGAACTGGCGCGCATCCATCGAGCCCTGCCGCTGGCCATCGACGACTGGATGGGCCCGCTCTTTGGCCCCGACGTGCCGCGGCCCATGGACCTGGCCTGGGTCATGGATCGGGTGCAGCGTTGCGAGTCGCGCATCTGGCTCACCGCCGAAGCCGCCCTGCGCGCCGGTTGTGCCGTGGTGCTCGACCTGGGCTTCATGAAGCGCGCGCAGCGCGAGGCCGCCGCGGCCCGCGCCAGTGCAGCAGGCCTGGCGGTGCAATGGCATTTCGTCGATGCGCCGCTGGCGCTGCGGCGCGAGCGCGTGGCCCGGCGCAACACGCAGCGCGGTGCCACCTTCGCCTTCGAGGTGACGCCGGCCATGTTCGACTTCATGGAGTCGCAGTACGAGCCGCCCAGTGCCGAAGAGCGGGCGCGCGCCATCGTGCTGGAGTCGGCCTCGTGAGCGCCGCCCCATCCGCCGCGCCGCGCGCAGTCAGCCAGCGCCCGCTGTGGCGCACCTACCTGGCCTTTCTGGGGCCGATGGTGCTGGCCAACATCCTGCAATCGCTGTCGGGCAGCGTGAATGGCGTCTACATCGGGCAGATGCTGGGCACCGATGCGCTGGCCGCTGTCGCGGGCATGTTCCCGGTGGTGTTCTTCTTCATCGCGCTGGTCATCGGCGTGGGCGCCGGCGCGTCGGTGCTGATCGGCCAGGCCTGGGGCGCGCGCGAGCCGCACAAGGTCAAGGCGATTGCCGGCACCGCGCTGGCGCTGGGCGGCCTGATCGGCCTGGGGGCCGCGGTGCTGGGCGAGTCCTTGGCCCGCCCCGCGCTGACCGCGCTGGGCACCGCGCCCGAGCTGCTGCCGGACGCCGTGGCCTATGCGCGGGTGATGATGCTCAGCATGCCGCTGCTGCTGGTGTTCATCCTGTACACGCAGCTGCTGCGCGGCGTGGGCGACACGGTCACGCCGCTGCTGGCGCTGTGCCTGTCCACCGCCGTGGGCCTGCTGGTCACGCCGGCGCTGATCCGGGGCTGGCTGGGCCTGCCGCGGCTGGGCGTGGTCAGCGCGGCCGTGGCCGGCTGGGTGTCGTTTGCGCTGGCGCTGGCTTTTTTGTGGGTGTATCTGCGCCGCAGGCGCCACCCGCTGGCGCCCGACGCCGAACTGCTGCGCGCGCTGCGCATCAACGGGCGGCTGCTGCGCGCCGTGCTGCGCATCGGCGTGCCCACGGGCGTGCAGATGGTGACCATCGCCATGGCCGAGCTGGCCATCCTGGGCCTGGTCAACCGCTACGGGGCCGACGCCACGGCGGCCTACGGCGCGGTCAACCAGATCGTCAACTACGTGCAGTTCCCGGCGCTGTCGATCGCCATCACGGCCTCGATCCTGGGCGCGCAGGCCATCGGCGCCGGCCGGGTGGAGCGCCTGTCGGCCATCGTGCGCACCGGCCTGCTGCTGAACGGCGTGCTGACCGGCAGCCTGGTGCTGCTGGGCTACGGGCTCTCGCACTGGCTGCTGGGGTTTTTCCTTACCGCACCGTCGGTGCTGGCCATGGCGCAGGGGCTGCTGTATGTGATGCTGTGGGGCAGTGTGATTTTTGGCATGCAGGCCGTGGTGGCCGGCGTCATGCGCGCCAGCGGCACGGTGTGGGTGCCCACGGGCATCAGCGTGGCCTCGATCGCGCTGGTGCAGTTGCCGGCGGCGCACGCGCTGTCGGCGCGTTTCGGACTGCCGGGCGTGTGGATGTCGTACCCGGTGGTGTTCAGCGTGATGCTGGCGCTGCAAAGCGCTTTCTATCTGCTGGTGTGGCGCTACCGCCGGATCGAACGGCTGGTGTAGCTGCCGCACCGGGGGCGCTGGCCGGGCCCCCGCGGCTGCCCTACACTGGAGCGGCTTTTCAACCCAAGCTCTGGAGGTGCTCGCAGTGTACGAACGAATCCTGGTGGCGCTGGACGGCTCGCGCTTTTCCGAAGAAGTCATTCCCTATGCGGTGGCCCTGGCCGCGCGTGGTGCGCCGCTCACGCTGCTGCGCGTGGTGGAGAAGGCGGCAGACGAACCCGATGCACGCGCCTATGTCGAGAACCTGGGCGTGGCCCACGGCGCGCGCGGCCAGTGCGTGCTGGCGTCGGGCGACGTGGCCGAAGCCATCCTCGCGCAGGCGCGCGCCGTGCCTGAAACGCTGGTGGTGATGACCACGCACGGGCACTCTGGCCTGATGGAAGCCATGGTCGGCAGTGTGGCGCTGCGCGTGGTGCGCGGCAGCGCCGGCGCGCCGGTGCTGGTGTACCGCCCCACGGGTGGGGCGCCGGCGACCGTGCCCGGTATCCGCAACGTGGTGCTGCCGCTGGATGGCACCGAGCTGTCCGAGGCCATGGCCCCGCAGGCCGCGCAACTGGCGCAGAGCCTGGGTGCCCAGCTGGTGGTCGTCAACGTGGTCAACCCGGCAGCCACCGCGCGCGGCGAGACGCCTGACAGCGACGCGATGAAGGGGCTCGAGACCGGCTACGTGCGCGCTTGCGCCCGCGATCTGGCCGCGCGCTACCAGGTGGCGACCACCTGGGAGGTGCTGCACGGCGATCCCGGCGCGGCCATCGCCGACTTCGTCCGCGGCCGGCCCGACGCCATCCTGGCCATGGTCACGCGCGGGCGCACGGCGCTGCAGTCGGCGCTGCTGGGCAGCGTCACCACGGGCTGCCTGCGGCAGGCGGGGGTGCCGGTGCTGGTGCGGGTGCCTTGAGGGGGCGGATGACCTGGGCCGTCGGCCGGCCCTGGCTTGCGCAGCCGCTTGCGGCCCAGGCGCTATGATTTCAGTAGCTTCTGGCGCCCATTGCGTGTGCGCTGGAGCCTGATTTCTCGTCAATCCATCGAGTCCGACGCTGCGCAAGCATGGACATGGGCCGCAAGGGTCCCGGGCCCGATTTGCCATGCCGGCGGCACAATGGCGACTGACCATGACCGAACCCTTGGAGCGCCAGCGCATCGACAAATGGCTGTGGGCCGCGCGCTTTTTCAAGACGCGCGCGCTGGCCGTGCAGGCCATCGAGCGCGGGCGCGTGCAGGTGGCGGGCGCCAACGTCAAGCCGGCGCGCGAGCTGAAGGCGGGTGAGCTCGTTCGGGTGCGCCAGGGCGAGATCGAGCGCGAAGTCCAGGTGCGGGCGCTGAGCCCCATGCGCGGCCCCGCGCCCGTGGCGCAGCAGTTGTACAAAGAGACCGCGGCCAGCGCGGCCGCGCGCGAGCAGGCCGCGGCCGATCGCCGCCTGGCGCCCGAGCCGGCGCACAGCATCGCCCAGGGCCGCCCGACCAAGCGCGAGCGCCGCGCGCTCGACGAGCAGCGCCACGCCGACTGGGGTGAGCGCTGGTCGGCTTCGCTTGAAGATTGATGACTCGCCGGATCCCCATGCAGCCCATCGACGTCCCCGACCTGCTGCCGCCCGCCAACCGCGCGCGCCTGCAGCAAGCCCAGCGCCTGGATACGCCCATGGGCCAGGGCCGCATCGTCTGGCACGCCTGGGGCGAGCGCCGCGCCGGCGTGGCGCCGCTGGTGCTGTTTCATGGTGGCAGCGGCTCGTGGACGCATTGGGTCAAAAACATCCTGCCCCTGGTCGACGCCGGCCGCTGGGTGCTGGCGGTCGATTTGCCGGGCTTTGGCGACTCCGACCCGCCGCCGGGCGGCACCGACGCCGACGCCATGATCGAGCCGCTGGCCACCGGCCTGCGCACGTTGCTGCCGGGTGAGGCGGTCGACCTGGTGGGTTTTTCCTTCGGCGGCATGACGGCAGGCCTGCTGCTGGCCGCGCATCCCAAGCTGGCGCGGCGCGTGGTGCTGGTGGGCGCGCCGGCGATGGGCCTGACGTCCGGTCGCCAGTTCGAACTGCGCGCCTGGCGTCACCTGGGCACGCCCGAGGCGCAGGCCGACGCGCACCGCCACAACCTGGGCGTGCTGATGCTGCACGATGCGCGGCTGATCGACGGGCTGGCGCTGCAAGTGCACATCGCCAACGTGGCGCGCGACCGCCTGCCGCGCCGGCGCCTGGCGCACACCGACATCCTGGCGCGCACGCTGCCGCGGGTGCCGTGTCCGGTGCACGCGATCTACGGCGCGCACGATGCGGTCTATGGCCCAGCCGTCGATCGGCTCGAGGGTGCATTTGCCGCTGCGGCGCTGGATTTTCGCGGCCTGCAACGGATCGAGGGCGCCGGTCACTGGGTGCAGTTCGAGGCGCCGGCCACGTTCGACGCGGCGCTGGGTCGCGCGCTGGCGATTTGAATTCAAAGAGACAAATCGCGCTCCAGCCGGTTCCCATATTGCGCGGGCAGCTCCTGTTTTGATTGCAAAGGACTTGTTTTATGCCCATCTCGATGCGGATCGACTTCGTCTCCGACGTGGCCTGCCCCTGGTGCGCCGTGGGTCTGGCCTCGCTGCAACAGGCGCTCAAGAACAGCGCCGACGCCGTGCAGGCCGAGCTGCACTTTCAGCCCTTCGAGCTCAACCCCGACATGGGGCCCGAAGGCGAGGACATCGGCGAGCATCTGGGGCGCAAGTACGGCTCCACGCCCGAGCAGCGCGCACGCATCCAGGCCACCATCCGTGAACGCGGCGCGGCGGTGGGCTTTGCCTTCAACCCCGACGGGCGCGGGCGCATCGTCAACACCTTCAACGCCCATCGCTTGCTGCACTGGGCCGGGCTGGATGGCGTGGACAAGCAACTCGCGCTCAAGCGCGCCTTGCTGGAGGCCTATCACGCCCGCGCCGAGCGGGTCGATCACGACGAAGTGCTGCTGGCGGCCGTGCGCGCAGCGGGCCTGGACGAGGCGCGGGCGCGGCAGATTTTGGCGGGCGAGGAGTTTGCCGACGCAGTGCGCGCGGCCGAGCGGCGCTGGCAGATGGCGGGCATTCAGTCGGTGCCGGCGGTGGTCATCAACCAGCGCCACCTGATCTCGGGCGGGCAGCCGCCGGAGGTGTTCGAGCAGGCGCTGCGGCAGATCGCGGCGGCGCAATAGCTCTTGATTTGATAGCTGTCTGCGTTTATTGAACGGGCGCTGCCGGCTCTTTTTGCTTGAAGAACTCGCGCAAGCTGGCCGCGAGCGCCGGAAACTCCTGCGCAAAGCGCTCGGGCTCGACGAAGTGGGCCTCGCAGGCCACGGCAAAAAACTCGGCGGGGGCACTGGCGCCGTAGGCGTCCAGCCAGGGCAGGGGCTCGCCAAAGCGCTCGGCGCGGATCACCTGCTCGCGAAATGCGTGGTAGGCCGGCGCCCAGGTGCGGGCCCAGTGCGCCGCCGCTTCGCGTGCGCTGCGCGCGCCCATGAAGCCGCGTGGCAGCGGCGGCGCGCCGCGGGCGCCGCCGGCCTGCATGTCCATCTTGTGCACGAACTCGTGGATCACCACGTTGCTGGCCGCGCCCATGCCTTCGCCCTGCACCGCCGGCCAGCTCAGCATGACGGGGCCGTCCTGCATGGCCTCGCCGCTCAGCACCTCGGCATAGTGGTGCACTACGCCGGCGTGGTCCATCACCTGGCGGGGAGCGACGGCGTCGGCCGGGTGCATGACGATGCCGACGAAGTCGTCGTACCAGCCGAGCGCGTCCTCGGGGGTGTCGGGTGGCCCCAGGTGCAGCAGTGGCAGACAGGCTTGCGCGGCCACGGCCACGGCCATGGCGTCGGTGATGCGCAGGCCGTGCGCGCCGCTGAATTCCTTGTGCGCCAGAAAGTACGTGGCCAGGCGCCGCAGCCGGGCCTGGTCGCCCGCGCTCAAGCGTTGCAAGAAGGCGTAGTGCACCAGCGTGGCCTGCCACAGCCGCTCGGGAATGGGCTTGGGCGGGCGCACCGTGCGGCGCCACCAGCGGGCGAGGGCGGGCAGCAGGGGCAAGGCGCTATCCCGCCGCGTCGGGGTCCAGACGCGTGCGGGCGCCGTCCGCCGAGAGGCGCAGCACCTGGGCGCGGTGCGTGCGCGCGTCGATGTGCCAATCGCTCAGCACCACCTGCGTGAGCGCGTGCCCGTCGGCGCCGGTGCCCAGGGCGTGGTCGGCCGGCTGGTGCGTGTGGCCGTGGATCAGCATGGGCGCGTCGGCCGCTTGCAGCCATTGGCGCGCCAGCTCGGCGTTGGTGTGGGCGTAGTCAGCGGGTGCGGTGGCGGCGTGGTGGGCCTCGCTGTGCTCGCGCATCTGGCGCGCGATGGCCTGGCGCTCGGGCAGGGGGCGGGCCAGGAAGGCGCGCTGCCAGTCGCTGCTTCGCACCTGCTGGCGAAACTGCTGATAGGCCACGTCATCGGTGCACAGCAGGTCGCCGTGGCTGAGCACGATGCGCTGCGCGCCCAGCACCAGCACGGTCGGGTCGTCGGCCAGGTCGCGCATGCCGTGGCGCGCCAGGAAGTCGCTGCCCACCAGAAAGTCGCGGTTGCCGCGCATGAAGGCCAGGTCGGCCGGGCAGGCGTCCAGCACGCCGCCGCAGTGCGCCTCGAAGCTGCCGGGCGCGGCGGCGTCATCGCCGACCCAGACCTCGAACAGATCGCCCAGGATGATGACCGCGTCGGCGCGGGTCTGCGCCATGTAGCGCGCCCAGGCCTCGAAGGTGGCGGGCTCCTCGGGCTTGAGGTGCAGGTCGGAGATGAAATCGACCGTGCGCCAATGATCGGGTGCGTGCAGCAAGCCGAATGGGGGCACGGCCGTCATGGGGTGACGTTCAGACCTTCACGGCCTTTTCAATGACCACATCCTCGCGCGGCACGTCGTCGTGAAAGCCCTTGCGCGTGGTGGGCAGGGCCCGGATGGCGTCCACCACCTCCTGGCCCTTGACGACCTTGCCGAACACGGCGTAGCCCCAGCCTTGCGCGGTGGGGGCCTTGAAGTCGAGGAAGTCGTTGTCCACCGTGTTGATGAAAAACTGCGCGGTGGCCGAGTGCGGGTCGCTGGTGCGGGCCATGGCCACGGTGTAGCGGGCGTTTTTCAGGCCGTTGTCGGCCTCGTTGGTGACGGGCGCCTGGGTGGGCTTTTGCTTCATGCCGGGCTCGAAGCCGCCGCCCTGGATCATGAAGTTCTTGATGACGCGGTGAAACACCGTGTTGTCGTAGTGGCCGTTCTGCACATACGACAGGAAGTTGGTCACGGACTTGGGCGCTTTCTCGTGATCGAGTTCGAGCGTGATGACGCCGTGGTCCTTGATGTGCAGTTCGACTTGGGGCTTGCTCATGGAAACGTTTCTCAGTTGATGAGGGTGGCGGATTGGATGACGACCGGCTTTTGCGGCACGTCGGTGGGGAAGGGGCCGCCGGCGCCGGTGGGCTCGTCGCGGATCTTGTCGATGGTGTCCATGCCGCTCACGACCTTGCCGAACACGGTGTAGCCGAACAGGGCGGGGTGGTTTTCGACCTGGGCGCGCGGAATGTCCTTTTGCAGCTGGCCCTGGTATTCAAAGGTGACCGGGTCGCCCGCGGGCAGGATGACCGGGTCCAGCCGCGGGTTGTCGACCACGTTGATGAAGAACTGGGCCTTGGCCGAGTGCGGATCACTGGTGCGCGCCATGGCGAGGGAGCCGCGCACGTTCTTCAGGCCCTTGGCCAGTGCTTGCCGGCCCTCATGGATGACCGAGGCGCGCGTGGGCTTTTCCTTGTAGTTGGCGTCGAAGCCGCCGCCTTGCACCATGAAGTTCTTGATCACGCGGTGGAAGATGGTGCCGTCGTAGTGCTTGTCCTTGACGTACTGCAGGAAGTTGGCCACCGTCTTGGGCGCGGCATCGGGATAGAGCTCGACCACGAAGTCGCCGTCGGTGGTGACGAACTTGACTTTCGGGTCGGCGGCCAGCGCGGGCAGGGCGGTGGCCAGGGCGGCGGTGGCCAGCGCGGTGGCGGCCAGGCGGTTGAGCAAGCGGCGGGACAGGGTCATGACAGGGGTTTGAAGGAGAAAAAAGGACCGTGATTGGTGCGCGGCGCGGGGGCGCAAGTTCCCGGCGGGGGTCAGCCTGCGCTCCAGCCCACGCTCATTGCGCGGGCCGGGCGTTGTCGCCCCATTGGCCTTGCAGGGCTTCGATCTTGGCCGGCAGCTTCGGGTCGCCCGCGCCGTGCTGGCGCGCGCGCTGCAGGGACTGCAGGGCTTCGCGCGCCTGCACGTCGCCCAGGTTCTCCAGCGCGGTGGCGTAGTCGGGCTGAATGCGCAAGGCGTTCTGCAGCGCCTCGCGGGCCTGGCCCAGCTGTCCGCGGCCGGCGTAGAGCACGGCCAGGTTGTTCCAGGGCTCGGCCAGCTCGGGGTAGTCGCGCGTCAGTTGCAGCAAGATGGCCTGCGCCTCGTCCGGCTTGCCCGTGCGGCCCAGCACGTTGGCCTTGATGAAGCGCATCTGCGGATCGCGCGGGTGCGCGGCGATGTACTTGTCGGCCAGCTCGAGCGCCTCCTGGGTTTGCCCCGCGCCTTGCAGGCGCTGCACTTCGGCATAGTCGTCGGCGGCCCCGGCGCTGCCGGCGCCCAGCGCGCACGCGGCCAGCAGCAGGGCGGCCAGGCGGCGGGGCAGGGGCGGGAATGGGTGCGGTGGCATCGGCGGGCGGGCTCCGACGAGGCATCGACGGGCAGGTTCTATACTGCGGGCCATTGTAGCCAAGCAGGTCGATTGCGCGCCCATGCCACCGCGAGCCGCGCTTTCCCTCTTGACGGGCAGGCTGTGGCGTCCGACCATGTGCCCAATGGGCTCGCCTGCCCTCTGCGGTTTTCAGATTTCTCCATGACCCTACGGATTTACAACACGCTCTCGCGTGGGCTGGAAGTGCTTTCGCCCATCGAGCCCGGCCATGTGCGCATGTACGTGTGCGGCATCACGGTGTATGACCTGTGCCACATCGGCCACGCGCGCTCGGCCGTGGCCTTCGACGTGGTCCAGCGCTGGCTGAAAGCCAGTGGCCTGCGCGTCACCTTCGTGCGCAACATCACCGACATCGAGGACAAGATCATCCGCCGCGCGCTGGACAACGGCGAGACCATCCGCCAGCTGACCGACCGCATGATTGCCGAGATGTACCGCGACTTCGACGCGCTGGGCATCGAGCGCCCCACGCACGACCCGCGCGCCACCGACTACGTGCCGCAGATGCTGTCCATCATCGGCCGCTTGCAGGACAAGGGGCTGGCCTATCAGGCCGCCAGCGGCGACGTGAACTACGCGGTGCGCAAGTTTGCCGGCTACGGCAAGCTGTCGGGCAAGACGCTGGATGAACTGCAAGCCGGCGAGCGCGTGGCGGTGGATGACGGCAAGCACGACCCGCTGGACTTCGTGCTCTGGAAGTCCGCCAAGCCCACCGAGCCCGAGGGCGCCAAGTGGGACAGCCCCTACGGCCTGGGCCGGCCCGGCTGGCACATCGAGTGCTCGGCCATGAGCTGCGCGCTGCTGGGCGAGACCTTTGACATCCACGGCGGCGGGGCCGACCTCACGTTCCCGCACCACGAAAACGAGATCGCGCAAAGCGAAGGTGCCAGCGGCCAGCCCTTGGCGCGCTTGTGGATGCACAACGGCTTTGTCAACATCGACAACGAGAAGATGTCCAAGTCGCTGGGCAACTTCTTCACCATCCGCGAGGTGCTGGAGCAGTTCGACGCCGAGACGATCCGCTTCTTCATCGTGCGCGCGCATTACCGCAGCCCGCTGAATTACAGCGACGTGCACCTGCAGGACGCACGCGCGGCGCTGCGCCGCCTGTACACCGCGCTCGATGCCGTGCCGGCGGCCGAGGTGGCGATCGACTGGTCCAACGCGCATGCCGCCCGCTTCAAGGCGGCGATGGACGAGGACTTCGGCACGCCCGAGGCGGTGGCGGTGCTGTTTGAATTGGCCAGCGAGGTCAACCGCGCGCGCCGGCCCGGAGACGCGGGCCTGCTCAAGGCACTGGGCGGCTGCCTGGGCCTGCTGCAAGCCGACCCCAAGACTTTTTTGCAGGCCGGCAGCGCGCTGGATGCGGCGGCGATTGCGGCGCAGATCGAAGCGCGCGCCGCCGCCAAGAAGGCGAAGAATTTTGCCGAAGCCGACGCCATCCGCGCCGCGCTGCTGGCCGCCGGCATCGTGCTCAAGGACTCGCCCACGGGCACCACCTGGGAGGCGGTTCAGTGACCAATCTCATCAGCATGATTGGCCGCTTGCGCTGATGGAGATTGCGATGGCAGCTGCAAAAAAACAAGCAACCGCGTTGGAGACGCCCGCCTACTGGGCCGACGCCTGCGCGCACCTGACCAAGCGCGACCGGGTGTTGCGCCGGCTGATCCCGCATTTCGGCGACGCCTGCCTGAGCTCGCGCGGCGACGCCTTCATCACGCTGGCGCGCTCCATCGTGGGCCAGCAGATTTCGGTCAAGGCGGCGCAGTCGGTGTGGCAGCGCTTCGAGGCGCTGCCCCGGCGCATGACGCCGGCGGCGGTGCTCAAGCTCAAGGTGGACGACATGCGCGCCGCGGGCCTGTCGGCGCGCAAGGTCGAATACCTGGTGGACCTGGCGCTGCACTTCGACGCCGGCAAGATCCATGTGGGCGACTGGGTGGGCATGGACGACGAGGCCATCATCGCCGAGCTGGTGGCCATTCGCGGCATCGGCCGCTGGACGGCCGAGATGTTTTTGATGTTCCACCTGCTGCGCCCCGACGTGCTGCCGCTGGACGACGTGGGCCTGCTCAAGGGCATCAGCACCAATTATTTTTCGGGCGAGCCCGTCAGTCGCAGCGAGGTGCGCGAGGTGGCCCAGGCCTGGGCGCCCTGGCGCAGCGTGGCCACGTGGTACATGTGGCGCTCGCTCGAGCCCCTTCCAGTGGCGTATTGAGCACACCCCCGTTGCTCCACTCGCTGCGCGATGTTGCGCTTCCCCCCTCAAGGGGGCTTCGCCAGTGACCGGGGAGACCCCGGCCACGGCGATCGCTGGTATGGCCTGCTCCGCGACCATCGGGCTCTTGCCGCTACGTTCGCCGCAGGCGGTTTGATCGCCAAGGGTTACTGCATCCGGTAACATTGCCCCCGTTTCGACACTGAGGAGCCGCTTTTGGCCAAGAAGACCTTTCTGGATTTCGAGCAACCCATTGCCGATCTGGAAAACAAGATCGAGGAACTGCGCTACGTGCAGTCCGAAAGCGCGGTCGATATCTCCGAAGAAATCGACCAGCTTGACAAGAAGAGCCTGAAGCTCACCAAGGACATCTACAGTGACCTGTCGCCCTGGCAGATCACCAAGATCGCGCGCCACCCCGACCGGCCCTACACGCTGGACTACATCCGCGAGTGCTTCACCGACTTCGTCGAGCTGCACGGCGATCGCCACTTTGCCGACGACCAGAGCATCGTCGGCGGGCTGGCGCGCTTCAACGGCAACGCCTGCATGGTGCTGGGCCACCAGAAGGGGCGCGACACCAAGGAGCGCGCCGCGCGCAACTTCGGCATGACGCGGCCCGAGGGCTACCGCAAGGCGCTGCGCCTGATGAAGACGGCCGAGAAGTTCAAGCTGCCGGTGTTCACCTTCGTCGACACGCCGGGCGCCTTTCCGGGCATCGACGCCGAGGAACGCGGCCAGTCCGAGGCGATCGGCCGCAACATCTACGAGATGGCGCAGCTGGAGACGCCCATCATCACCACCATCATCGGCGAGGGCGGCTCGGGCGGCGCACTGGCGATTGCCGTGGCCGACCAGGTGCTGATGCTGCAGTATTCGATCTACTCGGTCATCAGCCCCGAGGGCTGCGCCTCCATCCTCTGGAAGACCAGCGACAAGGCCGAGGAAGCCGCCGCTGCCCTGGGCATTACCGCGCACCGCCTGAAGGCGCTGGGCCTGATCGACAAGATCGTCAACGAGCCTGTGGGCGGCGCCCACCGCGATGCGCGCCAGATGGGCGGGTTCCTGAAGCGCGCGCTGGCCGATGCCTGGCGGCAGGTGAGCGACCTGAAGGTGAAGGACTTGCTGGACCGCCGCTACGAGCGCCTGCAGGGCTACGGGCGCTTCACCGACACCAAAGCGGAACGTTGAGGCTCAGCGGGGATGCGGCGCAGCGCGCGCCGCAACCTTGGCGCGCAGCACGGCCATCAGCTCGGGCGGCAACAGGCGAAAGGCCAGTTGCAGCAGCAACCAGCCGACCAGGCCGTCGTCCAGCCAGCCCAGCACCGGGATGAAGTCGGACACCAGATCGATCGGACTGGCGACATACAGCACCGCCAGCACGATCGCCAACTTGGCGGCCTTGGGCGTGCGCGCGTCGCGCAGCAGGGCCCAGGCCAGCTGCAACTCCTTGCGCAGCATCGTCAGCAGTCGGGTCAGCTTCCACATGGCTTGAGTCCTTGGGGTGGTCTGGGCTGCAACGCCACTGCGCTGCGGCCCCAGCTCAACGTGGGGGCGGGTTGGCGGATGACAAGGCGGCGGCTTGCAGCAGGCATGCCCTAACATGCGCTCCGACCATGCCCGCGCCGTCGCCCCGCTTCGACCCCCACGACCTGGAGCAGGCCATGGATGCGTTTGCCGCCACCGCGCCCGCGCTTCCGCTGGCCGTGGCCTTCAGCGGCGGCGCCGACTCCACCGCCTTGCTGCTGGCCTGCGCCCAGCGCTGGCCGGGGCAGATCGAGGCCTGGCACGTGCACCACGGGCTGCAGGCGGCCGCCGACGACTTCGAGCGCCACTGCGCGGCGCTGTGCGTTCGCCTGCACGTGCCGCTGCGCGTGCGCCGGATCGACGCGCGGCATGCGCCCGGCCAGAGCCCCGAGGAGGTGGCCCGCACCCGTCGTTATGAGGCATTTGATGCCCTGGCGCTTGATGGGCAAGCGCGGGCGGCTATAAAAACAGTAGTCATCGCCCAACATGCGGATGATCAGGTCGAAACCATCTTGCTCGCCCTCTCGCGCGGCGCCGGCCTGCCAGGCATCGCCGCCATGCCGGCCCGCTGGCGGCGTGGCGATGTGGACTATGCACGCCCTTTGCTGGGCGTTCCGGGGCCAGCCATCCGCGCCTGGTTGCGCGCCCGCGGCGAGGGCTGGATCGAGGACCCGAGCAATGCCGACGCGCGCTTGACGCGCAACCGCATCCGCGCGCGCCTGCTGCCCGTGCTGGACGAGGTGCTGCCGGCCTTTCGCGCCACCTTTGCGCGCAGTGCCGCCCACGCCGCGCAGGCGCAGGACATCCTGGCCGAGGTGGCCGCGCAGGACCTGGCGGCCTGTGGCGTGCCGCCCCGTCTGGCAGCCCTGCGCGCGCTGGGCGCGGCGCGGCGCGCCAATGTGCTGCGCCACTGGCTGCGCACCGCGCACGGCCAGACGCCCAGCAGCGCCCAGCTGGCCGCGCTGCAGGCGCAGATCGAGGCGTGCCGCACGCGCGGGCACGGCATCGAGCTGAAGCTGGGGCAGGGCCATGTGCGGCGCGAGGGGGACGTCCTGCGCTGGGCGCCGGGCGTGCCCGGTCGCGCCTGAGCTGCCGCTAAAATCAGCGGTTTGCCGATTGGCGCGCGGGCGCCACGGCTTTCTGCAAGACAACCTCGAATCATGGCTTTGATCGTCCAGAAATACGGCGGCACCTCGATGGGCTCGACCGAGCGCATCGCCCAGGTCGCCAAGCGCGTGGCCAAGTGGGCGCGCGCCGGCCACCAGGTGGTGGTGGTGCCCAGCGCCATGAGCGGCGAGACCAACCGCCTGTTGGGCCTGGCCAAGGAGCTGGCGCCGGGCAAGCTCACGCCCGACTATTACCGCGAGCTGGACATGCTGGCCTCCACCGGCGAGCAGGTGTCGGTGGGGCTGCTGTCCATCGCGCTGCAGGCCGAGGGCCAGCCCGCCGTCAGCTACGCCGGCTGGCAGGTGCCGATCCGCACCACCAGCGCCTACACCAAGGCGCGCATCGAGAGCATCGACGACGCCAAGGTGCGCGCCGACCTGAACGCCGGGCGGGTGGTCATCATCACCGGCTTTCAGGGCATCGACGAGGCGGGCAACATCACCACGCTGGGGCGCGGTGGCTCCGACACCTCGGCGGTGGCGGTGGCGGCGGCGCTGAAGGCCGACGAGTGCCTGATCTTCACCGACGTGGACGGCATCTACACCACCGACCCGCGCGTGGTGCCCGAGGCGCGGCGCATGACGTCGATCAGCTTCGAGGAAATGCTGGAGATGGCCAGCCTGGGCAGCAAGGTGCTGCAGATCCGATCGGTCGAATTTGCCGGCAAATACCGCGTGCCGGTGCGCGTGCTCTCCAGCTTCACGCCCTGGGACATCGATGTGGCCGTCGAGGCCCAATCCGGAACGCTCATCACTTTCGAGGAAGACGAACAAATGGAACACGCCGTCGTATCGGGCATCGCCTTCAACCGGGACGAGGCCAAGATCTCCGTCTTTGGCGTGCCCGACCGCCCGGGCATCGCCTATCAGATCCTGGGCGCCGTGGCCGACGCCAACGTCGAGGTCGACGTCATCATCCAGAACGTCAGCAAGGATGGCAAGACCGACTTCAGCTTCACCGTGCCGCACCCCGACCTGGCGCGCACGATGGAGCTGCTCAAGGACAAGGTCGTGCCGCAGCTGGGCGCCGCCGACGTGGTGGGCGATCCGCGCATCTGCAAGGTCAGCATCGTCGGCATCGGCATGCGCAGCCACGCCGGGGTGGCGGCCAAGATGTTCCGCACCCTGAGCGAGGAGGGCATCAACATCCAGATGATCTCCACCAGCGAGATCAAGACCTCGGTGGTCATCGACGAGAAATACATGGAACTGGCCGTGCGCGCGCTGCACCGCGCCTTCGAGCTGGACATGCCGAAATCGGCCTGAACCAATGGCATAATGCGAGCTTCGCTTTGGCGGCGCTGGAGACGTGACCGAGTGGCCGAAGGTGCTCCCCTGCTAAGGGAGTATGGGGTGTAGAGCCTCATCGAGGGTTCGAATCCCTCCGTCTCCGCCAGCAGCCCAGCAAACAAGCGCCTTTCGGGGCGCTTTTTGTTTTTGGCCCACCATCGTGCCCACTTTGCGCATGGCCCCGGGCTTGGGATTGCCAAGGTGCCTCGGGCGCGCTTGGGTGGGTGGTGCTGGAAATTTTGTGGTGCTGGACTAAACTGTGCACATGAATGCCGTTTTTTCTCCCTTGGTCTCCGAGTTCGAGACCGCTGAGCAGGAAGCCAGCTACACGGCTTGGTTGAAAGCCAAGGTCGCTGCCAGCTTGGCTGATCCTCGGCCGGCCATTCCTCACGACGAGGTGATGGCCGAGATGGATGCGCTCATTGATGCCATGGCCGAGCAACGGAGCGTTTGATTGCTTCCAGTTTGCATCGCCGGCGCTGCCAAGAAAAACGGGCCCTCGGGCCCGTTTGCTTGTTTGGCGCGCGGCTCGCTCAGGGGCTGGACGGCGCCTCGCCGCCGCCCTCGGCCGCGCGGATGTTGGCGGCCAGCAGGCCCTTGGGGCCTTCGTTCACGTCATAGCTGACCCGCGCGCCCTCCTTGAGCGTCTTGAAGCCCTCCATGGCGATGGCCGAAAAATGGGCAAAGATGTCGGGCCCGCCGCCGTCGGGCTCGATGAAACCGAAGCCCTTCAGGTCATTGAACCACTTGACGCGTCCGCTGGGCATGCTCTGTTCTCCTCGATTGCTGGTATTTGTTGCGCCAAGCAGTGTGTAGCAGGCGCGCGACGCTTGTCAATCATGGTCATTCCGGGGGTGGGGCCGGCGGGCGGCATCGGCCCGCTCTTGCAAAGGCGCGCGTCGGACCGATCTACGGGGGCGTGAGAGCGGATGCGCCCGGCGCGCGCCCGCCAAGTTCAAGGCACGTCGATAAAATGGATTGCATGGCGATCACGCAACCGATTTCACCCCCTGGCACGCCGGCCGGCGACGACGCGGCCGTCGTGCTCGAGCGCGTGCCGCAAAAGGTCAAGCCGCCGCAAATGCACCAGGTGGTGCTGCTCAATGACGACTACACGCCGATGGAGTTCGTGGTGGTGGTGATCCAGGAGTTTTTCAGCAAGGACCGCGAGACGGCCACGCAGATCATGCTCAAGATTCACCTGGAGGGCAAAGGCGTGTGCGGCGTGTACACGCACGACGTGGCCGCCACCAAGGTCGATCAGGTGATGGCCGCGGCGCAGCAGGCCGGGCACCCCTTGCAGTGCGTGAGCGAACCGCTCGACTAGCGCCGGCATTGAATATGGGTAAACCTCCCCCACCTTTGCCAGTCAAAGCCCCGAGATCGTCGTAAGCTTGAGGCGTTAAAGGAAAGCACATCATGATTGCCCAGGAACTGGAAGTCAGCCTCCACATGGCCTTTGTCGAGGCGCGCCAGCAGCGCCACGAGTTCATCACCGTCGAGCACCTGCTGCTCGCCTTGCTGGACAACCCCAGCGCCGCCGAGGTGCTGCGCGCCTGCTCGGCCAACGTCGATGACCTGCGCAAGTCGCTGGCCGGCTTCATCAAGGACAACACGCCGCAGGTGGCCGGCACCGATGACGTGGACACCCAGCCCACGCTGGGTTTCCAGCGCGTCATCCAGCGCGCCATCATGCACGTGCAGTCCACCGGCAATGGCAAGAAGGAAGTCACCGGTGCCAACGTGCTGGTGGCCATCTTCGGCGAGAAGGATTCGCACGCCGTGTACTACCTGCACCAGCAGGGCGTGACGCGCCTGGACGTGGTCAATTTCATCGCGCACGGCATCCGCAAGAGCGACCCGCCCGAGGCCGGCAAGCCGGCCGAAGGCCAGCCCGGCGCGGGCGAGGCGGAAGAGGCGGCCAGCGAGAAGAGCGAAAAGGCCTCGCCGCTGGAGCAGTTCACGCAAAACCTCAACCAGCTGGCCAAGGACGGCAAGATCGACCCGCTGATCGGCCGCGACTACGAGGTCGAGCGCACCATTCAAATTTTGTGCCGCCGGCGCAAGAACAACCCGCTGCTGGTGGGCGAGGCGGGCGTAGGCAAGACGGCGATTGCCGAAGGCCTGGCCTGGCGCATCACCGAAGGCACCGTGCCCGAGATCCTGACCGAGGCCACGGTCTACGCGCTCGACATGGGCGCGCTGCTGGCCGGCACCAAATACCGCGGCGACTTCGAGCAGCGCCTGAAGGGCGTGCTCAAAAGCCTCAAGGACAAGCCGCACGCCATCCTGTTCATCGACGAGATCCACACGCTGATCGGCGCCGGCGCGGCCTCGGGCGGCACGCTGGATGCGTCCAACCTGCTCAAGCCCGCGCTGTCGTCGGGCCAGCTCAAGTGCATCGGCGCGACCACCTATACCGAATACCGCGGCATCTTCGAGAAGGACGCTGCCCTGTCGCGGCGCTTCCAGAAGGTGGACGTGGTCGAGCCGACGGTGCCCGAGACGATCGAGATCCTGAAGGGCCTGAAGAGCCGCTTCGAGGAGCACCACGCCGTCAAGTACGCCACGGCGGCGCTGCAGGCCGCGGCCGAGCTGTCGGCCAAGTACATCACTGACCGCCACCTGCCCGACAAGGCCATCGACGTGATCGACGAGGCCGGCGCGGCCCAGCGCATCGCCCTTGCCAGCAAGCGCAAGAAGACCATCGGCAAGCACGAGATCGAGGAGATCGTCGCCAAGATCGCGCGCATCCCGCCGGCCTCCGTCAGCAACGACGACCGCGGCAAGCTGCAAACGCTGGAGCGCGACCTCAAAAGCGTGGTGTTCGGCCAGGACCAGGCCCTGCAGGTGCTGGCTGCCGCCGTCAAGATGGCGCGCTCGGGCCTGGGCAAGGGCGACAAGCCGATCGGCAGCTTCCTGTTCAGCGGCCCCACCGGCGTGGGCAAGACCGAGGCGGCCAAGCAGCTGGCCTACATCATGGGCGTGGAGCTGATCCGCTTCGACATGTCCGAGTACATGGAGCGTCATGCCGTCAGCCGCCTGATCGGCGCGCCTCCGGGCTACGTCGGCTTCGACCAGGGCGGCCTGCTCACCGAGGCGATCAGCAAGAAGCCGCACTGCGTGCTGCTGCTCGACGAGATCGAGAAGGCGCACCCCGACATCTTCAACGTGCTCTTGCAGGTGATGGACCACGGCACGCTGACCGACAACAACGGGCGCAAGGCGGACTTTCGCAACGTCATCATCATCATGACGACCAATGCGGGCGCCGAGACCATGAACAAGGCCACCATCGGCTTCACCAACGCGCGCCAGCAGGGCGACGAGATGGCCGACATCAAGCGCCTGTTCACGCCCGAGTTCCGCAACCGGCTGGACGCCATTGTCAGCTTCAAGGCGCTGGATGAGCAGATCATCCTGCGCGTGGTCGACAAGTTCCTGCTGCAACTCGAGCAGCAACTGGCCGAGAAGAAGGTCGAGGTCACCTTCACCGACACGCTGCGCAAGTTCCTGGCCAAGAAGGGCTTCGATCCGCTGATGGGCGCACGCCCGATGCAGCGCCTGATTCAGGACACCATCCGCAAGGCGCTGGCCGACGAACTGCTGTTCGGTCGCCTGACCGAGGGCGGACGCCTGACGGTGGACCTGGACGACAAGGACGAGGTGCTGCTCGACATCACTCCGACGCCCAAGAAGGACCGCGCCAGGGCCGAGCCGGCCGAGCCGGAAGAGGAAGTGGCCGCGGACTGAGCGCCCGGCGCGTCAAGAAAATTGGCTGGTTGCTCAGGCAACCGGCCCTTTTTTTGTCCATCGGGTCGCTTCGGGTGCCTGACGTTGCCCGGGCGGGCGATGATGCACGGCGGACGGCCACGAGTCGCATGCACGACGCGGGGGCCCCCGCCCGCCGCGCCGTGCAGGTCGCTTGCTGCTAGCATGACCGCGCACTTCAACGTTCACGCACGAGGAAACCCATGTTCAGCCACGTCATGATCGGCACCAACGATCTCGAAAAATCCAAGCGGTTCTACGACGCCGTGCTCGCCGTCATCGGCGCCAAGCCCGGCCTGGTGGATCGCCATCGCGTGTTCTGGCGGGCCAACGGCGGCACGTTCAGCGTCAGCCAACCGATCGACGGCCAGCCGGCAACGCGTGGCAATGGTTCGACCATCGGCTTTGCCATGGCCAGCCCCGAGCAGGCCGACCAGTTTCATGCCGCCGCCATCGCCAACGGTGGCGTCGCCATCGAAGACCCGCCCGGCTGGCGTGGCGGCCCCGGTGGCATGTACCTGTGCTACGTCCGCGACCCGGACGGCAACAAGATCTGCGGCCTGCATCGCCCAGCCAAGGCTTGATGGGCAAACGGGCCCGCGGCGCACGCCAGAAAAGCGCAGACAGCTATTGAATAGATAGCAACGGGCGGATCGCCCACAGCCCGTTTCGCTGCACGGGCGCAGCCGGTTATGCTGGCGCCACGATGAGCCATCCGACCTTTCTCTGGCACGACTACGAGACCTTCGGCGTCAACCCGCGGCGCGACTGGCCGGCGCAGTTTGCCGCCGTGCGCACCGATGCCGAGCTGAACGAAATCGGCGAGCCGCTGATGCTGTACTGCCAGCCGCCGACGGATCGCGTGCCCGAGCCCGAGGCCTGCCTGATCACCGGCATCACGCCGCAGGAGTGCGCGGCCAAGGGTTTGCCGGAGCACCAGTTTGCCGACCGCATCAACGCCGCGCTGGGGCAGCCGGGCACCATCGGCGTGGGCTACAACTCGATCCGCTTCGACGACGAGGTGACGCGCTTTTTGCTGTGGCGCAACCTGATCGACCCCTATGCGCGCGAGTGGCGCGATGGCTGCGCCCGCTGGGACCTGCTGGATGTGGTGCGCTGCGCTCACGCGCTGCGACCCGAGGGCATTCAGTGGCCGACCGCGGACGACGGGAGCACCACGTTCAAGCTCGAGCGTTTGACGGCGGCCAACGGCCTCGCGCACGCGGCGGCGCATGACGCGCTGTCGGACGTGCGCGCCACCATCGCGCTGGCGCGCTTGATTCGCCAGACCAACCCCAAGCTGTTTGATTTTTGCCTGGCCCTGCGCAAGAAGGACCGCGTGGCGCAGGAGCTGGGCCTGCCCACCACGCTGCGCGAGGCGCGGCCGTTTTTGCACGTCAGCGGGCGCTTCGGCGCGGCGCGCGGCTGCATTGCCGTGATGGCGCCGCTGGCCATGCACCCCACCAACAAGAACGAGCTGCTGGCCTGGGACCTGAGCGAAGATCCGACCGAGCTGGCCGATCTGAAGCCCGACGCCGTGCGCGCGCGCCTGTTCAGCGCCACGGCCGACCTGCCCGAAGGCGTGGCGCGCCTGGCGATCAAGGGCGTGCACCTGAACAAGTCGCCCATCGTCATCGGCAACGTGGACACGCTTCGAACCCGCCGCCCCGATCTGGCCGAGCGCTGGGGCATCGATTGGGGCCTGGCGCAGACCCATCTGGAGCGGCTGCGCGCGCTGCCCGATCTGAGCGCGCTGTGGGCCCGGGTCTACGCGCGCCGCGAAGGCGCGGCCGCGGTGGACGTGGACGAGGATTTGTATGGCGGCTTTCTGGGGGACGCCGATCGCCGGCGGCTGAACCAGTTGCGCGGCCTGGGCGCGCAGGAGCTGGCGCTGGCGCGCACCGGCTTTGACGACGAGCGCCTGGCCGAGCTGCTGCTGCGCTACCGGGCGCGCAACTTCCCGCAGACGCTGAGCGACTCCGAGCAGGCGCAGTGGCAGGCGCACCGCAGCGCGCGCCTGCTGGCAGGCGAGGGCGGCGCGCTGACCCTTGCCGCGCTGTTCGATCGCATTGACGCCCTGGCCGAAACCACCGAGGATGAACGTGGCCAGGGCGTGCTCGAGGCCCTGTACGAATGGGCCGAGCAACTGGCGCCCGAGGACGCCTGAGTGTCCGCACGCACCCCCAGGAGCTTGATGCCATGTCCGCTACCCCCGACGCGCCGGCTTCAGCGATTGCGGGCTACACCGACGCGGGGCGCCGCCGCGGCTTTTACTCCGGCGCGCGCGAGATTGACGCCGCTCCGGTGGTCGTTGAAGGCCGCTTGCCCGACTGGCTGCACGGGCGCCTGCTGCTCAACGGCCCGGCGCTGTGGGAGCTGCCTCACGGCCAGTTCGAGCACTGGTTCGACGGCCTGGCCATGCTGCACCGCCTGCAGATCGGGCCGGGCGGCGTGCAGTACCGCAGCCGCTTCGTGCGCAGCCAATCCTACCTTCAGGCCATGGCCCGCGGCGCCCCCGCCACGGCCGAATTCGACACGCCCAGCCCGGCCTCGCTGTGGACACGCCTCGCCGGCGCGCCGGTGACCGACAACCCGGCGGTGGTGATGTCGCGCGTGGGCGCGCAGTGGATCGCCGTCACCGAGGCGCCGACGCTCATGGGCTTTGATCCCGGCACGCTGGCCACCACCGGGCCGCTGCCGCTGTCGGACGACGCGCACATCCACCTGATGGCCGCGCACGGCTTTACCGACGACGCGGGCAACTACTGGAACGTGGGCACGAAGCTCGGGCCCACGTGCGAGGTCAAGCTGTTCCGGCTGCGACCCGCCTCAAACCGGCGCGAGGTGCTGGCCCGCCTGCGCATGCCCAAGGCTGGCTACACCCACGCGTTTGCCATGACGGCGCGCCACGCCATCGTCTGGGAGACGGCGATGCGCGCGCAGCCGCTGTCGTTTCGCTTCAGTGCCAAGGCCTATATCCGCAACTTTCGCTGGGAGCCGGCCTCGGGTTCGCGCCTGCACGCCATCGCGCTGGCCGATGGCGCGGTGCGCAGCTGGGACGCGCCGCCGATGATGTGCTTTCACGCCGTGCAGGCCTGGGAGGACGGCGAGGCCCTGGTGGCCGAGCTGGCCACCTATGACGACGCCCGCGTGTTTGACGAGCTGCGCCTGGCGCCGCTGCGCCAGGGCCGGCCGCTGCGTGCCGTGCCGCAACTGACGCGCTACCGGCTGGAACCCGGCCGCAGCCAGGCGCGGGTCGAGCCCTTTGGCGCGGCCTTCGAGCTGCCGCAGGTGCACCCCGCGCGCTGGGGCCATGCGCGCGCCGGCATCGCCTGGGGGGCCGGGCTGGATGCGGGCGCGGACAGCCGCTTTTTCGACCGCACGCTGCGGCTGGACTTGCAAACCGGCGAAACACGCTGCTGGCAGCGCGAGCGCGCGACCCAGCTCGAGCCGCTCTTTGTGCCCCGCCCCGGCGCGCAGGCCGAGGACGACGGCGTGCTGCTGGTGCCCACACTGGCCGACGGCGATGAGGGCACGCGCATCGGCGTGGTCGATGCCGCCAGCATGCAGTGCCTGGCGCTGCTGCATGCGCCGCAGGTGATCCCGTTCGGCTTTCACGCCGCCTGGGTACCTTGAGCGTGGCGCCGCGGCAGGCGGCTTTTCAGCGCAACACGTCCAGCAAGCGATCCAGCCCGCCCGACTCGATCGAAACCATGGCCTGCGCGCGCACGGCGGGCTTGGCGTGGTAGGCCACCGACAGGCCCACCGCGTCCATCATGGTCAGGTCGTTGGCGCCGTCGCCCACGGCAATGGCCTGGGCGGGCTCGCAGCCGATCAGGCTGCACGTGTCCAGCACGGTCTGGCGCTTCATGGCGCCGTCGACGATGTCGCCCCAGCTTTGCGGCACCACGCGGCCCGTCAGCTGGCCGTGCTGGATCTCGAGCTGGTTGCTGCGCGCAAAGTCCAGCCCCAGCTGCCGGCGCACGCGCTCGGCAAAAAACGTGAAGCCGCCGCTCACCAGCAGCACCTTCAGGCCCGCGCGCTGGCAGGCCTGCACCAGCTCGGCCGCGCCCGGGTTCGGGCGCAGGCGCTCGCGCCAGACCTGCTCCAGTGCCTGTTCGGGCACGCCGGCCAAAAGCGCCAGGCGCCGGCGCAGGCTGTCCTTGAAGTCGCTGATCTCGCCGCGCATGGCCGCCTCGGTGATGGCGGCCACCTCGGCCTTGCGGCCGGCCGCGCCGGCAATCTCGTCGATGCATTCGATGTTGATCAGCGTCGAGTCCATGTCGAAGGCGATCAGCCGGAACGCGCGCAAGTCAAGCGGCGGCTGCACGCCGCGCACCATCAGGCCGGGGCTGATTTCGCGCGCTTCGGGCGCTGGGGACTGGGGCTTCATCTGCTTTTGATTTGATAGCTGATTGCGCTTGTCAGACAAGCGCTGGAGCACGAAACGACAATGAATTATCCACGCAAGCCGAGCAGGGCGCGCAGCGCGGGCTCCACCGCCTGCGGCGGCAGGTGGCCGGCCATCACCAGTTGCGCCAGGCCGTGCACCGTGCCCCACAGGGCGGCGCCCAGCGCGTCGGCGTCGACGTCGGGCACGCCGTCGGCCTGTTGCAGCGCGGCCACGCACTCGCGCAGCAGCGCCTCGTTGGCGGCGATGAGCGGGGCCGATTCGGCGTTGGGCGCGCCGGGCGGACACAGCTGGGCGTCGAACACCAGCGCAAAGGCGTTGGGCTGCGCGTGCGCGAAGCCCACATAGGCCAGGCCCAGGGCCAGCAGGCGCTCCATCGGCGCGCGGTGCCCTGCCACCGCGTCCTGCTGCGCCAGCAAAAAGCGGCGCATGCATTCGGTGCCGACGGCCTTCAGCAGGGCGTGGCGGTCGGCAAAGTAGTGGTAGGGGGCGGCATGGCTCACGCCGGCGGCGCGCGCCACCTCGCGCAGGCTGAGCTGCGCCGCCGCGCGCGTGTCCAGCAGGGCGAAAGCCGCGTCCAGCAGGGCCTGGCGCAGGTTGCCGTGGTGGTAGGGATGACCTGATTCGCTTGAACTTGACACGAGAAAGATTCTATTCGATACTGCGCTCAAGCCAATCTTTACATCGTCAAGATCATCGAATCCACCTCGTTTTTGAAAAGACACCGCCATGGCCGCCATCCTCGTCATCGACGCCCACCCCAACGCCGACTCGCTGTGCAGCGCGCTGGCGCGCCGCTACGTCGAGGGCGCGCGCCAGGCGGGGGCCGACGTCCAGGTGCTGACGCTGCGCGAGCTGCGGTTCGATCCGGTGCTGCACAAGGGCTATCAGGGCGATCAGCCGCTGGAGCCCGACCTTCAGCGCGCGCAGGCGATGATCCTGGACTGCGAGCACCTGTGCCTGGTCACGCCGCTGTGGTGGGGCTCGGTGCCGGCGCTGCTCAAGGGCTTTTTCGACCGCACGCTCCAGCGCGGCTGGGCCTTTCGCTACCTGGACAGCGGCAACCCGCTGGGCCTGCTGGCCGGCCGCTCGGCGCGCGTGCTGCTGACCACGGATTCGCCCGGCTGGTACCTGCGCTGGCTGCAGGGCGATCCGACGGTCAAGCAGCTGGTGCGCAGCACCCTGCGCTTTTGCGGCTTCAAGCCGGTGCGGGTGACGCGCTTCGGCCCGGTGCGCGTCAGCACGCCGCACGCGCGCACCGGCTGGCTCCGGCAGGCCGCCGACACGGGCGCGCAGGACGCGGCGCTGCCAGATGGCCGCGCTCAGCGCCCGGCCGCCGCCACGAACGGAAACACGCTGGCGAGCGCGCGGCGCTCCGGCAGCACGTAGACCACGCCCGCCGAGCGGCTGAACCAGGGATCGATGGTGCGGTCGTAAAAGCGCTCGGGCACGTTGATGCAGCCAAACGAGATGCGCTTGTCGGCCGCGCCCGGCGTGCGCAGGCGCTCGGGGCGGTGCTCGCCCGGCACGTTGCGCACGCGGTGCATGGACAGCGCGGCGTCGTAGTCCAGCCAGACGATGTCTTCGCCCTGGGCGTTGCGGCCCGCTTCGGTGACGTAGCGGCCGGCGGCGGTGATTTTCTCGGACGGCTTGACGTGCGACAGCGGCCGCGTGCCGATGTCGGGCGGTGCCACGTCGCCCGGCGCCTGGCCCACCAGCACCGGGCTTTGCCCCAGCAGGCGCCCGCGCGCGTCGAACACCCACACGGTGGCCGCGGGCTTGTCGACCACGGCAAAGGCGCGCCCACCGGCATCGCGGCTGCGCACCACGTCCTCGGCAAAGCGCTGCGCGCCGGCGTCGTCCAGCGCCCACGCGGCCAGCGGGGGCAAGGTCAGCGCCAGCGCGATCAGGCCAGCGCGCGCATGAATTCGGCGCACAGGGTCTCCATGCCCGCCGCGTCGACTTCATCGAAGCGCGCCAGGCGGTGGCTGTCCACGTCCCACACGCCCAGCAGCCGGCCATCGGCATGCACCAGCGGCACCACGATTTCGGACTGGGCCGCGCCGTCGCAGTAGATGTGGTCGGGGAAGGCCGCGACGTCGGGCACCAGTTGCGTTTGCCGCGACAGCGCCGCCGCGCCGCACACGCCGCGGCCGCGGGCGATGCGCACGCAGGCGGGTTTGCCCTGGAAGGGGCCGACCACCAGGCCATCGCCTTCGGCAAAGTAAAAGCCGCACCAGCTGATGTCGGGCAGGGTGTTGAACACCAGCGCGCTGAAGTTGGCCGCGTTGGCGATCAGGTTGCGCTCGCCGTGCAGCAGGCCCTGCACCTGGCTGGCCAGTTCGCGATAGAGCGCGGGTTTGTCGGCGGCGGTGATGGCAGGGGCTTCGAACATGCCCCGCATTGTGCTACGCGGCGTTGCTGACGGCGCCGCGGATCGGCGAAACCGGCTGATGTTGTTCGCGCCGCAAAAAGCCGTCGAGCGGGCCCGCCTGGCGGCGTGCCAGCAGCGCATCGGGGTTGAACTCCACGCCGATGGGGTTTTGCGCGAAGCCGGGGCCCGCCATGAAGGCGTTGGCCTTGTCGTTGCTGTCGAAGCACTCGACCTGGAACTCCATCTGATTGCCGTCGGGGTCGGCGTAGTACATCGACACGGTGATGCCGTGGTGAACGCACCAATAGGGATGGATGGCCTTGGCCTTGAGCTGGTCGTAGTGATCGAGCAATTGGTCGAGCGATGCATAGGTGTAGGCCACGTGATCCACCCCGATGAGCCCCTGCTTGTCGGTCTCGGTGTGTTGCGGGTCGATAACACCCAGGTTCACGAAGGCGAATCGATGATGCTCGTCGTCATAGGTCAGGAAAGCCAGCGCTGGATCCTGGTGCTGCACATGGGCGCCGAAAACGGCCTGGTACCAGGCCAGCATTTCTTCGAAGCGGCGTGTGCGATAGACGACGTGCGCGAACTTGTGGGGACGGGTAGAGGTCATGGGACACCTGGGGACATGGGTGGGTGGCGCGGGGCCGTGCGTTGGAGCGAAATGCCAGTGTCGCCCCGCGCCGGATCGGGGCTGGCAGTGAGCGAGGGGCCGGAGGTCGGCGCCCTCAGTGGCGGGCAACCGGCGCCGGCGGCAGGTAGTCCGGAACGCGGTTTGGCACCGCAGGCTGCGCCATCAGGTAGCTGAACATGGCATGCAGGTCGGCGTCGTTCAGCTGGCCAAAGGCCGGCCAGGGCATGGGTGGCATCAGCGGGCGGCCGCTGCCGGCGTGCTTGCCGGTGCGCATGGCCTGCACGAATTGCTCGGCCGTCCAGTCTTTCAAGCCGGTGGCGTCGGGCGTCAGGTTGGCAGCGTAGCTGACACCCCAGGGGCCCCAAAAGGCGGTGTTGGTGACCGCGCCGCCCCACATCCAGGGGCTGCCGGCGGGAAGGGTGGGCGCTTGCAGCACCATGCCCTGCGGATGACCCGACAGGCCGCGCGCCAGGTCGGGCTCGGGCCCCTGGGCACCCATCTTGAGCGGCGTGTGGCAGTCGGCGCAGCCCATGCCGTGCACCAGATAGGCACCGCGCGCCACCGTGGTGGCGTCGGCGGTTTGCGCTGACGCCGTGACGCCGAGACCGAGGCCGAGGCCAAGCGCCAGCGCGGCGGCCAGCGGGGGGGTGTGGCGGGATGGGGCGGGCGAGGGCATGCGGGTTCTCCTGAAGCGGATTCAACAATCTCCCTGGACAACGGCCGACAACAAACGCAGCAGTGTGCTCCCAAGCCCTGACAAATTCAAGGGGTATTCAGACGGGCGTCGCCTCAGCCGCGCGCACCGGCTGCCCCAGGCTGCGCAGCACGTCGCGCACCAGTTGCGCGCGCGCCATGGGATCGGGGAGTTGGCGCTCGATGCGCAGCTTGTCGTTGCCGGCCAGCTTGATGGCGCGGTTCTTCTGGATCAGATGGATGATGGCCATGGGGTCGATCGGCGGGTTGGGCCTGAAGTGGATGCTGATGGCGCCGGGCGCTGCGTCCACCTTGGTCACGCCGTAGGGCATGCTGGCCACGCGCAGGCGGTGCACGTCGATGAGGGTCTGCGCCTGCGGCGGCAGCTTGCCGAAGCGGTCGACGATTTCTTCGACCAGGGTGTCGATCTGGTCGTTGCTGCGGGCCGTGGCCAGTTTTTTGTAGAACGACAGGCGCAGGTGCACGTCGCCGCAATAGTCATTGGGCAGCAGGGCGGGGGCGTGCAGGTTGATGTCGGTGGCGGCCTGCATGGGGGCCAGCAAATCCGGCTCCTTGCCGGCCTTGAGCGAGCGCACGGCCTCGGCCAGCATCTCGTTGTAGAGCTGAAAGCCGATCTCCATCATGTTGCCGCTCTGGTTTTCGCCCAGCACCTCGCCGGCGCCGCGAATTTCCAGGTCGTGCATGGCCAGGTAAAAGCCGCTGCCCAGCTCTTCCATTTGCTGAATGGCTTCGAGGCGCTGGCCGGCCTGCTTGGTCAGGCTTTGCACGTCGGGCACCATCAGGTAGGCATAGGCTTGGTGGTGGCTGCGGCCCACGCGCCCGCGCAGCTGGTGCAGCTGTGCCAGGCCGAACTTGTCGGCGCGCGCGATGACGATGGTGTTGGCGGTGGGCACGTCGATGCCGGTCTCGATGATGGTCGAGCACAGCAGCACGTTGAAGCGCTGCGCCACGAAGTCGCGCATCACGTGCTCCAGCTGCCGCTCGGGCATCTGGCCGTGGGCGATGGCGATGCGCGCCTCGGGCAGGATTTTTTCCAGCGCCTGCTTTCGGTTCTCGATGGTTTCGACCTCGTTGTGCAAGAAGTACACCTGCCCGCCGCGCTTGAGCTCGCGCAGCACCGCCTCGCGGATGGTGCCGTGGCTCTCGCTGCGCACGAAGGTCTTGATGGCCAGGCGCCGCTGCGGCGCGGTGGCGATCACGCTGAGGTCGCGCAGTCCTTCCAGCGCCATGCCCATGGTGCGCGGGATGGGAGTGGCCGTCAGCGTCAGCACGTCCACCTCGGCGCGCAGGGCCTTCATCTGCTCCTTGTGACGCACGCCAAAGCGGTGCTCCTCGTCGATGATGAGCAGGCCCAGGTTCTTGAATTGCGTCTTGGTGCTCAGCAGCTTGTGCGTGCCGACGACGATGTCCACGCTGCCATCCTGCAGGCCCTTCAGGGCGGCGGTGGTTTCCTTGCCCGACGCGAAGCGGCTCATCTGCGCCACCTTGACCGGCCAGCGCGCAAAGCGGTCTTGCAGCGTCTGGTAGTGCTGCTCGGCCAGCAGCGTGGTGGGCGCCAGCAGGGCCACTTGCTTGCCGCCGGTCACGGCGACAAAGGCCGCGCGCAGGGCCACTTCGGTCTTGCCGAAGCCCACGTCGCCGCACACCAGGCGGTCCATGGGATGGGGCGAGATCATGTCCTGGATCACGGCGTGGATGGCCGCGCTCTGGTCCGCCGTTTCCTCAAAGCCGAAGTCGGCCGCAAACTGCTCGTAGTCGTGCGGCGAATAGCGGAAGGCGTGGCCCTCGCGCGCGGCGCGGCGGGCGTAGATGTTGAGCAGCTCGGCGGCGGCGTCGCGCACCTGCTCGGCGGCCTTGCGCCTGGCCTTTTCCCACTGGCCGCTGCCCAGCTTGTGCAGCGGGGCCTCGTCGGCCGACACGCCGGTGTAGCGGCCGATCAGGTGCAGCTGCGACACCGGCACGTAAAGCGCCGCGTGGCCCGCGTACTCCAGGTGCAAAAACTCCTGCGGCGCGGCGCTGCCGTCGGGGTTGGCGGTGCCCACGTCCAGGTTGACCAGGCCGCGGTAGCGCCCGATGCCGTGCTGCGTGTGGACGACGGGATCGCCCACCTTCAGCTCCGACAGGTCCTTGATCAGCGCCTCGACGTCGCTTTCCTGCTCCTGCCGGCGCCGGCGGCGCGTGGTGGTGCCCGCGGCAAACAGCTCGGTCTCGGTGACGAAGTCGATGCCGCCCTCCAGCCAGGCAAAGCCTTGTGCGAGGGCGGCGGTGGCAATGCCGGTTTTCTCGTCGCTGGCCTGGAACTCGGCCAGTGAGTCGAAGGCCGGCGGATTCAGCCCGCTGGCACGCAGAAAGTCGAGCAGGCTTTCGCGACGGCCCGCGCTTTCGGCCAGCACCAGCACGCGCTGCGCGGTGGCGCCGATGTGGGCGTGCAGGCGCTGCAAGGGGTCGTCGGCGCCGCGCTGGGCGGTCAGCTCGGGCAGCTTTTGCGCAAAGGCACTGTCGCCCACGTCCTCCACGCCCGGACGCAGCGCCAGTTGGGCCAACGGCTTGGCGGCCAGGTAGAAGTCCTCGGCCGACAGGAACAGCGCCTCGGGCGGCAGCACCGGCCGCTCGGGGTCGCCCTGGGCCAGCCGAAAGCGCTCGCGCGTGTCCTGCGTGAACTGCAAAAAGGCGGGCTCCAGATCGCCGTGCAGCACCAGCGTCGCCTGCTCGCCAAGGTAGTCAAACACCGTGGCGGTCTGCTCGAAGAACAGCGGCAGGTAGTACTCGATGCCGGCGCTGGCCACGCCGTTGCCCATGTCCTTGTAGATGCGGCTTTTGGTCGGGTCGCCCTCCAGCAGCTCGCGCCAGCGGTGGCGAAAGCGCGCCTGCGCGGCCTCGTCCAGCGGAAACTCGCGCCCCGGCAGCAGGCGCACGGCGGGCACCGGGTACAGGCTGCGCTGGGTGTCGGGGTCGAACGCGCGGATCGAGTCGATCTCGTCGTCGAACAGATCGACCCGAAAGGGCTGGGGCGAACCCATGGGAAACAGGTCGATCAGCCCGCCGCGCACCGCGTATTCGCCGGGGCTGACCACCTGCGTGACGTGCTGGTAGCCCGCCAGGGTGAGCTGGCTCTTGAGCGCCGCCTCGTCCAGCTTCTGTCCCTGCTTGAAGTCGAAGGTGTAGGCCGCCAGAAAGCTGGGCGGCGCCAGCCGGTACAGCGCCGTGGTGGCCGGCACCAGCACCACGTCGGTCTGGCGCTGGCGAATCGCCCACAGCGTGGCCAGGCGCTCGCTGATCAGGTCCTGGTGCGGCGAGAAGCTGTCGTAGGGCAGGGTCTCCCAGTCCGGAAACAGGGTGATGCGCAGCTGGGGCGCGAAGAAGGCCAGCTCGTCCTGCAGGCGGCGCGCGTCCGCCGCGTCGGCGGTGACGATGGCCGTGAGCTGGCCGGCCGCGGCCTCGCGTTCGGCCAGCCGGGCCAGCCACAGCGCGTCGCTGGAGCCGGATGGGCGGGGCAGGGCATGGCGTTTGCCGGGAATGAGTTTGGGCAGTTGCATCGACAGTGGAAAAGCAAAACGACAAAAACCCCCGGCCGGCTGGGACGGGGGTGATAAAGCTGATTCTAGTGATCCGGCGGCCCGCGTGGGTTTTCAAGCCAAATCGGGCTGCATCGCCTGCGGGACAAGCGCAAGCAGCTATCAAGAAAATAGCATTTTCGGCCGCATGCGCTGCACCCGGCAGCAGGCCGCCCTATAGTCCCGGCTTCACCGGCCCACCTGTCCGCTCACCATGACCGATGCATCCACTCCCGTCGCCGCGCGCTTTGGCAGCGGCCAGGCCGTGCGCCGCCTGGAGGACGATGCGCTGCTGCAGGGGCGCGGGCGCTACACCGACGACCTGGGCCAGCCCGGCGACGGTTGGGCGGTGTTCGTGCGCTCGCCGCACGCGCATGCGGTCATCCAGGGCGTGGAGGCGGACGCCGCCCGCGCCATGCCCGGCGTGCGCGGCGTGTTCAGCGGCGCCGATCTGCAGGCGGCCGGCGTGCCGCCCATGGCCACGGGCGCGCCCTTCAAGCGGGCCGACGGCAGCGACTGCGCCGGGCCCGAGCGCTACCCACTGGCGGTCGATGCGGCGCGCTTTGTCGGCGAGGCGGTGGCGCTGGTGGTGGCCGACAGCTTGCAGCAGGCGCGCGACGCCGCCGAGGCGGTGTGGGTGGACTACGCCGAGGCGCCGGCCGTGCCCAGCCTGGCGGCGGCTCTGCGTGCCGAGGTGGTGGTCACGCCCTTGGCTCCCGACAACATCGCCTGTGAGGCGCGCCATGGCGACGCAAAGGCCGCGCAGGCGGCCTTTGCGCGGGCCGCGCACATCGTCAAGCTGGACTTGACCCACCAGCGCGTGGCCGCGCTGACGCTGGAGCCGCGCAGCGTGCGCGCCGCGTGGGATGCGGCCAGCGGCCGGCTGGACATGCACCTGTCCTCGCAAATGCCCACCGGCGTGCGCGCGGCGGTGGCGGCCACGCTGGGCCTGGCGCCCGAGGCGGTGCGCGTGCGCGTGGGCGACGTCGGCGGCGGCTTTGGCATGAAGACCGGCGCCTACCCCGAAGATGTGGCCGTGGCCTGGGCTGCGCGCGCCACCGGCCGGCCGGTGCGCTGGGCGGCCGAGCGCAGCGAGGAATTTTTGAGCACCACGCATGGGCGCGATTTGCAGGCGCACCTTGAACTGGCGCTGGATGCGAGCGGCCGCATCCTGGCGCTGCGGGCTCATTCACAGGCCAACGTGGGCGCCTATGCGCTGACCACCGGCGTGGTCATTCAGCTGCTGATCGGCCCCTGGGTGCAGACCAGCGTCTATCACGTGCCGGTGATCGACTTTCACTTTCGCGCCGCGCTGACCCACCAGGCGCCCACCGGGGCGTATCGCGGCGCGGGCCGGCCCGAGGCCATCTTCAACATCGAGCGCCTGATGGACGAGGCGGCGCGCCAGACCGGCATCGACCGCGTTCAGCTGCGCCGGCGCAACTTCATCCGGCCCGAGCAGATGCCCTACACCAACCCCATGGGCCAGACCTATGACGTGGGGCGCTTCGAGCACGTGCTGGATCAGGCGCTGCCGCTGGCCGACTGGGACGGCTTTGCGGCGCGCGCGGCGCAGTCGAAAGCGCGCGGGCTGTGGCGCGGTCTGGGCATTGCCACCTTTCTGGAATGGACGGGAGGCAACGCCTTCGAGGAACGCGTCACGGTGGACGTCAAATCGGATGGCTTCATCGAAGTCTATTCCGCCGTCAACCAAATGGGCCAGGGCATTGCCACCTCGCTGGCGCAACTGGTGGTCGATGTCTTCGACGTGCCGATCGAGCGCGTGCGCGTGGTGCTGGGCGACACCGACCGCGGCAACGGCTTTGGCAGTGCGGGCTCGCGCTCGCTGTTCACCGGCGGATCGGCCATGCACAGCGGCGCCGAGCGCACGGTGCAAGAGGCCCGGCAGCTCGCCGCGCGCGAGCTGGAGGCCGCGCCCGAGGACATCCGCTACGCCGCCGGCCGCTTTGCCGTGGCCGGCACCGATCACGCCATCGACCTGTTCGAGCTGGCCGGCAAGCAGCCCAGGGGCCATATCTGGGTTGAGCACACGCACACCGTGGCGGGGCCCACCTGGCCCAACGGCGCGCACATCTGCGAGGTCGAGCTCGACCCGCAGACCGGCGTGGTGCAGCTGGTGGCCTATGCCAGCGTCAACGACGTGGGCCGCGTGGTCAACCCGCTGATCGTGCGCGGGCAACTGGACGGCGGGGCGGTGCAGGGCATTGGCCAGGCGCTGCTGGAGCGCGTGGTGTATGACGCGTCGTCCGGCCAGCTGCTCACCGGCAGCCTGATGGACTATGCCGCGCCGCACGCCGACGACATCGCCGCGCACTTCAAGACCGAGATGGACCAGTCCACGCCCTGCACCAACAACGCCATGGGCGTGAAGGGCGTGGGCGAGCTGGGCACCATCGGCGCCACGCCCTGCGTGGTCAATGCCGTGGCCGATGCGCTGGCGCGTGCCGGCCGGCCCGAGCTGGCACCCCGCCTGCAAATGCCCTTGAGTCCGGCGCGGCTGTGGGCGCTGCTGCAGTCGGCCTGATCGGTTTTCAAGCCAAATTGGCCGCGGGCGCCCGCCCATCAAGCGCAAGCAGCTACCAATACAATAGTGCACGATGCCCGCTGACGCCCCCCGCTGCTTTGCCCTGCTGCCCTGCGCCGGCAGCGGCTCGCGCGCCGGCACGGCGCAGCCCAAGCAGTACCACCCGGTGGCCGGCCAGCCGCTGGTGCGCCACACGCTGGCGGCCTTCGCCAAGGTGCCGCGCATCGCCCGCGTGCTGGTGGTGGTGGCGCCGGGCGACGAACGGCTGGACGATGTGGAGGCGCCGATCGAGGTGGCCCCCTGCGGCGGCGCCACGCGCGCCGAGAGCGTGCTCAATGGCCTGACGCACCTGCGGGCCAGCGGCGCCGCAGCGCATGACTGGGTGCTGGTGCACGATGCGGCGCGCTGTCTCGTCACGCCTGCGCAGATCGAGGCGCTGATCGACGCTTGCCAGGCGGATGCGGTGGGCGGCCTGCTGGCGCTGCCGCTGGCCGATACGCTGAAGGCAGCCGCTGCCGATGGCCGCGTCGACGCGACGCTGGCGCGTGCCGACAAGTGGCTGGCGCAGACGCCGCAGATGTTCCGACTGGGCGCGCTGCGTGATGCGCTGGCGGCGCATGCCGCGCAGGGCTTTGCCGGCATCACCGACGAGGCCAGCGCCATCGAGGCGACGGGCCAGCGGCCGCTGCTGGTGCGCGGCAGCGCGCAGAATTTCAAGGTCACGTATCCGGAGGACTTTGCCTTGGCCGAAGCCATCTTGGGGAGCCGCGGCGCATGAGCCCAACCCCCGCAACTCCCGCACCGAACGCGCCGCCGTTTCGCATCGGCGAAGGCTGGGACGTGCACGCGCTGGTGCCTGGCCGGCCGCTGGTGATCGGCGGCGTCACCATTGCGCACACGCACGGCCTGCTGGGCCATTCCGACGCCGACGTGCTGCTGCACGCCATCACCGACGCGCTGCTGGGCGCGGCCGGCCTGGGCGACATCGGCACGCATTTTCCGGATACGGACGCGGCGTTCAGGGGCGCCGACTCGGCCGCGCTGCTGGCCGAGGCGTTTGCCCGCGTGCAGGCCAGCGGCTGGCGCGTGGGCAATGTGGACGCCACCGTGGTGGCGCAGGCGCCGCGCCTGGGGCCGCACCGTGCGGCAATGGTGGCGCGCATCGCCGCGCTGTTGCAGGTCGATGCGGACCGGGTCAACGTCAAGGCCAAGACGGCCGAGCGCCTGGGGCCGGTGGGGCAGGGCGTGGCGATCGAGGCGCGCGCCGTGATGCTTCTGATTCGATAGCTGGCAACCCGCACGCAACGGGCGCGCAGGACCTGTGCGGCCATTTCATCCCTCGGCACGACACAGCCAGGGATGCCTTTTTTCTAGGCGCCGCTGGACGGAACGGAGCCGGGCGACGTGCTCTCGCCGCCCTCGGCGCGCCGCAGGTGGATCAAGACCATCAGCCCGCCGCTGGGGTTGTTGGCCAACTGCATGCTGCCGCCCATGCTCTCGATCATCTTGGCCACGATGGACAGGCCCAGCCCGGCGCCGGTGGCCGCGGTGCGCGCCGTGTCGCCGCGGAAAAACGGGCGCGTGAGCAGCGGCAACTGCTCGGGCGGCACGCCCGGGCCCTGGTCGCGCACGCGCAGCATGACCCAGCCGTCGTGCGCGGTGGCGGCGATGCGCACGCGTGCGATGCCGTCCTCGGGTGAGCGGCCGTAGCGGCGGGCGTTTTCCAGCAGGTTGGAGAGCACGCGCGAGAGCTCGATCTCGTCGCCGATCACGCGGTAGTGGGGGTTGATGTTGACGTCCACGCGCATGTCCTCGTGCACGGCGAAGGGCTGCACCCAGGCCTGCACCAGCTCGGCCAGCGGCAGTTTCTCCAGCGCGGCGCGATCGGGCCGGGCGTAGTCCAGGAACTTGCCGATGATGGCGTCCACCTGCGTGATGTCGGCGGCCATGTGCTCGCGTGCCTCGGCGTCGGGCACGCTCATCTCGGTTTCCAGCCGCAGCCGCGCCAGCGGGGTGCGCAAGTCGTGCGAGATGCCGGCCAGCATCTCGGCGCGGTCCTGCTCGATCTGCGAGAGCTGGTCGGCCATGCGGTTGAAGCCGATGTTGACCTCGCGCACTTCGGTGGACAGGGCGTTTTCGTCCAGCCGAGACTGTTGGTAGTTGCCTTCGCGCACGTGGGCAGCGGCGATCGACAGCTGCTTGAGCGGCCGGTTGATCAGGCGCGCCAGCAGCGCTGCGCCGATCACCGACAGCGCGCCCAGCGTGGCCAGCCACACCACCCAGGTGGGCCCGCCCAGCAGGGCGCCCACGCGCGAGCGGTCCATCAGCAGCCAGTACGAGTCGCCTTCGATCGAAAAGCCCACCCACAGGCCGGTCTCGCCGTTGACGCTGCCGGCCACCACGGTGCCCGCGCCCAGGCGCGCGACGAGCTCGTGGCTGATGTGGCGCTCCAGCTCGTTTTGCGCGAAGGCGGTGAACTTGTCGCCCGGCTCGCGCGGCAGGATGCGCACCTTTTCCTGATCGGCCATGGTCTTGATCAGCGACACGCGGGCGATCGCGTCCGAATGGATCAGCGCCGCGCGCGAGAGGTTGACCAGCGAGGCGATCTGGCGCGCGTTGGCGATCACGCGCGGTTCGTACTCCAGCGTGCGAAACAGCTGATACCAGCCGAAGGTGCTGCTTGCCAGCAGCACGCTCACCAGCAGGAAGGTGCGCCAGAACAGGCTGATGCTGACGCGCGGCGCGCTGCGCGCGCTCTCCAGCGGCGCATTGAGGGAGTCGCTGGCGTCGAGCGCAGCGGGCCGACTGGCGTCCAGGCCCGGCTCGTTCGGCACGGCCGCGGTCATGGCGCGCTCAAGACCTCGAAGACCGCGGGATCAGGCGTTGCCGTCGGGCACGAACACGTAGCCCACGCCCCACACGGTCTGGATGTAGCGCGGGCTGGCCGGGTCCTGCTCGATCAGCTTGCGCAGGCGCGAAACCTGCACGTCCAGGCTGCGGTCGAAGGGCTCGAACTCGCGCCCGCGCGCCAGTTGCGCCAGCTTCTCGCGCGACAGCGGCTGGCGCGGGTGGCGCACCAGCGCCTTGAGCATGGCGAACTCGCCCGTGGTCAGCGAGATTTCCTCGCCGTTCTTGTGCAGCGCGCGCACGCCGAGGTCGAACTGGAAGGGGCCGAAGCTGACCGATTCGTTCTCGGCCGAGGGCGCGCCCGGCGCTTCCTGCGGCGGGCGGCGGCGCAGCACCGCGTGGATGCGTGCCAGCAGCTCGCGCGGGTTGAAGGGCTTGCCGAGGTAGTCGTCGGCGCCCACCTCGAGGCCGACGATGCGATCCACGTCCTCGCCCTTGGCGGTGAGCATGATCACCGGGGTCTTGTCGCCCGCGGCGCGCAGGCGCCGACATACCGACAGGCCGTCTTCGCCCGGCATCATCAGATCGAGCACGATCAGATCGATCGTCTCGCGCAGCATGATGCGCGCCAGCGCCTTGGCGTCTTCGGCGACGATCACCTCAAAGCCTTCTTGCGTCAGATAGCGGCGCAGCAGGTCGCGAATGCGGGCGTCGTCGTCGACGACGACGATCTTGTCGGTGTGGTTGACTGCCTGGTTCATCTTGTGAATGGACTTGGGTTGGGGCACGTCGGCCGGATTTGTAACAGGCCCATTGTGACCTTGATGCAACGCGATCCGCGTCGCATCGGCCGATGATTTTCAGCATGTTACATCTGTTGCCCTGCCGACGGACGATGCGCAAGACGCATACGCACCCTGTGTGCGATCGTCGCCGGTGGCAGCAGGCACATCATGAAGTACACCCTGATCATTCTTTCCGCGGTCGGCGTTTTGGCGGGCGCGTTCGCCGCCTGGGCGCAGTCCGAGGCGGCCGACCCGCCCGCCAGCCCGCCGGTTGCCGACAAGGCGGTCGAGCGGGGGGCCGCGCGCTCGCCGCTGTGGATGACCGTGGAGGCGCAATACCGCCAGCGCGGCGCGGAACCCGGGGGTGACGATCGGCGCCTGACGCCGGACCAGCGCCTTGAGCTGCGCGAGCAAATCCGGCGCGGCATTGCACCGGGTGCATCAAGCGGCGAGCGCGGCGCCGGGGTGCAGGCGACGGCGCGCTGAGCGCGGCGCGGTCGGGCGCCGGCGCGGCTTGCGGCCCTGCGCGCGGGCCGCGGGCCGATTGTTTTAGGATGCCGAAAGCGGGTGTTTTGTCGCCCCGGTTTCCTGTCTCGCATCCACCATGTCCGAGCCCGCGCTGCATCACGTTTCCTGTCCCGAGCCCTCCGGTGGCCACCGCATGGCGTGGTGGCAATGGGGCGATGCGCGGGCGCCGCGCGTGGTGGTGTGCGTGCATGGCCTGACGCGCCAGGGACGCGACTTCGACGTGCTGGCCCGGGCGCTGCAAGCCCAGGCCCAGGCCGCCGGGCAGGGCGTGCGCGTGGTCTGTCCCGACGTCGTCGGCCGCGGCCAGAGCGACTGGCTGCGCGAGCCCATGGGCTACCAATACACCACCTACGTGGCCGACATGCTCACGCTGCTGGCGCAACTGCATGCGCAGGCGCCCATCACGCAACTGGACTGGGTGGGCACCAGCATGGGCGGCATCATCGGCATGCTGATGGCGGGCACGCCGGGCTTGCCGCTGCCGGTGCCCGTGGCGCGGCTGGTGCTCAACGACGTGGGGCCCGGCATCGAATGGTCGGGCATCCGGCGCATTCAGGCCTATGTCGGGCAGGCGCCCGCGCGCTTTGCGACGCCGGAGGACGCGGCCGCCTGGCTGCGCACGCTGTCCGCCGGCTTCGGCCCCATTTCGGACGCCGACTGGATGACCCTGACACGGCCCATGCTCAAGCCGCAGCCGGACGGCGGCTGGCGGCTGCACGACGACCCGGCGATCGCCACACCCATGCTCGAGTTGACGGCCGATGCGGTGGCGCAGGGCGAAGCAACGCTGTGGCAGGCCTATGAAAACACGCGCGCGGCGACCTTGTTGCTGCATGGCATCGAGTCCGACCTGCTGACGGCGGCCACCGTTCGCCGCATGTGCGCGTGCGGCCCGCGTGCGCGCCTGGTCGAGTTTGCCGGCGTGGGCCACGCGCCCATGCTGATCGACGACGACCAGGTGCGCGTGGTGCTGGAGTTTCTGACGCCCAAGGAGGCAGCATGAAGACCGCCAGCCTGTCCGTCGGCCAGGCCGGCGCGCCCGTGGCGGGCGTGGTGTCCGCCGTCAACGAGTCGGAAGCCCAAGCGGGCATGCGCGAGCGCGCGCGCGCCTTTGCCGAACCCCTGCTGGCCGGCGAAACCACCGCGTCGGGCGAAAACCTGCTGGCCCACGCCGACGCCGTGGCCGACATCCTGGCCGGCATCGGCGGCGCAGAGTCGATCCAGGCGGCTGCCTACCTCGGCTACGCCTGCGCGCAGCTCAATCGTCCGGAGGAGGTGATCGGCAAGGCTTTTGGCGAGAACTTCGCCCGCCTGGCGCTGGAGACGGCCCGGCTCGAGCAGTTGCAGCAACGCTCGCGTGCCGGCCGTGTCGATCAGCCCACCGACTCCGAGCAGGCCAGCCAGCAGACCGAGGCCGTGCGCAAGATGCTGCTGGCCTTCTCGCGCGATTTGCGCGTGGTGCTGCTGCGCCTGGCCTCGCGCCTGCAAACCCTGCGCTGGTGCGCGGCCCAGCGCCTGCCGCTGGCGCCCAGCGTGCTGCGCGAGGCGCACGAGGTGTTTGCGCCCCTGGCCAACCGCCTGGGCATCTGGCAGATCAAGTGGGAGATGGAAGACCTCATCTTTCGCGCCCAGGAGCCGGGTACCTACCGCGAGATCGCCCGCCTGCTGGACGAAAAACGCAGCGAGCGCGAGGCCGCGCTGGAGCAGCGCCGCGCCGAGATCGAGACCGCGCTGCGCGCACAGGGCATCAATGCCACGGTCAGCGGCCGGCCCAAGCACATCAGCTCCATCGTGCGCAAGATGCGCGGCAAGGGCCTGGACTTCGAGCACGTGTTCGATGTGCGCGCGCTGCGCATCATCGTGGTCAGCGTGGCCGACTGCTACGCCGCGCTGGACTGGGTGCATCAGCACTTTGCCCCCGTGCCCGGCGAGTTCGACGACTACATCGCCAAACCCAAGGTCAATGGCTACCAGTCGCTGCATACCGTGGTGCGCGACACCGAGGGTCGCGCGTGGGAGATCCAGATCCGCACCCGCGCCATGCACGAGCACGCCGAGCACGGCGTGGCCGCGCACTGGGCTTACAAGGAAGCGGGCGCCAAGGGCTACGCCGGCGTCAGTGCCGCCAGCCAGTACGACGCCAAGATCGCCGTGCTGCGCCAGCTATTGGCCTGGGAGCGCGACCTCTCCGGCAGCGCCGCCCAGCACGGCCTGCTGGACGACCGCATCTACGTGCTGACACCCGAGGCGGCCGTGGTCGAGCTGCCCGCCGGCGCCACGCCGGTGGATTTTGCCTACACCGTGCACACCGACCTGGGCCACCGCTGCCGCGGTGCGCGCGTGGACGGCGTGATGGTGCCGCTGAACACGCCGCTGGCCAATGGTCAGACGGTGGCCATCACCGCCGCCAAGGAGGGCGGCCCCTCGCGCGACTGGCTCAATGCCGAACTGGGCTATCTGGCCTCGGCGCGCGCCAAGGCCAAGGTGCGCGCCTGGTTCAACGCCCAGCACGCGCGCGAGACCATTGCCCGCGGCCGCGAGATGGTCGAAAAGCTCTTGCAGCGCGAGGGCCGCACCGCCGTTGCGCTCGACCAGCTGGCCGCCAGCCTGGGCTTCAAAACCCCTGATGCGCTGTTCGAGACCGTGGGCAAGGACGAGCTGTCGCTGCGCAGCATCGCCCACGCCCTGCACCCGCCCGAGCCCGCGCCCAGCGCCGACGCGGCCGTGCTGCAGCGCAAGACCGCGCAGGGGACGCCGGCGCGCGGCGGGGTGCTGGTGGTCGGCCTCGACTCGCTGCTGACCCAACCCGCGCGCTGCTGCAAGCCCGCGCCGCCCGACCCCATTGCCGGCTACGTCACGCGCGGGCGCGGGGTCAGCGTGCACCGACGCGACTGCCCCAGTTTTCGCGACCTGCAGGCGCGCGACCCGGACCGCGTCATCGACGTGGCCTGGAGCACGCCCGCCACCGGTCGCGCGCCGGCCTACCCGGTGGACGTGTCGGTCGAGGCGGTCGATCGCCAGGGCCTGCTGCGCGACATCTCCGATGTGTTCGCGCGCGAGAAGATGAACGTGATCGGCGTGCAGACCCAGTCGGTCAAGGGCTGGGCCTGGATGACTTTTACCGTCGAGGTGAGCGACACGGCGCGCCTGGCGCAGGTCCTGAAGCTGGTGCAAGACGTGGCGGGCGTGCGCCGGGCCCGACGCAACTGAGGTGAAACACCCCCGGTTTCCACTCGCTGCACGATGTTTCGCCCACCCCTTGTATCTTTGCAACTGCAGTCCTCGTTCAGTTGTCGTCAGTGCGCCAAACCTGCCTCCCCCTGGAGCCTTGAGTTCGACCTTGAGCAATCGGTCAACGCATTGACATCTTTCATCCAACCACGTAGCCCGAACAGTTGCCGATCATGAACATGCATGCACAAGGTGGGGTAGTGAGTGGCGTCGGTCGAGCCAACGCCGGTATTGATGTGTCCAAACTGCATCTCGATGCATGCGTGGGCGATCAGCATCGGCGCGTGCCCAACGACGCCGACGGGTGGCAGGAGCTGATCAATCAGTTCAAGAGCACCGATGTTGATTTGGTGGTCATCGAGGCCACTGGTGGCTACGAGCGTGAACTGGTGTGGGCGCTGCAACGTGCCGGCATTGCGGTCGCGCGTGTCAATCCGCGTCAGAGCCACGACTTCGCCAAGTCGATGGGTGAGTTGGCCAAGACCGACAAGGTCGATGCCCGCATCCTGCGCGACTTTGCCGACGTGTTGGCGCGCCACAAGGATCGAGCCAAATACATCACGCCTATGGAGGATGTCCGGCGCCAGGAGTTGGCAGTGCTGATGACACGGCGTCGGCAGCTCATCGAGATGCGAGTGGCTGAAGGCCACCGCTTGGAGCAGGCCAGCGCACGCGCCGCGCGCAGCATCAAAGCCGTCCTCGGGATGCTGGACAAGCAGATCGCGGCCATTGATGCGGACGCCGACTCGCACCTGGATCGACACTTCAAGCAGCAGCGCGCGTTGCTCGACAGTGTCAAGGGCGTCGGTCCGGTGGCGATTCTCACCCTGAGCGCGGCGCTGCCCGAATTGGGCCGGCTCAAGCGACGCCAGATCGCCAAGCTGGTGGGTGTGGCTCCCCTGGCCAATGATTCGGGCGAGCGCAGTGGCAAGCGTCGTATCTGGGGTGGGCGCGCCGAGGTGCGGGCCGTGGTGTACATGGCCGCGCTCTCAGCCATTCGCTACAACCCCGTGTTCAAGGTCTTCTATGAGCGTTTGCTACAAGCGGGCAAACCCAAGAAAGTGGCCATCGTCGCTTGCATGCGCAAGCTCTTGACGATTCTCAACGCCATGCTCAGAGATAAAACCGCCTGGGATCTGTCCAAGCATGAAAATTTCATTCAACAGACTTGACTTGAGAACACAGTTGCTCAAGGGGCATCGCCAGTGACCGGGGAAACCCCGGCCACGGCGATCGCTGGCATGGTCTGCTCCGCGGCCATCGGGCTGTTGGCGTTTCATCGGCTGCGGGCGGCGCGCAACGCCATGGAAACCTGATTTGCTATACTTGCCGGCTTCGAATCGATTTTCAGGCGCGTAGCTCAGTTGGTTAGAGCACCACCTTGACATGGTGGGGGTCGTTGGTTCGAATCCAATCGCGCCTACCAAAAAAATCAAGCACCTGGCAGCCCTGTCGGGTGCTTTTTTCTTGGCGGCACGCCCGCCTTGTCGTCAAGCATCGAGGTCATCATGTCCCGTCCATTCAAGGTTCTCGGCATTCAGCAAGTGGCCATCGGCGGCCCCGACAAGCGGCGCCTGCAAACCCTGTGGGTGGACATGCTGGGCCTGACGCCCACCGGCACGTTCCAGAGCGAGCGCGAGAACGTGGACGAAGACATCTGCGCCATGGGCAGCGGCCCGTTCAAGGTCGAGGTTGACCTGATGCAGCCGCTCGACCCCGACAAGAAGCCCGCCGTGCACGCCACGCCGCTGAACCACGTGGGCCTGTGGATCGACGACTTGCCCAAGGCCGTCGAGTGGCTGACGGCGCGCGGCGTGCGCTTTGCGCCGGGTGGCATCCGCCAGGGCGCGGCGGGTTACGACATCACGTTTATGCATCCCAAGGCCAACGCTGAGTTTCCGATCGCGGGCGAGGGCGTGCTGATCGAGCTGGTGCAGGCACCGCCCGAGGTGATCGCGGCTTTTGCCGCCCTGCAATCGGCCTGAGCGGTGCCCGGTCTCGACTTGGGGTTGACGAGAGCAGCGGCGGGCGCTCTCCGGGCGTAAACTGTTCGTTACACGCGTGCGGTTCGGCCGTGCGCCGACGATCGCTTGAGCCCGGAGACCCTTGCATGCGCGCGACGAACACCGGCGACCCCGCCTACTACCACAAGGTGGTGGATTGCCAATGGGCCTGCCCGGCCCATACCCCCGTGCCCGAATACCTGCGGCTGATCGCGCAGGGCCGCTACGCCGAGTCGTACATGGTCAACTGGGTGTCCAACGTGTTTCCGGGCATCCTGGGGCGCACCTGCGACCGGCCCTGCGAGCCGGCTTGCCGGCGCGGGCGGGTGGAAGAGGCCAACGCCGCCAAGCCCGAGCCGGTGGCCATCTGCCGCTTGAAGCGCGTGGCCGCCGACCTGAAGGGCGACGTGGAGGCGCGCATGCCGCAGCCCGCGGCGCAACCCAACGGCAAGCGCATCGCCTGCGTGGGTGCCGGGCCGGCTTCGCTCACGGTGGCGCGCGACCTGGCGCCGCTGGGCTACGCGGTGACGGTGTTCGACGGCGAGGCCAAGGCCGGCGGCTTCATGCACCAGCAGATCCCGCGCTTTCGCCTGCCCGAGAGCGTGATCGACGAGGAAACCGGCTACGTCTTTGCCTTGGGCGCCGAGTTCAGGAGCGGCCAGCGCATCGACTCGATGCAGGCGCTGCTGGCCGAGGGCTGGGATGCGGTGTTCGTCGGCAGCGGCGCGCCGCGCGGGCGCGACCTGGATATCCCGGGTCGCCGCGAGGCCGCCCGGCACATCCACATCGGCATCGACTGGCTGGCCTCGGTGTCCTTCGGCCACGTCAAGAGCATCGGCCAGCGCGTGGTCGTGCTGGGCGGCGGCAACACCGCGATGGACTGTTGCCGCTCGGCGCGCCGCCTGGGCGGCCAGGACGTGAAGGTCATCGTGCGCTCGGGTTTCGACGAGATGAAGGCATCGCCCTGGGAGAAGGAAGACGCCCAGCACGAGGGCATTCCGATCATCAACATGCATGTGCCCAAGGCTTTCGTGCACGAGGGCGACCGGCTGACCGGCATGACGTTCGAGATCGTGCGTGCCGAGCGCGACGCCAAGGGCCGGCGCCGTTTGGTGCCCACGGGCGAGCCCGAGGTGTTTGTCGCCTGCGATGACGTGCTGATCGCCGTCGGCCAGGAAAACGCCTTTCCCTGGATCGAGCGCGACGTGGGCATCGCCTTTGGCGAATGGGGACTGCCGGTGGTCGACGAGCGCACGTTTCAATCGACGCTGCCGCGGGTGTTCTTCGGCGGCGATGCGGCCTTCGGGCCCAAGAACATCATCACCGCGGTTGCGCACGGCCATGAGGCGGCGGTGTCGATCGACCTGTTTTTGACCGGGCAGGACGTGGCCCAGCGCCCCGCGCCCTGGGCCAACCTGGTGTCGCAAAAAATGGGCATCCACGAGTGGAGCTACGACCACGACCCCAGCAACGACCTGCGCTACAAGGTGCCCTGGGCCAAGGCCGAGGCGGCGCTCGCCAGCATCCAGGTGGAGGTGGAGCTGGGTTTCGACGCCCGCACCGCCTTCAAGGAGGCGTCGCGCTGCCTCAACTGTGACGTGCAGACGGTGTTCACGCCCAAGCTGTGCATCGAGTGCGATGCCTGCGTGGACATCTGCCCGATGGACTGCATCAGCTTCACCCTGAATGGGGACGAGACCGACCTGCGCGGGCGTTTGAGCGCGCCGGCGCTGAACCTGACGCAGGACCTGCTGGTGTCCGATCCGGTGACCACCGGCCGCGTGATGGTCAAGGACGAGGACGTGTGCCTGCACTGCGGCCTGTGCGCCGAGCGTTGTCCGACGGGAGCCTGGGACATGCAAAAATTCCTGCTGCACACCACCAAGGCTGGTGGCGCGGCCGGCACCATCGGCGTGCGCGAGGGGGCCGCAGCATGACGCAGATCACCGCCGTCAACGACTTCGTCATCAAGTTCGCCAACGTCAACGGCTCGGGTTCGGCCAGCGCCAACGAGCTGTTTGCCAAGGCCATCCTGCGCATGGGCGTGCCGGTCAGCCCGCGCAACATCTTTCCCAGCAACATCCAGGGCCTGCCCACCTGGTACGAGGTGCGCGTGAGCGAGAAGGGTTACCTGGGCCGGCGCGGCGGCATCGACATGATGGTGGCCATGAACCCGCAGACCTGGGCCGCCGACGTGGAGGAGATCGAACCCGGCGGCTACCTGCTGTATGACAGCACGCGCCTGCGCCCGCGCGAGGAGCTGCGCGACGACGTCACGGTGATCGGCATTCCGCTGACCGAGATCTGCAATGCCGTCTACAGCGACCCGCGCCAGCGCCAGCTGTTCAAGAACATCATGGCGCTGGGCGCGCTGTCGATGCTGCTGGACATGGACGTCGCCGTCATCGAGGCCTTGCTGGCCGAGCAGTACAGGGGCAAGGAAAAACTGATTGCCTCCAACGTGCAGGCGCTGAACCTGGGGCGCGACTTCGTGCACGAGAACCTGGCGCATCCCCTGCCCATCCGGGTGGAGCGCGCGCACCGCGTGGGCCAGCGCATCTTCGTCGATGGCAACACCGCCGCCGGCCTGGGGGCGGTGTACGGCGGCGCCACGGTGTGCGCGTGGTACCCCATCACGCCCTCCACCTCGGTGGCCGAGGCCTTCATGGCCTATTGCGCCAGGTTCCGGGTGGACGCCGAAGGCCGCCACCAATACGCCATCGTGCAGGCCGAGGACGAGCTGGCCTCGATCGGCATGGTGGTGGGCGCGGGCTGGAACGGTGCGCGGGCGTTTACCGCCACCTCGGGGCCGGGCATCTCGCTGATGACCGAGTTCATCGGCCTGGCGTACTTTGCCGAGATTCCGGTCACCCTCATCAACGTGCAGCGCGGCGGCCCGTCCACCGGCATGCCCACGCGCACCCAGCAGGCCGACCTGATCGCCTGCGCCTATGCCTCGCACGGCGACACCAAGCACGTGCTGCTGTTCCCTGAAGATCCGAAGGAATGCTTCGAACTCACCGCCGCGGCGCTGGACCTGGCCGACCGTCTGCAAACCCCGGTGTTCGTGATGACCGACCTGGACATCGGCATGAACCAGCGCCTGTGCGAGCCGCTGACCTGGGACGACGCGCGCCAGTACGACCGCGGCAAGGTGATGACGGCCAACGACCTGGAGACGCACGACTTCGGCCGCTACAAGGACGTGGACGGCGACGGCATCCCCTGGCGCACGCTGCCGGGCACGCATCCCACGCGCGGCAGCTACTTCACGCGCGGCACCACACGCGACGCCTATGCCCGCTATTCCGAGCGCGGCGCCGACTACGTCTACAACGTCGAGCGCCTGCTGAAGAAGTTCGCCACCGCCGCCACCCTGGTTCCGCCTCCGGTGCCGCGCCCGGCCGCCCGGCGCACGCGGCTGGGCGTGATCTTTTTCGGCTCCACCAGTTGCGCCATGCACGAGGCGCTGGACGTGCTGGCCGCCCAGGGCATCCACGTCAACGCCCTGCGGCTGCGCGCCTTTCCGTTTGCCGCCAGCGTCAATGAGTTCATCGCCGCGCACGAGACGGTGTTCGTGGTCGAGCAAAACCGCGACGCGCAGCTGCGCTCGATGCTGATCAACGAGCTGGAGATCAACCCGGCCAAATTGCAGCGCGTGCTGCACTTCGACGGCACGCCGATCACCGCGCGCTTCATCACCCAGGCCATCACCGACCACGTGCATGACGCCGTCGTCACCCCGCAGGAGGCCCAGCCATGACCTACATCGCCAAGCCCCGGCTGCACCACCCCTCGCTCACGCCCAACAAGGTGGGCTACACCCGGCGCGACTACGAGGGCAAGGTGTCCACCCTGTGCGCCGGCTGCGGGCACGACTCGATCTCGGCGGCCATCATTCAGGCCTGCTGGGAGCTGGACATCCAGCCGCACCGCGTGGCCAAGCTCTCGGGCATCGGCTGCTCGTCCAAGACGCCGGACTACTTCCTGGGCGCCAGCCACGGCTTCAACTCGGTGCACGGGCGCATGCCCAGCGTGCTGACCGGCGCCAACCTGGCCAACCGCGAGCTGCTGTACCTGGGTGTGTCGGGCGATGGCGACTCGGCCTCCATCGGCCTGGGCCAGTTCGCGCACGCCATGCGGCGCAACGTCAACATGGTCTATATCGTCGAGAACAACGGCGTCTACGGCCTGACCAAGGGCCAGTTCTCGGCCACCGCCGACAAGGGCAGCAAAAGCAAGAAGGGCGTCGTCAACAACGACAGCCCGGTCGATCTGGTCGGCCTGGCCATGCAGCTGGGCGCCAGCTTCGTGGCGCGCAGCTTTTCGGGCGACAAGGCGCAGCTGGTGCCGCTCATCCAGGCGGCCATGCAGCATGGCGGCGCGGCCTTCATCGACGTCATCAGCCCCTGCGTCACCTTCAACAACCACGCCGGATCCACCCGCAGCTACGACTGGGTGCGCGAGCACAACGAGGCCGTCAGCCGCATCGACCTGATCCTGGGCCGCCAGGAAATCACGGTGGACTACGCGCCCGGCGAGGTGATCGACGTCGAGCAGCACGACGGCACGATCCTGCGCCTGAAAAAACTGCACGCCGACTACGACCCGACCGACCGGGTTGCCGCCATGGCCTACATGCAGGGCCACGCGGCCAAGGGCGAGCTGGTGACGGGCCTGCTGTACCTGGAGGCCGAGGCGGGCGATCTGCACGCCGCACAGAACACCAGCGCCCGGCCGCTCAACAGCTTGGGTACGGCCGAGCTGTGTCCCGGTGTGGCGGCGCTGGACAAGCTCAATGCTGGCTGGCGCTGAAATTCCAGCGGCGACGAAAATTGACTTGACAATGTTTGCATAGGCAAACAATAATCGCGGCCGGTCTGCCCCCGCGTCGGGGCGGGCTCGCCGCCATGCCGCCCTCCGCCATCCAGTCCCTGCCATACGATTCGTCGCGGCCGCTGCGTGCCGAAGACGGGCTGATGTACATGCTGCGCGATGCGCTGCTGGCCGTCTCGCAGTGCGTCAACGAGCGGGCCGACCTGACCGGCTCCACCCTGCCTCAGTGGCTGCCCCTGCACAAGGTGCATGCGGGGCACGCCGACACGGTGGCCGAGCTGGCGCGCGTGTGCACGATCGATACCGGCGCGATGACGCGCCTGCTCGACCGCCTGGAGCGAAAGGGCTTGTGCCAGCGCGTGCGCAGCCAGAGCGACCGGCGCGTGGTGCACATCGAACTGACCCCCGCCGGCGTGGCCGTCGCCGAGCGCGTGCCGCACATCCTGTGCGAGGTCTACAACCAGGTGCTGGCCGGGTTTTCGCCGCAGGAGTGGGAGCAGCTGCGCACGCTGCTGCTGCGCCTGACCGAGGCGGCGCAGAACCTGCTTGCCCACGAGGACGCTTCATGAGTTTTTCACGTTCAAGCGCGCTGGCCGCGGCGCTGTTGGCCGGCTTGCTGTCGGGCTGCGCCGACCTCGGCGGCATTCAGCCGGGCGCCACGGTGCGCGATGCCGCCGCGCTGGGCCTGCCGGCGGCGTCCGCCGACGCCGTCCCTGCTCCCGCGGCCGACTGGTGGACCCAGCTGGGCGATGCACAGCTCGACCGTCTGGTGGCCCAGGCCTTGCAGGACAACCCCAGCCTGCACGTGGCCGCCGCCCGCGTGGCCAAGGCCGACAGCGCCATCGCCATTGCGCAGGCGGCCGATGCGCCGCAGGTCAGCGGCACTTTGGGACTGAACCGCCAGCGCTTCTCGGAAAACTACATCTATCCGCCCCCGCTGGGTGGTTCGGTGCAGAACCTGGGCAACGTGCAGGCTCAGGGCAGTTGGGCGCTGGACTTCTTCGGGCGCAACGCCGGCGCGCTGCAGGCTGCCGTGGGCCAGGCGCGCGCGGCCCAGGCCGAGCAGGGCGCCGCGCGCGTGCTGCTGGCGGCCAACGTGGTGCGCAACTACGTGCAATGGGCGCGGCTGCATGACCAGCGCGAGCTGGCGCAGCAGGCGCTGGCGCAGCGCCAGCAGATGCTGGGGCTGGTGCAGGAGCGCGTGCGCGCTGGCCTGGACAATCAGCTGGAGCTGCGCCAGAACGAGACCGGCCGCGCCGACACGCGCACCCAGATCGCCGCGCTGGAGCAGCAGATCGAGGCCACCGGCAACGCGCTGGCCGCCCTGCTGGGCCAGCCGCGCCTGCCCACCGACGTCACCGTGCCCAGGCTGGCGCAGCTCGGCACGCTGGCCTTGCCGCAACAGCTGGATGCCGACTGGCTGGGCCAGCGCGCCGACATTGCCGCCGCGCGCTGGCGCGTGCAGGCGACGCAAGGCGAGGTGCAGGTGGCGCGTGCGCAGTTCTATCCCAACATCAACCTGGCCGGCTTCGTCGGCCTGCAAAGCCTGGGCTTTGGCAACCTGTTGCACGGCGGCAGCCTGGAGTGGGGCGTGGGCCCGGCGCTTTCGCTGCCGATCTTCGAGGGCGGGCGCCTGCGCGCCAACCTGCGCGGACGCACGGCCGACGTGGACGCCGCCATCGAGAGCTACAACGCCACCGTGATCGACGCCATGCGCGAGGTGGCCGACCAGGCGCTGGCGCTGCGTGCGGTGGCGCGCCAGCAAGGCGAGCAGGCCCACGCCGTGGGTGCCGCCGAGGGCGCGTGGGACATCGCCCGCCAGCGCTACGGCGCCGGGCTGGGCACCTACCTGAACGTGCTGGTGGCCGAGTCCGCCGTGCTGGCGCAGCGCCGCCAGACGGTGGACCTGGCGGCGCAGGCGCTGCTGGCGCAGGTGGGCCTGGCGCAGGCCATGGGCGGAGGCTGGCAGCCGGTGCCCGCGCTCGACACCGAGCCGGTGGCCGCGTCGCGCTCCTGAGATACCGAAGAAAGAAAATCTTATGTCCGATTCATCAGAAACCGGCACCAATAGAGCGCCGACAGCTCCTGAAAGCGAAGCAGCCCCGGCGCAAGCCGCCATGGCTCCCAATGGCTCGCGGCGCAAGCGCCTGCTGCTGGGCCTGACCGCCGTGGTGGTGCTGTGCGGCCTGGCGTGGGGGCTGTATGACCAGCTGGTGCTGGCGCATTTCGAAGAGACCGACAACGCCTACGCGCAGGGCAACGTGGTGCAGATCACGCCGCAGATCGGCGGCACCGTGACGGCGATCTACGCGGACGAAATGGACCGCGTGCAGGCCGGCGCCCCGCTGGTCAAGCTCGATGGTGCCGACGCCCGCATCGCACTGGCGCAGGCCGAGGCCGCGCTGGGGCAGGCGGTGCGCCAGGTGCGCACGCTGTACGTCAACAACGCATCGCTGGCGGCGCAGGTGCGCTTGCGCGAGGCCGATGTTGGCAAGGCGCGCACGCAGCTGGCCAGCGCCGAGCAGGACCTGGCGCGCCGCCAGGGGCTGGCCGGCGGCGGCGCCGTCTCGGGCGAGGAGCTGGCGCATGCCAAGGCGCAGGTGACCGCGGCGCAAAGCACGCTGGCCGCGGCGCAGGCTGCCGTCAGCGCGGCCAGCGAGCAGCGCGCCAGCAACGAGGCGCTGACCGACGGCACGCCGGTGGAGCAGCACCCCAGCGTGCTGGCCGCCGCCGCCAAGGTGCGCGAAGCCTGGCTGTCCGTGCACCGCACTGCGCTGCCGGCGCCGGTGTCCGGCTATGTGGGCAAGCGCACCGTGCAGCTGGGCCAGCGCGTGGCGGCGGGGGCCCCGCTGCTCACCGTGGTGCCGCTGGACGAAGTCTGGGTGGACGCCAACTTCAAGGAAAACCAGCTGCGCCGCATCCGCATCGGCCAGCCGGTGCGGCTGACGGCCGACGCCTACGGGGGCAAGGTGGTGTATGACGGCAAGGTCAGCGGCCTGGGCATCGCCACGGGCGCCGCCTCGGCCCTGCTGCCCGCGCAAAACGCCACCGGCAACTGGATCAAGGTGGTGCAGCGCGTGCCGGTGCGCATCACGCTCGATCCGGCCCAGCTCAAGGAACACCCGCTGCGGGTGGGCCTGTCGATGGAGGCGCGCGTGGACGTGGCCGACCAGAGCGGGCCCGAGCTGGCCGGCGTGGCGCGCCACGAACCGCTGGCGCAGACGCAGGTTTTTGCCGACACCGACGCCGGCGCCGAGCAGCGCGTGCGCCAGATCATCGAGCGCAACCTGGGCCATCGCATGGCCAAGGAATCGTGATTGAATCGACCGCTGGCGCCCATGCAACGGGTGCAAGCAGCTATCAAAATAGTAGTATTCTGCCGATCGATCGCATTCCATGAGCACCCCTCACGTTGCCGCCCATCCGCCGCTGCAGGGCAGCGCGCGCGTGCTGGGCACGCTGGCGCTGTCGGCCGCCACGTTCATGAACGTGCTGGACTCGTCCATCGCCAACGTCTCGCTGCCGGCCATTGCGGGCGACCTGGGCGTGAGCCCGGTGCAGGGCACCTGGGTCATCACCAGCTTTGCGGTGGCCAACGCCATTGCCGTGCCGCTGACGGGCTGGCTGACGCAGCGCGTGGGGCAGGTGCGCCTGTTCATGACCAGCGTGCTCTTGTTCGTGCTCGCGTCCTGGCTGTGCGGCATGGCACCCAACATGCCCATGCTGATCGCGTTTCGCGTGCTGCAGGGCTTTGTGGCGGGGCCGATGATTCCGCTGTCGCAGACGCTGCTGCTGTCCAGCTATCCGCCCGAGAAATCGGGGCTGGCCATGGCCATGTGGTCCATCACCACGCTGGTGGCGCCCGTCATGGGACCGCTCTTGGGCGGCTGGATCACCGACAACATCAGCTGGCCCTGGATCTTCTACATCAACGTGCCGGTGGGCATGGTGGCGGCGGCCCTCACGTGGGCCATTTACCGCGAGCGCGAAACGCCCACGCTGCGCCTGCCGATCGACTTCGTCGGCCTGGCCCTGCTGGTGCTGTGGGTGGGCGCGCTGCAGCTGATGCTGGACAAGGGCAAGGAGCTGGACTGGTTCGCCTCGCCGCAGATCGTCAGCTTTGCCGTCGTCGCGGTGGTGGGCTTTGTTTTCTTCCTGGCCTGGGAGTTGACCGAGCAGCACCCGGTGGTGGATTTGTCGCTGTTTCGACGGCGCAACTTCTGGTCGGGCGCGCTGGCCACGGCGGTTGGATATGGTCTGTTCTTCGGCAACGTGGTCTTGCTGCCCTTGTGGTTGCAGCAGTTCATGGGCTACACCGCCACGCAAGCGGGCATGGTGCTGGCGCCGGTGGGCTTGCTGGCGATCGTGCTCTCGCCGGTGGTGGGCGTGACCATGCACCGGGTCGATCCCCGCCTGTACGTGACGGCGTCGTTCCTGGTGTTTGGCCTGGTGTTCTGGCTGCGCTCGCTGTTCACGGTGGAGACCGACTTCGTCACCATCATGATCCCCACGCTGATCCAGGGCATCGGCATGGCGGGCTTCTTCATCCCGCTGGTCACCATCACGCTGTCGGGCCTGCCCCCGTCGCGCATTGCGGCGGCGGCGGGCCTGTCCAACTTCACGCGCATCACGGCGGGAGCGTTCGGCGTGTCGATCGCCACCACCGCGTGGGAAGACCGCGCCACGCTGCATCACGCGCAATTGGCCGAGCACGTCAACGCCGCCCGCCCGGTGGTGGAACAGACGCTCGGCCAGTTGCAGGCGGGCGGCATGAATCACGAGCAGGCGCTGGGCTTCATCGACCGGCTGGTAACGCAGCAGGCCTACATGATCTCGACGCAGGAGATCTTCTACCTGTCGGCGCTGCTGTTCGTGGGGCTGATTCCGCTGGTGTGGCTGACGCGGCGGGTGCGCGGTGCCGCGGCCGATGCGGGCGGGGCGCACTGACCATCCCGCCCCCAGTCAAGACGCGTTGCACGGTGCGGCGCCCCGTCACTTGGCGGCGGCATCGCCGGCAACGGGCGCGAGCCCAGGCGTGGTTCAGGCGGCGGGACGGTTGCGGCGCGCGCGCGCCAGCGCGGCCTCGATCAACGCGCGCTTGCGCTCGTCGGGCGCGGTGTCAGGGGCGGCGCCCGCGTCCCCTGTGGCTGGCACGGGTGCGCCGCCGGCCTGGGGCGCGTCCGCCAGGCCGGGCGCATGCTGGCGCCGCTGCTGCGTGGCGGCGTAACGCATGCGGGCCGACTCGGCCTGCTCGGCGGACCAGGCGGCCCAGCCGGTGCGCTGGGCGCTGACGTTTTCCATGTGAATGCAGTCCACCGGGCAGGCGGGCACGCACAGCTCGCAGCCGGTGCAGTCGGTCTCGATCACGGTGTGCATGCGCTTGTGCGTGCCGACGATGCAGTCCACCGGGCAGGCGGCGATGCACAGGGTGCAGCCGATGCACCAGTCCTCGTCGATCCAGGCCACGCCGCGCGGGCCCTCCAGGCCGTTGGCCGGGTTGAGCGGCCGCTCGGGCTGGCCGGTCAGGGCCGCCAGTCGCCGCACGCCCTCGGCGCCGCCGGGCGGACATTGGTTGATGGCAGCCGCGCCGTCGGCGATGGCCTGGGCGTAGCCGGCGCAGTCGGGGTAGCCGCAGCGCGTGCACTGCGTTTGCGGCAAGGCGTCCAGCAGGCGCTCGGCCAGGGTTTTGAGGAGGATGGTCAAGGCTGCCGCAGCGCACTGCGCCGCATATTGCCCGTGTTGCGTGAAACCAAAAGAGTCCGTTGGCCGCGGAGCAGGCCGTACAAACGATCGCCGTGGCCGGGATCTCGCCGGACACAGGCGATGCCCCTGTGAGTGGAAATGCGCAACATCGCGCAGCGCGTGGAGCGACGGGGGTGCGGCAGATTCACGCGGCCTTGCGGGCCTCGTTGCCGCGCTTGGCCGCCGGCGCGCCCAGCTTGGTCACGGTGGCAGTGTGGGTGGCGTCGGCCGGCGGCGAGTTTTCGGCAATGAAGGCCTTCACGCGCGGGTACACCTGCTGGCGCCAGCGGCGGCCGCTGAAGATGCCGTAGTGGCCGGCGCCGGGCACCTCGTAGTGTTTGGTCGGCTTGTTCTCGATGCCGGTGCACAGGTCGTGCGCGGCGCGGGTCTGGCCGGAGCCGGAAATGTCGTCGAGCTCGCCCTCGATGGTGAGCAGGGCGGTGTCCTTGATGTCCTGCGGGCGCACGCGCTCGAGCTTGCCCTGGGGCGAGCGCACGTCCCAGGTGCCCTGCATCAGGCTGAAGTCCTGGAACACCGTCTTGATGGTCTCCAGGTAATAGTCGGCGTCCATGTCGAGCACGGCGTTGTACTCGTCGTAGAACTTGCGATGCGTCTCGGCGCTGGACTCGTCGCCGCGCACCAGGTCGCGGAAGTAGTCCCAGTGGCTGGTGGCATGGCGGTCGGGGTTCATGGCCACGAAGCCCGAGTGCTGCATGAAGCCGGGGTACACGCGCCGGCCCGCACCCGGAAAGTTGTGCGGCACGCGGTAGATCACGTTGTTCTCGAACCACGAGAAGCTGCGCTGCGTGGCCAGGTTGTTGACCTGGGTGGGCGAGCGGCGCGCGTCGATGGGGCCGCCCATCATGGTCATGGTCAGCGGCGTGGTCTCACCGCGGCTGGCCATCAGCGAGACGGCGGCCAGCACCGGCACGGTGGGCTGGCACACGCTGACCACGTGGCAGTTGCCGTACTTGGCCTGCAGGTGGCGGATGAACTCCTGCACATAGTTGATGTAGTCGTCCAGGTGGAACTCGCCCTCGGACAGGGGCACCAGGCGGGCGTTTTTCCAGTCGGTGATGTAGACCTTGTGGTCTTGCAGCATCGTGCGCACCGTGTCGCGCAGCAGCGTGGCGTGGTGGCCCGACAGCGGCGCGACGATCAGCACCGGGGGTTGCGTCTTGAGCTTGGTCAAGGTCGCGGGGTCGTCGGAGAAGCGCTTGAAGCGGCGCAGCTCGCAAAACGGCTTGTCGATTTCGATGCGCTCGTCGATCGCCACCTGTACGCCGTCCACCGGCACCTGGCGAATGCCGAACTCGGGCTTTTCATAGTCCTTGCCCAGGCGGTGGAACAGCGCGTAGGAGGCGGCCACGCGCTGCGACATCGGCAACTGGCCAAAGGGCATGTGCGGGTTGTTGAAGAGCTTGGCCGTGGCGTCGGCGATCTCGGCGAAAGGCTCGATGAGGGCGCGCTGCGCTTCGTAGATGTGGTAGAGCATGACGGCAGTCAGAAAGCAAATTGTTGCAATGCAATATAGCGCAGTGCGCAGCGCTTTGCACTGGGTTGCCGGGCCTAAAGCGCGTTGCGGGGGGCGTTTTCGTGATGGAGGCAACACCAACGTCTGTTCGGCACGTCGAGGGCCGTCCAGATGGCGCTGCGCACCCTCGCTATCATCGTCGCCATGATGACACCTGCCACGGCAGTCTCCAACGCGGTGCTCGGGGCCGGGCGCGGCGCTTGGCGCTGGCTGGGCGGCTGGTGGCAGGTGCTGTTCGTGGGCGCGCAACTGGCGGTGCTGACGCTGTCGCCGTCCAGCTGGCGCGGCCACCCGCGCGCGCAGGTGTTGCGCCAGATCGATGAAGCGGCCGCGCCGGGGCTGCCCGGGTTCACCCTGCTGATGGCGCTGTTCAACGTGGTGGTGATCCGCATCGTGGTGGTGACGGCCTTTGCCTACGGGCTCTCGCAGTACGCGCTGGACGCCGTGGTGCGGGTGCTGGTGCTGGAGCTGATCCCGCTGGCCGCGGCGCTGTACGTGGCGGTGGAGTACAGCATCGCCGGCGGCTCGCAGCTGTACAAGTGGCGGCGTGACGGCGGGCCGCAACGCCTGCGCGCCGCCGGCGGGGACCCGCTCGCGCACGAGGTGCTGCCGCGCGTGCTGGGCGCCATGTTCGCGGTGCTGCTGCTGGCCGCGCTCAGTTGCGTCATCTCGCTGGTGCTGACCTACGTGGCGGTGCACGGCTTCACCACGGCCGGCGTGGCCTCGTTCAACCGGGCGGTGGGGCACATCTTCAACCCGGCGGTGACCCTGATCTTCGGCCTGAAGACGCTGCTGTTCGCCGTGGCCGTGTCCTTGCTGCCTGTGGCCAATGCGCTGCGCGACATCGAGCACCGGCCTTCGCGCACCAGCGTGGAGCTGCAAGGGCTGGTGCAGATGCTGGTGCTGATGCTGGGCATCGAGATCGCGTCGCTGGTGGGCAATTACTATTGAGTGGCCCGGACAATCCGTCCGCGCCCGAACCCATGGCCCCTGCCGACCCCGACTCCACCGAAGCGCTGAACGCGCGGCGCCTGCAGTGGCGCGCGCTGCTGCTGCTGCTGATGATGGCGCTGATCCTGGTGGGCAGCGCGCTGTACCTGATGTGGGTGCGCGGCGCCTTCGAGGCCACGCAGCCGCTGTATCTGACCACCGACGATTCCGACGGCGTGTCGGTCGGGATGGACCTGACCTTTGCCGGCTTTCCAATCGGGCGCGTGCGCAAGATCGAGCTGGTGGGCAGCGGCACGGTGCGCATCCAGGTCGATGTGCCGGTGAAAGACGCGCACTGGCTGCGCGTATCCAGCGTCTACACGCTGGAGCGCGGCCTGGTCGGCGCCGCACGGCTGCGGGCGTTCACCGGCATCCCGGACGACGCGCCGCTGGCGGCCGGCGCCGAGCGCGTGGTGCTGCGCGGCGACGTGTCGGCCGAAATACCCAAGATGGTCTCCGACGCGCGCGACGTGCTGCAGAACGTGGCCCAGCTCACGGCCGACGATGGCGCCCTGGGCCAGACCCTGGTCGAGCTCAAGACCTTCAGCGGGCGCCTGAACAACGCGCAGGGCGGATTGGTGGGCGCGCTGACCGGCAACGCCGCCGACGCGCGCCGCGTGGGCGATTTGCTGGTGCAGGCCAACCAGGTGCTGCGGCGCGTGGATGCCGCCGTCGGCAAGGCCGACCAGCAGTTGCTGGGCCGCGAGGGCCTGGTGGCGGACACGCAAGCCACGGTGCGCCAGCTGAATGGCCTGTTGCAGGACGTGCGCCAGAGCGTGCAGAAGGTGGACGCGGTGCTCAAGGAGGTGCAGGGCGTGGCCGGCAATGCGCGCGAGGCCACGGTCAATCTGGGCGATTTGCGCGCCGACGTTGAATCCAGCCTTGGCAAGATCGACGCGCTGATCACCGAGCTGAACCGCAAGTGGCCATTTGCTCCCAGGCAGCAAGAGGTGACGCTGCCATGAAGCGGCGCTGGTTTGCTATTGCTGTGATAGCTGCCTGCGCTTTGTCGGCGTGCGCTGGAGGCCAGAAAGTACCGGATTGGAGCGTCAACGCCGTCGGTCACGTTGAGCGCTTTGCGGCGGCGTATTTGCGCGGCGACAGCCGCGTGGCCGGGCGTGAATTCCATCTGGCGCGCGCCGAGACGGCGCGCACCGGCCGCCCGGACCTGGTGGCGCGCGTCGAGCTCAATCGCTGCGCCGTGCAGGTCGCCAGCCTGGACTTCGTGCCATGCAGCGGCTTTGACGCGGTGGCGGTGGACGCCACGCAGGCCGAGCGCGCCTACGCCCGCTATCTGGCGGGCCAGGCCCGCGCAGCCGATGTTGCCCTGTTGCCTGCGCAGCACCGGGCCGTCGCGATGGGCGGTGGCGGTGTTGCCGGCATCGATGATCCGCTGGCGCGCCTGATCTCTGCCGCCGTGATGCTGCGTCAGCAGCACGCCGATCCGGCGCTGGTCGCGCTGGCCGTGGACACCGCCTCCGGCCAGGGCTGGCGCCGGCCGCTGTTGGCCTGGCTGGGCGTGCAGCGACAACTGGCCGAGGCGCGCGGCGATGCGGCCGAGGCGGCGCGCGTGCAGCGCCGCTTGGATCTGGTCGCGCCGGCCGACGGCCAGCCGGCGCGCCATTGAGCCATCGCACCCGGCCGAGCCCGCGGCGCGGGACGGGCGATCCGGCGCGGCCTGCGGCGAAACGGTGACATTCCAAGCGCTTGCGCTGGACACCGGCTGACATGGGCATCGGCATGTGCCCACTGGCAGATGGCGTGCATTCCGACGGACGCCGGCGGCAAGCGCTCCGGCTCGGGTGTTCGCAAGCCCGGCACTTGAGCGCGCCGGTTCGAGACAGCGGGCCGGTCATCGATGGACCGCGCTGATTTCGGCAAACAATTCGCTATAAATTTTGTATCTTCTTGCGCTGATCGGGTGCGGGCCATAAGCTGATTTGACTGCGGAAATCACGCCGCAGCCCGGCTCGTGCAGGTGCGTGCAGTTGTAGAAGCGGCACTCGGCCACGTGGGGCTTGATGTCGGGCATGTAGGCGGCCAGCTGCATCGGGTCGATGTGGCGCAGGCCGAATTCCTGAAATCCGGGCGAGTCGATCAGCGCGCTGCGCTGTGCGCGATCCAGCCAGTACCAGGTGGTTGCGGTGGTCGTGTGACGGCCGGTGTTCAGCGCCTGCGAGAGCTCGCCCGTGGCCGCCTGGGCGCCGGGCACCAGGCGGTTGATCAGCGTGCTCTTGCCGGCGCCCGAGGGGCCCAGGATCAGCGTGGCGCGGCCACGCAGGCGCTGGGCCAGCACCGCCATGCCGTCGTCGGGCACGCTGTTGGCTCCCTCTCCCGCCCGCGGGAGAGGGTTGGGGTGAGGGTGCAGCGGTGCTTCGCGTCCATCGCCGTCGTCCCTCACCCCAGCCGGTGCGGGCGGCGAGACGCCGCCGCTCTTCAGGCCGTCCAGTTCCGCGCAGGCGGAACTGGAGCCGCGGCCTTCAGCCCCAGAGGGGCGAGCGAGCGAGGCCTTGGCGCAGATCGCCAGCACCGCATACCCCATGGCCCGATACGGCGCCAGGCGCTGCCAGGCGCGGGCAAAGGGCGCTTGCAGGTCGGCCTTGTTCAGCACGATCAGCGGCTCGATGTGCGCGCACTCGCAGGCGATCAGCGCGCGCGCCAGCTGGTGCTCGGAGAATTCGGGCTCGGCGGCCAGCAGGATCAGCACTTGGTCCAGGTTGGCGGCAAAGGACTTGGTGCGCAGCTCGTCCTGGCGGTACAGCCAGTTGCGCCGGGGCAGGGTGCGCTCGACGGTGCCCTCGTCCTGCGAGGGCAGCCACTGCACGCGGTCGCCCACCACCACCTCCAGCTTCTTGCCGCGCGGATGGCAGCGCACGCGCGCGCCGCTGTCGGTTTCGACCACGCAGTGGCGCCCGTGGGCGGACACGACCAGGCCCTCGAGCAGTTCGCCGGGCGCTGCGGCGGGGGGGCGCGGGCGCCGGCTCAAGCGGCAGGCACCCGGGCGCCCAGGTGGGCGATGCGCTCGCTGGCCGGCGGGTGCGAGTAGTAAAAGCGCACGTACAGCGGGTCGGGCGTGAGCGTGCTGGCGTTGTCCTTGTACAGCTTGACCAGCGCGTCGCACAGCGCCTGCGCGCTGGACTGGCGGGCGGCGTAGGCGTCGGCCTGAAACTCGTGCCGGCGCGAGAGCGTGGCGGCCAGCGGCGAGACAAAGAACGTGAACACCGGCACCACGCCCACGAACAGCAGCAGCGCCAGCGCGTGGTTGGGCACCGCCCCGCCCATGCTCGCCGGCAGGTTGGGCGTGACGCCCAGGCCGGCGTAAAACCAGCTTTGCCCCGCCAGCCAGCCCAGCAGGGCCAGGCCCGCCAGGCTGAGCGCAAACAGCATGACGATGCGCTGCACGATGTGCCGGTGCTTGAAGTGGCCCAGCTCGTGCGCCAGCACGGCCTCCACCTCGGGCGGGTTCAGCTGCGTGAGCAGCGTGTCGAAAAACACCACCCGCTTGGCCGCGCCAAAGCCGGTGAAGTAGGCGTTGGCGTGCGCGCTGCGCCGGCTGCCGTCCATCACGAACAAGCCCTTGGCGGCAAAGCCGCAGCGCGCCATCAGGCTGGCCACGCGCTCGCGCAGCGCCGCGTCCTGCAGCGGCTCGAATTTGTTGAACAGCGGGGCGATCAGCGTCGGGTAGAGCACCAGCATGAGCAGCGAAAACGCCATCCAGGCGCCCCAGGTCCACAGCCACCAGGCATCGCCCGTGGCCTGCATCAGCCACAGCACGCCGGCAGCCAGCGGCACGCCGATGACGACGCCCAGCGCGACCGACTTGAGCAGGTCGGCCCACCACAGCCGCGCGCTCATGCGGTTGAAGCCGAAGCGCTGCTCGATGACGAAGGTTTGCCACCCGCTCGCCGGCAGTTCGATCAGACCATTGATGAGCGCAAAGGCCACCAACAGCGCCAGCGGCTGCACCAGGGGGCGCGGGCCCAGCCAGTCCAGCAGCGCGCCGTTGAGCGCGTCCAGCCCGCCCAGCAGCGTCCAGCCCAGCAGCACGGCGGCGCCCAGCAGCAGCTCCAGCAGGCCAAAGCGCAGGCGCGCCACCGTGTAGTCGGCCGCGCGCTGGTGGGTGCCCAGCGCGATCGCGCCGGCAAACTCGGCCGGCACGGCGCCGCGGTGGCGCGCCACGGCGCGGATCTGGCGCGAGGCCAGCCACAGCTTGGTCAGCACGTTCAGCAGCAGCGCGGCGCCGAACGCGAGGGTGGTCAGATAGGCGGCAGGCAGATCGATCAAGGAGCGGGCTCGCAAAGCAGGGTTCAGCCACGCAGTGTAGGGCCGCGCGCGCGGATGGGGGCGCATGGGCGCCGCGCCCGTGGACAATCCGGGGCATGACTGAAACCGCCCAAGCCCCCGAAGCCAGCGTCCAACTGGCCAAGTCCGAGCAGAACCTCGTCTGGCTCGACTGCGAGATGACCGGACTGGACCCGGAGAAGGAACGCATCATCGAAATTGCCGTGATCGTCACCGGCCCGCAACTGACGCCGCGCGTCGAAGGCCCGGTGCTGGTGATCCACCAAGGCGATGCGGTGCTGGACGCCATGGACAGCTGGAACCAGGGCACCCACGGGCGCAGCGGCCTGACCGACCGGGTCAAGGCGTCCACGCTGACCGAGGCGCAGGCCGAGGACCAGGTGCTGGCGTTCTTGCAGCGCTACGTCGGCAAGGGGCAGTCACCCCTGTGCGGCAACACGATTGGCCAGGACCGGCGCTTTCTGGTCAAGTACATGCCCCGGCTGGAGGCGTTTTTTCACTATCGCAACATCGACGTCAGCACGCTCAAGGAGCTGGCGCGGCGCTGGCGCCCCGAGGTGATGCAGGCCTTCAAGAAGCGGCAACTGCACACGGCGCTGGCCGACGTGCACGAGTCGATCGACGAGCTGGAGCACTACCGGCGCGAGTTCATCCGCCTGGTTGATTGAGCGCCGGGGGCGTGGGGCGGCGTCAGCGCAGCGTCGTGCGGGAGTCGTCCAGCGGCACCGGAAACGAGTCGGGCTGACCCCAGTCGGTGATGCGTGAGGCGCCGTCGCCGGCCTCGAGCGGCGCCATCTGCGAGCGGCGGTCGCTGCGTTTGCGATCCAGCGTCTCGACCAGGTTGTCGCGCGCCGTTCTCAGCTCATCGGGCTCGGTCGTCGCGGGCGGCTGCGTGCCGTCGGCGCCGTGGCCCAGAAACTCCGCGCGGATCGCCCAAGGCTCGGGCAGGGTATCGGCTGTCAGCACCCAATAGCCGACGCGACACTGCGACAGCAGCGTTTGCTTGAGTTGGCGGTTGCCGCGCGAGAGCTTGCGCGCGCCGATCACGTCCACGCAGCCGACGGCGCGGCCTCGGTTGTCGCACAGGGTAAAGGTGCAATACAGCCCGCCCAACATGGCAAACAGGTCATTGGCCGCAGCCGGGTCGCGCGGCATGGAAAAGCGCGTCAGTGGCAGCTTGACCATGATGGCGTGCTCGGGGAAAACCTGGCGCAGCCAGTGCCAGATCGGCAACTCGCCGCGGCCCAGCATCGGGCGTGGCTGCACCGCCACCGCCTGCGGCGCGCGGCGCGCCTTTTGCCGCCCGGCGGCTGCCTGCCGCGACAGCCACACCGCGCCCAGCGCGGCAGCTGCCAGCAGCAGGCCCAGCCCCAACCCTTGCCCCAACGCGTTCATCGTGTTTTTCCCTGAGCAGATCGCCGTTGCCGGCTTGTTTTTTTATGCATGTCCGCCGAGTAATCAGCGTGTTGCAACTTTAGACTGACTTTGGTGTGCCGCAAAGGCGAGACAGTCGCTTGGCGTGGACGAAAATCCGGTCATCTGCATAGAAAGTCACAATTGGATGCAGGTCAAGGCGGGGGCCGTGAGGCCCTGCGCCCAAGTGGCGCAAAGGTGAGCGATGCGTTTGGACGATTTGCTGTTTTCACAGGGCTTCGGCACGCGGCGCGTGTGCGCCGGGCTGATCGAGCGCGGCCTGGTCAGCGTGGGCGGGCAGCCCTGCACCGATGCGGGCGCGCGCATGGATGTCGCCGACCCGGGCTTCGCCTTTGCCGTGCAAGGCGCCACGTGGCCATACCGCGAACGTGCCTACCTGATGCTGCACAAGCCGGCCGGCACCGAGTGCTCGCACCGCCCCGGCGCCTGGCCCAGCATCTACACCCTGCTGCCCGCGCCGCTGCGCCAGCGCCCCGCGCCCGGCAAGGTGCAGGGCGTGCAGGCCGTGGGCCGGCTGGACCAGGACACCACGGGCCTGCTGCTGCTGTCCGACGACGGCGCCTTCATCCACCGCATGAACGCGCCGCGCCGCCACGTGCCCAAGGTGTACGAGGTGACGACCAAGCACCCGCTGGACGAGCGCCAGCTGCAGCGCCTGCGTGCCGGCGTGGTGCTGGACGACGACCCGCGCCCGGTGCGTGCCTTTGCTGCCGAGGCCGTCGCCGAGCACCAGCTGCGCCTGACCCTGACCGAGGGCAAGTACCACCAGGTCAAGCGCATGGTGGCGGCGGTGGGCAACCGCGTCGAGGCGCTGCATCGCTCGCGCATCGGGGGGCTGGCGTTGCCCCACGACCTGGCGCCGGGGCAGTGGCGCTGGCTGGGCGAGGGCGATCTGGCCTTGCTGGCGCCGCCGCCCGCGTGATGGCTCAGGCGATGCTGTCCAGAAACGCCGCAATCGCCGCGTTGACCGCTGAGGGCTGGTCGCGGTGCGGCGAGTGGCCGCAGGCGGGCACTTCCAGCAGCCGGGCATGCGGCGCGGCGCGCTGCAGGTCGTGGATTTGCGCCAGCGTGCCGTATTCGTCGTCCAGGCCCTGGATGGCCAGCAGGGGCGCGGTGATGGCGCGGCATTCGTCGCGGATGTCGAAGGCGCGGAACGCGGGGCTCAGCCAGATGTCGTTCCACTGCCAGAAAGCGCCGTCCACGTCGGCGTGAAAGCGCGCCAGGCGCTGGCGCAGGGGCCCGTGCTGGTAGGCCTGGCGGGCCTGCTCGATGGAGCGCACCGAGACGTCTTCGACCATCAGGTGGGGGGCCATCACTACGCAGGCGGCCACCGGGTGGTGCGCCGCGTGGATCAGCGCGATGGTGGCGCCGTCGGAGTGGCCCACCAGCACCGGGCGTTCGAGGCCCAGCGCCGCCAGCAGGCGCGGCAGCACGTGCAGCGCCTCGCGGTGCATGTAGTCGGGTTGCAGGCGGCCGGCGCCGCGCACGTTGGGCACGGCGCTCGACTGGCCGTAGCCGCGGCGCGAATACACCCAGCCGGCGCGCCCGGTGGCGGCGCACAGGCTGGCCGGCCAGTCGCGCCACAGGGCGATGGAGCCCAGGCCCTCGTGCAAAAACACCAGCGGCGCGCGGCCGGCCGGGCTGCCTGCGGGCGCCGCGATGGCGGCCACCTCGAGCCGGACGCCGTCGATGTCGATTGCTTGCATGGAGCAATGTTAGGGGAACTTGCCGCGCCACGGCGTACACTCACGCGCGCCTGAATTCAGGACTGTGGCGGCGCGATTGTGCAAAGGCGACTTCTGTGACTGCGATGCGTGATGATCGATGGGCCCAACTGACGCGCCGGCGCCTGCTGGCGCTGGGCCTGGGCGCCGGTGCGGCCGCGGCCCATGCCCAATCCCGGCCCGTCCCGCGCGCGCCCATTTTCGTGCTCAATTCGCTGGACGGCAACGTGAGCGTGATCGACGGCACACGCTTTGTCGAGCTGGCACGCATTCCCACCGGCCGCGAGCCGCACCACCTGTACATGACGCCCGATGAAAAATCGGTCATCGTGGCCAACGCCGGCAGCGACTCGCTCACCTTCATCGACCCGCACACGGCCCAGGTGCAGCGCACGCTGCGCGGCATGATCGATCCCTACCAGTTGCGCTTTTCGCCCGACATGCGCTGGTTCGTCACGGCGGCCAACCGCCTGAACCACATCGACCTGTACCGCTGGGACGGCGAAAACCCCACGCTGGTCAAGCGCATCCCGACCGGCCGCACGCCCAGCCACCTGTGGATCGACAGCCGCAGCACCACGGTGTACTCCAGCATGCAGGACAGCGACGAGCTGGTGGCGATCGACCTGGCCACGCAAACGCTGGTGCATCGCGTCCAGACCGGGCCCATGCCCGCCGACGTGTTCGGCACGCCCGACGACCGCCACCTGCTGGTGGGCCTGACCGGCGGCACCGGCGTGCAGGTGTTCGACATCGAAGGGGGCAAGGCACCCAAGCTGGTGGGGCAGATCGCCTCGGGCAAGGGCGCGCACGCCTTTCGGGCCATGGGCGACCGGCGGCACGTGCTGGTCAGCAACCGGGTGGCCAACACCATCAGCCAGATCGACTACACGCGCATGGCGGTGGTGGCCGACTTTCCGGCACCTTCGGGGCCCGACTGCATGGATGTGTCGGCCGATGGCACGCTGATCATGGTGGGCTCGCGCTGGGCCGGCAAGCTCACGCTGATCGACGTCGCCCAGCGCCGCGTGGTGTACCAGGTCAAGGTGGGCAAGTCGCCGCATGGGGTGTGGACGCTGGATCACGCGGGACGGGTTTGAAGCATTTCCATGCAACGCCGCAACGCTCTTGGTTTGATAGCTGCTGGCGCCCTGTCCACGGGGGCCAGGGCGCAAGTTCGTTCGCAAACCTGCGACGCGCCGGTGTACCTCACCTTCGACACCGGCCACATGGGCATTGCCAACCTGGTGGCCGATGTGCTGCGCCGCCAGCAGGTTCGCGTGACATTTTTTTCCGCCAACGAGCGCACGCAGGAGGGCGATGGCAGCCTCAGCCGCTACTGGGGCCCGTGGTGGAAGGCGCGCGCCGCCGAGGGGCACGAGCTGGCCTCGCACACCTGGGACCACGCCTATTGGCGCGGCGACTTGCCGGGGCGCGAGCCGCGCTTTCGCATTCGCCCCTCCGCGGGCGCGTTTGCCGGGCGCGAGTTCACCTGGACGGCTGCGCAGTACTGCGCCAACATCGAGCAGGCCAGCGAGCGCCTGGCCTACTACAGCGGCAAGAAGACGCTGCCGCTGTTTCGCGCGCCGGGCGGCAAGACCTCGCCGCGCCTGCTGGCCGCGGCCGAAGCGTGCGGCTACAAGCACGTCGGCTGGTCGCCCGCCGGCTTTCTGGGCGACGAGCTGCCCAGCGACAAATACCCCAACGCCCTGCTGCTGGAGCGAGCGCTCAAGCACATCCGCGCCGGCGACATCCTGCTGGCCCACCTGGGCATCTGGTCGCGCCAGGACCCCTGGGCCCCGGCCGACCTGGAGCCGCTGATTGAAGGCCTGAAGGCGCGCGGCTTTTGCTTTCGCACCCTGCGCGAGCACCCGGACTACGCGCCCTGGATCGCGCAACATGGCGGTTGAGATGAAACACCCCCAGTCTCCACTCGCTGCGCGATGTTTCGCCCACCCCAAGGGGGCATCGCCTGTGGGCGGGCCAAGCCCTTCCACGGCGATCGCTGGCGTGGCCTGCTCCGCGGCCATTGGGCTCTTTGCGTTTCATCGGCTGCGGGTGGCGCGCAGCGCCATGGACAACTGAGATGACCCCCGCCGACCTGTTTGCCGCCGCCCAGCAGTGGCTGTTCGAGTCGCTGATCGAACCCACGGCCTTTGCCCTGGGCCTGGGCAACCTGCTGGAGGACGGCTTCGTCGCCGCCGGCTGGGTGCTGGTGGGCTTGCTGCAGGTGGCCACCTTGCTGCTGTTGATCGGCCCGGCCCAGCGGCGCTGGCCGGCCGAGCCGGTGGTGGACCGCGCCGCCGTGCGCGTGGACGTGCTCTACACCCTGCTGCACCGCCTGGGCCTGTTCAAGCTGGCGATGTTCTTTACCGTCGAGGCCTGGCTCACCCAAGGCATCGGCGTTCTGCGCGCGCACGGCATGCCCACGCTGCAACTGGACCAGCTGTGGCCCGACGTGACCGACCGCGCGCTGGTCAGCTTTGCGATCTATCTGGTGGTGTTCGACTTCATCGGCTACTGGGTGCACCGCGCCCAGCACCAGTGGGAATGGTGGTGGCGCCTGCACGCCGTGCACCACTCGCAGCGCCAGATGACGATGTGGAGCGACGACCGCAACCACCTGCTGGACAGCGCGCTGACCGACGCCATCTTCGTCGTCGTGGCGATCGCCATCGGCGTGGCGCCCTCGCAGTTCGTGTGGCTGGTGGCCGTGACGCAGCTGATGCAAAGCCTGCAACACGCCAATCTGCGTTGCCACTTCGGCCGCTTGGGCGAGCGCCTGCTGGTCAGCCCGCGCTTTCACCGGCGCCACCATGCCATCGGCCTGGGGCACGAGGTCGGCACCCACGGGTCCTTGCGAGGCGTCAACTTCGGGGTGCTGCTGCCTTGGTGGGACGCAGCTTTCGACTCGGTCGACTTCGGCGCGCGGCTGGAGCCCACCGGCATCCGCGACCAGGTCGAGCAGGGGCGCGACTATGGGCGCGGGTTCTGGGCGCAGCAGTGGCTGGGCCTCAAGCGCCTGGCCGGTTTGGCCTGACGTATTCTTGCGTCCATGAATCTGCTGCTCGATTCGTTCTGGCGCGCCGCGGCCTACTGCCTGCACCCGCGCGTGATCCTGCTGTCGCTGCTGCCGCTGGCCATCATGCTGGCGGTCAGCGCGGCGCTGGGCTACTTTTTCTGGGGTGCGGCGGTGGCGGCGATTGCCGCGTGGCTGGACGCGTCCAGCGTCTGGGCCGTGGTGTCGGGCTGGCTGGTGCAACTGGGCGCGGGCAACGTGCGCGGCATCATGGCGCCGCTGCTGCTGGTGCTGGCCGTCACGCCGCTGGTCGTGGTGGGCGCGCTGCTGCTGGTGGCGCTGTTGATGACGCCGGCCGTGCTGCGCCTGGTGGCCGAGCGGCGCTTTCCGGCGCTTGAGCGGCGCGGCGCCAACTCGATGCTGGGTGCCGCGCTGTGGTCGCTGGGGCACACGGTGCTGGCGCTGCTGGCGCTGGTGCTGTCGCTGCCGCTGTGGCTGGTGCCGCCGCTGATCCTGATCGTGCCGCCGCTGATCTGGGGCTGGCTGAACTACCGCGTGATGAGCCACGACGCCCTGGACATGCACGCCACGCGGGACGAGCGCCGCACCCTCTTGCGCCAGCACCGCATGCCGCTTTTGGCCATCGGCGTCATTTGCGGCTACCTGGGTGCGGCGCCGGCGGTGGTGTGGGCCTCGTTCACGTTGTTTGCCGTGGCCTTTCCGCTGCTGCTGCCGCTGGGGCTGTGGATTTACACGCTGGTGTTCGCGTTTTCGGCGCTGTGGTTCACGCACTACGGCCTGGCGGCCTTGCAGGCGCTGCGCCAGGGCGCGCCCGCGGCGCCGCAATGGAGCGTGATCGAGCCGGTGCTGAAGCCTGAAAACGCCGTCATGCCGGCCTTGCCCCATGAACCCTGAAAGCGCCCGGCCCGCGTTTGGCCTGATCATTGTCGGCGACGAAATCCTCTCGGGCCGGCGTGCCGACAAGCACCTGCCCCGGGTGATTGAACTGCTGGGCGCGCGCGGCCTTCAGCTCAGCTGGGCCGAATACGTGGGCGACGAGCCGGCGCGCATCACCGCCGTGCTGCGGCGCGCCTTGGCCAGTGGCGACGTGGTGTTTTGCACCGGTGGCATCGGCGCCACGCCCGACGACCACACCCGCCCCTGCGCCGCCGCCGCGCTGGGTGTGCCCCTGGCGCTGCACCCCGAGGCCAAGGCCCTGATCCAGGCGCGCATGCAGGACACCGCGCGCGAGCGCGGCGAGCCCTACGAGCCCGAGCGCCCCGACAACCTGCACCGGCTGAACATGGGCGTGTTTCCGCAGGGCGCCACGCTGATTCCCAATCCTTACAACAAGATTCCGGGGTTTTCCTGCACCGGGCCTGCGGGAGGCGCTATCTATTTCACACCGGGGTTCCCGGTCATGGCCTGGCCGATGATCGAGTGGGTGCTCGATACAAACTATCGCCACTGGTTCAGCGCCGGCACCTGGCAGGAGCGCTCGGTCATCATCCTGGGCGCCTTGGAAGGCACGCTGACGCCCGTGATGCAGCGGGTGGAGGCCGCGCACCCGCAGGTCAAGGTGTTCAGCCTGCCCAGCGTGGACCACCCGCAGTACGGCGCCCACATCGACCTGGGCGTCAAGGGCACGCCCGATGCCGTGGCGCCGGCCTATGCCGACCTGCGCCGCTGGCTGGGGCCCTTTGGCCTGCGCTATGGCCCCGAAATCGTGCGGCCATGACGCGCACCATCCTGGAGCCTGCTGGCGTGTGCACCGAATGGGTGCGCATCAAAATGGTGCGCCAGCGGATGCACGGTGCCTTGTCTTGCGCACAGCGGCGCACCAAAGCAGGCGAGAATGCGCGTCGGCAGGGTTGCTGCGCTGCCATTCGCATGGGTTTCGGCGCTGGCATGAAACCTGCATGAATCATCAGGACCCTTTTCAAGACTACCCCCCCCAACCGGAGAACCCCAAGATGGCCAAGTCCGTCGCCGATGTCATGACGCTCGTCAAGGATGCCGAGTGCAAGTTCGTAGATTTCCGCTTTACCGACACGCGCGGCAAGGAACAGCACGTGAGCGTGCCGGTGTCGCACTTCGACGAGGACAAGTTCAGCGACGGCCACGCCTTCGACGGCTCGTCCATCGCCGGCTGGAAGGGCATCGAGGCCTCCGACATGCTGCTGATGCCCGACCCGGCCACGGCGCACATCGACCCGTTCTACGAAGAACCCACCCTGGTGCTGACCTGCGACGTGCTGGAGCCGGGCGACGGCAAGGCCTATGAGCGCGACCCGCGCTCGCTGGCGCGCCGCGCCGAGGCCTACCTCAAGGCCAGCGGCATCGGCGACACGGCCTTCTTCGGCCCCGAGCCCGAGTTCTTCGTGTTCGACCAGGTGCGCTGGAGCACCGAGCCGGGCCACAGCTTCTATCAGATCGAGGAGTACGAGGCGCCCTGGAACAGCGGCGCCAAGCTGGAAGGCGGAAACCGCGGCCACCGCCCGACCACCAAGGGCGGCTACTTCCCGGTGGCGCCGGTCGACAGCACGCACGACATGCGCGCCGAGATGGCGTTGGTGCTCGAAGAAATGGGCATTCCGGTCGAGGTGTTCCACCACGAGGTGGCCGGCGCCGGCCAGATGGAGCTGGGCACCAAGTTCAGCACCCTGGTCGAGCGCGCCGACTGGACGCAGCGCTTGAAGCACGTGGTGTGGAACGTCGCCGACCGCTACGGCAAGACGGCCACCTTCATGCCCAAGCCCTACCACGGCGACAACGGCAGCGGCATGCACGTGCACCAGTCGATCTGGAAGGGCGGCAAGAACCTGTTTGCCGGCAACGGCTACGCCGGCCTGTCGGAGACGGCGCTGTTCTACATCGGCGGCATCATCAAGCACGCGCGCGCGCTCAACGCCATCACCAACCCCACCACCAACAGCTACAAGCGCCTGGTGCCGCACTTCGAGGCCCCCGTCAAGCTGGCCTACTCCAGCCGCAACCGCTCGGCCTCCATCCGCATTCCGCACGTGATGAGCGACAAGGCGCGCCGCATCGAGGCGCGCTTCCCCGATCCCATGGCCAACCCCTACCTGTGCTTTGCCGCGCTGCTGATGGCGGGCCTGGACGGCATCGAAAACAAGATCCACCCCGGCGAGGCCGCCACCAAGGACCTGTACCACCTGCCGCCCGAGGAAGATAAGCTGGTGCCCACCGTGTGCCACAGCCTGGACCAGGCGCTGGAAGAGCTGGACAAGGACCGCGCCTTCCTCACGCGCGGCGGCGTGTTTTCCGACGGCCTGCTGGACGCCTACATCGAGCTGAAGATGAGCGAAGTCACGCGCATCCGCATGCAGGTCAATCCGGCCGAATACGACATGTACTACTCGTTGTAATCCGGGCACAGCATGCCAAAAAGGCGGCCTGGGCCGCCTTTTTTCATGCGGGCGGGGGAACGCAATGGCGTCGGCGCACTCAATTGCGCTCATACTTTGGTTTTTGTGCTCGCCCGGCGTGCTGCGCCCGGGCGGCGTGCCGTTGAGGTTATCGACATGAAGCGCACCCCGCTGGTTTCGACGCTTGCAGGCTTGGCCGTGCTGGCCGCCGTTTTTGCCGCGGCCGCGCCCGCGTGGGCGCAAGGCCGCATCTACCGCTGTGGCAACGAATACACCAACCAGATCAAGGGCCGCAGCGACTGCAAGCCGGTGGAAGGTGGCAACGTGACCGTGGTGCGCGGCACCTCGCCGGCAGCGGCATCCGCAGGCGGCGGAGCGGCCAAGCCGGTGGTCACCGCGCCGGCATCGGCGCCGCGGGTCGATCCGGCCGAGCAGCGCGCGCGCGACGCCGACGCCAAGGCCATCCTGGAGCAGGAGCTGCGCCGCGCCCAGGCGCGCCAGGCCGAACTGGCCAAGGAATACAACAACGGCGAGCCCGACAAGATCGGCGGTGAGGCGCGCAACTACCAAAAGTACCTGGACCGCGTGGCCGAGCTCAAGGCCTCCATCGCGCGCAACCAGGCCGACATCGAAGGCATTCAGCGCGAGCTCAAGCGCTACGGGCCCTGAGCGCCGGGCCCATCAGGGCCCAATCATGACTTGCCAGTGGTGTCAATGCGCCAGGGCTAAGCTGGCTCCTTGGCAACCAAGACAAGGAGACCCATCATGGCTGAAATCCAAGGTCCGCGGCGCCTGGGTCCGCTCACACCGCTGGTCGGCGAATGGGAGGGCAATGTCGGCATCGACCTGTCGTATCACAACAAGGACGACGAGACCGGCCGCACCGGCTACTTCGAGAAAGCCTGGTTTCACCCGATTCCGGTGACGGAAAACGGCAAGCAGTCGCTGGAAGGCCTGAACTACAAGATGACCGCGTGGCGCCATGGCGAAGAGGCGATGGACCCCTTCCACGACGAGGTCGGCTACCAGCTGTGGGAAAAGGCCACCGGCCAGATCATGCGCGCCGTCGTTTTCGGGCGCGGCATTGCCATTCTGGCGGGGGGCGACGCCAAGCCGCGCGACACGGTGCTGCACTTTGATGCCAAGCCGGGCTCGCCCAACTACGGCATTTTGCAGAACAAGTATTTGTCCGAGCGCGCGCAGCTGATGGACTTCAAGAGCACCTTCACCCTCGCCGACGCCGACACCCTGAGCTACACGTCGGACCTGGTGCTCAAGCTGGCGGCCACCGGCGCCGAAATGCACCACACGGACAAGAACACCTTGCACCGCGTCAAGTGACCGTGGCGTTGCCGTTGCGCCGCGCCGGCTCTACTGCGGCAGGCGCCCGCGCACGCTGGCGGCGTCGAAAGGCCCCGGCTCGGCAATCAGCTTGCGGGCGTGCTCGACCTGGTCCCAGGTGTTCCACAGCAGCACGCCGCGCACGCGCCCGGCGTCCAGGTAATAGACCACGCCCTCGCGATACGGCGTCACCCATTGCTCCACCGTTTGCAGGTGCGCGTCCAGCGTGCCGACGGCTTCGTAGCCGAGGTCGAACAGGTCGGAGTAGAAGTAGGGCAGCTCGTCATAGGGTGCGTCCTGCCCGGCCATGCCGCGGCCCGCGCGCTCGCCCATGGTGAGTGCGGCGTTCTCGTGCTCCACGCGCAGGCGTCGGTCCAGCGCCGCAGCCGGAAAGCTCGCCACGTCGCCGGCGGCAAAGATGTCGGGGTCGGACGTGCGCAGCTGCGCGTCGACGATGATGCCGTTGTCCACCGCCAGGCCCGCGTCCTGCGCCAGTTGCACGTTGGGCGTGATGCCCAAGCCGGCCACCACCACATCGGTCGCCAGCGTGCTGCCGTCGGTCAGCTCCAGCGTGTTGCCACGCGCGCCATTGACGGAGACGCCCGCCCGCACGTCCACGCCCTTGTCGCGGTAGTAGGCCGTCACCGAGTCGGCCAAGGCCTTCGGGTAGGCGCGCGCGCCAATGGCCGCCTCGGGAAACAGCATGCTCACCCGCGCGCCGTTCAACGTCAGCGCGGCGGCGATTTCGCTGCCGATGAAGCCGCCGCCGATCACCACCGCGCGGGCGCCCGGCTTGACGGCTTGCCGCAGGCGCCGGTAGTCGTCCAGCGTGCGCAGGTAAATGAAGCCCTCGCCAAAGGGCAGGGTGCGCGCCGCGCCGCCGGTGGCCAGCAGCAGTTTGCGATAGCGCCAGGTGTCGCCCGCATCATCGCGCACCGTGTGCGCCGCGCGGTCGATGGCCACCGCACGCCGCCCCAGTTGCAGGGTGGCTCGGGCGTCCTGGATCGGGCGCCAGATGTCCGCCTCCTGGCCGTCCTTCCACAGCGCCTTGGACAGCGGCGGGCGGTCGTAGGGCGGGTGGGCCTCGGCGCCCAGCAGCGCGATGCTGGCCTTGGCGTCCGCCTGGCGCAAGGCCACGGCCGCGGCCGCGCCGGCCATGCCGGCGCCGATGATGAGATGGTCGAATGCGTGTTCCATGCCGGACTCCTTGCTTGCGGTCAGTCATTGGATGCTACGCAGGCGTCGGCGCGTTCCCGCTGACCGGCAAACGTGACCCTGACGGCGGCGCAGGTTACCGCGCGGCGGCGTGTGCAGCGTCCTGGACGTTGGCTGCCGCCGGCAAATCAACGTTTAAATTCGGTTGTATCGCCCGTCACAAAGGCGCAAACAGCTATCAAAGTTATATCAACTGAGGGTGATGATCACCGGCGCGTGGTCGCTGGGCTTGGGCCATTTGCGCGGCGTGCGGTCGATGGCGCAGGCGCTGACCTGGGGCCGCAGCGGCGCGCTCACCAGGATGTGGTCGATGCGCAGGCCGCGGTTCTTCTGGTAGCCCAGCATGCGATAGTCCCACCACGAGAAGCTCTTGTCGGGCTGCTCGAACAGGCGAAACGAATCGACGAGGCCCAGGCCCAGCAGCGCCTTGAAGTGCCCGCGCTCCTCGTCGGTGTGCAAGATGGTGCCGGCCAGGCCCACCGGGTCGTAGCTGTCGCGGTCCTCGGGCACGATGTTGAAGTCGCCCACCAGCATCAGGCGCGGGTGGGCGGCCAGCTCCTCGCGCAAATGGTCGCGCAGCGCGCGCAGCCAGCTCATCTTGTAGTCGAACTTGTCGCTGCCGGGTGCCTGGCCGTTGACGAAATAGCCGTTGACCAGGCGCAGCGGCCCGCCAGGCGCCTCCAGCGTGGCGGCAATCAGGCGCGCGTTCTCATCCGCAAAACCCGCGATGCTGCGCGTCACATCCACTGCCTGCAGCGGCGCGCGCGTGAGCAGGGCCACGCCGTTGTAGGTTTTCTGGCCAAACACCGCGGCCTCGTAGCCCGCAGCGCGCAGCGCCTCGTGCGGAAACTTGTCGTCGGCGAGCTTGAGCTCCTGCAGTGCCAGCACGTCCACCGGGTTGGCGGCCAGCCAGTCCAGCACGTGCTGCAGGCGGGCGGTGAGGGAGTTGACGTTCCAGGTGGCGATTTTCATGATGGGGCTACACATCCAGCGCTTGCTGCGCAGCGGGGTAGCTTACCGTGCCATCGTCATGCACCCGCGCGCCGGCGTTGAGTTGCGCTTCGTCGATGTGGCCGTCCATGATGTGGCGCACCGTCTCGCCGGCGGCCAGCAGGTGGTCGGCGATGATGCGGCGGTGGCAGCGCCACCAGACGCTTTCCGCGCACATCACGGCGCAGCGCTCGTGCTGACCCTTGTCGCGCAGGGCCTGCAGCGCGGCGCGAAAAGGGGCTTGCAGCGCCCAGTCGGCGTAGTTGTGAAAGCTGGCGTTGTCCCAGAAGCCGTTGACCTTCGGCGCCACGTTTTTTTGGCGGCTGCGCCGCCCGCCCAGATCGGCTATGGCTTCATACGCAATGCCTCGCGCGGCCAACTGTTGCGGCAGCACGTCCTGGTTGAACTGCGGGTTGGTGCGCGAGCGGCGAATGCTGCGCACGTCGATCAGCCGCGTCACGCCGGCGGCATGCAGGCGTGCGGCCAACTCGTCCACCGTCAGCGTGGAGTGGCCGATGGTGAAGTAGGGCAGGCGCTCGGCCATGGCATCAGTTGTGCAGGCGCTGGAGCGCGCTGCCCTTGTGCACCGCCACATGCGAGGTCTTGTCGCTCTGGATCTCGTACTGCGGCTCGGCCTCGCTCGCGTGGTGCGTGTAGCCCTTCCAGTCGAAGGCCTGGCGGTGCACACGGATGATGCGGCCGCTCACGCGGCCGGCTTCGGAGTTCCAGCTTACGTGGTCGCCGATCTTGAATGTTGCGCGCATGAACAGGCTCCTTTCCGCCTCAAGATATGCATGATGATTGTGCCGGCGTGCTTATTTCAGCGGCATGTGACTCGCGACAACCATGGCAGCGACTGGATCGCCTCTCGATCGATCTGAGTCGCGCTGGTGCACCTGAACATGTAGACGCAGAACTGGCCAATTTCGAAACCGAGATCCAGCAACGTGCTGCGGAACCCTATGGCAGACTCGATCAATCAAATGCTTACGCAAGGTTGAAACAAATCATGCACAAAAGCGCCCGGGCACGGCTCATGCCGACGTAGTGCATCGCACGTGCTTCGAAGCTCACACGGGGGCTGGGCAGGTCGACGAGCACGACAACCGGGCTTTCAAGGCCCTTATCACCGCGCGGCTTGGTGAGTCGAGAGAAGATGGCACTGTTCTGCTCTGCCGATTGCAAGCTGGTGAGCTGGGCGATCACAACTGCATCACGTGGATCCTCCGGCCTCGTGGTGTCGTTCTCGGCATCGGGAGGCGATGCGCGATGGAGGTCTTCCACCAACCGGCGCTTGAATGCTCGGACATCGCCAACATAGGCGGTGTGGCTGTTGCCAACACCCTTGAGGCTGCCGTGGTAGACCACCTGCGTCCACCACGCATCGAGCAGTGCATCCCGATCCTGATCTTCAGCGAACAGCGCATGCGGTGCCAATAGCAGGGCGGCCGCCAATGGAGCCATGCATTCCTGGCGAGTGAGCATGGGTGCCATATAGCCAACGTACAGGCGCCCGGGGCGTTCGGTCAAGGGTACCGTGCGGGCGAAATAGGAGTCGTCGCAATTGAGCCCTGGCGGCGGAAACACCGCTAATTCGCGCCCGTAGAGTCGACGCACCTGTTGTGCGGCCATCCTGATCGTGGCGGTGGAGGCGACGTACTTGGGATAGACATCGCGCAGTCGCAGCGCGGTATCCAACCCGGCCTCGTACAGCCCGGCCACGGTACCGAGCGCGCCCGCGATCAGGTGCAACTCGTCCTGGATGATCAACTCCGGTGGGCGGTTGCCCCCCTCACCAAAGAATGCACTGGCCCGTTCTTCCCATGCCAGGCGGGCGAATTTGTCCACGGTGGCTACCAGCATGGTGGGAGGTGCGTCGTACAGGGCTTCATCCACGACATTGCAGGGCAAGGGCAGCCCCTTGAAAGCACACTCGTCGTGATGACAGACAAAACGAAAACGGTCTGGCGCAGCGTCGTAGTTGTGATCGGCGGCGAAGGCCTCGCCACACCATGGGCAGCGGTCGTTCACCAGCGCTGGCAAGGTTACCGATCCCCTCGCTTTCGTCACCAGTTCGGCAGCTTTCGCGTAGCTATTGGGGCTGGTGGCCTCGCCAACCCACATGCCGATGCTGATGGTCTCGCTACCCAGATCCTGGCGTGCGCGGCGGATCAGCTCCAGCGCGCAGATTAGCCGTGATGCGCGAATGAACTGATCGCGTGCCAGCAAACGCAAGGTATAGCGCATCAAAACGCAGGTGCCGCCGCCAGTGGAGGGGTGGCGTAAACGCCTCAGCACGATCTGCAAGGCGATCAGGCCCAGGTAGGCTTCCGTCTTGCCACCGCCAGTGGGAAACCAGATCAGATCCACGGTATCGCGGAACTCGCTGCTTTCATTGGCGGCAGATTCGAGCACCGTGAGCAAGAAGGCCAACTGGAACGGCCGCCAACGGTAGGCGTCTTCTTCACGCGGTCTGCCTTGCACCTTGTCATGCTGGCGCATCTGGTCGAGCATGGCGCAGTTTGCGAGCGCAAAAGCCAACCTGACGCTGGAATCACGGGCCAACAGAGCCAGACCCGTGCGCATGCGAGCGATCGCCGTCTCGATGCGTTTGGTGATGCGCTTGCCCGTGGGACGATCGTCTGCGTGCAGGGCAGGCAATGTGCTCGCCTGGCGACCTGCCCACTCGGCGTAGCCATCAACGAAAGCCTTCAACTTGAGCGCCAGCTCGCTTTCGTAGTGGGCATCTACGCGCGCCAGTTTGGATAGGCACAGCACATCCTCACCGCCGGCCTCCGTATCGGCGGTCATCTGCGGCACTTCCACTGCGGGCATGGTTTCGGTGCACAACTCGGTGACTCGCCCGTCGCTGACCACCCAATCCGCGGCGCAACCATGACCGATAGCGTAGATGTGTCGAAGGGCATATTGCAACTCGACTTCCTGCTCTTCATCGTCAAGCAAATCGCGGTCGACGCGGGGGTAGACACCAACTTCGCCGGCGTCGATCACACACCTCAGACTAGCTTCGAACAAGGTGGCCTTGGTGCGCTCCTCTACAAATTCCTTCGCGTTGCTAGCGTCGATATGCTGAGCATTGCTCAGTGTGACCGTAACAATCCAGCCTTGACCGAAAGGACGCCACAGGACGTCCAAGCGCGCGCGGCCATCGAGCAGATCGAAACGCTGGCGTTCGCCTTGCCCAGGGCATGTGACGTTGCAGACATCACCTTCCCCGCCCAGCTGAAAACGCTTCCACTCAGCCTTCTTGAATTGCCCATCAGCATTTTCCAAATCGTATCGCGCCGCCGTCCAAAGCACTTGAAATCGGATGCCTTCGCCCTTGATGAAGAACGACAGCCCGAGTGAGTACGGGGGGACATAGCGCCGCATGACGGCAGGGTCGGCAGAGTTGTTGTCCTGGGCATCCAAACCCACTACTGTTTCATCGTCGGCTGCATCCGCTGGGTCAATTCCTTCGCCACCCGGAAGGATGGGATAAATTGCTCCGCAGGGGTACCGATCGATGGGTGACATCCCGTGCAGGCGGAAGTCAGCATCGGAACTGCTCGAATCTGGTAGTGGCGGACCTGTCAGCAGCTTTCGCACCCAATCGACAAGCCGCTTTCGTGGCCCCACAAAAATATTCTTCGTTGCTGCGTCTGGCATGAATAGGGAAAACGTCGACGTCCAGAAGGTACCTGATCAGGAAGATCTGCACGTGGAGCATAGCTGCGGTGAATTTTCGGTTTGCCCGCTTGGCCGTACGCAACCAGTCATGCCTTCGAACTCTCGAATTGCCCGGCGCGCATGCCGGGTAGTGTGGTAGGGGCGCCTCCTGTGAAGGAGGCTCTCTATGACGATTTCAAAGGTGGTCTATTCTTGCCAACTGCCCTCAATCATTCAACCCCAGCGATTCCACGATCACCTTCTCGGCCGCGAAGTTCTTGCGGGCGAATTCGGTGTAGGCGCCGTGGTCGCGGTAGTCGCTGCGGATGCCATAGGTCTCGATGGTGCGCTGCCAATCAGGCTCGGCCAGCACGGCCTTGATGGCGGCGTCGAGCTTTTGCACGATGGCGGGGGGCAGGCCCTTGGGGCCGGCCAGGCCCAGGGGCGAGGGCACGATCACGTCATAGCCGGCCTCCTTGAAGGTGGGCACGTTGGCGAACGCGGCGGGGCGCTGCTCGGCGGCGATGGCCAGGGCGCGCACCTTGCCCGAGTCCATGAAGGTGCGGATGCCGTTGGTGCTGACGATGGCCTGCACATGCCCGCCCAGCAGGGCGTTGGTGGCCTCGGAGTCGCCCTTGTACGGCACGTGAACAAAGGGGACATTGGCGGCCTTGCCCAGCAGCGCCATGGTGACCTGGTTGCCGGTGAACTTGCCGGGCGTGCCGTAGCTGACGCCGCCCTTGCTGGTCTTGGCGGCGGCCACCAGGTCCTTCACCGTCTTGAAGGGCGAGTCGGCGGCCACGGCCAGGATGAAGTCGTAGGCGGTGAACGAGGCGATGTAGCTCAGGTCGCCGATGGGGTCGTAGCTGACCTTTTGCACGTAGGGCTGGCGAAACACGCTGACAGGCACCATGGTCAGGCGGTAGCCGTCGGGCTTGGCGCGCTGCATCTCGCCCATGCCCAGGGTGCCGCCGGCGCCGGGCTTGTTCTCGACCACCACCGATTGCTTGAGCTGCTTGCCCAGGCCGGCGGCCAGCGCGCGGCCGACCACGTCGGTAGTGCCGCCGGGGGCGTAGGGCACGATGATCGTGATGGGCTGGCTGGGCCAGTCGGCCTGGGCCTGGACGCCGGTGGCGGCCAAGGTGGCGGCACAGGCCAGGGCAAGGGTGAAGGGGCGGCGTTGCATGGTCGTCTCCTTGAGGGTGGTGGGGGAAAGAGAGGCTGGGAATGCCGGACGCAGAGGACGCAGAGGATTCGCAAAAGACGCAAAAAAATTCAAGCCAATGGCTTTGGAAGCGATAGCGAACAAACCATGTTCCATGCGGGTTTCATCCCATTCAAAAATTGTTTTTTGATTTTTTTGCGTCCTCTGCGTGATCTTTGCGTCCTCTGCGTCCGGCTGTTCGGGCCTGCGCATCACGAGCCCCGCGCAGCGTACGCATCGCGCAACTCGCGCTTGAGCACCTTGCCGATGGCGCTGCGGGGCAGATCGGCCACCAGGCGCAGATCGCTCAGGCGCTGGGTCTTGCCGGCGCTTTGGTTGTACCAGTCCTTCAGTTCGTCGGCCGTTGTCGTGGCGCCGGCGTGGGGCACGACAAAGGCCACGGGCGTCTCGCCCCATTGATCGCTGGGTACGCCGACCACGGCCACGTCGTGCACGGCGGGGTGCTGGCGCAGGGCGGCTTCCAGATCGCTCGGGTAGATGTTGAAGCCGCCGCTGATGATCATGTCCTTGCGCCGGTCGATCAGGGTCAAAAAGCCATCGGCGTCAAAGCGCCCCACGTCGCCGGTGCGGATGAAGCGCTTGCCGGTCGCGTCGAACCACTCGGCCTCGCGCGTCTTGGCGGGCTGGCCGTGGTAGCCGGTCATCATGCCGGGCGAGTGGCCCACCACCTCGCCGGCCTCGCCGGGCGCTGCCTCGTGGCCGTCCTCGTCGATCAGGCGGATGTCGCTGGTGGCGGCGGGGCGGCCCACGGTGTGCAGCTTGGTGGGGTGCAGGTGGGCGTCCAGGATGCAGGTGCCGCCGCCTTCGGTCATGCCGTAGAACTCGGTCAGACCCCCCGGCCAGCGCGCCAGCACGTCGGCCTTCAGCTCGGCGCGAAACGGCGCGCTGGTGCAGAACTTGTAGCGGAAGGCCGTCAGGTCGAAGTCGCCAAACTGCGGCAACGCCATGATGCGCTGGTACTGCACCGGCACCAGCATGGTGTGCGTGATGCGGTGCTGCTGGGCCAGTTGCAGGTAGTGCAGGGCGTCGAATTTGGGCATCAGCACCACGCAGCCGCCATAGGCCAGCGTGGGCACGAAGACCACCAGCGTGGTGTTGGAGTACAGCGGCGTGGCCAGCAGCGTGCTGCCCTGCGGGCCGTAGTCGTACACGCTGCCGCGCTGGATGTGCGCCCAGCGCATGCCGTGCGACTGCACGATGCCCTTGGGCGTGCCGGTGGTGCCGCTGGAATAGATGATGTTGAAGGGCGCGTCGGGCGCGATGGCTACTGGCTGCGGGCGCGCGCCGGCGGGGGCCAGCCAGTCGCCCCAGGCGTGGCCGCCGGCGCTGCCGTCCAGCGCGATGCGCGGCCGGGCGGCGCTGGGCGCGGGCAGGCGATCGTGCGTGCTGGCGTCGACAAACAACAGCCGCGCGTCGGCGTCGCGCAGCATCGAGGCCAGGCTATCGGCCGTGCTGGACGGCGCCAGCGGCGCCACCACCACGCCGGCGCGCAGCGCACCCATGAACAGGGCCGCATAGCGCACCGATGCCGTGGCGCAAATGGCAATGGCCTGGCCGGGTTGCACGCCATCGCGCTGCAAGGCGGCGGCGATGCGGTCCATCAGCGCATCGAGCTCGGCGTAGCTCAGCGTGTCGTGTTCGTCGCGCAGGGCCGGATGGTTGGGGCGCAGGCGCGCGTGCTCGCCGATCAGATCGGGCAAGGTGCGAAAGGGGGTGTCGGGTGCTGGGGCGGTCATGGCGCGTGGCGGTGGGCGGGACCGATGCATTGTGTGGCATTGAGGTGCCGCCCCGCAGTCACGGGCGCGATGCCTTGCGCCGCCAGGTGACGAAGGCGCCGCGCAGCCCTGTGCTGGAGTTGAATGGCTCACGCGCCATCTCCTGCCAATCGGCGCCGATGGCGGGGGCAAAGGCATCGCCCTCGAAGTCGGCATCGATCTCGGTCACCACCAGCTCGTCGGCCAGGGGCAGGGCCTGGGCATAGATCTGCGCGCCACCGATCACCCAGGTTTGCTCGACGTCATCACAAATTTGTAGCGCCTCGCGCAGACTGGATGCGAGCTCCAGGCCGGTTTGATTCAAATCGGCTTGGCGCGTGACGACGATGTTGCGCCGGCCGGGCAGGGGCCGAAAGCGCGGCGGGATCGAGTCCCAGGTCTTGCGGCCCATGATGACCGGGTGCCCCTGCGTGACGCGCTTGAAGTGCGCCAGGTCCTCGGGCAGATGCCAGGGCATGACGCCATCCTTGCCGATGACGCCGCAGCGCGCCTGTGCCCAGATCAGGCCGACTTTCATCGCGCGAGCAGTGTTTGCACGGCAGCCACGATCTTGTCCGGCGCCACGCGCGATTCGGCCTCCAGGCCGGGGGCGTAGCCCACGGGGATGCGCGGCGCGCCCAGTCGGGCCACGCGGGCTGTCGTGTGCTCGGCCACGGTGGCGGCGATTTCGGCGCCAAAGCCGGCCACCTGCACGGCCTCGTGCACCACCAGCAGGCGGCCGGTCCTGGCCACGCTGGCCAGCACGGTCTCTTTGTCCCAGGGCCAGAGCGTGCGCAAGTCGATCAGCTCGGCCTGCACGCCCTGCGTGGCCAGCTGCTCGGCCGCCTGTGCGCAGGCCTGCACCTGGCGCGACCAGGACACGAGGGTCACGTCGCCGCCTTCGCGCATCACGCGCGCCTGGCCCAGCGGCACCACGGCGCCGGGCGTGACAGGGCCTTGCGTGCCCCACAGCTCCTTGTGCTCCATGTAAACCACCGGGTCGCCCGATTGCAGGGCGGCCAGCAGCAGGCCGTGGTTGTCGGCCGGCGTTGAAGGGGCCACGACGACCAGGCCGGGAATGTGGGCAAACCAGGCCTCCAGCGACTGGCTGTGCTGCGCGGCCGACGACGACCAGATGCCGATGGGCATGCGCATGACCATGGGCACGCGCCCCTGGCCGCCGAACATGTAGCGGTTCTTGGCCGCCTGGTTGACGATCTCGTCGATGGCGCACAGGGCGAAGTCCACCACGCGCAGCTCCACCACCGGCGTGCAGCCGGCCAGCGCCATGCCCACGGCGGCGCCGACGATGGTGGCCTCGGAAATGGGGGTGTCGATGATGCGATCGGCGCCGAAGCGCTGCGCGAGCGGCGCGCCGTCGGCGTTGCGGTATTGGCCGAACACGCCGCCGCGGCCCAGGTCTTCGCCCAGGGCGATGACGGTCGCGTCCTTCTCCATCGTTTGCGCCAAGGCCAGGGCAGCCGCTTGGGCATAGGTCATCTCAATTTTCATGATGTTGCGCGCTACTTGCAGTCGATGAAGCCCAAAGAGTCTGATGGCCGCGGAGCAGGCCGCGCCAGCGATCGCCGTGGCCGGGGTTCCCCTGGCCACTGGCGATGCCCCCTTGAGCAACTGTGTTCTCAAGTCAAGTCTGTTGAATGAAATTTTCATGCTTGGACAGATCCCAGGCGGTTTTATCTCTGAGCATGGCGTTGAGAATCGTCAAGAGCTTGCGCATGCAAGCGACGATGGCCACTTTCTTGGGTTTGCCCGCTTGTAGCAAACGCTCATAGAAGACCTTGAACACGGGGTTGTAGCGAATGGCTGAGAGCGCGGCCATGTACACCACGGCCCGCACCTCGGCGCGCCCACCCCAGATACGACGCTTGCCACTGCGCTCGCCCGAATCATTGGCCAGGGGAGCCACACCCACCAGCTTGGCGATCTGGCGTCGCTTGAGCCGGCCCAATTCGGGCAGCGCCGCGCTCAGGGTGAGAATCGCCACCGGACCGACGCCCTTGACACTGTCGAGCAACGCGCGCTGCTGCTTGAAGTGTCGATCCAGGTGCGAGTCGGCGTCCGCATCAATGGCCGCGATCTGCTTGTCCAGCATCCCGAGGACGGCTTTGATGCTGCGCGCGGCGCGTGCGCTGGCCTGCTCCAAGCGGTGGCCTTCAGCCACTCGCATCTCGATGAGCTGCCGACGCCGTGTCATCAGCACTGCCAACTCCTGGCGCCGGACATCCTCCATAGGCGTGATGTATTTGGCTCGATCCTTGTGGCGCGCCAACACGTCGGCAAAGTCGCGCAGGATGCGGGCATCGACCTTGTCGGTCTTGGCCAACTCACCCATCGACTTGGCGAAGTCGTGGCTCTGACGCGGATTGACACGCGCGACCGCAATGCCGGCACGTTGCAGCGCCCACACCAGTTCACGCTCGTAGCCACCAGTGGCCTCGATGACCACCAAATCAACATCGGTGCTCTTGAACTGATTGATCAGCTCCTGCCACCCGTCGGCGTCGTTGGGCACGCGCCGATGCTGATCGCCCACGCATGCATCGAGATGCAGTTTGGACACATCAATACCGGCGTTGGCTCGACCGACGCCACTCACTACCCCACCTTGTGCATGCATGTTCATGATCGGCAACTGTTCGGGCTACGTGGTTGGATGAAAGATGTCAATGCGTTGACCGATTGCTCAAGGTCGAACTCAAGGCTCCAGGGGGAGGCAGGTTTGGCGCACTGACGACAACTGAACGAGGACTGCAGTTGCAAAGATACAAGGGGGGAGGCGAAACATCGCGCAGCGAGTGCAGCAACGGGGGTGATTCCTTTCTGCTCATGCCCACATCCCCGCACCAATGGTTTGAACGTCGGTGTAGGCCGCGCTTGGATCAGGCGCCGGCGCGGCGCTGGCGGTGGCCACGGCCGCGTCGATCTCGGCCTTGGCCGCGCGCTCGATCTGCTCGGCCTGCGCCCCCTGGCCTTGTTCGACCAGGCGAGCGCGGGCGCGGGCGATGCCGTCGCGTGCCAGCGCGGCCGCCACGTCCTCGGGCTTGCGGTAGGTCGCCGGGTCCACCGACACGTGGCCCTTGTGCCGGTCGGTCAGCGCGTGCAGCAGGCGCGGGCCGTGGCCGGCGCGGATGTCGGCGATCAACTGGGCGGCGGCGTCCGACACGGCCTGCACATCCGTGCCGTCCACCTGCATCGCGGCAATGCCCATGGCGGCGGCGCGCGCGCTGGCGCCGGGGCCGGCGGTCATCGCGCTGCTGTCGGTGGTGGCCGAGATGCGGTTGTCCTCGCACACGAACAGCACTGGCAGCTGGTACACGCCGGCCCAGTTCAGCGCCTCCATGAAGGGGCCGCGGTTGATGGCGCCGTCGCCGAAAAAGCACACGGCGATGGCGTCCAGCTTGCGAATCTTCAGCCCCTGCGCCGCGCCCACCGCAATCGGCAGTCCGGCGGCCACCACGCCGTTGGCGCCCAGCATGCCGACGGAGAAATCGGCGATGTGCATCGAGCCGCCCTTGCCGCCGTTGGTGCCAGGGGCGCGGCCGAACAGCTCGCACATCATGCGCGTGGTGTCGGCCCCCTTGGCCAGCGTGTGGCCGTGGCCACGGTGGGTGCTGGTCAGCAGGTCGGTGGGACGCAGGTGCGAGCACACGCCGGCGGCCACGGCCTCTTGCCCGGTGGACAGATGCAGCGGGCCCTTGACGCGCACCTCGCCGCCGCCGGTGGCCGCGCCACCCCAGGACACGCCGCCCTGGCTGGCAGCTTCGGCCGCGTCCTCGAACGCGCGGATGCGCACCATGGTGCGGTAAAGCGATAACAGATCAATCATTGGATTACTATAAAAACAAGAGCCGCTTGCGCTTGATGGACAAGCGCTAGAGCCCGGTTTGATTCAAATTCAAACCGCAACTGGTGCCTTGATGGCCGGATGGTGCTGGTAGTTCTGTACCTCGAAGTCTTCGTATTCGTAGTCGAAGATCGAAGGCGGGCGGCGCTTGATGTGAAGCTGCGGGTAGGGGTAGGGCGTGCGGGCCAGTTGCTCGGTCACCTGCGCGGCGTGGTTGCTGTAGATGTGGCAGTCGCCCCCGGTCCAGATGAAGTCGCCCACCTGCAGATCGCACTGCTGCGCCAGCATGTGGGTGAGCAGCGCGTACGACGCGATGTTGAAGGGCACGCCCAGAAAGATGTCGGCGCTGCGCTGATACAGCTGGCAACTCAGCCGCCCCTCGGCCACGTAGAACTGAAAGAACGCGTGGCAGGGCATCAGCGCCATCCTGGGCAGATCGGCCACGTTCCAGCTGCTGACGATGATGCGGCGGCTGTCGGGGTTGGTCTTGAGCTGCTCCACCACCTGCGCGATCTGGTCGATGTGACCGCCACCCGGCGTTGGCCAGCTGCGCCATTGCACGCCGTACACCGGGCCCAGGTCGCCATCGGGCTTGGCCCATTCGTCCCAGATGGTGACGCCGCGCTCCTGCAGCCAGCGCGCATTGCCGTCGCCGCGCAAGAACCACAGCAACTCGTAGATGATGCTTTTGAGATGCACCTTCTTGGTGGTGACCAGTGGAAAGCCTTCGGACAAATCAAAGCGCATCTGGTGGCCGAACACGCTGGTGGTGCCGGTCCCGGTGCGATCCATCTTGAACACGCCGTGCTGCTGCACGTGGCGCATGAAGTCTTCGTATTGCTGGGGGATGCGGGATTCGGTCATGACTCGTACGGTGCTCAACGCGGCTCACGGGGCGCGCGGCCCTCGGGGGCTCGGTGTGCGGTTGCTCTTGCGGGCTCAGCTCTCGGCAACCGGCTTGCCGTTGACCCTGGTCTGCCCCGCCTTGTTGTCCACCGTCAGGTTGGCGTCGTACCAGGTCAGGGTGGGGCGGGCGCCGAAGATTTTTGTGTACTCGGTGAGTTTGTCCTCGGTGAACCAGGCCTGGGCAGCGGCGCGGCTTTCCCACACGTAGACGCCGCCGGCGCCGTGCTCGTTGCGCACGTAGTCCTTGCTGATCAGTCCGCGGCCGCCCAGTTGGCGAAATTTGGGGGCCGATTTCTTGGCGATTTCGATCAGTTGCTCCTCGCTCGGCGCGGGCAGGGGGAAGTGGCAGATGACGATGCAGGGGGCCAAGGGTGAACTCCTTGAAATGGGTGATGGGCATTGTAGGTGGCGCCTGCCCGCGCGCCGGTGCGCAAACGGCTCTGCGGCGCGCACAATGCGGCCCCGCAGGATGCTTGTTTGATACCCTGCCCAATCCGCCAGATGCCAAGGAGTCACCATGTTCCATCGCCCATTGTCTTTGTGCACCGTCGCCGCGCTGGCGCTGCTGGCCGCAGGCGCGCAGGCCCAGTCGCTGAAGGTGAAGACCGGCGCCTGGGAGTCGACCATCACGTCGACCACGACCGGCCTCACCATGCCCCCCGAGCTGCTGGCCAAGTTGACGCCCGAGCAGCGCGCGAAGATGGAGCAGGCGATGGGCGCGCGCTCCGGTCAGCCGCACACCAGCAGCCACAGCTATTGCGTGACGCAAAAGGACCTGGACGAGGACCAGTACCTTGAAAGGGGCGCGAACGAGCGGTGCACCCGCAAGGTGCTGTCCAAGACGGGAACGCGGGTCGAACTGGAGCAGAGTTGCGGCGCGGGGCCGGCCAGCGTGAGCATGCACGTGGTCGTTCAGGCGATCAGTCCGCAGGAGGTGGCGATGACCGCCGACGGCAAGCTGAGCACCGGCGGCACGATTCACACCGAGATGCGTGGGCGCTGGGTGGGCGCGACCTGTCAGGGCAAGGGCTGAGAGATTGAGAGCCTTTTGTTCATGCTCGCTGATCACACCAAAACACGCCCACTCGTCGTTGCAAATGCTCGCCGTAGCCCGAGCTACGACTGCGCTTTGCGTCTCGATTGGACGCGTTTTGACGCGCTCCTCGGGCACGTCCAAAAAACTCTCAACCTCTGAGTTGGACCCGGCTGGGTCTTTCGGTCATCCACGGCGCGTCATGCGACCGGCAGCCTGTGAAACTCGAAGGGCCCGAGGGCCGCGGAGCAGGCCAAGCCAGCGATCGCCGTGGCCGGGGTCTCCCCGGCCACTGGCGATGCCCCCTGCAAGGGGGAAGGCGGAACATCGCGCAGCGAGTGGAGACTGGGGGTGTGCGTCAAGTATCCGCCCACATGCGCAGCAGGTTGTGATAGACGCCCGTCAGGCGGGTGGCCTCGGCGCTTTCGCCGTGGTTCTTGCGCAGGGCCAGCAAGGCCATGTCCAGCTCGAACAGCAGGCGCCGCTGCTCGTCGCTGCGCACCATGCTTTCCACCCAGAAGAAGCTGGCCAGGCGCGCGCCGCGGGTGACGGGGCGCACCTCGTGCACGCTGGCGCCGGGGTAGAGCACGGCGTCGCCGGCGGCCAGCTTGATGGTCTGCTGGCCGTAGGTGTCGTGCACCACCAGCTCGCCGCCGTCGTATTCGCCGGGGTCGGCCAGAAACACGGTGCATGAGACGTCGGTGCGCACCCATTGGTCGGGCTCGCGCGAATGCAGCACGGCGTTGTCCACGTGCGCGCCGTAGAAGTTCATGCCGCCGCCATAGCGGTTGAACAGCGGGTTGAAGATCTTGCGCGGGAGCGCGGCGGAGAAGAACAGCGGATCGCGCCGCACCGCCGCCAGCACCAGGGCCCGCAGCGCGGTGGCGCTGGGCGAATCCTGCGCCAGCTGCTCGTTGTTCTTGGCCTGCACGGCCTGCGCGCCGGCGCTGCGCCGGCCGTCGATCCAGGGGGCGTCGGCCGCTTGCAGCAGGGCGCGGGCCTGGGCCAGTTCAGCGGGGGTGAGCAACTGCTTGAGGTGAATCAACATGGGGCACTCGCAAAAGCACGCAGCCGCCCGGGTGGGCGGCTGCGCCGGGGGTCAGCGGCACGGTATCAGAACATGACCTTCAGCGTCAGGTCCACGCGCCGGGCCGCGCCGGGCTGATAAAAGCCGCGGTACAGCGTGTCGGCGTACAGCCGGTTGGCCAGGTTGGTGACGTTCAGGCGCAGCGACACCGTTTCGCTGATGTTGTACTCGGCCATGGCGTCGAAGGTGGCAAAGCCCTTGGCGCGATAGGTGCGCTGGCCCTCGGGGTTCTGGCTGCTGCGGTAGTTGGCGCCCACGCCCAGGCGCCACTGCGGGTTGATGCGGTAGGTCGTCCACACGCTGCCGCTGTGGCGCGGCGTGAGGGCGGGGCGGTCGCCCTGCACCTGGGCGCCGGTGCCGCTGGGGCTCAGCGCCACGTTGCTGCGGTCGATCTTGGCACTCGGGATCCAGGTGTGGTTCCAGAACATCTCCCAGGCGGGCGTGATGCGTCCGGCCAGGTTGAACTCCATGCCGGCGGCGTGGCGGCGGCCCGACAGCAGCTCCTGCTGCGCGGCGGTGTCGGGGTCGGTGTTGCGCTCGTTGTACTTCTGGCTGAAGAACAGGGCGGCGCCGGCCAGCACGCGGCGGTCGAGCAGCTCCCACTTGCCGCCGATCTCGATGTTGCGGCTTTTCTCGGGCGGGGTCTTGGCGGCCACGCCGGTGGCGGGGTTGACCAGCACGCCGTACTGGTAGGCGTCGCCCGAGGTGTTGAACGAAGTGCCGTAGGAGATGTAATAGGTCGAGAGTTCGTCGGGCTGGTAGAGCACGCCCAGGCGGGGGCTCCACAGGTTGTCGGTGCGCTCGTTGCTCAAGGACCCGTCGGCGTTGCGGTACGAGCCCGTGAAGTGGTCGAAGCGCACGCCGCCCACCAGCTTGAGGGTGTCGGTGATGGCCATCGTGTCTTGCACGTAGGCGCCGATGCTGCGCGACTTGAAGCTGTTCATGGGCACCGGGAACACGCGGGTGTCGGGCACCCAGGCGCCGTCGTTGGGCGTGCCCACCGTCGTCGTGGGGCGCGCCGGCGTGTTGGGCAGCGCGTAGGCGTTGTTGCGCTTGGCGCGTTCGTCGAACACGTCCACGCCGGCCAGCAGCGCGTGCTTCTTGCCGCCCCAGTCGAAGCTGTTGCTGTAGTCGCTTTGCAGCATCGCGATGTCGCTGTCGCCGATGCGGCCCTTGGACTGGCGCGTGAGCACGGTGCTGCTGGTGATGTCGGACAGCACCGTGGGACGCGGCGCGGCAAAGCCGATCGGGCTGCCCAGCAGGTCGCGCTTGTAGTGCCCGGCGCGCAGGCGCGTTTTCAGCTCGCCGCCGTCGTCGAAGCGATGCACGTTGCCCAGCGTGGCGTAGGTGGCCGAGGTGTTCAGGTGGTCGTCCGCCAGGCCATAGAAGTTCTTGGCCGGCAGCGTGGGGTTGATGCTGCCGTCGGGGCTGATGATCCAGGGGTGGGCGTAGTTGGGCCGCCCGCGCACGTCCAGCGCGTACAGGCCCACCGAAAACTCGTCGCGCGTGCCGATGCCCCAGCGGTAGGTGGGCGCGATGCCCCACTTGCGTTGATAGGCGCCCCAGTTGTCGGCGTCATGGCCCATCACGTTCAGGCGGACGGCGGCGTCGGGCCCGGTCTGCCAGTTGAAGTCGCCCTGCACGCGCTTCATGCCGCCGCTGCCCACGGTGGCCTGCGCCTCGTGCTGCGTCATCAAAAAGGGCTGCTTGCTGACCTGGTTGACCACGCCGCCGGTCGAGCCCTTGCCGAACAGCATCGAGGCCGAGCCCTTGATGATCTCCACGCGGTCGTCGTCGAAGGTGTCGCGCTCGTACAGCGGCGCGTCGCGCATGCCGTCGCGGTAGATGTCGCCGGCCTGGCCCAGCGAGAAGCCGCGCAGGCGCACGTCTTCCTCGCCCGTCTCGCCGGCCTGGAAGGTGACGCCGGCAGTCGCCCGCAGCACGTCGCGAAAGTCGTCCAGCTTGCGGTCCTGGATCAGCTTTTCGGTCATCACCGTCACGCTTTGCGGGATGTCCATCAGCTTTTGCTCGCCCTTGCCGATCTCGGTCTTGGTGGCGCGCAGCAGGGCCTTGCTGGTGGTGGAGCCGTCGCCCTCGGCCTTGTCGCGCACGGTGACGGTGCCCAGCGTGCCGGCCGTGGCGGCCGGTGCCGATGCGGCACTGGCGGGGGCGGGCGCCGGCTCGGCGGTCTGCGCGAGGGCGGCCGAGCCCAGCGATCCGGCCAGCAACATCGCACCCAGGGGCAGCAGCGGGGCGTGGCTTGCTTCGATAACAGGAGCAGCCGGCGCTTGTCGGGAGCGGACTTTGGGCTTGATTGGTTTGAATTTTTGGGCAGGGCGCATGGTCGGGTCAGCAGGCGGGTTGAAGGGAGAAGGCTGGCTGACGGGATGCACGCGAGCGCCCGGGAGGACGCTGGCTGCCGCTGGCTGGCTTGCAATGAAAGGCGTGATTCTAAGCAAATGAGAATCATTGTCATTATTATTTGTTGCAACTCGACAACAAGCGGGCATGAAAAAGGGGCCCGAAGGCCCCGTGGACAAGCGCGGTGGGGCGGTGCTCAGCTGGCCTCGCCCATCTGGCTTTGCAGGTAGTTTTGCAGGCCCACCTTGGCCAGCAGCTCGATTTGCGTCTCCAGGTAGTCGATGTGCTCCTCGGTGTCGTCCAGGATGCCCTGCAGCAGATCGCGCGAGACGTAATCGCGCACGCTCTCGCAGTGCGCCATGCCGTCCTTGATGGTGGCCTGCGCGGCCTGCTCCAGCTTCAGGTCGCAGGCCAGAATCTCGGGCACGTTCTCGCCCACCATCAGCTTGCCCAGGTCTTGCAGGTTGGGCAGGCCGTCGAGCATCAGGATGCGATCCATCAGCCGGTCGGCGTGTTTCATCTCGCCGATCGACTCCTCGTGTTCCTTGCCGGCGAGCTTGTCCAGGCCCCAGTGCTTGAGCAGGCGGTAGTGCAGAAAGTACTGGTTGATGGCCGTGAGCTCGTTTTTGAGCTGGGCCTGCAGGTGCTTGATGACGGTGGCGTCGCCTTTCATGGGGATTCTCCTTGGATACGTGTTCGGACGCGGTTCATTCTAGGAGTCGCCGCGCTTGTCGCCAACGCAGGGCCTTTCGGGGGTGCCGGTTGCACAAGGAGGGCAGGGTCATCCACGGCCTGCAAGCCGAGGCGCGGACAGCTGCGCCGAACGCGCGCGCCGCGCATGGGCAAACGAGCGCGGACGGTAGAGCGCAAGGCGATCGGGTATTGTTTGCGTCGTTTGGGTTCAACGCAATCGAGAGGTGACGACATGAAAGATTCCTTGTCGCGACGCGACGTGGGTCGGCTGAGTGCCCTGGCGGCGCTTGCTCTGCTGGCAGCGCCGGCAGCGCAGGCGCAGACGGCGGACAAATTCCCGTCCAAACCGGTGCGCATCATGTACCCGTTTGCCGCCGGCGGCGGCATGGAGGTGGTGCTGCGCGTGATGGCCGAGGACATGCAAAAGTCCACCGGCCAGCCCTTCATCGTCGAGAACCGCACCGGCGCGGGCGGCTCGATTGCCGCCAATGCGGCGGCCACCGCCGCCCCCGACGGCTACACGCTGTTCGTCGGCCCGATCGGCATCTCGGCCATCACGCCGCACCTGCGCAAGCTGCCGTACGACGCGCGCCGGGACCTGGTGGCGGTGGCCAAGCTGTCGGAGTTCTCTTCGGCCTACGTCGTCAGCAACGCGCTGCCGGTCAAGACCCTGCCCGAGTTCATCGCCTACGCCAAAGCCCATCCGGGCAAGGTGACCTACGCCACTTCGGGTGTCGGCTCGCAGGGCCACCTGGGCGGCGAGATGCTGCAAAAGGCCTGGGGCATCAAGATGACGCACGTGCCCTACAAGGGGGCGGCCGAGATATCGATCGATCTGATCGCGGGGCGTGTCGACTTCAGCAGCGACGTGACGATGCTGCAATACGTCAAGCAGGGCAAGGCGCGGCTGCTGGCCACCGCCGCGGCCACGCGGCTGGCCGACTTTCCGGACGTGCCCACGCTGGCCGAAACGGGCGTGCCCGATCCGCGCGCCACCGGCACCTGGTTTGGCGCTTTTGTGCCCAAGGGCACGCCGCAGCCCATCATCGACAAACTGGCGGCCGCGTTTGAAAAGGCACTCAAGGACCCGGATGTGATCGCGCGCATGCAGCCCTATGCCATGTCGCCGGCGTTTGCCGGGCCGGCCGCGTTCGAGAAGCAGTGGGCGCACGACTACGAGCTGTATGGCAATGTCATTCGCGAGCTCGGCATCAAGCTGGAGAACTGAGGCGATGTCCAAACCCGTTGGGGGTGCGGTGGCACCCGATTCCCGCGCCGCCGTGCAGTGCGCGCTCAACCCGCGCTCGGTGGCCGTCCTTGGCGCGTCCGATGACCTGATGAAATGGGGCGGCAGCATCCTGGCGCTGCTGCGCAAGTTCGGTTTTGACGGCGCCATCTACCCGGTCAACCCGCGTGCCGAAAGCGTGCAGGGCCTCAAGGCCTTTGCCACCGTGCAGGCCATCGGCCAGCCGGTCGACGTGGCCGTGATCGCGCTGCCGCAGGAGCGCACCGAAGCGGCGTTCGAGGACTGCGCGGCGGCCGGCGTCAAGGTGATCCTGATGGTGACCTCGCAGTTCGCCGAAAGCGGCGCCGAGGGGGCGGCCTTGCAGGACAAGCTGCTGGCCATCGCGCGCCGCGCCGACATGCGGATCATCGGCCCCAACTGCATGGGCTACTTCCACAGCCATGCCGACATGAACCTGCTCAACTCGCAGGCCCTGATGCGCAACGACCGCCTGATCAAGGGCGAGGTGGCCCTCATCAGCCAGAGCGGCGCCCTGGCCGGCGCCATGCTGGCGCGGGCCTACGACCTGGGCGTGGGTTTTTCCATCTGCGTGTCGCTGGGCAACCAGGCCGACCTGGAGGTGTGCGACTTTCTGGATTACGCCATCGACGACGCGCACTCCAAGGTCATCGCGCTGTACGTCGAAGGCGTGAAGAACGGCGCGCGCTTCATCGATTTGCTGAGGCGTGCGCGTGCCGCCAGCAAGGCGGTGCTGATCGTCAAGGCCGGCCGCACGGCGTTGGGGCAGAAGGCCGTGCAGTCCCACACCGCCAGCCTGGCGGGCGAGTTCCGCGCCTTTGAGTCGCAGGTGCGCCACGCGGGCGCCGTGCTGGTCGATGATTTCCTTGAGCTGGTGGCGCAAGCCGCAGCCTGGACGCGCCTGCCCGCGCCCAGCGGTCCGCAGGTGGCGGTGCTGTCGGGCTCGGGCGGCGGGGGCGCGGTGTCGAGCGACCTGGTGGGCGAGGCGGGCCTGCAGGCTGCCACGCTGGGGGCGGCCACGGTGCAAAAGCTGCTGGCGCTGATGCCCGAGTCGGCCGCCCACTTGCCGTTCGACCTGGGCGCCGTGCCCGGTCTGGCGCGCGCCACGCCCGAGTGGATGGGCCAGGTGCTGAAAACCATGCTGGCCGACCCCGACGTGGGCGCCGGCCTGTTCCTCATGACGACCATGCCCGGCATGGCGGCCACGGCCGCCACCGTGGTTGACATCAACCGCGCCAACCCCAAGCCCGTCGCTTTCGTCAACGCCGCCAGCAGCGCCGGCGCCGAGGCCGGCGCCAAGCTGAAGGCCGAGGGTCTGGTGAACTTCGCCAACGTGAAGGAAGCGCTGGGCTATCTGCGCAATCGGCTGACTTGGGAAAACTATGAAAGCGAGGCGCCAGCGCCCGATGCAAATGCGCAAGCAGCTATCGAAAAAATAGTGAATGAGTTCAAGCCCGGCTTGGTGAGCGAGTTCGACGCCAAGCGCCTGCTGGCCGCGGCGGGCATTCCCGTCACGCGTGGCGAGCTTGCGCGCAGCGAGGACGAAGCCGTGCAGGCCGCCGAATCCATCGGCTATCCGGTGGTGATGAAGCTGGTGTCCGCGCAAATCTCGCACAAGAGCGACGTCGGCGGCGTGGTGCTGAACGTGACCGACGCCGATGCCGTGCGCAGCCACTTCCGCGCCTTGCAGGAGGCCGTGCAAAAGGTGCCTGGCGCGACGTTTGACGGCTGCCTGATGCAGCAGCAGGCGCGTGCCGACGTCGAGGTGCTGATCGGCACCAACTGGGACGCGCAGTTTGGCGCCATGCTGATGATTGGCATTGGCGGCACGCTGGTCGAGCTGCTCAAGGACACCGCCCTGCTGCCCGCCAGCGCCGGCCCGCGCGCCATCCGCCGCGCGATTGAAGCGTTGCGACTGTTTCCGCTGCTGGACGGCTACCGCGGCAAGCCGCGCGCCAACCTGGATGCGCTGGTCGGCGTGGCGCAGCGCTTCGGCCAACTGGCCACGCAGCTGGGCGAGCGCCTGCCCGAGTGCGAGGCCAACCCGGTCATGGTGGCTGGCGACAGCCTGGTCGTGGCCGATGCACGCGCCGTGTGGCGTGCGTGATTTTATGAATTGAATCGGGCTCTCGTGCTTGGCAGACAAGCGCAAGCAGCTACGCTAAATATAGCAACCCTCGATCTGTCTTGGCCGGAGTCACCATGTCCAAACCCATCACCTACGAATCCGAAGACCACATCGCCCACATCACCCTGCGCCGGCCCGAGCGGCGCAACGCCCTCAACGCGGAGATGACCGCGCTGCTCAACGAGTCCTTTCGGCGCTTTGCCGCCAGCGACGATCGCGTGGCCTTGCTCAGCGCCGAGGGCGATCATTTTTGCGCCGGCGTGGACGTGACCGATCCGTCCAAAGAGGCGTGGAAAGGCGTGCCCAACGTCGGCGTGAAGATCGACAAGCCGCTCATCAGCGCCGTCCAGGGCTGGGCTGTGGGCGCGGGCTTCACGCTGACGATGATGAGCGATCTGTGCGTCGTCGACGAGACGGCGCAGTTCATGTTTCCCGAAGCCAAGCTGGGCCTGTTCGGCGGCATCACCGCCGGGTTGGTGTCGCGCATCCCGCACAAGGTAGCGGTCGAATTCATGATGCTGGGCGAGCCGCTGCCTGCCCAGCGCGCCTACGAGGTCGGCCTGGTCAACCGCGTCGTGCCCAAGGGTGGCGCCCACGCCGCCGCACTGGAGATGGCCCAGCGCCTGGCCGACGCCGCCCCCCTGGTGCTGCAAACCATCAAGCGCGCCACGCTGGAGACCTTGCCCAAGTCCCCCGCCGAAATCGCCTATCCGCAAATGGGCTACCTGACCGAGATCGCCACCAGCGAGGACTACAAAGAGGGCGTGGCGGCGTTCAAGGAGAAGCGCAAGGCGAAGTTCACGGGTCGGTAGTCACCGCCCAAGCCGCTGGCCTGTGTTCGCGCGACCGCGCCAGCGCGACGCCGTCGCATTGCGTACAGTGCGGGCCATGAATGTTTCTGCATGGATGCTGGGCTGGCGATCCCTTTGGCGCGATCTGCGCTCGGGCGAGTTGCGCCTGTTGATGGTGGCCGTCACCCTGGCGGTGGCGGCGCTGACGGCGGTGAGTTTTTTCTCCGACCGGCTGAAGTCCGGCCTGGAGCGCGACGCGCGCCAGTTGCTGGGCGGTGATGCGGTGGTGGTCAGCGACAACCCGCCGACCGCGGCGTGGCTTGACCAGGCGCGCGCGCTCGGGCTGGAGCAGGCGCTCACGCTGGGCTTTCCGACCATGGGCCGCGCGCCCGATGCGCAGGGCGGCGCCACGCGCCTGGTGGCGCTGAAGGCGGTCGATCAGGGCTACCCGCTGCGCGGCCAGTTGCGCCTGACGCGCGATGCGCAGGACACCACGGGCGTGCCGACCGACACCATTCCCGCGCCCGGCGAGGTCTGGGTCGCACCGCCGCTGCTCGATGCGCTGGGCCTGAAGCTGGGCGACCCACTGTTGCTGGGCGATGCGGCGTTTCGGATTGCCGAGCTGATCGCGCTCGAGCCCGATCGCGGCGCCGGTTTCATGAACTTCGCGCCGCGCGTGATGATGCGCGCGGCCGATCTGCCGGCCACCGGCCTGGTGCAGCCGGCCAGCCGCATCACCTGGCGGCTGGCGCTGGCGGGCCCGGATGCGGCGGTGCAGCGCTATCTGGATTGGGCCGACGCCGAGCTGAAAAAGCCCGGGGTGCGCGGCGTGCGGCTGGAGTCGCTGTCCACCGGCCGCCCCGAGATGCGCACCACGCTCGACCGGGCCGACAAGTTCCTCAACCTGGTGGCGCTGCTGGCGGCGCTGCTGTCGGCGGTGGCGGTGGCGCTGGCGGCGCGCGGGTTCGCGGCGCGCCATCTGGACGCCTCGGCCATGCTGCGTGTGCTGGGCTTGCCGCAGCGGCGCATCGCTGCCGCCCACACGTTCGAGTTTCTCCTGGTCGGCCTGGTCGCCAGCCTGGCCGGCGTGCTGATCGGTTATGCCGTGCACCACGTGTTCGTGCTGCTGCTGGCGGGGCTGGTCGAAAGTGCGCTGCCGGCGCCCAGCGCCTGGCCGACCCTGTTCGGCCTCGGGATCGGGCTGACGCTGCTGATCGCCTTCGGCCTGCCGCCGGTGCTGCAACTGGCCCAGGTGCCGCCGCTGCGCGTGATCCGGCGCGACGTCGGCGCGCTGCGGCCGGCGTCACTGGCCGTGCTGGCGCTGGGCGTGCTGGGCTTTGCCGCGCTGCTGCTGGCGGTGAGTTCCGACCTGAAGCTGGGTCTGATCGCCGTGGGCGGCTTTGCCGGCGCGGTAGCGCTGTTCGCGCTGCTGTCCTGGAGCGCCGTCAAGCTGCTGCGGCCACTGGTCAACGAGCAGACCGCGCCGCGCTGGATGGTGCTGGCCACGCGGCAGCTATCGGCGCGGCCGGCCTATGCCGTGGTCCAGGTCAGCAGCCTGGCGGTGGGGCTGCTGGCGCTGGTGCTGCTGGTGCTGCTGCGCACCGATCTGGTCGACAGCTGGCGCGCCGCCACGCCGGCCGACGCGCCCAACCGCTTCGTCATCAACGTCATGCCCGATCAGGCCGATGCGTTTCGCGCCGCGCTGCAGGGCGCGGGCGTGAGCCAGCTCGACTGGTACCCGATGTTTCGCGGCCGCCTGGTGGCGATCAACGGCCGGGCCGTGTCGCCGAGCGACTACCCCGACGACCGCGCCCAGCGACTGGTGGAGCGCGAGTTCAACCTTTCGCACGCCGCCGAGCCGCCCAGCCACAACGACATCTCCGCCGGCCGCTGGACGAGCGGCGAGGCCGGCGCGATCAGCGTCGAGTCGGGGCTGGCCGAGACGCTGGGCCTGAAGCTGGGTGACACGCTCACGTTCGACATCGCGGGCAGCGCCACCTCCGCGCGCATCACCTCGTTGCGCAAGGTGGACTGGGCCTCGATGCACGTCAACTTCTTCGTCATGTTCCCGCTGGCCGAAATGCCCGAGCTGCCCATCACCTACATCGCCGCCTACCGCGCGCCCGAAGTGTGGCCCCCACGCTCCTCGGCTTGGCGTGATTCGCTGCCCGCCGAGGGGGCACCTTCCACCTCGGGGCGGCCCGGCGATGGGGCGGCCGGGTTCGACAACGCCCTGGTGCGCCAGTTTCCCAACATCACCAATGTCGACATGAGCGCCACCATCGCCCAGATCCAGCGCGTCATGGATCAGGTGATCCGGGCGGTGGAGTTCCTGTTCGGCTTTACCCTGGTGGCGGGCCTGATCGTGCTGTTCGCGGCCGTGAGCGCCACGCGCGAGGAGCGCGCGCGCGAGTTCGCCATCATGCGCGCCGTGGGCGCCGGCAGCCGGCTGCTGGGCCAGGTGCAGCGCGCCGAGCTGGCCGGCGTCGGCCTGTTGGCGGGCGTGCTGGCCAGCGTGGTGGCCAGCGTCGTCGGCTGGGCGATGGCGCGCTGGGTGTTCGACTTCAGCTGGCACGCCTCGCCCTGGGTGCCACTGGCCGGCGGCGTGGTGGGCGCCCTGCTGGCGCTGGCCGCGGGCTGGTGGAGCCTGCGCGAGGTGCTGCGCCGACCGGTGGTGCAGACCTTGCGGCAGGCGGCGGACTGATTCTGGCGAGCCGTCGGACCGCGGTCAGATCCCGAAGCTCGCCCCGGCCCCCAGCAGGGTGGCGATGCCCAGCAGCGCAAAGATCGCGGCCGCGATCGAGTGCACCAGCTTCATCGGGATGCGCGCGGCCAGCCTGTCGCCCACGAACACCGCCGGGACGTCGGCGATCAGCATGCCCAGCGTGGTGCCGATGATCACCAGCACGGGGGTGCCGTAGTGCGCCGCCATTGCCACCGTGGCGATCTGCGTCTTGTCGCCCATCTCGGCCAGAAAAAAGGTGACCAACGTCGCGCCGAACACGCCCAGGTGCTGCGCCACCTGGGTTTCTTCCTCCTCGATCTTGTCGGGGATCAGCGTCCACACCGCCATGCCGATGAAAGACAGGCCCAGCACCCAGCGCAGCACGCCAGGGCTGACCACCGACATGATCCAGGCGCCCAGCGCGCCGGCCAGGCCGTGGTTGACGAGGGTGGCCGCCAGAATGCCCAGCACGATCGGCAGCGGCTTCTTGAAGCGGGCGGCCAGGATGAAGGCCAGCAGTTGCGTCTTGTCGCCGATTTCGGCCAGGGCGACAACGCCGGTGGAGACGAGGAGGGCTTCCATGATGGGTTCCAGGCCGGTGTTGCAGACGGTTGACCACCACGCATCCCCGGCCAAATCGGAGGCATGGTGGTCAAAGGTCTTGCCAAGCGTGGAAACCGCTGACGCCATGACCCGAGCGGGTCAAGTGTGTTGACGTCAGCCTCTTTCGCGATGAAGAGCGGCTACTCCCCAATGACGCAGGTATTGTAGCGGTGTGGACGCAGCCAAAGCAGCCTTCTTGAACCGAGGCGCCAACCCCAGAGAAACAGCCATGCCACCCAGCATTCGAGCGGAAGCGCCAAAAGACGCCCCGACCATTGAAGCTGTCACGGTGGCGGCCTTTCTGGACGCGGCGCACACCAGCCATACCGAGCAGTACATCGTCAATGCACTACGGCGCGCGGGTGCGTTGACGATTTCTTTGGTCGCCGAACTCGATGGCGTGCTGGTGGGCCACGTCGCCCTGTCACCGGTGAGCATCAGCGACGGCAGCCTGCACTGGTTCGGCTTGGGCCCGATCTCGGTGCTGCCCGCGCACCAGCGCCGTGGCGTCGGCGCCGCACTGATGGCGGCGGCACTGGCAGCCCTGCGGCATCATGGCGCCCAGGGGTGCGTGCTGCTGGGAGATCCGGGGTATTACGGTCGATTTGGTTTTTGCGCCACCGCCGACCTGGTTCTCCCGGGCGTGCCGCCCGCGTATTTTCAGGCGCTGCATCTTGGCCCATTGCTCCCGCGCGGCATCGTCACCTACCACCCGGCGTTTGAGGCCACGGCTTGAGGCGCAGTCGGGGGCGCCCTCGAGCGAGGCTGCGCACTGACGGTGCAAGTGACCTTGCCCCCGAAAAACGTATCCCTTGCTGAGTGGTTCAATCCAAGCAAGGAGAGACGAAGATGACGAAGACGACGAGAGCGCGCTACACGCTCGAATTCAAGCAAGAGGCCGTGCGGCTGGTCGAAGGCGGCCAGAGCATCGCGGCGGCCGCCCGCACCCTGGGCGTGGTCGATCAGACCCTGTTCAACTGGGTCAAAGCCCAGCGTGCCGGCAAACTCACCGGCGCCGACAGCAAGCTGGTGAGCGCCGAGCAGATGGAGATCAGTCGGCTGCGCGCAGAACTGGCGCGCGTGAAGATGGAGCGCGACATCCTGGGAAAAGCGACGGCGTACTTCGCAAAGGCATCGACGTGAAGTACGCCTTCATTCAGCGCCACCGGCGCGTGTGGCCCATCTCGGTGCAGTGCCGCGTGCTCGGCGTCAGCGTAGCTGGTTATCACGAGCACTTTGTACGGCGCGCCAGCGATGACCATCGTCGCCACCTGAGCGACGACGCGTTGCTGGTACACATCAAGGCCATCCATGCCCAGAGCCGCGGCAGCTACGGTTGGCCCCGCGTGTGGCGTGATCTGCTGGCCCGGGGTATCCGCGTAGGCAAAGAGCGGGTGCAAAAGCTCATGCAGTTGCACGGCATCCGCGCCAAGGGCAAACGCCGCTTCAAAGTCACCACCGACAGCCGCCACGATCTGCCGATTGCGCCCAACCTGCTTGGGCAGCAGTTCAACGTGGCCGAGCCAGACAAAGTCTGGGTGGGCGACATCACCTACATCGCCACCGACGAAGGCTGGCTGTTTCTGGCCGTGGTGATCGATCTGTTCAGCCGTCAGGTGGTGGGCTGGAGTCTGCGCAGCGACATGACGCGCAGCATCGTCATCGATGCGCTGCGCATGGCGTGGTTCAAGCGCCATCCAGGCAAGAATGCCGGGGTGATCTTCCACAGCGACAGAGGCAGCCAGTACGCCAGCGGCGAGTTCACGGCGGTGCTGGCCGAGTACGGCATCACCAGCTCGATGAGCCGCAAGGGCAACTGCTGGGACAACGCATGCAGCGAGACCTTGTTTGGTTCGTTGAAGGTGGAGCGGCTGCACGGGCAGCGGTTCAACACTCGCCGTCAGGCCATGGATGAGGTGATTGGCTGGCTGCTCTGGTACAACCGGGAACGGCTGCATTCGACGCTGGACTACGTCAGCCCGATGCGGTTTGAAGAGAACTGGCAGGCCAATCAACCCCGGCAAGCCAGTGCATGAGAGCAGCTATGGGATACGGATTCCAGGGGCAAGGTCAGGAGGCTCTTTTGCTGGGCAGGAATACATCGGTCTTTATCCTCTGGTTGAACGTCTTCCATTGACTGGCGGCGGAACTAAACTCTGTGTCGTAGAGAAGGCTGGCAAGGGATATAGGTTCCTTGACGACTTTGCCCGTGGTCAAGCGACAATTCGCGCTTTCAGCAATTAGCATCACTCTGCAGATCGACCCATCTCGCTGACCCACGCCTGCAACGCCTTCAATTGCTCGGCGTTTTCGTGGCAGATCTGGTAGTTGGCGGCAACGGTTCCGGCGACGGCAGAGAGCGCAATGCCTGCGGGGGCCGCATCAGCATCTCGGGCGAGCTCGGGCAGCTCACCTGCGGCGGCAGTGTCGTGCAGGCGCACAAAGCCACGGTTGATAGTGCAAGCAGCGTCGGCTTGAACGAGCACATAGACGGGAACCTCCTTGATGATGGTGTCGCCCTTCTCGCGGACGACGCGAACGCGGTCGACGTACTCGGTGACGACCTTGACGGTGGCCGCGGCCTGCTTCTGACGAACGGTGGCGGCTTGAAGGGTTTGTTGCTGGACGGCGGCGTCCCACTGCGCCTGAACGTGCCCGGCCCCTTTGATCCAACCGAAGCCGATCAGCGCAGCGGCGAGCAACGCCAAGGCCAGCAGGCGGTACGGCCAAGGGATCAGCATCATGGCGCGGCCTCCCCGAGGCACTGGCGGTACTCGGCCTGACGCCGTGTGGCAAGTCCGCCGCACAGACGTGCATTGGCGAGCAGCGCGCAGTCCTTGCCCTGGAAGAAGCGCCAGCGCAGCAGTTCGGCGCAGGCTCCGGCGTAGTCCTCGGCGTTGAGTTTCTTCACCAGCGTGGATTGGCAGAACGCGCGGCTGCCGACGTTGTAGGAAAAGCTCACCAGCGCGTCGTACTCGTGCTGCGCCAGCGGCACGGTCACGCATTGCTTGAGCGCACCCTCGAACTGCTGCACATCGGTGAGCGCCCGAGCCAGCGCCTTCGGCGGCGTGGTGGTGTCGCCCAGCTTCACCCCGGTGGTGGTGCCGAAACCAATGGTCGGCACATCGCCCTTGACCGGAATCACCGCGTGGTCGGTGTAGCCCTCGTGCAGCACGATGCCGACCAGGGCGGCGGCGGACAGGGTCAGCGCGGTCACCGTCCGTCGTTGCGGCGGCCGGATCATCGGTGCATCTCCGGCTGGGCGACGAGCCGTGCGATGGCCGCGCCGATGCTGGCGCTGAAGGCGAGAAGCACGAACACGCCACGCGGCAGCACGTCACCAAACAGCGGCACGACCACCTCCGCCGCCGTGAAGGCCGCCGCCAGCAGCGAAAGCCGAGCTCCACCTCGCAGGCAAAGATGCCCGCCACAGCCCAACCCGCGTAGATACCCAGATCCACGGCACCGGCCCCGAGCGCCTGCAAGGTCTGGATTAGGCCATCGGCGCTGGTATAGGTATTGCCGCCGAGCATCAGCCAGCCATTGGCGGTGCTGACTTGCACCCCTGTGGTGCTATCGAAGGTGTCGGCTCCACCATCACTCCACGGATTCCCTGACGAACAAGGAGCCGGAAACCCGCATCAATGCTGGGGTGGGTGCGGCGGCGTCCGTCGCAGAAACAGAGAATGGGCGGGAACAGAGAGCGGGAAAGTGCCCGAAACCGGGCTGTCCTGGGCTGTGGCGTCCGTCGCAGGTAGGCTCGAACCCGCGCCAGCACTGGGGATTCCGGGCGAAAAAAAACCAACCGAGAACGGTTGGTTTCTTGAAAAGTGGTGGAGAGGAGGAGGATCGAACTCCCGACCTCCGCATTGCGAACGCGGCGCTCTCCCAGCTGAGCTACCCCCCCACAAGGGACTGCCATTCTATCGCATCTCAGGCGGCGGGCTTGAACGCGCTTTCCATCTCGCGGCGGATTTGCCAGGCGCGCGTGGTGGTGTCCATGGCCACATCGGCCCAGGTCAGGCACTGGCCCTTGGCCACCGGGTGCAGCACTTTCACGTCGTGCGCCAGGCCCAGCGGCAGGCCGCCCAGCGCCATTGATCTGGATGCGGGTTGCAGCTTGCCCCACACGGTGGCGCCGCCTTCGCCGTCCAGCACATCGCCGGGTCGCAAATCGCGCTTGGCGGTGGCCACCACGTCGGCGTGCCAGCCTTGCGCCACGCCGGTGGGCTCGCGCCGCAGGGCCACGCTGGCCACGCTTTGGCCCACCTCAAGGCCAATCAGGTGCCAGCGCTTGTACAGGGTGAAGTAGCGGCCGCTGTCGTCGGTGTGGGCGTTGTATTCCTCGAAGCAGTGCTTGATGTAATCCGTATCGGCTTCGACCGTGACCCACACGCCCATGCGGATGTCATAGTCGATGGGCGTGCCGTCGGGTCGCAGGCTGGAGATGACCTCGACCATGCCTTTTTTCTCCAGCACGCCGCCAACGCTCGCCGGGCGCGTCAGGTTGGGGATGTCGGCGATGCTGCCGGGCGGATAGCGCAGGCCGTCCTGTGGCACGGCCAGGCCGGTGGCGTTGGCCACCGCCGTGCTTTCGATGGCGGGCTTGCTGCCGTCCAGAAAGCTGTTGAACATCTTGGGGTTGAGCCCGCCGCGCGCAGCTTGCTCGGGCGTGAGGCCATAGTAGCCCCACACGGTCTCGGGCGTGCTCTCGCAAAAATGCGGCAGCCACTTGTGGCCGCGCCCGGCCGCCACCACCGGAAAGCCGCAGGTGCGCGCCCAGTCCACCAGATCGCAGATCAGCGCGGGCTGATCGCCAAAGGCCATCGAATAGACCACGCCCGCCTGTTGCGCGTGGCGTGCCAGCAGCGGGCCGCAAAAGGCGTCGGCCTCGACGGTGACGTTGACCACGTGCTTGCCGTGTGCAAAGGCCTCCAGGCAGTGGTCGACGGCGGCGACGGGGTGGCCGGTGCATTCGACCACCACGTCGATGGCGGGGTGACGCACCAGGGACTGCCAGTCCTCGCCCACGTGCGTGGCGCCGGTCTTGAGCGCCTCGTCGATGGAGGCCGCCTGCGCGCGCTCGGCCGGCCAGCCCACGCGCGCCAGGTTGGCGCGGGCGCCATCGGGCGACCGGTCGGCAATGGCGGCCAGGTGCACGCCCGGCGTGCGCGGCACCTGCGCCAGGTACATCGAGCCGAACTTGCCGGCGCCGATCAGGCCGACGCGGATGGGGCGGCCGGCGGCGGCGCGTTGCAGGAGTTGGGTGTGCAGGCTCATGGGACGATCCTCCGCGTTGCGCGCTGCGGGATTCACGCTTGGGAGCGGCCCGGCGCGCTCATGGCAGCGTGTGGTCGAGGACAAGGGGCGAGGCCGTAGGCCCTCGCCGCCTGGGCCCCGCGCCATCGCGGCGCAAAATGATTGGCATTCTGCCGCATCCGGCGCGGTGCGGCGCTTGCTGCGCTTTGCGCCAAAATCGCGCCTGACCATGCCCCGCCCCGACGATTTGCCCCACCGCTTTCCGGCCCCCACCCAGCCCGACATCCAATGGCTGGAGCGGATGTACAACAACCTCATGCGGGTGCCGGATCATCGCGACTATTTCGCGCGCTGGACGGCGCAGTCGGTGCAGGTGCGCGCCAGCCTGCCATGCACGCTGGACGTGCCCTATGGCGAGGCGGCGCGCGAGCGGCTGGATGCGTTTGCCGCCCCCCGGCGGGGCGCGCCGCTGGTGGTGTTCGTGCATGGCGGCTACTGGAAGGCGATGGACAAATCGCACCACAGCTTCATCGCCGGGGCGCTGCACGACATGGGCGCGGCGGCCGTGCTGCCCACCTACACCCTGTGCCCGCAGGCCAGCATTCCACAGATCACGCTGCAGGTGGCGCGCGCCGTGGCCTGGGCCTGGCGCAACGCCAAGAGCCTGAACGCCGACCCGCGCCGCCTGACGGTGATCGGCCATTCGGCCGGCGGCCAGTTGGCGGCCATGATGCTGGCCTGCGCGTGGAACGTGCTGGATGCCGGCTTGCCGGCGCACGTGGTGCGGTCGGCCGTGGGCCTGTCGGGCCTGTACGACCTGGAGCCGCTGATGAACACGCCCAGCCTGCAAGAGGTGCTGCGCCTGACGCCCAAACAGGTGCAGCAGGCCAGCCCGGTGCGCCTGCCCGCACCCACCCACGGACAGCTGCTGGCCGTGGTGGGCAGCCAGGAGAGCGGCGAATACCTGCGTCTGAACCGCGCCATCCAGCAGGCCTGGGGCCGCGAGCGCGTGCCGCATGCGCTGGCCCTGCCGGGACTCAATCACTTCAGCATCGTCGAAGCCCTGGCCACCCCTGGCCATCGGCTGAACCGCATGGTGCGTGAGCTGATTGGTTGATGCAGAACCCGATCGCTATTAAAAACGGAGCTGCTTGCGCTTGTCCTGTATGCCCAAGCAGCTGTTTTTATTCTGAATCGGATTGATGGCAGCCACCGCCCCGGGCCGTCACATGAACAGGTGCTCGCCCGCGTTGTCGCCGCCCAGGATCACGTAGTTGACCTTGCGCACGTCCATCAGTTTGGTGCCCCCGGCGTAGCTGATGGAGCTTTGCACGTCCTGCTCCATCTCGATCAGGGTATCGGCCAGCTTGCCCTTGATGGGCTCCAGGATGCGCTTGCCCTCGACGTGGCGGTACTCGCCCTTGTTGAAGTCGCTGGCCGAGCCGTAATACTCCTTGAACAACTCGCCATCCACCTCCACCGTGCGACCGGGCGACTCTTCGTGGCCGGCAAACAGCGAGCCGATCATCACCATCGACGCGCCGAAGCGCACGCTCTTGGCGATGTCGCCGTGGCTGCGGATGCCGCCGTCGGCAATGATGGGCTTGGTGGCCACGCGCGCGCACCACTTGAGCGCCGACAGCTGCCAGCCGCCGGTGCCAAACCCGGTCTTGAGCTTGGTGATGCACACCTTGCCCGGGCCCACGCCCACCTTGGTCGCGTCGGCTCCCCAGGTTTCCAGGTCGATCACGGCCTCGGGCGTGGCCACGTTGCCGGCGATCACGAACGACTGCGGCAGCTTGGCCTTGATGTGGCCGATCATGTCGCGCACCGCGTCGGCATGGCCGTGGGCGATGTCGATGGTGATGTATTCGGGCGCCAGGCCCTCGGCGGCCAGTTGGTCCACCGTGGCGTAGTCGGGCGCCTTCACGCCCAGCGAGATGCTGGCGAACAGGCCCTTTTGCTTCATCTCGCGCACGAACACCACGTTGTCCAGGTCAAACCGGTGCATCACGTAGAAGTAGCCGTGCTCGGCCAGCCAGGCGCACAGCGGCTCGTCCACCACCGTCTTCATGTTGGAAGGCACCACCGGCAGCTTGAAGCGGCGCCCGCCAAAGTCGATGCCGGCGTCGCATTCGCTGCGGCTTTGCACGCGGCACTTGCGCGGCAGCAGCAGGATCTGGTCGTAGTCGAAGATTTCCATGAGGGTCCAAGCTCCAGTCGGGTTGCGGGGGAGGGCGCTTGGCCTGGCTGCCGGCCTTGGGCCCGCGCGCGGCGCGGGCACAAAAAACCGGGCCAAGAAATCTTGGGCCCGGTGCGCGATTGTATGGGGTTCTCGGCCCCGCTGTGTCAGTCCAGGTGCGTCAGCAGGTGATGCCAGAAGCGCGTGCGCGTCAGCAGGGTGGACACCAGCACGTGTTCGTGCCAGGTGTGCGCGCCGTCGCCATCGGCGCCCAGGCCGTCGATGGATGGCACGCCCACGGCGGATGTGAAGTTGGCGTCGCTGCCGCCGCCGGTGGGCGGGGCTTCTTCCAGCACCAGGCCGACCGCGGCAGCCGACTGCTGGGCGCGGTGCAGCAGTTGCACCACCCTGTCGTCGCGCACCATGGGCGGGCGGTTGATCTCCACGTCGATGTCCAGCACCACATCCGGCCCCACGGGCTTGAGCTGGCGCATCCTGTCGGCCACCTCGTTGGCCGACACCAGGTCGGAAAAGCGAAAGTCCACCAGGCACTTGCAAAAGGCCGGCACGGTGTTGCTGGCGGTGCCGCCTTCGATGGTGCCCACGCTCACGGTCACGCCGCGGGCGTAGTCGGTCATCGCCTCCAGCGCCAAAATCTGGTGCGCCATCTCGCGCACCGCGCTGCGGCCCTGCTCGTGCGCCAGCCCGGCGTGCGAGGCCACGCCCTGCACGCTGATGACGGTGTTGCCCGTGCCCTTGCGCGCCGTCACGCAACGCCCGCCGTTGGCGCGCGCCGGCTCGCACACCAGGCAGTAGCGCGCCTTGCGGGCAAAGGCCTCGATCGTGGCGCGCGAGGCGTGGCTGCCCACCTCCTCGTCGGGGACGATCAGCAAGTCCACCGGCAGGGCGGTGGAGCCCGGCTGCGCCAGCGCGCCCAGCGCTGTCAGCACCAGATAGATGCCCGCCTTCATGTCGTAGCCGCCGGGGCCGTAGAAGCGATCGCCCTCCACACGCACCGGGTTGTGCGCCAGCGTGCCGATGGGGTGCACGGTGTCCAGGTGGCCCAGGATCAACAGGCCCGAGCGCGTGTCGCCGTCGGCGCGGTTGTGGATGTGCACCAGCGGCAGCAGCGGCGTGTCGGCCCTGGCCTGCACCTGCGTCAGTTCGGCGCGCAGGCCCAGGCCCAGGGCATGATCGCGCATCATTTCGGCCATGCGCATCAGCGCGGCCGGGTCGCTGGAGGGTGATTCGCAGCGCAGCCATTCGGAAATGCCTTGGACCAGTTCTTCGGTGGTGGTGTTCATGGGTTGGCTCTTTCGTATCCGGCCGCAAGGATAATCGCGTTCATGCGAGTTCCATTCACCAAGATGCAGGGCGCGGGCAATGATTTCGTCGTGCTGGACGAAACGCGCCAGCCGCTGGGCCTGGGCGCCGCGCAGTACCGCTTTCTGGCCGATCGTCACTTTGGCGTGGGGGCCGACCAGATCCTGACGGTGCGGCCTTCGCCGGCGCCAGGCATCGACTTCGAATACGTGATCCACAACGCCGATGGCGGCCAGGTGGAGCAGTGCGGCAATGGCGCGCGCTGCTTTGCGCGCTTTGTGCGCGATCGGCGCTTGACGGACAAGGACACCATCCGCGTGCAGACGCTGGGCGGCGTGATCGCGCCGCGCATCATGGCGGACGGGCGGGTGCGGGTGGACATGGGCGCGCCCGCATTCGATCCCGCTGCGGTGGCTTTCGACACGCAGGGCCTGACGCCGCTGGCCTTGGGCGGGGCGCAGCAGTGGCCGCTGGCGCTGACGGCCGACGGCGCGCCGCTGTGGCTGGTGCTCGTGTCCATGGGCAACCCGCATGCCGTGCAGTGGGTGCCCGATGTGGACACCGCGCCCGTCGCGCAGACCGGTCCGCTGATCGAGGGCCACCCGCGCTTTGCGCGGCGCGTCAACGCCGGCTATGGGCAAGTGGTCGATCGCCACACGCTGCGCCTGCGCGTGTACGAGCGCGGCGCCGGTGAAACCCTGGCCTGCGGCACGGGCGCCTGCGCCGCCGCCGTGGCGGGCATGCGCGCGGGTCTGCTGGGCGGCGAGGTGGACGTGCACACGCGCGGCGGCGTGCTGACCATTGGCTGGAGCGGCGCGCCGGATGCGCCGGTGTTCATGACGGGCCCCGCCACCACCGTGTTCGAAGGCGTGATCGAGCTGCCGGCTGGCGCTTGAACCGTTGACGACGTATAGCCCTGCAACCCATCGACCGGAACCCAAGCATGACCCACCTGACCCTTGACGACTGCCGCGGTATGGACGCGCGCGACCCCCTGGCCCCCTTGCGCGAACAGTTCGAGCTGCCGCCGGGCGTGATCTATCTGGACGGCAACTCACTGGGCGCCATGCCCAAGGCCTCGCTGGCGCGTGCGCGCGAGGTCATCACGCAAGAGTGGGGCACGGGCCTGATCCGCAGCTGGAACACCGCCGGCTGGTTCGAGCTGCCGCGGCGCCTGGGCAACAAGCTGGGCCGCCTGATCGGTGCCAGCGACGGCGAGGTCGTCGTTACCGACACCACATCGATCAATCTGTTCAAGGTGCTGGCCGCCGCGCTGCGCCAGCAGCAGCGCGTGGCGCGCGCGCGGCGCGTGATCGTCTCCGAGCGCAACAACTTCCCGACCGACCTGTACATGACGCAAGGCCTGATCGAGCTGCTGCATTCCTTTGGCGGCGCGCACTACGAGCTGAGGTTGATCGACGGCCCGCAAGACATCGACGCCGCGCTGACCGATGACGTGGCGCTGCTGCTGCTCACGCACGTCAACTACCAGACTGGCTACATGTACGACATGGTCGACGTGACGGCGCGCGCCCACGCCAGGGGCGCCGTGACGATCTGGGACCTGTGCCACTCGGCCGGCGCGGTGCCGGTGGATCTGAACGGCGCCGACGCCGACTACGCCGTGGGCTGCACCTACAAGTACCTCAACGGCGGCCCGGGCTCGCCCGCGTTCCTGTGGGTCAACGCGCGCCATCAAGAAACGTTCGCGCAGCCGCTGTCGGGCTGGTGGGGCCACGCGCGCCCCTTTGCGATGGAGCCGCAGTACGCGCCGCACGCCGGCATCCAGCGCTACCTGTGCGGCACCCAGCCGATCACCTCGCTGGCGATGGTCGAAAGCGGGCTGGACACCTTTGCCGCCACCGACATGCAGCAGCTGCGCGCCAAGTCGCTGGCGCTCACCTCGCTGTTCATGGACCTGGTGGCGCAGGAGTGCGCGGGCTTTCCGCTCACGCTCAACACCCCGGTGGACACCCGATGCCGCGGCAGCCAGGTCAGCTACGAGCACCCGCAGGGCTTTGCCGTGGTGCAGGCGCTGATCGAGCGCGGCGTGATCCCCGACTACCGCGAGCCGCGCATCATGCGCTTTGGCTTCACGCCGCTGTACATCGGCTTCGAGGACGTGTGGAGCGCCGTGGCCGTGCTCAAGGACATCCTGCACAGCAAGAGCTGGGACCAGCCGCAGTTTCACCAGCGCGGCGCGGTGACGTAGGACACGCCGCATCTGAAGCGCTGCATCAGCGGTCCGCGCCGTCGCAGCGCGATTGAGCGGCCGCCAGCACGCGGCCCCGGGCATCGCTCACCCAGCCCAGCAATTGCAGCCGCTCGGGGTCGACGCCTTCGGGCACGTTCATCGGGCGCCACAGCTGGCCCATGGGCTCGGTGGCGCGGGGCGCGATGGGTTCGCTCAGCAGGTTGCGCATCAGCACGCGCGGCACCGGTGAGCCTTCGGTGCCGGCGGGCAGCAGCTCGACCAGCGCCAGCCAGCCGGTCAGCGGCTGCTTGACGGGTGCGCGGCTCTTGAAGGTGAGCGACGCGCCGGCATATCCGTTCATCACCGGACCGCGCGACACCCGCACGTGATAGCGCCCACCGTGCACTTGATTTGATAGCTGCATGCGCTTGTTCGGTGCGGGCTGGCGCAACGCTTCAAGCCGTTCGAGCGATTCGCGCCGGGCCACGGCGGCAAGCGGCGCATCATCACCCTGGGTGCCGGCAAGCACCCAGTCCAGCACCAGCGTGCCGCTGGGCGGCGTGGGCGTGGGTTCGCGCCAGCAAGCCTCGCAATCGGCACTGATGAAGCGCTCCCGCAGCACGCGGGGCGTGCTCTGGCCGTCGCTGGTGCACAGGGCCCCGGCTTGCGCCCAGGCCGCCAGCGGGGGCAGCAGCACAAGGCAGGCGATAGAGCGGCGAAGAGGCGTGGACATGGGGTGGCGACCGATCAAGGGCAAAAGGGGCAGGGCGGCAGCGCTTTCTACAATCGGCGCATGTTCCCACACCCTGAAGGCGCGCGCGATCTTGCGCGCTCGGCACCGCCACCGGAGCTGCCCCTGCTGGCCGGCCTCAACCCCGAGCAAAAAACCGCCGTGACCTTGCCGCCCGAGCACGCCCTGATCCTGGCCGGCGCCGGCTCGGGCAAGACCCGCGTGCTGACCACGCGCATTGCCTGGCTGCTGCAAACCGGGCAGGTGTCGCCCGGCGGCGTGCTGGCCGTCACCTTCACCAACAAGGCGGCCAAGGAGATGCTGACGCGCCTGACCAGCATGCTGCCGCTCAACGTGCGCGGCATGTGGATCGGCACCTTCCACGGCCTGTGCAACCGCCTGCTGCGCGCGCACCACAAGCTGGCGGGGCTACCGCAGGCGTTTCAGATCCTGGACACGCAAGACCAGCTCTCGACCATCAAGCGCCTGTGCAAGCAGCACCAGGTGGACGAGGAGCGCTTTCCGCCGCGCCAACTGCAGTGGTTCATTGCCGGCAGCAAGGAGGACGGCCTGCGCCCGGCCGACGTGCCCGCGCGCGACGCCGAGGCGCGGCGCAAGGTGGAGATCTATCAGCTGTATGAAGACCAGTGCCAGCGCGAGGGCGTGGTGGACTTTGGCGAGCTGATGCTGCGCAGCTACGAGCTGCTGCGGGACAACGACCCGGTGCGCGAGCACTACCGCCGGCGCTTTCGCCACATCCTGATCGACGAGTTTCAGGACACCAACCGTCTGCAGTATGCGTGGATCAAGCTGATCGCCGGGCTGCCGGCCGAGGGCAGTGGCGGCGCCATCCTCGCGGTGGGCGACGACGACCAGAGCATCTACGCCTTTCGCGGCGCGCGCGTGGGCAACATGGCGGATTTTGTGCGCGAATACCACGTGCGCCACCAGATCAAGCTGGAGCAGAACTACCGCAGCCACAGCAACATCCTGGATGCGGCCAACGCGCTCATCAGCCACAACCAGGGGCGCCTGGGCAAGAACCTGCGCACCGATGCGGGCGCGGGCGAGCCGGTGCGCGTGCTGGAGGCGCCCACCGACTTTGCCGAGGCCGAGTGGGTGGTGGACGAGCTGCGGCAGTTGGTCAAAAGCGAGGACTACGAAAGACGTGAGGTCGCCGTGCTGTACCGCAGCAACGCGCAAAGCCGCGTGCTGGAGACGCAACTGTTCAACGCCGGCGTGCCCTACCGCGTGTATGGCGGCCTGCGCTTTTTCGAGCGCGCCGAAATCAAGCACGCGCTGGCCTACCTGCGCCTGCTGGAGAACCCGCGCGACGACACCAGCTTTCTGCGCGTGGTCAACTTTCCGCCGCGCGGCATCGGCGCGCGCACGCTGGAGGCTTTGCAGGATTCGGCGCGCGCCTTGGGCACGTCGCTGCACGACGCGGTGAGCAGCGTGAGCGGCAAGGCCGGCGCCAACCTGGCGGCCTTTGTGGCCAAGATCGACGTGCTGCGCGAGCAGACCGCCGGCCATACCCTGCGCGAGATCATCGAGCAGATGCTGGAGGCCAGCGGCCTGATCGAGCACTACCGCGGCGAGAAGGAGGGCGGCGATCGCATCGAGAACCTGGGCGAGCTGGTCAACGCCGCCGAGAGTTTTGTCACGCAGGAAGGCTTCGGGCGCGATGCCGTGGCGCTGCCGATGGACGAGCAGGGGCGGGTGCTGACGCAAAGCCCGGCGAGCCAGGGGCTGGATCCGAACTTGCCGGTGTTGGATGCGCCGCGGCCCTCACCCCAACCCTCTCCCGCAAGCGGGAGAGGCAGCGAGGAGACCCCTCTCCCCTCTGGGGAGAGGGTCGGGGTGAGGGGCGACGGCGTTTCGATGGACCCTGACCTCGAAACCGGCGAAACCCAGAGCCCCCTGGCCGCCTTCCTGACCCACGCCGCGCTCGAGGCCGGCGACAACCAGGCCCAGGCCGGGCAAGACGCCGTGCAACTGATGACCGTGCACGCCAGCAAGGGCCTGGAGTTCGACGCGGTCTTCATCACCGGGCTGGAGGAAGGCCTGTTTCCGCACGAGAACGCGCTGTCCGACGCCGGCGGCCTGGAGGAAGAGCGCCGCCTGATGTATGTGGCCATCACCCGTGCGAGGAGGCGCCTGTACCTCAGCCACGCGCAAACCCGCCTGCTGCACGGGCAGACGCGCTACAACCTGCGCAGCCGCTTTCTGGATGAACTGCCTGCGGACGTGCTCAAGTGGCTCACCCCGCAGCGCGGGGGTTTTGCCTCGATTGCTCCTCAATCGATAGCTGCTCGCGCCGATTGGACAAGCGCGATAGGCCAATTGGGTTCAAACTTGTCGGCACCAAAACTCGGCTCCACCACCAGCGGCCCCGCCATTCGCACCGGCCAGCAGGTGTTTCACGTCAAGTTTGGCGAAGGCCGCGTGCTGGCGGTGGAGGGCAGCGGTGACGACGCCCGCGCTCAGGTCAACTTTCCGCGCCACGGCGTCAAGTGGCTGGCGCTGGCGATTGCCAAGTTGACGGTGGTGGACTAAACCGCTACCGTGCGTAGGCCCAATGGCCTGCGGGCACGGACGTTTCTGTGAGTTTGTTTGATCTCGACAACAAAGGAAGGTTTCGACATGACGACACAAGCGATTCCCGTGCTCACGAACCGCCCGTCATCAACGGACAAACAATCGTCGTCGAAGACGATCATGGGCACCGGCATCGGCAACATGGTGGAGTGGTACGACTGGAACGTGTACGCCACCTTTGCCGCGTATTTTTCGACCCAGTTGTTCAGCCACGACGATCCCACCTCCGCCTTCTTGCAGACCATGGCGGTATTTGCCGTCGGCTTCCTCGCGCGCCCGATGGGGGGCTTTCTGTTCGGGTGGATCGGCGACCGCATCGGCCGCAAGCCGGCGCTGACCTTGAGCATCGTGTTTGCCGCCGCCGGTTCGCTCATCATCGGGCTTGCGCCCACCTACGATCAGATCGGCTGGCTGGCCTCGGTGCTGCTGGTGATTGCCCGCATTGTCCAGGGCCTGGCGCACGGTGGCGAGCTGCCGGCGGCCCAGACCTATCTGGTCGAGCACGCGCCGCGCGAGCGCCGCGGGTTTTTCGCCAGCTCGATCTACGTCAGCGGCACCATCGGGATCCTGCTGGGTCTGTTGCTGGGCGTGGGCCTGCAGGCGGTGCTGGACGAACAGCAGATGCAGGCCTGGGGCTGGCGCGTTCCGTTTGTCTTTGGCGGCCTGCTCGGTGTGGTGGCGTTCTGGATTCGCAACTCGATGGTGGAGTCGGAAATCTTTGACGAGCACCGCGAGCACGTCGAGCGCAAGGACGAAGAGAACGTCTTCGTGTCGGTGCTGAAGAACTGGCGCCAGGGCTTGCGCGTGATCTTCCTGACCGCAGGCATTACCACGTCCTACTACATCTGGGGCGTCATGATGCCGGCCATTGCAAAGACCTCGTTCGGGTTCGAGGCCAGATCGGCCTTCGCGGCCTCGATCATCGGCAATCTGTGCCTCATCGTGGCGTTGCCGTTCTGGGGCCGCCTGTCCGACAAGGTGGGGCGGCGCCCGTTGGCCCTCGTGGCGGTGCTGGGGAGCGCCGCAGCCTATTACCCGGCGCTGACCTATGTCTCGCGCGGAAGTTTCTTCGCGCTCGCGGCGTGCATCTCGGTTCAGCTCGTGCTGTTGGCGGCGATCCTCAGCCACGTGCCGGCGATGTTTGCCGAAATGTTTGAAACCGAGCAGCGCACGACCGGCTTCGGCATCTACTACTCGATCGCGATCGCCTTGTTTGGCGGCACCGCCGGTTACCTCTTCACCCTGGTCGGCAACCCGTATGCCTTTGGCGCCTACACCATCGTCCTGCTGTGCATTTCCGGGCTGGTGATCTGGTTCATGCCCGAAACGGCGGGCCGAGATCTCGCCCATTCCTGATCGCCGCGTCGACGCGCGGGGTGGGCGTCGCCGGATGTCCGGCCTTGCGGTCAGGCAGCCGGCCAATGGCCGCTGTCGCATGCGGCGTCAAGACGCTCGATCCAGGGCGCGATGTCGTGACCTTGGGCATTCAGCCAGGCGTCGCTGTAATACGTGTCCAGATAGCGCTCGCCGCCATCGCAGGCCAGGGTGACGATGGAGCCGGCCTGGCCGGCCGCGTGCATCTCGCAGGCCAGTTGCAGCGCGCCGCAAAAATCGGTGCCGGTGGAGCCGCCAAAGCGCCGGCCGACGCGGCGCTCGAGCACGCGCAGCGCGGCGTAGCTGGCGGTGTCGGGCACGCGCAGCATGCGGTCGATCACGCCGGGCACGAAGGAGGGCTCCACGCGCGGGCGGCCGATGCCTTCGACGCGTGAGGGCACCTCGCTGGTGACGCCGGGGTTGGCGCGGTTGTCGTAGTAGTCCTTGAACACCGAGTGCTCGGGATCGACCACGCACAGCTGGCTGGCGTGGCCCTGGTAGCGCAAATAGCGCCCGATGGTGGCCGAGGTGCCGCCGGTGCCCGCACCCACCACGATCCAGCGCGGCACGGGGTGCGGTTCGGCGCGCATCTGCTGGAAGATCGACTCGGCGATGTTGTTGTTGCCGCGCCAGTCGGTGGCGCGCTCGGCGTAGGTGAACTGGTCCATGTAGTGGCCGTTGCACTCGCGCGCCAGGCGCTCGGCCTCGGCATACACCTGGTCGCCGCGCTCGACGAAGTGGCTGCGCCCGCCATAGAAGGCGATCTGCGCCACCTTGGCAGCCGAGGTGCTGCGCGGCATGACGGCCACGAAGGGCAGGCCCAGCAGGCGCGCGAAGTAGGCCTCGGACACGGCGGTGCTGCCCGAAGACGACTCGATGATGGTGGTGCCCTCGCGGATCCAGCCGTTGCACAGGCCGTACAAAAACAGCGAGCGTGCCAGCCGGTGCTTGAGGCTGCCGGTGGGGTGGGTGGACTCGTCCTTCAGGTAGATCTGCACGCCGGGCAGCGCGGGCAGATCGATGGGGAACAGGTGCGTGTCGGCCGAACGCTGGACGTCGCGCTCGATGCGGTGCACGGCTTCGGTGATCCAGGGCGTGCTCATGGTTCGGGGATTTCGATGAGCGGTTCGTCGTCGCTCGTGAAGCTGTCACGGAAGGTGAACCACAGCGAGGTGAAGAACATGGCAGCCACCACCACCGACAGCGGAAACAGCGCGGCCGTGGCCACGCCGATGTCGGTGCTCATCGCGGTCATTGCCAGCACCAGCATCAAGAACAGCGCCACGCCCAGCGACAGCCCCATCCACAGCAGCCCGTACACCAGAAAGGCCCGGGCGTTGCGCAGCACGGCCACGGCGCTGAAAAACAGGCTTTTCAGCGGCGGCAGGTGGTGCCAGTGCACCAGCGCCGGCGCATGCCAGAACGCCAGCGATACCGGCAGGTACAGCAGCGTGCTGACCCACAGAGCGGTGATGAAGCCCGGGTCGTTGATCAGCTCGTTGGACATGCTGCCGCCGCCCATGTACAGCTGGGCAAAGCGCCCGCCGTCGATCAGGGCCGTCAGGCCCACCACCAGCAGGACGGCCACGGCGTACACCCCGCCCAGGATCAGGATGGCGCGCGTTTGCTCGCGCCCCTGATTAAAGGCCACGAACAGGATGCCGGGCAGCGGAAAGTTGCCGGCATCGGCCACGCGCGCGGCGGCCATCAGCCCCACGGTGAGGGCCGGCACCAGCACCAGCGCCAGCACGCCGCCGATGAGCGGCACCACGGCCAGCAGCGACAGCGCGGCCATGAACATGAAGAACAGTCCGGCCAGCGCGATCGGGCGGCGAAAGAAGGTGCGAATGCCCAGGCGCACCCATTGGGCGCCGGTGGCGGCGGGAAGCACATTGAGTTTCATGGGGTGATGGGCGCGGCCACGCGCTGGCGCAGCACGCGCTCGAAGTGGCGCGGGTCGTGCGGCGTGAGCAGGCTGGCCGTGCGCGGCAGGTGGTAGTCCCACAGCCGCGAAATCCAGAAGCGCAGCGCGCCGGCGCGCAGCATGGCGGGCAGCAGGCGCCGCTCGGCGTCGGTCAGGGCGCGCACACCCTGGTAGGCGTCCAGCAGGGCGCGGGTGCGCGGCCCGTCGGCAGCGCCGGTGGGCAGATCGATCGCCCAGTCGTTCAGCGTGACGGCCAAATCGAACAGCCAGGTATCGATACCCGCGAAATAGAAGTCGAAAAACCCCGTCAGCTCGGGCTGCTCGGGCGTGCCGGCAAACATGACGTTGTCGCGAAACAGGTCGGCATGCACCGCGCCACGCGGCAGGGCGGCATAGGCGCTGCCGGCGGCGATGTGGTTTTGATAGGCCAGCTCGGCGCGCAGCAGCGTTGCCTGCGCTTCGTCCAGGTGGGGCAGCACGGCGGGCACCGTTTCGTTCCACCACGCCAGGCCGCGCAGGTTGGGCTGGCGCCGGTCGTAGTCGCGCGTGGCCAGGTGGGCGCGCGCCAGCATGGCGCCCACGGCGGCGCAGTGGGCCGTGCCGGGGTTCAGCTCGCTCTTGCCATGCAGGCGGTTGACCAGGGCCGCCGGCTTGCCGCAGACGGTGTGCAGCAGGTCGTCCTCGCCGGCCGGCATGCGCGCACCTTCGGGCTTGGACTGCGGGTCGGGCACCGGCACGCCGTGCTGCGCCAGGTGCTTCATCAGGTGCAGATAAAACGGCAATTGCGCATGCGTCAGGCGCTCGAACAGGGTCAGCACCCATTCGCGCTTGTCACCGCACGCCTCGCTGGTGACGAAGTAGTTGGTGTTCTCGATGCCGCCTTCGATGCCGCGCAGGGCGGTCAGCTCGCCCAGGTTCAGGCGCTGCAGCAAGGCGCTGGCCTCGCTTTCGGAGACTTCGGTGTAGACGGCCATCGCCGGGGCTTCAGAACTTCAGGACTTTCCAGGTGCGCGGGCCCGCACTGCCGATCCCGGCCGCCGGGTCGGGCAGGGGCGATGCACCCGCCGGCTGCACGTCATACGAAGGCACGGCCGCCTTGGGCTGCACGGTGATGCTCTTGGTTTGCCCGCCCTCGCGCAGCTCGTTGATGCGACTGCCGGCGTCCTCCACCTCGATGTGCTCGATGCGCTGGTTGCTGGCGTCGCGCCGGGTGGCATCGCGTTCGGGCACCGGGGCACCCGGTGGCGGCGTTTGCGCGCTGGCCGACGCGGCGGCAACCAGCACGGCGGCCAGGAGCAGATGGCGGTGGTTTTGCATGCCATCGATTGTAGGCGCGTGCGTGCTCTTGCACCGGGCGCGGGCACAATGCCGCCATGACCGAAAACACCCCCGCCACCGTGCCGCGCCTGCTGCTGGTCGATGGCTCCAGCTACTTGTACCGGGCGTTTCACGCCATGCCCGATTTGCGGGCCGACCCGACCGATCCGCACAGCGCGCCCACCGGTGCCATCCGCGGCATGATCAACATGCTGGGCGCGCTGAAAAAGGACTACCCCGACGCGCAATACGCCGCCTGCGTGTTCGACGCCTCGGGCCCCACCTTTCGCGATTCGATCTACCCCGAATACAAGGCCAACCGCTCGCCCATGCCCGATGACCTGCGCAGCCAGATCGCGCCGATCCACGAGGTGGTCAAGTTGCTGGGCTGGCGCGTGCTGGCCGTGCCCGGCGTGGAGGCCGACGACGTGATCGGCACGCTGGCCCACGCGGGGGCGCAGCAAGGCCTGGAGGTCGTCATCTCCAGCGGCGACAAGGACCTGGCGCAGCTCGTCACCGAGCACATCAGCATCATCGACACCATGAGCGGCAAGCGGCGCGACCTGGCCGGCGTGCAGGCCGAGTTCGGCGTGAGCGCCGCGCAGATGCTGGACTACCAGACCCTGGTGGGCGACGCGGTGGACAACGTGCCCGGCGTGGACAAGGTGGGCCCCAAGACCGCCGCCAAATGGCTGGCCGAATACGGCTCGCTGGATGCCATCGTTGCGCATGCGGACGAGATCAAGGGCGCGGCCGGCCAGAACCTGCGCGACAAACTCGGCTGGCTGCCCACCGGCCGCGAGCTTTTGAAAATTCGCACCGATTGCGATCTGGCGGGCCACGTGGACGGCTTGCCCGCTCTTGATTCAATAGCTGCCGGCGCTGAAGAGACGCAGGCTTTGGCTGATTTCTATCAAAAATTCGGCTTCCGGTCGCTGGTCAAGTCGATGAACAAACCCGCACCTGCTGCGACGGCTGCGGCAGCGCCCGCGGCCGCCGATCTGTTTGCCGATGCGCCCGCGCCATCGCCCGTGGCCCAGGCCGGCCTGAGCTACGAGACCGTGCTCGACTGGCCTGCGTTCGAGCGCTGGCTGGCCCGCGTCGAGGCCGCCGAGCTGACCGCGCTGGACACCGAGACCACCTCGATCGACGAAATGCAGGCGCGCATCGTGGGCATCAGCTTCAGCGTGGCGCCGGGCGAGGCGGCCTACATCCCGCTGGCGCACACCGGGCCCGACGCGCCGCGGCAATTGCCCATCGACGAGGTGCTGGCCCGCCTGAAGCCCTGGCTGGAAAACCCGACGAAGAAAAAGCTGGGCCAGCACATCAAGTACGACCGCCACGTGCTGGCCAACCACGGCATCGAGGTGGCCGGCTACGCGCACGACACCATGCTGCAAAGCTACGTGCTGGAGGTGCACCGCCCGCACAACCTGGCCAGCCTGGCCGAGCGCCACCTGGGGCGCAGCGGCATCAACTACGAAGACCTGTGCGGCAAGGGCGCGCACCAGATCCCGTTTGCCCAGGTGCCGGTGCAGCAGGCCGCGCGCTATTCGTGCGAGGACTCCGAGCAGACGATGGACGTGCACCGCGTGCTGTGGCCGCGCCTTGAGGCCAGCGAGCGCCTGCGCGCCATCTACGCGCTGGAGATCGAGTGCAGCGAGGTGCTCTATCGCATCGAGCGCCACGGCGTGCTGATCGACGCCGCTCTGCTGCAAAAGCAAAGTCACGAACTGGGCCAGCGCATCGTCGAGCTGGAGGCTCTGGCCCATCAGCTTGCCGGCCAGCCCTTCAACCTGGGCAGCCCCAAGCAGATTGGTGAAATCTTCTTCGACAAGCTGGGCCTGCCCGTGGTCAAGAAAACCGCCACCGGCAAGCCCAGCACCGACGAGGAAGTGCTGGAGAAGCTGGCCGAGGACTTTCCGCTGCCCGCGCGCATCCTGGAGCACCGCGGCCTGGCCAAGCTGAAGAGCACCTACACCGACAAGCTGCCGCAGCTGCTGGACGCCGGCGGGCGCGTGCACACGCACTACGCGCAGGCCGTGGCCGTCACCGGGCGCCTGGCCAGCAACGACCCCAACTTGCAGAACATCCCCGTGCGCACGCCCGAGGGCCGGCGCATTCGCGAGGCCTTCATCGCCCCGCCCGGCCACGTGATCATGAGCTGCGACTACAGCCAGATCGAGCTGCGCATCATGGCCCACCTGTCGGACGACGCGGCCTTGCTCAAGGCCTTTCACGACGGGCTGGACGTGCACCGCGCCACCGCCAGCGAGGTGTTCGGCGTGCCGGTCGAGCAGGTCAGCCCCGAGCAGCGCCGCTACGCCAAGGTGATCAACTTCGGCCTGATCTACGGCATGAGCCGCTTTGGCCTGGCGCGCAACCTGGGCATCGACAACACCGCCGCGGGCAACTACATCGAGCGCTATTTCGAGCGCTACCCCGGCGTCAAGCGCTACATGGACGACACGCGCCAGCTCGCCAAGGCGCAGGGCTACGTCGAGACGGTGTTCGGTCGGCGCCTGGTGCTGCCCGAAATCAATTCCCCCAACGGCCCGCGCCGCCAGGGCGCCGAGCGCGCCGCCATCAACGCGCCCATGCAGGGCACGGCGGCTGACCTCATCAAGAAGGCCATGGTGGCCGTGCAGCAGGCGCTGGAGCAGCAGCGCAAGGCCAGCGCCATGGTGATGCAGGTGCATGACGAGCTGGTGCTGGAGGTGCCCCAGGCCGAGCTCGACTGGGCGCGCGCCGAAGTGCCGCGCCTGATGGCGGGCGTGGCCAAGCTGAAGGTGCCGCTGCTGGCCGAGGTGGGGGTGGGCGCCAATTGGGAGCAGGCGCACTGATCAGCCGGCGCGCGTGTCGCCCGGCCCGGCCGATTCGATCGTGTGCTCCGGATGCAGGGGCGGCGGCAACAAATCCCCGCAAGGCTTGCGCCGCGCCCGAAACAGCGCGGCGCGGCTGAGCATGACGGTGGTGATCGGCACGGTGATCGACAGCGTGATGATGATCAGCCAGGCGCGCAGTTGCAGCTCGCCGTCGTGCAGCGAAAAGAACAGCATCGACGCCAGCGTGACGCACCAGGCGCTGCCCACCAGGGCCAGCGCCGGCGGGTGCAGGCGCTCGAAGAAGTCGCGCAGGCGCAGCACGCCCCAGGCGGCGGCCAGGGTCAGCACGGCGCTCAGCAGCAGCAGGCAGCCGACCAGGATCTGGGCCCACAGGGGCACGGCCGCCGCCGTCATTCGATCACCTCGCCGCGCAGCAAGAACTTGGCCATGGCGCACGAACTGACGAAACCGAGCAGGGCGATCAGCAGCGCCGCCTCGAAGTAGACGTGGCTGGCGTAGCGGATGCCGATCACCAGCGCCGTCAGCATGCCGATGCCGTAGATCAGGTCCAGCGCCAGCACGCGGTCTTGCGCCGTCGGGCCGCGCAGCACGCGCACCAGCAGCAGCAGGCTGGCCAGGCCGTAGGCGCCCAGCGTGACGGCGATGGCGGCGGCAAGAAAGGCACTCATGATTCGAAAATCTCCCGCAGGGGTTGCTCGTAGCACCGCTTGTAGTGCGCAATGAAGGCGGCCTCGTCCGGCGCGTCCCACACGTGCAGCAGCAGCGCGCTGCCGTCGCGCGCCAGCTCGCACCAGACGGTGCCCGGCACCACCGTGGTGATGACGGCCAGCGCCGCCAGCGCGCTGGGGTCGCGCAGCTCCAGCGGAATGCGCACGAAGCGCTTGTGCGTCGGACGGCCAGGCCGGGTCATGAGCGTGCGCAACACCAGCGCGTTGGACCAGAGCACGTCGCGGCCGACCACGGCAATCAGGTGCAGCACCGTCAAGGGGTGGCGGATGCGCGGGCGCGCCGTGCGCAGCGGCGCCAGCAGGGCGGGCACGGCCAGGCCCAGCCCCACGGCCAGCAGCACGTCGCTGGCGTCCAGCGAGGCGTTCAGCACCAGCCACGCCACGATCAGGGCGGCACTCAGCAGCGGGGCCGGAAACAGCCGCTTCATCATCGCCGCAGTCCCATCTCGCCATTGGCGACCGGGGAGGGCACCGGCTTGGCCGCCATCACCGTGCCGATGTAGTGCCGCGGGTCGTGCAGCTCGCGCGCGGTGGCGTTGACGTAGCGCAGCACATCGTCGGCGCGCCACACCAGCACGCCGATCAGCAGCAGCAGCGCGCCGATCGGCAGGGTCTCGATCAGGCGCAGGCGTGGCGAGGGCCGTCCGGTGGGCGACCAGAAGTAGCGCGCTCCCGCGCGCGACAGCGCGATGATGGACAGCAGGCCGCTGACCAGCAGCAGGCCCAGCAGCACCCAGGCCGCGGGCGACACCAGCGCGTTCTGGCCAAAGCCGGCCGGGTTGAGCAGGGCCGACAGCATCACCACCTTGCCGACAAAGCCGGCCAGCGGCGGCAGCCCCGCCAGCGTCAGCCCGCAGACCATGAAGGCCAGGCCCAGGAAGGCCATGGCCGCCGGAATGGGCAGGCCGATCAGCGCCTGCTCGTCCTCGTCCAGGTTGACGTCGCGCGTGCGCATCAGGTTGGCCGGAAAGACAAAGGCGTCGTCCGTTTGCATGTCGCCCAGGACCGCCGGTTGTTCTTCCATGTCGCGCGCGCGGTCGATCAGCTCGGCCAGCAGGAAGAAGGCGCACACCGCCAGCGTGGAACCCAGGACGTAGTACAGCGCGCCGCCCGTCACCGCCGGCTGGCCAAAGCCCAGCGCGGCCAGCAGCGTGCCCGAGGACACGATGGCGCAAAACGCCACCATGCGCCCCAGGTGCTGGGTGGCCAGCACGCCGATGGCGCCCATCGCCAGCGTGATCAGGCCGATGCCCACCAGCGCCGGCCCGCCGAACAGGGTGGACACGCCGGCGTCGGGCCCGAACAGCACGGTCCACACCCGCAGCACCGCGTAGGCCCCCAGCTTGGTCAGGATGGCGAACAGCGCCGCCACCGGCGTGGAGGCGCTGGCATAGCTGGCGGGCAGCCAGAAGTTCAGCGGCCAGGCGGCGGCCTTGACCAGAAAGCCCACCGCCAGCACCGCCGCGCCGGCGTGCAGCAGGCCGCGGTCGGTGTCGGCAATGGCCGGCACGATGATGGCCATGTCGGCCAGGTTGAGCGTGCCGGTCACGCCGTAGAGGATGGCCACGCCGATCAGAAACAGCGTGGAGGCCATCAGGTTCATCGCGATGTAGTGCAGCCCCGAGCGCACCCGCGTCCAGCCCGATCCATGCAGCAGCAGGCCGTAGGACGCGGTCAGCAGAATCTCGAAGAACACGAACAGGTTGAACAGGTCGGCTGTCAGAAAGGCGCCGGCCAGCCCCATCAGCTGCAACTGGAACAGCACGTGAAAGTGCACCCCGGCGCGGTCCCAGCGCGCCACGGCGTACAGCACCGCGGCCAGGCCCAGCACGCTGGTGAGCAGCAGCATCATGGCCGACAGGCGGTCCACCACCAGGGTGATGCCGTAGGGAATGGGCCAGTTGGAGGGCAGGTACACGCCCACTGCGTGCGGCCCGTCGCCGTGCTGCACCCACAGCAGCAGCGCGATCGACACCGCCAGCCCCAGCGCGCACGCCAGCACGCTGAGCAGCGCCTTCGACTTGCGGCGCCTGTCGCCCAGCAACAGCAGCAGCGCGGCCGTGGCCATGGGCAGCAGGATGGGCGCCACGATCAGGTGCGGCATCAGCGATGCGACGAAGTCCGGGTTCATCGCTGCTCCTGCGCGTCGTCGGCCGGCTCTTCGCCGTCCACGTGGTCGGTGCCCGACAGGCCGCGCGAGGCCAGCAGCACCACCAGGAACAGCGCCGAGGTGGCAAAGCCGATCACGATGGCCGTCAGCACCAGCGCCTGCGGCAGCGGGTCGGTGTAGTTGGCCAGGTTGGCCACCAGGCCCGGCCGCACGAGCGGCTCGCGGTCGATGACCAGGCTGCCCATGGCAAAGATGAACAGGTTGACCGCATACGACAGCAGCGCCAGCCCGATCAGCACCTGAAAGCTGCGCGGGCGCAGCACCAGCCACACGCCCGAGCCGCCCAGCACGCCGATGACGATGGCCATGATGACTTCCATCAGCCCACCTCTGCGGGGTCGGTGCCGGCCGAGACCGTCCGCTCGGGCGACTGGCGGTGGCTGCGCACCGACTGGTGCGCCAGCGCGGTGAGGATCAGCAAGGTGGAGCCGACCACCGTGGCGAACACCCCGGCGTCGAAAAACAGCGCGCTGGCCACGTGCAGCTCGCCCACCACCGGCAGCGTGAGGTGCGCGGTGTGCGTGGTCAGAAACGGATAGCCCCAGAACAGCGAGCCCAGGCCCGTGCCCAGCGCCAGCACCAAGCCGACGGCGATCCAGCGCGTGACCCGCAGCGGCAGGTGGGACTCCACCCACAGCGTGCCGCCCACGATGTATTGCGCCACGAAGGCAATGGCCACCACCAGCCCGGCGACAAAGCCGCCGCCGGGTGCGTTGTGCCCGCGCAAGAACAGATAGGCCGCGGCGACCACGATCACCGACATCAGCAGCCGCACCAGCACCGCGGGTACCATCAGGTAGCCCAGCGCCGTGTCCTGCGCCGTGCGCGGGTTGATCAGGTCGCTCACCAGATCGGGCGGCACGGCCAGCTGCTGGGGTGGCAGCTCCACCACCTCGCGCGGCGGGCGAAAGCGCCGCAGCAGCGCATACACCGTCAGCGCCACGATGCCCAGCACGGTGATTTCGCCCAGCGTGTCGAAGCCGCGAAAGTCCACCAGCATCACGTTGACCACGTTGGCGCCGCCGCCCTCGGGCAAGGCGCGGTCGATGAAGAAGGGCGAAATGCTTTGCGGCGCCGGCCGCGTCATCATGGCGTAGGCCAGCACCGCCATGCCGGTACCGGCCACGATGGCGATCACGCCGTCGCGCCCGCGCCGTACGCGCACGCGCAGGCCTTCGCGCGGGTTTTGCTCGGGCAGGCGCCGCGGCAGCCAGCGCAGGCCCAGCAGGAAGAGGATGGTGGTGACGACTTCCACCGTCAACTGGGTCAGCGCCAGGTCAGGGGCGGAGAACCACAAGAAGGTCAGGCTCACGCACAGGCCCACCACCCCGGTCATCACCAGCGCCGCCAGCCGGTGGAACTTGGCCTGCTGCGCCGCGCCCAGCGCGCTCAGGCCGCCCATCAGCCACAGCAGGGCGAATTCGAGGTTGGCCGGCACGCGCTCGCGGTGGCCCCAGCTCACGCCGCCGTGCCACAGCGCCGTGGTGGCCGCGGCCACGGCGGCCAGCACCAGCAGCAGCATCTGCGGTTGCAGCCGGCGGGTGCTCAGGCGCGCCAGCGCCCAGCGGCCGCCCTGGTCCAGCGCCAGCAGCGTGCGCAAGAACATGCGCTCGCCGTTCAGCCAGCGGCCCAGCGGCGGCTGGCGCAGGTATCCGCGCTTGCGCAAGGCGCGCAGCACGGCATCCAGGGCCACGCCACCGACCAGCGCCACCAGGCTCATCATCAGCGGCTTGCCCCAGCCGTGCCACAGCGCCAGGCTGTAGTGCGGCAGATCGCCGCCCACCACCGGCCGCGCCGCCAGCGCCAGCGCGCTGCCGATGGACCACTGCGGCACCATGCCCACCAGCAGGCACAGCAGAACCAGCACTTCCACCGGCACGCGCATCCAGCGCGCGGGCTCGTGCGGCGTCAACGGCAGGTCGCGCGCCGGCGGCCCCCAGAACACGCCCGCAAAGCGCAGCGAATACACCACCGCGAACACGCCCGCCACCGTGGCGGCAATGGGCAGGCCCCAGTCCAGCCAGACGTTGCCGCGCAGCTCCACGGTTTCGGCAAAGAACATCTCCTTGGACAAGAAGCCGTTGAGCAGCGGTACACCGGCCATGGCGGCGCTGGCCACGAAGGCCAGCGCCGCCGTGATCGGCATGGCCCGGCGCAGGCCCGACAGGCGCCGCAGGTCGCGCGTGCCGGTTTCGTGGTCGATGATGCCGGCCGCCATGAACAGCGAGGCCTTGAAGGTCGCATGGTTCATGACGTGGAACACCGCCGCCACCGCGGCCAGCCTGCCGCCCATGCCCAGCAGCAGCGTGATCAGGCCCAGGTGGCTGATGGTGGAATACGCCAGCAGGCCCTTCAGGTCGTTCTGGAACATCGCCGCGCCCGCGCCCAGCACCAGGGTGATCAGGCCCGCGCTGCCCACCCACCAGAACCATTCGGGCGTGCCCGCCAGCGCCGGCCACAGCCGCGCCAGCAAAAAAACGCCGGCCTTGACCATGGTGGCCGAATGCAGGTAGCTGGACACCGGCGTGGGCGCCGCCATGGCGCGCGGCAGCCAGAACTGGAAGGGAAACTGCGCGCTCTTGGTGAACGCGCCCAGCAGCACCAGCGCCAGCATGGGCGTGTACAGCGCGTGCGCCTGGATGCGCTCGCCCGCGGCCAGCACCGCGTCCAGATCGTAGCTGCCGGCAATGTGGCCCAGCATCAGCACGCCGGCCAGCAGGCACAGGCCGCCGGCGCCCGTCACCGTCAGCGCCATGCGTGCGCCGCGGCGGGCGTCCTTGCGGTGGTGCCAGTAGCCGATCAGCAGAAAGCTGAACAGGCTGGTCAGCTCCCAGAAGAACACCATCTGCACCAGATTGCCCGCCAGCACCACGCCCAGCATGGCGCCCATGAAGGCCAGAAAGAAGGCAAAAAAGCGCGGCACCGGGTCGCCCTGGGACATGTAGTAGCGCGCGTACACCGCCACCAGCAGGCCGATGCCCGTCACCAGCAGCGCGAACATCCAGGCCAGGCCGTCCATGCGCACCACCAGGTTGATGCCGGCCGAGGGGATCCAGCGGTACTCCTCGCGCAGCACCGTGCCCGCCTGCAGCGCGGGCATGAGCCACAGCACCCAGGCCAGGCCCGCGCCCGACACCACGGCCGCCCACGTGGCTGCCGTGGTGCGCGCGTGCGTGGGCAGCAACGCCGCCACCAAGGCGCCGGCAAAGGGCAGCAGAAGCAGAAAAACCAGGTCCATCGGACGGACGTTGAACGGAGGGCGGGGACGGCACCCGAATATAGCAGTCGGGTGCCGCGATCAGTCGGCACCGGCCATGGCTTGCGAGCTATCAAATCAGGAGTTATCGGATGGGGCGGCTCTGGGTCACAATGCCCAGATGCGAATTCTGCTGGCCGAAGACGACGCCATGATCGGTGAGGTGGTGCACGACGCGCTGCGCGCCGAAGGGCATGCGGCCGACTGGGTGCGCGACGGCGCCCAGGCCGATACGGCGCTGACCACCACCGCCTACGATCTGCTGCTGCTGGACTTGGGCCTGCCACGCCAAAGCGGCCTGCAGGTGCTGCGCGCCCTGCGCGCGCGCGGTGCGCGCCTGCCGGTGCTGATCGCCACCGCGCGCGACGCCGTGGCCGAGCGCGTGGCCGGGCTGGACGCCGGCGCCGACGACTACATCGTCAAGCCCTACGACCTGGACGAGCTGCTGGCGCGCGTGCGCGCGCTGCTGCGCCGCGCCCATGGCCGCGCCGAGCCGGCGTATGAATGGGGGCCCGTGCGCATCGTGCCCGCCACGCGCGAGGTCACGCTGGCCGGCCAGCCGGTGCAGCTGTCGGCGCGCGAATGGGCGGTGCTGGAGCCCCTGCTGGCCCGGCCCGGCCGCGTGCTGTCGCGCCAGCAGCTGGAGGACAAGCTCTACGCCTGGGGCGAGGAGATCAGCAGCAACGCGGTGGAGGTCTACATCCACGGCGTGCGGCGCAAGCTGGGCGCAGGCCTGATCGAGAACGTGCGCGGGCTGGGCTACCTGGTGCCGACGGCAGCCGGCGGAAAGAGTGGGGCGCACACGTGAATGCCCCTGATTTGATAGCTGTCCGCGCTTGCTTGACGGGCGCTGGCGGCCTTTTTCTTTCTCCTTCCCCCGCTGGGGGAAGGTTGGGATGGGGGCCCGGTGCGCCCATGCAGACCCGTGCCGATCGGCACCCCGCCAGCCCCCACCCCAACCCTCCCCCAGCGGGGGAGGGAGCGATGCACGCGCGCTGAACCATGGCGGCTACCACCCCACGCCCCGCAGCCGACCCACCCGCCCGCTCGCTGCGCGCGCGCCTGACGCTGCTGCTGCTGCTGACGGTGCTGGTCACCGCGCTGGCCCAGGGCGTGATCACCTGGCGCGCCGCGCGTGCCGAGATCGAATCGGTGTTCGACGCGCAGATGGAGCGCATTGCCCTGTCGCTCACCGGCGGGCTGGCCTCCAGCGTGCTGGAAGGCAGCGTGATCGACGGCCCGCCCGGCACGCAGGAGCTCATCATCCAGGTCTGGCGCGCCGACGGCATCATGCTGTACCGCTCGCCCTCGGCGCGCCTGCTGCCGCCGCAGGCCGTCATCGGCTTTTCGGACGTGCAGGCCGCGGGCGAGCCCTACCGCGTGTACACGCTGGAGACCGCCACGCAGGTCATTCAGGTGGCGCAAGCCGTCAGCGCGCGCCGGCGCATGGCCGGGCAACTGGCGCTGCGCGCGGTGCTGCCGGTGGCCCTGCTGGCGCCTGTGCTGATGCTCATCGTGGGGTGGGTGGTGGGCCGCGCGCTGGCACCGGTGCAGCAGTTGCGCCGCCAGTTGGCCGCGCGCCGCGCCGACGAGCTGGCGCCCCTGCCCGTGGCCGGCCTGCCGGCCGAGGTGGCACCCCTGGTGGCCGAGATGAACGGCCTGCTGGCGCGGCTGGAGGCGGCGTGGCAACAACTCTCGGACTTCACCGCCGATGCCGCGCACGAGCTGCGCTCGCCCCTGGCCGCACTGCGCCTGCAGGTGCAGGGCCTGCAACGCGCCGACACCGACGAGGCGCGCCAGACCGCCACCGAGCGCCTGCTGGCCGGCGTGGACCGCGCCACGCGCCTGGTCGAGCAACTGCTGGCCCTGGCCCGCCACGACGGCAATGGCGCCGCCAGCGCCACCGCGCCCGTGGACCTGGCCGCGCTGGCCCGCCGCGCCCTGCATGACGCCACATCAGAGGCGCAGGCGCGCCAGATCGAACTGCGCGGCCCCGACGCCGCAGCGCCAGTCATGATCCAGGGCCAGGCCGACGCATTGGCCGTGCTGCTGCGCAACCTGATCGACAACGCCCTCAAGCACACGCCCGCTGGGGGCGTGGTGCAGGTCAGCGTGCGGCACGGCGAGGGCGCTGGTGCGGAGCTGGCCGTGGAAGACAGCGGCCCCGGCATCGCCCCCGAAGACCGCCAGCGCGTGCTCGACCGCTTTTACCGCGTGCCCGGCACCCCCGGCCACGGCAGCGGCCTGGGCCTGGCCATCGTGCAGGCCGTGGCGCGCCGGCACGGGGCGCGGATGGAGGTGGGGGAGTCGGCGGGGTTGGGTGGGGCGCGGGTGGAGGTCAGCTGGCCGGCGCCGTAACCGGACCAGTCATCGGGCGCACGACAATGGTGTGCTCAATGGGCAGTCCGCACCAATGCCGGAGCCAGGACAAATCGCAAGCGTTGCACGGTGGCAAGCAACGGCTCGGGCGGAATTTCGTTCTTTTTGAGAAACGTCAGCCACAGCGCCTGTCGCGACGCATCGTGGGCAAACTCGTCCGTCAGCCCAATCGGCAGGGCATCAGGCACGGACATCCCGCGCCGTTCGAAGGTGGCCTTGATTGCCTGCGCCAGCAAATCGGTGTCCAGGGTTTCTCTTTCCAGCAGAACCGACAGATCAAAGTAATCCTTCAGGCGGCTGTTGGTCATGCCCAGCACGGCGATGGCGTGGAGCTTTTCCGAGATGACCGTGTACGTCGGGTACGCCCGCAGCCGGGGCGCAGGAAGATCGTCCAGCAGGACCGGATAGACTGAATCCACGGGCGCCGGTGTGACGGCATCGCCGAAGCCGACATCGATCTGCGTTTTGCAGCGCGCCTTGGCTAGTTCGCCCGCGATGATCACGCGCACGCCGCCGTAACCGGCCTCTTTGCGGATATCGTCGGCCGTAACCGAGGCCGGGTCGAACACGATGCCGTCGTCCACAGCGACGGCGGCGATGTCGCGGAAGGTTTCGGCCATCGAAGCCAAATCGCTCGCGCCGAAGCCGAGCAGGTCCGCGTCACGCGTGGCCCGATGCGGCATGTCGTACCAGAGCGTGAACAGCAGCGCGCCCTTGAGCAGGAAACGATCCGCGTGCTGCGACTGGGTCATGCGGTAGAGGATGCGCTCCAGCGCAAAGCGCACCAGCACCTGATTGAAATCGACACCCTGCGCCTTGGCAACGTTGAGCAGGCGCGCACGGACCGACGCGGCGACGTTTGGATTCGCGGGGCTCACCCGATGCTCTCCAGGTAGGGCCGCATCACGTTGGCCACGCGGCAGACTTTGGCGAAGCGCCAGATGTCATCGCTTGACGCCTTGTTGCGGGTCCGGGCGTCCTTTAGCGCTTCCAGCGCCACGTCCAGGCCGATCTTGTTGCGGTGCTTGAAGCAGTCCGCCACCGTCTTGGCCACGCCGTACACCCGCAGCTTGACGCCATCGCGTTCAACTTCCTCGACGCCCGCCGTGTAGGCCTCGCCCGTGAACTGCACCATCTTGATCGGCGGATAGTCGAACCGCGGCGCATGGCTGCCGCGTGGCATGGCGATCCAGACCTGGCGCGGCAGTTGGGTGGTGAGCTCATGAAACTGCAGTGCGGTGAGCAGGCAAAACACCGCTTGCGGCACCTTGGTGGCGACAGTCGCCAGACTCTCGTGTTCAGACCCCTGGGCCTGTGGCAGGCGGTACAGGCCACGCCCAATCCGCTCCAGCAGACCCGCGGCGGTCAGGCGCGTCAGCACGACCCGGGGTGCATCGATGGCGTCCAGATCGCTGGCGCGCAGCAGTCCTTTCTGGCTGGCCAGACCGAGGACGCGCTGGGTGTGGGTGTCGGGGAGCATGGTTGGAGCATGTTCCTTTTATTCGTCGAATGCAACAACAAGTCGAATTTTTGGAACAAACACAATTTGAAAAAAATCAGCCAGTATCGGGCATTTGTCAATGCAAGCAGCTATCAAATTTGGCAAATTGACCATGCGGCTTCTGCCTTGGTGTGCGCTATTCTGAAAGACGTGGGAGGCATGGTGCTTTCAAGAATGGTCGATACCAATAACAACGGTGACACTACCCGATGGTCTCTATGACCTGTTGCTGACCGAGGGACTGGCGCGATCACTCGCGGGGCTCGATCCGTCGCACGCAGATGCGTCAGGGGAAATGTTGATCCGCCCCCAATTTTCACGCATGAGGTGATAACATATAATCCCAGGTTTGCACTTTTTCAAAAAGTAAACGCAAAGCCTTCAGATTGCCCCAAAGTTTTAACGTCTCAATCTCTTCTTTTGTCGCGTGCCGTAAACCGACAAATTCGTGAGCGGGTACATCTTCTTCTGTTGGCCCATCGCTGAATTGATAGAGCTCTTCATATAATGTTGGAATTTTGAGTTGTTCCGCAATAAAAAAATTCCAAGTGTCGCATTTATTTTCTATTGCTTCTTGGTCTTTTTGGGTAAATTTTCCTTTCAAAAGTAATTTCCCATATACCTTGAAATTCCCTGCATCTCGGTATCGATATTCAAAAATACAATAATTTAACATTTGGTTTTGTCAATTTTGAGCCATGGTGGTTCGATGGTTTTCAATAAAATCTGTGTGAGGAAAAAAACGATCAGGCATCTCAATTTTTTGACCATCGATATGCCAAAAAATTTCTCTTAAAAATTTATCTGATGTTTGTTTGATTGAATTTGACAAAATAATTTCGTGATCATCTGTTAGGGAAAAAAGGTGATTGTCAAATGCTTTGTCATGTATTGATGATAGACATAAACCATTTCGCGGGTTCAGCCGATTTGCGCGATCCTTGCTCCACGGGACAATGTGACTTGCAACGAGGAATCTTGCATCGCTGACGCCAGAAATACAACAGCGGCCTCGGTAGCTAGCAAGAACTGCGCGGCGAAAGAAATTTTGTTTCATGCGCTGCTGAATGATCGCAACACGTGTGTCGCCGGTATAGTCTGTCATATCAATTTCTTCAGACTCAGTGCTGTCTGTGATTTCAAGGTTACTTGGAATTCCCAGAAATCCTCTTAGTTTTTCGCATTCAACAGTAAGTTTTTCCCAGTCGTTGTGAAATTCATCCCAAATCTCACGATCTTTTTTTGACGAACCGCTTAGGCCTTTCCTTCCAGAGTTGGTGATCGATGGGTCAAGGCTAGGGAAACGCTGATTTATTCGGGCCAACCCCGATGGTCGATTGCTGCGTTTGCTACTAAACTCGGAGCATGAAACAAGTCAGCTTTGCCAGCTTGGAGTATGCAGGCAAGAAGCGCGTGACGCGCCGCGAGAAGTTCTTGGGCCAGATGCAGAAGGTGGTGCCCTGGCAGCGCCTGCTGGCCCTCATTGAGCCGCACTACCCCAGCAGTGGCCGCGTTGGCCGCCCGCCCATCGGCCTTGAGCGCATGCTGCGCATGTACTTCGTGCAGCAGTGGTACGCGCTCAGCGATGAGGCGCTGGAAGATGCGCTGTACGACAGCTGCGCCATGCGCGAGTTTGTGGGTATCGACTTGGCGCGCGAGAGCGCACCCGATGCCACCACGCTGCTCAAGTTCCGCCGCCTGCTCGAGCAGCGCGAGCTGGGCAAGGCGATCTTCGAGCAGATCAACCAGCACCTGAGCGAGCAAGGCCTGCTCATGCGTGAGGGAACGATGATTGACGCCACCATCATCGCCGCACCGAGTTCCACCAAGAACAAGGATGGCCAGCGCGATCCCGAGATGCACCAGACCAAGAAGGGCAATCAGTGGCACTTCGGGTTGAAGGCGCATATCGGGGCCGACTCTGACTCGGGTGCAGTGCACAGCATCCATGTCACCGCAGCCAACGAGTCGGACGTGGCCAACGCTCACCACCTGCTGCACGGTCAGGAAAGCGATGTACACGCCGATGCAGGCTTCACGGGCGTTGAAAAGCGCGAGGAGGTCAAAGCGGCGCAAGATGAGGGACGCATCAAAGCGGACGTCAACTGGCACGTCGCGGAGCGCCGTCACAAGATCAAGGCCATGCCCGAGGGCTTGACCAAGCAGTTGAAGCAGGCGCTGGAGCGGGTGAAGGCGCAGATTCGCGCGCGCATCGAGCATCCGTTTCACGTGGTCAAGAACCTCTTTGGCCACAAGAAGCTGCGCTATCGTGGCTTGGCCAAGAACGCGAGCCAACTGAACGTGATGTTCGCGTTGGCCAACCTGGTGTTGCTCAAGATGCCGCTATTGCAGTTGCAAGGCACAGGTGCGCCTTGAAAGCGCAAACGGGGCTTCAAAGAGGCCGAAAAGGCAAAAACAAGGCTTGAAAACAGCCCGAGTCGCAAACCGCAAGCCGCATCATGAAACGAAGGATGCAAATTCTGATGGCCGAGCTTTCGGCGGCCATTGTTCAGTGGTTCCCTAGCAAAATTCACAAGTTTCATTGCTAGCGAACCTGGTGTGCGGGCTATTAACTTGGCTAGATCAATAATTTCAGGATTCCGATCTGACCTTGCCCCCGAAAAACGTATCCCTTGCTGAGTGGTTCAATCCAAGCAAGGAGAGACGAAGATGACGAAGACGACGAGAGCGCGCTACACGCTCGAATTCAAGCAAGAGGCCGTGCGGCTGGTCGAAGGCGGCCAGAGCATCGCGGCGGCCGCCCGCACCCTGGGCGTGGTCGATCAGACCCTGTTCAACTGGGTCAAAGCCCAGCGTGCCGGCAAACTCACCGGCGCCGACAGCAAGCTGGTGAGCGCCGAGCAGATGGAGATCAGTCGGCTGCGCGCAGAACTGGCGCGCGTGAAGATGGAGCGCGACATCCTGGGAAAAGCGACGGCGTACTTCGCAAAGGCATCGACGTGAAGTACGCCTTCATTCAGCGCCACCGGCGCGTGTGGCCCATCTCGGTGCAGTGCCGCGTGCTCGGCGTCAGCGTAGCTGGTTATCACGAGCACTTTGTACGGCGCGCCAGCGATGACCATCGTCGCCACCTGAGCGACGACGCGTTGCTGGTACACATCAAGGCCATCCATGCCCAGAGCCGCGGCAGCTACGGTTGGCCCCGCGTGTGGCGTGATCTGCTGGCCCGGGGTATCCGCGTAGGCAAAGAGCGGGTGCAAAAGCTCATGCAGTTGCACGGCATCCGCGCCAAGGGCAAACGCCGCTTCAAAGTCACCACCGACAGCCGCCACGATCTGCCGATTGCGCCCAACCTGCTTGGGCAGCAGTTCAACGTGGCCGAGCCAGACAAAGTCTGGGTGGGCGACATCACCTACATCGCCACCGACGAAGGCTGGCTGTTTCTGGCCGTGGTGATCGATCTGTTCAGCCGTCAGGTGGTGGGCTGGAGTCTGCGCAGCGACATGACGCGCAGCATCGTCATCGATGCGCTGCGCATGGCGTGGTTCAAGCGCCATCCAGGCAAGAATGCCGGGGTGATCTTCCACAGCGACAGAGGCAGCCAGTACGCCAGCGGCGAGTTCACGGCGGTGCTGGCCGAGTACGGCATCACCAGCTCGATGAGCCGCAAGGGCAACTGCTGGGACAACGCATGCAGCGAGACCTTGTTTGGTTCGTTGAAGGTGGAGCGGCTGCACGGGCAGCGGTTCAACACTCGCCGTCAGGCCATGGATGAGGTGATTGGCTGGCTGCTCTGGTACAACCGGGAACGGCTGCATTCGACGCTGGACTACGTCAGCCCGATGCGGTTTGAAGAGAACTGGCAGGCCAATCAACCCCGGCAAGCCAGTGCATGAGAGCAGCTATGGGATACGGATTCCAGGGGCAAGGTCAATCATGCAGCTTGCCAAATGGTGTTTGGCAATAGAAATAAAATGCTAGCTTGAGTTGCTCTTTAGACCAGTTTCCATTGTTTGGAAAAATACTATTTAAGTTAGGGGCTGCTTGCATGGCTGATATTTTTTTAATATTCGGTATGATGCATTTTGCAACAGTGGCGATCATTGGAGCGATAGCACTTGTCGCAAACAACTGATATGCCTGCGTATCACTCACCGGTATCTTGAACGTGTCCGGAAACCCCATCAGCCGCGCGCACTCGCGCGGCGTCAAGCGTCGCGGGCGCTTGCGGGCGCCTTGCGACACCAGAATTTCCGAGCCGTCCTTGTAGTAGCGTGCCGACAGCGTGCGCGTCACGCTGCCGCCGTCGACCAAGCCGAAGCCGAAGCCGTTGCCCGCTGCCTTGTGTTTGGCGGCGTAGTCTTGCAGGTATTTCCACAGATGCGGCGTCAGCGTGTATTTGGCGTTGACCTTGGCCAGCGAGCCCTCGGTGTAGGGCGCCTCGGCAAGCTCGCTGCCGTCTTCGGGGTGCAGGATGCTGGCCAAGCGCGGCCCTTGCGCGGGCAGCTGCAGGTCGTTCCAGCTGAAGTCGGTGACGTCCCGAAAGCCGACGATCAGGATGCGCTCGCGGTGCTGGGGCACGAAATGTTGCCCGTCAATCACCTTCCAGTGGATGTGGTAGCCCAGCTCTTCGCGCAGCACCTTGCAGATCACGCGAAAGGTGTTGCCCTTGTCGTGGCTGACGAGGTTTTTGACGTTTTCCAGCAGGAACGCGGCCGGGCGCTTGGCGGCGATGATGCGCGCCACGTCGAAAAACAAGGTGCCTTGCGTTTCGTCGGCAAAGCCGTGGGCACGGCCCAGCGCGTTCTTCTTGGACACGCCGGCAATGCTGAACGGCTGGCACGGAAAGCCGGCCAGCAGCACGTCGTGGTCGGGCACGTCCTTGGCATCGACCGCAGTGATATCCCCGGCAAAGGTGTGCGTGGCGTCGGGGTGGTTGGCCAGATAGGTCTTGGCGGCAAACGGGTTCCATTCGCTGGTGAACACGCAGCGCCCGCCGTGGGCCTCAAAGCCCATGCGAATGCCGCCGATGCCGGCAAACAGGTCGATGAAGGTGAATGCGGCGTCACGCTGGGCAGAGGCATCGGCCAGCGGCAACAGCCGTTGGCGGATGGCGTCGGCCAAGTAGGGGCGGGGTTCGGCCTCGCCCAACTCCCAGCGGCGCACGGTGCGTACGCTGACGCCCAGTTGCTGAGCCAATTCACGCTGGTTGTAGCGGTCGCGAAGGCTGACCAGCAGGTGTCGTGCGTCGTCCATGAAGTTCTGAAAAGGATGTTGACAAAGACATTATGTCCTTGTTTTGTCCCCCTGTGCAAACATCCAGCAATCACGCGTCGGCCATCGATTCATCGTGGTCGTTCGAGACTGCGACTGGATGGGCAAGAACCGGGGCCATCAAGACCGGTCCAGCATCTGCTCCGACAAACCGATACGTCTTTCGACGATTCGATGAAAACGGCTTGCAGTGCCCGTCTACAAAGCGTCATCAGCTATCAAAACAATAATTTCCCAATCTTAAGTTTCCCCTAACTCTCGCAGTTCACAGTCCCCCCCATCGTCCCAGCCCGGGACAAGACTTGAAAGGACTGATCATGAACTCGCTCAAATTCAAATCTTCCCGTCTGGCCCTGGCTTTGCTGGCCGCGGGGGTGGTGGGCGGCGCGGGCGTGACGGCGGTGCGGGGCTTTTCCACGCCGGTGTTCGCGCAGCAGCCGGCGGTGGTGGCGACGGCCAATGCGCCCGGCCCGATTGGTGTGGTGACGGCGCCCGACTTTGCGACGATTGCGGCGCGCGAGGGCCCGGCGGTGGTCAACATCAGCGTGAGCGGGACCGAGAAGGTCAGCGACGGCGGCGCGGCCATGGACCCGGGTCTGCGCGACTTCATGCGGCGCTTCGGCATTCCGCCGGGCATGTTGCAGCAAGGGCCCAACGGCGGCAGCGAGACGGTGCCGGTGCGCGGTCTGGGCTCGGGCTTCATCATCAGCGCCGATGGCTTGATCATGACCAATGCGCACGTGGTCAAGGGCGCCAAGACGGTCACCGTCAAACTGACGGACCGGCGCGAGTTCAAGGCCAAGGTGCTGGGGATGGACCCGAAGACCGACATCGCGGTACTGAAGATCGACGCGCACAACCTGCCCACCGTGCCGATCGGCAGCAGCCAGGCGCTGCGCCCGGGCGACTGGGTGCTGGCCATCGGCTCGCCGTTTGGCTTTGAAAACACCGTGACGGCGGGCGTGGTCAGCGCCAAGGGTCGCTCGCTGCCGGACGACAGTTCGGTGCCCTTCATCCAGTCCGACGTGGCCGTCAACCCCGGCAACTCGGGGGGGCCGCTGTTCAATGCCCAGGGGCAGGTGGTGGGCATCAACTCGCAGATCTACAGCCGCTCGGGCGGGTTCATGGGCGTGTCGTTCTCGATCCCGATCGAGCTGGCCATGCACATCGAGCAGCAGATCGTGGCCCATGGCAAGGTCGAGCACGCGCAACTGGGCGTGACGATCCAGCAGGTCAATCAGGACTTTGCCGACTCGTTCAAGCTGCCCAAGCCCGAAGGCGCGCTGGTGGCCCAGGTCACCAAGGGCAGCGCGGCCGACAAGGCGGGCCTGAAGCCGGGCGACGTGATCCTGTCGGCCAACGGGCAGACCATCGTCGATTCGGGCGATTTGCCCGCCAGCATCGCCCTGGCCAAACCGGGCGAAAAGCTGCACATGAACATCTGGCGCGACGGCCACAACGACGAGATCACGGCCACCTTGCAGGGGACCAAGGCCTCGGGCGACGAAACGGCGCAATCCGGCCAGGCCGATGGCGGCAAGCTGGGCCTGGCGCTGCGCCCCTTGCAGCCGCAAGAGCAGCGTGAAGCGCACGTCAAGGGCGGCCTGCTGATCGAGCAGGCGGCCGGCGCGGCTGCTGCTGCCGGCGTGCAGCAGGGTGACGTGCTGATGGCCATCAACGGCCAGCCGGCCACCAGCGTGGATCAGGTGCGCGACGTGCTGAAGAAATCCGGCAAGTCGGTGGCGCTCTTGATTCAGCGCGACGGGCAGCAGCTTTTCGTGCCGGTGCCGCTGGGTTGATCGCCCGCGCCTTGCCTGGAGGCCAAACCGCCTGATTGGCGACGGGCCCGAGGCTCCTTCCCCCTCTGGGGGAAGGTTGGGTTGGGGGCCGGCAGCGTTGGGTTGGCCCCGGCATCAAGATGTTTGCGCTGCCGGCCCCCACCCCCGCCCTCCCCCAGAGGGGGAGGGAGTGAACGATGGATAAACCCGCTCCTCACGCTTGTCTGGCAAGCGCGGGGAGCTATTTTTTATGTAGCGCTGTCAGTTGGCATAACCCATGCAGGCGCCCGCGTTGGGCCGGCCGCGGCATTCGCGTGTCAGGCGGGCGTCCTCGTGGCGCTGGCGCTCGGCGGGCGTGTCGCCGTTGGCGTAGCTGGTCTTGGGCGCAGGCTTCAGGCGCGTGCCGCGGGCACCGCCGCGCGCCTTGCGGGGTTTGTCCTCGGCGGACTTGGTGCGCGCCTGCGCCAGCGGCAGCGCGCCCAGCACGGATGCCAGGCAGGCGCCGGCGGCCAGCCGGCGGGTGATGAGCGACATGGTGATTCCTCCCGGGGTGAGCGCCGCAGCGCCGATGTGTGCGATGCTTGCAGGTTCATTAGATAAGCCCCGATTCCATGCGTCAAGCCATTCTCGACCTCGAAGAGTCCAAGATTCGTGAAGTTGCCAACGCCGGCATGGGCCGCGCCGACGTGCTGCCCTTCTGGTTTGGCGAAAGCGACGAGGTCACGCCCGAGCCGGTGCGCGCCGCCGCCGTCGCCGCGCTGCAGGCGGGCGAGACCTTTTACTCGCACAACCTGGGCCTGCCCGAGCTGCGCCAGGCGCTGGCCGGCTACACCAGCGCGCTGCACGGCCCCATCGGGCCCGAGCGCATTGCCGTCACCTCGGGCGGCGTCAACGCCCTGATGCTGGCCATGCAGATGCTGATCGACGCCGGCGACGAGGTGCTGGCCGTCACCCCCGTGTGGCCCAACCTGACGGCGCAGCCGCTGATCCTGGGCGCGCGCCTGCGCTGCCTGGCGCTCAAGCCCCAGCCGGACGGCGCCTGGACGCTGGACTTGCCCGCGCTGCTGGCGGCCATCACGCCGACCACGCGCCTGCTGGTCATCAACTCGCCCAACAACCCCACCGGCTGGACGCTCTCAAAGGCAGAGCAACAAGCCATTGTGGCGCGCTGCCGCGAGACGGGAACCTGGATTCTGGCCGACGAGGTGTACGAGCGCCTGTACTTCCGCGATGACACCGCCAATGGCGCGGCTCCTTCATTTTTGGATGTGAGCGGGCCGGATGACCGTCTGGTGGTGGTGCAAAGCTTTTCCAAGGCCTTTTTGATGACCGGCTGGCGCCTGGGCTACCTCGTCATGCCGGCGGCCATGACGCAGCCGCTGGGCAAGCTGATCGAGTTCAACACCTCGTGCGCGCCGGTCTTTGTGCAGCGCGCCGCCGCCGTGGCACTGGCGCAGACGGACACCATCACGCCGCGCATCGTGGCCCACCTGCGCCAGTGCCGCGACACGCTGGTGCCCCTGCTGCAAGCGCTGCCCGGCGTGCAAACCAGCCCCGCACCCGGCGGCATGTATGCCTTCTTGCGCATCGACGGCTTTGCCGATTCGCTGCAACTGGCCAAGTGCCTGGTGCTGGAGGCCGGCGTGGGCCTGGCCCCCGGCGTGGCCTTTGCGCCCCAAGCCGAGGGCTGGCTGCGCTGGTGCTTTGCGTCCAAGGACGTGGCGCGCCTGACGCAGGGGGTTGAACGCGTGCGGGCGTGGCTGGCCGCGCAGGTCAGGTGAGGGCGTTTCCGTAGCGGGCATGCGGCAGCAAGAGGCCCCAATGAGGGACTTCGCTATAATCAACCGGTTTTGCATTTCGCGAAACGCACGTGGCATGCAGTTCCGGCGCGCCACGCAAGTCAAATCATTTGGAACGAGGTTGATTGAAATGATCTCCAAAGAGAACAAGGCCGCTGCGGTCAAGGACAACGCCCGCGCCGCCAACGACACGGGCAGCCCCGAGGTGCAAGTGGCCATCCTGACGGCCCGCATCAACGAGCTGACGCCCCACTTCAAGGAGCACGCCAAGGACCACCACGGTCGCCGCGGCCTGCTGCGCATGGTCAGCCGCCGCCGCAAGCTGCTGGACTACCTGAAGGGCAAGGACGCCGACCGCTATCTGGCGCTGATCGCCAAGCTGGGTCTGCGCAAGTAACCGCATGAATGACGAAGACGCCTGACGCCCGCAAGGCTCAGGCGTTTTTGTCTTTTCTCATCGGGGCGCGGGGTTCAGAAGCGCAAGCTGTGTCATTCCATCAGGTCGTTCGCGACGAATGCGGCGAATTGCTGGAATGGCATCGTTTTCTGATTCAAATCCGGCTCCAGCGCGCTTGGACAAAGCGCAAAAAGCTATCAATCAAGGAGCAAACATGAGCCTGTTCAACAAAGTCACCAAGTCCTTCCAATGGGGCGACAAGACCGTCGTCATGGAAACGGGCGAGATC
>NZ_JAXMEM010000004.1:0-395283 GCF_046348305.1 Ottowia sp.
ACCGCAGCCGCCGAGCCGCATTGGCCGGGCACGTTGACCACCTCGGTGGACGTGCCCATGACCGACATGACCCGCGCGGTCACCGGCGTCACGAAATCGGCGCCGCCAACGCAGCCTCACCAGCCGCGGCCGAACGCAGCCACAGGCGTCGTGGCAGCACGCCGGCGGGCCAACAGGGCAAGACACGGAAGCAAACCGATTCATGAGCGTGACGTTCGTGGCACCGGCAGGAGGCACGGACTATGGGTTGCTGCATATACGTTTGTGTCGGCGGCGGCCGACTCCACTCCCGGCCGCACCTGCGGCACTACCCTAAACTGCCGCCATGCGCAAATCATTCACGCTGTCGGCCAAGCTGCTGGCCATGGGCACGGCGGCGCTGCTGGTGGCCCTGGCGTCCATCGGCTTCACCCTGTGGGTCACTTGGCAGCTCGAAGGCGGCGCCGCGGCCGTCAACGAGGCCGGGCGCCTGCGCATGAACATGTTGCGCATGATCCTGGCACAGCAAAACGAATCGCCTCAGGAGCTGGCACGGCTGCGTCAGCGCTTTGATGCCGGGCTGGAGATGTTGCGCAACGGTGACCCGAACCGTCCCTTGTTCGTGCCTTGGAACGACGAGACCCGGGCCCAGTTCGAAAAAGTTCGTGCGCAATGGCTCGTCATCCAGCGCGAATGGCAAGCCCTCTCGCCTCCCGTCAATGGCGCTGCCGCCGTGGCGCGCGGCGATGCCTTCGTGAGCGAGATCGACGGCCTCGTGCAGGCCATCGAGACGCGCATCATGCGCTGGACCGCCACCCTGTACCTGTTCAACATGTTTCTGGTGGCGCTGACAATCGGCGCCGCGGTGATTTTCATGGTGCTGAGCTACCTTCTGGTTCTGCATCCGGTGACGCGCTTGCAGCACGCGCTGGCCGCCATGCGGCAAGGCCGCCTCAGCACGCGCCTGGAGGTGGAGACCGACGACGAGTTCGGCCAACTGACAGCCGGCTTCAACCTGATGGCCCACGCGCTGCAGGCCTCGCACGACGACCTGGAACGCAAGGTGCGCGAGAAGACTGCCGACGTCGAAGAGCAGAACCAGCGCTTGGCCGTGCTCTACGCGGTCAGCGCCCTGGGGGCAGAAGCCGACAACCTTGAAGAGCTGGCCCAAGGTTTCGTGCAACAGATCCGCCGCGCCGCTGGCGCCGACGCCGCGGCGCTGCGCTGGGCTGACGCCGCCAACGAGGGCTATGTACTGCTGGCCGCCGACAATCTTCCACCCGCTCTGGCCGAGCGCGAGCGCTGCCTGAAGACCGGCGCCTGCGAATGCGGCCAAACCCAGGCCCAGGCGCGCATGCGCGTGATCCCCATCCTGCAATCACCCGGCGCCATGGCGCTGCCGCATTGCCGCGAGGCCGGCTTCCAAACCGTGGTCGTCGTGCCAGTGCAACTGCACCAGCGCCCGGTGGCGGAAGTGACACTGCTGTACCGCCGCGCGCACGAGCTGTCGCAGGACACGCGTAATCTGCTGTCCACCATGGCTCAGCACCTGGCCAACGCCATGGAAAGCCTGCGCGCCAGCGCGCTGGAGCGCGAGGCAGCGGTGTCCCAGGAGCGCAGCCTGATCGCGCGCGAGCTGCACGACTCGATCGCGCAGTCGCTGGCCTTCCTGAAGATTCAGACCCAGCTGCTGCGCGACGCCATCGCCAAGGACAACCGCGCCGCGCGCGAGCGCAGCATGAACGAGCTCGACGCGGGGGTGCACGAATGCCTGGCCGACGTGCGCGAGCTGCTGGTGCACTTTCGCACCCGCCCCCTGGACGAGGACATCGAGGAGGCGCTGCGCGCCACGCTGTCCAAGTTCGAACACCAGACCCACATACCAACCACGCTGACCATGACAGGCCAAGGCTTGCCCCTGGCACCGGACGTGCAGATTCAGGTACTGCACGTCGTGCAGGAAGCGCTGTCGAACGTGCGCAAGCACGCCGGCGCCAAGAGCGTGGCGCTGCGCGTGCAGCGCCACCCGCACTGGCGCTTCGAGGTGTGGGACGACGGCCGCGGATTCGACCCGCGCAGCGTGCCACCCGATTCCCTGCACGTCGGCTTGGGCATCATGCGTGAGCGCGCCCAGCGCATCGGCGCCACGCTGCGCCTTGACTCGCCCCCCGAAGGCGGAACCTGCGTGAGCCTGGAGCTGCCACCCACCCAACTCGAAGACCAGCCCGTTGCGGCCACACAAGCCACCGCATGAACCCGCCCATCACCCTGTTTCTGATCGACGACCACACGCTGCTGCGCCGCGGCCTGGTGGCCTTGCTGAGCCAATATGATGACCTGCGCGTGGTGGGCGAAGCGGGCGACGCCGGTCAGGCGCTGCGCCTGCTGCCCCAGCTGTGCCCCGACGTGATCCTGCTGGACAACCACCTGCCCGGCGTGCGCGGGGTGGACGCCATCGCCGGGCTGCGTGAAGCCTCGCCCGGCAGCCGTGTACTGATGCTCACCGTCAGCGAGGACGGCGCCGATCTGGCCACGGCGCTGCGTCACGGCGCTCAGGGCTACCTGCTCAAGACCATCGACGGCGAGCTGCTGGCCGAGGCGGTGCGGCGCGCCGCCCGCGGCGAGCCGGTGGTCAGCCCCGAAATGATGGGCAAGCTGGTGGCGGCCTTCCAGACCCAGGGCGTTCCCGGCTCCCCGCTGCCGCCGACCGAGGAAGACGCTACGCCGCTGTCGCCGCGCGAGGAACAGGTGCTGCGCGAAATCGCGCGCGGCGCCAGCAACAAGGAAATCGCCCGCACGCTGGAGATCGCCGAAACCACGGTGAAGATCCACGTGCAGCACATCCTGCGCAAGCTGGGCCTCAGCTCGCGCGTGCAGGCGGCGGTCTATGCCTCGGATCGCCAGCGCGCCGAGTAGCAATCTCTTTTGCCCTTTTTGAGGGGAATCGAGGGGTTGCGCCGGGGGCAGGCGAAGCCGGCGAACCCTTGACGCTGGCCAGCAACCGGTACGCTGTCGTCTTGGCCGATGCGGCACGTTGACGCATCGGCCATGACAAACAGGGAGCGATTCGCATGCATGACAAGTTGTTCGAAGCGGCGCTCGGCATCACGCAGCCGTGGTTCGTTGCCGGCGTCCGCTTCGACGAGGCCTCCAAGGTCTTGACGGTGGGTATCGACTTCACCGCCGGCAGCTGCTTTGTCGAGGCGGTGGCCGGCGAGATCCGGTGCACGACACCGTGACCAAGTCTACCGGCACCTGAACTTTTCCAGCACGAATGCGTGCTGCAGGTGCGCACGCCGCGCGTGAGGCTGCCCGACGGGCGGGTAGCGCTGATCAAGCCGCCGTTCGCAGGTAAACCGGGCTTCACGCTCTTGAGCGTGGTGCGATGCTGGCGCTGCAGATGCCGTTTGCGGCGGTGGCGCGCATCGTGGGCACTGGCGTACCGGGTGCTGGCCATCTGCCGTCGCTATGTCGAGTTGGCGCTGGAGGCCGCCGATTTCAGTGACGTCACCGCGTTGGCCATCGACGAACCTCGCGCGCCAAGGCCACGACTACATCACGCTGGCCGCCGATGCGCAAAAACGCCGAGGCTGGCCGTGACCGGGCGCGATGCCGCGTCAACCATCGTGGCGAACTGGCCAAGCACGGCTGCCCGCCCGAGCAAATCGACTCGGTCAGCATCGACATGTCGCCGGCGTTCATCAAGGGCTGCACCGATGAGTGCCCAACCCCCATCACGTTCGACAAGTTCCACGTCGTCTGGCATGCCAAGCCGTGGACAAGATGCGGCGCATCGAGCAGCGCAGCGACAAGTCGCTCAAGGGGCTGCGGTGCTGCTGAAGGTCGCGCCAGTCTCAACCCCGAGGCCGCTGCCGATCCGATGCGTGGTCGCCAGGATGACCACGGTGCGCACGGCTCGCGCCTGGGTCTACAAGGAACGGCTGCGCGAGATCCTCGAGCGCAAGCAGATCAACGTCGTGCGCTCGATGCTCGAGCACTGGTGCACCTGCGTCATGCGCTCCAAGGTCGAGCCGATGAAAGACGTCGCCGCCCTCGTGCGGCGTCACATCGAAGGCATCGTCGCCTGGGCACAAACCCGCCAGACCAATGGCTTCCTCGAAGCACTCAACGGCCTGTTCCAAGCCGCCAAGCGCCGAGCCCGCGGCTTCGCGACCTTCAACACGATCAAGGTCGTCGTCTTCCTGATCGCCGGCAAGCTCGACTTCCATGCCGTCAACCCTCATGCCCGGTAACCCACTCGATTTTCAACAGAGCCTCTCTTTTTGATTGCTGCCAACGCTTGCCACACAAGGGTTAATTCCTGTTTTCAGAAAACTGCCCCCTGTTTTCAAAGGGATGGCTGTTGTACCGTCGATCAGTGTCGGTAGAACGCCACCAGCGCCAGGATCACCAGGCACATCAGCGCATTGCCGATGTTGACCACGATGGCGCGGTTCAGCCGCCGTTCTTCGCAGGCCGCCATCGTCATGTTCGAGCTGGTGATCGCCCATGTGAGCAGCGAGTGCTGCTGCGAACTGCCGCTTGTCAGGCCCAGGCCATGGGCAGGTAGGCGAGTATGCGCACGAACTGAACAGCGTGAACGCCCAGCCAGCAGGCGCAGGTAGTTTTCCCGCGCCCTGCTGGCCTCCCGCGGAAATCAGGCCGCTGCGCTGGCCCTGCGCCTGGCCACGGTACGCTCACCAGAAACACCGGGGCAAAGCCGGCATCGGTCAGCCGGTGGCCAGGCGCGCGGCCTGTTCAGGTCGCGCACCAGCACCGGCATGTCCGACGGCGCGTCCAGGCTTGCGTACTGGGCCCAGGCGGACACCATCGCATCGTCCAAGCCCTGGTCGCCGCAGCAGCCAGCGAGCGCTGATCGCCCCGCCAGGCAGGGCTTCCATGGGCGCGGCCTGGGCCCAGGACGTACAGCCGGCGCGCGTGCGGTGGCGGACTTGCGGGAATGGCAGCGGGCACATTGGCCGCTGGCCGCCTTATGTCGAGCAGCGGCGTGGCGTACACGGATGGCTGTTGGCGCAGGCGCCCATGCAGGCGCCCATGCAGGCGGCGATGCCGAGGGTGGCGCAGAGCAGAATGCGGTTCATGGTGACTCTCCTTGCAAGTGAGACGGGGCATGGGCGACGGCATGGCCGTCACCCTGGGCGATGCCGTAGTCGCGCACGAAGGCCATCCACGCCGCGGTGGCGGCCTCGACGGCGCGCCGCTGCTGCGGCGTGCTGCCCAGGCCGGTGCCGCCCGCAGCGGCCTGCACGGCGGGGTCTTGCAGCGCCGCCACCGCCGCCGATATGGCGGCCACCTCCGGCGGCGTTCCCAAAGGCGAACAGGCGTTCCAGAAGGACAGCGCGCCGACGAGCGCCGAGTTCGGCGGGTCGGCACGCGGCGGGCTTTGCGGCAGGGCCGTGGCCAGCACCGCAGCTTGCCCGCCTCGCGTGCTGCGGCCGCCGGCGATCGGCCGAAGTTGATCTGCACCTGGCCGCTGATGAGGTCGGGCATCGTGCGCGCCGCCCTTGTAGGCACGCCGGGCCTGTGCCCACGGCCTTGAGCACGCGCTCGGCCAGCATGTATTCGCCAAGCGTGCCGGTGGCCAGGTGACTGGCCGGGATGGGGCCCGTAGGCCACCAGGTCGGCGAAGTTCTGCACCGGAGGTCGCGGTTGACGAACAGCGCAAACCCGAGTTCCACGACATTGGCGACGGGCGAACTCGCTCAACTTTGGGAACGCCCTGCACCAGCGGCAGTCCCGCCATCGCTGACTGGCCCCAGAGCAGGGTGTAGCCGCGGCGTCCTGACCGCCTGCGCGGCGATGGCGCCGCCCGCGCCCGGACGGTTCACCACGACGACAGGCTGCCCCAGGCGCTGACCGAGGGCCACCAGCCGCGGCGCTGTCCGATGCGCCGCCGGCGGCTCGGCACGACGATGGACGGACGGCTCGACTGGCGGCGCGCCAGCGGAGGTGAGCGCGGCCATCGCGGCAAGGCACAGGGTGCGGCGGTTCAGTGTCATGGCGGGTTCCTCTTCGTGTTGTTGATGGCGTCATCGTCGCCATCCGGCGCGCCGCGCATCGTCCAGTGGTCTTGCTGGAGTACGGGGCTGGTGCGGTACTGGTACGCGAACAGTCCCCTGCGGCTGCGGGTGGAAGATGAATCGCCATGACGTCCACGCACCACCTTCCCCGGGCGCCCGGTTGATTGCCGCGGCCGCAGCATCGCTGGTGCCACTGATGCCCGTGCCCGGCCCGCCGCGCATGGCCGTCGGTGCGGGCTGGACTGGCGCGGCGGGGCGGCGGCTTCCGCGCTGGTCTGGACGCTTTCGCGGGCCTGGCCGACCGGGGTGGACCGAAAGGCGTGGCTATGGCGGCTACGAACTGCTGGTGCGCGACGGCGACAGCCACGCAGCGCGAACTGGCGCGGAGCTGGTGCAATCCGGCGTCGATCTGCTCGTCGCGCAGGGGCCGATGGCTCGGCGCCAGGAAGGCGTCGGGCGCAACGCCCGTGATCTTCAACATCGGCGGCGACCCCGTCGAGGGGCGTCGCCACGTCGCACCCGGCGGCCATCTGACGGGCGTCACCGCTATCGACCGAACTGGCGGGCAAGCGGCTCGAATTGAACGATGGCGGGGCACGCACGTGGCGGTGATCGCCAACGCCCTGCGCGGGCTTCCATCGGCGCGATGCAGGCGGCGGCACGGCGACTCGGCTCACGCTGTCCTGGCATCTGTTGAAGTCGATGGATGATTTCGACACCGCGCGCCCCGCATCGCCAGCGGAGGGCCGCCGTGGGGTGCCGACAACTCATCAACGTTCGGGCGCAGGCGCTGGCGCGCCACCGCAGCTCAGCCGCCGGATTTCGGGCTGGGCTGTCGCCGAGCGGGCAACCGTGAGCCGGCCCGAATGTCGGCTACTACCGGCAGATGGCCGCCATCGCAGACCGACTGCTGCGCGGCGCGCGCCGCCGACATGGCCGTGGAGCAGCCGCGCGACATCGGCTGGTCGTCAACGCCAAGGCAGCCCGCGCGCTGGGCCTGATCTACCCGCCGGTTGCGCTCCGTCGAGCTGGATCGAATGAGCGCCCTTGGCCGGGTGGTGGCGCACCAGCGGCGCCATGCGGCGACCTTCGCGCTGCTGGTGTCTCTGCCGCTGCTGGCCTACGCGGCCTGGAGCGCCGCGCAGTGTCGCCAGCAGCGCGACGCCTGGCCGCCGTACAGACCGCGCAGGCCGATGCGGCCGCCGCGCGCATCCAGCAGTTCCTGCGCGAGATCGAGCTGCAACGACCTGGCTGCTGCCCTGCCCTGGACGCCCGACGCGGCCCGCAGCGCGACTGGATGCGCTGCGCGCTGCGGCAACACCTGCCATTGCCGATATCGCCCTCATCGACGCCGGGCCGCGAGCTGGCGGAACGCGGCTGGCGCTGGGCCGGTGGATTCGATGGCCGACCGCGGGCCTGCCTGCGTTCCGGGGGCGCGCCAGGTGCGCGGCGCGTACTACGGCGACGTCAGCTTCCGCAAGGGCGCGGCCGTTCATGACCATGGCCGGGCGCGGCGGGCGGGTGGCCATCGCCGAGGTGAGCCTGGACATCTGGGATGTGGTGTCGAAAATCCGCATCGGGGACAGGCTCGTCTTGTCCGATCCGGCGGGGCGCTGATTGCCCATCCGGACATCAATCTCGTACTGCGTAACACGGACTTGTCCGCTACCCTGCACGCTTCGATGAGCAGAAAGCCCATGCCCCTCCACGCCCGGCATTGCGGCGACAGGCACACGGGCGAGCGGCTGGCCAGCAGCGTGGTGCTGGCCCCGCCGGGTGGCGGGTCGTGGTCGACAAGGCTTGCAAGAGGCCGACGCCCCCTGTGGGCCAACGTGCAGGGTGCGTGGGTGGCGGCGGGAGCCTGCTGCGGCGCTGTCGGCGGCCTGTGGTCGGCCTGGCGCATCGCCCGGCCGCTGCGCGAGCTGGCCCAGGGCGCAGAGCGGATCGGCAGTTGTCGCACCGCATCGCCCTGCATTCCGGCGATGAACTGGAGCGGGAGAGCGTTTCAACAGATGCCGCGAGCTGCAGCCAGCCACGACAACCTGGGGCGGCAGGTAGAGCGCACGCGCGAGCTGTCGGATGCGAACCGGCCAAGTCGCCTGCTGGCCGCCGCCACGACCTGCGCCAGCCACTGCACGCGCTGCCTGATGGTGGCGCAATGGCGGCGTGACCGATGCCGCCGAGCGCCGGCGCCTGGGGCTGCGTGGAGCAGGCCATCGCCGCCATCAATGCGCTGTTCGACGGCCTGCTGGACGTGTCCAAGCGGACGCGGGCGTCATCCGCCGCAGGTGGAGGCGTTCCGTACAGCGCCTGCTCGACCGCATGGACGTGGCGCACGCGGCGCCGCGCGGACAAGGGCTGGAGCTGCGCATTCGCCCTGCGCGCCTGGGTGGCCAGCGATCCGTGCTGCTCGAGCGCATCCTCGGCAACCTGGTCGCCAACGCGGTGCGCTACACGCGCAGCGGGGCCATGCTCTGGGCTGCCGGCGCACGCGGCCGGGCTGCGCATCGCCGTGTGGATACCGGGATCGGCATCGCGCCCGACAAGCAGGAGCGCATCTTCGATGAGTTTTACCGGCTCGACGCCGAAGGCGGCGCGGCCGATGGCGGATGCTGGCTTCATCGTCGCGCGGCTGGCCGGTTGCTTGGCCACCAGGTCAGCGTGCGCTCGGTTCCGGACGGGTTCGCTTCGCGGTCACGGTGCCCGAAACCGCCAGCCAGCCGCACCTCCCACGGCTGCGAACGACTCCGCCATCGATGCAGCGCCGGGTGCTGGTCATCGACAACAACGCGCAGGTGCTGGCGAGCACGGCGCGGCTGCTCGAAGGCTGGGGTGCTGCGTGCTGGCTGCGCACGGCGCCGGATCACGTGCATGGCCCGGTCGATCTGCTGCTGGGGACATGCGCCTGGACCACGGCGATGACGGCGTGCGGCCATCTCGGCCTCGCCGCCAGTGGGGGCGGATGTGCCCGCGCTCATCCTGACGGCGACACCGCCATTGGCACGCGCGAGCGCATCGCCGCCAGCGGCCTGCCCATGCTGGAAAAGCCGGTTTCGGCGTTGCGCCGCTCGGCGCGACGCGGCTGCTTCGCGGGTGGGCAACGCCCACCCCAGGGCTACGCAGCGCCGGGCGGCCCACCCCAGCGCCCGCAGAGGCGGAGACGTGGTTCTTCACCGTGGGCTCGGCGGCCCCAGGGCAGATCAGCTTGTTGTTCTTGCCCTGCATGGCAGGGCCAGTATTCGAGCGCGGTCAGGCCGGCGGCGCCGCTCGGGTGTCGAACGTGCGCGCTGCTGTCTGCAAGGCCACCGGCGGCACGTAAACGCCACCCGCCAGCACCAGCAATGCGCCGGCAATGATTTCGCGAGGCTCGGTCTTGTAGCCCACCGCGCCGCCGCCAGCGCCTCTTGCCGTCGCAGGTCGCCGAACATGACAACGGCGGTGCCGATGCTCGCCGCCCCGATCCTGCGCAGCAGGTCGAGCCCGGCCATCGGGCAGCCGCAAGTCCACGCACCAGATCCACCGCCTGGCCGCGGCCCAGGGCCGATCCCCGCGCCGCTCGCCGCCTGCTGCCCTCGAGCCCGGCCTCTCCAGCAACAGGATGCGAGCGCCTCGCGCACCAGGATGGTCATCGACGACCAGGTTCATGGGTTGGGGAGAAGGCCGGGGTATCTTAGTGGGCTATGAAAAATATAGCTCCTTGCGTCATGTGAGAGGATACGGCCCCAAAGCCATGCATGAAACCCTGAGGCATTCTTCGAGAGGGTTCGGCGCCGCACCATCGTTCCTTTGCAGCGGCGCAGGCCTTCCACCGGGGTATGGGAAAACCCTAGGTGTTGCGCGACGATGGCAGCCAAACCAAGAGAGAGGACTCCTGCAATGGCCACCGCGTCGCCCAACGACTCACGCCGAAACCGTCAGGCCTGGTCGGTGCTCATCGTCAGCACCCTGGCTCTCTTCACCGTGTGCTTCATGGTCTGGATGATGTTCGGCGTCATCGGCATCCCGATCAAGAAGATGCTGGATCTCAACGCAACCGAGTTCGGCCTGCTCACCGCCATGCCGGTACTGACGGGCTCGCTGGTGCGCGTGCCGCTCGGTATCTGGACGGACAAGTACGGTGGGCGCATCGTCATGGCCGTGCTCATGGCCGTCACCGTGCCGGCCATCTGGGTCATGGGCTATGCCACGCAGTACTGGCATTTCCTCACCATAGGCCTGTTCGTAGGCCTGGCCGGCGGCGCCTTCTCGGTGGGCACGCCCTATGTGGCGCGCTGGTTTCCCAAGAACCGCCAGGGCACGGCCATGGGCGTGTATGGCGCGGGCAACTCGGGCGCGGCGGTGAACAAGTTCGTCGCGCCGGTGATCCTGGTGGCCTTTGGCTGGGCCGCCGTGCCGCATGTATATGCGGCCATCATGCTGGGCGCGCTGCTGCTGTTCTGGTTCTTCAGCTACAGCGACCCCAGCCACCTGGTGCCCAGCAACGTCAGGTTCACCGATCAGCTCAAGGCGCTCAAGGATCCGCGCGTGCTCAAGTACTGCCAGTACTACAGCATCGTCTTCGGCGGCTACGTGGCGCTGTCGCTGTGGATGGTGCAGTACTACGTGGGCGAATACGGCCTGGACATCCGCGTCGCGGCGCTGCTGGCCGCGTGCTTTTCGCTGCCCGGCGGTGTGCTGCGCGCCATTGGCGGCGTGCTTTCGGACAAATACGGCGCGCACAGCGTGACCTGGTGGGTGATGTGGGTGTGCTGGATCTGCCTGTTCCTGCTGTCCTACCCGCAGACCGACTTCACGGTCCTGACCGTCAACGGCCCCAGCACCTTCCACATCGGCCTGAACGTCTACCTGTTCACCGCGATCATGGCCGTGCTGGGCGTGGCCATGGCCTTTGGCAAGGCCAGCGTGTTCAAGTACATCAGCGACGACTACCCCGGCAACATCGGCGCCATCAGCGGCATCGTGGGCCTGGCCGGAGGGTTGGGCGGTTTCATCCTGCCCATCATGTTCGGCGCGCTGATGGACTTGACCGGCATCCGCTCCAGCGCCTTCATGCTGATGTACGGCGTGGTCTGGGTGTCGCTGATCTGGATGTACTGGACTGAAGTGCGCCGCACCCCGCTGCTGGGCGAGCGCGTCCAGGACATGTCTCCCCAACACTGACCGAAAGCACAGCATGACCAACCCTTACGCCGGCGGACGCGATATCGCCGAATGGCACCCCGAGGACGAACAGTTCTGGGAGCAGCATGGCAAGAAAGTGGCCTACCGCAACCTCTGGATCTCCATTCCGGCCTTGCTGTGCGGCTTTGCCGTGTGGGGCATGTGGGGCATCATCACGGTGCAGATGATGAACCTGGGTTTTCCCTTCACCCAGGCCGAACTGTTCACGCTCACCGCCATCGCCGGCATTGCCGGCGCCACCATGCGCATCCCGGCCTCGTTCTTCGTGCGCCTGTCGGGCGGGCGCAACACCATCTTCCTGACCACGGCCATGCTGCTGGCGCCCGCCATCGGCACCGGCATCGTGCTCCAGCACCCCGAGTGGCCGCTGTGGTCGTTCCAGCTCATGGCGCTGTGGTGTGGCGTGGGCGGCGGCAATTTCGCCAGTTCGATGTCCAACATCAGCACCTTTTTCCCCAAGCGCCTGCAAGGCACGGCGCTGGGTCTGAACGCTGGGTTGGGCAACTTCGGCGTGACCACGATGCAGATCGTCGTGCCGCTGGTGATGACCCTGCCGCTGCTGGGCACACTCGGCGGCGGCAGCGAGATGCTGGTCAAGGAGAGCGGCTGGATCTTCGGCAAGATCCCCGCGGGCACCCCAACCTGGATTCAGAACGCGGGCTTCACATGGGTGTTCTCGCTGGTGCCGCTGGCACTGCTGTGTTGGTTCGGCATGAACAATCTGAAGACGGTCTCGCCCGACACCGGCAATCCCATCGTCGCCTTCGCCAAGGTGACCTGGCTCTACACGCTGGCCTTCATTCCGGCCATCTTCGGGCTGTGGTTGTACCTTCCGCCACCCACCGGCGTGGGCCTGATCAGTATGTGGGTGTCGATCCCGCTGGACATCATCTTGGCGCTGACGATCATGAAGCTGGCGGCCTTCGGCCCCATGAGGGAAGCGGTGACCAAGCAGTACGCGATCTTTCGCAACAAGCACACTTGGAGCATGACGGCGCTGTATATCGTCACCTTCGGTTCGTTCATCGGTTTCTCGATGGCGCTGCCGCTGGCAATGAAGGTGATTTTCGACGTGATCCACGTTCCCGACGCCAGTGGCGTGATGACGCACACGCAACCCAACCCGAACGCTCTGCCCATTCTGGCGATAGCTTGGATCGGGCCCTTTGTCGGCGCCGCGGTGCGGCCGATCGGTGGCTGGATCTCGGACAAATGGGGCGGCTCCATCATCACGCAGATCGTCTCGGCGGTGATGGTGGTGGGTTCGGTGGCGGTCGGCTACGTGATGAAGCTGGCGTACGCTTCGGCGACGCCCGAGCAGTACTTTCCCATGTTCCTCGGCCTGTTCCTGCTGCTGTTTGCCGCCAGCGGCATCGGCAACGGCTCCACCTTTCGCACCATCGGCGTCATCTTCGACCGCACCCAGGCGGGCCCGGTGCTCGGCTGGACCTCGGCCGTGGCCGCCTATGGCGCCTTCGTCGCCCCCATTGTCATCGGCGAGCAGATCAAGGCTGGAACGCCCCAACTGGCCATGTACGGCTTCGCCGCGTTCTACGGTTTTTGCCTGCTGCTGAACTGGTGGTTCTACCTGCGCAATGGTTCGGAAATCAAGAACCCGTGAGCCACCACCCCTTCCCCCGTTGCGACTGGAGACTTCTATGAGCCATTTTCTGGACCGCCTGAGCTATTTCAACCAAGCGCAAGAACCCTTCTCAGGCGAGCATGGCCTCACCACGGGCGAAGACCGCACCTGGGAGGACGCCTATCGCAATCGCTGGGCGCACGACAAGATCGTGCGCTCCACCCACGGCGTGAACTGCACCGGCTCATGCTCGTGGAAGATCTACGTCAAGGGTGGCATCGTCACCTGGGAAACCCAGCAGACCGACTATCCGCGCACCCGGCCCGATCTGCCCAACCACGAGCCGCGCGGCTGCGCGCGCGGCGCCAGCTACAGCTGGTACCTGTACAGCGCCAACCGCGTGAAGTACCCCATGGTGCGCGGGCGCCTGCTCAAGCACTGGCGCGCGGCCCTGGCCGTGGCCAAGAGCCCGGTCGACGCCTGGGCCGCCATCGTCGAGAACGAGGATGCACGCCGCGAGTGGCAAAAGCAGCGCGGCCTGGGCGGTTTCGTGCGCAGCAGCTGGGACGAGGTCAACCAGATGATCGCGGCGGCCAACGTCCATACCATCAAGAAGTACGGCCCGGATCGCGTCATCGGCTTCTCGCCCATTCCGGCGATGTCCATGATTTCGTATGCGGCAGGCGCGCGCTACCTGAACCTGATCGGCGGCGTGCCGCTGTCGTTCTACGACTGGTATTGCGACCTGCCGCCATCCAGCCCACAGGTGTGGGGCGAGCAGACCGACGTGCCCGAATCGGCCGACTGGTACAACAGCAACTTCATCATCGCCTGGGGCTCCAACGTGCCGCAGACGCGCACGCCCGACGCGCATTTCTTCACCGAGGTGCGCTACAAGGGCGCCAAGATCGTCTCCGTCACGCCCGATTATTCCGAGGTCGCCAAGCTGGCCGATCTGTGGCTGCACCCCAAACAGGGCACCGACTCGGCCGTGGCGATGGCCATGGGCCACGTGATCCTCAAGGAGTTCTACTTCGACAAGCGCTCGGCGTACTTCGACGATTACGCACGCCGCTACACCGACCTGCCGCTGCTGGTGGTGCTGAAGGAAAAGCAGCTGGAGGACGGCCGCACCGTCATGGTGCCCGACCGCTATGTGCGCGCCAGCGACTTCGAGGGCCAGCTGGGTCAGGCCAATCACCCCGACTGGAAGACCGTCGCCTACAACGTTGAGGGCAAAGTGACCCTGCCCAACGGCTCCATCGGCTTTCGTTGGGGCCAGGAAGGTCGCCCGGATCAGGGCCGATGGAACCTGGAGGCCCGAGAGGCCCAGGGTGGCAACGATGTCAAGCTGAAGCTTTCCGTGCTCGAGGATGGCGCGCAGACGCATGACATCGTCGACGTGGCTTTCCCCTACTTCGGCGGCATCGACACGCCCAATTTCAACGCCAACGACCAGGGCCGCGACGTGCTGGTGCGCCGCGTCCCCGTCACCCACCTGGACCTCCACGGCGAAGGCGTGCAGGGCCGCGTGGCCGTGGCCACGGTGTTCGACCTGCACGCTGCCAACTATGGCGTCAACCGGGGCCTCGAGGGCGAGAGCGGCGAGCAAGGCTACGACGCCAACACGCCCTACACCCCCGCCTGGCAAGAGCGCATCACGGGCGTGCCGCGCGAGCAGGTCATCGCCGTGGCGCGCCAGTTCGCCGACAACGCCGACAAGACGCATGGCAAGAGCATGGTCATCATCGGCGCCGCCATGAACCACTGGTACCACTGCGACATGAACTACCGCGGCATCATCAACATGCTGATGATGTGCGGCTGCATCGGCCAGTCGGGCGGCGGCTGGTCGCACTACGTGGGCCAGGAAAAGCTGCGCCCGCAAACCGGCTGGACGGCGCTGGCCTTCGCGCTCGACTGGATCCGCCCGCCGCGCCAGCAGAACTCCACCAGCTTCTTCTACGCCCACACCGACCAGTGGCGTTACGAGAAGCTGGGTGTCGATGAGGTGCTCTCGCCGCTGGCCGACAAGGCCGACTACCAGGGCTCGATGATCGACTTCAACGTGCGCTCCGAGCGCATGGGCTGGCTGCCCAGCGCGCCGCAGCTGCAGACCAACCCGCTGCAGGTGGTCAGGGACGCGCAGGCCATGGGCCTCGATCCCAAGGACTATGTGGTGCAGTCGCTCAAGAACGGCGCGCTCGCCATGAGCTGCGAAGACCCGGACAACCCGCTGAACTGGCCGCGCAACATGTTTGTGTGGCGCTCCAACCTGCTGGGCAGCTCGGGCAAGGGGCACGAGTACTTCCTCAAGCACCTGCTGGGCACCAGCAATGGCGTGCAGGGCAAGGACCTGGGGCCGCAGGAGGCCAAGCCCGAGGAAGTGAAATGGCACGCGCATGCGCCGCAGGGCAAGCTGGACCTGCTGGTCACGCTGGACTTCCGCATGAGCACCACCTGCCTGTACTCCGACATCGTGCTGCCCACGGCGACCTGGTATGAAAAGAACGACCTGAACACGTCGGACATGCACCCGTTCATCCACCCGCTGTCGGCGGCAGTGGATCCGGCCTGGCAGTCCCGCAGCGACTGGGAAATCTACAAGGGCTTCGCCAAGGCCTTCAGCGAGGTCTGCGTCGGCCACCTGGGGGTGGAGAAAGAGGTCGTGCTCACGCCCATCATGCACGACACCCCGGCCGAGCTGGCCCAGCCGTATGGCGTGAAGGAATGGAAAAAGGGCGAGGTGGATCTGATCCCCGGCGTCACGGCGCCGCAAATCACCGTGGTCGAGCGCGACTACCCCAACACCTACAAGCGCTTCACGGCGCTGGGTCCGCTGATGGACAAGATCGGCAACGGCGGCAAGGGCATTGCCTGGAACACGCAGACCGAGGTCGAGCAGCTGGGCGAACTGAATGGACGCGTGCGCGAGGAGGGTGCCACGCAGGGCCGCCCGCGCATCGTGAGCGACATCGACGCCACCGAGGTGGTGATGATGCTCGCGCCCGAGACCAATGGCCATGTGGCCTGCAAGGCCTGGGAGGCGCTGGGCAAGCAGACCGGGCGCGACCATGTGCACCTGGCGCTGCACCGCGAGGACGAGAAAATTCGCTTTCGCGACATCCAGGCGCAGCCGCGCAAGATCATCAGCTCGCCCACCTGGAGCGGGCTGGAGAGCGAGAAGGTCAGCTACAACGCCGGCTACACCAACGTGCATGAGCTGATCCCATGGCGCACCCTCACCGGCCGCCAGCAGTTCTACCAGGACCACCCGTGGATGCGCGACTTTGGCGAGGGCTTCTGCTCCTACCGCCCGCCGGTGCACCTGAAGGCACTGCACGAGGTCGAGGGCAAGAAGCCCAATGGCAACCCCGAGATTGCGCTGAACTTCATCACGCCGCACCAGAAGTGGGGCATCCACAGCACGTACAGCGACAACCTGCACATGCTCACGCTCAACCGCGGCGGCCCGGTGATCTGGCTCAGCGAGGACGACGCCAAGCGTGGCGGCATCGTGGACAACGACTGGGTCGAGCTGTTCAACGCCAACGGCGCCATCGCGGCGCGCGCGGTGGTGAGCCAGCGCGTCAACCCCGGCATGGTGATGATGTACCACGCGCAGGAGAAGATCATCAACACCCCGGGCTCGGAGATCACCGGCACGCGCGGTGGCATTCACAACTCGGTCACGCGCATCGTGCTCAAGCCCACGCACATGATTGGCGGCTACGCCCAGTACAGCTACGGCTTCAATTACTACGGCACCATCGGCACCAACCGCGACGAGTTCGTGCTGGTGCGCAAGATGCGCCATGTGGACTGGATGGACGAAGAGGCCAGCACCCCCGCCGCCGGCGCCCATGCCTGAAGAAGAAGGAGAACGACCATGAAAATTCGCGCCCAAATCGGCATGGTGCTGAACCTGGACAAGTGCATCGGCTGCCACACCTGTTCGGTGACCTGCAAGAACGTCTGGACCAGCCGCGACGGCATGGAATACGCCTGGTTCAACAACGTCGAGACCAAGCCCGGCATCGGCTACCCCAAGGAGTGGGAGAACCAGGACAAGTGGAACGGCGGCTGGACGCGCCTGGCCGACGGCTCCATCGTGCCGCGTCAGGGCGGCAAGTGGAAGCTCTTGATGCGCATCTTCGCCAACCCGAACCTGCCGCAGATCGACGACTACTACGAACCCTTCACCTTCGACTACGACCACCTGCAGTCGGCGCCCGAGATGAAGAACACCCCCGTGGCGCGCCCGCGCAGCCTGATTACCGGCGAGCGGCTGGAGAAGATCGTCTGGGGCCCGAACTGGGAAGAAATCCTGGGCGGCGAGTTCTCCAGGCGCAGCGCCGACGTGAACTTCGAACAGGTGCAAAAGGACATGTACGCCCAGTTCGAGAACACCTTCATGATGTACCTGCCGCGCCTGTGCGAGCATTGCCTGAACCCGGCCTGCGTGGCCAGCTGCCCCAGCGGCTCGATCTACAAGCGCGAGGAAGACGGCATCGTGCTCATCGACCAGGACAAATGCCGCGGCTGGCGCATGTGCGTCTCGGGTTGCCCGTACAAGAAGATCTACTACAACTGGCAGACCGGCAAGGCCGAGAAATGCATCTTCTGCTACCCCCGCATCGAAGCGGGCCAGCCCACGGTGTGCTCCGAGACCTGCGTCGGTCGCATCCGCTATCTGGGCGTGCTGCTGTACGACGCCGACCGCATCCAGGAGGCGGCCAGCGTGGAGCGCGACAAGGATCTGTACCAGGCGCAGCTGGACATCTTCCTGGATCCGAACGATCCGGAAGTCATCCGCCAGGCCAAGATCGACGGCATTGCCGACAACTGGCTCGAAGCCGCCCGCAACAGCCCGGTCTACAAGATGGCCGTGGATTGGAAGATCGCCCTGCCGCTGCACCCCGAGTACCGCACCCTGCCCATGGTGTGGTACGTGCCGCCGCTCTCGCCCATCCAGTCGGCGGCCAACGCCGGTCACCTGGGCGTCAACGGCGAAATTCCTGACGTATCGGCGCTGCGCATCCCCGTGCAGTACCTGGCCAACCTGCTCACCGCCGGCGACACCGGCCCGGTGGTACGCGCCCTGGAACGGATGCTGGCCATGCGCGCCTACCAGCGCGGCGTGCACGTCGATCGCGTGGAAAAGCTCGAACTGCTCAAGCAGGTGGGCCTGTCCAAGCACGACGTCGAGGACATGTACAAGGTCATGGCGATTGCCAACTACGAGGATCGCTTCGTGATCCCGTCCACGCACCGCGAATACGCCGAGAACGCCTTTGACGTGCGCGGCGGCTGCGGCTTCTCGTTCGGCAACGGCTGCTCGGACGGCGCCACGCCGATCAGCGTTTTCGGCAGCAAGAAAAAACGCACCATCCCCGTCAAGGCGGTGGTCTGAGGAGCGAGCCCATGTTCAATACACTCCCCGACACCATGCGCCTGACGCTGCGTGCGCTGGCGCGCCTGCTGGCCTACCCCGACGCCGAGCTGCGCACCCAGCTGCCCGCGCTGATCGACGCGCTGCAGGCCGAACAGGCCCTGCCCCCGGCCCGCGTGACCGAGTTGCAAGCTCTCGTGCAACAGCTCGGCACCATGGATCCCTATGAGGCCGAGGAGCGCTACGTCGAAACCTTCGACCGCGGCCGCCGCACCTCGCTGCACTTGTTCGAGCACATCCACGGCGACTCGCGCGAGCGCGGACCGGCGCTGATCGACCTGACGCAGACCTACGAAAAGGCCGGCCTGCGCCTGGACGCACGAGAGCTGCCCGATCACCTGGGCGTGGTGCTGGAATTTGCCTCCACCCAGCCGCCCGCAGTGGCGCGCGAGTTCCTGGCCGAAATGGCGCACGTGCTCAACGCACTGTTCACCGGGCTGCAAGCCAAGGCCAGTCCCTACGCCAGCGTGATCGCCGCCGTGCTCGAGGCCGCCGGCGAAAAAGCCCAGGCGGTGGCCATCGCGCCCGAGCCCGACATGGACGAGGCCTGGGCCGAACCCGAGGCCTTCGACGGCTGCGCCACGCGCGGACAAAACCGCCCCGGCCAGCCTCAAACCCTGCATTTCGTGCGCAAGGCACGCCGCCCCGCCCCTTCTTCCCAAGGAGTCTCGCCATGAGTGCCTGGATCGACCACTTCCTGTTCGGCCTGTACCCCTACATTTGCCTGGCCGTGTTCTTCATCGGCAGCTGGCTGCGCTTCGACCGCGACCAGTACACATGGAAGAGCGACTCGTCGCAGCTGCTGCGTACCGCCAGCCTGCGCTGGGCTAACAACCTGTTCCACGTTGGGGTGCTGTTCCTGTTCTTCGGCCACTTCGTGGGCATGCTCACGCCGCACGCGGTGTATGAGCCCTTCATCAGCGCTGGCCACAAGCAGGTGCTGGCCATGGTCTCAGGCGGCATCGCCGGCGTGCTGGGCTTTGTGGGCGTGTCGCTGCTGCTGCACCGGCGGCTGACAGACGCGCGCATCCGCGCCACCAGCAAGACCAGCGACATCGCCCTGCTGTGGATCTTCTGGGTGCAACTGGCGCTGGGCCTGGCGACCATTCCGTTGTCGGCGCAGCACCTGGACGGCTCGGTCATGGTGCGCCTGGCCGAATGGGGTCAGCGCATCGTGACCTTCCGCTCCGACGCGGTCGAGATGCTGGCGGGCACTGGCTGGATCTTCAGAGCGCACCTGCTTCTGGGCATGACGGTGTTCCTGATCTTCCCGTTCACGCGCCTGGTGCATATCTGGAGCGGCTTTGGCACCCTGGCCTATGTGCTGCGCCCCTACCAGCTGGTGCGCGCGCGGCGCCTGAACCTGCCGGCCGGCCAGAACCAGCCGCGCCGCACGCTCTGACAAGACCCACGAGAGAATGGCATGACTTCCACCTGCGGATCCCATGACTGCGGCTGCTCCGGCGCCGCCACCGCTGCCGCCACCACCGAAGCACCGGTTGCGCGCATCAACGGCGTGGCCCTGCACGCCGCCGGCGTGCAGCTGCCCGCCGACATGCTGCGCCAGCGCGCCTGCACCGAGCTGCTGCGCCAGCAGGCGCAGCGCCAGGGCCTGCTGGCTCCGGACGACGAGAGCGGCCTGAACGGCGCCACCAGCGCCGCCGCGTCCCAGGCCATCGAGCAGCTGCTGGAGCGCGAGCTGCAGGTGCCTGAGCCCTCCGAGCAGGCCTGCCGGCGCTACCACGCCGCCCACCCGGGCTTTGGCAGCCAGGGCGAGAGCGCCCACCTGCGCCATGTGCTGTTTGCCGTCACCCCCGGTGTCGATGTGGCCCTGCTGCGCCAGCGCGCCGAAAGACTGCTGCTGGAGCTGCGCTGCGCCGACGATGGCGGCCCGCGCTTTGCCGAGGCGGCGCGTGAATGGTCCAACTGTCCCAGCGGCGCGCAGGGCGGCGACCTGGGCTGGCTCACGCCCGAGGACTGCGCACCGGAGTTCGCGCGCGAGGTCTTCGGCTCGCACGAGGTCGGCGTGCTGGCGCGCCTGGTGCACAGCCGCTTTGGCCTGCACGTGGTGCAGGTGTGCGGCCGCAAGGCCGCCAAGCCCAAGGTGTTCGAGGAGGTACAGGCCTCGATCGCGCTGGTGCTGCGCCAGCAGGCCTGGGTGAATGCGCTGCGCCAGTACCTGCAGCTGCTCGCGGGCAGCGCCGAGCTCGAGGGCGTGCAGCTGGACGCCGCCGACTCGCCCCTGGTGCAATAGGCCGGCCGCACACGAGGACGCCGCCCATGCCCGACGACGAGCTGCTGCAGCGGCTGCGCCGCTTTCACCAGGACGCCTTTCCGCAGTACCGCCAGCAGTTCCAGGCCCTGGTGAATCAGGGCCAGCATCCGACCACGCTGTTCATCGGCTGCTCGGACTCGCGCCTGGTGCCCTATCTGCTCACGGGCGCGGGGCCGGGCGAGCTGTTCCTGGTGCGCAACGTGGGCGCCTTCGTGCCACCGTATGACGGCTCCCACGGTCACCACGGCACCGCGGCGGCGATCGAGTTTGCGGTGCTCAACCTCAACGTCAGCCGCATCGTGGTCTGCGGCCACAGCCACTGCGGGGCCATCAAGGCCTTGTACGAAGAGGTCAACGACGAGGCGAAGAACCTGAAGCGCTGGCTGGATCTGGGGCGCGAGGCCGTGCTGCCGGTACAGTCCGGCCCCGAGGCCCTGCGCCGCACCGAGCAGCGCGCCGTGGTGCTGCAGCTCGAGCGCCTCATGGACTACCCCATGGTGCGTCGCCGCGTCGAGGACGGGCGCATCACCTTGCACGGCTGGCATTACGTGATCGAGGACGGCGAGGTGCATGTGTTCGATGTCCGAACCGGCGGGTTTGTGGCCGCCTCCAAGGCCGACAACAGCGGCACCGGGCCCTACCCGCCTTATGTGGAGCACGATGGACAAATACTCGTGGACTGACGGCCAGGGCGCCGAACTGGCCGCGGCCCTGCTGCAGGCGCGCCAGACCGTATTGCCCAAGCGCCTGGGGGCGCCGGGGCCCGATGCGGCGCAGCTGCAGGCCATCCTGGCCGCCGCCGGTCATGCGCCCGACCATGGCTGCCTGCTGCCCTGGCGCTTCGTGCTCGTGCCGCAACAGGCGCGCACTGCGCTGGGCGATACCTTTGCCCAGGCGCTGCGCGAACGCGACGCCGCGGCCACGCCCGAGCAGCAGGCGCAGGCGCGCGAAAAGGCCCTGCGCGCGCCGCTGCTCCTGCTGCTGGTGGCCGATGAGCAGGGGGGCGACCCGGACATCGTGCCCGCCGAGCGCCTGGTGTCCGCCGGCTGTGCGGTGCAAAACCTGCTGCTCATGGCCACGGCCCTGGGTTTCGGCTCGGCGCTCACCAGTGGCAAGGCGCTGCAGTCGCGGGCCCTGCGCACGCTGTTTGCGCTCAAGGAGGGCGAACGCGCCCTGTGCTTTGTCAGCGTGGGCACGGTGCAGTCGCGCAAGCCAGCGCGTGCGCGCCCCGTGCCGGCGCAATATGTGGGCGCCCTGGCGCCCGGCCAGGGCGTGCAGCCCTGGTCACCTCAACGGGAATCCAATGACCGAAATCAAACACTTTGACGATCTGTTGCACGCCGCGCGTGAGCGCCGTGAACGCTTGCTGCTGGTGTTTGCGGGCGCCGAGCTGCCCGCCGACGCCACGCCTGAGCAGCGCGCGCGCTTTGCCCAGGGTGAAGGCGGCGCATTGGCGCCACTGATGTGCGTGGACAAGCCGCCCGAGGAGCTGGCCTCCTTCGACGCGCTTCTGCGCGAATCGCAGCAGTTCGAAGCACCCGGCCAGCCCTGGCGCCTCGTGTTTGCCGCCGCGCTGGCCGGTCCACCGGGCCAGGCCCCGTCAGAAGGCGACGTTGACCGGGCGCTGCACCGCATGGTGGACGCCGTCAAGGCGGGCACCGTCAGCGCCTATCTGCCCTTCAACCGCGAGGGCTTTCCCGTGCGGCTGGATCAAGGCAATGCTGAATAAGTCTCCGCGATGGCGCGCGCCCTGATTTGGGATGGGCTGCAAGGCGCAAACCGCAGCCATAGCGGGGGCTATGGCGAGGATTTGCAACGCCGCAGACCGCCCAAAGCAGGGATGCGCGACGCGCGTGGGACTTGTTCTGCATTGCCTCAATAGCGCGGCGCGCGCCGCTCGCGCAAGCTGGCCACGCCCTCGCGCACGTCGGGCCCGGCAAAGCCCATGAACTCCAGCGCCAGCGAGGTGTCGAAGCTGGGCCCTGCCTGGCGGTACCAGTTGTTGAGCGAGTACTTGGTCCAGCGGATCGCGCTCTGGCTGCCGGCGGCCAGCCGGTCGGCCACTTCGTAGGCCTTGGGCAGGAGCTGATCGTCGTCCACGGCCAGCGACACCAGGCCGATGCGCTCGGCCTCCTCGCCGCTGACGGCCTCGCACAGCATCAGGTGGTATTTGGCCTTGGCCATGCCGCACAGAAGCGGCCAGCAGATGGCGGCGTGGTCGCCCGCGGCCACGCCCAGGCGCGTGTGGCCGTCGACAATCTTGGCGGACTTGGCGGCGATCGACACATCAGCCAGCAGGCCGGCCACCAGGCCAGCGCCCACGGCCGGGCCGTGCATGGCGCTGACGATGGGTTTTTCGCAGTTGATGACGTTGTAGACCAGATCGCGCGCCTCCTTCCACACGCGCGTGCGCACGGCGAAGTCGCTGGCCATGTCCTGCACCAGGGCCAGGTCGCCCCCGCCCGAAAAGCCCATGCCCTCGCCGCGCAGCACGGCCACGCGCACGCTGTCGTCGCGGTCGATGTCGCGCCAGATCTCGGACAGCTCCCAGTGGCCGTCGTGGCCGGCGGTGGGCAGCTTGCCGTTGGCCGCCTTCATTTGCAGGTCGATCACGGCCCCGCCCTCGCCGCGGCGCGTGATGGCCAAGGTCTTGTAGCGGCTGTAGTCAACGGACGCGGGGTTCATGGGCGGTCTCCTGGCTGGGTTGAAATGATCCATGTGGCCGCCATCGTACCGGCGCGCGCGCAGCCTGCACAATGCCGGGCTGCGCATCCCTGCCCGCGCGTCTTGCCATGACCTACACCTTCGTCTCCGCCACCATCTTGCTGCTCCTGATCACGGATCCGCTGGGCAACATCCCCATCTTTGCCAATGCGCTCAAGACCGTGCCGATCGCGCGGCGCCCGCGCGTGATCCTGCGCGAGGTGCTGATCGCCTTCGTGCTGCTGCTGGCCTTCATGTTCCTGGGCGACGGCTTTCTGCGCGTGATGAACCTGTCGCAGCTGTCGCTGCAACTGGCCGGCGCGGTGGTGCTGTTCCTGATCGCGCTGCGCATGGTGTTTCCGCCGCCGCCCGCGCCGGCCGAGGAGGCCACGACCGAGCCCCTGATCGTGCCGCTGGCCGTGCCCGCGCTGGCCGGCCCCTCGGCGCTGGCCACCGTGCTGCTGCTGGTCAGCCAGGCGCCCGAGCGGCGCTGGGAATGGGTGGCCGCCCTCAGCGTGACCATGGCCGTGTGCGCGCTGGTGCTGGTGCTGGCCGAACGCATCCAGCAATGGGTGGGCCCGCGCGTGCTGCAGGCCTTCGAGCGCCTGATGGGCCTGGTGCTGGTGGCCGTGGCGGTGGAGATGCTGCTGCGCGCGATCAAGTCGCTGGCGCAGCAGCTGTAGCCCAACACAGCTGCAGGCCACACGGCAGCGCCCACCAAGGCACGACCTGCGCTTGAACTCCCTTGATCCGGTGGCCGCGAAGCAGGCCATGCCAGCGAACGCCGTGGCCGGACCTGCGCCGGCCACTGGCGTTGTCCCCCTCCCGCAGAGAGAGGGGGAAGGCGCGCAGCGACGCAGGGGGAGTCAATCCAGCTTGACGCCCGCTGCCTTGATCACCGGCCCCCAGCGCTTGGCCTCGGCGCGCGCCATCTCGAAGAACTGCTGCGGCGTGCCGGGCTGGGCCTCCATGCCGTAGTCCTGCATGCGCTTGACCACTTCGGGCGCTTTCAGCGCGCTGTTGATGGCGCCGTTGAGCTTGGCGACCACGTCCTGCGGCAGGCCGGCCGGGCCCAGCAGGCCCTGGAAGGCATAGACCTCGCTGTCCTTGACGCCGCTTTCGGCCAGCGTGGGCAGATTGGGCAGTTGCGGCACCCGCCGGGCCGAGCCGATGGCCAGCGCGCGCACCTTGCCGCTTTCGATGGTGGGCAGGCCCGCGGGCAAATCGAGGAACATGCATTCGACCTGTCCGCTCATCACGTCCTGCATGGCCGGGGCCGCGCCGCGGTAGGGGATGTGGGTGATGAAGGTGCCGGTGCGGTTCTTGAACAGCTCCATCGCCAGGTGGTGCGGCGAGCCGTTGCCGGGCGAGGCGTAGTTGACCTTGCCCGGATTGGCGTGCACGTAGGCCAGGAATTCCTTGAGCGTGTGCGCCGGAAACTTCGGCGTGACCACCAGCGCCAGCGGAAAGCGCCCGAACGCGCCGATGTAGGTGAAGCTCTTGGCCGGGCTGAACGGCAGCTTGGAAAACAGGTATTCGTTGTAGGCCAGGATGGCGTTGTCGGCCGACATGACGGTGTAGCCGTCGGGCTTGGCCGTGGCCACCAGCTCGCCGCCGATGTTGGTGGAGGCGCCGGGGCGGTTGTCCACCACGATCACTTGCTGGTTCAGCGCCGGGCGCATGGCCTCGGCGAGCGTGCGCGCCAGCGCGTCGGTGCCGCCGCCGGCCGGATAGGGCACGACCCAGCGAATCTGTTGCGTGGGCCAGCCGCTCTGCGCGCGCGCCCAGGGGGCGGCGAACGCGGCAGGGGCCAGCGAGATGAAGTGTCGGCGTTGCATGAGGATGTCTCCTTGGTTCTTGGTTGGAATTGGGCTGACTGAATCAGGCCTCGAGCGGACTGACAACCTGGTCGATGGCGCCGAAGATCGACTCGCCGCCACGGCCCTTCATCTCGATGCGCACGGTGTCGCCAAAGCGCATGTATTCGGTCTTGGGCGCGCCGTCCTGCAGGGTTTCCATGGCGCGTTTTTCGGCGATGCAGCCGTAGCCCTTGGGCCAGTCGCGGCGGCCGTTCTTGTCCACGCCCGGGTTGCTGACGGTGCCGCTGCCCACCAGGGTGCCCGCGCCCAGGCGCCGCGTGCGCGCGGCGTGCGCGATCAGCTGGCCGAAGTGAAAGCGCATGTCGGGCCCGGCGTCGCAAAGGCCCACCTTGCGGCCGTTCCAGGTGGTTTGCAGCGTCAGATGCACGCGCCCGCCCTGCCAGGCCTCGCCCAGCTCGTCGGGCGTGACGGCGACCGGGCTGAACGCGGTGGAGGGCTTGCCCTGCAGCAGGCCCAGGCGGATTTCGACCTCGCCCGTGATCAAGGCACGCAGGCTGACGTCGTTGGCCAGCAGGATGAGGCGAATCGCGTCCAGCCCCTGCTCGGGCGTGGCGGCCATGGGCACGTCGCCGGTGATGACGGCCAGCTCGGCCTCGAAGTCGATGTCCATGGCCTCGTCCGGGACCACGATGTCGTCGCAGGGGCCCAGCATGGCGTCGCTGCCGCCCTGGTACATCAGCGGCTCGGTGTAGAAGCGCTCGGGCACGTCGCTGTTACCGGCGGCGCGCACCAGCTCGACGTGGTTCAGATACGCCGAGCCATCCACCCACTGGTAGGCGCGCGGCAGCGGCGCCATGCAGCGCGCGGGCTCGAAGGGGAAGGGGTGGCGCGCCTGGCCGCGGTTGAGCGCGTCCGACAGGTCCTGCAGCTGCGGGGCCATGAAGTTCCAGTCGTCCAGCACCTGCTGCAGCCGACTGGCGATGCCCGTGGCGTAATGCGCCGTGGCCAGGTCGCGCGACACCACCACCAGTTGTCCGTCGCGCGAGCCGTCTTTGTAACTTGCCAGTTTCATGGGCGGCAAGTGTAGGGGCAATAGGGGAGCCTGCGCGCCAGTCGCCGCGCCGCCGGCATCTGCGGGCTCGGGCGGTCTGCTTCGTTACTCATCCTCGCGATAGCTGCGGCTATCGCTGCGGTTCGCGCCTCGCACCCCATCCCGATCCGCAGCGCCGGCTTTCCGCGTCGACTGGCGCGCAGGCTCCCAAGGAAAACCCTGTCCACCTTGAAATCAGCCGGATCGTTATTACCTTGTCAGGGCACAATGGTGAAAGGCCAAGCGATCGACATGAACACCCTCTACGACTCCGACAGCTTTGCGGTGGTGCACCTGCTGCCCGAAGCGGCATACGACGCCGATGCGCCCGAGGGCACACCGACGCTGGCGCGCCACGGTTTCGAGATCGTCGACAAGCGCTCGGGCAAGGAGGTGTACCTGGACGGCCTGTGGGCCGAGCTGTTCCAGCGCCGCATCACCGAGTGGCAGCAAAACACCCCCACGCAAGAGGAAGTGGAAGACACGCTGGAGGGCTACGCCGAGCTGGCGCAGAACCCGGTCGTCCTGCACTGACCCACTGGCCCGCGCGCCAAGCCGGATCCGGGGCCCCAGCGGGCCCTTTTTTCATGCTCCGCCGCGCCGGCGCCGCTCCCACCCCCGGTACAAAGGCTCGGCCAGCAGCAGCACGGCCACCAGCCGGCACACCTGAAAGGCCGTCACCACGGCCACGCCCAGCTGCAACACCTGCGCGGTGATGGCCATCTCGGCAATGCCGCCGGGCGCGGTCGCCAGCATCAGGGTGACCGGGTGCAGGCCCGTGGCCCAGGCCAGCAGCGTGGCAAAGCCGGCGCACAGCGCCATCATGCCCAGCGTGCCCAGCGCGGCGGCCCCCAGCCAGCGCGGGGCGGTGCGCAAGAAGGGCCGCGAAAAACGCACGCCCAGGCTCACGCCAATCACCAGCTGCGCCGCATTGGTCAGCGCCTTGGGCACGGCCGACAGGTGGACATCGGCCATGGTCAGCGCCATCGCCGCCAGCAGCGGGCCGATGAACCACGGGTTGGCGCGGCGCGTGCGGCCCATCAGCCAGGCGCCGGCGCCGGTGGCCAGGCCCAGCCACAGCAGGCCAGGCCATTGGGCGGCGGCGCGGCCGGGCGGCGTGGCGTCCAGCGCCGGCAGCTGCCAGTGCTGACGGGCCCACTGCATGGCAAAGGGCAGCACCAGCACCACCACCGTCATGCGCACGCTGTGCGCGGCGGCCACCAGGTCGCCGCGCGCGCCGGCGCGCTCGGCCAGCAGCGTCATCTCCGACGCGCCGCCCACCGAACTGGCAAACCAGGCCGTGGCGCGCCGCTGCGCGGGGGTCAGGGCGGCGCCGGCCGGGCCCAGCGCGCGGTGCATCCAGACGCCAAACAGCGCGCCCAGCCCCAGCGCCCACGCCACGGCCAGCACCACGGCCCAGCCCAGGCCCAGCACCAGCGCCGTCACCTGCGGCGTGAAGTACAGGCCCAGCGCCGCGCCGATGACCCACTGCCCGCCGTTGCGCAGCGCCGTGCTGCTGGCCACCGGCAGCGCCGCCATGCGCGCGCCCGCCGTGGCCAGCAGCGGGCCGATCATCCAGGGCACCGGCCCATGCGCCCACTCGGCCAGCGTCGCGCCGCCCAGCGCCAGCAGCAGCGCCAGGGCGACGCGCCGGGCCTGCGGCCGCTGCGGACGATCGAGCATGAACATCGGCCTTAGTATGGCGGCATGCGCCACCTCACCCTGCTTGCCGCCGCCTGCCTGGCCGCCTTGCTGCTGGCGGCCTGCGCCGCCCCGGCGCGGCTGGACGCCACCGAGCAGGCGCAACTGGCCGCCCTGCTGCCGGCCGACGTGATCTTGCTGGGCGAGCAGCACGACGCCCCCGCGCATCACCGGCTGGAGCGCGCCACGGTGCAATGGCTGGCCGCGCGCGGCGCGCTGGCGGCCCTGGTGCTGGAGATGGCCGAGCAGGGGCACGACACGCGCGCCCTGCCGCGCAGCGCCAGCGCCGCCCAGGTGCGCGAGGCCCTGGCCTGGGACGACCACGGCTGGCCCTGGGCCGACTATGGCCCGGTGGCGATGGCGGCGGTGCGCGCCGGTGTGCCGGTGCTGGGCGGCAACCTGCCGCGCGCGCAGATGCGCGCCGCCATGGCCGACGCCAGCCTGGACGGCCAGGTGCCGCCCGCCGTGCTGGCCGAGCAGCAGCGGCGCATTCGCCTGGCGCACTGCGACCTGCTGCCCGCCGCGCAAATCGGCCCCATGACGCGCGTGCAGATCGCGCGCGACCTGGCCATGGCGCACACGCTGATGCAGGCGCGCCAGAGCGGGCGCACGGTGCTGCTGGTGGCCGGCAACGGCCACGTGCAGCGCGGCCTGGGCGTGCCCCTGCACCTGCCGCCCGCGCTGCGGCTGAAAGTGATCTCGGCCCAATCGCAAAGCCCGCCCGGAGCGCCCGCGCCCGACGCGGCCGATGCCGCGGCCAGCGGCGCCGACCTGCGCTGGCCGACCGCGCCCCGGCCCCCGCGCGACGATTGCGCCGACGTGCGCCGAGCCTTGCGCGGCGCGACTCAATAGGGCGGCGGCGGACGCCCCACCGGGCTCTCACGGGGCCAATCCCGGTCACCGCGGGGGCGAGGCTGCGGGTAACCGTCGGGTCTGGGCCGCGGCGGCGGGCCCCAGCCTGGGCGTGGCGGCGGCGGTGGCGGGCCCCAGCCTGGGCGTGGCGGCGGCGGTGGCGGCCCCCATCCCGGCCGCGGCGGCGGCGGCGGGCCCACGTCCCAGCGCGGCGGGCGATACACCCACTGCGGGCCCTGCTGCACCCACACCGGCGGCACATACACATAGCCGGGGCGCGCCTGCACCCAAACCCCGCGCCGCCACACATAGCGGCCGTGGCGCCATTCGTAGTGGCCCGGCGCCCACACCCAGCCCGGGCGCGGGCGCGGCACGGGCTCCACGCGCAGCGGCGGCGGGCCCACCTGCACCGACAGGGCCAGCTGCGCCTGCGCCACGCCCGGCCCGGCCAGTGCCAGCCAGAGGCCGGCGGCCGCCACCGCCAGGGTGCGCGCGCGCCGGTTGAAGACAGGGTTGTTCATGCCAGCATCCTCCCAAAAGGGCATCGACGGGCTTGATTTTGTCCGCCCCGCGTCAAGCGCGCATGAAGCCAGCGCTGCCTTGGGTCGCGCGTTGTAACGGCCCTGCGACAATCGCCGCTTCATGCAAGACACCTACATCCTCACCCTGTCCTGCCCCGACCGCCCGGGCATCGTGCACGCCGTCTCGGGCTTTTTGCTGGAGCAGGGCGGCAACATCGAAGAAGCGGCGCAGTTCAACGACGCCGGCAACGGCCTGTTCTTCATGCGCGTGCAGTTCTCGTGCGCGCCCGGCCAGCCCGAGGCGCTGCGCGAGCGCCTGGCCGAGCTGGCCCAGCGCTTTGCCATGCGCTGGCAACTGCACGCGGCCAGCCAGCCCATGCGCACCGTGATCTTCGTCAGCCGCGAGGGCCATTGCCTGAACGACCTGCTGTTTCGCTGGAAGTCGGGCCTGCTGCCGCTCGACATCCGCGCCATCGTCAGCAACCACCGCGACTTTTATCAGCTGGCAGCCAGCTACAACGTGCCCTTTCATCACATCGCCATAACCAAGGCCAACAAGGCGCAGGCCGAGGCCAGGCAGCTGGAGATCATCGAGGCCGAGGGCGCCGAGCTGGTGGTGCTGGCGCGCTACATGCAAATCCTGTCGGACGACATGTGCCGCCACCTGGCCGGGCGCGCCATCAACATCCACCACAGCTTTCTGCCCAGCTTCAAGGGCGCCAAGCCCTACTGGCAGGCGCACGAGCGCGGCGTCAAGCTGATCGGCGCCACCGCCCACTACGTGACCGCTGATCTGGACGAAGGCCCCATCATCGAGCAGGACGTGGCGCGCGTGGACCACGGCAAGACGGTGGAAGACCTGACCGCCATCGGCCGCGACACCGAAAGCCAGGTGCTGGCCCGCGCCGTGAAGTGGCACGGCGAGCACCGGGTGCTGCTGTCGGGGCAGCGGACGGTGGTGTTCCGATAGCGCAGGGGCCGCCGGCGGCCCCCTGACCCGGCGCGCGGAAATTTTTGCCACCGGCGCACAATATTTGCGCGGCTGATTCGTCTACCCTCCATGGACGCCCCGATCGGCCCAACGCCGTCAGCCCCTTTTGCCGTGCCCAGCAACGCCTCGCGCTTTACCGACATCGTGGTGCGCGAGCGCGCGCGGCTTGGTCACTTCATCCGCGGGCAGGTGCGCAACGTGGCCGATGCCGAGGACATCCTGCAAGAGGTCTTGCTGGAGTTTTACCTGGCCGCGGACGCCGTCGAGCAAGCCGGCGCGTGGCTGTTTCGGGTGGCCAAGAACCGCATCGTCGATCGCTCGCGCAAAAAGCGGGAGCAAGCGCCGCCCTTGGCCGCGGACGACGACGACCCGCTCTGGCTGGAAGAGGCGCTGCCCGACCCGGCGGCCGGCCCCGACGCGGCCTATGCCCGCCAGGTGCTGCTGGCCTCCATCCATGCCGCGCTGCAGGCGCTGCCTGCCGAGCAACGCGACGTCTTTCTGGCGCACGAGATCGAAGGCCTGTCGTTTGCCCACATGTCGGCGCAATGGCAGGTGCCGCAAAACACCTTGCTGGCGCGCAAGCGCCATGCGGTGCTCGCCCTGCGCGCCAGGCTGCAGGCCGAGTACGGCGACTTGATCATCTGATACCCCGTTTTTGTGGAGAAAACCATGCGCATTTTTCCCCTTGCCTTGATCGCCATCGGCGTGATCGCGTTGCTCAAGCACTTTGGCCTGATCGACCCTGAGTTCATGCGCCTGTTCTGGCCCTTGCTGCTGATCGCCATCGGCGTGGCCATGCTGGTGGCCGGCCCGCGTTGGCGCGCCCACGCACGCGAGCGCATGCAGGGGCAATGGGAGCGGCGCATGCACCGCCGCTTTGGCCCGGGGTGGAACCGCCTGAGCGAGGAAGAGCGCGACCGCTTTCGCGCCGGCATGAACCAATGGCACGGCTGCGGTGACCAAGGCAGCGCTGGCGCCACGCCCGTCGAGCCGCCCGCCCCCCGCGGGCCGCGCTGAAAGCCGGATCCCCCACACCCCTTGCACACCAGCCTTCGTCACTTGTCTCAACCCAACCTGGAGCCCATCATGAGAATCCTTCCCATCGCCCTGATCGTCATTGGCTCGCTTGGCGTCGCCAAGTATTTCGGCCTGATCCCTGTCGGCATGTTTCCGCTGATTGGCACGCTCTTGCTGATTGCGCTTGGCGCGGCCTTGCTGCTGCGGGGCCCGCGCCACTGCCATGGCGGGTGGCGCAATCGCGGGTGTGCTGGCGAGCCAGCCGCGCCGCAACCCCCCGCCGTTGGCCGCTGATCGGGCCCATTGACGGTCGCAGCGTCTGTGGGAGCGGCCTTGGCCGCGATCGCTGCGTGCCCAAGGCAATGCACGACCATCGCGGCCAAGGCCGCCCCCACAACTCAAGACTTCATTGGGTCGAATCAGAAAGACGGCTTGGGCGGACGCCCGCCAAAGATCGCCGAGCCCACGCGCACCATCGTGCTGCCCGCCGCAATCGCCGCCTCCAGATCGGCGCTCATGCCCAGGGACAAGGTGTCCAGGCCCAGTCCGGCGGCATTCATCTGGTCAAACAGGGTCTTGGCGCGCATGTGGACGGCGCGAGCAGCTTCGAAATCAGGAGCAGGCTCGGGGATCGCCATCAGCCCGCGCAGCCTCAATCGCGGCAGTGCGGCCACGGCGCGGGCCAGGGCCAAGGCGTCGCCGGACGCCACGCCGGACTTGTTGGCGCCGCCGTCCACGTTGACCTGGATGCACACCTGCAGCGGCGGCAGCTCGGGCGGGCGCTGGGCCGACAGGCGCTCGGCGGTCTTCAGGCGGTCCACCGTGTGGGCCCAGGCAAAGTGCGTGGCCACCCAGCGGGTCTTGTTGCTCTGGATCGGCCCGATGCAGTGCCACTGCAGCGGCAGGTCGGCCAGCAAGGCCATTTTCTCGACCGCCTCCTGGATGTAGTTCTCGCCAAAGGCGCGCTGGCCGGCGGCGTGGGCAGCGCGCACGGCGTCCGCGCCAAAGGTCTTGGAGACGGCCAGCAGCGCGACATCCTGCACGTTTCGCCCGCTGGCCTGGCAAGCCGTTGCGATTCGGGCACGAACCGCTTGGAGATTGCGCTCAATCATCGTCATAATCGCCCGAGCGTATCAAACTGCAACCACCCAACCGCACGCAGAGGCACCGTGGACATCACCCAACTGCTGGCATTCAGCGTCAAGAACAACGCCTCCGACCTGCACCTGTCGGCCGGCCTGCCCCCCATGATCCGCGTGCACGGCGACGTGCGCCGCCTGAACGTGGAGCCGCTGGATCACAAGCAGGTGTTCGCGATGCTCTACGACATCATGAACGATACCCAGCGCAAGGTGTACGAGGAAAACCTGGAGGTGGACTTCTCGTTCGAGATCGAGGGCCTGGCGCGCTTTCGCGTCAACGCCTTCAACCAGAACCGCGGCGCCGCCGGCGTGCTGCGTACCATCCCCAGCAAGATCCTGACGCTGGAGCAGCTGAACTGCCCCAAGATTTTTGGCGAGCTGGCGCTCAAGCCGCGCGGCCTGGTTCTGGTCACGGGCCCCACGGGTTCGGGCAAGTCCACCACGCTGGCGGCCATGGTCAACCACCTGAACGAGATGGAGTACGGCCACGTGCTGACGGTGGAAGACCCGATCGAGTTCGTGCACGAGTCCAAGAAGTGCCTGGTCAACCAGCGCGAGGTGGGCCCCATGACGCACAGCTTTGCCAACGCCCTGCGCTCAGCCCTGCGCGAAGACCCGGACGCCATCCTGGTGGGCGAAATGCGCGACCTGGAGACCATTCGCCTGGCCATGACCGCGGCCGAGACCGGGCATCTGGTGTTCGGCACTCTGCACACGTCCAGCGCAGCCAAGACCATCGACCGGATCATCGACGTGTTTCCGGCCGAAGAAAAGGAAATGGTGCGCGCGATGCTGTCGGAGTCGCTGCAGGCCGTGATCTCGCAGACGCTGTGCAAGCTCAAGGACGGCTCGGGCCGCGTGGCCGCGCACGAGATCATGGTTGGCACGCCGGCCATCCGCAACCTGATCCGCGAGGCCAAGGTGGCGCAGATGTATTCGGCCATCCAGACCGGCCAGGGCATGGGCATGCAGACGCTGGATCAGACCCTCACGGACCTGGTGCGCCGCAACGTCATCAGCTCGGCCGAGGCGCGCGGGAAAGCCAAGATTCCGGAAAACTTCCCGGGTTGAAAATGGCCCCCACGCTTCGCTGCTTCGCATGCTGCGCTGCCCCCCAAGGGGGCCCCGGCCGCCTTGGGAGCGGCCCGGCGGCAGCCGGACGGTTTCGATAAATCGAGCGCCGATTCAAGCAACCTCAAGGACGACCCACATGGAACGCGACCAGGCCAGCAAATTCATCAACGACCTGCTCAAGCTGATGCTCACGCGCCAGGGCAGCGACCTGTTCATCACGGCCGACTTTCCGCCGGCCATCAAGGTGGACGGCAAGATCACCAAGGTGTCGCCGCAAAACCTCACGCCGGCGCACACGCTGGCGCTGGTGCGCTCGGTCATGAACGACAAGCAGGCGGCCGAGTTCGAGCGCACCAAGGAGTGCAACTTCGCCGTCGCGCCGGCCGGCATCGGGCGCTTTCGCGTCAACGCCTTCGTGCAGCAGGGCAACGTCGGCATGGTGCTGCGCGTGATCCCGCAGGAGCTGCCGACCATCGACGGCCTGGGGCTGCCCAAGATCCTCAAGGACGTGTCCATGAGCAAGCGCGGCCTGGCCATCATGGTGGGCGCCACCGGCTCGGGCAAATCCACCTCGCTGGCGGCCATGGTGGACTGGCGCAATATTCACAGCTTCGGCCACATCATCACGGTCGAAGACCCGGTCGAGTTCGTGCATCCGCACAAGAACTGCATCGTCACCCAGCGCGAGGTGGGGCTGGACACCGACGACTGGGAGGCCGCGCTGAAAAACAGCCTGCGCCAGGCACCCGACGTCATCCTGATGGGCGAGATCCGCGACCGCGAGACCATGGAGCATGCCGTGGCCTTTGCCGAAACCGGCCACCTGTGCCTGGCCACGCTGCACGCCAACTCGGCCAACCAGGCACTCGACCGCATCATCAACTTCTTCCCCGAGGAGCGGCGCGCCCAGCTTTTGATGGACTTGTCGCTGAACCTGCGCGCCCTCGTCTCGCAGCGCCTGATCGCCAAGCAGGACAGCAAGGGCCGCACGGCGGTGGTCGAGATCATGATCAACTCGCCTCTGATCAGCGACCTGATCTTCAAGGGCGAGGTGGGCGAGATCAAGGACGTGATGCGGCGCAGCCGCGAGCTGGGCATGCAGACCTTCGACCAGGCGCTGTTCGACGCCTTCGAGGACAACCTGATCACTTACGAAGACGCGCTGCGCAACGCCGACTCGGCCAACGACCTGCGCCTGCAGATCAAGCTGACCAGCAAGCGCGCCAAGGACCGCGACCTGGCGGCGGGCACCGAGCACCTGCAGATCGTATAGATGGCGCGCCAAACAGCCGGACGCAGAGGACGCAAAGGATTCGCAAAAGACGCAAAAGAAAACCAAATTGATGGGTTGCCTCGTCCGGTCAATCCATCGGGGCAATGATGCGACTCGGTCTTTCTGCCGGTCCCGAGCGCTCGCCGATCCATAGAATCGGTGGCATGAGCACCTCCATCGCCACCAAGACCTACGAACCCTGCCCGCCACGCGCCGTCGCCTTTCTCGGCCTGGGCGTGATGGGCCATGCCATGGCGGGCCATCTGGCCGTCGCCGGGCACCGCGTCACCGTGTACAACCGGACGGCGCGCAAGGCCGAGGCCTTCTGCGCCGAGTTCGCGGGCAGCCGGTGCGCCGCCACGCCGGCGCTGGCCGCTGCCGGGGCCGATCTCGTCTTCAGCTGCGTGGGCAACGACAATGACCTGCGCAGCGTCACGCTGGGTGACAACGGCGCCTTCGCCGGCATGCAGGCGGGCGCCGTCTTCGTCGACCACACTACCGCCTCGGCCGACGTGGCGCGCGAGCTGGCCGCCAAGGCGCAGGCGCGGGGTTTGCATTTCATCGACGCGCCGGTCTCCGGCGGCGAGGCCGGAGCCAAAAACGGCGTGCTGACGGTGATGTGCGGGGGCGATGCTGCCGTGTTCGAGCGCATGAAGCCGGTGGCCATGGCCTTCTCGCGCGCCGTCACCCTGATGGGGCCCAGCGGCGCGGGCCAGCTCACCAAGATGGTCAACCAGATCTGCGTGGCCGGTGTCGTCCAGGGCCTGGCCGAGGCCATTGCCTTCGGCCAGCAGGCCGGGCTGGACATGACCCAGGTGCTGGAGGTCATTGGCAAGGGCGCCGCGCAGAGCTGGCAGATGGACAACCGCGGCAAGACCATGGCCGAGGGGCGCTTCGACTTCGGCTTCGCCGTGGACTGGATGCGCAAGGACCTGGGCCTGGTGCTGGATGAATCCCAGCGCAACGGCGCGCGCCTGCCCGTCACCGCCCTGATCGACCAGTTTTATGCCGACGTCCAGGCCATGGGCGGCGGGCGCTGGGACACATCCAGCCTGATCAAGCGATTGAAATAAGGAACACCCCCAGTCTCCACTCGCTGCGCGATGTTTCGCCCACCCCCTTGCAGGGGGCATCGCCAGTGACCGGGGGAACCCCGGCCACGGCGATCGCTGGCTTGGCCTGCTCCGCGGCCTTTAGGGTCCTTGGGTTTCATCGGCTGCGGGTGGCGCGCAGTGCTATGAACAACTGAAATGACCCGTCCCACCAACCGCTGAACCGTCTCGCCCGCAGCCGGCGGAATCGATCACCGCAGCCGGCCGCGGAGCAGGCCAAGCCAGCGGACGCCGTGGAGCGGGCTTGGCCCGGCCACTGGCGGCGTCCCCCTCGGGGGAAGGCGCCGCAGGCGACGCAGGGGGGCGCGTTATTTCACCGGCGGCAGCGGCCGCACCTCGACCGGCGGCTGCTGGATCACGGTGGGCTGGGTGACCGGATGCACTTCAACAGCCGGTGCGGTCGGTGTCGCGGCGGCGCCGGACGATGGCACCGTGGTGACGGGCGCTGGGGCCGGCGTCTGGCCGCTGGCGTCATTGGGGTGCAGCGCGGCCTGCTCGCTGATGCGGTCGATGATGCGCACCACGCGCTGCACGCCCGGGGTGGTGCGCGCCACCTCGGTGGCCAGCGCCTCCTCGCGCTCGGTCAGGCGCCCCATCAGGTAGACCGTGCCGCGCTCGGTGACGACCTTGATGCTGTTGGAGGGCACGCCGTTGGCGTCGATCAGCTTGGCCTTCACGCGCCCGGTGACCAGCGTGTCTTCCGAGCGCTGCTTCAGGCTGGACTCGGGCATGACCGCCAGCTCGTTGATCACGCTGGCCACGTCGGGGGTGGCCGCCACGGCCGCTCCGGCACGCTGGCGCGCCTCCTGCGTGGCCACTTCGCCGGTCACCAGCACCTTGCGGTAGTAGCTGGTGACGCTGACGTGCCCGCGCTTGTCGCCCAGCGCGTCGTTGATGGCGCTGGAGGCGCGCAGCTCGATCGCCTGGTCGGCCAGTTGCGTGGCCGAGCTGCGGCGGTCGGTGGCCACCATGCCGCCGGCCGCCGCCGCCCCGCCCACCACGGCCGCGGCGCAGCCCGTCAACACGGTGGCGGCCACGGCCAGGGACAACACGGCAATGGAACGGGTTGAAGTCTTCATCAGGCACTCTCCTCATCGCCCAGCAACTGCTGGTCCAGCCCCTCGCACACGCAGTGCAGCGCGCGCAAATGGGCCTCGTGAACATGCGCCGCGCTCTCGCTCGGCACGCTGACATGCACGTCGGTGTCGCGCAACTCGCGCGCCAGCGCGCCGCCGCCGGCGCCGGTCAGCGCCAGCACGCTGATGTCGCGCTCGTGCGCGGCCTGCACCGCACGCAGCAGGGTGGGGCTTTGTGCGTCGGCCGACAGCACCAGCAGCAGGTCGCCCGCACTGCCCAGCGCCCGCACCTGCGCGGCCAGGACGTCCGTCGCATCGCCGCGGCGCACGATGGCGGCCAGCGTCACCGCGTCGGCGCCCAGGGCCAGCGCCGGCAACTCGGGACGCGGACGACCAAAGCCGCCCACCAGCAGCGCCGCCACATACTGGGCCAGCGCCACCGACGCGCCTTCGCCGCAGGTCAGCACCTTGCCGCCGCCGGTGACGCACGCCAGCAAGGCTTGCGTGGCCTGCGCAATAGGCCGCGCCAGCGCCTCGGCCCACTGATAGCTCAGGTCGGCGCTGTCGATGAACCGCTGCTGGATGCGTTGCTCATGCATTGATAGCAATCATAGCAGCGCATCCCCGACCGGGGGCGCCGTCGGTGTTGCAACCGGTGTCGAATGGCCCGCCGTGCCACGCGTGCAGCGCCGGCATGGCGCGGTGGCCGGGCGCCGTCCGCGTTCAGGCCATGGTCATCAGTTGCGCGTTGCCGCCCGCTGCGGCCGTGTTGGTGCTGATCGACTGCTCGTGGCACAGCGCGGCCAGGTCGTAGCCGCGGCCGGCCTGCAACTCGTCGCTGCTGCGGCTTTCCACGCGCACCAGGGCGCCTTCGCGCGCGGCCAGCCGCGTGCCGACCTGCACCAGGGCGTCGCCGTCGCCTTCGAACAGCAGCGCGGCGATGGTTTGGCCGGGGTCGTCCAGGCCGGACGCATCGGCCGGTTGCAGCCAGGCCGCGCCGCCCACACCGGCCGCGGCCCGCAGCGCCTGCCAGGCGGCGGCGCACGCCGCGTCACCTTCGGGCAGCACCACCCGGCAGGGGTTGCCGCCGGCCAGCGCGGCCGCCACCTGATGCACCAGGCCGAGCGGCGTGCGCGGCAGCGCCCACACCGGGCCGCGCGGCAGCAGGCGCCAGCGGTTGGCCTCACCGGTCGGGCCGGGCATCAGCATGTGGGCGTGCAGGCACGAGGCCGCGCGGGCCGCCGCCCAGACGGCGCGCGCCTGCACCGCGTCCACGCCCGGCAAGCTCGCGCTGGCCAGCCCGTCCAGCACTTGCAGCGCGGGCGCCGGACCTTCGGCGCGCGCCAGCCCCGCCAGCGCGGCGTTGGGCGCGCCATGCACCAGGCGGTGCAGGTACAGCGGCCCGCCCGCCTTGGGCCCGGTGCCCGACAGCCCCATGCCGCCAAAGGGCTGCACGCCGACCACCGCGCCGATGACGTTGCGGTTGACGTAGATGTTGCCGGCGTGCACGCGCTCGGTCAGGTGGGCAATGGTCTCGTCGATGCGGCTGTGCACGCCAAAGGTCAGGCCGTAGCCGGTGGCGTTGATGTCGTCCACCAGCGCGTCAAGCCGCTCGCGCTCGAAACGGATGACATGCAAGACAGGGCCAAAAACCTCACGGGTCAAGCGCGACGTGCTATCAATTTCGATGATTGCCGGGGCGACGAAGTGACCGTTGAGCGGGCCGTCCTGGCGCTCCACCCGGGTGACCTTCTGTCCGGCGGCGGCCATGCGCTCGACATGCGCCTCGATCTGCGCACGCGCCTCGGCGTCGATCACCGGGCCCACGTCGGTGCTCTGGCGGTCGGGGTTGCCCAGGCTCCACTCACGCAGGGCGCCCTGCAGCATGGCCAGGGTGCGATCGGCCACGTCCTCCTGCAGGCACAGCAGTCGCAGCGCCGAGCAGCGCTGGCCGGCCGAGTCGAAGGCGCTGGCCAGCACGTCGGCCACCACCTGCTCGGCCAGGGCCGAGGAATCGACGATCATCGCGTTTTGCCCGCCGGTTTCGGCAATCAGCGGAATGGGCTGGCCACTGGGCGACAGGCGGGTGCTGAGCTGGCGGTTGATCAGGCGCGCCACCTCGGTCGAGCCGGTGAACATCACGCCCGCCACCCGCGGGTGCGCCACCAGGGCGGCGCCCACGCTCTCGCCCCGGCCGGGCAGCAGTTGCAGCGCGCCCTCGGGCACGCCGGCCTCGTGCAGGATGGCCACCATGGCGGCGGCGGTGAGCGGCGTCTGCTCGGCCGGCTTGGCCAGCACGGCATTGCCCGCGGCCAGCGCCGCGGCGACCTGGCCGGTGAAGATGGCCAGCGGAAAGTTCCAGGGGCTGATGGCCAGCACCACGCCCAGCGGGCGCTGCGCGGCGTTGTCGAACCGGGCGGCGACCTGCGCGCCGTAGTAGCGCAGAAAATCCACCGCCTCGCGGATCTCGCCCACCGCGTTGGGCAGGGTCTTGCCGGCCTCGCGCACGATCAGGCCCATCAGCGGCTGGCTGCGCTGCTCCAGCAGGTCGGCGGCGCGCGCCAGCACGTCGGCGCGGGTGGCGGGCGGCGTGCCGGCCCAGATGGGGGCGGCCTGCGCGGCGCGCTCGGCGGCAGCTTGCGCTTCGTCCGGCGTGGCCTCGCGCACCCAGCCGACGGTGTCGGACAGCTCGGCCGGGTTGGCCAGCCGGGCCCAACCCTCGGCCTGCGCCGGGTCGGCGGGCAGCGCCACGCCGGCCGGCGCGGCAAACGCGGCATGGCGCGTGCTGTTCAGGAGCGCCGCGGCCAACGAGGCCAGTTGCTGCTCGTGCGCCAGGTTCAGGCCATGGGAGTTGGGGCGCGCCTCGCTGCCCTGCTGCGCAAACAGCTCGCCCGGCAGGGCGATGCGCGGATGCGGTGCGCCCAGGCGGCCTTCGGTGCGCGCGATGTCCAGCGCGTCCTGCACCGGGTCGCTCACCAGTTCGGCCACGGGCACGCTGGCGTCGCCGATGCGGTTGACGAACGAGGTGTTGGCGCCATTCTCAAGCAGGCGGCGCACCAGGTAGGCCAAGAGCGTCTCGTGGCTGCCGACGGGTGCGTAGATGCGACACGGCCGCGCCAGCTTGCCTTCGGCCGCCGGGCCGGTGACCTGGGCATACAGCGGCTCGCCCATGCCGTGCAGGCACTGGAATTCATACTGGCCGCTGTAGTAGCTGCCGCCCACGCTGGCCGCCAACTGGTGGATGCTGGCCAGGGTGTGGGCGTTGTGCGTGGCGAACTGCGGGTAGATGGCGTCGGGCGCCTCCAGCGGCTTGCGGGCGCAAGCCAGGTAGCTGACGTCGGTATAGACCTTGCGCGTATAGACCGGGTAGCCGGCCAGGCCGTCCAGCTGGGCGCGCTTGATCTCGCTGTCCCAGTAGGCGCCCTTGACCAGGCGCACCATCAGGCGGCGGCGGCGCAGCGGGCGGCCAGGTCGATGAGGTAGTCGATGACCTGCGGGCAGCGCTTTTGATAGGCCTGCACCACGAAGCCGATGCCGCTCCAGCCCTTGAGGCTGGGCGCAGCGCACAGCGCTTCCAGCAGATCCAGCGACAGCTCCAGCCGGTCGGCCTCCTCGGCGTCGATGTTCATGCCGATGTCGTACTGCTTGGCCAGCTCGGCCAGGTGCAGCACGCGCGGCAGCAGCTCGGTCATCACGCGGTCGTACTGCGCGCGGCTGTAGCGCGGGTGCAGGGCCGACAGCTTGATCGAGATGCCCGGCCCTTCGAAGATGCCGCGCCCCGCCGACGCGCTGCCGATGGCATGGATGGCCTGCTCGTAGGCTTGCAGGTAGCGCTGCGCGTCGGCCTCGGTGGTGGCCGCCTCGCCCAGCATGTCGTAGCTGTAGCGAAAGCCCTGCTGTTCGTATTTGCGGCTGTTGGCCAGCGCCTCGGCAATGTTCTGGCCGGTGACGAACTGCTCGCCCATCAGCTTCATGGCGCGGTGCACGCCCTGGCGGATCAGCGGCTCGCCGCCCTTGCCGATGACGCGCGTCAGCGCCGAGGACAGGCTTTTCTCGCTGCTGGTACTGGTGAGCTTGCCGGTCAGCACCAGGCCCCAGGCGGCGGCGTTGACGAAGAGCGAGGGCGAGCGCCCGACGTGCGCACGCCAGTCACCGTGGCTGATCTTGTCGCGGATCAGCACGTCGCGCGTGGCCTTGTCGGGGATGCGCAAGAGCGCCTCGGCCAGGCACATCAGCGCCACGCCTTCCTGGCTGGAGAGCGAAAACTCCTGCACCAGCGCGGCCACGCCGCTGGTCACCGGTGCATCGCGCAGGCCCTGCACCAGGCGCGTGGCCAGCTCTTTGACCTTGGCGGCCTGCGCCTCGTCGGGTGCGCGCGCCAGCGGCAGCAGCGCCGGCAGGCATTCGGGCTCGGGCCGGTGCCAGGCCGCGGTGATGGCGGCACGCAGCTCGGTCTGCGGCAGGATGGATTGGGCGAAGTGCAGGAAAGGTTGCACCTCCGGCGACACCGACGGTTGCACCATCTCCAGAATCGCGTCATCAGTGGCCCCGTCCCGGTGCAGCGCGATGGTCGGCGCGCCGCGCTCCAGCGCGTCCACATACTGCACCACGGCTTGCTTGAGCAGCCAGTGCGGGGTGCGCCCCAGTTGCTGGGCGCTGGCGCGAATGCGTTCGCGCAGGGCGTCGTCAACCTTGATGCCGATGGTGGTGGTGGACATGGAAACCTCGGAAAGTGGATGACCGGGATTTTCAGCGAGGTTGCACCTTTTTGAAATAAGGGTTCACCCTATTAAAATCATTTCGGTTGGCCATGGCGCGGCGCGCCACCCGCAGGACATGAAACCCAACGAGCCCAGCGGCCGCGGAGCAGGCCAGACCAGCGATCGCCGTGGCCGGGGTTTCCCCGGCCACTGGCGATGCCCCCTCGCAAGGGGGTGGGCGAAACATCGCGAAGCGAGTGGAGACTGGGGGTTGCTCTCACCCCGCATCGAACGCCGCCCGCAGCCACTCGATGCGTTCGCCCTCGATGGCCACCACGTCAAAGCGGCAAGGCGGCAGCGCCGGCCAGCGCAGCAGGTAGTGCCGCGCCGCGAACACGATGCGCCGCTGCTTGACCGCGCCCACGCTGGCCGCCGCCCCGCCCTGCGTGCCGCAGGCCCGCGCGCGCACCTCGACGAAGACCAGGGTGCCGTCGCTCTCGCGCAGGATCAGGTCGATCTCGCCGCCGCCGCGGCCGGGGGTTCGATAATTGCGCTCGACCAGGCGCAGGCCGGCGCGCTGCAGGTGGGCCAGCGCCAGGTCCTCGGCCGCCGCGCCGCGCACGCGCGTGGTCGCGCTCGCCGATGACCCCCGATTCATCCACCCCATGACTGTGTGACCGTTCCCATGTCCGATTCCGCCCCCGTCGGCAAGGCCGACTTCCGCCCCGCGCTGGCCGCCGCCACGGCCGGCGCCGGGTCGCAGCATTATCCGGCCGGGGCCCTGTACGTGGTGGCCACGCCCATCGGCAACCTGGCCGACATCACGCTGCGCGCGCTGCACGTGCTGGGCCTGGCGGACGCCATTGCGTGCGAGGACACGCGCCACACCGGCCAGCTGCTGCACGCCTTGGGACTGGACGGCAAGCCGCTTGTCGCCGTGCACGAGCACAACGAGGCCGAAGCCGCCCAGCACGTCATCCAGCGCCTGCAACGCGGCGAGCGCGTGGCCTACGCCAGCGACGCCGGCACCCCCGCCGTGAGCGATCCCGGCGCGCGCCTGGTGGCCGCCTGCGCGGCGGCCGGCCTGCGCGTGGTGCCATTGCCCGGCGCCAGCAGCGTGACCACGGCCGTGAGCGCCGCCGGCCTGGCCGGCGACGGCCGCTTTGTGTTCGAGGGCTTTCTGCCCGCCAAGCCCGGCGAGCGCGCCGCCGCCGTACAGGCCCTGGCCGCCGAGCCGCGCGCCGTCGTGCTGCTGGAGGCCCCGCACCGCATCACCGCGCTGGCCGCCGCCCTGGCCGTGCTGGGCCAGCGCCCCATCACCGTGGCGCGCGAGCTGACCAAGCAGTTCGAGCAGATCATCACCCTGCCCTGCGCCAACTTTGCCGCTTGGCTGGCACAGGACGCCCAGCGCCAGCGCGGCGAATTTGCCCTGGTGCTGCACCCCACCCCCGCCGCCACCAGCACGAGTGCCGACGACAGTGAGCGCGTATTGCGCCTGCTGCTGGCCGAGCTGCCGCTGAAAACCGCCGTCAAGCTGGCCTTTGAGATCACCGGCGCGCCGCGCAATGCGCTGTACGAGCAGGCGCTGGCTTGGCAGGCGCCACGGAATTGAAGGTCAAATCAGGGCCCAGCGCTTTCTGGAAAAGCGCGAACAGCTATCTTATTTGAATCAAATCAGCGAAAAAACGCATACCCCACGAGCACCGCCACCACCAACCCCACCCCATCGGCCAGCAGCGCGCAGGCCAGCGCGTGGCGCACGTGCTTGACGCCCACGCTGCCGAAGTACACCGCCAGCACGTAGAAGGTGGTCTCGGTCGAGCCCTGGATGATGGCGGCCAGCCGGCCGGGGAAGGACGCCACGCCGTGGGCCTGCATCACGTCCACCATCAGCCCGCGCGCGCCCGAGCCCGACAGCACCTTCATCAGCCCCACGGGCACGGCCGGCAAAAAATCGGTGGGCAGGCCCACCGCCGCCACCGCCCAGGCAATGCCGCCCATCAGCCAGTCCAGCAGGCCCGCGGCGCGAAACACGGCAATCGCCGCCAGCATGGCGACCAGGTAGGGAATGATTTGCACGGCGACGGCAAAGCCCTCCTTGGCGCCGTCGACGAAGGCCGAATACACGTCCACTCGTTTGACCAGCCCGGCGGCCATGAACAGCGCGACGATGGACAGGATGGCGCCGGCGCCGATCACGCCCATCCACTGCGCGGCGCGATCGGGCGGCAGGCTGGCCAGCCACCCCACCAGCGCACCGGTGACGGCGACAAAGCCCGCCAGCGGCGCCAGCAGACTGGCGCGCAGCAGGCTGATGCGCTGCACCCAGGCCACCGCCAGCAGCGCCACGACCAGCGTGATGGCGGTGACCAGCAGCGTGGGCAAAAAAATGTCGGCCGCGTTGAAACCGGCCACGCCCTGCTGCACGGCGATGGTCTGGCGGATGGCGATGACCGAGGTGGGGATCAGCGTCAAGCCCGCGGTGTTGAGCACCAGGAACATGATCTGCGCGTTGGTGGCGGTGTCGGGCCGGGGGTTGAGCGATTGCAGCTCCTGCATGGCTTTCAGGCCCAGCGGCGTGGCGGCGTTGTCCAGGCCAAGCAGGTTGGCGCTGATGTTCATGGTCATCGCGCCGTGCGCCGGGTGGCCCGCCGGCACGCCCGGAAAGATCTGCCGCATGACCGGCTGCACCGCGCGCGCGAAGTGCTCGATCATGCCGGCGCGCTCGCCGATCTTCATGAAGCCCAGCCACAGCGCCATCATGCCGGTCAGCCCCAGCGAAATTTCAAAGCCGGTCTTGGCCGCGCCGAACAGCGCCTCCATCTGGCGCGGAAAGGCGCCCAGATCGCCCGCCAGCGTTTGCACCAGCGCGGCAACGAAGGCGCTGAGGAAGAAGGCCAGCCAGACGTAGTTCAGGATCAAATCGGGCTCCAGCGCTTATCCGTCAAGCGCAGGCAGCTATCGACAGAAGAGTGTCCAGCGATTTTGCCGCGTCGGCCATGATCGAGGGGCCGCGGAGCAGGCCAAGCCAGAGCGCCCGTGGCCGGGGTTTCCCTGGCCAGTGGGCGCGCCCCTTGAGGGGGAGGCGCAACAACGCGCAGCGTGTGGAGCCTGGGGTGGTCACTGTCCGCAGCACTTCTTGTACTTCTTGCCGCTGCCGCAGGGACAAGGCTCGTTGCGGCCGATCTTGACGCTGAATGCCGGCGCGATGCGCGGGCCCAGGCTGCGGGCAATGTCATACAGGTCATACACCGCCCAGATCGCCTCGCCAAAGGCGTCGAAGCGTGCCTGGCTGACGCTGGGAGCGGCGTCGTGGTCGTACAGGTTGAGGACGGGGGGATCGCGCTCGTCGTCCAGCAGATCGACGAAGCAATCCAGCGCATCTTCCATGGCGGCCGCGACTTCCTTGTCGCGCGGCGGCGCCCAGTCGTCGGCCCAGTATTCGGTGGCGTCCAGAAAACCGGCCGCCCAGGCTTGGGCAAAGGGGGGTGGCTGGCCTTCGGCCGAGGCTTCGGCGCGCTCGGCCTCGGGCAGGGTGGCCAGCAGGCCGCGCCAGTCCAGCACGCCCGGGTCCAGCGCACGTTCGTCGTTCAGGTCATCGACGTCCGACTGCATGCCGGCGCGCAACTGCGCCTCGCGCGCCAGCCAATGCATCATGAAGTGGGTGCGCTCGCTCTCGCTGGCAAACACCTCGTCCGCCTCCCGGTCAAACAGCATGGGCAGCCACTCCTCGGGCGGCACCGCGCGGCGCGTGCACAGCAGCGCGGTCAGCACGCCCTCGCAATACTCCCATTGCGGCGTGCTGTCGGGATGGCGCTCGCGCACGGTGTCCAGCGCGCTTTCCAGCGCGCCGAGGGTGGCGCTGACGGGGTCGTCTTCAAAGGCGGTGGCGTCGGGCGGGGTGGGGGCGTCGGTCATGACATGGGCTTGAATGGAATCAGCCATCGTAACCCGAGCGGTCGGTCGTCGACGATGCTCAAAAACCACCGGCGAGCCTCGCGATCACAAGAGCCCGGCGGCCGCCAAGCAGGCCACGCCAGCAGTCGCCGCGGGCGGTGGCGCGCCTCCTGCGGGGGCGCGCGAAACATCGCGCAGCGGGTAGGGACTGGGGCGTGTTCAGTACAGGCCCAGCTGGCGCGCGTGCAGCCGGGCCAGGCCCAGCAGCGCGTCGGTGAAGGGCGTGGCCACGCCGCTCAGCTGCCCCAGCTCGCGCACCGAGGTGACCAGCGCATCGATCTCGACCGCGCGGCCCGCCTCCACGTCCTGGCGCATCGAGGGCTTGAACGCGCCCAGCTTGCGCGTCACCTGGTGGCGGTCCTCGGGCAGCTCGGCAATGGGCACGCCGATGCGCGCGCCGATCTCGCGCGCCTCCAGCATCACGGCGCTGACAAAGCCGCGCGCCAGGTCGTCGTCCAGCACGCGATCGGCCGTGGCGCCGGTGAAGGCGCTGATGGGGTTGATCGTCATGTTGCCCCACAGCTTGTACCAGACGTCCTTCTGGATTTGCGGCGAGACGGTGAGGTCGAAACCGGCCGTGCGCAGCAGCGCGGCCAGCGCGGCCAGGCGCGGCGTTTGGCCACCGGCCGGCTCGCCCACGATCAGGCCGTTGCCGAAGTGCCGGCGCACCACGCCCGGCGCATCCAGCGCGCAACTGGCGTGCACCACGCCGCCGATGACGTGCCGCGCCGGGATGCCCTGCGCGATGACGCCGCCCGGATCGACCGACTCCAGCCGCGTGCCCGCAAGCGCGCCGCCAAAGCCCTGCAAAAACCACCAGGGCACGCCATTCATCGCCGTCAGCACGACGGTGTCGGGCCCCAGCAACGGGCCGATCTGGCGCGCCACATCGGCCATGGCCGGCGCCTTGACGGCAACGATGACCAAATCCTGCACGCCCAGTTCGGCCGGCGTGGCGGCGGCATGGACCGCGAAGGCGCGCTCGTGCGGCTGGCCATCGGCGCCGGCCTCGATCAGGCGCAGCCCGTGCGCGCGCAGCGCCGCCAGCGTGGCGCCACGCGCCACGGCGCTGACCTGCTGCCCTTGCGCGGCCAGGCGCGCGCCGATCCAGCCACCGATGGCGCCGACGCCGTAGATCGTGATTTTTTCAAACATATCGCCTTTCATCGCTTGCCCATCAAGCGCAAGCAGCTTCATTTTTGATAGTGGTTGGGCCCTCGGGCGAGCATCGGGTTGCGGCCCGCCGGCCGATTCCATTCTCGCCCAGCGGGTGCCCGGCCGATACGCACATTCGATTGCAAGTTCGATGGGGCCAACGCCCGGTCGGGCGGGAACAAATCCGCGGCGGCATGACGCACTGGGTGGTGTCGGACCTCAATGCCGACGAGTTCGCCGCCTTGGTGCGCGCCATCGACCGCGGCGACGATGGACATTGAGCCGCACGCGCTTGTCCATCAATCGCAGCCAGCTCTAGTAGTGCGACCCGAAAGTATCGAAACATGAAATCGCGCCTTCGCACGCATCGCGGCGTTGCAAATCCTCGCAATAGCATCGGCTATTGCTGCGGTTTGCGCCTTGCCCTGCGCGCGAATTCATCGATTTCATCTTGTTCCTCTACTTCCGGGTCGCAGTACTAGTTTTTATAGCTCGCGTCGATCCGGTCGACCTGCCGCACCAGCGCGTCGAACACATCCTGCCCGGCGCCCTTGCGCGGGTCGAACTGGAAGGAGTCGCGCGTGCATTGCGCGGCGATGTCCTCGGGCACGGGCAGCGGCGCGCCCATGCTTTGCGTGGCCAGTTGCACCTCGCAGGCGCGTTGCAGCGTCCACAGCACGGCAAAGGCCAGGGGCAGGGTCTCGCCCCAGGACAGCAGGCCGTGGTTGCGCAGGATCACCGCCTTGCGGCCAGCAATGCTCGAAACCACGCGCGGACTCTCCTCGGCGCGAATGGTGATGCCCTCGAAGTCGTGGCAGGCCACCATGCCGTGCAGCTGCGCGCTGTAGAAGTTGCTCTGGCTCAGGCCCGAGGCAAGCGAGGCCACGGCCACGCCGGCCGTGGTGTGGGTGTGCATCACGCAGTGCGCGCCTGGCACCCCGTCGTGGATGCAACTGTGCAGCACATAGCCGGCCGGATTGATCGGGTGCTCCGATCCGTCCAGGATGTTGCCCGCCAGGTCGATCTTGACCAGGTTGCTGGCCGTGACCTCGCTGTAGTGCAGACCGAAAGGGTTGATCAGGAAATGCTTGTCGCCCCCTGCGGCGCTTTCGGGCACGCGCAGGGTGATGTGGTTGTAGATCATCTCGGTCCAGCCGAGCATCGCGAACACGCGGTAGCAGGCGGCCAGCTGCACGCGCGCGGCCCATTCGTCGGCATGCACGCGACCCAGCAGCTTGCGGGCGGGGATGGCGGCGGCGGTCATGCCTGTCCCTTGAAGGCCTTGGCCAGGCGCGTGGTCTCGCGCGCCAGGCTGACGGTGTCCAGACCCACGGCGACAAAGGTGGCGCCCCAGTCCAGATAGCGCCGCGCCATGGCCTCGTCCACCGCCAGCGTGCCGGCGGCCTTGCCGGTGGCGACGATGCGGCGCGTGGCCTGCTCGAACAGCGCCACCATGTCGGGGTGACCGGGGTTGCCGCGGTGGCCCATCGAGGCCGACAGGTCGGCCGGACCGATGAAGATGCCATCCACCCCGTCCACGTTGGCGATGGCCTCCAGGTTGTCCATGGCGGTGCGCGTCTCGGCCTGCACCAGCACGCACAGGCGGTCGTTGGCCTCGTGCACGTAGCGCGGATGGCGCCCCCAGCGCGCGGCGCGCCCACCGGCCATGCCGCGGATGCCGCCGCTGCCGTCCTCGTCCGGATAGCGCGCTGCGCGCACCACAGCCGCGGCCTGCTCGGCGGTGTCGATCATGGGCACCAGCAGGGTCTGCACGCCCAGGTCCAGATACTGCTTGATCAGCATTTCGCCCACGTGGCCCAGGCCCATGGGCAGGCGCGCGATGGCGTGCGCCGACGGGTAGGCGGCAATGGCCTGCAACTGGTAGAGGATGCTTTGCAGGCTGTGCGCCGTGTGCTCGCCATCGATCAGCAGCCAGTCAAAGCCCGCACCGGCGGCGATCTCGCCCACCAGGGTGTTGGGCAGGTTCAGCCAGTAGCCGATTTGCGCCCGCTTGTCGTGCAGCGCCTGCTTGAAGGGGTTGAGGGGGGTTTGCATGGTTCGAGGTGATGGGCCAGTGGATTGAACAAGCGCGCGCACAACGCAAAGGCGACGCCGGGCAACAGAATACAAAATCGGAGCGGGTTCTGTGCGTGACAGGCCGTGCCCACGGCCCGGATGCCCGCGCGCCGCCGGGTGCTTTTCGTCTGCTGCGGCCGATACGACCTGCGGGATCCGCCGTGTGCCCGGCCCCCGCGCCTGGCCAAAAAGAAACCGCCCGTGAAGGGCGGCCGGTGGTGGTGGCTGGCGAGCGCCGGCATGAGACCGACGTTGCCCCACCGAGGGATCGTGTGACAGCGATGGCTTGGAACTATACCCAGCCCGATGCCGCGCACCGCGCCCCGCCCGGCGACGACACGCCGCGCAGCGTGCAATAGTGCTCAGGGAGCGAGGGGCAGGCGCAAGCTAAAGCGCGCACCGCCGCCCGGATGCTCGCCACACGCGACGCTGCCGCCATGGCGCTGCGCAATCGAGCGCACCAGCGCCAGGCCCAGGCCCACGCCGCCTTCGCGCTCGCTGGCGCCGGGCAGGCGATAAAAGGGCTCGAAGATGCGCTCGCGCAGATCGACGGGGACGCCCGGCCCGCGGTCATCGACCTGCAGCACGGCCTGACCACCCTGCACCGACAGGGCGACCCCGACGGCGAGCGGCTGGCCGACGCGCCGACCGTGGCGCGCGGCGTTCTCCAGCAGGTTGCGCACCGCCCGGCGCAGCAGCTTGGACACGCCACGCACCTGCACCTGCGGCAGGCCGGGGGCCAGCGTCAGGTCGGCGTCGATGCGCGCGGCCTCCTCGGCCACCAGGCCGACCAGGTCAAGCACCTCCATCGTGCCCAGCTCGCTCTGCGGCGCGTCCAGCCGGCTGGCCAGCAGGATCTCGTCGATCAGCTGGTCGAGCTCGGCGATGTTGCGCTGGATTTCGGCCCGTGCCTCGGACTCGGGGGGCAGCGCAGCAGGCGCAGCCGCGGAGCGTGGGGGCATCTCCGAGCCACCGCCGGGCCGTCCCAAGGCGGCGAGCGCCCCCTCGGGGGGCAGCGCAGCAGGCGCAGCCGCGGAGTGTGGGGGCATCTCCGAGCCGCCGCCGGGCCGTCCCAAGGCGGCGAGCGCCCCCTCGGGGGGCAGCGCAGCAGGCGCAGCCGCGGAGTGTGGGGGCATCTCCGAGCCACCGCCGGGCCGCCCCAAGGTGGCGAGCGCCCCCTCGGGGGGCAGCGCAGCAGGCGCAGCCGCGGAGCGTGGGGGCATCAGTTCCACCGCCATGCGGATGCGCGCCAGCGGCGAGCGCAGCTCGTGCGAGGCATTGGCCAGCAGCGACTTTTGCGACTGCAACAGCGCGGCCTGGTTGTGCATCAGCTCCTCGATGCGCGCGGCCGAGGCGTTGAAGTGGCGCGCCAGGTCGGCCACCTCGTCGGCGCCGGCCACGGGCACGCGCTCGTCCAGCCGGCCCTCGCCCCAGCGCTGCACGCCGCGCTGCAAGGCCTCCAGCCGTTGCGTCAGGCGCCGCGCGATCGGGAACACGCCCACCATCACCGCCAGCCCGGCCAGGGTCACCATCCAGATGAAGCCGTAGGGCGGGCGAAACCACGCCAGCAGGCGCCAGCGCGGCGGGCCGACCGGCTCCCCATCCACGCTTGGACGGGGAGAGGCCAGCTCCAGGTTCAGCACCTCGCCGTCATCCAGGGTCACGGCAAACCCGGTCCCGCGGCCCGGCCCGCGGCGCAGCAGCGCGACGGCGGTGCCGATGCGCTCGCCCGCGTCGTTGCGCACCACCACCTCGCGTGGCAGCGGGCGCAGCCGATCGCGCTCGCGCTCGGCCTGGTGCCAGGCCCAGGCCAGCACCAGGCTGAGCAGCAGCACGCTGCCGGCCACCGCGAGCCAGATGCGCACGTACAGCTTACGAGCGATGGGATTGGACATGGTCTGTATCCCGCAGCGGGCAGCAAGGCGTCAGGTACCGCTCGTTGTCATCACCGTCACTCATGGCGCGGCGCATGAATCCAAAGAGCGAAACGGCCGCGAAGCCGGCCATGCGCGCGATCGCCGTGGCCGGGGTCCCCCGGCCAAGGGCGATGCCCCCTTGAGCAACTGTGTTCTCAAGTCAAGTCTGTTGAATGAAATTTTCATGCTTGGACAGATCCCAGGCGGTTTTATCTCTGAGCATGGCGTTGAGAATCGTCAAGAGCTTGCGCATGCAAGCGACGATGGCCACTTTCTTGGGTTTGCCCGCTTGTAGCAAACGCTCATAGAAGACCTTGAACACGGGGTTGTAGCGAATGGCTGAGAGCGCGGCCATGTACACCACGGCCCGCACCTCGGCGCGCCCACCCCAGATACGACGCTTGCCACTGCGCTCGCCCGAATCATTGGCCAGGGGAGCCACACCCACCAGCTTGGCGATCTGGCGTCGCTTGAGCCGGCCCAATTCGGGCAGCGCCGCGCTCAGGGTGAGAATCGCCACCGGACCGACGCCCTTGACACTGTCGAGCAACGCGCGCTGCTGCTTGAAGTGTCGATCCAGGTGCGAGTCGGCGTCCGCATCAATGGCCGCGATCTGCTTGTCCAGCATCCCGAGGACGGCTTTGATGCTGCGCGCGGCGCGTGCGCTGGCCTGCTCCAAGCGGTGGCCTTCAGCCACTCGCATCTCGATGAGCTGCCGACGCCGTGTCATCAGCACTGCCAACTCCTGGCGCCGGACATCCTCCATAGGCGTGATGTATTTGGCTCGATCCTTGTGGCGCGCCAACACGTCGGCAAAGTCGCGCAGGATGCGGGCATCGACCTTGTCGGTCTTGGCCAACTCACCCATCGACTTGGCGAAGTCGTGGCTCTGACGCGGATTGACACGCGCGACCGCAATGCCGGCACGTTGCAGCGCCCACACCAGTTCACGCTCGTAGCCACCAGTGGCCTCGATGACCACCAAATCAACATCGGTGCTCTTGAACTGATTGATCAGCTCCTGCCACCCGTCGGCGTCGTTGGGCACGCGCCGATGCTGATCGCCCACGCATGCATCGAGATGCAGTTTGGACACATCAATACCGGCGTTGGCTCGACCGACGCCACTCACTACCCCACCTTGTGCATGCATGTTCATGATCGGCAACTGTTCGGGCTACGTGGTTGGATGAAAGATGTCAATGCGTTGACCGATTGCTCAAGGTCGAACTCAAGGCTCCAGGGGGAGGCAGGTTTGGCGCACTGACGACAACTGAACGAGGACTGCAGTTGCAAAGATACAAGGGGGTGGGCGAAACATCGCGCAGCGAGTGAAGACTGGGGGTGTTCCATTTCAATCCTGCTGCTTGGCAAACACGTAGCCCACGCCGCGCACGGTGACGATGCGCTTGGGCGCTTTCACGTCCTGCTCGATGGCGGCGCGGATGCGGCCGATGTGCACGTCGATCGAGCGGTCGAACGCCTCCAGCTCGCGTCCACGCACGGCTTCCATGATCTGCTCGCGCGTGAGCACGCGCCCGGCGCGCTCGGCCAGGGTGACCAGCAGGTCGAACTGGTAGCTGGTCAGATCGCAGGGCACGTCGCCCACGGTCACGGTGCGCGCGTCGCGGTCGATCTCCAGCGCGCCGAAGCGCAGGCGCTGCTGCTCGGGCGCCGCACCCGGCTGGCGGCGGCGCAGCACGGCGCGGATGCGCGCCAGCAGCTCGCGCGGCTCGAAGGGCTTGGGCAGGTAGTCGTCGGCGCCCAGCTCCAGGCCGACGATGCGGTCCATCGGGTCGCCCTTGGCCGTCAGCATCAGCACCGGCACGCGCGCAGCTTCGCCCGGCTGGGCGCGGATGCGCCGGCACACCTCCAGCCCGTCGATGCCGGGCAGCATCAGGTCGAGCACGACCAGGTCGACCGGCGCGTCCTGCAGCATCGCCAGACCCGTCTCGCCGTCGCCCGCGTGCGCCACGCCGTAGCCCGACTGCTTGAGGTACTCGCCCACCATGGTCGCCAGGCGGGCGTCGTCTTCGATCATCAGCAACTGAGGGATGCTCATGCCGTCCTTTCCATCGTGATCGGCCATGGTGGCCGCTCCAGGCATGCGGCGCTTGAACCGCGGGTAAAGATAGGTAAACCCGGCCGCGCCCGGCGGCCGCCATCGGACACTATGTTATTGATAGCTGTTTGCGCATTGTCCACGCCGGCTTCTGGCATTTTCATTTGTTTTTTCGGGTCTGCCCCCGCATGGCGAGCAGCACCAGCACCAGCACGGGCAGGCCCAGCAGCGCGGTGCTGGCGAAGAAGTTGGCGTAGCCGAAGGCATTGACGTAGTCACCCGAGAAGCCCGCCACGAACTTGGGCAAGAGCAGCATCATCGAGCTGAACAGCGCGTACTGCGTGGCCGAGTAGCTGACGTTGGTCAGGCTGGACAAGTAGCCGATGAAGGCCGCCGAGGCAATGCCCGAGGCCAGGTTGTCGGCCGAGACCACCACGATGAGCGCCGTCAGGTTGTGTCCCACGCCCGCCAGCCATGAAAACGCCAGGTTGGTGGCGGCGCTCAGCACCGCACCCAGCATCAGCACGCGCATCACGCCCACGCGCAGCGCCAGTGCGCCGCCCACGAAGGCGCCGGCCAGCGTCATCACCACGCCGTAGATTTTGGTGACGGCGGCCACCTCGTCCTTGGTGTAGCCCATGTCCACATAGAACGGGTTGGCCATGATGCCCATCACCACGTCGCTGATGCGGTAGATGGCGATCAGCGCCAGGATCAGCGCCGCCTGCCAGCGGTAGCGCCGGAAGAAGTCGGCAAAGGGCTCGAGCAGCGCGCCTTGCAGCCACTCGCCCAGCGTGGCCGCCGGCTTGAGCGGGCGTGGCACCGGCTCGCGCGCGAGCAGCACCGTCAGCATGCCGACGGCCATCGAGCCGGCCATCACCCGGTACGCCCACTGCCAGGCACGCTGGTCGTAGCCGTCGGCCGCGCCCTGCGCGCGCGCGGCCAGCCACAGCACGCCGGCGCCGGCCCAGATCATGGCCAGGCGATAGCCGGTCTGGTAGGTGGCGGCCAGCGCAGGTTGCTCGTCCACCGGCGCCGACTCGATGCGGTAGGCGTCCAGCGCGATGTCCTGCGTGGCCGAAGCAAAGGCCACCGCCAGCGCGCACCACACCAGCGGCGCCAGGCTGGCGCGCGGGTCGGCCTGCGCCATGCCGATCAGGCCCGCCACCACGCCCAGCTGCGCCAGCAGCAGCCACGAGCGGCGGCGCCCCAGCGCGCGCGTGAGCAGCGGGATCGGCAGCCGGTCCACCAGCGGCGCCCACACCCACTTGAAGCCGTAGGCCAGCCCGACCCAGCTCAGGTGCCCGATGGTGGCGCGGTCCACGCCCGCTTCGCGCAGGCGAAAGCTCAGCGTGCCCAGCACCAGCAGCAGCGGCAGGCCGGCGGAAAAGCCCAGCGTCAGCATGCGCAGGCTTTCGGGGGCCAGATAGACCTTGAGCGTGTCCAGCCAGGACAGCTTGCGCGGCGCCTCGGGCGCCGCCTCGCCAGAAACCGGTACGCTGTCAGACAAGGCCGGCACCGCCTGTGCCGCGATCGCCCCGGGAGCCGACCACGGAATCACCGATGTTGTGGATTTTCATTGGGCGCATTATTCACTCCCGCCACGGCTTGCCGGCCGGGCGCCGCGCAACGCGCGCCACCGCCTTGGAGCCCGTGCGGCATGGACCGCCGGATGACGCCGATGAACGCGCCTGAACACAACCCCGCCGCGACACGCGCGCTGGATGCCGTGGCCGACTACTACACGCAAAAACTGCGGCGCTTTGGCGCCACCCCGCTGGGCGTGGACTGGCCCAACCGGCTCAACCAGGAGCTGCGCTTCGTGCAACTTCTGAAGCTGTGCGACTTCAGCCGGCCACGCACGCTCAACGACGTCGGCTGTGGCTATGGCGCGCTGCGCGCCCTGCTCAGCCAGCGCCACCGGCGCGCCCGCATCGACTATCGGGGCACCGACGTGTCCGAAGCCATGGTGGCCGCCGCGCGCCGCCGCTGGCGCCACCGCGGCGACTGCGCGTTCGAGGTGGCCGCCGGCGCCACGCGCCTGGCCGACTACAGCCTGGCCAGCGGCATCTTCAACGTCAAGCTGGACTGCCCGCTGCCCGCGTGGGAGGCGCTGGTGGCGCGCACCCTGGCCGACCTGCAGCGCCACAGCCGCCTGGGCTGGGCGGTCAACTTCATCGTCCCACCGGCGCCGGGCCAGGCCAGCCCGCCCCAGCTGTACCGCCCGCCGCCCGAGCACTGGCTGACGCACCTGGCGCAGCACCAGCCCGGCGCCGAAGTCACCCTGCTGCACGGCTACGGCCTCCCGGAATACACCCTGCTGGTACATGCGCACGCGCCACCGGGATCGACCAGCCGTCCGATCGACCGTTGACGCGCGAGGCGACCCCCAGGACCGGGCCCGCGCGCCTACCTTGTCCGTGCTTGCGCCGTCCCCGGCGACCATGGGATATTTGACGCCCCCATATTTTTTGAGTGAGGAGACCAACATGGGCTTTTTCATGTCATATGCGGACATCCTGATTCCCGACCTGCTCAACCAGCTCAATCTGCGGTTTGCACCGCCGCAGCCCAACGTGGCCGACGAGCGGCTGTATGGGGGCATCGAGGAAATGGCGGAGATTCAGAAAGAATTTCGCATCTTCAAGAAAGGCCGGCCGCTGCACCGAAGCATGCGAGCGCTCAACCTGTCGCCAGCCGACAACGCGGTACGCCAGCGCTGGCTCAGATTGATCGAAAAGCTGGCCGACCACCCGTCAAATCGCAACGGCGAAAACGGCAGTGAGGCCATCGTCAACGCGCTGCTGGAGAACTTCGCTTCTTCCAAGCCACTGCCCGTGTACTTCACCTCGCACGACATGCAAGGCAAGCCCGTCCAGGAAAGCCGGGTGCTCGTCACGCATGGGGCGCGGCCCGTGCATTACCTGGAAGTGGATTACCTGGTCATCTCGCTGCCCATGCAGTCGAGGGAAGCCGCTGCGCGCATGCGTGAGAAACGCTAGTACTGCGACCCGGAAGTAGAGGAACAAGATGAAATCGATGAATTCACGCGCAGGGCAAGGCGCAAACCGCAGCAATAGCCGAAGCTATTGCGAGGATTTGCAACGCCGCCATGCGTGCGAAGGCGCGATTTCATGTTTCGATACTTTCGGGTCGCAGTACTAGACGCCGGCGGTCCCCTTGGCACGCGCACGCGCACGCACAGCGTTCCACATCGGACGCCACAGGTCGGCTCCGGTCACGTCCAGCAACTCGCCTGCGTAGGCAATCCAGTCGCTGTGCCGTGTGGCGCCGGGCTGCCCGATCGCCACGCCATGCGCTTGGGCTCGCGCGCACACGAGTGCCGCGCGGCATTCGACCACGCGGTTGCCGCGCTGGCGCGACAGACCAATGACCTGCTGGGCGGATTGCGCGGCGGAACTCCACGCTCCACGCGCGGCCAGCGCCTCGGACCACAGCGCCCGCAACTCAACCTCGAAGTCGATCGCGACCCGCCGGTCTCGCAAATAAGCCAGCCCTTCCTGAATCTGGCTGCACGCAACCGCGTAACGGTGACAAGCCATTTCCAGAAACGAGAGAAAGTAGGCGTCCGTGACGCGCAGGTAGTCGTTCTGCGGACCCGCGGCGCGGCCCTGCTGGCGCAGCCTGCCCCAGGCATGCCGCGCGCGACCTTGCAGACAATCCAGCTCCAGAGCGAGGCTTCGGTCGATCCCCTTCATCACGACGTCAGGCTCATGGCGCGACAACACCGCCAGCCGGTCGCGACACGCCTGCGCCTGGGACAGGCGTCCCATGCGGCACAACACCCGCATGCGCAGACCGACAGCCCACTGCTCCACGTTGAAACCGATGAAATCGCTGTCGAACGCACTGACCTGCGCGATGCCGGCCAAGGCGATGTCGCTGGCGGCCAGTGCCTCGCGCAGCAACCCCGCCCAGCTGTAAGCCTGGCACAGCACCACATGCAGCATGGCCCGACGCCCCGCGTCGCCCGGCGGGGTGGGCATCGCGAGCACGTCTTGCACGGCGTGCACGTAGTCATCGGCCGAACCGCCGCCGGACTGCATCATGCGCGCGTGCGCGAAGCGCAGCAACTGAGGCAGGCGCGGGTCAGCCCCGCTGGCCTGCGCGAGCGCACGGTCGACAAGTTGCGTGACTTCTTGCGCGCTGATCCCCACGCGCCAGCCCAGAAACACGATCCGCCCGGCCGCCAGCGCACTGAGTGCCCGAGCCTCGTCGCCGTGCGCCTCGCGCTCCAGCAGCATCAGCACCTTGCGCCACGCCGCGATGGACGCGCCCGCATCGCCGGTGCGCAGCCATTGCGCGGCACGCACGGCCTGACGCGCCGCCGGCAGAAACCGGCCGGCCTGTTCCCAATGGTGCGCCGTCAGTGCGGCCAACTCCCCGGCATGCGGGCCGTGGGCGAAGCGCTCCTCCATCACGGCAGCCACGCGCGCGTGCACCCCCTTCACGCGCACGCGCAATTGCGCGCCGTACGCAGCCTCCTGGATCACCGGGTGCATGAACGTCAGCGCACGCGCACCGTGGAGACCTTGGGCCGGTGCAATGAGCTCGGCCGCCTGGAGCCGACGCAGGGCGGGCGCCAGCCGGCCCAACGGCAGACGTGCCACGCGTGCGAGCACCGCGACATCGACATGCTTGCCGATCACCGCACACGTCTGAAGGATGCGCTTGTCGGCCGCCGGCAACGCATCGATGCGGGTGGTGACCAACGCCTCGATGCTGTCTGGCAATTCGGCCGCCCAGCGCGCGGGATCGACGCCGGTACGGCGCAGGTGACGCACCAACTCCTGCGCAAAAAATGGGTTGCCCTGGCTGCGCGCAGCAATGCGGTCGATCCAGACCTCCTGGTCGCCTTCAGGCATCGCCGCCACGGCATCCGGCCGTTGTGGCACGGCCAGCCGCTCAGCCACGATGGCGCACATGGCCAGCGGCGCCAGCGCGACCAGCGGCAACACGGCGGCGTGAGGCAGATGCAACCACGGCGGCGGCAGGCTGCGTCGATGGTTGACCACCAGCAGGGTTTGCGTGGCGACCAGCGCATCGGCCAGCACGTTCAGGATGGGCCAACTCGCCAGGTCGAGCCAATGCAGATCGTCGACCACGAGCAGGCGCAGCGTCTCGGCATCGGCGCGCACCAGATCGGCCAACAAGGCCAGCAGCTGCAACTGACGCGAGTCCTGGCCCGCCAGCCGATGCCCGTGCCGCTGCGCGTCGTCGGCGACGCCCATCAGATCGTGCACGAGGGCCGCGTCGGCGGCGTCGGGGTGGCCGGCACGCTGCAGCGCCGCATCGATGCGCCGACGCAAGTCGTCCGCCGCCAGATCGGGCGAGGCGCCCAGACACAGGGATGCCACCACTTCGCGCGCCGGCCGCAGCGGCAGGGCGTGACTGAGCGGGTGGACCTGGACCCAGACCACGCGCGCACCGATGTCCTGGCAGCGGCGCGCGAATTCGGCGCACAGGCGCGTCTTGCCACTGCCGGCCTCGCCGCTGACGCACACGATCTGGCCCTGGCCGGCGCGCGTGCGGCCCAGCGCGTGCACCAGTTGCGCCATCTCGTCGCCGCGGCCGACGAAGCGCCCGGCACGCGCGGCCGGGTCGGGCATCGATGCGCTGCCGACGTCCAGGCGCAGCGCGAACAGCGCCACGGGATGGGCGATGCCCTTCAGGGGAAAGCTGCCGATCGGCCGCGCCGCCAGCAGGCCCGGGCGCAGCAGGTGGCGCGTCTCCTCGGTCAACAGCACCTGGCCGGGATCGGCCTGCGCGGCCACGCGGCTGGCCAGGTGGATGGCCACGCCGTGCGCGCCGCCGCCGCGCCGGTCGCCGGCCTCGGTCGGGTCCGAGGCCACCTTGCCGGTGTGCAGCCCCACGCGCAGCGCCAGGCCGGCGCCCCCTTGCACGGGGTCGAAAGCCTGCTGCATGCGCGCCGCCGCCAGGCAGGCCTGCTCGGCGTGCTGCTCCAGCGCCAGGGGTACGCCGAACAAGGCCATGATGCCGTCGCCCAGGGTGCGCAGCACGGTGCCGTGGTGCTGCTCGACGATGCGCACGATGCGCTCGACGGCGGGCTGCAGCCGCTGCATGGCCTGCTCCGGGCTGAGCTCGGCAATCTGCCGGGTGGAATCGACGATGTCGGCAAACAGGATGGTCGCCGCCTTGACTTCACCCCAGTCGCCCGACGGCGACGCGGCGGCAGCGGCCAGCGGCTGTCCGCACGCGGCGCAAAAGCGGTCGGCTGGGCCGCAGGCCGCATGGCAATGGGTGCAGAAACGGCGGGCCATCGCTCAGGCGCCGTGCGCCCACAGGCGCGGCGTGGGTGCGTGCAAAACCGGAAGCAGCGGCGACATGTCCGGATGCTAACCGCGTTGGATGGCAGCGCACCTACCTTGCGAGGGCGTTTTTGTCATCCCTCAAGGGAGGGATAAATGCGCCCTCACCACCGCGCCGGCAGCGGCTTGAGCAGCACCAGGCGCCGCTCGCGCGTGGCGACGTAGCCGCCGGTCTCCAGGTCCTTCAGCAGGCGGCTGACCATCTCGCGCGAGCAGGCCAGGTGGCTGGCGATCTGCTGGTGCGTCAGGCGCTCGCGCAGGGTGCGCCAGCCTTGCGCATCCGGCGGGTCGGCCAGTTGATCGAGCAGGCGCGTGAGGCGACCATAGACGTCGATCAGGGCCACGCTGCGGGCGTTGTCGGTGGCCAGCCGCGCCCGCCGGATCAGGCGCGCCATCAGCTCGAGCGCGAAGTCGGGATGCGCGGCAATGTGCGCCAGCAGCTGCTCGCGCGTGACGACGGCGCAGACCGTGGGCTCGGCGGCCTCCACGCTGGCCGAGCGCGGGCCGCCGTCGAGCGCCATCTCGCCCACGTACTCACCCGGGCCATACAGGCCCAGCGTCAGCTCCTTGCCGCTGGCGTCGGCCACGAAGGCGCGCAGCCGACCGGAACGCACGATGTAGAGGGTGTCGCCGCGCTCGCCCTCCTGGATGATGAGCGTGCCGCGCCGGTAGCGGCGCTCGGTGCCGCGGCGCGCCAGCGCCTCGACATGGGCCGAGGCGTGGCCCAAGGCGGGCAAACCGGTGGCAGGCGCGGGGTTCGGGCCTTCAGGCGCGGGGGGCGGCATGCCCCATCATACAAATTGAAATCCCGCGGATGCCGATCGCCGCACGGCGGCGCCCTCGCCGCACGAAGCGCCGACCACCGGCGGCAGGCTGAGCACGCACTGCACCAGCTGGCGGATGCCGCTGGCGCCAGTCTTGTCGCGCAGCGCGCGCACCTGGGTGCGCACGGTGGATTCGGCCACGCCGTGCTGCACGGCGATCTCGTCCACCTCGCGGCCATCGCACAGGGCGCGCAGCACGGATTCCTCGGTCGGTGTCAGGCAGTGCTCGCGCGCAAACAGCTGCAGCGCCAGGTTGTCGCCGATGCGCTGGCGCGCCATCACCAGCAGCACGCTGCCGGCGGCGGCGCCCGGCGCGGGGGCCACCGGGATGACGGACAGCGGCAGGCACTGCTCGCCATGCGTCAGGTACAGCAGGCGACGGTGGCCCTGCACGGCACCCCGGATGGCCGCCATCAACTGCTCGGTCAGCGCCGAGTTGCGGCCGGTGACGACGCCGCCCGGGCTGGCGAACAGCAGGCGGCCGATGGCCAGTTCGTGGCGGGCAAGGTGGTTGGCGTGCAGCACCGTGCCCTGTGCAGTGACCAGCACCAGCCCGTAGTCGATCTCGTCCAGCAAACGCAGCACGAAGCTGGCTTGCAGGTCGTCGGCCTTTTCGGTCTTGACGGGCTGGCGGGTCTCCTCCCTGACTGCTGCGACGACTTCCATGGTGTTCTCCATCGGCGCTTGGCGCGCGGCTCTTGGCGCATGGGGGCAGTCTAGGAAGTCGCGCCATGAATTGCAGTGACTGGGTCACGCGCGTTTTGTGATCCATTCACCTTTCGGTGCGCGCCCGCTTGCAGTGTGCGATGTGACCTTGCATTGCTGCTTTGGCGCCACGCGGTCGTGCCATGTTTCACGCGCCGGTCAACGATCGCGCACGAAGGGGTTGTGCCGGCGCTCCTCGCCAAACGTGCTCTCAGGCCCGTGGCCAGGGATGAATACCGTCTCGTCGCCCATGGGCCACAGACGCTGGCGGATGCTGGCCAGCAACTGCTCGTGGTTGCCCCCCGGAAAATCCGTGCGACCGATGCTGCCGGCAAACAGCACGTCGCCCACGAAGGCACGCTCGGCCTGCGGCGAATGAAACACCACGTGCCCGGGGGTGTGGCCCGGGCAGTGGCGCACGTTCAGCACGCAGTGGCCCACCTGCACCGTGTCGCCATCGTGCAGCCAGCGCGTGGGCGTGAAGGGTTCGGCGGCAGGAAAGCCGAACATGCGGCCCTGCTCGGCCAGGCCGTCGATCCAGAACTGGTCGCCCGGGTGCGGGCCGACGATGGGCAGGCCATGGCGGCGCGCCAGCTCGGCCGTGCCGCCGGCGTGGTCGATGTGCGCGTGCGTGAGCCAGATCTGGCGCAAGTCCACCCCCAGCGCCTGCGCGGCTGCCTCGATGCGCGGCAGGTCGCCGCCGGGGTCGATGACGGCGGCTTCCAGGGTCTGCTCGCACCACACGATGGAGCAGTTTTGCTGGAAGGGGGTGACGGGAATGGTCTGGTAATGCAGGCGTGGGGCGGACGTCATGGCGAGCGATGAATCGAGTCACCCCATTGTCCATGGTTCCCCATCGGAAATGCCGCTGGCGAAATCAGGGCGCGCAACCGCGCACCTCGACCAATGTCTACTGCACAACAGAAAGTCAGCGACACGTTCGGTTCGTCCGCGCCGTCAAGGGCCTTGTGCGGACGATCGTCGCGAGCCGATACCATCACGCACGGACGACTGGAAGGGAACCTGAAACGTGCAAGAGTCTCGCCTCAAACATGAAAGCCGAACAATCAAGAATCTGGTGGAGGACTATCGCGCTGGTCGCATCGTCATTCCCGAATTTCAGCGCGAGTACGTCTGGCGCAAGAGCAAGGCGCCGCTGCTGATCGATTCCATCTATCAAAACTTTCCAATATCGTCGCTTCTGCTCTGGCGCAGCGACGCCGAGGTTCATGCTCGTCGAGCCACTCCACGTGCCAACCGATCAGGTTCAACGAGTTGGCTGATCGACGGTCAGCAACGGGTCATCACGCTTTCCAAGACCATTGATGGAGAGGATGGGATCGACGGCGGTTTCAATCCGGACACAGAGGAATTCAAGCTCTCGAACGCCGCCACGAGAAAAAATCCAGATTGGATTCGTGTCGCCGACATTTGGAGCGACGAAGCCTTTCGACGACTGCGCCGCCAATTCGATGGTTCACGACAGGCTGAGCGCTTCGAAGCCAGGCTGGAACGCGTGCGCCGCATCCGGGACTATGAGGTTCCGATCGTTGAAATGGTCGATCACGATTTCGACGATGCCGTCAAGGCGTTCGAGCGCATCAACACCTTGGGGGTACGCCTCAAGAAGGAAGACATCGAGAGCGCGCGGGTCGCTGCACGGCATCAGCGGTTGATTGCCGACGAGATTGTTCCCTACCTCCACCAGATTCGCCAACAAGGATTCCAGCGCTTGAACGTCATGCACCTGTTTCGTGCGTGCGCCTTCATCGCGCGACCAGATGGACGAAATCGAACACCTTTGCACGAATTGGACCGCAAGGAAGTCGTCGGTGCCTGGAAGCAAACCAAGCAAGCCACCGGGCAGGCCATTGCCTTGATCCGAAGCGAACTGGGTTTGATCAACATGGACATTCTGTGGTCAGGCGCGTTGATGGTGCCCCTGATCGCCATCTGCGCCACCGTCAAGGCGCGCGATCGCAAGGCCGATGAACTGGTGGGGTGGCTTGCCTTGGCGGCACTGTGCCGTCGCTACAGCGGAGCCAGTGAAACGGCCCTGGAACAAGACTTGCGGGCATGCAAGCAAAGCGACCCCGTTCGCGCACTTCTGGCCAACCTCCGCACTCACCGAAGCACCCTGCTGGCCGAACCCAAGGATTTTTTCCGGTTCGCTCAACGACCGCAGTGGCCTGCTGACCCTGTACATCGCCAGTACGAATCGCGGAGGGCTTGATTTCTTTACGCGATCGAAGGTATTGCTGCAGGGAAACATCGATCGGCATCACATCCTGCCGCGGGCGCAATTTTCGGAAGTCGAGCGCACCAGTGCAGACAACATCGCCAACATTGCGTTCATAACCTCCGAAGTCAACAAGTCGATCGGTCAATCGGGCCCGGAGGTCTACCTCGGGAAAATTGAACTGAAGACCCTCAAGTCACAGTGCGTCCCGTTGGATCGAGACTTGTGGAGAATCGATCGCGCAGTCGACTTCTGGCGCGCACGCCGCGAACTCCTGGCCGAGTCTTTCAACGATTTCGTTCAGAAGAAGTTGCCACAACGGCGATTGTGGTCCGCCACCAACCGTTGAATCAGAGCGCGGCTCAACCGGTGCGAGCAACAAAGCCGACAAGACGCGCTTCTACCTTCGTCGCCCCAGATAAACCTGCCATGCCCACCGCCCGCCCGCCCCGCACCGAAAGCCAGGTGCGCATCGACCTGGCCGCCGCCTACCGCATGGCGGCCGTCAATGGCTGGGACGACACCATCTACACCCACCTGTCGGCCAGCGTGCCGGGCGAGCCGGGGCATTACCTGATCAACCCGTTTGGGGCGGCGTTCGACGAGATCACCGCCAGCCGCCTGGTCAAGGTCAACACCGCCGGGCAGGTGGTCGATGGCTCGGGCGCCCGCGTCAACCCCAGCGGCTTTGCCATTCACGGCGCGGTGCATGCGGCGCGCCCCGACGTGGAATGCGTGATTCACCTGCACACGCCCTGGGGCGTGGCCCTGTCCATGCTGCCCGGCGGCTTGCAGCCCACATCGCAATGGGCCATGCGCCTGTACCAACGCCTGGGCCGCCACCCGTATGAAGGCTTGGCGCTGGGCGCCGATGAACAAGCCCGCCTGGTGACCGCGCTGGGTGACCTGGATGGCCTGCTGCTGGAAAACCACGGCCCGCTGGTCGTCGGCCGCAGCGTGGCCGAAGCCTGGATGTTGATGCACATCCTGGAGCGCGCCGCGCAGGCGCAACTGCGCGCCATGGCCGCCACCGGCGGGCGCGTGATGCAGGCCACGCCCGCACTGGCCGCCCTGACCTACCACCAATGGGTGGGCGACGGCAGCGAGTGGGACGGGGATCTGGAGTGGCCCGCCCTGCTGCGCCGCATCGAGCGCCTGTCACCCGGTTTCAACACCTGATTTTTTGGAGCACCCCCGCCATGCCCACCATCCGCGTCGAACTGTTCGAAGGCCGCACCCCCGAGCAAAAGCGCGCCCTGGCCGCCGCCCTGACCGAAGCCACCGTGCGTACCTTGGGCGGCTCGGCCGACGGCGTGGACGTGCTGTTCTTCGACATCGCCCGCCAGGACTGGGCCACGGGCGGCGTGCTGTGGAGCGACAAGGGTGCGCCGCCGCCGGCAAGCAGCAGCTCCTGAGTCGACGCGCGAGAGCCGATTTGCTACGTTTAACGGAGCTGCCCGCGGAGTACCGATAAGCGCTGGAGCCAGAAATCGTCAAACAATGCCGATGTGCATCAGGTTGGTGGTGCCACTCTGGCCAAAGGGCACGCCGGCAATGGCGACGTAGGGGTCGCCCGCCTGGCCGAAGCCTTCTCGGCGCACCAGGTCACCGGCCAGCATGCGCACCTCGTTGAACTCGGTGACCTCGCTCACGTGCAGCGAATGCACGCCCCAGGCCAGCACCAGGCGGCGCGCGGCCGACAGCTGGGGCGTCAGGCTGAGGATGGGCGCCTCGGCGCGCTCGCGCGCGACGCGCAGGCTGGTGGCGCCCGAATGCGTGGCGCAGACGATGGCGGCCGGGTGCAGCAGAGCCACGGCGCGGCGCATGGCGCAGCACACCGCGTCGGGCACGCCGGTCTGGCCGGGGACATTGGCGCTTTGCGAGGCTTCGAGAAACTGGCGGTACAGCGGGTCGGCCTCCACGCGCTCGATGATGCGGTTCATGATGCGCACCGCCTCGATGGGGTGCTTGCCGGCGGCGGATTCGGCCGAGAGCATCACCGCGTCGGCGCCGTCGTAGATGGCGGTGGCCACGTCGGAGGCTTCGGCGCGCGTGGGCACCGGGCTTTCGATCATGGATTCGAGCATCTGCGTGGCGACGATGACGGGGCGGCCCTGCTTGCGGCAGGCGCGCACGATGCGCTTTTGCAGCGGCGGCACGCTCTCGGCGGGCATCTCCACGCCCAGGTCGCCGCGCGCCACCATCACGGCGTCGGTGGCGGCGATCACCTCCTCCAGGCGCTCGATGGCGGCGGGCTTTTCGAGCTTGGCCACCAGGCCGGCGCGCTGACCCACCAGCGCACGCGCCTCGTGGATGTCCTCGGGCCGCTGCACGAAGCTGAGGGCCACCCAGTCCACGCCCAGCTCCAGCGCCACGGCCAGGTCGCGCCGGTCCTTGTCGGTCAGCGCGGAAATGGGCAGCACCACGCCGGGCACGTTGACGCCCTTGCGGTCGGACAGCTTGCCGCCCACCAGCACGGTGGTGTCGGCGCTCTTGGCGTCGCAGCGCTCGACCTTCAGGCGCAGCTTGCCGTCGTCCAGCAGCAGCTCGGCGCCGGGCACCAGGGCGGCAAAAATTTCGGGGTGCGGCAGCTGGACGGCCTGCGCCGTGCCGGCAATGGCGTCCAGTTGCAGGCGAAAGGCCTGGCCCTCGGCCAGCATGACGGGGCCACCGTCAAACGTGCCCACGCGCAGCTTGGGGCCTTGCAGGTCGGCCAGGATGGCGATCGGGCGGCCATGCTTTTGCTCGACGGCCCGCAGCGCCGCCACGCGGGCGCGGTGGTCGTCGGCCACGCCGTGGCTGAAGTTGAGGCGAAACACATCGACGCCGGCCAGAAACAGCTGCTCGATGACGGCGGGCTCGCTGCTGGCGGGGCCCAGGGTGGCGACGATCTTGGCGTTGCGGGTGCGGCGCATGGTGCGGTTTGGCTCAGGTTGTGGGTGCCGCCGCTTCGATCAGCAGCGCGCGAAAGTCGTTGACGTTGGTGCGCGTGGGCCCGGTGATGACCGAGTCGCCCAGCGCCTGGAAAAAGCCGTGGCCGTCGTTGTTGTCCAGCGCGTCCTTGGGGGGCAAGCCCTTGGCCCAGGCGCGCGCCAGGGTGCTGGGGTCGATCAGCGCGCCGGCAATGTCCTCGGCACCGTCCACGCCGTCGGTGTCGCAGCCGATGCCGTACACGCGCGCCTGGCCGTCCAGGGTGATGGCGGCCGACAGCAGGCATTCGACGTTGCGCCCGCCGCGGCCCTTGCCGCGCACGGTGACGGTGGTCTCACCGCCCGACAGCAGCACGCAGGGCGCGGGCGCGGGCTGGCCGTGGCGCGCCACCTGCAGGGCCATGCCGGCCAGCACCTTGCCGACGTCGCGCGCCTCGCCCTCCAGCGAATCGCCCAGGATGAAGGGCGTGACGCCGGCCTGGCGCGCGACTTGGGCGGCGGCCTCCAGCGCCATTTGCGGCGCGGCGACGATGCGCACTTCGTGGCCGGCCAGGCGCGGGTCGCCGGGCTTGATGGATTCGCCGCGCCCGCTCTCGAGCAGGGCACGCACCGGCGCGGGCAGCTCGATGCCGTAGCGTTTGATGACGGCCAGCGCGTCGGCGCAGGTGGTGGGGTCGGCCACGGTGGGGCCCGAGGCGATGTCGATCGGGTTGTCGCCCGGTACGTCGGAGATCAGCAGCGTGAGCACGCGCGCCGGGTGGCAGGCCGCCGCCAGCCGCCCGCCCTTGATGCCCGACAGATGCCGGCGCACGCAGTTCATCTCGCTGATGGTGGCGCCGGATTTGAGCAGGGCGCGGTTCACGTCCTGCTTGTGTTCCAAAGTCAGGCCCGGCCCGGGCAGCGGCGCCAGCGCCGAGCCGCCGCCGGAGATCAGGCACAGCACCAGGTCTTGCGGCGTGAGGCCTTTGACGACTTCCAGCAGGCGCTGGGCAGCGGCCAGGCCGGCGGCGTCGGGCACGGGGTGGGCGGCCTCCACAATCTCGATGCGCTTGCACGGCGCGCCATAACCATAGCGGGTGACGACCAGGCCCGACACGGGGCCTGACCAGTTCTCCTCCACCGCCTGCGCCATCGCAGCCGAGGCCTTGCCGGCGCCAATGACGATGAGCCGCCCGCCGCCCAGTTGCCCGGGCGTCGGCAGGTGCGGCGGAATGCACAGCGCCGGCTGGGCGCTGGCCACGGCGGCATCAAACATGCGCCGCAGCAGGTCACGCGAATTCGGGCTGGCCGTCATGCAGGGCTCCACGGGTTGCTCATACTTTTAAAACCGGACGCAGAGGACGCAAAGGAATCGCAAAGGACGCAGAAAAAACAAAGAATAAAGAAAACCACTCAAGCCCTCACGTGACAAGCGCAATCAGCTACTTATTTAATAGTGATTTTCGGCTGTTCTTTTGCGTCCTCTGCGATTCCTTTGCGTCCTCTGCGTCCGGCTGTTCGGCTGTTCGGCTGTTCGGCTGTTCGGCTGTTCGGCTGTTCGGCTGTTCGGCTGTCCGGCTGTCCGGCTGTCCGGCTGTCCGGCTGTCCGGCTGTCCGGCTGCTTTCAGCCCTCAAGTCGGCTTCTGGCCGATTTCGAAGTTGGACAGCTTCTCCAGCGCGCGCACCATGCCCGAGTGGTCCCAGGCCGCGCCGCCGTGCGACACGCAGGCGCTGAACAGCTGCTGCGCGTTGGACGTGGCGGGCAGCGCCAAGCCGAGCTGACGCGCGGCGGTGAGCGCCAGGTTCAGGTCCTTCTGGTGCAGCGCGATGCGAAAGCCCGGCTCGACCGTGCGCTTGATCATGCGCTCGCCCAGCACCTCCAGAATGCGCGAGGTGGCCAGGCCGCCCAGCAGCGCCTGGCGCACCTTGGCCGGATCGGCGCCGGCGCGGGCGGCAAACAGCAGGCCCTCGGCCACGGCATTGATGGTGAGGGCCACCACGATCTGGTTGGCAACCTTGCAGGTCTGGCCGTCGCCCGTGCCGCCCACCAGCGTGATGTTCTTGCCCATCAGCTCCAGCACGGGCCTGGCGCGCTCGAACACGGCGGGCTTGCCGCCGCACATGATGGACAGCGTGGCGTTGCGCGCGCCCACGTCGCCGCCGGAGACGGGCGCGTCCAGGTAGTCGCAGCCCAGCGCTTCGATCTTGCTGGCGTATTCCTTGGTCTCCACCGGCGAGATGGAGGACATGTCGATCACCAGCTTGCCCTTGGTGAGGCCGGCGGCCACGCCGTCTTCGGCAAACAGCACCTTGCCCACGTCGGGCGTGTCGGGGACCATGATGATGATGATGTCGCTCGCCTGCGCCACCTCGCGCCCGCTGGCGCAGACCTTGGCGCCGGCCTGGGCGACCTCGTCGGGCACCTTGCCGTGCGTGTGGGCGGCCAGCTTGTGCCCGCCCTTCATGAGGTGGCCCGCCATGGGCGTGCCCATGATGCCCAGGCCGATGAAACCGATGTTCAGGGATGCGCTGCTCATTGCTTGTCTTCCTTGTGTCGAATGGAGATGCCGGGGTTTTACCTGATCAGCTGCTGGCGCCAGCCCAGGCCGGCCTCGGTGCTGGCGGCCGGCTTGTATTCGCAGCCGATCCAGCCGGTGTAGCCGATGCGGTCGAGGAATGCAAACAGAAAGGCGTAGTTGATCTCGCCCGTGCCCGGCTCGTTGCGGCCGGGGTTGTCGGCCAGCTGGATGTGGGCAATGCGCGGCAGGTGCGCCTGCATGGTCGCGGCCAGCTCGCCCTCCATGCGCTGCATGTGGTAGATGTCGTATTGGAGATAGGCGTTATCAAAGCCGACCTGGTCAAGCACGGACAGGGTCTGCGCGCTGCCATGCAGGTAGAAGCCCGGAATGTCGAAGGTGTTGATGGGCTCGACCAGCAGCTTCAGGCCCGCCTTCTTCAGCTCGGCGGCGGCGTAGCGCAGGTTGTCCACCAGGGTCTGGCGCAGCACGGCGTCGGGCACGCCGGCAGGCGCCTTGCCGGCCAGGCAGTTGAGCTGGCTCACGCCCAGGGTGCGGGCGTAGCCGATGGCGGTGGCCACGCCCTCGCGGAACTCGGCCGTGCGGTCGGGGTGGCAGGCGATGCCGCGCTCGCCGCCGTCCCAGTTGCCGGCCGGCAGGTTGTGCAGCACCAGTTGCAGGCCGTTGCCGTCCAGGCGCCGGCGCAGCTCTTCGGCCGGCCAGGCGTAGGGGAACAGAAACTCCACCGCCGTGAAGCCATCGCGCGCGGCCCGCTCGAAGCGCTCGAGAAACGGCACTTCGTTGTAGAGCATCGTCAGGTTGGCAGCCAGTTTTGTCATCGCTCGGATTTCCTTGTCGTCAATTCATCAGTCGAGCATGGAGACGGCGATGGCGGTGGGCGCATCTTGCTTGCCGCCGGCCAGCTCCTCGAACTCGGTCACATTGTCGATCTCGGTGCCCATGGAGATGTTGGTGACGCGCTCGAGGATCATCTCGATCACCACCGGCACCTTGAACTCGGCCATCAGCGCCTCGGCACGCTGGATGGCGGGGGCCACTTCGTCGGGCGAATGCACCCGGATCGCCTTGCAGCCCAGGCCCTCGACCACCTTGACATGGTCGATGCCGTAGCCGTTGACCTCGGGTGAGTTGACGTTGTCGAACGCCAGTTGCACGCAGTAGTCCATGGTGAAGCCGCGCTGGCTCTGGCGAATCAGCCCCAGATAGCTGTTGTTGACCACGATGTGGATGTAGGGCAGCTTGAACTGCGCACCCACGGCCAATTCTTCCAGCATGAACTGGAAGTCGTAGTCGCCCGACAGCGCCACCACCTTGCGGCTGGGGTCGGCCACGCACACGCCCAGCGCGGCGGGCACCGTCCAGCCCAGGGGGCCGGCCTGGCCGGCGTTGATCCAGTGGCGCGGCTTGTAGACATGCAGAAACTGCGCGCCGGCGATCTGCGACAGACCGATGGTGGAGACGTAGCAGGTGTCCTTGCTGAACGCGTTGTTCATGCACTGGTACACGCGCTGCGGCTTCATGGGCACGTTGTCGAAGTTGGTCTTGCGCAGGTATTGCACGTCGGCCTTGCGCGCCTGGCATTCCTTGACCCAGGCGGAGAAGTCGCGCAGCTTGCCGGCTTTCTTCCATTCCTTGGCGACCTGCACGAAGAGCTCGAGCGCGATCTTGGCGTCGGAGACGATGCCCAGGTCGGGCGTGAAGACGCGGCCGATCTGCGTGGGCTCGATGTCCACGTGCACGAAGGTGCGGCCCTTGCAATACACCTCGGGGCTGCCGGTGTGGCGGTTGGCCCAGCGGTTGCCGATGCCCAGCACGAAGTCGCTGGCCAGCATGTTGGCGTTGCCGTAGCGGTGGCTGGTTTGCAGCCCGCACATGCCGGCCATCAGGGGGTGGTCGTCGGGCAGGGTGCCCCAGCCCATCAGCGTGGGGATGACGGGCACGCCCAGCACCTCGGCCAGCTCGACCAGCAACTCGGACGCGTCGGCATTGATGATGCCGCCGCCGGCCACGATCAGGGGCTTGGCCGATTGGTTGAGCATGGCCAGGGCCTTTTCGACCTGCTTGCGCGTGGCGGCGGGCTTGTAGGCGGCCATGGGCTCGTAGGTGTCGATGTCGAACTCGATCTCGGCCATCTGCACGTCAAAGGGCAGATCGATCAGCACCGGGCCCGGGCGGCCCGAGCGCATCAGGTGAAAGGCCTGCTGGAACACGCGCGGCACCTGCGCCGGCTCCAGCACCGTCGTCGCCATCTTGGTGACGGGCTTGGCGATGCTGGCGATGTCCACGGCCTGGAAGTCCTCCTTGTGCAGGCGCGCGCGCGGCGCCTGGCCGGTGATGCACAGGATGGGAATGGAGTCGGCGCTGGCCGAGTACAGGCCGGTGATCATGTCGGTGCCGGCTGGGCCCGAGGTGCCGATGCACACGCCGATGTTGCCGGCGCAGGCGCGGGTGTAGCCCTCGGCCATGTGCGAGGCGCCCTCGACGTGGCGCGCCAGCACGTGGCCGATGGTGCCGCGCTCCTTCAGTTGCGCATACAGGGGATTGATGGCGGCGCCGGGCACGCCGAAGGCCTGGGTCACGCCTTCCTTTTCCATCACCAGCACGGCGGCCATTGCCGCTTTCATCTTCGCCATGATCGAGTCTCCTTGAAGTCTGTCGCTATGGCGCGATGGTGCCGTCGGCGTGCGGGCAAGGGAAGGTCAGCACGGGCATATGATTTATTCCCAGTCGGAATAGCCCGACAATGAAGAGGCGCCATGGATCGCTTTCAAGTCATGCAGGTGTTCGTGCGGGTGGTGGAGACGGGCAGCTTCAGCAAGGCCGCGCTCGCGCTGGGCACCACCCAGCCCACCGCCACCAAGGCCGTGGCCGAGGCCGAGCGCCACCTGGGCGCGCGGCTGCTGCACCGCTCCACCCGCGGCGTGACACCCACCGAGGCCGGCGCGCTGTACTACGAGCGCTGCAAGGCCATCCTGCACGAGGTGGAAGACGCCGAGAACCTGACCGGCCTGGTGCAGGAGGGCGCCACCGGCACGCTGCGCATCAACTCGTCCGTGGCCTTCGGGCGCCGCGTGCTGACACCGCTGGTGCTGCGCTACATGGCCGAGCACCCGCGCCTGCAGATCGACCTGGGCTTTGACGACCGCTACGTCGATCTGGTGGAGCACGGCGTCGACGTCGCAATCCGCATCGGCCGCCTGGCCGACTCGGGCCTGGGCGCGCGCCATCTGGGCGTGAACCCCTGGGTGCTGACCGCCGCCCCCGCCTACCTGGCCGCGCACGGCCAGCCCACGGCTCCGGCCGAACTGTCGCGCCATGCGTGCCTGATCTACAGCAGCGTGCAGGGCGACGCCCGCTGGCTGCTGCACGTGCCGGGCGGCGCGGACGAGTCCGTGCCGATCCACGGCCCGCTGCGCACCAACAACCTGTCCACGATCCTGGCCGCCTGCCGCGCCGGCATGGGCCTGGCCATGCTGCCCTGGTACGTGGCGCGCGAATCGATGATCGAGGGCCACATCGTGCCGGTGCTGCAAGACCACACCCTGCCCGCGCAAGAGATGCACGCCGTGTTCCCGTCACCCAAGCTGGTGCCGGCCAAGGTGACGGGCTTCATCGCCTGGCTGCAGCAGCAACTCGACGGGCCGTGGTGGACGCGGGCGTTCTGACCTGGCACAAAAACAAACCCGATCGCTTGTCCATCAAGCGCAAGAAGCTATCAATTCAGTAGTAAAACGCGCCAACGGATCACAGGCTCATCTCGTACTCCACCGTGATCGGCGCATGGTCGCTGAACTTCTGGTCCTTGTAGATCGCCTCGCGACGGGCCTTGTCGGCCACGGCTGGCGTGGCCAGGTGGTAGTCCAGACGCCAGCCCACGTTCTTGGCATAGGCCTGGCCACGGTTGCTCCACCAGGTGTAGGCGGCGTCGGTGGCGTCGGGCTGCAGGCGGCGGTACACGTCCACCAGACCACCATCGGTCAGCACGCGGGTCATCCAGGCGCGCTCTTCGGGCAGAAAGCCGCTGTTTTTCTGGTTGCTCTTCCAGTTCTTCAGGTCGATCTGCTGGTGCGCGATGTTGACGTCGCCGCACAGGATGAACTCGCGCTCGGCCTTCAGGCGTTGCAGCACGGGGTAGAAGCCGTCCAGAAAGCGGAACTTGGCCTGTTGCCGCTCGGGGCCCGAGGAGCCGCTGGGAAAGTAGCAGCTGATGACGGAGAACTTGCGCCGGGGGGTGTCGAAGCGGGCTTCGACGTAGCGGCCCTCTGCGTCGAATTCGGCCATGCCAAAGCCCGTGATGACATCGCTGGGGGTGTGTCGCGTGTATATGCCGACACCGGCGTAGCCCTTCTTCTCGGCCAGGTGAAAGTGGCCCCGCATGCCGGCCAGCTGCTCGAAGCGCCCGGCCAGGTCGCTCTGCTGGGCCTTGATCTCCTGCACGCAAATACAATCCGGCGCGTGCGCCTCCAGCCAGGTTTCGACCCCCTTGGTCGCGGCCGAGCGGATGCCGTTGAGGTTGAGACTGGTGAGCTTGAACAAGGAAACATCTCCAATGAGCGCGACAGGGACGGTGGACCCGCAAGACGAGCTGGCGCGTGAATTCGTGCAATTCGCCATCGACAGCGGCGTGCTGCGCTTTGGCCAGTTCAAGACCAAGGCAGGGCGCATGTCGCCATATTTCTTCAACGCCGGCCTGTTTGACGACGGCGCCAAGCTGGGCCGCCTGGCGCAATTCTATGCACGCACCCTGCTGGCCTCGGGCATCGAGTTCGACGTGATCTTCGGTCCGGCCTACAAGGGCATTCCGCTGGGCGCGGTGGTGGCGGTGGAGCTGGCGCGCCTGGGCGTGAACAAGCCCTTTGCCTACAACCGCAAGGAGGCCAAGGACCACGGCGAGGGCGGCACCCTGGTGGGTGCGCCGCTCCAGGGCCGGGTGCTGATCGTCGATGACGTGATTTCGGCGGGCACCGCCGTGCGCGAGTCGATCGCCCTGATCCGCGCCGCTGGCGCCGTGCCGCACGCCGTCGCCATTGCGCTGGACCGCCAGGAAAAAGCCACCGAGGGCGGCCAGGACGTGGCCTGGAGCGCCGTGAATTACGTCCGCGATCAGCTGGGTTTGCAGGTTTGTGCCATTGCCAAACTGGCACATTTGTTGCAACTATTGAAGACATCGGAGCACTTCTTGCAACACTACGATGCCGTGGCCGCCTACCGGGCGCGCTACGGGGTCGAATGACCCACACCATGACCGCACGCCGGACGATCTGCCTCACCCTCGCGGCTGCCTCTCTCCTGCTGGCGCGAGCCGCCTTGCACGCCCAGACGCCGACGACGAGCGGGGCCATCTACAGCTGCGTGGATGCGCAGGGTCGGCGCATCACGGCCGACCGCCCCATCGCCGCCTGCATCGACCGGCCGCAGAGCGAACTCAACCGCAGCGGCACCACGGTGCGGGTCATCCCGCCCAGCCCCACCGCCACCGAGCGCGAGGCGCAGCAGGCGCGCGAGCGCGAGGCCGTGCTGGAGCGCCAGCGCGCGCGCGACGCCCTGCGGCGCGACCAGGGCCTGGTCAACCGCTACCCCAACACGGCCGCCCACGAAGCCGACCGCAAGAAGGCGCTGGAGCAAACGCAAGGCGTCATCGACACGGCGCAAAAACGCATCGACGAACTCTTGGCCGACCGCAAGGGCCTGGACGAAGAGATGGAGTTCTACCGCAAGAACCCGTCCAGGGCCCCGGCCCACGTGCGCCGCGCCATCGAGGACAACGAACAGAGCCTGCAGGAGCAGCGCCGCGCCATTGCCATCCAGCAGGAAGAGCAGGCGCGCATCAACGCGCGCTTCGACGCCGAGGCGGCGCACCTGAAAAGCCTGTGGGCCGGCGTGGCCCCGCCGCCCCCACCCGCTGCGCCAGCCGCCCCTGAGGGACGGCACCGTCATTCGGCGTCCGGCGGTCGATGACCGGGCAAAGCTTGCGCGTCAGGCCAGCCGGGCCTTGAGCAGATCGTTCACCTGCTGCGGATTGGCCTTGCCCTTGCTGGCCTTCATCACCTGGCCGACCAGGGCGTTGAAGGCCTTGTCCTTGCCGGCCTTGAACTGGGCCACGTTGTCCGGGTTGGCGGCGATGACTTCGTCGACGATTTTCTCCAACGCGCCGATGTCATTCATCTGCTTGAGACCCTTGGCCTCGATCACGGCATCCACCGCCTGGCCCTCGCCCGCCCACAGCGCATCGAACACCTGGCGCGCGGCGGCGTTGCTGATGGTGCCGTCCTGGATGCGGCCGATCAATGCCGCCAGTTGCGCGGACGAGACCTTGGCCGCTTCGATGCCGATCTCGTCGGCGTTCAGGCGCCTGGACAGCTCGCCCATGATCCAGTTGCTGGCCAGCTTGGCCTGGCCGCTGGCCGTGGCCACCGCCTCGAAGTACGCGGCCATGGCGGGCGACTGCGTCAGCGTGGTGGCGTCGTATTCGGGCAGGCCGTACTGCTGCACGAAGCGCTCGGCCATGGCGCGCGGCAATTCGGGCATTTGCGCCCGTGTCTGCTCGATCCATTGCTCTGAAATGCAGAGCGGCGGCAAGTCGGGGTCGGGAAAATAGCGGTAGTCGGCCGAGTCTTCCTTGCTGCGCATGGCGCGCGTCTCGCCGGTGTCGGGGTTGAACAGCACGGTGGCCTGCTGGATCGCGCGGCCCTCCTCAATCTCTTCGATCTGCCAGCGGATCTCGTAGTCGATCGCCTGCTGCATGAACTTGAAGCTGTTGAGGTTCTTGATCTCGCGGCGCGTGCCCAGCGGCTGGCCGGGCTTGCGCACGCTGACGTTGGCGTCGCAGCGAAAGCTGCCCTCCTGCATGTTGCCGTCGCAAATGCCGATCCAGGTGACGATCTTGTGCAGCTCACGCGCGTAGGCCACGGCCTCTTCACCGGAGCCCATGTCGGGCTCGGTCACGATCTCCAGCAGGGGCGTGCCGGCGCGGTTCAGGTCGATGCCGCTCATGCCCTGATAGTCCTCGTGCAGCGACTTGCCGGCGTCTTCCTCCAGGTGGGCGCGCACCAGGCGCACGGTTCTTTTCTGGTCACCAACGAAGAAAGACACCGTGCCGCCCTGCACGACCGGGATCTCGAACTGGCTGATCTGGTAGCCCTTGGGCAGGTCGGGATAAAAATAATTCTTGCGGGCAAAAACACTGCGTGGCGCAATGTGGGAGCCCAGGGCCAGCCCCAATTTGATAGCACACTGCACCGCCTCGCGGTTCATCACCGGCAGCGTGCCGGGCAGGGCCAGGTCGACCGCGCAGGCCTGGGTGTTGGGCGCGGCGCCAAAGGCCGTGGGCGCGCGGCTGAAAATCTTGCTTTGGGTTTGCAGCTGGGTGTGGGTCTCGAAGCCGATCACGACTTCGTAGCCTTGAATCAATTTGGGCGCTGTCATCTCAAAATCCCTCCGGGCGTCGGAGGTGGAAATCCGTCACCTGCTGCAACTGGTGCGCCACGTTCAGCAGGCGCCCTTCCTGCAGGTAGTTGCCGATGAGTTGCAGGCCCACGGGCAGGCCTTTGGCGCCAAAGCCGGCCGGCACGCTCATGCCGGGCAGGCCGGCCAAGCTGGCGGGCAGGGTGTCGATGTCGGCCAGGTAATCGGCCAGCGGATCGCGCTCGGCACCCAGGGCCCAGGCGACGGTCGGGGCCACCGGGCCGGCGATGACGTCGCACTGCTTGAATGCGGCCTGAAAGTCGTCGGCGATCATGCGGCGCAGCTTTTGCGCCTGCAGGTAGTAGGCGTCGTAGTAGCCGTGCGAGAGCACGTAGGTGCCGGTCATGATGCGGCGCTTGACCTCCGCGCCAAAGCCCTCGGCGCGGGTCTTCTTGTACATGTCTTCCAGGTCGGCGTAGTCCCTGGCGCGGTGGCCGAACTTGACGCCATCGAAGCGGCTGAGGTTGGAGCTGGCCTCGGCCGGGGCAATGATGTAGTAGACCGGGATGGCCAGCTCGGTGCGCGGCAGCGAGATTTCCACGCGGCGCGCGCCCCGCTTTTCCAGCTCGGCCAGGGCGGCATCGACCGCGGCGCGCACGTCGGCGGCCAGGCCCTCGCCGAAGAATTCACGCGGCACCCCGATGCGCAGGCCGTCCAGCGAATCATTCAAATGGCGCTTGAAGTCCTCGGCAGGCAGGTCGAGCGAGGTGGAATCGCGGTCCAGGTCGGGCCCGCACATGCTGGAGAGCAGCAGCGCGCAGTCCTCGGCGGTGCGCGCCATGGGGCCGGCCTGGTCCAGGCTGGAGGCAAAGGCAATCATGCCGTAGCGGCTGGCGCGGCCGTAGGTGGGCTTGATGCCCGTCAGGCCGCAGAAGCTGGCCGGCTGGCGGATGGAGCCCCCCGTGTCGGTGCCGGTGGCGGCGGGCGCCAGGCCGGCGGCCACGGCGGCCGCGCTGCCGCCCGAGGAGCCGCCGGGCACGTGCGCCGGGTTCCAGGGGTTTTTCACCGGGCCGAAGGCGGAATTTTCGTTGGCCGAGCCCATGGCGAACTCGTCGCAGTTGAGTTTGCCCAGGCCGACCATGCCGGCATCGGCCAGGCGCCGCACCACGGTGGCGTCAAAGGGCGAGCGGTAGCCCGCCAGCATGCGCGAGCCGGCCGTGGTGGGCCAGTCGCGCGTGACGAAGATGTCCTTGTGCGCCAGCGGCACGCCTGCCAGCAGCGGGGCTTCGCCCGCGGCCAGGCGCGCGTCAGCGGCCTGCGCCTGCGCCAGCGTCACGGCCTCATCCACGGCCAGAAAGGCCCCCAGATCGGCGTGCTGCGCGATGCGGCCCAGAAAGTGCCGGGCCAGCTCGACGGCCGAGACCTGGCGCGCGCGCAGGGCGGCGGCCAGTTGGGCCACGCTTTGGTGATGCAGGTCGGCCGCCATCACTCGATCACCCGCGGCACGAGGAACAGGCCGTCCTCGACGGCGGGCGCGCTTTGCTGGTTGGCCTGGCGCTGGTCGCTCTCGCTGACCACATCCGGGCGCAGGCGCAGTTGCACGTCCTGCACGGCGGCCAGCGGGTGCGCCAGCGGCTCGACGCCGGTGGTATCCACGGCACGCATGGCCTCGACCAGGCCGAAAAATCCGTTCAGGCGCTCCAGCATGGGCGCGCGTTCAGCATCCGGGAGCGCCAGCCGCGACAGGTGCGCGATGCGGTCGATGTCGGTCAGGGTCAGGGCCATGTAACAAGCAGCAAATCGGGGAATACGACGGGCCTTTCGTGCCCAATTTCCGGGCATTTCGTCAGGCCAATCGGTTATTATCTCGCCTTTGCCGAAACGGTCTGCAAACGGCCGGATTTGCGCACAATTCCCACCCATTTCGCAGCGAACCCATTGCGCCGGGGCGGCGGCGAGCGGTATTGGCCGACGCGCCCAGAAGGATCTTTCATGTTTGGAGCTTTCCGTCGGTACTTCTCCACCGACCTGGCCATCGACCTGGGCACGGCCAACACCCTGATCTACGTGCGCGGCAAGGGCATCGTGCTGAACGAGCCTTCGGTGGTGTCGATCCGTCACGAAGGCGGCCCCCAGGGCAAGAAGACGATCCAGGCCGTGGGCAGCGAGGCCAAGGCCATGCTGGGCAAGGTGCCGGGCAACATCGAGGCCATTCGTCCCATGAAGGACGGCGTGATCGCCGACTTCACCGTCACCGAGCAGATGCTCAAGCAGTTCATCAAGATGGTGCACCCGCGCGGCCTGTTCAAGCCCAGCCCGCGCATCATCATCTGCGTGCCCTGCGGCTCCACCCAGGTCGAGCGCCGCGCCATCCGCGAGTCGGCACTGGGAGCCGGCGCCAGCGAGGTCTACCTGATCGAGGAGCCCATGGCCGCGGCCATCGGCGCCGGCCTGCCGGTCAGCGAGGCCAGCGGCTCGATGGTGGTGGACATCGGCGGGGGCACCACCGAAGTGGGTGTGATCAGCCTGGGCGGCATGGTCTACAAGGGCAGCGCGCGCGTGGGCGGCGACAAGTTCGACGACGCCATCATCAACTACATCCGCCGCAACTACGGCATGCTGATCGGCGATCCGACGGCCGAGGCCATCAAGAAGCAGATCGGCAGCGCGTTTCCGGGCAGCGAGGTCAAGGAGATGGAAGTCAAGGGCCGCAACCTGTCGGAGGGCGTGCCGCGCAGCTTCACCATCAGCAGCAACGAGATCCTGGAGGCGCTGACCGAGCCGCTGAACTCCATCGTGTCGGAAGTAAAAAAGGCGCTGGAAGAGACCCCGCCCGAGCTGGGCGCCGACATTGCCGAGCGCGGCATGATGCTGACCGGCGGCGGCGCTCTGCTGCGCGACCTGGAGCGCCTGCTGGCCGAGGAAACCGGCCTGCCCGTGCTGGTGGCCGAGGAGCCCCTGACCTGCGTGGTGCGCGGCTGCGGCATGGCGCTGGAGCGCATGGAGCGGCTGGGCAACATCTTCACGAATGAATGACGCCCACCCCTGAGGCGCTGGCGCGCCTTCCCCTCAAGGGGACGCGCCCAGTGGCCGGGGGGACCCCGGCCACGAGCGCACTCGCCTGGCCTGCTCCGCGGCCTTCCGACCATGACGCATGTGGCCACCGCAGGCCATGACCCGCCATGCCGCTGGACACCCTTGACCGCGCCCCGCCGCCCTTCTTCAAGCAGGGGCCGTCGGCGCTGTCCAAGCTGGTGCTGCTGAGCGCGCTGGCGCTGTTCCTGATGGTGGCTGACGCGCGCTTTCATCTGATGCAGCCGCTGCGCGCCGTGATTGCCACGGTGCTGTACCCGGCCCAGTGGCTGGCACTGCAACCGGTGCAGTGGGTCGAGACGGCCAGCGGCTACCTGACCGATCTGAAGACCGCGCGCAAGACCGAGGAGGCCGCGCGCGTGCAACTGGCGGCGCAGTCGCAGCGCGCCGGCCAGGTGGAGCAGCTGCTGCTGGAAAACAGCCGCCTGCGCGAATTGCTGGCGCTGCGCGAGCGCACCGCCGTGCCCTCGCAGGCGGCGCAGGTGCTGTACGACGCGACCGACCCGTTCAGCCGCCGCGTCGTCATCGACAAGGGGCAGTTGCAGGGCATTGCGCCCGGCTCGCCGGTGCTGGACGAATCGGGCGTGCTGGGCCAGGTCACGCAGGTCTATCCCTTCGTGAGCGAGGTCACGCTGCTGATCGACCGCGACCAGGTCATCCCCGTGGTCAACACCCGCACCGGCGTGCGCGGCGTGGCCTATGGCGACCCCAGCGCGCAAAGCGGCATGCTGGAACTGCGCTACATGCCCGCCACGGCGGACGTCAAGGAGGGCGATTTGCTGGCCACCAGCGGCATCGACGGCGTGTATCCGCCCGGCCTGCCGGTGGCGCGCGTGGTCAGCGTGGACCGGCAAAGCGACACCAGTTTTGCCCACATCCGCTGCCAGCCGCTGGCCCGGCTGCAGGGCGTGACGCACGTGATGGTGCTCACCCCCATGGCCGACGTGGCGCCCGCGCCGACAGTTCCCGCGGCGGCTGCGCCCGCCACGCCCGCCGAGCGCCGCGCCGCGGCCACCTCCAAGGCCGGCCGCGCCGCGACACCCCCCAAGCCGGGCCGCAACACCCCGGGCAGGAGTTCGCCATGATCATGCCGCGCGGCCAACAGCTGCTGCTGCCCGCCAGCCCCGGCTTCATCTGGGGCAGCTTGCTGGCCGCCCTGATGCTGGACTTGCTGCCGCTGGGCCGCGTGCCGTGGATGCCCGATTTTCTGGCCGTGGTGCTGGTGTTCTGGAGCATCCACCAGCCGCGGCGCGTGGGCATGGTGGCCGCCTTCGTGTTCGGCCTCATGCTGGACGTGCACCAAGCCGCGCGCCTGGGCCAGCACGCGCTGGCCTTTTCCGTGCTGATTTACTTCGCCATCATGCTGCACCGGCGCATCCTGTGGTTTTCGGTGCCGGGCCAGGCCATTCAGCTGCTGCCCCTGTTTGCCGCCGCCCACGCCATCACCATCGTGCTGCGGCTGATTGGCGGCGGCGTGTTTCCGGGCTGGTCGGTGCTGCTGGCGCCGGCGCTGGAGGCGGCCCTTTGGCTGCCCGTGAGTGTGCTGCTGCTGGCGCCGCAGCGGCGCGCGCCCGACCCTGACGCCGATCGGCCTATATGACGATCACCTCCCTGCGTCGCTGCGCGCCTTCCCTCCTCTCTGGCGCTTCGCTTGGAGGAGGGACAACGCCAGTGTCCGGCACAGGTCCGGCCGCAGCATGAGCTGGCTTGGCCTGCTCCGCGGCCTTTTGGCTCATTGGATTTCATGCCCGTCGGGCACAGCGCCGCGCCACGATGGATGAAAACAAAGAAAATACCAGCCAATTGCTCGCACCCGTGGTTTGCGGGTCACTCGTTGCTTGGTAGCAGCCTCCCCCACCCATCGCCATGACTGAACTGCGCAACCTTGAAGCCGAGCTGACGCGCTTTCGCCTGCGTCTGCTGGCGTTTGCGGCGGTGATGCTGCTGGCCTTTGCGCTACTGGGCTGGCGGCTGTATGTGTTGCAGGTGCAGCGCCACGACGACCTGGCGCGCCAGGCCGAGACCAACCGCACGGCCGTGGTGCCCATCGTGCCCAACCGGGGCGAGATTTTCGACCGCAACGGCATCGTGCTGGCCACCAATTACCGCTCCTACACGCTGGAGATCACGCCTTCGCGCCTGGCGCGGCCGCTGGACGAGGCGATCGACGCCATCGGCGAAGTGGTGGAGATCAGCGCGCGCGACCGCAAGCGCTTCAAGCGCCTGCGCGAGGATTCCAAGAGCTTCGAGTCGCTGCCCATCCGCATGCGCCTGACCGACGAGGAAGTGGCGCGCTTTGCCGCGCAGCGCTGGCGCTTTCCGGGGGTCGAGATCAAGGCGCGGCTGTTTCGCACCTATCCGCTGGGCGAGACCGGTGCGCACCTGATCGGCTACATCGGCCGCATCAACCAACGCGACAAGGAGCGCATCGAGGATTCGGACGACGCGGCCAACTACCGCGGCACCGACTACATCGGCAAGCTGGGCGTGGAGGCCAGCTACGAGAAGCTGCTGCACGGAACGACGGGCGTGCAGCAGATGGAAACCTCGGCCGGCGGCTACGCCGTGCGGCGCCTGGCCAGCCAGCCGGCCACGCCGGGCGACTCGATCCAGCTGTCCATCGACATCCGCCTGCAAAAGCTGGTCGAAGACCTGTACGGCGAGCGCCGCGGCGCGCTGGTGGCCATCGACCCGCAAAACGGCGAGGTGCTGGCGCTGGTGAGCAAGCCCACGTTCGACCCCAACCTGTTCATCGACGGCATCGACCAGGAAAGCTGGGACGAGCTGAACCAGTCGATCGACAAGCCCCTGCTCAACCGCGCGCTGCGCGGCACGTATCCACCCGGCTCCACCTACAAGCCCTTCATGGCCATGGCGGCGCTGGAAAGCGGCAAGCGCACCCCCGCCACCACCATCATGGACGGCGGCTCCTGGACCTTCGGCGGCCACACCTTCCGCTCGGGCCACGCGCTGGGCTCGGTCGATCTGTATCGCAGCATCGTGCATTCCAGCAACGTGTACTACTACATGCTGGCCAACGACCTGGGCGTCAACGCCATCCACGACTTCATGAAGCCGCTGGGCTTCGGGCAGATCACCGGCATCGACATCCCGGGCGAGGCACGCGGCGTGCTGCCCTCCACCGACTGGAAGCGCCGCACCTACCGCCGCCCCGAGCAGCAAAAGTGGTATGCGGGCGAGACCATCTCGCTGGGCATCGGCCAGGGCTACAACAACTTCACCATGCTGCAGCTGGCCAACGCCACGGCCACGCTGGCCGACGGCGGCACGCACCACAAGCCGCATCTGATCAAGGGCCACCAGGACCCCAAGACCGGCGCCTTCGTGGCCGAGCCGGAGCCCGCCAGCGAGCCCATGGGCTACCGACCCGAGAACGTCGCCACCGTGCTGCGCGCCATGGTCGGCGTCACCCAGGGCGGCACCTCGCGCGCCGTTTTCGTGGGCGCGCCCTATCTGTCGGGCGGCAAGACCGGCACCGCGCAGGCCGTCAGCATCGGGGCCAACAGCAAATACAACGCCGCCAAGCTGTCCGAGTACCAGCGCGACCACTCGCTCTACATTGCCTTCGCGCCCGCCGACAAGCCGCGCATCGCCGTGGCCGCCATCGTCGAGAACGCCGGCTTCGGCGCCGTCGCCGCCGCGCCCATCGTGCGCCGCGTGATGGACTACTGGATCGCGGGCCTGGTGCCCAGCGCCGAAGACATGAAAGCCGTGCAACGCGGCCAGGCCACCACGCCCATCGGAGCGCCGCGGCCGGTGTCCGAACTGCCATCGCCCTGACCGGCCGCGGCGTGGATCGCCGAATCATCGCGTTGATCTATCGCACCAATAGACACGATTGGGTTTGCGAATTTCGACTCCTGGCCTACGATGGCGGCACCGGGTGCGCAGGCACCCAGGCATGCCACCCCAACCCAGGAGATCGACATGACCGACAGCAGCAAGAAGTGCCCCGTCACGCACCTGACGACCGACTTTGGCGCCCCCGTCAGCACCAACCGCGACAGCCTCACCGCCGGCGCGCGCGGCCCGCTGCTGGCGCAGGATGTGTGGCTGAATGAAAAGCTGGCCAACTTCGTGCGCGAGGTCATCCCCGAGCGACGCATGCACGCCAAGGGCTCGGGCGCGTTCGGCACGTTCACGGTGACCAAGGACATCACCCGCTACACCCGCGCCAAAATCTTCGAGCAGGTCGGCAAGCAGACCGAGATGTTCGCCCGCTTCACCACCGTGGCCGGCGAGCGCGGCGCGGCCGACGCCGAGCGCGACATCCGCGGCTTTGCCCTGAAGTTCTACACCGAGGAAGGCAACTGGGACATGGTGGGCAACAACACGCCGGTGTTCTTCATCCGCGACCCGCGCCAGTTCCCCGATCTGAACAAGGCCGTCAAGCGCGACCCGCGCACCAATATGCGCAGCGCCACCAACAACTGGGACTACTGGACGCTGCTGCCCGAAGCCCTGCACCAGATCACCATCGTCATGAGCGATCGCGGCATTCCGGCCAGCTACCGCCACATGCACGGCTTTGGCTCGCACACCTACAGCTTCTGGAATGCCCGGGATGAGCGCTTCTGGGTCAAGTTCCACTTCAAGACGCAGCAGGGCATCCGGAACCTGAGCGACGCCGAGGCCGAGGCGCTGATCGGCAAGGACCGCGAAAGCCACCAGCGCGACCTGTTTGATGCCATTGCGCGCGGCGACTTCCCCAAGTGGACGATGTACGTGCAGGTCATGCCCGAGCAGGATGCCGAGAGGGTGCCGTATCACCCCTTCGATCTGACCAAGGTCTGGCCGCACAAGGACTATCCGCTGATCGAAGTGGGCGAGTTCGCGCTGGACAAGAACCCCGAAAACTTCTTCCTGGACGTGGAGCAATCGGCCTTCTCGCCCAGCAACCTGGTGCCCGGCATCGGCGTGTCGCCCGATCGCATGCTGCAGGCGCGCCTGTTCAACTACGCCGACGCGCAGCGCTACCGCCTGGGCGTGAACCACCAGCAGATCCCGGTGAACCGCGCGCGCTGCCCCGTGCACAGCAACCACCGCGACGGCATGGGCCGGGTGGACGCCAACTACGGCAGCGCGCCGCACTACGAACCCAACAGCTTTGGCCAATGGCAGGGCCAGCCCAGCTTTGCCGAGCCGCCGCTCAAGATCAACGGCGACGCGGCGCACTGGAGCTTTCACGAATCCGACAGCAACTACTTCAAGCAGCCCGGCGATCTGTTCCGCCTGATGTCCGACGCCCAAAAAGATGCGCTGTTCGGCAACACCGGCCGCGCCATGGGCGACGCGCCCGAGTTCGTCAAGCACCGCCACATCCGCAACTGCCACGCCGCCGACCCGGCCTACGGCGCCGGTGTGGCCCGGGCGCTGGGCCTCGATCTCGCGAAGGCGCTGGCCTCGCAAAAGGACGACCCCATGTTCGGCAATCCGCAGGTAGCGCTGCCGGTCTGATCATTGGCCCGATTTCAAGGCAAATCAGGCTCCAGCGCTTTATGGACAAGCGCTGGCAGCTATATTATTTATAGCAAAACAAAAGCCTTGACGCCGGACCAAGGCTTGGTGATGAGGAGATGTGGCGCGGCTGGCGGGGATCGAACCCACGACCCTCGGCTTCGGAGGCCGATACTCTATCCACTGAGCTACAGCCGCTTGGATGGGAGTTGGCGATTATCGCCGATCAAGCGCTGACGCCCGGCACCGCGGCCAGGCCGATGCCGCGCAGGTAAGCATCGATGGCCGCCTGGGCGGTGCTCTCCAGGTCGAAGCTGCGGTCCAGCAGCCAGCTGTAGATCAAGCCGTGCACCATCGAGTCCAGGCCGTGCGCCAGTTGCAAGGCCGGGGCCGGCAGCCGGATGCCGCGCGCGTCCGCGGCGCGCTCCAGCAGCTGGCGCGCGCAGTCGGCGCTCATGCGGAGCATGGCGACATGGCGCTCGAGCACCGGCGCCAAGTCCTGCGCGTGCTCGGCCTTCTGCATGGCGATTTGCAGCACGCGGCGGGTCTGCGCGTCGTTGACGATCTGGTGCAGCGCGTGGCCCATCTGCGCGCACCAAGGCGCCAGCACGTCGCCTTCGCGGGCCAGCAGGGCCTCCAGCTCAGCGCTGAGCGGCAGCGCCACGCGATCAAGCATGGCGTTGAACAAGGCCGCCTTGTCCTTGAAGTGCCAGTACAGCGCCCCGCGCGTGACGCCGGCAGCCTGGGCGATGTCGGCCAGCGAGGTGCGTGACACGCCGCGCTGCAAAAACACGTGTTCGGCCGCGTCCAGCAATGCGGTGCGGGTGGCTAGGGCGTCTTCCTTGGTACGTCGGGCCATGGCTGGGCGAGCAAAATATCAATGCCTCCGCGACAATGCGGCGCAAGCAAGAATCCCAATTCTACATTACATACATTCGAGAATGTATGTATAATTCGGGGTTCCTGTCGATGTAGCCTGCCGACCATCCATCATCTTGTTTCGTATCCGCCACCGGCTTGTCCGGATGGCGGGTTTGTCTGCCCTTCTCATGAAAAACACCATGAAGCCCGACCTTCAAGCTCCCAGCACCCTGCCGCTGCGCCGCCGCGTGTGCAGCGCAGCCGCCCTTCTTGCGCTGGCCGCCGGCCTGGCCGCGTGCGGCGACGCCAAGAGCCCGGCCGGCGCGGCCAATGGTGCGGGCGCCGGCGCGCCGCCGCCGCCGGAGGTGGCCGTGGTCACCGTGCAGCCGGGCACCGTGCAGCTGAGCACCGAGTTGCCCGGCCGGCTGGAGGCCTCGCGCGTGGCGCAGGTGCGCGCCCGCGCCACCGGCATTCTGCTCAAGCGCACCTTCACCGAAGGCAGCGACGTCAAGGCCGGACAGACGCTCTACCAGATCGACGCGGCGCCCTATGAGGCCGCGCTGCAAAGCGCCCAGGCACAGCTGGCGCAGGCGCAGGCGCAACTGGCACAGGCCAGCGCCACGGCAACGCGCTACAAGCCGCTGGTGGCCGTGCGGGCGGTGAGCCAGCAAGACTATGACGCGGCGGTGGCGGCCGAGAAAGCCGCGCAGGCGCAGGTGGCCGCCGGCCAGGCGGCCGTGCGCACGGCCAGCATCAACCGCGGCTATGCCACGGTGACGGCGCCGCTCACGGGCCGCATCGGCCGCACGCTGGTGACCGAGGGCGCGCTGGTGAGCGCGCAGGACGGCACCCAGCTGACCACTATCCAGCAGATCAACCCGCTGTACCTGAACATCACCCAGCCCGCCGCCCAGGTGCTGCAACTGCGCGAAGCGCTGCAGGCCGGCCAGCTGGAGCGCGCCGGCAAGGCCGAGGCCGCCCGCGTGCAGGTGTTGCTGGAAAACGGCCAGACCTACGGCGAGGCCGGCCGCCTGCTGTTCACCGACCTGAGCGTGGACCCGGCCACCGGCCAGGTCAACCTGCGCGCCGAGGTGCCCAACCCGCGCGGCCTGCTGCTGCCGGGCATGTACGTGCGCGCACGCCTGCAGCAGGCCGAGGTGGACAACGCCATCTTGCTGCCCCAGCAGGCCGTCACGCGCGGCAGCAGCGGCGACACCGTGATGGTGGTGACCGACGACGGCAAGGTCACGCCGCGGCCGGTCAAGATTCGCGGCGCCAAGGGCGACCAGTGGATCGTCACCGACGGCTTGAAGGCCGGCGAGCAGGTGATGGTGGAAGGCGCCATGAAACTGATGATGGGCGCCAAGGTGGTCAAACCCGTGCCCTGGCAAGCAAAATCAGCCGCAGCGCCCGCACAGCAAGCGTCGCAAGCTCCTGCTTCAGGAGTATCTGCCGCCGCTCCGCAGGCCGCCGCCTCCGCTGCCTCCCGCTGATCAACGCGCTCGCACCCCATGGCCAAGTTTTTCATTGACCGACCCATCTTCGCGTGGGTCATCGCCCTGTTCATCATGGTGCTGGGCGGTGTGTCCATCACCCAGCTGCCGATCGCGCAATACCCGCCGGTGGCGCCGCCCACCATCGTGCTGTCGGCCACCTACCCCGGCGCGTCGGCACAAACGCTGGAAGACGCCGTGCTCTCGGTGATCGAGCGCGAGATGAACGGCTCGCCCGGCCTGGCCTACATGGAGTCGGTAGCGCAGGCCAACGGCACCGGCACGATCACGCTCAGCTACGAGCCGGGCACCAATGCCGACCTGGCGCAGGTGGACGTGCAAAACCGCCTGTCGCGCGCCAGCCCGCGCCTGCCCTCCGCCGTGGTGCAGCAGGGCGTGCGGGTGGACAAGTCCAACTCCAACTTCCTGCTGTTCGTGATGCTCTCGTCCAGCGACCCGGACACCGACGTCACGGCCATCTCCGACTATGCCTCGCGCAACGTGCAGCCCGAGCTGCAGCGCCTGCGCGGCATCGGCCAGGTGCAGCTGTTCGGCGCCGAGCGCGCCATGCGCATCTGGATCGAGCCGGCCCGGCTGGAGGGACTGAGTCTGTCGGCCGCCGACGTCTCCACCGCCATCGCGCAGCAGAACGCGCAGGTCGCCGGAGGCTCGATCGGCGACCTGCCGCTGGCCGCTGGGCAGACCATGAGCGCCACCGTGGTGGTGCCCGGCCAGCTCAGCACCGTGGAGCAGTTCGGCGACATCGTGCTGCGTGCCAACGCCGACGGCAGCACCGTGCGGCTGAAGGACGTGGCGCGCATCGAGCTGGGTGCGCAAACCTATGCCACCGCCGCGCGCCTGAACGGCAAGCCCGGCGCCGGTCTGGGCGTGCAGCTGTCGACCAGCGGCAACGCGCTGGAGTCGGCGCGGCTGGTGCGCGAGCGCCTGACCGAGCTGCAAAAGTATTTCCCCGCCGGCATGAGCTGGACCATCCCCTACGACACCTCCAACTTCGTGCGGATTTCCATCGGCTCCGTCGTCCAGACGCTGTTCGAGGCGGTGGTGCTGGTGTTCCTGGTGATGTTCCTGTTCCTGCAGAACTGGCGTTACACCGTGATCCCCACCATCGTGGTGCCCATCACGCTGCTGGGCACCTTTGGCGCGCTGCTGGCCTTCGGCATGTCGATCAACGTGCTGACCATGTTCGGCATGGTGCTGGTGATCGGCATCGTGGTGGACGACGCCATCGTGGTGGTCGAGAACGTCGAGCGCATCATGAGCGAAGAAGGCCTGCCGCCCCTGCAGGCCACGCGCAAGGGCATGAGCCAGATCTCGGGCGCCATCATCGGCGTGACGGTGGTGCTGATCGCGGTGTTCGTGCCGCTGGCCTTCTTCTCGGGCGCCACGGGCAACATCTATCGGCAGTTCGCCGCGGTGATGGGCGTGTCGATCTTCTTTTCGGCCTTCATGGCGCTGTCGCTCACGCCGGCGCTGTGCGCCACGCTGCTCAAGCCGGTCGAGGCCGGGCACCACCATGAGAAGCGCGGCTTCTTCGGCTGGTTCAACCGGCGCTTCAACCGCACCGCCAAGCGCTACGAGAGTTTTCTGGGACGCCTGCTGGGGCGCGCCGGCCGGCTGATGGTGGTCTATGTGGCGCTGGGCCTGGTGGTGGCGTGGATGTATCAGCGCCTGCCCACTTCGTTTTTGCCGCAGGAAGACCAGGGCACCATCCTGGTCAACATGCAGCTGCCGCCGGGCGCCACGCTCGACCGCACGCGGGCCGTGGTCGAGCAGGTGGAAGACTACCTGCTCAAGCAGCCCGAGGTGGCCGGCATGGTCGCGGTCATGGGCTTCTCGTTCTCGGGCCAGGGGCAAAACGCCGGGCTGGCCTTCGTCACGCTCAAGCCCTGGGACGAGCGCAAGGGCGCGCAGCACAGCGCCTCGGCCCTGGCCGGGCGGGCCATGGGGGCTTTGTCCGTCATCAAGGACGCGTTCATCTTCCCGATCAACCCGCCGCCGATCCCGGAGCTGGGCGTGAGCTCGGGCTTTACCTTCCGCCTGCAGGACCGCGGCGGCAAGGGGCATGACGCCCTGGTGGCCGCGCGCAACCAGATGCTGGGCATGGCGATGCAAAGCAAGGTGCTGACCGGCGTGCGCCCCGACGGCCTGGAAGACGCGCCGCAGCTGCAGGTGGACATCGACCGCGACAAGGCCGCCGCGCAAGGCGTGGGCTTTGCCGCCATCAACACCGTCATCTCGACCGCGCTGGGTTCGGCCTACGTCAACGACTTTCCCAACCAGGGGCGCCTGCAGCGCGTGGTCGTCCAGGCCGACGCACCGGCGCGCATGCAGCCCGAGGACATCCTCAAGCTGACGGCGCTCAACACCAAGGGCCAGGCCGTTCCTCTGTCGGCGTTTGCCAGCACGCGCTGGATCACCGGGCCGATGCAGACCATCCGCTACAACGGCTATCCGGCCATGCGCATTGCCGGCGGCGCCGCGGCCGGCTACAGCACGGGCGACGCCATGCACGAAATGGAGCAACTGGCCACCAAGCTGCCCGAAGGCTTCGGCTACGAGTGGACCGGCCAGTCGCGCGAGGAAAAGCTGGCCGGCAACCAGGCCATGATCCTGTACGGCTTTGCCATCCTGGCGGTGGTGCTGGCACTGGCCGCACTGTATGAAAGCTGGTCGATCCCGCTGGCCGTCATCCTGGTGGTGCCGCTGGGCGTGCTGGGCGTGCTGCTGGCGATCACCGGACGCGGCATGTCCAACGACGTGTACTTCCAGGTCGCGCTGATCACCATCATCGGCCTGTCGGCCAAGAACGCCATCCTGATCATCGAGTTCGCCAAGGACCTGCAGGCGCAGGGCGCCAGTGCCCTGAAGTCGGCCTTGACGGCGGCGCACCTGCGCTTTCGCCCGATCATCATGACCTCGCTGGCCTTCACGCTGGGCGTGCTGCCGCTGGCCATCTCCAGCGGCGCGGGCGCGGCCAGCCAGCACGCCATCGGCACCGGGGTGATGGGCGGCATCGTCGTCGGCACGCTGCTGGCGGTGCTCTTCGTGCCCATGTTCTACGTCGTGGTGCGCCGCTTCTTCAAGGGCTCGGCGCGCCAGCAGGAGCGCTACGCCGAACACGCGGCGCACGCCGGCATCAGCGGCGAGGCGGCGCAACACGTCGCGCCCGACGTCGAAGGGGAGATGACCCCCGAGCAGCGCCGCGCCCTGGAAGACCCAAAGCCCGCGCCCGCACCGGACGCGAAGGACCCCTCATGAAGCCCGCATCGATCACCCCCCCGGGCCGCCTGGCCGCCCTCGCGCTGGCCGCCATGCTGGCCGGCTGCTCGTTCATCCCGCCCTATCAGCAACCGGCCGCCCCGGTCGCCAGCCAGTGGCCCGCACCCAGCGGCGCCGACCCGACGGACGCCACCCGCGCCGCCGCCGACTTGCCCTGGCAGGACTTCGTGCAGGACCCCGCCTTGCGCGAGCTGGTGGAGCTGGCGCTGCAAAACAACCGCGACCTGCGCGTGGCGGTGCAGAACATCGAGCAGGCCCGCGCGCAATACCAGATCCAGCGCGCCGCGCAGCTGCCCGCGCTGACCGGCTCGCTGAGCGAGCAGCGCACGGTGCCCAACGCCAACGCCGACGCCAACGGGCAGCCCAAGGTGTCCTCGCTCTACACGCTCGGCGTGGGCATCTCGAGCTGGGAGCTGGACTTCTTCGGCCGCGTGGCCGCGCTCAAGGACGTGGCCCTGAGCAGCTATCTGGCCACCGAGGAAGCGCTCAAGACCACGCAGATGAGCCTCATCGCCAACGTGATCACCGCCGGGCTGCAACTGAAGTCCGACACCGAGCTGCTGGGCCTGGCCGAACGCACGCTGGCCACGCGCGAGCAGTCGCTGCAACTGACCCAGCTGCGCCTGGACAACGGCGCGGCCACGGCGCTCGACCAGCAATTGGCGCAGTCCCAGGTGGCCAATGCGCAGGCCGCGCGCGCCCAACAGCAACGTCTGCGCGCCCAGGACATCAACGCGCTGACCTTGCTGGTCGGCCAGCCGCTGCCCGAGCGCCTGCTGCCCGCCGTGCCGGCCGCCGCGGCCCCAGCGCCGCAACCGGATCTGGCGCAAATGGCCTCGGTGCCCGCGCCGGTGGCCGCCCTGCCCGCCTTTGCCCCGGTGCCGGCCGGCCTGCCCTCGGATCTGCTGCTGCGCCGTCCCGACATCCGCGCCGCCGAGCAGCAGCTGATCGGCGCCAACGCCAACATCGGCGCCGCGCGCGCCAACTTCTTTCCGCGCATCACGCTCACCGCCAGCGTGGGGCGCGTGAGCACCGACCTGGACGGGCTGCTGGGCTCGGGCGGCACTGGCGCCTGGACGTTCGCGCCCAGCATCAGCCTGCCGATCTTCGACGGCGGGCGCAACCAGGCCAACCTGGACGTCGCCAAGGCAGGCCGCGCCATTGCCGTGGCGCAGTACGAAAAAGCCATCCAGAGCGCGTTTCGCGAAGTGGCCGATGCCCTGGCCGGCCGCGCCACGCTGATGGACCAGCTCGATGCCCTGCAGGCGCAGGCCACGGCCGAGCGCGAGCGCTACCGCCTGACCGACCTGCGCTACCGCAACGGCGTGGCCAGCCATCTGGACCTGCTGGACGCGCAGCGCTCGCTGTTCTCCATCGAGCAGGCGCTGGCGCAGGGACAACTGGCCGAGCGCAGCAACGAGGTGCTGCTGTACAAGGCGCTGGGTGGCGGCTGGACCGAGACGCAAACATCGGCATCGGCGCGCTGAAGCCGCGCACGGGCGCCGCTGGGCGCGCCCTATAATCAAAAACCGCCTGCGCGCGGGACTGGGGACTTCAGCTGCCTTGGTCTGTGCGCACAGCCCCCAGAACATTCACGACCGAGCCCCCGAGGACGCCATGAGCGAGAGCACGCACGAGGAAGAACACACCGGCCTCATCAAAACCCCCAATCAGGTGTTCTGGGTCAGCATGCTGGCCTTCGCGCTGCCGATCTTCGTCATCATCGGTCTGGTGACCTACTTCACGTCGGGCACGGACGCCTCCCCGGGCGAAACCAACACCGAGCAAAAGATCGCCGCCCGCCTCCAGAAGGTCGGCACCGTGGAGATCCGCGACGCCAACCGCCCGCTGGCCAGCGGCGAGGACGTGTTCAAGGCCCAGTGCTCGGCCTGCCACGCCACCGGCGTGTCGGGAGCGCCCAAGTTCGGCAACGCCGGCGACTGGGCCCCGCGCATCAAGGCCGGCTACGATGCGCTGCTGCAATCGGCCCTGAAGGGCAAGGGCGCCATGGCCCCGCAAGGCGGCGGCAACTTCTCCGACACCGAAATCGGCCGCGCCGTGGTCTACATGGCCAACGCCGGCGGCGCCAAGTTTGCCGAACCGGCCGCGCCCGCGGCCAGCGGCGCCGAGGCGGCGGCCGCACCGGCAGCGCCCGCCACCCCAGCGCCCGCCGCAGTGGCGGCCGCGACGCCGGCTCCCGCGGCAGCACCGGCCGCCGCGGCGGCCCCCGCCGGTGGCGGCGACCTGGCGGCCGGCAAGGCCATCTACGACTCCACCTGCGTGGCCTGCCATGGCACGGGTGTCGCCGGCGCGCCCAAGTTCGGCGACAAGGCCGCGTGGGCGCCGCGCCTGGCGGCCGGTTTTGACGAGGTGCTGAAGATCGCCACCCAGGGCAAGGGGGCGATGCCGCCCAAGGGTGGCTCCACCGCGTCGGACGCGGACTTCAAGCAAGCCGTGGAGTACCTGGTCAACGCTGCCAAATAAGCGCTCGCGCGCCGCTGAACAAAGCCGCCTCCGGGCGGCTTTTTCATGCCGCGCCGGATCGGCGCTCGGGCCTCAGGACAAAGCCAAAGCGCGCAGGCACCTCGGCCGCCAGGATGGACTGGGGGCTCCAGCGGCCCTGCTCCAGCGCCGTGGCGATCAGGACCACATCCTGGCTGTGCACCAGGCCGATCCCCCGGTCGGTCTGCAAATACACGCGGCCGGCCTCGTCCAGCCACAGGCCCTGCACCGCCGCCGGCTGACCGGTGTGCGCAAGAACCAGGCCATCCGCATGCACGCGCCACACCCAGGGCGTGCACTCCAGCTCCACGTACACGCGCTGCGGGCCGTTCTGGAAAAACCATTGGCCGAACTCGTCCGCCTCGTAATTGCGGCCGATGAAATCAATCAGTTTGTCGTGCCGCAGCAGCTCGCCCCGGGCGCCCGGCACACCGCTGCCGAACGCGCCCAGCGCCTGCGCGGCGGCGTCGCGCAGATACCAGCGCCCGCGCGCGTCCAGGCCCAGCCAGCCAAAGCAATGCGGCACCCTGGGCCATTTGGCGATGGCTTGCCTGACGATGTCGTCCATGAGAGCGTCCTCCAAACAATGGCGCCGCAATCAATGCAGCAGTTGCCCCGGCGCCGTCACCTCCACCACCTCGCTGCGCCCGGGGCTGGCGTGGTGCGCCACCAGCCGCCAGCCGGCGACCGTCTTGAAATAGACGTTGGTGGCCACCACCCAGGCATGCTGCGGGCCTTCGGCGGTCAGCAAATCGATGCGCTCGAGCACGTTGTGCACGGCCGCGCCCAGCGCGTCGATGCGGCGCACGCGCTCGGGCGTGGCCCGGATGCTGCCCTGGGCGAACATGGCCTCGAAGGCGACGCGAATGGCCTGCACGCCCACCAGCCGCGGTCCGCCCGGGTGCACGCAGACGATCTCGTCCTCGTCGGCCCAGCAGGCCATCAGCCGCTCGATGTCGCCATGCTGCAGCGCTTCATAGAACGCCGCCTCGACATCGTCGGCGGAACCACCGAGCACGGCGGCGCGTTGGCGGGACTTGGGCATGGCGGCGGCAATCGGTGGGCGGATGGACCAAGCCTCATTGTGCCTGCGCTGCCGGGGCTGCCAACGTGAACCATGTCGGGTTGCGGCGCGCCGGCGCAGCGCCGAAGCGCCTCAAGCGTGCTATGTTGCGCCCTGGCTCGAACCTTCCGCAAAGGACCGTTTTCATGAATCACTGGCTCATCCGACTGGGCGCCGTGCTGGCGCTGGCCCTCTCCCTTGGCGGCTGCGGCTACAACGACTTTCAGCGGCTGGACGAGCAGACCAAATCGGCCTGGAGCGAAGTGGTCAACCAGTACCAGCGCCGCGCCGACCTGATCGACAACCTGGTGAGCACCGTCAAGGGCGAAACCGACTTCGAACAAAGCACGCTGACCCGGGTGATCGAGGCGCGCGCCAAGGCCACCAGCATCCAGGTCACGCCCGAGACGCTGAACAACCCCGAGCAGTTCAAGCAGTTCCAGGCCGCACAGGGCGAACTCTCGGGCGCGCTCAGCCGCCTGATGGTGACGGTGGAGCGCTACCCCGACCTGAAGGCCAACAAGGCGTTCTCCGACCTGCGCGTGGCGCTGGAGGGCACCGAGAACCGCATCGCCGTGGCCCGCGGGCGCTACATCGAGTCGGTCCAGGAGTACAACGTGCTGACGCGCAGCTTTCCCAGCAACCTGACGGCCATGGTGTTCGGCTACAAGCCCAAGGAGAACTTCACCGTGACGAATGAAGCGGCGATCTCCACGGCGCCCAAGGTCAACTTCGGCCCCACTCCGGCGGCGTCGCGGTGAGATGGGACACCCCCTGCGTCGCCTTCGGCGCCTTCCCCCTGAAGGGGGACGACGCCGGTGGCCGGGCAAAGCCCGCTCCACGGCGTCCGCTGGCTTGGCCTGCTCCGCGGCCATGGGGCTCTTTGCACTTCATCGGCTGCGGGTGGGGCGCAGCGCCATGGATAGCTGAAATGGGACACTCCCTGCGTCGCCTTCGGCGCCTTCCCCCTGAAGGGGGACGACGCCGGTGGCCGGGCAAAGCCCGCTCCACGGCGTCCGCTGGCTTGGCCTGCTCCGCGGCCTATTGGCTCTTTGGGCCTCATTCTCTGCAGATGGTGCGCCGCGCCATGGATCACTGAAATGATGCCCATTGCGCGCATGGGGCGGGCGCTGATAGCTATCGTTTTGATAGTTATCGGGTGCGCCGCGGCGCTGGCGCAGGGCGTGCAGCCGGTGCCGCCGCTGACTGGCCATGTGATCGACACCACCGGCACGCTGGACGGCGCGCAGGCCGCGGCGCTGGAGGCCAAGCTGGCCGCGCTCGAAAAGGACAAGGGTGCGCAACTGGTGGTGCTGATGGTGCCCACCACCGCGCCCGAGGACATTGCCGCCTACGCCAACCGCGTGGGCAACACCTGGAAGATCGGCCGCCAGGGCGTGGGCGATGGCCTGATCCTGCTGGTGGCGCTGAAGGACCGGCTGGCGCGCATCGAGGTGGCCAAGACGCTGGAAGGCGCCGTGCCCGACATCGCTGCACGGCACATCATCGACGAGGCTCTGGTGCCGTTTTTTCGGCAGGGCGACTTTGCCGGCGGGCTGAACGCGGCGGTGGACCAGCTGTCCGCACGCGTGCGTGGCGAAGCGTTGCCTCCGGTTGCGGCGCCGCCGGCGCGGGGCAGCGCCAGCGCCGACGACTTCGGCTGGCCGGGACTGCTGATCGTGTTCTTCTTTTTCGTGCCCGTGGCCAGCGGCATTCTGCGCGGCGTGCTGGGGCGCAAGCTGGGCGCCCTGGTTGCCGGCATCGGCGCCGGAGGTCTGGCGTTCCTGGCCGGCGTGGGGACGTTGCTGGCGCTGGGCTTTGGCGTGGCGGCGTTTGTGTATGCGCTGATTGCCGGTGTCACGGCGGCATTGCCCATGGGGCGCTCGGGCGGTGGCTGGGGCGGTGGTGGTTGGGGCGGCGGCGGCGGTTTTGGCGGCGGCTCGGGCGGCGGGGGCTTCAGCTCCGGCGGTGGCGGCAATTTTGGCGGCGGCGGCGCCAGCGGGAGTTGGTGAGCATGGCCGGATTGTTCAAGCGCATGCTGCGCCACGGCTGGCTGGACCAGGCCGACGCGCGCCGCCTGGTGGGGCCGGCCGAGGCCGCGCGCCTGCGCGAGCAGGTGGCGGCCAGCGAGCGGCTGCACACCGGCCAGATCCGCATCTGCATCGAGGGCGGGCTGCCGCTGAGCTATCTCTGGCGCCATTGGCGTCAACGCCTGTCGCGCGCCGAGCTGGTACGCCAGCGCGCGGTGATGATGTTTGCCAAGCTGCGCGTGTGGGACACCGAGCACAACAACGGCGTGCTGATCTACCTGCTGCTGGCCGAACGCGCCATCGAGCTGGTGGCTGACCGCGGCCTGGCGCGCATCGTCGGGCCCGACGCCTGGCAGGCCATGACGGGCCGCCTGGAGCAATGCCTGCGCGACGGGCGTGTCGAGCAGGGCTTGCACGACGCGATTGCCGAGGTGTCCGCGCTGCTGGAGCAGCATTTCCCCCGCCTGCCGGCCGGTGCCGCGCCCGTGGTCAACGAACTGCCCGACGAGCCGGTGTTTCGCTGACGGCGGTTGATCAACAGCGTTGCGCTACAGCCGGCTTTCCCGGCCCGCCGCGCGCTCCTGCTGTTGTAGCAGACGGCGGTTGATGGAGTGCGCGGCGTCCAGCTCTTGCTGCATGGCCTTGTTGACGCGCGCCAGCGCCACCAGCTTGCGATTGGTCTCGCGCAAATGACCGGCCACGCGCATGGCGATGGCCGACAGCAGGCGTGCGGCCACGCCCGGCTGCTCGGCAACGAGCTGGTTGAGCGCATCGCGCGAGAGCACCGCCAACGCCAGATCGGTGGCGGCGGTACAGGTGGCCGAGCGCGCCGCCTGGTCGATCAGGCCCAGCTCGCCGATCAGGCTGCCCGGACCCAGCACCGACACCACGAAACCTTCGGCGGCCGAATCGCTCTCGACCGTCACCTCGCCGTCCAGGATCAGCGACATGCCGTCCTGGGCATCGCGCGCGTGGCCGGAGTCGTCGTGCTCGCCCGCACGCATCAAGACGGTGCCGGCGGGAATGCGGTGCGGGCGCATGCAGCGCACGACGGCCAGGGCGTCCGGGGCCGCGAGCTCCACCAAGGCGCCGGGCGTGACCAGCAGCAGCGCCGCGCGCTCCTGCACGTCGTGGTCGTCTCGGGGTTTGCGCGCAAACATATGCAGGTGATTATGGAGACCGCCCCAGGAAAAGGAAACCGTCGGGCGCATGAAAAAACCCACCTTGCGGTGGGTTTTCACGCTTGCGAGCTTCGCTTGCTCAGTGCTTGGGGCGCTCGCGGTATTTGCGCAGGGCCGCCAGCTCGGCCGCCAGGATGGCCAACTCCGAGGTGGCGCGCGCCACGTCGATCTCGCTCTTGGCGTTGCGCAGCGCCTCTTCGGCAGCCTTCTTGGCGGCGTTGGCGCGCTCGTCGTCCAGGTCCTTGCCGCGGATGGCGGTGTCGGACAGCACGGTGACCACGTGGGGCTGCACCTCGAGGATGCCGCCGGCCACGAAGACGAATTCCTCGCCGCCGCCGGCCTTCTGGATGCGCACCGAGCCGGGCTTGATGCGCGTGATCAGCGGCGTGTGGCGCGGATACACGCCCAGTTCACCCGCCTCGCCGGGCAGCGAGACAAACGTCGCCTCGCCCGAGAAGATCGACTCCTCGGCGCTGACGACATCGACATGAATGGTATTGGCCATTTGGTTTGCTCCAGTCTGAAGAAAGCCGGTTGAGCAAGCAGACGAGATGAGCCGCTAGGCGCCACGCACAGCCGTACAAGCGTACGGCGAGCAAGGCAACGACGCGGGTCGCCCGTATGCGCCGCTCAAGCGACTTTCTTCGCCTTTTCCATGGCCTCTTCGATGGTGCCGACCATGTAGAAGGCCTGCTCGGGCAGGTGGTCGCACTCGCCGTTCACGATCATCTTGAAGCCATGGATGGTGTCCTTCAGCGGCACGTACTTGCCGGGCGAGCCGGTGAACACTTCGGCCACGTGGAAGGGCTGAGACAGGAAACGCTGAATCTTGCGCGCGCGCGCCACGGCCAGCTTGTCCTCGGGGGCCAGTTCGTCCATGCCCAGAATGGCGATGATGTCGCGCAGCTCCTTGTAGCGCTGCAGCGTGCCCTGCACGGCGCGGGCGACGGTGTAGTGCTCCTCGCCAACCACGTGCGGGTCGAGCTGGCGGCTGGTGGAGTCCAGCGGGTCCACGGCGGGGTAGATGCCCAGCGAGGCAATGTCGCGCGAGAGCACCACGGTGGAGTCCAGGTGGGCAAACGTGGTGGCGGGCGAGGGGTCGGTCAAGTCATCGGCAGGCACGTACACGGCCTGGATGGAGGTGATCGAGCCGACTTTGGTGGAGGTGATGCGCTCTTGCAGGCGGCCCATTTCCTCGGCCAGCGTCGGCTGGTAGCCCACGGCAGAAGGCATGCGGCCCAGCAGGGCGGACACCTCGGTGCCGGCCAGGGTGTAGCGGTAGATGTTGTCCACGAAGAACAGCACGTCCTTGCCTTCGTCGCGGAAGGACTCGGCAATGGTCAGGCCCGTCAGCGCCACGCGCAGGCGGTTGCCCGGCGGCTCGTTCATCTGGCCGTAGACCATGGCCACCTTGGATTGGCTCAGGTCTTCTTGCACGACGACCTTGGAGTCGCTCATCTCGTGATAGAAGTCGTTGCCCTCGCGGGTGCGCTCGCCCACGCCGGCAAACACCGACAAGCCGCTGTGCGCCTTGGCGATGTTGTTGATGAGTTCCATCATGTTCACGGTCTTGCCCACGCCGGCGCCGCCGAACAGGCCCACCTTGCCGCCCTTGGCAAACGGGCAGATCAGGTCGATCACCTTGATGCCGGTCTCCAGCAGCTCCTGCGAGGGCGAAAGTTCGTCATAGGCCGGGGGCTTGCGGTGGATCGCGGCGGTTTGCTTCTGGTCGACCGGGCCGCGCTCGTCAATGGGGTTGCCCAGCACGTCCATGATGCGGCCCAGCGTGGCCGGGCCCACGGGCACGGTAATCGGATGGTTGGTGTTGACCACCATCATGCCGCGGCGCAGGCCGTCGGAGGAGCCCAGCGCGATGGTGCGCACGATGCCGTCGCCCAGCTGCTGCTGCACTTCCAGCGTCAGGGTCGAGCCGTCCATCTTGAGGGCGTCATAGACCTTTGGCATGTGCTCGCGCGGGAATTCGACGTCGACCACGGCGCCGATGCACTGAACGATTTTTCCTTGAATTTGAGCCATGTGGTGCTCCAAATGATGTGATTCGTGTTGACGGGGGTCAGACGGGATTTAGACGGCGGCGGCGCCGGCGACGATCTCGGACAGTTCTTTGGTGATCGCCGCCTGGCGGGTCTTGTTGTAGATCAGCTTCAGCTCGTCGATCACGTTGCCGGCGTTGTCGGTGGCGGCCTTCATGGCCACCATGCGCGCCGACTGCTCGGACGCCATGTTCTCGGCCACGGCCTGATACACCAGGGCCTCGACGTAGCGCTTGAGCAACTCGTCGATGACCGACGGCGCGTCGGGCTCATAGATGTAGTCCCAAGCGTGGTCGGCGCCACTGTCGCGCGTCTGCTGCTGCATGGTCTCGGCGGACAGGGGCAACAGTTGCTCGACCACCGAGTCCTGCTTCATGGTATTGATGAAGCGGGTGTAGGCGATGTAGACGGTGCTGAGCTCGCCCTTGGCGTAGAGGTCGAGCAGCGTCTTGACGGGCCCGATCAGCTTGTCCAGGTGCGGCGTATCGCCCAGTTGCGTGGTTTGAGCCACCACGCGCGCACCGATGCGCGAGAGAAAGCCCAAGCCCTTGTTGCCGATGGCCACCGCGTCGATCGCGACGCCGCTGGCCTGCAGCTCCTTGAGCTTGGTGGTGACCAGACGCAACACGTTGGTGTTCATGCCGCCGCACAGGCCCTTGTCCGTGGTCACCACGATCAGGCCGGCGCGCTTGACGTCGTTGGCCTTCATGTAGGGATGCACGTACTCGGGGTTGGCCTCGCCCAGGTGGGTGGCGACGTTGCGCACCTTCTCGGCGTAAGGACGCGCCGCGCGCATGCGATCCTGCGCCTTGCGCATCTTGCTCGCGGCGACCATTTCCATCGCCTTGGTGATCTTCTTGGTGTTCTCCACCGATTTGATCTTGCCGCGAATTTCCTTGCCGACTGCCATGGCGGATGCTCCTTGTGCGGCCGATCAGGCGAAGGACTTCTTGAACGCCTCGATGGCGGCGGTGAGCTCGGCCTGGGCTTCCTTGTCCTTGTCCAGCGCCTTGCCGCCTTCCATGCGCTGCAAGAGCGCGGCGTGCTTGTCCTTCAGGTGGGCGTGCAGGCCCGATTCAAACGGCAGCACCTGCTTGATCTCCAGGCTGTCCATGTAGCCCTGGTTGGCGGCAAACAGCGAGGCGGCCATCAGGCTGATGGGCAGCGGGCTGTATTGCGGCTGCTTGAGCAGCTCGGTCACGCGCGCGCCGCGATCCAGCTGCTTGCGCGTGGCCTCGTCCAGGTCAGACGCAAACTGCGCAAACGCGGCCAGTTCGCGGTATTGCGCCAGGTCGGTACGGATGCCGCCCGACAGCTTTTTGATCAGGTCGGTCTGCGCCGCCGAACCCACGCGCGACACCGAGATACCGGCGTTGATGGCGGGGCGGATACCGGCGTTGAACAGGCTGGTCTCCAGGAAGATCTGGCCGTCGGTGATCGAGATCACGTTGGTCGGCACGAAGGCGGACACGTCGCCGGCCTGCGTCTCGATGATGGGCAACGCGGTCAGCGAGCCGGTCTTGCCCTTGACCTCGCCCTTGGTGAAGGCCTCGACGTAGTCGGCGTTGACGCGCGCAGCGCGCTCCAGCAGGCGGCTGTGCAGATAGAACACGTCGCCGGGATAGGCTTCGCGGCCCGGCGGGCGGCGCAGCAGCAGCGAGACCTGGCGATAGGCCACGGCCTGCTTGGACAGGTCGTCATAAATGATCAGCGCATCCTCGCCGCGATCACGGAAGTATTCGCCCATGGTGCAGCCCGAATACGCGGCCACGTACTGCATGGCGGCCGATTCGGCAGCCGATGCGGCCACCACGATGGTGTAGGCCATGGCACCGGCCTGCTCCAGCGCACGCACCACGTTCTTGATGGACGACGCCTTCTGGCCGATGGCGACGTACACGCAGGTCATGTTCTGACCCTTCTGGTTGATGATCGTGTCGATCGCCACCGCGGTCTTGCCGGTCTGGCGATCGCCGATGATCAGCTCGCGCTGGCCGCGACCGATGGGCACCATCGAGTCGATCGACTTGAGGCCGGTCTGCACCGGCTGGCTGACCGACTGACGCGCGATCACGCCCGGCGCGACCTTCTCGATCACGTCGGTCATCTTGGCGTTGATGGGGCCCTTGCCGTCGATGGGCTGGCCCAGCGCGTTGACCACGCGGCCGATCAGCTCGGGACCGACGGGCACCTCGAGAATGCGGCCTGTGCACTTGACCGTGTCGCCTTCGGAAATGTGCTCGTACTCACCCAGGATCACGGCGCCGACGGAGTCGCGCTCGAGGTTCAGCGCCAGGCCGAAGGTGGGCTGGCCGTCGGCGGTGGCCGGAAACTCCAGCATTTCGCCCTGCATCGCATCGGACAAGCCGTGGATGCGCACGATGCCGTCGGTCACGGACACCACGGTGCCCTGGTTGCGCACGTCGGCGCTGACGCCCAGGCCCTCGATGCGGCTCTTGATCAGTTCGGAAATTTCGGTGGGATTGAGTTGCATGACTCTTTCCTTACAAAGCTAGATGGTTATCGAGGACTCTCGTGCCGATGCGCAAGGCGTCAGGCGGTGAGGGCCGCTTTCATTTGTTGCAGGCGCGCGCGCACGGAGGTGTCCAGCACCTCGTCGCCCACGACCACGCGCACGCCGCCGATCAGCTCGGGATCGACGTGCACCTGGGTCTCGAGCTGACGGCCGAAGCGCTTTTCGAGCACGGTCTTGAGTTGCGCCAGCTCGCCGCCATCGATCGGAAACGCGCTGTAGATCTGCGCGTCCGAACGTCCGCTTTGCGCATTGGCCAGTTCGCGAAACTGCGCGGCCACCTCGGGCAGCGCCGCCAGGCGACCGTTGTCGATCACGGTGCGCAGGAAGTTGGCACCGCGCTCGGACAGGGCCTGCGGCAGCACCGAGGTGACCAGCTTGAAGACCTCGGCCGCGCCCACCTTGGGGTTGGCGGCAAATTGCAGCAGCTGGGGCGTTTGCGCGGCGGCCGCAATGGTGTCGAGCCAGCTTTGCGTGCCGGCGGCGTCGCCACGGCAGGTTTCGAACAGCGCTTCGGCGTAGGGCCGGGCGATGGTGGCAAGTTCGGCCATCTGGGTGTCCTCGTGGCTCAGAGCTCGGTTTTCAGGCGATTGAGCAGATCGGCGTGCACGGCAGGGTTGACTTCCTTGCGCAGGATTTGCTCGGCGCCCCGCACGGCCAGCTTGGCCACTTCGTCGCGCAGCGCTTCGCGCGCCTGCACCGTCTGCTGCTGGGCCTCGGCCCGGGCGGCGGCGATGATCTTGGCGCCTTCGTCGTTGGCACGGGCCTTGGCCTCTTCGATGATGGCTTGCGCGCGGCGCTCGGCATCGGCCAGGCGCTGGGCGTTTTCGCTGCGGGACTCGGCCAGCTGCGCCTCGACGCGCTTGTTGGCGGCGTCCAGCTCGGTGCGGGCCTTGTCGGCGGCGGCCAGGCCGTCGGCGACCTTTTGCGCGCGCTCGTCGAGCGCGTTGGCGATCGGCGGCCACACAAACTTCATCGTGAACGCCACCAGGAGCAGAAACACGATGATCTGGATGATGAGGGTACCGGTGATGCTCACGGTGGTTCCTTGGATTGCAGCGGCGCTGGGGCCGCAAGACTCATTCGCGGGATGCCCGCGCCCGTGAAGGCGCGGGCCTCATCCCAACCCGACCCGGAACTTACTTGGCGATCTGGGCGAGCTGACCCAGGAACGGGTTGGCCGTGGCGAACCACAGGGCGATACCCACGCCGATGATGAAGGCCGCGTCGATCAGGCCGACCAGCAGGAACATCTTGGTTTGCAATTCGCCCATCAGCTCGGGCTGGCGTGCGGCCGATTCGAGGAACTTGCTGCCCATGAGGCCGATGCCGATACAAGCGCCGACAGCGCCCAGGCCAATGATCAGGCCGGCGGCCAGAGCGACAAAGCTGATAACTTCCATGATGACTCCTAAGGGACGTGGTTGGTTGAGTTGAGGATGAAAACGAAAGGGAAAACGAAATCGCCGATCAGTGGTGATCGTGTGCCTGGCCGATGTACACCAGAGCCAGCATCATGAAGATGAAGGCCTGCAGGATGATGATCAGGATGTGGAAGATGGCCCAGGCCAGGCCTGCGATGATGTGGCCGATGGCCAGGCCGATGCCGGTGCCCGTGAGGGCGAAGGCGCCGCCCATCAGCGCGATCAGCATGAAGATCAGTTCGCCGGCATACATGTTGCCGAACAGTCGCAGGCCGTGCGAGAGGGTCTTGGAGGCAAATTCGATGATCTGCATCGCGAAGTTGACGATGCCCAGCAGTACCGCCATGACCGGATTCTTGCTGGTGCCGAACGGCGCCGTGACCAACTCGTGCGCCCAGCCGCCCATGCCCTTGATCTTGACGTTGTAGTACAGGCAGATCAGCAGCACCGCCACCGACAGCCCCATGGCGCCCGACACGTCGGCCGTGGGCAGCACACGCATGTAGGCGTGCGCCGGGTCATGGCCGGCGGCGCCGACGAGCTTGGCCCAGATCGAGGGAATCAGATCCACCGGCAGCAAGTCCATGGTGTTCATCAAGGTGACCCACACGAAGACGGCCAGGCCCAGCGGCGCCACGAACTTGCGGCTTTCGGCGTTCTTGACGATGCCCTTGGCCTCGTTGTCGACAAACTCCACCAGCATCTCGACCGCCGCCTGGAAGCGCCCCGGTACGCCGGCGCTGGCCTTGCGCGCGGCCGCCCACAGCAGCAGAAAGGTCAGGGCCGCCAGCAGCACCGAAAACAGCACCGTGTCGTAATGAATGACCGAGAAGTCGACCACGGCGTTGGACGCCTTGTTCTGCCAGAAGTGCAGGTGGTGGACGACGTATTCGCCCGCAGTGGGCCCGTGCTCAGCGGCGGATGCAACAGCGTTTTCAGCAGCCATCGGTGTTTACTCTTCGTGCGCCTGTCCGTGTGCGGACTTTTTGGGCCGGGCCCACAACAGGCCGACCCAGTACATCTTGATCGTCAGCACCAAGCCGATCAGCAGCGCTGGCCAGCTCAATGCTCCCAAAAATCGCGGGGCCGCCATCAGCATTCCCACGGTCAAGGCCAGCTTGACTCCCTCCCACAGCAGCAAACCGGCCAGTGCCGCCCCCGGGGGAAACCCGGGCGCTGCCCAACGCCGCGTGCCCTTGGCCGCCACCGCCGCCGGGATGATCCCGGTCAGCGCGCCATAGGCCGCCGACCAAGCCACCTCCACCCGACCGGTCAACAACCAAGCCGAAGCAGCGACGACCATGCCGGTCAGCCCCTGCATCACCAGCGCCCGCCCCACCGACACTTGCGGATGTTGCGTGCGCCAGCGGCGCGCCTGCTCGGCCGAAAGCGGCGTGGGCAAGTCCTCGCCCACCTCGGAATCGGCCCAACCCGAGACACCGGGCGCCGACTGGGGTGTGATTTTCTTCATGCCACCTGACGCCGCGGTTACTCTCTCAGCCAACGTGCTGCAAAGCCATGAAATTATACGTGGTAACCCGCAGCCCAATCCAGTGGCGCGCAAACGCAGCGCCTGCGGCTGGATCAGAATGCGGGCTGCCCCCACTGCATCTCGCCCCCTTTACCATGCCTGCCTCCTTGCCCGCCCTGCCCTGTCACCTGAACGGCGAAGTCACCACGCTGGACGCCGCGCGCATCAGCCCGCTGGATCGCGGCTTCATCTTTGGCGACGGGGTGTACGAGGGCATCGCCGTCTATGGCAAGCCGGGCCACGCGCCGCAGCCGTTTCGCTTCGAGCAGCACATGGCGCGGCTGGATCGCAGCCTGCGCGAGGTGCGCATCCCCAACCCGCACACGCCCGATGAATGGCGGCGCATCGCGCTCGACCTGATTGCCGCGCACCCCGAGCACGCCACGAACAACGACTGGTTCTACTATTTTCAGGTGACCCGCGGCGTGGCGTTGCGCGAACACCACATGATCGAAGGCCTGACGCCCACGGTGTTTGCCACCTGCCTGCCGCTCAAGCCCATTGCGCCGACGCTGCGCGCTCAGGGCGTGGCCTGCGTCACCGCGGAAGACTTCCGCTGGAAGAAGGCGCACATCAAGTCCATCAGCCTGCTGGGCGCCGTGATGGCGCGCCAGATCAGTTTTGACGCGGGCGCGCTGGAGACCGTGATGTTCCGCGACGGTTTTCTGAGCGAGGCGGCGTCCAGCAACGTGTGGGTGGTCAAGGACGGCGTCGTCTGCGGACCGCCGCGGGACCACCTGGTGCTGGAAGGCATCCGCTACGGCGCCATCGAGGCGCTGTGCCGCGAGCAGGGCATCGGCTTCGAGTTGCGCCGCATCGCCCAGGCCGAGGTGTCAGCGGCCGATGAGCTGCTGCTGTCCTCGGCCACCAAGGAAGTGCTGCCCGTCACCACGCTGGATGGCCGCCCGGTGGGCCATGGCCGCCCGGGTCCGATCTACGAGAAGCTCTACGCAGGCTACCAGCGCGCCAAGGACGCCTTGTTCACGCCATGACCGATGCCATGCCCAGCGGCGCGCGCCGCGACGACCTGATCGAGTACCCGACCCCGTTCCCCATCAAGGTGGTCGGCGTCAACGAGGATGGCTTCGTGCATGCCATCACCCACATCGCGCGGCAGTTCGACCCCACATTCGACGCCACGACCATCGAGCTGCGCGAAAGCGGCGGCGGCAAATACCTGGGCGTGACGATCACCGTGCTGGCCACCAGCCGCGCACAGCTCGACGAGCTGTACCGCGCGCTGTCCACGCATCCAATGGCGCGCTGGGTTCTGTGATCATGCACACCCCCAGTCTGCACTCGCTGCGCGATGTTTCGCCCACCCCCTTGCAGGGGGCATCGCCAGTTGCCGGGGAGACCCCGGCCACGGCGATCACCGGCGTGGCCTGCTCCGCGGCCGTTCGGCTCTTTGGGTTTCATCACCAGCTGATGACACGCAGCGCCATGAGTCACCGAGAAACTTAACATGCAGATTCAATGGCTCGGCCGGGTGGAGTACGCCCCCACCTTCCAGGCCATGAAGGATTTCGCGCGCCAGCCGTCGGCGACATTGCGCGAGGAGCTATGGATTTGCGAGCACCCACCGGTATTCACGCTGGGCCTGGCGGGGCGGCCCGAGCACGTGCTGGCCCCTGGCGAGATCCCGGTCGTCGCCACCGACCGCGGCGGACAGGTGACCTACCACGGGCCCGGACAGGTGGTGGCCTACCCGCTGATCGACTTGCAGCGCCGCGGCATCTTCGTCAAGGAATACGTGTATCGGCTGGAAGAAGCGGCCATCCGCGCACTGGCGCGGTGGGGCGTGGTGGGGCACCGCGTGAGCGGCGCGCCCGGGATCTACGTGCGGCTGGACGATCCCTTCAGCCACGCCGTGCTCGCGCAACGGCCGCAGCAGCGCCCACCCGGCACGCCCGCGCCGCCGCCGGACTTCACCGGCCTGGGCAAGATCGCGGCGCTGGGCATCAAGGTCACCCGGCACCACACCTACCATGGCCTGGCCCTGAACGTGGCCATGGATCTGACAGCCTTCGAGCGCATCAACCCCTGCGGCTACCCCGGCCTGCGCACGGTGGACCTGCGAAGCCTCGGCGTGGCGGCCGCCTGGGATGAGGCGGCGCGCGAACTGGCCGGGCAATTGCAGCGCCTGCTGGCGGTGTAGCGCCCCATCCGCGGCGCGCTCAGAAATCAGGGGCGAATCCGATCCGGCGAGCACCGGGCGCAGCAAGCGGGACTTGGGCCTGGCCTATGTCGCCGGCTTGTCCGACGGCGCCTTGATGTTGTCTTGCAGCTCCTGGCTCATCGGCAGCCCGATGGCCTGGTTGCGCGGCGGGATGGGCTCCATGAACCACTTGTTGTAGAGCTTGGTGAACTCGCCCGTCTTCATCATGCCGTTGATCACGCCGTCGACCAAGGCCTTGAACTTGGGGTCGTCCTTGCGCACCATGCAGGCGTAGGGCTCGACCTGCAGCGACTCGCCCACCACGTCCAGCGCCGCCGGATCCTTGGCGTTGGCCTTCAGGCCGAACAGCAGGATGTCGTCCATGGCAAAGGCGTCGGCGCGGCCGGTCTCCACCAGCATGGCGGCGTCGGCATGGTCCTTGGTGCCGATGATCTCCAGGTTCAGGTTCTTCTCGTCGTTGTAGCGGCGCACCACCTGCATGTTGGTGGTGCCGGTGGTGATGGCCACCTTCTTGCCCTTCAGCTCGGCCCAGTTCTGGATGCCCGAGCTTTTTCTGACCATCAGCCGCGTGCCGGTGTAGAAGTAGTTGGTGGCAAAGCTGACCTCCTTGCCGCGCGCGCTGTTGTTGGTGGTCGAGCCGCACTCCAGATCGATCGTGCCGTTGACCAGCAGCGGAATGCGGTTGGCCGAGGTGACCGACTGCCAGCCGACCTGGATGTCGTTCTTGCCCAGCTCCTTCTTGACGGCGGCCAGCACGGCGTTGGAGATGTCCACGCCAAAGCCGATCGGCTTGTCGGCCCCGGCCAGGTAGCTGAAGGGCACCGACGAGTCGCGGTACGCAAAGGTGATCTTGTTGTTGGCGGCCACCGTGCCCAGGGTATCGGCGGCGTAGGCGGGCAGGGTGACGGTGCAGGCCAGCGCGGCGGCGGCCAGCAAGACGGGGCGTTTCATGGATGCGGTCCTTGTGAGATCGTTGGCAACAAGCCTGTGCGGGGTGCGGCAGGCTGTGCGCATGATGCGGCGCGGCGCGGCGGCCGGCAATCAGGGAAGCTCCCCGGGTTGGCCCGCCCGTAAGATGCAGGAAGTCACGGTTTCCGGCTTTTTGCTTCATGCCCCCTCAACATTCCGCCCGCGCGGCCAACTGGCTGGCGCTGGCCACCATCGCGCTGTGGGCCTCGCTGGCCGCGCTGGGCGCGGCACTGCGCCACGTGCCCCCGTTTTTGCTGACCGGCCTGGGCCTGCTGGCCGGCAGCCTGATCGCGCTGCCGCTGGTGCGTTTTGACCTGCGCCGCCTGGCGGTGCCCTGGCCGACGCTGGCCGTGGGCGTGTACGGGTTGTTCGGCTACCACTTTCTGCTGTTCACGGCGCTGGGGCAGGCCCCGGCCGTCGAGGCCAACCTGGTGAACTACCTGTGGCCGCTGGGCATCGTGCTGATGGCGCCGCTGATCCTGCCCGGCGTGCGCCTGACGGCGGCGCACGTGGGCGCAGCGCTGGCGGGCTTTGCGGGCGCGGCGTTGGCCATTGTGGGGCCCGGCGGCGACAGCGCAGCGCCGGGCAACGTGGCGCTGGGTTTTGCCTGCGCGGCCGGGGCGGCCTTCATCTGGTCCAGCTATTCGCTGCTGACCAAGCGCCTGGCGCTGACGGGGCGCAATTTTCCGACTGCCGCCATCGGCACGTTCGGGTTGGTGTCGGGCTTGCTGGCGCTGGTTTGCCACGTGCTGCTGGAGCCGGCGACGAGCCTGTCGGCGCGCGACGTGGCACTGATCGCGGCGCTGGGCCTGGGGCCCCTGGGCGGGGCATTCTTCTTGTGGGACAGGGCGCTGAAGCTGGGCGATGCGCGCCACATCGGGGTGCTGAGCTATCTGACGCCGCTGCTGTCCACCTTGCTGCTGCTGTGGAGCACGGGACGGCCGCTGAGCCTGTCCATCGCCGGGGCCACCGCACTCATTCTGGGCGCCGCTGTGATCGGCACGCGCTCGCGCTGAAGCGCCTTCACGGATCGTGCGGCGTCAGCAGCGCCGCCGGCTCGTCGCTGGCCAGCACGGCCTGCGCCCAGGGCGCCAGCTGGCCGGCGTCGGCGCGCAGCAGCTCCTGCTTGACGGTGAGGATCTGCGAGGGGTGCATGGAGAAGCTGCGCAGGCCCAGGCCCAGCAGCAGGCGCGTCATCTGCGGGTCGCCCGCCATTTCGCCGCACACCGTCACGCCCTTGCCCTGCGCGCGCGCCGCGGCAATGGTGCCGGCCACCAGTTGCAGCACCGCCGGGTGCAGCGGATCGAACAGGTGGGCCACGGAGTCGTCGGCGCGATCGATGGCCAGGGTGTACTGCGTCAAGTCGTTGGTGCCGATGGACAGAAAGTCGAAATGGCGCAGAAACATCTTGACCGTCAACGCCGCCGCCGGCACCTCGATCATGGCGCCGATCTTGACCGCGCCATGCACCTGGCCGCGCGCATCGATCTGCGCACGCGCCTGCGCCAGCAACTCCAGCGTCTGGCGAATCTCGCTGGCGTGCGCCAGCATCGGAATCAGGATGTGCACCTGCCCGTGCGCGGCGGCGCGCAACAGCGCACGCAGCTGGGTCAGGAACATGGCCGGCTCGGACAGGCTCCAGCGAATGGCGCGCAGGCCCAGGGCCGGGTTCAGGTGCGTGCTTTCGCGCCGGTCGTCCAGCGGCTTGTCGGCGCCGATGTCGATGGTGCGGATGGTGACCGGCATGCCATGCATGGCCTCGGCGGCCTGGCGATAGGCCTGGTATTGCTCTTCCTCGTCGGGCAGCTTGCCGTGCCGGCCCATGAACAGAAATTCGCTGCGAAACAGGCCCACGCCCACGGCGCCCGCGGCCAGCGCGGCCTGGGTATCGCCCGGTTGCTCGATGTTGGCCAGCAGCTCGACGCGCTCGCCATCCAGCGTGACGGCGGGGGTGTGCGCGAGCCGCGCCAGGCGGCTGCGCTCGAGCTCGCCCTGACGCTGCTTGTAGGCGTATTCGTCGCGGATGATGGGCGTGGGATCGACGATCATCACCCCGGCATCGCCGTCGATGATGACCCAGTCGTCCTGGCGCACCAGGTCGCTGGCCGCGCGCGCGCCCACCACGGCCGGTATGTCCATGCTGCGCGCCACGATGGCGGTGTGGCTGGTCTTGCCGCCCACGTCGGTGACGAAGCCGGCAAACACGCTCTTCTTGAATTGCAGCATGTCGGCGGGCGACAGGTCATGCGCCACCAGCACCAGCGACTCGCCTTCGGCGCGGGCGGCGCGCGGCGCGGCGATGGCATTCAGCGGCGGCACGCCCTTGAGGCGCCGCAGCACGCGTTCGACCACCTGCTCCAGGTCGGCCTTGCGCTCGCGCAGGTACTCGTCCTGCATTTCGTCGAACTGGCGCGCCAGCACTTCCAGCTGCGTCACCAGTGCCCATTCGGCGTTGTAGTGGCGCTCCACGATCCACTGGCGCACGCCGGCGCCGATAGTCTCGTCTTGCAGCAGCAGCAGGTGCACGTCCAGCAGGGCGCCCAGTTCGGGCGGCGCATCCTTGGGCAGCTCGCGCTGCATGCGCTGCAGCTCGGACACCACCGCGTCGCGCGCGGTGCGCAGGCGCGCCAGCTCGGCCAGCACCTGCTCGGGCTCGATGAAGTCGTGCACCACCTCCACCCGACTGGACGCCACCAGCACCGCGCGCCCAATCGCGATGCCACGCGCAACCGGCAGGCCGTGGACGGCGAAGGTCATGGCGTCATCTCAGTTGTCCATGGCGCTGCACGCCACCCGCAGCGGATGAAACCCAAGGACGCCAAAGGCCGCGAAGCAGGCCACGCCCGTGATCGCCGTGGCCGGGGTCCCCCCGGCCAGAGGCGATGCCCCCTCGAGGGGGTGGGCGAAACATCGCGCAGCGAGTGAAGACTGGGGGTGTTTCATCTCAGTTGTCCATGGCGCTGCGCACGACCCGCCGCGGATGAAACCCAAGGACGCCAAAGGCCGCGAAGCAGGCCACGCCCGTGATCGCCGTGGCCGGGGTCTCCCCGGCCAGGGGCGATGCCCCCTTGAGCAACTGTGTTCTCAAGTCAAGTCTGTTGAATGAAATTTTCATGCTTGGACAGATCCCAGGCGGTTTTATCTCTGAGCATGGCGTTGAGAATCGTCAAGAGCTTGCGCATGCAAGCGACGATGGCCACTTTCTTGGGTTTGCCCGCTTGTAGCAAACGCTCATAGAAGACCTTGAACACGGGGTTGTAGCGAATGGCTGAGAGCGCGGCCATGTACACCACGGCCCGCACCTCGGCGCGCCCACCCCAGATACGACGCTTGCCACTGCGCTCGCCCGAATCATTGGCCAGGGGAGCCACACCCACCAGCTTGGCGATCTGGCGTCGCTTGAGCCGGCCCAATTCGGGCAGCGCCGCGCTCAGGGTGAGAATCGCCACCGGACCGACGCCCTTGACACTGTCGAGCAACGCGCGCTGCTGCTTGAAGTGTCGATCCAGGTGCGAGTCGGCGTCCGCATCAATGGCCGCGATCTGCTTGTCCAGCATCCCGAGGACGGCTTTGATGCTGCGCGCGGCGCGTGCGCTGGCCTGCTCCAAGCGGTGGCCTTCAGCCACTCGCATCTCGATGAGCTGCCGACGCCGTGTCATCAGCACTGCCAACTCCTGGCGCCGGACATCCTCCATAGGCGTGATGTATTTGGCTCGATCCTTGTGGCGCGCCAACACGTCGGCAAAGTCGCGCAGGATGCGGGCATCGACCTTGTCGGTCTTGGCCAACTCACCCATCGACTTGGCGAAGTCGTGGCTCTGACGCGGATTGACACGCGCGACCGCAATGCCGGCACGTTGCAGCGCCCACACCAGTTCACGCTCGTAGCCACCAGTGGCCTCGATGACCACCAAATCAACATCGGTGCTCTTGAACTGATTGATCAGCTCCTGCCACCCGTCGGCGTCGTTGGGCACGCGCCGATGCTGATCGCCCACGCATGCATCGAGATGCAGTTTGGACACATCAATACCGGCGTTGGCTCGACCGACGCCACTCACTACCCCACCTTGTGCATGCATGTTCATGATCGGCAACTGTTCGGGCTACGTGGTTGGATGAAAGATGTCAATGCGTTGACCGATTGCTCAAGGTCGAACTCAAGGCTCCAGGGGGAGGCAGGTTTGGCGCACTGACGACAACTGAACGAGGACTGCAGTTGCAAAGATACAAGGGGGTGGGCGAAACATCGCGCAGCGAGTGGAGACTGGGGGTGGTCCACATTCATTCGCCTTCCCCGAACTTGTCGTTGATGAGCGCCAGCAACGCATCCATCGCCTCCTGCTCCTGCGGGCCATCGGTTTCAACCGTCACCGAGCTGCCAATGCCCGCGGCCAGCATCATCACGCCCATGATGCTCTTGGCGTTGATGCGCCGCTCGCCCCGGCTCATCCACACCTCACAGGGGTAGGCGGCGGCCAGCTTGGTGAGCTTGGCCGAGGCGCGGGCGTGCAGGCCCAGCTTGTTGGAGATGGTGGCTTCCGTCTGGATCATGGTGTTTTCGGCTTTCCGCTATCGGATGGCGCGGCCACGGCCACCACGCCTTGCGCGCCGCCGGCCAACGCCCGCTCGGCCATCACGGGCAGGGGCTCGGCGCGGTAGGTGAGCGCACGCAGCAGCATCGGCAGGTTGACGCCGGCCAGCAGCCGCATGCGCTCGTCCGTCAGCAGGCGCTGCGCCACGTTGCAGGGCGTGGCGCCCAGCACGTCGGCCAGGATCAGCACACCGGACTTGTCGTCGCAACGCGCCAACGCGGCCTGGGCGGCGGCCTGGCTGACCTCGGGCGGGGCGCTGGCCTGCACGTCCACCGCCAGCAGGTCCGGTGCGCAGTCGGCCAGCACGTGCAGCGCGGCATCGCGCAGCGCTTGCGCCAGCGGAGCATGGGCGATCAGGAGAACGGCGTTGCTCATACGGCCCGGATTATCAATGCCCGCGCGCACCGCCGTGCACTACCACCCCAGAGCGTCGAAAAACGCCTGCGCTGCCACCGGTTGCGGCCGATCGGCATACACCACGGCGTGCAGCAGCTCGGTGCCGCCGCCGGGCGCGGCGTGCGCGCTCCACACCGCCTGCGCTGCCACCGGCCGGCCGTCGCCGCGCCGACCCTGGGCCACGACGCGTTGCGCATGCGGCAGGGGCAACCCGCCGGCGGGGCGATAGTCGCTGCGCTGCACGCTGGCCCCGTCGGCCTGCATGTTGGCCAGCGTGGCCTGCTGCCAGCCGGCCAGCACGGCGTCGGGCGCCTCGCCCGCGGGCACGGTGGCGGTCATCACGGCAAAGGTGGCGCCAGCGGCGTCGCAACCCGCCACGGCCAGATCGGTCGGCGCGCCACCCAGCGGGACGCTGCGCGTGGTGCGGTCGGCCTTGCACGGCAACAGGGCGTGTGCACTGGAGCCGGCCAGCGCCACCTCGCGCCAGTTCAGCGCCGGGCTGCAGGCCAGCAGTGCCGTCAGCGAGAAGGCCGCCAGGGCCATGCGCAGCATCATCATGCGGGCGATTATGGGCGGGCAAGGGCAGGCTGAAAGCAGCCGGCGATTGCTCGATAATGCACCGCATGAACTCCCTCGACGGCATCCGCGTCCTCGACCTCTCCCGCGTGCTGGCGGGCCCTTGGTGCACCCAGACGCTGGCCGATCTGGGCGCCGACGTGATCAAGATCGAGCGCCCCGGCACGGGCGACGACACGCGCAGCTGGGGCCCGCCCTTTCTGGTGGGCGACGACGGTCGCGAGTCGCAGGAAGCGGCCTACTACCTGGGCGCCAACCGCAACAAGCGCTCGCTGACCTGCGATATCGCCCGCCCCGACGGGCAGCAGCTGATCCGCGAATTGGCGACCCACTGCGATGTGTTCATCGAGAACTTCAAGGTCGGCGACATGGCGCGCTACGGGCTGGACTACGCCGCCTTGTCCGCCATCAACCCGCGCCTGGTGTATTGCAGCCTGACGGGCTTTGGCCAGAGCGGGCCATATGCGCCGCGCGCGGGCTACGACTACATCATCCAGGGCCTGGGCGGACTGATGAGCGTGACCGGCGAGCGCGACGACCTGGGCGGCGGCCCGCAGAAGGTGGGCGTGGCCGTGTCCGACCTGTTCACCGGCATGTATGCCACCGTGGGCATTCTGGCCGCACTGCGCCACGCCGAGCGCACCGGGCAGGGCCAACACGTGGACATGGCGCTTTTGGACAGCCAGGTGGCCATGCTGGCCAACCTGGGCGCCAACTACCTGGTGAGCGACAAGGTGCCGGGCCGCATGGGCAACGCGCACCAGAACATCGTGCCCTACCAGGTGTTCGAGGTCGCGCCCGCAGCCGACGGCGGCAAGGACTTCATCATCCTGGCCGTGGGCAACGACGGGCAGTTCGCCAAGTTCTGCCAGGTCGCCGGGCGCCCCGATCTGGCGCAGGACGAGCGCTACGCCAAGAACCGCGATCGCGTGCTGCACCGCGCAGCCCTGGTGCCCGAACTCGAGCCCGTGATGAAGACGCGCGCCAAGGCCGACTGGCTGGCCGCGCTGGAGGCCGCGCAGGTGCCCTGCGGCGCCATCAACAAGCTGGACGAGGTGTTTGCCGACCCGCAGGTGCAGGCGCGTGCCATGGTGGACCACTGGGCGCACCCGATCAAGGCCGACTTGCGGCTGGTGGCCAGTCCCATCAAGCTGAGCCAGACCCCCGTGCGCCACGACCATCCGCCGCCGCTGCTGGGCCAGCACACGGATCAGGTCCTGGGCGAATTGCTGGGCTGGGACGCGGCGCGCATCGCGGCGTTGCGCGAGCAAGGCGTCATCTGAAAAAACTACTATTTTGATAGCTGCTTGCGCTTGTTGCACGGGCGACAGCGGCGAATTTGACTGACAAATCCAAGCACAGCACGCCATGGCCAACTACCTGCTCGTGCACGGCGCTTGGGGTGGCGCCTGGTACTGGCGGCCGGTGCAGCACGCGCTGATCCGCGCCGGCCACAACGCCCACGCCGTCACGCTGACGGGGCTGGGCGAGCGCGCCCACCTGCTGTCCGCCGCCATCACGCTGGAGACGCACATTGCCGACGTGCGCCAGGCGCTGGCCGCCGAGGAAATGCGCGACTGCATCCTGGTCGTGCACTCGTATGCCGGCATGCTGGGCACGGCCGTGGCCGACCGCGAACCGGCGGGCGCGCTCAGGCACCTGGTCTACGTGGACGCCGTGGTGCCCCGGCCGGGCGAGAGCTGGAGCAGCACGCACGGCCGCGCCACGCGCCAGGCACGCCTGCAAGCCGCCGCCGCCACGCCCGAGTTCAGCTTTCCGCCGCCCGACCCGGCGGTGTTCGGTCTGGCGGACAACGACTACGGATGGGTCAAGCGCCGCCAGACGCCGCACCCCGGCCACACCTACGAGGCCCCGCTCGACTTCGACCCCGCGCGCGTGGCCCGCGTGCCGCGCACCTTCATCGACTGCACCGCGCCGGCGCTGGGCACCATCGATGCCATCCGCCCGCGCGTGCGAGACGCCAAATTCTGGGACGGCGCCTGGCTGCCCGGCTGCCGCATCGTGACGATGGCCACCGGGCACGACCCCATGATCACGCGGCAAGACGAAATGACCCGCCTGCTGCTGGATCTGGCCTGAACTTTGCCGCGCCGGCGGGCTCGAATGGGCCCTGTCCGCGACCAGCGGGTTTGCCCCCATCGCCCTAAAATGCTGTCCGTGAAACCCTTCAAACCCACCCGCCGCAGCGCCTTGGCCGCATTGGCCGTGGCGACGGCCGCCCTGGCGGGCTGCGGCGACGACGCTGCGCCCCTGTCCACCTTCGTGCTGCTGGACGGCTCCAGCCAGACCACGCAGCAACTGAAGGGCAAGGTCACCCTGGTCAACTTCTGGGCCACCAGCTGCACCACCTGCGTGGGCGAGATGCCGCAGGTGATTTCGACCTACGACAAGTACAAGGACAAGGGCTACGACACCATCGCCGTGGCCATGTCCTACGACCCGCCCAGCTACGTCGTCAACTTCGCGCAGACGCGCAAGCTGCCCTTCAAGGTCGCCATCGACAACACCGGCGCGGTGGCCAAGGCCTGGGGCGACGTGCAGCTCACGCCCACCACCTACGTCGTCGACAAGCAGGGCCAGATCGTCAAGAAATACGTCGGCGCGCCCGATTTTGCCGAGCTGCACAAGCTGATCGAGAAGTTGCTGGCGGCCTGAAACGCCTTGCGACAAAAAAGGGCGCTTCATCGAGCGCCCTTTTTTTCGTCCCGGCCAGCTTACTTGCGGCGGAAATCGTCGTGGCAGGCCTTGCAGCTTTGCGCCGTGGGGCCGAAAGCGGCCTTGAGCTGATCCAGGCTGCCGCTCTTGGCGGCGGGCAGCAGGGTTTGCGCCACGGTGGCCTGCATCTTCTCGGCGCGCTCCTTGAACTTGGCCTGCTCCTGCCAGATCTCGGGGCGCGCGGCCGTCTCGCGGCCCTTGTCGGTGCCCGGGGCAAAGGCCTGCCAGGGCAGGTGCGAGACCATGGCCACGATCTCGGCATCGGCCGCCGCGGCGGCGGCGTCATAGGGCGCCTTGCCATTGGCCATGGCACCCAGGCGGGAAAAATAGGTGCCCATCACGGTGAGCGCGCTCTGGCGAAACTTGATCGCGTCCTCGGGCTTGGCAAACTGGGCCGAAGCCGGCAGGGTGAAAGCGGCGGCCGACACGGCCAAGAGCAAGACGGCGGGGGTATTCATCTGAAGAGGCCTCCAACGGGTTGGGACAAAGCGGATGTGGCTTAAACTGGCCACGACTGGCTGCCGCAGCATACTGGAAGCGCGGCAATCTTTGGTCCAAACCGTGTGAAGAAATGCAGAGCATTCGCGTCTGGGATTTGCCCACCCGTCTGTTTCATTGGCTGCTGGCCCTGGCGGTCGTCGCCCTGGTGGTGTCGGCCAAGATCGGCGGCAATGCCATGAACCTGCACTTGCGGCTGGGCTACGGGGTGTTTGCGCTGCTGCTGTTTCGGCTGGCATGGGGTGTGGTGGGTGGACGCTGGTCGCGTTTTGCCAGCTTTGTGCCCACGCCGGCGCGCCTGCGTGCCTATCTGAAAGGGCACACACCGATCGACGCGCAAGTCGGCCACAACCCGTTGGGCGCGCTGTCGGTGCTGGCCATGCTGGCGGTGCTGTCAATGCAGGTGGGCACGGGCCTGCTGGCCGACGACGAAATCGCCTATGCCGGCCCGCTGGCGGCGCGCGCGTCCGAGGCGCTGGTCAAGCTGGCCAGCCACTACCACACCGGGCCGGGGCAGATCCTGGTGCTGGCGCTGGTGGCCTTGCACGTGCTGGCGATCATCGCCTATGCGTGGCGCGGCCACGCGCTGGTGCGTCCGATGATCAGCGGAGACAAGGCCATGACGCAGGCCGCAGCCGCGTCCCGCGACACCGCGGGCACGCGCGCGTTTGCGCTGGTGCTGCTGGCGCTGTCGGCCGCAGGGGTCTACGCCGTGGTGCGCTGGGGCGGCGCTGCCTCGTTCGGCTGAAAGTCCCCTTCGATCATCGCTCGCCTTCGCCCCCTCGATTTGCCATGCCGTCCGCTCCTCTCGTTGAAATCGCCGCGGCCCACACGCCGCAGCACATGCAGGGCGCGCGCGCGCTGTTTCAGGAATACGCCGAGCAACTGGGCGTCGATCTGTGCTTTCAGGGCTTCGACGCCGAACTGGCCGCCCTGCCCGGTGACTACGCCGCACCGCGCGGCACCCTGCTGCTGGCCTGGGTGGACGGCGAACTGGCGGGCTGCTGCGCGCTGCGCCCGCTGGACGACGCGCACTACCCGGGCGCGGCGGAGATGAAGCGCTTGTATGTGCGCAAGGCGTTTCGCGGTTTCGGCCTGGGCCGGCAACTGAGCGAGGCGATTTTGGATGCCGCCGTCCAGATCGGCTATGCCTGCGTGCTGCTGGACACGCTGGACGACATGGAGTCGGCGCGCGCGCTGTACGCCGACCTGGGCTTTCAGGAGGTTGCGCCCTACTACCACAACCCGCTGCCGGGGGCGCATTACCTCAAGGTCGATCTGGCGTAACCGCAAGGCCCAGAAATCAAAGCCAAGTCGACCGCTGGCGCCCGTCTTTCAAGCGCAAGCAGCTATCAATACCATAGTTTATCGAATGCGCAGCCGGCACTCCGGCGCGGCATCGCGCGCAACCGCGGTTCGGTGGCCCGACGTTCCGACAGACGCGGGGCAGACGCCCGCGCGCGCCTGCAAACGCGCCAACGGCCCGCAGGGACTACTTCACCTGCGCCAGCAGCGTCGCGCCGTCGCTGACCTCGAACTTGCCGGGGCCCTCGATGTTGAGCGTGGCGACCTTGCCGTCCTTGACCAGCATGGAATAGCGGTTGCTGCGCAGGCCCAGGCCCTTGCCGGTCAAGTCCAGCGTCAGGCCGGTGGCCTTGGCGAAGGCGGCGTCGCCGTCGGCCAGCATGCGGATCTTGCCCGCCGTTTTCTCGTCGCGCGCCCAGGCGCCCATCACGAAGGGGTCGTTGACCGACAGGCACCAGATCTCATCCACGCCGGCGGCCTTGAGCGCGTCGTGCGCGGCCAGGTAGCTGGGCACGTGCTTGGCCGAGCAGGTGGGCGTGAAGGCGCCCGGCACCGCAAACAGCGCGATGGTCTTGCCGGCGGCCGCCTTGGCCACGTCCACCGGGTTGGGGCCGATGCTGCAACCGCCGCCCTCCACCTCGGAATACTCGGCCAGTGTCACCGCCGGCAATGTGTCTCCAACCTTGATCATGAATGGGCTCCTTGAGATGAATTCGCACGGGATTGTCCGCCAACCGCCGCAGCAACAAAAACGGCCCACATTGTGGGCCGTTTTTCGGATCGGCGCTGCGGGGCGCCGATTGGGGGTGCGATCAGACCTGCGCGGCCTTCTGCACCAGGCGCGTGGCCACCCAGTTCTTGGTCTTGGACAGCGGGCGGCTCTCGGTGATCTCGATGGTGTCGCCCAGCTTGTATTCGCCCTTTTCGTCGTGGGCGTGGTATTTGCTGGAGCGCACCACGATCTTGTCGTAGATCGGGTGCTTGACGCGGCGCTCGATCAGCACCGTCACGGTCTTGGTGCGCTTGTCGCTCACCACGGTGCCCACGAGGGTGCGCTTGAGGGAGGGTTTGGCTTCGGTCATGTTCAATGTCCTTGCTTGGCCGCCGCCTGCTTCTCGGCCAGCACGGTCTTGGCGCGCGCCACGGCACGCCGCGTCTGGCTGAGCTGAGCGGTGTTGTTCAGCTGCTGGGTGGCCTTTTGCATGCGCAGGTTGAAGTGGGCTTTCTGCAGCGCCTTCACCTCGGCTTGCAAGCCGGCGACGTCCTTTTGGCGCAATTCAGCGGTTTTCATGGTTTTCTCCTTCGCTTACTGGCCGATCATGCGGGTGACGAAGGTCGTGCGCAGCGGCAGCTTGGCAGCAGCCAGGGCAAACGCTTCGCGGGCCAGGGCCTCGGGCACGCCGACGATTTCGTACAGCACCTTGCCGGGCTGGATTTCGGCGACGTAGTACTCGGGGTTGCCCTTGCCGTTGCCCATGCGGACTTCAGCGGGTTTGGTCGAGATGGGCTTGTCCGGAAAAATGCGGATCCAGATGCGCCCACCGCGCTTGACGTGGCGGGAAATGGCCCGGCGCGCCGATTCGATCTGGCGTGCGGTCAGACGACCCCGATCGGTCGACTTCAGGCCGAAGTCGCCAAAGGCCACGGTATTGCCACGAGTGGCGATACCGGTATTGCGGCCCTTGTGCTCCTTGCGATATTTTCTGCGTGCAGGCTGCAGCATGCTTATTCTCCTTTGGCGCCGTCAGCGGCCGGCGCGGCTGCCTTGCGCACGCGGCGCGCGGCAGGTTGTCCGTCCGCGGCTTCGGCGGGTTTGTCGCTGCCGTCGGCGGGCGCGCCAGCGCCCCCGCGGGCATCGCGGCGCGGGCCGCCACGGCGATCGCCGCCGGGGCCGCCACGACCGTCACGGCGCGGACCACGCGGACCGCGGCGCTCCTCGCCCTCGGGGCGCGGCGTGCTGTCCAGCGAGGGCGCGTCGGTGCGGCCCAGGTTGTCGCCCTTGTAGACCCACACCTTGACGCCGATGACGCCGTAGGTGGTCTTGGCTTCGGAGAAGCCGTAGTCGATCTCGGCGCGCAGCGTGTGCAGCGGCACGCGGCCTTCGCGGTACCACTCGGTGCGCGCGATCTCGATGCCGTTCAGGCGGCCGGCCGACATGATCTTGATGCCCTGCGCACCCAGGCGCATGGCGTTCTGCATGGCGCGCTTCATGGCGCGGCGGAACATGATGCGCTTTTCGAGCTGCTGGGTGATCGAGTCGGCGATCAGCTGGGCATCGACCTCGGGCTTGCGCACCTCTTCGATGTTGACGGCCACCGGCACACCCAACTGGGTGGCCAGGTCCTTCTTGAGCTTCTCGATGTCCTCGCCCTTTTTGCCGATCACCACGCCCGGACGCGCCGAGTAGATGGTGATGCGGGCATTCTTGGCGGGGCGCTCGATCAGCACGCGCGAGACGGCGGCGTTCTTGAGCTTGGCCTTGAGCAGCTCGCGCACCTTGATGTCTTCGGCCAGCATGCCGGCGAAGTCACGGTTGCTGGCATACCAGCGGCTGGCCCAGTTGCGGCTGACGGCCAGGCGAAAGCCGGTCGGATGGATTTTCTGTCCCATAGTCTTTCCAGGCCTTTGTTCAGTTGCCCACCGTCACGTACACGTGGCACGTGGGCTTGACCAGGCGCGCACCGCGGCCCTTGGCGCGGGCGGCCGAGCGCTTGAGGGTGGTGCCTTGCTCGACGTAGATGGTCTTGACACGCAATTCGTCGATGTCGGCGCCGTCGTTGTGCTCGGCGTTGGCGATCGCCGACTCGAGCACCTTGCGCACGATGGGCGCGGCCTTCTTCTGCGTGAAGTTGAGGATGTTGAGGGCCTGGTCCACCTTCTTGCCGCGGATCAGGTCGGCCACCAGCCGGCCCTTGTCGGCCGACAGGCGCACGCCTCGCAGGACTGCACGTGTTTCCATGAGTGCGCTCCTTATTTCTTGGCTTTTTTGTCTGCCGCGTGACCCTTGAAGGTGCGCGTCAGAGCAAATTCGCCGAGCTTGTGGCCGACCATCTGGTCGGTCACGTACACCGGCACGTGCTGCTTGCCGTTGTGCACGGCAATGGTCAGGCCGATGAAGTCGGGCAGCACCATCGAGCGGCGCGACCAGGTCTTGATCGGTTTCTTGTCCTTGGTGGCCACCGCCTTGTCAACCTTGGCGAGCAAGTGGTGGTCAACAAACGGACCCTTTTTGAGAGAACGAGTCATTTGCCTGGTCCCTTACTTCTTGCGACGCGAAACAATCATGTTCTGCGTGCGTTTGTTGCTGCGGGTGCGATAGCCCTTGGTCAGGTTGCCCCACGGGTCGACCGGCTGGCGACCGCTCTTGCTGCGGCCCTCGCCGCCGCCCATCGGGTGGTCGACCGGGTTCATCACGATGCCGCGCACCGTGGGGCGAATGCCCATCCAGCGCTTGACGCCGGCCTTGCCGAACTGGCGCAGGCTGTGCTCTTCGTTGGCCACTTCACCGATGGTGGCGCGGCATTCGATGTGCACCTTGCGCACTTCGCCCGAGCGCATGCGCACCTGGGCATAGGTGCCCTCGCGCGCCAGCAGCGTGGCCGAGGTGCCGGCCGAGCGGGCGATCTGCGCGCCGGCACCGGCCTTCAGCTCGATGCAGTGGATGGTCGAGCCCACCGGGATGTTGCGGATCGGCAGCGTGTTGCCGACGCGGATCGGCGCCTCGGCGCCGCTGATGAGCTGGCTGCCGACCTCGACGCCGCGCGGGGCGATGATGTAGCGGCGCTCGCCGTCGGCGTAGCACACCAGGGCGATGTGGGCCGAGCGGTTGGGGTCGTATTCGATGCGCTCGACCTTGCAGGCGATGCCGTCCTTGTCGCGACGGAAGTCGACCACGCGGTAGTGGTGGCGATGACCGCCGCCCTTGTGGCGCGTGGTGATGCGACCGTTGTTGTTGCGACCGGCCTGCTGGAACTGGGGCTCGAGCAGCGGCGCGAAACCCTCACCCTTGTGCAGGTGATCGCGCGTGATCTTGACCATGCCGCGGCGGCCGGGCGAAGTCGGTTTGATCTTGACAATAGCCATGGTTTACGCAGCCTCCCCGGACAGGTTCAGCTCTTGACCTTCCTTGAGCACGACGTAGGCCTTGCGAACATGATCGCGACGGCCCACGGTGCGGCCAAAGCGCTTGGTCTTGCCCTTGATGTTGGCAACCGAAACGCTCTTGACCTGGACATTGAACAGCAGCTCGACGGCCGCCTTGATTTCGGGCTTGGTCGCGCCTTGCAGCACCTTGAAGGTGACGGCGTTGGATTTTTCGCCCACCAGCGTGGCCTTCTCGGACACGATGGGCGCCACCAGCACCTGCATCAGGCGGCCTTCGTCGAATTTGCGCTCGGCGGGCGTGGGATTGATGCGGCTCATGCGAACATCTCCTTGAGCTGGTCGATGGCGCCCTTGGTGACCAGCACCTTCTTGTAGTGCACCAGCGACACCGGATCGGCGTAGCGCGGCTCGATGACCAGCACGTGGCCGAGGTTGCGCGAGGCCAGGTACAGGTTTTCATCGACCTCGTCGGCGATCACCAGCACCGAATCAAGCCCCATGGACTTGAAGCGGGCGGCCAGCTGCTTGGTCTTGGGTGAATCGACCTTGATCGACTCAACCACCGCCAGGCGGCCGTCGCGGGCCAGCTGCGACAGGATGGACGCCATGCCGGCGCGGTACATCTTCTTGTTGAGCTTCTGGCTGAAGTTTTCCAGCGGGCTGTTGGGGAAGATGCGGCCGCCCCCGCGCCACAGCGGCGAGGAGGTCATGCCGGCGCGCGCGTTGCCGGTGCCCTTTTGGCGGAACGGCTTCTTGGTCGAGTGCTTGACCATCGCGCGGTCTTTTTGCGCACGCGTGCCCTGGCGGGCGTTGGCCTGGAAGGCCACCACCAGCTGGTGCACCAGCGCTTCGTTGTAGTCACGGCCGAACACGGTCTCGGGGGCGTCCACCTTGGACGCGGCCTGACCCTGCTCGTTCAGGAGTTCGAGCTGCATTAGTTGGCCTCCTGCTTGGCGGACTTGGCCTTGACGGCCGGGCGCACTGTGACGAAGCCGCCGCGCGAGCCGGGCACGGCGCCCTTGATCAGCAGCAGCTGGCGCGCCTCGTCCACGCGCACGACGTCCAGGTTCTGGGTGGTGACGGTCTCGTCGCCCATGTGGCCGGTCATCTTCTTGCCCGGAAACACGCGGCCCGGGTCCTGCGCCATCGAGATGGAGCCCGGCACGTTGTGCGAACGGCTGTTGCCGTGCGAGGCGCGCTGCGAGCTGAAGTTGTGGCGCTTAATGGTGCCGGCATAGCCCTTGCCGATGGAAGTGCCCTGCACGTCCACCTTCTGGCCGACGGCAAACACGTCGCCCGCAGGCACTTGGCTGCCTGCGGCATATTTGCCAGCCACGTCGCCTTCGACACGGAATTCCTGGGTGATTTCACCGGCTTGCACGCCCGCCTTGGCGAGGTGCCCGGCCTCGGGCTTGGTCACGCGCGAGGCCTTGCGCGCACCGAACGTGACCTGCAGGGCCACGTAGCCGTCATTGTCCTGGGTCTTGACCTGGGTGACGCGGTTGCCCGACACATCGACCACCGTGACAGGCACTGAATCGCCGTCATCGGTGAACAGACGCATCATGCCCACCTTGCGCCCCAGCAATCCCAATCGATTGCTTTGACTCATGTTTTTACTCCTTGGCTTTCACCGCGCGGCGCTGCAATTGGCCCGTGCGTTGAACCCGAACAATTCGAGCTTGTGTGAAAGAGGGTTGAAAATCTTGCCCAAAACGGGCAAGCCTTAAATCATAACGCAAAAATCCCACCGTGGCAAGCCATGCCCCGATGGGTCGACCCAGCCGGGGCGTTCAGCCCCGGCGGGCGCCGATTACTGCAGCTTGATCTCGACGTCCACGCCCGCGGGCAGGTCCAGCTTCATCAGCGCGTCGACGGTCTTGTCGGTCGGGTCGACGATGTCCATCAGGCGCTGGTGCGTGCGGATTTCGAGCTGGTCGCGGCTGGACTTGTTGACGTGCGGCGAGCGCAGGATGTCGAAGCGCTTCATGCGCGTGGGCAGGGGCACGGGGCCCTTGACCACGGCGCCGGTGCGCTTGGCGGTGTCCACGATCTCGGCGGCCGACTGGTCGATCAGCTTGTAGTCGAACGCCTTCAGGCGGATGCGGATTTTTTGCTGTGCCATGAAAGCCGCTCCTTATTCGATGATCTTGGCCACCACACCCGCGCCCACCGTGCGGCCGCCTTCGCGGATGGCAAAGCGCAGGCCTTCTTCCATGGCGATGGGGGCGATCAGCTTGACGGTGATGCTGACGTTGTCGCCGGGCATGACCATCTCCTTGTCCTTGGGCAGCTCGATGGAGCCGGTCACGTCCGTGGTGCGGAAGTAGAACTGGGGACGGTAGTTGTTGAAGAACGGCGTGTGGCGGCCGCCCTCGTCCTTGCTCAGCACATACACCTCGCCGGTGAAGTGCGTGTGCGGCTTGATGGAGCCGGGCTTGCACAGCACCTGGCCGCGCTCGACTTCTTCGCGCTTGGTGCCGCGCAGCAGGATGCCGACGTTGTCGCCCGCCTGGCCCTGGTCCAGCAGCTTGCGGAACATTTCGACGCCGGTGACGGTGGTCTTTTGCGTGGCCTTGATGCCGACGATTTCGATTTCTTCGCCAACCTTGATGATGCCGCGCTCGATGCGACCGGTGACGACGGTGCCGCGACCGGAGATGGAGAACACGTCTTCGACGGGCATCAGGAAGGCGCCATCGACGGCGCGCTCGGGTGTGGGGATGTAGCTGTCCAGGGCGTCGGCCAGGTTCATGATGGCCACTTCGCCCAGCTCGCCGGTGTCGCCTTCCAGGGCCAGCTTGGCGCTGCCTTTGATGATGGGGGTGTCGTCGCCGGGGAATTCGTACTTGGACAGCAGCTCGCGCACTTCCATCTCGACGAGCTCCAGGAGCTCGGCGTCATCGACCATGTCGCACTTGTTGAGGAAGACGATGATGTAGGGCACGCCGACCTGGCGGGCCAGCAGGATGTGCTCGCGGGTCTGGGGCATGGGGCCGTCGGCGGCCGAGACCACCAGGATGGCGCCGTCCATCTGGGCGGCGCCGGTGATCATGTTCTTGACGTAGTCGGCGTGGCCGGGGCAGTCGACGTGGGCGTAGTGGCGGTTGGCGGTCTCGTACTCGACGTGCGAGGTGTTGATGGTGATGCCGCGCGCTTTTTCTTCGGGGGCGTTGTCGATCTGGTCGTAGGCCTTGGCCTGGCCGCCGAACTTCTTGGCCAGCACGGTGGCAATGGCCGCCGTCAGGGTGGTCTTGCCGTGATCGACGTGACCGATGGTGCCGACGTTGACGTGCGGCTTGCTACGCTCGAATTTCTCTTTTGCCATTTCTATCTCTCCAAAGAGCCATGCCTGTGTTCGGGTTTAACGTCTGCACCCGGTTGCTTGATCGTCCCGCACAGGGCAACGGGACGGCACCGGGTCGCAGACTGCAAAAACTATTGATTTGATAGCGCCTCGCGCATGATGGACAAGCGCGAGACACCCACTGAACGCCTTATTTGGCGCGCGCAGCGACAATCGCCTCGGCGACGTTCTTGGGCGCCTCGCTGTAGTGCTTGAACTCCATCGTGTAGGTGGCGCGGCCCTGCGTCATGGAACGCAGCGTGGTGGCGTAGCCGAACATCTCGGACAGCGGCACCTCGGCCTTGATGGCCTTGCCGCCACCGACCATGTCGTCCATGCCCTGCACCATGCCGCGGCGGCTGGACAAGTCGCCCATCACCGTGCCGGCGTAATCCTCGGGCGTCTCCACCTCGACGGCCATCATGGGCTCGAGAATGACGGGGTTGGCCTTGCGGGCCGCTTCCTTGAAGCCGAAGATGGCGGCCATCTTGAAGGCCTGCTCGCTGGAGTCCACGTCGTGATAGGAGCCGAAGGTGAGACGCACCTTGACGTCGACCACCGGATAGCCGGCCAGCACGCCCGAAGTCAGGGCCTCGACCACGCCCTTTTCCACCGCCGGGATGTACTCGCGCGGCACCACACCGCCCTTGATCTCGTCGACGAACTCGAAGCCCTTGCCGGACTCCTGCGGCTCCAGCGTGAAGACGACGTGGCCGTATTGCCCCTTGCCGCCCGACTGGCGCACGAACTTGCCCTCGACGTCGGTGACGGTCTTGCGCACGGTCTCGCGGTAGGCCACCTGGGGCTTGCCCACATTGGCCTCGACGTTGAACTCGCGCTTCATGCGGTCCACGATGATTTCGAGGTGCAGCTCGCCCATGCCGGCAATGATGGTCTGACCCGACTCCTCGTCGGTGCGCACGCGGAAGGACGGGTCTTCAGCGGCCAGGCGCGACAGGGCCAGGCCCATCTTTTCCTGGTCGGCCTTGGACTTGGGCTCCACCGCCTGCGCGATCACGGGCTCGGGGAACACCATCTTCTCGAGCATGATGGGCGCATCGACGTCGCACAGGGTTTCGCCCGTGGTGACGTCCTTCAGGCCCACGCAGGCGGCGATGTCGCCGGCGCGGATTTCTTCGATCTCGATGCGCTCGTTGGCGTGCATCTGCACGATGCGGCCGATGCGCTCCTTCTTGCCCTTGACGGCGTTGAACACGGTGTCGCCCTTGGTGAGCACACCCGAATACACGCGCACGAAGGTCAACTGGCCGACAAAGGGGTCGGTCATCAGTTTGAACGCCAGGGCGGAGAATTTCTCGCCGTCATCGGCCTTGCGGGTCAGGTGCTTGTCGTGGTCGTCCGGGTCGGTGCCGTCCACGTCGGGGATGTCCACCGGCGAGGGCAGGTAGTCGATCACGGCGTCCAGCATGCGCTGCACGCCCTTGTTCTTGAAGGCCGTACCGCACAGCATGGGCTGGATTTCGGTGGCGATGGTGCGCGTGCGCAGGCCGAGCTTGAGGTCGTCCTCGGAGAGGTCGCCCTCCTCCAGGTACTTGTTCATCAGCTCTTCGCTGGCTTCGGCCGCGGCTTCCACCATGTTCTCGCGCCACTTCTTGGCGTCGGCGGCCAGCTCGGCCGGAATGTCCTGATAGTCGAACTTCATGCCCTGGGAGGCTTCATCCCAGATGATGGCCTTCATCTTGACCAGATCGACCACACCCTTGAAGTTGTCCTCGGCGCCGATGGGAATCACCACGGGCACGGGGTTGGCCTTCAGGCGCAGCTTCATCTGGTCATAGACCTTGAAGAAGTTGGCGCCGGTGCGATCCATCTTGTTGACGAAGGCCAGGCGCGGCACCTTGTACTTGTTGGCCTGGCGCCAGACGGTTTCGGACTGGGGCTGCACGCCACCCACGGCGCAGTACACCATGCAGGCGCCGTCCAGCACGCGCATGGAGCGCTCCACCTCGATGGTGAAGTCCACGTGGCCGGGGGTGTCGATGATGTTGAAGCGGTGCTCCGGGTAGGACAGGTCCATCCCCTTCCAGAAACAGGTCACCGCCGCCGAGGTGATGGTGATGCCGCGCTCCTGCTCCTGCTCCATCCAGTCCGTCGTCGCAGCGCCGTCGTGCACCTCGCCCAGCTTGTGGGTCACACCGGTGTAGAACAGGATGCGCTCGGTCGTCGTGGTTTTGCCAGCGTCGATGTGCGCCGAGATACCGATGTTGCGGTAGCGCTCGATGGGGGTTTTGCGTGCCATGATTTTCTTTCCTTAACGGCCAAGGGCCCGCCCACCGAAATCCGGCAGGTCGGGCCGCAGGCCTTCAAAACGGGATGCTGCGCCTTTAGAAGCGGAAGTGGCTGAAGGCCTTGTTGGCTTCGGCCATGCGGTGCACCTCGTCACGGCGCTTCATCGCGCCGCCGCGGCCTTCGGTGGCCTCCAGCAACTCGTTGGCCAGGCGCATGGCCATGGACTTTTCGCCGCGCTTGCGGGCGGCCTCCTTGATCCAGCGCATCGACAGCGCCAGACGACGCACCGGACGCACCTCGACCGGCACCTGGTAGTTGGCGCCGCCCACGCGGCGGCTCTTGACCTCGACCATCGGCTTGACGTTGTTGATGGCGACGGTGAAGAGCTCCAGCGGATCCTTGCCGCTTTTCTTCTCCATGGTTTCGAGCGCGCCGTAGATGATGCGCTCGGCGACGGCCTTCTTGCCGCCTTCCATGATGACGTTCATGAACTTGGACAGCTCAACGTTGCCGTACTTGGGATCCGGCAGGATTTCACGTTTGGGGACTTCGCGACGACGTGGCATTTCTTACCTTTCAATTTGCTTCAGTTGGCAAGTGAAGTGATCGCTCACCTGTATTGCTTGCCGCGCAGATTCATCAAAACCTGCACTTACTCGACCCGAACGCCGGGTCACTTCGCTCGCTGCGGGCCGCCATCTGGCCAGCCTTCGAGCACCGAAAAACAATGATGGATCAGGCCTTCTTCGGACGCTTGGCACCGTACTTGGAGCGCGATTGCTTGCGATCCTTGACGCCTTGCAGGTCCAGCGAGCCGCGCACGATGTGGTAGCGCACGCCCGGCAAATCCTTGACCCGGCCCCCGCGCACCAGCACGACGCTGTGCTCCTGCAGGTTGTGGCCTTCGCCGCCGATGTACGAAATGACCTCGAAACCGTTGGTCAGACGCACCTTGGCGACCTTGCGCAGAGCCGAGTTCGGCTTTTTCGGCGTGGTGGTGTACACGCGCGTGCACACACCGCGGCGCTGCGGCGAGTTTTGCATCGCGGGGCTCTTGGACTTGATCGTCTCGACCGTCCGCCCGTGACGCACCAGTTGACTGATGGTTGGCATGAATATCCCTAGAACGTGAAAACACGTGGCATCCCACGTGACTGATTCGCGCCGCCTGGCAAGCCGGCCACGCGCTGATTTCCCGCAAGGCCCAAAGCAAAACGCCACCCAAGGCGGCGTGCCAAAGACCTCCCAATGCGGGAAAAGCCTTAAATTATAGTACGCGCGCGCCGGCGCCACAAGCAAACTGCTTGCACCGGCTGCGCCCTGAGGGGTTTCGCGCGCGCCGGGGCCTCGGGCGCCTCAGCGCATGAACTTGCCGTCCTGGTCGATCATGGACATTTCGACGTACTTCAGCCCCGTGTGGTCGCTGGGGCTGAAACCCAGCTCCAGCCCGCCCAGATCCAGGTGGTTGATGCCGTTGAGCGCCGCAATGACGCGATCGCGCGTGGGCTTGGGGCCGGCGCGCCGCAGCGCCTCGACGAGCACCTTGGCGCTGGCGAAGCCCTCCATCAACTGGGGCGACAGCTGGACGTTGCCCTTGGCCGTGGCCAGGGCGGCGGCCTCGCGATTGATGCCGTATCCCATGGCGCGCACATTGGGAAACACCTGCGTCACGATGACGCCGCGCGACGCGCCGCCCAATTGCTTGACGAAACCGCCCGACGCGTTGTTGGACACCGTCACCACCTGCGCGGCGGAGCCGGCCTTGCGCAAGGCCTTCACGCCGTCGCTCACGGCCACGCTGGAGCCGATCCAGAGCACCGCCTGGGCCTGGGTGGCAAGCAGCTGCGGCACGATGGCCGCGTAGTCGGGCTTTTCGCGGTCGGCCTTGATGACCGTGACCGGCTTGAACTTGAGGCGATCGAAACCCTTCATGGCGCCGGTAAGGCAGTCGGCGCCAAAGCTGTCGTCCACATGCACCACGGCGATGCGCTCCTGGCTCGTGGTGTGCAGGTGTTCGATCGCCTTCTCGGCCTCGGCCTGGTAGCTGGAGCGCACGTTGAACACGTAGGGATTGACCGGCTGGTGGAAGACCATGGCGCCGGTGGACGGCGCGATCAGCGCGGCCTTGTATTGCGCCAGATACGGCAAGATGGCTTGGTTGTGGGGCGTGGCGCGGGTCATGAACAGCGCCACCACCTTGTCGTCTTCGAGCAGCTTGCGGGCGTTTTCGCCGGCCAACTTGGGCACGAACTTGTCGTCCAGCGTGATCAGCTTGATCTGCTCGCCATTGACGCCGCCCTGGGCATTGACGTGATCAAGATACAGGTGGATGCCTTGCAGCGTCTCGCCGACGCTGGCGGCCACCGGGCCGGTGACTGCCGTGGTCTGCCCGATCAGGATTTGCGCATGCGCGCCGCCGGCCAGCCCCAGCACCAGCGACGCCGCCGCGAAACGCCAGCGCGCCGCCAATCGGGCGAACCCGCGCTTTGCCTTGACTGCCATGGAACCCCCTTTCGTGATACTTTGGTAACCCATTGAAACAGATTTTCAGTCTGCCGCGACCACTTTCTGGCGTCAATAGGGGCAGGCCCTCCTCCGCGCACGGACTGCGGGGCTGCCCAGCCGTCGAGGGTGGGTGCGGGCGGGGATAATTTGCCACGTGAACCCAAGCAAGCATCGCATCGTGGTGGGCCTGTCCGGCGGCGTGGATTCGGCCGTCAGCGCCTGGCTGCTCAAGCAGGCGGGGCACGAGGTGGTCGGCATCTTCATGAAGAACTGGGAAGACGACGATGACGACGAATACTGCTCGTCCAACCAGGACTTCATCGACGCCGCCGCCGTGGCCGACGTGATCGGCATCGAGATCGAGCACGTCAACTTTGCCGCCGAGTACAAGGACCGCGTGTTTGCCGAGTTCCTGCGCGAATACCAGGCCGGGCGCACGCCCAACCCGGACGTGCTGTGCAACGCCGAGATCAAGTTCAAGGCCTTCCTGGACCACGCCATGCGGCTGGGCGCCGAGAAAATCGCCACGGGACATTACGCGCGCACGCGGTTCAATGCAGCCACCGGCGGGCATGAATTGCTCAAGGGCCTCGATCCCGGCAAGGACCAGAGCTACTTTCTGCATCGTCTGACGCAGGCCCAGCTGGCCAAGACCTTATTTCCGGTGGGCGAGCTGCACAAGAGCGCCGTGCGCCGCATCGCCGATGAGATCGGCCTGCCCAACGCCAGGAAGAAGGATTCCACCGGCATCTGCTTCATCGGCGAGCGGCCGTTTCGCGAGTTTCTGGGCCGCTACCTGAAGTCCGCGCCCGGCCCCATCAAGGACGAGCGCGGGCGCACCATCGGCCGGCACGTCGGCCTGTCCTTCTACACCCTGGGTCAGCGCCAGGGACTGGGCATCGGTGGCATCAAGGCCAAGGGCGCAGCGCGCGGTGGCGGCGCGCATGCGCCGTGGTTCGTGGCGCGCAAGGACATCGACACCAACACCCTGTTGGTGGTGCAGGGGCACGACCACCCGTGGCTGCTGTCGCACCAGCTGACGTTTGACGATGCGGCCTGGGTGGCCGGCGCGCCGCCCGCGCCGGGCGCATACGCCGCCAAGACACGCTATCGCCAGCAGGACGCCGCCTGCCGGCTGTCCGCCGGCGGCGCGCCGGACACGTTTGCGCTGGAGTTTGCCCAGCCCCAGTGGGCCGTCACGCCGGGCCAGAGCGCGGTGCTGTATGACGGCGAGGTGTGCCTGGGCGGCGGGGTCATTGCCACGGCGTCCGCCCTGCCGCAGCAGCCGGCGCCCGCAACGGCGGCGCTGCAGGTCTGAGCCTCAGTCCCTGCGCGACAGCCCCTCGGCCGCGGCCCGCCGGAGCACGCCAGCCACGATGCGGTCGCAGCGCGCGCCGTCGAAGGCAAAGGCATCGCCCAGCGTGGTGTCGATCTGGCTGGCCAGGCCCTCGCGCAGCAGGCTGCGGGCACGGAAAAAGCGCGTGCGCACGGTGGCCTCGGGGATGGCCAGGGCCTGCGCGACTTCCTCGACACTCATCTCTTCCACCGCGCGCAGCATGAAGACGGTGCGAAACGCGTCGGGCAGCAGGTCGATGCGCGACTCCAGCAGCTGGCGCAGCTCGGCGCGCATGGCGCTGTTGTCGGGCCGGCGGTCGGGCTCGTCGGTCAGCGCGGCCTGAATGGCGGGTTCGGGCGAGATCATGGCGGCGTCCAGTGGAATGACGGGGGCTTGCTTGCGGCGCAGGCGGCCGAAGGCCTCGTTGGCGACGATACGCACCAGCCAGGTGGAGAGTTTGGCGTCGGCGCGAAAGCTGTCCAGCGCACGCCAGGCGAGCAAGTAGGCATCTTGCACCACATCTTCGGCCTCCGTGTCGTTCTTGACAATGCTGCGCGCGGTGCGAAACAGCAACTGGTTGTGGCGGCGCATGATGGCTTCGAAAGCCCGCTCATCGCCCTGCGCGCCGCGGGCCGCCAGTTCGGCGTCCGGCGTCTGGGCGGTGATGGGGGCGGTGCACTGGCGCAGGGCGTTTGGCATGGGGCTCTCCTTGTCGGCATTGGATGCGATCAGCGCGCTCGGCGTTCCGGATTGTTGCCACCCGGGTCAGCGCCCGCCTTCCAGCAGGCTCAAAAATTCGCGCCGCAACGCCGCATCCTTTAGAAACGCCCCGCGCATCACCGAGTTGCGCATCAGCGCGCCATCGTCCTTCACCCCGCGCCAGTGCATGCAGAAGTGGCTGGCCTGCATCACCACCGCCAGGCCGTCGGGGCGAATGCGCCGCTCCAGCGCGTCGGCCAGCATCACCACCGCTTCTTCCTGGATTTGCGGGCGGCCCAGCACCCATTCGGCCAGGCGCGCGTATTTGGACAGGCCGATCAGGTCCGACGTGGCGTTGGGCAGGATGCCGATCCACACTTGGCCCAGGATGGGACACAGGTGGTGCGAGCAGGCGCTGCGCACCTTGAGCGGCCCCACGATCATCAGCTCATTGAGCTGCGACACATTGGGAAAGGCCGTGACCGCCGGCGCCGGCGCGTAGCGGCCGGCAAACACCTCGCGCACGAACATCTTGGCCACGCGCTGGGCGGTGCCCCGGGTGTTGTGGTCCTTGTCGGTGTCGATCACCAGCGCGTGCAGCACCTCCTGCAGCTTGGCCTGCACCTCGGCCTGCAGCTCGTCCAGCTCGCCGTCCTCGATGAAGTCGGCGATGTTGTCGTTGGCGTGGTAGCGGTGGCCGGCCGAAATCAGGCGGTAGCGGATACGGTCGGACGCCGGCATGCGGGCGGTGACCGCTTCCGTGGCCAGCAGGGGTGGGGAAACCTTGGTGAGCATGGGAAATTCCTGGAGCGGGGTTGCAGGTGGGCCAGGGCGCAGCGTGGGGCTGCGCCCTGCCGGCGTCACTTCCTGAACTTGTCGGGGAAGGCCCCCACCAGGCCGGCACTGAGCTGGTCGGCCAGCATCAGCATGTGCGTCTCGGCCTGGCCATAGGCGGCAATGCCCTCGGCGTACTTGCCTTGCAGCACATCGGTGGCGTAGACCAGCGTGGTGTCGATGTGGCCCTTGAGCATGTCGTGCATGGCGTCGCGCTTCCAGTCGGGGTTGGCCTTGGCCAGAAAGTCGGCAATCTCCTGCGCGTTGGCGTAGGCCGCAGCCACCGATTTGTCCAGCGCGGCCTTGTCGCCCGTCTTGGCGTTTTTCACCACCTCGACGGCGCCGGCAATGTGCTCCTTGAGCAGCTGGGTCAGGGCATTGCCCGCCGCATCGCCATAAAACGGCTTGATGGCATTGCCGATGTCCTCCTGGTTTTGCATCAGGCGCGCGGCGGTCGCCTCGAACAACTGCGGGCTGAACACGAAGGCAGTCACGGCCGCATAGGTCCACTCCATGTGCTGCGCCCACAGGGTCTGCATGCCCGAATACAGCGCGCGTACGGGACGACCCTCCGCACTTGCGTGCTGCGGGATTCGCGCTTGGGGGCGGCCCGGCGCGCTCATGCTGGCCGTGCGCGCGCCGGCCACCGGGCCATTGGCGGTGTGCTCGATGCCGTTGTGGGCCTGCGCCTGCACGGGGGCAAGACTGGTCAGCGCCAGACCTGCTGCGGCGACAGCGCTGAGAACGAGGCGGCGCGAAGCGGCCAGGCGGTTTGTTTTCGAGTCGGTCATGATGAACTCCATCCGGTGGCAAAGGGGACTTGGGATGCTGCCCGGAGGCCCGAGAAAACGGGTTCCTGGCTGCCGTCCTGCGCATTGGATGGAGCGTGCGCGCGCGGCGTTCCGGCGCGTGTGCACGCACCCCGATTTGAACTTGTAGAAGGTTGCAGCGCCCGCCAAACAAGCGCACGCAGCTATCGAATCAGGAATTCATCAGGGCGCCCGGTCGCCGCGGCTGGCCGTGATCGACCGTACCGGCGCGGGCTCGGGCGCCAGCAGCGCGCCCTGGCGCCAGGTCTTCCAGCTGGCCATCGCCAGCAGCGCGACGACCAGACTGGCCAGCGCCAGCGCCACCATGGCCAGGGCCTGCAAACCGTCGCTCAAGAACGCCAGGCGCAGCGTGAGCGCGGCAAACGCCGCCAGCGGAAAACCCAGCGCCCAGAAGCCGATGGAAAAAGGCTGCGCCAGGATGCGGCGCATCAGCGGCGCGCACCACAGAAGCATCAGCAGGGCCACGCCCCAGGCCATCCACGCCAGCACGGGAGAGGCGCCCAGTTGCAGCGCACCGCTGCCCACCAGCGCCGGCGGCGTGACGGCGATGAAAGTGGCCGGCAGCAGCCTCTCGGGCCACAGGCCCTGCGTGGCAATACGCGCCAACAGCAGCGCCAGAACCACCGGCCACAGCAGCACGCCGATGCCGAACTGCGCGGCAGCCCAGCCCCCCGCGCCCAGCGGCACGCCCGCCAGCGGCGCCAGCACGTTGCCCACCACCGGGATGAACAGCACCGGCGTGAGCGCGGCCCCGTTCAGGCCCTGCTCCGGGTCGGCGCGCAGCCAGCGCCCCATCACCCACAAGGTGACACCCAGCTGCATGAGCGAGCCTGCCCACCACAGCACCGCCAACGCCGCCGACGTGCCAAACAAGGACACGCCGGCGGTGGCCAGCAGCAGCAGCGACACCGACACCGCACCCAGGAACGCATGGCGCGCCGGATGCGCCAGCTCGGCCGCCACCGCCTCGGGCTGCACCTGCCAGCGAATCCAGGACAGCACCGCCAGCGCCACGAAGGCCAGCGCCGCCACCGCCGCCAGCGCCAACGCCACGCCGGCCGCCGCGTCGCCCAGCACCGGCATGGCCTGCAGCCAGGCAAGCGACAGCCCGGCCACGCTCATGACGATGGCGAACCAGTTGAAGGACAGATGCTTGAGGGCGTCGGAAGGGTGGACCATGGCGCCGTGATGATACGGCCCGGCCCAGGGGAAAGCGGGCTCACGGCGCGGGCGGCAAAGCGCCCGACGACGCGCTCGCCTTCACCCTCATTTCTTGACCAATGGACAGCGCGACAACGCCAACGGTTGAAAGGCCTGATCGCCCGGAATCACGGACTTGATCTTGTACAGATCCCAGGGCCCCTTGGACTCGGCCGGCGTCTTGACTTGCACCAGCAGCATGTCATGCACCAGGCGGCCATCGTCGCGGATATGGCCCTTGCGCACCACGGCGTCGTTGACCTCGGTGGCCTTCATCTTGACCATCACCGCCTGGGCATCGTCGGTGCCGGCGGCTTGAACCGCCTTCAAGTAGTGCAGCACGGCCGAATACACCGCCGCCTGCATCATTGATGGCATCTTCTTCATGCGCTCGAAATAGCGGCGCGAGAAGGCGCGGGTCTGCTCGTCCTGGTCCCAGTAAAACCCAGTGGTGATGTACATGCCTTGGGCGTTGTCCAGGCCCATGCCATGCACCTCGGTAATCAGCGCCAGCAAGGGCGTGAACACCTGCTTGTTGCTGCCCACGCCCAAGCCGAATTCACGCGCTTGCTTAATCGTGTTGAGCGTGTCGGCACCCGAGTTGGCCAAGCCGATCACCTGCGCCTTGGAGCTTTGCGCCTGCAGCAGGTAGGACGACATGTCGCTGCTGCTTACCGGGTGCTTGACGCTGCCCAGCACCTTGCCGCCGGTGGCCTCGACGATGGCGCGCGCATCTTTCTCGAGCGCTTGGCCGAAGGCGTAGTCGGCGGTGATGAAGTACCAGCTCTTGAGACCCTGGGCGCTCAACGCCTTGGCCGTGCCGGTGGCCAGAGCGTAGGTGTCGTACATCCAGTGCACGGTGCTCTTGTTGCAGTTCTCGTTGGTGATCGTCGCCGAGCCCGCACCGGTGACCAGGGCCAGCTTGCCCTTGTCGTCGGCGATTTTCTGCACCGCGAGCGCCACATTGGAAAACGTCAGGTCGGTGATCATGTCGACCTGCTTGGTGTCGAACCATTCACTGGCCAGGTTGGCGCCGATATCAGTCTTGCCCTGATGGTCGGCCGCGATCAACTCGATTGGCTTGCCCAGCACTTTCTTGTCCTTGGCGAAATCCTCGATCGCCAGTTCGGCAGCCGCCACCGAGCCCTTGCCCGAGTTGTCGGCCGACACGCCGGACATGTCGGTCAGAACGCCGATCTTGACCACGCCATCGCTGATGCCCGCAGCCTGCACCGCCACGCAGGACACCGCCAGCACCCCAGCCAATGCGCGTGCCACGCGCCCGCAAAAACCCTGTTGCCCAGCTGCTGCCATGTCCGCTCTCCGTTGACAAAAAATCAAAAGCAGCGACAGTAGTCAGCTGCAGCGGCGGCGTCAATCAGAACTTTCCGCAGCACCAAGGCTTGGCCGCTGCGACAAGGCCTCAGTCAGAACGGAATGTCGTCGTCCATCCCGCCAAAACCCGCGTCCGAGCGGGCCGCCTGCGGCGCCGGGGCCGCAGCCGGGCGTGCAGCCGCCGGCGGGCGGGCAGCGGGGCGGGCCGGAGCGTCGTAGCCGCCGGCGTCGTCACCGGCGGGCGCGCCCATGCCCTGGCGGCTGCCCAGCATCTGCATCTGGTCCACGCGCACTTCAGTGCTGTACTTGTCCTGGCCGTCCTGGCCCTGCCACTTGCGGGTGCGGATGCTGCCTTCGACGTAAATCTGGCTGCCCTTGCGCAGGTATTGCCCGGCGATCTCGGCCAGCTTGCCGTTGAATACCAGGCGGTGCCACTCGGTGTGCTCGCGCGGCTCGCCGCTTTGCTTGTCACGCCATTTGTCGGTAGTGGCCAGGGTCACGTTGGCCACCTGGTCGCCGCTGGGAAAGGTGCGCATTTCGGGGTCGCGCCCCAGGTTGCCGACGAGGATGACTTTGTTGACGGAGGCCATGGCGTTGTTCCTGCACAAGGGTAAGGGAAACAGCGAAAGAGGGGATTGTGCCCGAAGGCCGGCAACCGGATTTCAGGCGCGCTTGGCGCCGGCCGGCGCTGGCACCACCTGCGCCCAACCCAGCACCAGCCACAGCGCCACCAGCAGCGAGGTGCCGCTCAGCACCGCCGGGTAGCCGCCGCTCTTGAGCAGCCAGCCGCCCAGCGCGCCGCCGGTAAAGAGCCCCAGCGACTGCAGCGTGTTGTACACCCCCAGCGCCGCGCCGCGCGCGTTGGCCGGGGCCAGGCGCGAGATCAGGCTGGGCTGGCTGGCCTCGATCAGGTTGAAGGCGACGAAGAAAAAGAACATCACGCCGCCCATGGTCCACAGCCCCGGCGCCTGCGGCGCCAGCCACAGCAGGGCCAGTTGCACCAGCAGCAGCAGCGCGATGCCGCCGCGCAGCACGGCGCGCATGTAGCCGCGCCGCTCCATCGCAAACAGCCCGCCCATCAGCACAAAAGAGGCCAGCACCGCCGGCAGATACAGCTGCCAGTGGTGCGCCTTGGGCAGGCCGGCGCCCACCAGCAGCTCGGGCACCACCACCCACATCGACATCTGCACGGTGTGCAGCACGAACACGCCCAGATCCAGCCGCCACAGCTTGGGGTGCAGCCACACGTCCTGCAGGCGCCCGCGCGGCTCGTCCTTGTGGCGCGCGGGCTCGTCGGGCGTGGCGCGCAGCACCACCACGGCGCCGCCCACGGCCAAAAGCGCCGTCAGCCAGAACAGGCCCGACAGGTGGATGGCCCCGGCCAGCGGCGGCGCCACCACCAGCGACAGCGCAAACATGCCGGCAATGCTGATGCCCACCGCGGCCATGGCCTTGGTGCGCACCTCGTCGCGCGTCAGGTCGGCCAGCAGCGCCGTGACGGCCGCCGACACCGCGCCCGCGCCTTGCAGCGCGCGCCCCACGATCAGCATGTGCACGTTGGGCGCCAGCGCCGCCGCCACGCTGCCCAGGGCAAACACCAGCAGGCCGGCGACGATCACCTTCTTGCGCCCGATGCGGTCGGACGCCAGGCCCAACGGCACCTGCATCACCGCCTGCGTCAGGCCGTAGATGCCCATGGCCAGACCGATCAGCGCCGGGTCGTCGCCGCCCGGATAGCGCGCCGCCTCCAGCATGAACACCGGCAGCACCAGGAACAGGCCCAGCATGCGCAGCGCAAAAATGCCCGCCAGCGACTGCGTGGCGCGGCGCTCGTCGGCCGTCATGCGGTGGGCGAGCGGGGTGGAGGGGGAGGAAGTGGAAGCAGCAGCAGACATCGACAGACAGCGCCGCTCAAAGGTCGCGGCGCGAAACGGTCAAGCGGGGTATTTTCCGCCATCGGCCATTTGATAGATTCCATACCCATGAAAACCACCCGAGTCTTGCGCCTTGCCGCCCTGCTGCCGATCTGCGGTGCGCTGCTGGCCGCCTGCGCGCAGCAACCCATGAGCGCTTCCGCCATCCCCAACGCCGCCGCCCAAAACGAGCTCAAGGCCTTCCCCGCCACCCTGGCCGGACATCAGCGCCACGTGATCGAGCTGCCGGCCCTGCCCGACGAAGACGCGCACAAGCTGGAGCTGATCGGCGGCAAGACCATGACGGTGGACTGCAACGCCCGCGGCATGGACGGCCACTTCGATCCGCGCGACGTGCAAGGCTGGGGCTACACCTACTGGGTGCTGCAGAGCAAGGGCCAGGTGCGGAGCACCCTGATGGCGTGCCCGCCCGACAGCGCCAAGCCCGGTTTTGTGCCCGCCGAGCCGCTGCTGGTGCGCTACAACAGCAAGCTGCCTGTGGTGGTCTTCGTGCCCGAGGGCATGGCGCTGCGCTGGCGGGTGTGGAGCGCGGGCGTGGTCAAGGACGCGCCGGTGCGCTGACGGGGCGCCGCTTCCTGGCTCTCTCGCCCCGTCGGGGAGCGGGAGCAAGACAGGCATCGCTCTGCCCGCGTCAAAGGGGCTCGGGGGCATCAGCCCCGGTGCGCCATGGCGCGCAATTGCCGATAATGGCAGGTTGCCCATGAACGACCTGTCCCTTCCCGATCCCATCGCCGCCGACGCCAGCGAGGGCCTGCCGCTCGCCGCCGCGCTGCGTGCGCAGCGCATCAGCGTTCGCGGCGCGCGCACGCACAACCTCAAGAACATCGACCTGGACATCCCCAAGGACAAGCTGGTGGTCATCACCGGCCTGTCGGGCTCGGGCAAGTCCAGCCTGGCGTTTGACACGCTGTATGCCGAGGGCCAGCGCCGCTATGTCGAGAGCCTGAGCGCCTATGCGCGGCAGTTTTTGCAGTTGATGGACAAGCCCGACGTGGACCTGATCGAGGGCCTGTCGCCGGCGATTGCCATCGAGCAAAAGGCCACCAGCCACAACCCGCGCTCCACCGTGGGCACGGTGACCGAGATTCACGACTACCTGCGCCTGCTGTTTGCCCGCGCCGGCACGCCCCACTGCCCCGACCACGACCTGCCGCTGACGGTGCAGACGGTGAGCCAGATGGTGGACGCCGTGCTGGCGCTGCCCGAGGACACGCGGCTGATGGTGCTGGCGCCGCTGGCGCGCGAGAAGAAGGGCGAGTTCGCCGAGCTGTTTGCGCAGATGCAGGCGCAGGGCTATGTGCGCTTTCGCGTCGACGGCAAGATTGTCGAAGCCAGCGAGCTGCCGGTGCTGAAAAAAAACGACAAGCACGACATCGACGTGGTGATCGACCGCCTGAAGGTGCGCCAAGACATCAAGGCCCGCCTGGCCGACAGCCTGGAGGCCGCGCTGCGCCTGGCCGACGGGCGCGCCATCGCGCTGGAGATGGACGGCGAGAAAGAACATTTGTTCAACAGCAAGTTCGCCTGCCCGGTGTGCAACCACTCCATCGCCGCGCTGGAGCCGCGCCTGTTCTCCTTCAACGCCCCGGCCGGCGCCTGCCCCAGTTGCGACGGCCTGGGCACCACCGAGGTGTTCGACCCCGAGCGCGTGGTGGCCTTCCCCAGCCTCAGCCTGGCCAGCGGCGCCATCAAGGGCTGGGACCGGCGCAATGCGTATTACTTCGCGCTGATCGAAAGCCTGGCCCGGCACTACAAGTTCAGCGTGGACACGCCCTTCGAGGAGCTGCCTGCGCCGGTGCAGCACGCCGTCCTGCACGGCTCGGGCGACGAGGAAATCAAGTTCGACTACACGTTTGAAAGCGGCGCCTCGGCGGGCCGCAAGGTGAGCAAGAAACACCCCTTCGAAGGCATCCTGCCGAACATGGCGCGCCGCTATCGCGAGACCGACTCCAGCGTGGTGCGCGAAGAACTGGCGCGCTACCGTAGCCACCAGCCTTGCCCCGACTGCGGCGGCACGCGGCTGAACCGCACCGCGCGCCACGTCTTCATCGGCGAGGGTGCGCAGCGCCGCGCCATCTACCAGGTCAGCCACGTTACGCTGGGTGAGGCCAAGCAGTACTTCGACACCCTGCGGCTGGACGGCGCCAAGGCCGAGATCGCCAGCAAGGTGGTACGCGAGATCGGCAACCGCCTGCAGTTCTTGAACGACGTGGGCCTGTCCTACCTGAGCCTGGAGCGCAGTGCCGATACCCTCTCCGGCGGCGAGGCGCAGCGCATTCGCCTGGCCAGCCAGATCGGCAGCGGCCTGACGGGCGTGATGTATGTGCTGGACGAGCCCAGCATCGGCCTGCACCAGCGCGACAACGACCGCCTGATCGCCACGCTCAAGCACCTGCGCGATCTGGGCAACAGCGTGCTCGTCGTCGAGCACGACGAGGACATGATGCGCGCGGCTGACCACGTGATCGACCTGGGCCCCGGCGCCGGCGTGCACGGCGGGCGCGTGATGGCGCAGGGCACGTTTGCGCAGGTGGCGGCCACGCCCGATTCGGTCACCGGCCAGTTTCTGCGCGGCGAGCGTGCCATTGCCGTACCCAAGAAACGCCGATCATTCAAAAATGATAGCTGCTTGCGCTTGTCAGACAAGCGCGACAGCCCGATTTCGCTTGAAATTTCAGATGACGCGGCAGCCCCTCACCCCGCCCCCTCCCCAAAGGGGCGAGGGCGATCGACTGCGGCGGACGTGCCCCCTCCCCCTCTGGGAGAAGGCCGGGGTGAGGGCGCGCTGCGCATCGTCGGCGCCAGTGGCAACAACCTGAAGAACGTGACGGTGGACTTCCCCGTCGGCCTGCTCACCTGCGTGAGCGGCGTGTCCGGCTCGGGCAAAAGCACCCTGGTCAACGACACGCTGTACGCCGCCGCCGCGCGCGAGATCCACCGCGCCCACGCCGAGCCCGCGCCCATGCAAGCCATCGAAGGCCTGGAGCAGTTCGACAAGGTCATCGCGGTGGACCAAAGCCCCATCGGCCGCACCCCGCGCAGCAACCCCGCCACCTACACGGGCCTGTTCACCCCCATCCGCGAGCTGATGGCCGAAACCGCCATGGCGCGCGAGCGCGGCTACGGCCCCGGGCGCTTCAGCTTCAACGTGCCGCAGTCCAGCGGCGGCGGGCGCTGCGAGGCCTGCCAGGGCGACGGCGTGGTCAAGGTCGAGATGCACTTCTTGCCCGACGTGTACGTGCCCTGCGACGTGTGCCACGGCAGGCGCTACAACCGCGAAACGCTGGAAGTGCAGTGGAAGGGCCAGGACATCGCGCAGGTGCTGGACATGACGGTGGAGCAGGCGCACGCCTTCTTTGCCGACCAGCCGGCGATTGCGCGCAAGCTGCAAACCCTGCTGGACGTGGGCCTGTCCTACATCACCCTGGGCCAGAGCGCCACCACCCTGTCGGGCGGCGAGGCCCAGCGCGTGAAGCTGGCGCTGGAACTCAGCAAACGCGACACCGGCCGCACCCTCTACATCCTGGACGAGCCCACCACCGGCCTGCACTTTGCCGATATCGAGCTGCTGCTGAAGGTCTTGCAGCAACTGGTCGACGCCGGCAACACCATCGTCGTGATCGAGCACAACCTGGACGTGATCAAGACCGCCGACTGGATCATCGACATGGGCCCCGAAGGCGGCTACAAAGGCGGCACCGTGGTGGCGCAGGGTACGCCGGAGGCGGTGGCGGCGTGCGCGGGGAGTTTTACGGGGCGGTACCTCAAGCCCCATATGCAGCACTCAGCCACCGGCATTGCCTGACAGCGCCAGCGCGGCGAGCAAATGTCCGGCTAAAAAGTGACCGTCGCCAACGCTCGAGATTTTTCACCGGCAAGTTGCTGAACGAATTCACGACCATCGACCTTGTGGTCGATCAAGTCTGAAATCAACCATGGCTTGGTTTCGGACAGATCTTGAAACTCCCGAATACGCATCGTCAATTCATTCGCATGGTTGAGCCGAGCGTTCAGGTCGGGCGAGGCGAAGGAACGACGATCAACGAACGTGAGCGGCGTCACTCGCTGCAGCATCTTCGCAGTGTTGTCGGAAAATTTTCGCGCAAAGCTGTGGGCGGCATTCAGCTCACCCGTCAAGATCAGACACTCGATACGGGTCCCGGCGAGTAGGCGATAGCGCTCAAGCAAATACGTCAGCATTCGTGTATCGACCATCACCTCGGGTGATTCAAGCTCACGCGCGATGTGCTGGGGGTATTTGTAGATCATGTCGTTCAACGAGTCTGCGACACGAATCCAGGCTCGCTGCCCGCCGTCCCCATGCCTCCAAGCCTCTTCAGCAAGATCGAGCTGTGCATCCAGATCGGTTTCCAGTCTTTCCAGTTCAAGAGCCCGTTGTTCATCCAGAACGCGCTGTGTGACGGCAAGGATGCCGTCGAGCTTGTGCTCGATTTTGTCCATTCGGCGCTTGACGTACGCAAACGACGCCACGCTGACACCAAGTCCAAGTCCAGCCAGGGCAACGTTGACCGCCCCCACAGTCTGAAGCCCGCTCAACATCTGGATGGTTCTTTCGATCTTCTGATCGACTCGGTAAAGCTGGACATTCGCTGCCAGCGACGATCCCGCGCTGATCAGAGAAAACGGCGCGGCAAATGGATTGAGAGCATTGGCCAAGGCTCCCTGCATCGCCCCTGTTTCCTGCAAATGTCCAACGATCCGCCCAGTGGCCACTTCCTTCAAGATCGCTCCAAACCGGTCAACTTGCCCGGAAGCCACCTGCGCCACGAATTGCCTCGGAACCTCAAACAGCATCTGCATCGAACGTCTCCATCAGCCCGTCACGCGCACGCTTCAACTCGGGAATCCAAAATTCATCCAGCAACGATCCAGCTCGCGCATCGGCACCGACCAGACCGCGAATGGTGGTTTGCCAATCCGACTGTTCAATCGAATGCAACAGCCTGCGCCCCAGCACGTGTTCAGAAAGTTTCGGAGGCGTCAGCCAACGATCGACGCGTCCTGCTGATCCATTCCGGATGAGGCCAGTCAACTCGCGCCACGCGCGATCCACCAAGCGCTGTTGATTGAAGTTGATCCAGCCTCGCAGGATGGCGTTCGCCTTTTGGCTCCACTCCGCATCGCCGCGCACCAGCACAACCGGGTTCCAACTGCCCGGTATTTCCCGCAAGTCGTATATCAACAAGCGCCCTTCTCTGAGCCAGTGAACAGCTCCTTCCAGCAACCAAAAATCATGCCAGTCCTGCAGATTCCGATAGAACCCGGATCGCTTGAGCAGATGGGTCATAGGTTTTCAATCCATTCGAACACAGCGCCAATTTTCCGGCCACGTCTCATCTCGCGGCGTCGGCCTCAGTCCGCCCAAGTCTGAGATGCACGGGGCATTCAGCGCGCAGCCTGCCGCGTAGCCCTGCGCAGTATCGCTCAGGCCCAGCCGGAGACAAGCAGTCCCGAATTCCCATCACCTGCGCTATATTGCCCAACATCACACCCCACCAAGAGGACAGCATGCCGATCAAATCCATTCTCAAGTCCACCGTGGTCGCACTGGCGTTCGTAGCCGGTGGGTCTGCTTTCGCACAGGGCACGCCCATCAATGCCGCAGCGTTCGACGCCTTGGTGGCGCAAGGCCCCGTGGCCGACGCGGCCACCATCGCATCCAGCACCTGGGCCAGCAAGATCAAGCAGGCCGGCACGCTGCGCTTGGGCGGCACGCAAACCTCCAACCTGTTCTCGATGCTGAACGAGAAGGACGGCAAGGCGCGCGGGTTTGACGCCGGCTTGGCGCAGCTCATCGCGCGCTACATCCTGGGCGATGGGGCCAAGATTGCGTTCACGCAGGTGACCTCGTCCACGCGCGAGCAGGTGCTCATCAACGACCAGGTGGACATGGTGCTGGCCACCTATTCCATCACCCCGGCGCGCGCCGAGAAGATTTCGTTTGCCGGCCCCTACTACACCTCGCAGGCCGGGGTGCTGGTCAAGGCCAACAACGCCGCCATCAAGTCATACAACGACCTGGCCGGCAAGAAGGTGGCCACGCAGGCGGGCTCGACGGGGCCGGCGATCCTGGCGCAGTTTGCGCCCAAGGCAGTGGTGCAGGAGTTTCAGACGCACCAAGAGGCGTTGGACGCCCTGCGCCAGGGCCGCGTGGACGCCTACGTGACCGACTACACGCTGCTGCTGAACGCCCTGAGCCAGGGCACGGGCGACACCAAGCTGGCGGGCGAGCCCTTTGGCGCGAAGGACCCGTACGGCGTGGGCCTGCCCAAGGGCTCGGACGGCGTGGCCTTCGTCAACGCCTTCTTGAAGAAGGTGGAAGCCGACGGCACCTGGGCCAAGCTGTGGACCATCTCCATCGGCGAGCGCACCGGCAGCACGGCCGTGCCGACGCCGCCTGCCATTCCCTGACCGATGGGCGACGTTTCCCGGCTCCTGGTCGACTACGGGCCTGCCTTCGGGCAGGCCCTTTTGCTGACCTGGAAGCTCACGCTGTTGTCCTTCGTGCCCGGCTTCCTGCTGGGCATTGGGGTGACGGTGCTGCGCCTGCTGCCGCTGCCGCCGCTGCGCTGGGTGCTGACGGGCTACGTCGAGATTTTTCGCAACATCCCCAGCGTGGCGCTGCTGATTTTCATCGTGTTCGCGTTGCCCGATTTGCAGGTGGTGATCGACTATGAGCCCAGCGTGATCCTGACTCTGGCGCTGGTCGCCTCGGCCTTCACGGCGGACTATCTGCGCGCGGGCATCAACACCGTCCCCGGCGGGCAGATCGAGGCCGCACTCAGTTTGGGCATGCGGCCGTTGCGCGTCATCACGGCAATCGTCTTGCCGCAGGCGCTGCGCGCGGTGGTGCAGCCCATGACCTCGCTGCTGATTGCGCTGATGCTGTCGACCTCGCTGGCCTCGCAGGTGCCGTTTCCGGGCCGCGAGCTCACGGCGCTGGTGTCCAAGATCGCCACCGACTCGGCCGCCGGCATTCCGGCGTTCGCGGTAGCCGCGGCGCTGTATGTGGCCACGGGCCTGCTTATCGCCTGGGCGGGCGCTGCCCTGGAGAAGAAAGCGCGGATCCTGCGATGAGCCGCTCGCTGGAAAACATTCTGTTTGGCGCGCCCAGCCCCCGGGCGCAGGCTGTCACACGGGCGATGAGCGCGCTGGCGGCGGCCGCGCTGCTGGCGCTGGCGACGGGTATCGTGTATCGGTTCCACAACGCCGGGCAGCTTGACGCCCGGTTCTGGAACTTCTTCGCCTGGTCGACGACCTGGTCCTTTCTGGGCAAGGGCCTGCTGGGCACCATGGCGTCGGCCGCGATGGCCGCCGTCATCGCGCTGGGCCTGGGGCTGGTGCTGATGCTCGGGCGCCTGGCGCCCCTGCGCCTGCTGCGCTGGCCCAGCGTGGCGGCCATCGAGTTCTTGCGCGGCACGCCGACCCTGCTGCTGATCTACGTGTGTTTTCTGGTGCTGCCGCAGATCGGGATCAAGCTGAGTACCTACTGGATGCTGACGCTGCCCATCGCCTTGAGCACCGCCGCGGTGGTGGCCGAGGTCTACCGCGCGGGTGTGCTGGCGGTGCCGCGCGGCCAGACCGATGCAGCGCGCAGCTTGGGGCTACGCGAAGCGCAGGTGTTTTTCTCCATCGTCTTCCCGCAGGCCCTGCGCTACATCGTGCCGGCGCTGGTCGCGCAACTGGTCATCGTGGTCAAGGACACCACCTTCGGCTACGTCGTCACCTATGGCGAGCTGATGCAAAACGCCAAGGTGCTGATCGCCAACTACCACGCGCTGGTGCCCGTGTACCTCGTCGTGGCAGTGCTTTACTGCGCGGTCAACTACGCGATATCCAAGGCAAGCCAAGGCTCGGCGGGCCGATGCACTGACCCCGGGAGCTTGGGCGGTTCAATAACCCTCGAACTCTTCCGTGCGGATGTTGTCCTCATCCGCCCCCACCTCATCCAGCAGCGCGCGCGTGGCCTTGACCATGCCTTCGGGCCCCGCCAGGTAGAACCTCGATGCGCCGATGTCGGCCACGTGCTGGCGGAGGTGGCGGCGCTGACCCGGCCTTGGGTGTCGGTGTAGACGGGCACGAACGTGAAGTTCTTGTTTTCGACCGCCAGGCTCTGCAACTCGTCGGCATAGGCCGCCAGCGCGGGCGTGCGGTTGGCGTAGATCAGCGTGATCTTGTGCGGTGCCTTGTCGCAGTGGCCTGGGCGATGATGCTGCGCACCGGCGTGATGCCGTGCGCCGATGACGAACACGGCGGGCACGGCCGCATTTTTGTGCAGGACGAAGTCGCCCCACAGCGCCAGCAGTTGCACCAGGGTGCCGTCGGGCACTTGCGCGGCGGCATTCTTGAAGGCGCTGGTGCTGCGCACGGTGGCCATGCGCAGCGTATCCTCGAAGGCGCGCTGACGAAGGAAAAGCCGTGCTTGGCGTTGTCGCCGCTCAACCCCGTCGATGCCGGCAGCACCAGGTCGCCAAACTGCCCGGCGCGGTACTCGAAGCCGGGGGCTTTTTCCAGCGTGAACTCCATCGTGCCTTCGGCAACTTGCTTCTTGTGCAGCAGGCGCACGTCATAGCTTGTGGACATGGTTGATGGCTTCCTTCTCGCCGTTCAGCCTTGCGCAGCCTGCGCCGCGATGCGGCGCGCCAGTTCAAGGCGTTCATCCGACCGGTCGAGCCCCGATGAAGCAGCTCAGGTATGCCCTGCACCCCCACCATGGCACCCACCAGCGCGCCGGTCAGGATGGCGCGCGCCTGTTCTGGCCGGCCGTTGATGGCGTGCAGCACGGCGCATTCGAAGTCGTCGGCAAAGCGCGCGGCCGGTGATACGCGGCCGGAACTGGTGGTGGCACCGCGCAGGGCATGCCATGAGCCGCGACACCTTCCACGCGGGCTCGATGCGCACGTCGGGGTCGAGCGCGGCGCCGGCGATATAGCCCATGCCGATCAGAGCGTCGGGCGAGGCAAACTGGCCGGCGCGGCGCGGCCGCTCTGGGCCGGGCGGCACGGCGTCCTGGCCCGGCGCGGTGACGCTGTGAAAGGGCAGCGTGCCATCGCGCACGCGCGCCATCAGCTTGGCCGAAATGTCGCCGTCGAAGCGCTCGCCTGCACCAGCAGGCCCAGCGCGGCGCAGAACGCGGTGGTCATGGCGCCGACGGTGGCGTCGACTTGCGTGAGCGCCGTGTTGCCGCTGACGTGGCGCGCCAAGCGCTAGATCGCGCGCATCGCGCACGGCAATGGCCAGCACGCGCTCGGCGGCTTCGGTGTCGTCGGCCCATCCTGCGACCTCGCCCCAGGGCCTGCCTTGCTGCACGCGCAGGCGATAGGCCTCGCGCATCGACTGGCTGGTGTAGCCGCCGGGGCCGTTGTTGGGGGTGCCGTCGATGAGCGGGAAGAAGTCGCGGTCCAGGCGCTGGCAAAAGTCGCTCTCGTCGTAGCCGCCGCGCTCGGCCAGCGAGGTCATGGTCAGCTCCAGCAGCAAGCCGGCCTGCGACGAGCTTGCCGGCTTTCAGCCCCGCGTGATAGCGCCCGGGCTTGGGGGTGGTGTAGTCGCTGATCCAGGGGCCGTAGGCGGCACGCAACTCGTCCAGGTTGTAGTACCAGTGCGGGCCCACGCCCAGCGCGTCGCCGATCAGCGCGCCCATCAGGGCGCCGGTGGCGCGGTCTTCAAAAGCGGTGACGGACATGACGGGTCTCCGGGTGGCTTGGAACCACGATAGCCCGAACCAGGACTGCGTGCCGATTGGGCTGGAGATACCTGTGTTGGGAGTGGTGGGTGGGCGTGCCAGCGGCGGCGCGTGGGATGCGCCGCTGGCCTCACCCCAACCCTCTCCCAGAGGGAGAGGGAGCAAACAACCGATCTCCCTCGCCCCTCTGGGGAAAGGGAGAGGGGATGGGGGCCGATCCGCCGCCTACCGCACCCGCCGCCACAGCGTGGCCTGCGCCAGCGTGTGCTGGAACTTGCGCGCCGTCTCGCGGATGACGAAGGGCACGTCGCGCGGGGCGCCGATGGGATCGAAGTGCGGGGCGAGCAGGGCGCGCAGGGCGTCCAGCGTGCGCCAGCTCTCGCCGTCCTTCTTGAAGCCGCCCAGCCATTGGTCGCGCGCGGTGTGCTCGGCCAGCCAGGTGTAGGGCGAGGTGATCATCAGCACGCCGCCCACGTTCAGCCGCTCGTGAATCGTCGTGACGAACTTGGCCGGGTCGTACAGGCGGTCGATCAGGTTGGCGGCCAGGATCAGGTCGTAACCGGCGAACTGGGCTTTCAGGTTGCAGGCGTCGCCCTGCCAGAACTGCACGCGCGCCGCCGTGCCCCGCAGGCCCAGGTCATCGAGCTTGACGGCCTTGTATTCGACCAGCTCGCCTTCTTCCACCGCCGTGTAGCGCACCGTGTCACCGCGCGCCAGCGCCACGCCCTGGTCGATGAAGCGGGCCGAGAAATCGACCCCCACCACCTCGTCGAAGTGGCGCGCCAGCTCGAACACACCGCGCCCCACGGCGCAGCCCAGATCCATGGCGCGGCGGTGCGGGCCGCTGCCCACCGCCTCGATGGCGATGCGGGCCAGCGCCTGCGGAAAATTGGGCACGCCGTAGTACTCGGCGCCGTAGTGGAACTCCATGTACTGCGTGACCAGGTCGTCGGTCTCGTAGTGCGATGCGGGCGTGCCGACCGGCGCCTCGGCCACCACATAGCGAAAGCCGGCGTGCTGGAAGAAGTGGCGGCGGAAGGCATAGCGCGACTCGGGCTCGGCCTCGTTGCCGCAGGCGATCCACGAGCCGCCCTTGATGATGTTGTGCCGGTCGTCGAAGGTGGGCGTGGTGAAGTCGTCGTAGATCGGATGCGTCTTGAAGCCCTCGAACGGGTAGGTGGGCGTTTCGGTCCATTGCCAGACGTTGCCGACCACGTCGCAAAACGGGCCATGCGCGAAGGCATCGACCGGGCACGACGAGGCCCAGTGCTCCAGATAGAGATTGGCGTTGGCGGGCTGCTCGTCGCCCAGTTGCCAGCCGCTGGCGGCCAGCACGCGCTGCCATTCGTCCTCGGTCGGCAGGCGCACGCTCTGGCCGGTCTGCGCGGCCTTCCAGCGACAGAAGGCCCGCGCCTCCAGGCAATTGACCTCGACCGGCCAGTTCCAGGGCATGGGCGCTTCCTGCGTCATCAACCTCAGGCGCCAGCCTTCGCGCCTGCACCCAGAACGTGGGATGCGTGGCCCGCGCAAAGTCGCGCCAGCGGCGGCCTTCGTCGTCCCACCAGGCGTCGTGCGCGTAGCCGCCCGCGGTGACGAATTCCAGAAATTCGCCATTGCTCACCAGCAGGCGGGCGGCCTGGAAAGCGGGCACATCGGCCACGTGATGGCCGTATTCGTTGTCCCAGCCGTAGCGTTCGCAATCGAAGAGGTTTGCCCAGGGTGACGTGGCCCGCGGGCACATCCACCAGGGCGTTTTGCGGCGCGGGACCGGCGTCGGGGCCCACGGGCCAGTCGGGTTGTGGCCGCACCCAGTCCAGGCGCTGCTGGCGGATCAGCACGGAGGACGTTTCCAGATGGATGCGCTCGTGCTCCGCCCATCACGATGGCCCACCAGGGGTTGGCCCAGTCCACCGGCAGGGTGAGGGGCGCGCTGTCGATCAGGCCGGTGACCAGCGCGCGCACCCGGTCGCGGTAGGCCTGCACGCGGGCCACGCTGGGCCAGTCGTAGTGCGCCTCGTTCAGGTCGTCCCAGCTCATTTCGTCCACGCCGACGGCAAAAATGGATTCGAGTTGCGGGTCGATGCGCTCGCTGATCAGGCGCGTGAGCAGCAGCTTGTTGACGAAAAAAGTCGCCGTGTGGCCGTAGTAAAAAATCAGCGGGTGGCGCAGGGTGATGGGTTTTTCCACCCAGGCGGCGTCGCAGGCCAGGGTGCGAAACAGCGACTCGTAGGCGTCGAAGGTCTGCACGAAGTACTCGCGCAGGCGCTGGCGAAAGTCCTGCGGATCGCTGGCGTGCAAGGACAGGCGCCGCGGCAGCGCGACGAGCGCTTGCGGCGACTTCAGCAGGGTGGCGTCAACTCGGTTCATCGGTGTGCGGAAATCTTCTTGTCGTCGATACCGGCAGGGTAGCACCGTGGCCAAGCCGCCCGGGCGAGCGGGGTTTAGCCGCGCGAGCGCGCCCGCTCGAACAGCAGGTCCAGCGCCTCGAACGGCAGCAGCGCCGAGCCATGGCGGTTGGGCACGTCGCGCACCAGGGCAAACATCGCCAGCTCGGGCCAGTCACTGTCGTCCTGCTCGCCCTTGAGGATGGCGCGCAACTGCCCGCCCACGCGGCGCACCGTGGCCTCGTCCAAGTCGGCCAAGCGCCCGGCCACGATGCCGGTGCAGGCCTGGCCCAGTGCGCAGGCATGCACGCTCCAGCCCAGTTGCTGCACGCGGCCCTGGGCGATCACCGCGTCCAGCGTCAGCGCGCTGCCACACAGACGGCTGCGCACGCTGACCGAGTCGGCCGGCGGTGCGGGCAGGCGCTGGTCGGCGTGCACGCGCTGCTGGTAACGCTTGAGCGTGCGGTAGAAGGTTTCGAGCGATTCTTCGGTCAGTTCAGGCATGGGCCGCGCCGCTGGCCGGCGGTGGGCCAAGCGGTGCATGGCCATTGTTGCGCGATTGCCTGCGGCTTGCTGATGGGGCCAAGGCGCTCGGCCCGAGCCGGTCTTCCTCCCTCTCCCTCTGGGAGAGGGTTGAGGTGAGGGCCCACGGCGCACCAAGAAGGCGCAACGCCCAGGGAAAACGTCCGCGGCAATCACCCCGCCCGCGCACTCGGCCGCTCGGCCACCCGATCACGCCAGGCTTGCAGCGCCGCAAAGCCCTCGGCGCCGGCGTTGAACTTCATCAGCCGCGCAAACTCGATGGCGCAAAACGCGGTGATGTCGGCAATGGTGAAACGCGCGCCCGCCATCCAGGGCTGCTGCTGCAGCGTTTCGTCCAGCCAGCGCGCCGACTCGCGCACCTTGACACCCTGCGACTGACCGAAGTCCGGAAACTGCGGCTGCTCCAGCGCGGCCAGGCCGGGGTGGGTGTGGCGGATGCAGTTGGCAATGGGCAGCAGCCAGTACCACTCCACGCGGCGGTCGTGCATCTCGATGAAGGCGCGCTCGTCAAAGCCCTCGCCCATCAGGTTGGGCTCGGGGTGCAGGCCCTCAAGATAGGTGCAGATGGCGCGCGTCTCGCTCAGGATGCGGCCATCCTGAAGTTCGAGCGCCGGCACGCGCGCCACCGGCACCTTGGCGCGATAGGCGGCCGCGCGGTGCTCGCCGGCGTTCAGGTCGATCGGCACGGGCTCGATGCCGGTGATGCCCTTTTCGTGCATGAACATCTGCACGCGGCGGGGGTTGGGGGCGCGGGGGGCGATGTAGAGTTTCATGGCGACGCTTTCCCTTTTCGTCGGCGAGCACGGGACCGTGCCCAATGGCCGCTTGCCATTGTGCTTGCGACTGGCGCAAGGACAGGCCGGCAGCGTAATATCCGGGCGCGTCGCCCGCCACCCGCGCTCGCGGCGTCGCACGGTCAACAAGGGCCCATTCCATGTCCGAACTCGACATCCGCCTTTTGCTCACGGCCCTGGTCAGCGTGCTGCTGCTGGTGGCGCTGATCGTCTCGCGCATCCGCATGCACCCGCTGCTGGCCCTGCTGGTGGTAGCGGTGGGGGTGGGGCTGTTTGCCGGCATGGACATCGATCGCGTGGCGCGCGCCGTGACCAACGGCGCCGGCAAGACGCTGGGGGCGGTGGGCATCATCATCGCGCTGGGCGCCATGCTGGGCAAGGTGCTGGCCGACACGGGCGTGACCGAGTCCATCGCCAACGCCATCCTCCGCCGCGCGTCCGACCGCGCGCTGCCGTGGGCGATGGCGCTGGCGGCCTTCATCGTGGGCATCCCGATGTTCTTCGAGGTGGGGCTGGTGGTGCTGCTGCCGCTGATCTTCAGCGTGGCGCGCAAGCTGGAGACGCGCGAGCGCTTTCGCGGCTCGGCCTACATCTATGTGGGCGTGCCGGTGATCGCCGCGCTGGCGGCCATGCACGGCATGGTGCCGCCGCACCCCGGGCCGCTGACGGCGATCGCCACGCTCAAGACCGTGATCGGCCCCACCATGCTGTACGGCTTTGTGGCCGCCGTGCCGGCCATCGTGCTGGGCGGGCCGCTGTATGCCCAGTTCCTGACGCCGCGCATGACGGTGCGCCCGGATGAAGCGCTGCTGGAGCAGTTCACCCACGCGCCGGGGCCGGCGAGCACCGGCAGCCAGCCGGGCGCGGCGCTGGGCATCTTCACCGTGCTGCTGCCGGCGCTGTTGATGCTGGTGCACACGCTGGCCGAGACGCTGCTGCCCAAGGGCGCGCCCGTCGCCAGGGTGGCGGCCTTCCTGGGCAACCCGCTGATCGCCATGCTGATCGGCGTGCTGTTTGCCTGCACGGCGCTGGTGTATGCGCGCGGCGGCGACACCAAGCGCCTGCGCGAGTCGCTGGGCGCAAGCCTCAAGCCCATTGCCGGCATCCTGCTGATCATCGCGGGGGGTGGTGCCTTTCAGCAGGTGCTGACCGACGTGAAGGTGGGCGACGCCATCGTGCACCTGACGCAGCACTTCGCGCTGCCGCCGCTGGCGCTCGGCTGGACGATTGCCATGCTGCTGTCGGTGTCCACCGGCTCGGCCACCGTGGGCATCGTGGGCGCTGCGGGCCTGCTGGCGCCGCTGGCGGGCGCCGACCCGACACTGAACCTGCCGCTGCTGGCGCTGTCCATCGGCTGCGGTTCGCTGTTCTTCAACTACGCCAACCACGCCGGCTTCTGGCTGGTGAAGGAGTCGTTCGGCATGACCATGGGCGAGGCCACCAAGACCATCTCGGTGGTGCAATCCATCGTGGCGCTGGTGGGGCTGGCGATGGTGCTGCTGATGAACCTGCTGCCGGCGCTTGGCTGACAGCGCAGGCGTTCGCGGCGCAGCCGCCCCAGTCGCCCTCCGCTCAGCGGCGGGCCGGCGGCGGTGGCAACGGCGGGGCGCCCCCTTGATCGGCGCCGACGACCATGCTGCGCGCCTGCGTCGAAAACTCGGCCGCCCTGGCGTCGCCATCGCGCGTCAGATCCACCTTGGCGGGCGGCCGCTCGATGCCGCGCTGCACCGCAGGGCGGGCGCGGATGGCGTCGCGCCAGCGGCGCAGGTGATCGAGCCCGTCGATGGCAATGCCCGACCAGCGGTGCGTGCGCACCCAGGCCCAGTTGGCGATGTCGGCGATGGAGTAGTCGCCGGCCAGCCATTCGTGATTTTTGAGATGGCCGTCGAGCACCTCGAACAGGCGCCGGCCCTCGGCCTGGTAGCGGTCGATGGCGGGCTGGATTTTTTGCGGGAAGTAGCGGTAAAACACGTTGGCCTGCCCCATCATCGGGCCCACGCCGCCCATCTGGAACATCAGCCATTGCATGACGCGCGAGCGACCCTTGGCGTCGCTTGGCATCAATTGCCCGGTTTTCTCGGCCAGATAGACCAGGATGGCGCCGGATTCGAACACGACAAAGTCCCCCGCCGCGTGATCGACGATGACCGGAATGCGCCCGTTGGGGTTGAGGGCCAGAAAATCGGCGCGCTTTTGCTCGCCGGCCGCCAGGTCGACCACGCGCAGTTGGTAGGGCAAGCCCAGTTCCTCCAGCGCGATGGAGACCTTGTGGCCGTTGGGCGTAGCCGCCGTGTGCAGGGTGATCATGCGACCATGGTAGTGCAGCCTTCGGCTTGATGCGGCGGCGGATATAAGCATCCAACGAATCTGTCCTTGGCGCGCCCGCGCCACCCCGGATAATTAAGGACTCGCTTATGCCGAAGGCCGGTGCTGCCGCCCGGCAGTCCCGATCCCCACACCCTGCCATGCTTGCCGTACTCCGACTGCTCCTGCTGTGCCTGTCCTGCACCGCAACGGGCGCCTGGGCAACCGCTCCGCTGCTCACGCCGGCCCAAACCAAGGCCTTGGGCGAAAGCGGCGCGCGCCTGATCGACATCCGCGAAGGCCCGGCCTACGCCCTGCAGCACGTGCCGGGCGCCGTGTCGGCCCCGTACCCGCTGTGGCGCGCGCCGGGCGCCAACGCCGGCCTGCCGCCGTCTCAGCCCGCGCTGACCGCGCTGGTGCAGGAGCTGGGCCTGACGCCCGACACGCCCGCCGTCATCATCTACACCGGCATCGACGCCACCGACTTTGGCGGCGCGGCCCGCGTGTACTGGACGCTCAAGTCGCTGGGCGTGCAGCAACTTTCCATCCTCAACGGCGGGCTGACGGCGTGGAAGGCCGCCGGTCTGCCGGTTGCCAGCCAGGCCAGCGTGGCCAGCCGCAGCCGCTGGCAGCCGCAGTTCAACCCGCAATGGATGGCCACGCGCGACCAGGTGCGCGCCAGCCTGGACGAGCCCGGCGTGCTGCGCGTGGATGCGCGCCCCGCGCCGTTCTACCAGGGCCGCATCGCCGCCGACGCCGCGCATGCGCGCGGCACGCTGCCGGGCGCCGTCAACCTGGACAGCGAAAACTGGTTCGAGCTGGGCAGCGCCGCGCTGATGGACAAGGCCGCGCTGCAGGACGAAGCCGACAAACTGAACGCCGCGCCCAGCCAGCCCATCATCGCCTTTTGCAACGCGGGCCACTGGTCGGCCACTGACTGGTTCGTGCTGTCGGAGGTGCTGGGCCGCCCCGGCGTGCGCATGTACCCCGGCTCGATCATCGACTGGACCAGCGCGCCCGCGCCCCTGCCCATGGACAACGAGCCCGGACGCTGGCAGCAGCTGCGCTACGCGGCCCTTGCCTGGGCGCACCGCAACCTCGGAACCCCAGCGCCATGAACACGGCTGCCGCCCCCCTTCGATCCGCCGCCACGCCCGCGCGCCCCGGCGCCTGGGCGCGCCGCCTGCCGCTGGCCCTGGGCACGCTGGCGCTGTTTGGCTGGCTGCTGTGGTCGGTGTCCTCGCGCCAGGCGCTGCTGCTGCTGGTGGGCGTGGGCCTGGGCGCCACGCTGGCCGGCGCGCGCTTTGGCTTTACCACCGGCTGGCGCCATCTGGTCGAAAGCCGCGACCCGGCCGGCGTGTACGGCCAGATCGTGCTGCTGGCGCTGCTCGCCGCACTGTCCATGCCCATCCTGGCGCACTTCCCGGAGACCACGGCCGCGCTGGGGCCGCCCTCGATCAGCCTGTTGGTGGGCGCCTTCGTGTTCGGCGCCTGCATGCAGGTGGCCGACGGCTGCGGCTCGGGCCAGCTGTACAAGGCCGGGCTGGGCGTGCCGCTGAACATGGCCATCCTGCCGCTGTTCGCGCTGGGCAGCTTTGTCGGCTCGGCGCAGCTCAACGGCTGGCTGGCGCTGGGCGCCACCGAGCCCGTGGGCCTGGTGCAGCGCTGGGGCGTGGGCGGCGCGCTGGCGGCCACGCTGGCGGGCCTGGCCGTCATCACGCTGGGCGTGGGGGCATGGAGCGGCCAGCACTTCAGCGTGCGCCGCATCCCGCGCCGCTGGCTGTGGGGCGCGCTGGGGCTGGCGCTGCTGGCCACGCTCAACCTGATGATCGCGGGCCAGCCCTGGGGCGTCGTCTATGGCTTTGGCCTGTGGGGCGCCAAGGCGGCCACGGCGCTGGGCCTGTTTGACCCCACGCAGAATGCCTTCTGGAGCGACCCCGGCCACGCCGAGCGCCTGCACCAGACGCTGCTGCTGGACGTGACCAGCATCACCAACATCGGCATCCTGGCCGGCGCGCTGTGGGTGGCCGCGCGGCGCCCGCAAACGCCGCGCGCGCTCACGCGCAAGCAATGGGCCATCGGCCTGGTGGCCGGCTTCTTGCTGGGCTACAGCTCGCGCCTGGCCTTTGGATGCAACGTGGGCGCCATGGTCAGCGGCATCAGCACCGGCAGCGTGCACGGCTGGCTGTGGGTGCCCATGGCCTTTTTGGGCACGCTGGTGGGCCTGCGCGTGCGCCGCCGCTTTTTCTGATGGCCGCGAGGACAAACCGATCATGCTCACAACCCCCGCGCGCCGCTCGATCTTCTGGCTGCTCTTGATCGCCTTTGCGGCCTGGGACTACGCCACGTCGGCCCCCGTCAACCTGCGGCTGGAGCCGCCCATGATCACTGCCGGATCGGGCACGCACGCCAGCGGCGGGCATTGCGCGATGCCCAAGTGACGCCGGCCTGGACAGTCGCCCCGCCGGAAGTCCTGATTTGATAGCTGCTTGCGCTTGTCCACCATGCGCCGCAGGGCAATTTGACTCATATTCGACAACGGCATTGAACCTGGATTCGGCAGTTGACCGCGCGCGGTTCGCGGCACAATCGGTCGCATGAACCTGCAATCCCGCTTTTTCACGCGCCCGACTACGTACGCGGCGGTGTTCGTCTGCGCTGCCCTGCTGGCCGCGGGCTGCGCCAGCACCACCAGCGGCAGCGTGGCCGCGGGCGGCAAGGGCCGCTCGCAGCTGCTGCTGGTTTCGTCCGATCAGGTCATGCAGCAGTCGCTGCAGTACTACGAGCAGCAGAACCAGCAGGCCCGCGCCAAGGGCGATTTGATCACCAGCGGCGCCGAATGGAGCCGCGTCAACGCCGTCATGCTGCGCCTGGTGCCGCAGGTGGGCGCGTTCCGGCCCGACGCTGCGCGCTGGCCCTGGCAACTGGTGCTGATCGACGAAGACACCGTCAACGCCCACGTGATGGCCGGCGGCAAGATCACGGTCTACACCGGCCTGATCCGCAAGCTGAAGCTGAGCGACGACGAGATCGCCGCCGTGATGGGCCACGAGATGGCGCACGCGCTGCGCGAGCACACGCGCGAGAAAATGTCGCAGTCGGCCGCGGGCGACCTGGCGATCTCGATCGGCGGCGCACTGCTGGGCGCGGGCGAGGGGGTGCAGCAGATGGCCGGCCTGGGCAAGCAGCTGGCGCTGGATTTGCCGTTCTCGCGCGGCATGGAAAGCGAGGCCGACCTGTACGGGCTGGAGCTGGCCGCGCGCGCCGGCTACGACCCGCGCGCCGCCGTCACGCTGTGGCAGAAGATGGCGCAGGCCGGCGGCAGCAACGGCCCGGGCTTTCTGTCCACCCACCCGGCGCCGGGCGACCGCATGGCGGCGCTGGAGGCGGCCATCCCGAAGGTGATGCCGCTGTACGAAGCGGCGCGGCGCAAGGGTTGACGGGCTGAGGATCAGTTCGAAGTCTGTGGCGTGCGCACGCGCACGTTCGGAACTCCATAGTTGCCCCAGCGTCCACTCCAGCCGATATCGCGAACAAGTGCCGCGTTGATTCGCTCGCACAGGCGCAACCAGACGTATTCAGGCCTGGGCGACTTCTGCAAGACCTCCGGGAAGGCCGTCGGCCGTGGGCGTCGCGCGCTGCACATTTTGTGCAAGGCCACGTCGACGCACACATTCAATGGCGTACCCGAGTGGAGCAATGCATTGCGCAGTTCGACGAGAAACCAGGCACTGCCTTCATCGATGTCCAAGTCCCTTGCCACTTCGCGTCGGTCCAGTGTGCGCGCCGAACCAAAGGCCTCCAGAAACACCAGCAGCAGCATGCATTTGAACTCCACGGGCGCGGGCAAACTCTTGCCTTCGATGAACCATCGGCCTGCGCGTTTCCACCGTTCGGCCCGATCCGTTTGGGTGACGAGAAGCGCGAGCAGACACTTGAGCGCCTCATGCTCCTCCATTGGCATGCGACAGAGCGCGTGGCCCGACTCATGGCCATTCGGTTCAATGAGGTTGATCCGAACCCAGTCCGCGGTCGACTCTTCTAGGAGCGTCACAGGCGCACCCTGCAGCAGCGAAAGCGCCAGAGCCATCGTGCGCTCCTCGGATTCATCCATCGGCTCTCTGCTCTCGACAATGAAGTGATCGTAGTCGCTCAGCCGTACTGTGGTGTTTCCGTACGTGAGATCAGGCAGTGCAAAGGTCCGTGGCTGCCTGGCGTAGCGCGCCTGGTATGCCAGCCGGCTGGTGCTCAAGTTCTGACGGAGTCGATTGAAACTGAGCAGCGAACTTCTCGGCTTCATCGTCAGCGCAAGCCATTGCGCATCGGCTCGCTCGCCCTCAGGGTTGCAAACCGGCCGCACGGATTGCAGATAGACCTCCTCAAGCTCCGTGCAGCCAATCGGCCCCGCTTCATGCTCTATCACAACATGCCGCAGCGTCGGATGATCATGGGCCTGCCATTCACAGGAAACATCATCGATCGGCGGGCGCACCCGTACAACGGCTTCGATCGCGCGAGTGCCGGTGTCCATCACCAGTTCGGACAACGTGCGTGCGCCCGCCCAGCGAATGCGTGCTCTTCCCTTGTACCGCACGCGGTGTGACCTGATCTTCAGTCCAGCGCCTGCCGCCGCGCAAAACGCACCACGGTGACGCCGGCGCGCGCCTGGCGCGTGGAGGGCATCACCAGCACGCAGTCGTCGTAGGGCGTGACCGCCGCCTCGCCCTGGCCGGGGCCATCGTGGTGGCCGATGACGGTGCCGGCTTTTTCGATCAGCTCCAGCCCGGTAAAGGGCTGCACGAAGGCAAAGCGCTCGCTGCGCGCCACCACGGCGCCATCGACGGTGAGCGCCCATTGGCGCGGCGCGTCGGGCTGGCGCCAGCCGGGCAGCGCGGCATCGAGCGCGGCGGCGTCCAGCGCGCCGGCCTGCTGCAGAAAGCGCACGCACATGTCCTGCGCCACGGTGCGGCTGGACAGCGCGCCGTGAAAGCCGCACTCCAGCAGCAGCGAGCGGGTTTCGGGCGCCACGTGGTCGGGCTCGCCGAAGCGACCGAAGTCGCGCATGCGCACGCCATCGGAGTGGCCGCTGTCGATGACGATGTGCTCGGGCGTGTGCAGGCCCTGCGCCAGATCGAGGTTGCGCTGGTGCACGCCGGTCAGCAACAAGGGCGCGCCGGGCTCGTGCATGGAGTGCAGGTCCAGCAGCCAGTTGGCGCGCTGCACGAAGGGCGCCAGCGCGGCCGCGCGGCGCCGCTCCAGCGTGTCGGCCGCCTGGATGCGCTCGGGCACCCACTGGCGGTTCAGGTCCTGCTCGACAAAGCGGGCGGCGTCGGGGTCTTGCGGATCGAAGCGGTCAAAGGCCGCCAGGTTGCACAGCATCAGGGTGAGCGAGCCGCGCTGCGGGCGCAAGCCGGCCTCCAGCAGGCCCTTGAGCGCCCAGGCGCCGCACAGCTCGTTGCCATGGATCAGCGCGCTGATCAGCACCGGCTCGCCGCTGGCGCCGCTGTCGAAGTGCCACACGCCCTCCACGCCCGTGTTGCCGGCGCGCCAGGCGCTGATGTCGGGGGCGGACAAATCGAAGATGGACATGGATGGGCCTTTCAGGCGACCGGATCAAGGCCGAGCTGCGTTCAACTGGTCACGCGTGGCCTGCGCGGCGGCGCGCGCGGCCTGGGCAAAGTCGGCGCCGCTGCTGGCGTACAGGATGGCGCGCGAGCTGTTGACGATGATGGGGCCGTCGGGCCGCCAGCCCGCGCGCACGGTGGCCAGCGCGTCGCCGCCCTGCGCGCCCACGCCCGGAATCAAGAGCGGCACCGTGGGCGCCAGCGCGCGCACGCGCTCGATCTCGGCCGGATACGTCGCGCCCACCACCAGACCCAGCTGACCGTTGCGGTTCCACGGCCCCTGCGCCAGGCGCGCCACGTGCTCGTACAGGCGCGGCTGGCCGGCCTCGCCCGCCAGGCGCTGGTTCTGCAAATCGTCGCCGCCGGGGTTGGAGGTGCGGCACAGCAAAAAAGCGCCCTTGCCGGCGTACTTCAAATAGGGCTCGACCGAGTCGAAGCCCATGAAGGGCGAGAGCGTGACCGCGTCGGCGCCGTAGCGCTCGAAGGCCTCACGCGCATACTGCTCGGCCGTGCTGCCGATGTCGCCGCGCTTGGCGTCCAGGATCACGGGCACCTGCGGCGCCACCTGGCGCATGTGGGCGATCAGGCGCTCCAATTCACCCTCGGCCCGGTGCGCGGCAAAGTAGGCAATCTGCGGCTTGAAGGCGCAGACCAGGTCGTGCGTGGCATCGACGATGGCGGCGCAAAAGGCGTAGATGCCCGCCGCGTCGCGCGTGCAACCGGCGGGGAATCGCGTGGGCTCCGGGTCCAGCCCCACGCACAACAGGGATTGGTTTTGTTGCTGCGCTTGGCGCAATTGCTCGATGAAGGTCATGACTCATGATTTTAGGTGCGCGACCTAGAATTGCAGGCTTCGCCTTTGTACGCCCCATCGCATGACCAAGCCCGCCCGCAAGCCCCAGGTTCCCAACTTTTCGTCCGGCCCTTGCGCCAAGCGGCCCGGCTATGACGTGGCCCAGCTGGACTTGCGCGCCCTGGGCCGCTCGCACCGCAGCCGCTTGGGCAAGGAGCTGCTGGGCGCGTGCAGCACCGAGACCGCGCGCATCCTGGGCCTGCCTGCGGGCTACCGCGTGGGCGTGGTGCCGGCGTCGGACACCGGCGCGGTGGAAATGGCCCTGTGGTCGCTGTTGGGCCCGCGCGGGGTGGACATGCTGGCCTGGGAGTCGTTTGGCAGCGGCTGGATCAAGGACGTGGTGCAGCAACTGAAGCTGCCCAACGTCACGCGCCACGAGGCCGACTACGGCCAGCTGCCCGACCTGCGCAAGGTCAACTTTGCCAACGACGTGGTGTTTACCTGGAACGGCACCACCAGCGGCGTGCGCGTGCCCGATGGCGACTGGATTCCTCAGGAGCGCGCCGGCCTGACGATTTGTGATGCCACCAGCGCCATCTTTGCCATGGACATGCCCTGGCACAAGCTGGACGTCGTCACCTGGTCGTGGCAAAAGGTGCTGGGCGGCGAAGGCGGCCACGGCATGCTGATCCTCGGCCCGCGCGCGGTCGAGCGGCTTGAAAGCTATGTCCCGCCCTGGCCCCTGCCAAAAATCTTCCGCCTCACCAGCGGCGGCAAGCTGATGGAAGACATCTTTGCCGGCAGCCCCATCAACACCCCCAGCATGCTGTGCGTGGCCGACTACCTGGACGCGCTGGCCTGGTGCGAGCGCGTGGGCGGCGTGCCCGGCACCATCGCGCGCAGCCAGGCCAACCTGAAGCTGGTCGAAGACTTTGTGGCCACGCACCCGTGGATCCACTTTCTGGCGCAGACGCCGGCCACGCGCAGCAACACCAGCGTATGCCTCACGCTCGACCTGCCGGCCGACCAGGTCAAGGCGCTGGCCAGGCTGCTGGAGATGGAGGGCGTGGCCTACGACATCGCCGCCTACAAGGACGCCCCGCCCGGTCTGCGCATCTGGTGCGGCGCGACGGTGGAAAAGACTGACCTGGAGGCGCTGATGCCTTGGCTGGAATGGGGGTATGGGCAGGTGAAGGGCTGAACCCGGAAACGGCCGTTGAACCTAGAAACGGCAGTTGGATGCGCTTGCCAGTGCCGCTATCGGCGTGCTAGGCAAGGCGCGACAACGCGGCGGGCTACTGCCCGCAAGGCGGAGCAACGCCGCATGGCGCGTCGAGAGCGGTGCCGGCAAGTGCATAGCGCGCTCACCCAACAGGTGAACGTGATCGGAGCCCGTGAAATCAAGCATGGCGCGGCTTCCAAGAAGATGACAAGCGGTCAACTGCCGTTTCTAGGTTGAACGCGGCTACGCCACGGCCTGCCGCTCGGCTGCGGCCAGAAACGCCGCCACTTCATCCAGCGCCTGGTTGGCCTGCGGCAGCTCGGGGTTGAACAGCTGCCAGACGTGGATCATGTCGTCCCACACCTGCAGCTGCGCCGGCGAGCCGGCGGCGCGGGCGCGATTGACCCAGCGGCGGGCGTCGTCGACCAGCATTTCGGAGCGGCTGGCCTGCACCAGCACGGGCGGCAGGCGCGACAGGTCGCCATACACGGGCGAGATCGCCGGATCGCGCGGCTTGATGCGCATTTGCAGCCACCCGCCCCACAGCAGCGCGGTGCGCGGCACCTTGAGCAGCGGCGCGAAGGCGGGGCCCAGCATGGCGTCGGTGGCGGCGTTGGTGCGCAGGCTGGGGCTGGCCAGGGTGCTGTCGGTGCCGGGCGACAAGGCCACCGCCGCGTCGGGCGCGCGCAGGCCCGCGTCGCGCACCCAGGCGATCAGCGCCAGCGTGAGGTTGCCGCCGGCCGAGTCGCCGGCCACGAACACCGTGCGCGCCGCTTGCGCGCCGGCGGGGCCGTGCTCCAGCATCCAGCGGTACGCGCTGCGGCAGTCGTCGATGCCGGCCTGGCGCGGGTGCTCAGGCATCAGGCGGTAGTCGATGGCCAGCACGGCGCAGCCGGTGCGCGCCGACAGCGCGCTGGTCAGCGTGCGGTGGCTGCGCGGGCTGCCCAAGGTAAAGGCGCCGCCGTGGATGTAGAGCAGGCGCCGCGCCGCATCATGCCCCGGCGCCAGCACCCATTCGGCCGGCACGCCGGCGCAGTCCACCGGCTCGAAGCGAACGTCGAACACGCGGTCGCCAAACAGCTCGTCGAAGGCGCGGCGCAGCACGGCCGTGCGCCGCATCCGCGAAGCGCCCCGAACGGCCTGCGACAGGCGGGCCAGGCGGGCCAGCACCTCCTGCATCTCGGCGCTGGGCTGCGCGCCGCTTGAAAAGCGCTGGCCCTCGGGCCGGTCAAAGGCCGACAAATCCTTGCCGCGCAAATAAAACGCGGCAACGAGCCACAGCAGGACGGCAACCCAGAACAGGCCGCCGACCACATACAGGAAAAAGAACCAGAGGGTCAGCACGCGGCGGCTCCAATTGAACGCGGGGCATTGCAGCTCCGGCCGCAACGGCGCAACGGCCGGCGGCGCGCGCCGCCGAACGGGGGCAGCTTAACCGAGCCGGCGCCGCACCCCGCAGCGCTACAGGCCCAGCGCCACCTGAGCGGGCCCGGCGCCGGCGCGACCCATGGCCAGCGCAAAGCACTTTTCCAGCGTCTTCTCGCCAATGCGCGGCACCTGTACCAACTGGTTGAGCTGGCAAATGCGCGCATCGGCCAGTGCGTCGCGCACCCGGGCAATCGCGCCCATGCGCAAGCCGGTGCGCGCGCGAATCTCGTCGTCGGCCATCGACTGCACGACCGCCTTGAACCGGTCATAGCAGTCGTCCGCCGCCGTCGGGTCGTGCCGATAGATCTCCACAGGGATGCTGCACCGCTCCAGGTAGGACGTCATCAGGCCCAATGACTGCTCGGCCGTCAGCCCGCCGTTTTGCGCCCCCAGCAGCGGGAACGCCACCGACGTGACTCCGCGCTCCTGATAAGTGGCCATGAACTTTTGCAAGCCCTGGTGCAGGTATTCGGGCTTGGTGGGGTACTTCCAGTGCCGCTTGGTCGGAAAGTTCAAGACCCACGGCGTCGTCGACTTGCACAGCCACAGCAAGCCAATGTCCAGCTTGCCCTGCTGGCAAAGCGCCAGATAGTGCTCGTGCATCTGCGGATACCGCAAGCGGCACTCAAACGCCAGGCCCGCACCCATCACGCCCACGCAATTGACCGTGTTGACCAGGGTCTGGCAGGTGGAGCGAAACAGGTTGCCCTGGATGATTTTCAAATGAGAGGCCATGGGGTCAGAAGAAAAAGTCGCCGTCCCGCCGCGCAGCAACACCATGCCTGCGGCGCACCGATTCTGCGCCAGCCGCACTGCTGCACAGCACCTGGCGGATGTGCGCCGGCGCCAAGCTTGCCAAGGGGGGCTATCACCTGTCGCAGCGCCCTTGCGTCAATCGCCCCAGAGCGTGGACAGCGGCGCGGCCCAGAGCCCGTCCCCCAGCGGCAGGGTCTCGCTGCCGTCGTAGAGCACCACGCCGAGCTTGAACTGGCTGCCTGCCAAATCAGCGAGCTTCTTCAAGCCGCGCAGGTCGGCCGCCTTGACGGTGGCGGCGGCCTTGACTTCGACGCCGACCACCTGCCCGGCAGCGTTTTCGATCACGACATCAACCTCGATCTGATCTGCGTCCCGGTAGTACATCAGCTGGTAGTCGTCATCTGCCGTGGTGCTGTGTTTGCGCAGTTCGCCAAAGACAAAACACTCCAGCGCGTTGCCAAACCGCGTGCGCTCTTGCGCCACCTCCTGCGCCGTCAGATCCAGCAGAGTGGCGAGCAGGCCCGCATCCAGAAACTGCAACTTGGGTGTCTTGACGACGCGGCTCAGGCGGTTGCGCGCCCAGACGTTGATGCGTTCGAGCAGGTACATCTGCTCGAAGATGCTGGTGTAGCGCGCGGCGGTCTTGCCATCGAGCCCGACCGCGCCGCCCAGCTGGGTGTAGTTGCACATCTGGCCGGCGGTGTGCGCCAGGGCACGCAGAAAGCGCGGCAATTGGTCGATCTTGTCGATGGTGGCGATGTCGCGCACATCGCGCTGGATCAGGGCGGTGATGTACTGGCGCGCCCAGGTGATGCGCCGCCGGCCGGCTGGCCGCGCCACCGCCTCGGGGTAGCCGCCGCGCAGTACTCGCTCGACCAGGTCGTCGCCCTGCGCCGCTGGGTCTGCCTGGGGCATCTGGCCGGCAAAGACGCTATCGAGCCAATTGGTGGCGCGTGACGCAATCTCGCTTTGCGACAGGGGCAGCAACGACAGGGTTTGCATCCGCCCCGCCAGCGAATCGGCCACCGTGGGCAAGGCCATCAAGTTGGCCGAACCGGTGAGCAGAAAACGGCCCGGGCGGCGGTCTTCGTCCACGCTTTTTTTGATGGCCAGCAGCAGCGCGGGCGCACGCTGGATTTCGTCGATCACGGCCCGGTCGAGCGCTCGCACCATGGCAACCGGGTCTTCCCGTGCCGACAACAGGGTCAGCGCATCGTCGAGGGTGAGATAGCGCAGGCCCTGCTGCGCCGCCATGTGCCGCACCAGCGTGGTTTTGCCCGCCTGGCGCGGGCCGGCCAGCAGGACGACCGGCGTGTCCAGCAGCGCTTCTGCAATGCGTGGCTCGATATGGCGGGGGTAAACGGCGGTGGTATCCATGCAGCGAAGATACCGTAAATCCCGGAAATAATCACCATAAATTTCGGAAAATTTATCCGTGAATTTCGGAATATCACTTACGTTTCCAGACTGTAGCCACCCAGCCCCATGGTGGCGTTTTTGCCGACGTGCAGCCATTGGCCCAGGTACAGCAGCTCGGCAAACGGCGGCAGATCAACGTGCAGCGTGACGGCGCCCAGCAGGCCGCCGAGTTGCATCACCCCATCAACCGCCCCATCGCCTCGCGGTATTTGGCCGCCGTCTGCGCGATCACCTCGGGCGGCAACTCGGGCGCGGGCGCCTTCTTGGCCCAGGGCTTGCCATCGACCTGCGCCGTCTCCAGCCAATCGCGCAGGTACTGCTTGTCGAAGCTGGGCGGGTTGATGCCCTCCTGCCAGCCTTCAAGCGGCCAGTAGCGCGAGGAGTCGGGGGTCAGCACCTCGTCCATCAGCACCAGTTGGCCGGCGCTGTCCAGGCCAAACTCGAACTTGGTGTCGGCAATGATGATGCCCTTGGGCAGGGCGATGGCGGCGGCGCGCTGGTACAGGGCAATGCTGATGTCGCGGATGCGCGCGGCCAGATCGGGGCCGACGATTTGCACGGTGCGCTCGAAGGTGATGTTCTCGTCGTGCTCGCCGGCCTCGGCCTTGGCCGCCGGGGTGTAGATGGGCTGGGGCAGCTGGCTGGCGTTCTTCAGGCCCGCGGGCAGGGGCACGCCGCAGACGGCCTGGCCTTGCTGATATTCCTTCCAGCCGCTGCCGGCCAGATAGCCGCGCACCACGGCCTCGACCGGGATGGGTTTGAGGCGCTTGACCAGCATGCTGCGGCCGGCCACCTGGGCGACCTCATCGGGCGCCACCACGCTTTCGGGCGCGTCGCCGGTCAAGTGGTTGGGCACGATGCCCTTGAGCTGTTCGAACCACCACAGCGCCATCTGCGTCAGCAGCGCGCCCTTGCCGGGGATGGGCTGGCCCATGATGACGTCGAAGGCGCTGATGCGATCGCTGGCGACCATCAGGATGCGATCGCTGCCGACGGCGTAGTTGTCGCGCACCTTGCCGCGCGCGAGCAGGGGCAGGCTGTGCAGTTGACTGGTGTGCAGGGCGGCGGGGGCGGTCATGGGAGTGCTCGATTCGATCTATGAACAAAAAGAGCCGCTGGCGCTTGTTGGGCAAGCGCGAGCAGCTCCTGATTTGATAGTTAGTGCGGTGCGGCGGCTTACTTGACCTGCTGCGCCAGCTCGCCTTGGGCGTACTTCTGGGCCATCACCGACAGCGGCATGCCCTTGACCTTGGCGCCCTGGCCTTCGCAGCCGAACTCCTGGTAGCGCTGCTTGCACACCGCCTTGGCCGCCTCGCGCGCGGGCTTCATCCACTCGCGCATGTCGAACTTGTCGGGGTTCTCGGCCTGGAACTTGCGCACCGCGCCGGTCATGGCCATGCGGATGTCGGTGTCGATGTTGATCTTGCGCACGCCGTGCTTGATGGCCTCTTGAATCTCCTTGACCGGCACGCCGTAGGTTTGCTTCATCCTGCCACCGAACTGGTTGATGATGGCCAGCAAGTCCTGCGGCACGCTGCTGGAGCCATGCATCACCAAATGGGTGTTGGGGATGCGCGCGTGGATTTCCTTGACGCGGCCGATGGCCAGCACGTCGCCCGTGGGCGGGCGGGTGAACTTGTAGGCGCCGTGGCTGGTGCCAATCGCAATGGCCAGCGCATCCAGTTGCGTGGCCTTGACGAACTGCGCGGCTTCCTCGGGGTCGGTCAGCAGCTGGCTGTGGCTCAGCTTGCCGGCGGCGCCCACGCCGTCTTCCTCGCCGGCCTCGCCGGTTTCCAGGCTGCCCAGGCAGCCCAGCTCGCCCTCCACCGTGGCGCCGATCCGGTGGGCCATGGCCACCACCTGCTGGGTCACTTTGACGTTGTAATCGAAGTCGGCCGGGGTCTTGCCGTCCTCCTTGAGGCTGCCGTCCATCATGACCGAGCCAAAGCCCAGCGCCAGCGCGCCCTGGCAGATGGCGGGGCTGGTGCCGTGGTCCTGGTGCATCACCAGCGGGATGTGCGGATACGCCTCGGCGGCCGCCTGGATCAGGTATTTGATGAAGTGCTCGCCCGCATATTTGCGCGCGCCGGCGCTGGCCTGCAGGATGACGGGCGCGCCCACCTCGTCGGCGGCCGACATGACGGCCTGCACCTGTTCGAGGTTGTTGACGTTGAAGGCAGGGATGCCGTAGTTGTGCTCGGCGGCGTGGTCGAGCAGCTCGCGCATGGAGACCAGAGGCATGGCGGGAAGTCCTTGAAGAGTCGAAAAAGCGGCGCGCGGGCAAGCCGTTGCCCAAGGGGCAAGTTTAACGGACAGCGTGCGCCTCAGGCGCCCCTAAGCCGCGCCCACTACACTGCGCGCCGCACTGCGCCTTTGCCATCATGAACGCCCTGGACCACGCCCTGTTTCTGTCGCTCAACCTGGGGCCCGGCGCGCCGCCCTGGCTGGTCGAGGCCACGCTGGCCTTCAGCGCGTCGCTGCTGTACGTGGCGGGTGCGGCCGCGCTGGTGGTGGCGCTGGCGGCAACCCCGCCGCAGCGCCGCGCAGCGCAGCGTGTGCTGCTGGCCATGGTGCTGGGGACGCTGGCGGTGGAGTTGCTCAAGCGCGGCTTCAATCGCCCGCGGCCCATGGCGCTGGGCCTGGGCCAGCAGTGGCTGGCGCACGAGGCCGGCCACAGTTTTCCCAGCGCCCACGCCACGCTGGCCATGGCCTGCGCGCTGGCGGCGGCGATGGCGCCGCTGCCGGGTGGGACGCGGGCGCTGCTGATGGGCCTGGCGCTGGCCGAGGGCTGGAGCCGCATCGCGGTGGGGGTGCACTTTCCGACCGACGTGCTGGCCGGCTGGTGCCTGGGCGCGCTGTGCGCCTGGGCGGCGTGGCGCCTGCCCGTGCCCGATGACGCGCGCCTGCGGCAATGGCTGGCGCGCTGGCGGTAGCGGCCGCTTTTTTGCTGCGGCGGGCCGACCCGATCGCGGTCAGCCGACGCGGCAGATCTTGAGCATGTTGGTGCCGCCGGGCGCGCCCATGGGCTCGCCGCAGGTGATGGCGTAAATGTCGCCCGACTCGACGATGCCCTGCTTTTTCAGGTGCGCCTCGGCCTGCGCCAGCGCCTCGTCGCGGTGGGCGCTGGTGTCCATCAGCAGCGGGCGCACGCTGCGGTACAGCGTCATCTTGCGCTGGGTGCCCACCTTGGGCGTGAGCGCGTAGATGGGGATGCGCACGCGGTGGCGGCTCATCCACAGTGCGGTCGAGCCCGATTCGGTCAGCGCCACGATGGCCTTGACGCGCAGGTGGTAGGCGGTGAACAGCGCGCCCATGGCGATGGTCTGGTCGATGCGCTGAAAGTCCGCGCCGCTGAAGTCGGCGTCCAGCTCGGCGGCGTCGTGCTCCTCGGCGGCCAGGCAGATGGCAGCCATCTGCTGCACCGTCTCCAGCGGAAACTTGCCGGCCGCCGTCTCGGCGCTCAGCATCACGGCGTCGGTGCCGTCCAGCACGGCGTTGGCCACGTCGCTCACCTCGGCGCGCGTGGGCACCGGGTTGGTGATCATGCTCTCCATCATCTGCGTGGCGGTGATCACCAGCTTGTCGGCGCGCCGCGCCATGCTGATCATGCGTTTTTGCAGCGCGGGCACGGCGGCGTTGCCCACCTCCACCGCCAGATCGCCGCGCGCCACCATGATGCCGTCGCTGGCAGCCAGGATTTCGGCCAGGCGCGGGATCGCCTCGGCGCGCTCGATCTTGGCGATCAGCTGCGGCTTGTGGCCCCACTCGGCGCCCGCCACGTGGCACAGCTGGCGCGCCATTTCCATGTCGGTGGCGCTCTTGGGAAAGCTCACCGCCACGTAGTCCGCGCGCAGGGCCATGGCGGTCTTGATGTCCTCCATGTCCTTGGCCGTCAGCGCCGGCGCCGTCAAGCCGCCGCCCTGCTTGTTGATGCCCTTGTTGTTGGACAGCTCGCCGCCCAGCTTGACGGTGGTGTGCACCGCCTCGCCGCGCACGGCGTCCACCGTCAGCACGATCAGCCCGTCGTTGAGCAGCAGGGTGTCGCCGGCCTGCACGTCGCGCGGCAGGTCCTTGTAGTCCAGGCCCACGCCATGCCCGTCGCCGGGCTCCTTGCGGGCGGCGTCCAGCACGAAGGGCTGGCCGGGCTCCAGCATCACCCGGCCCTCGGCAAAAGTGCCCACACGAATCTTGGGGCCCTGCAGGTCGGCCATGATGGCCACCTCGCGCCCGGCGCGCTGGCTGGCGGCGCGCACCAGTTCGGCGCGCTGCGTGTGGTCGGCCGCCTTGCCGTGACTGAAGTTCAGGCGCACCACGTTGACGCCCGCGGCGATCATGGCCTCCAGCAGGGCCGGATCGCTGGAGGCGGGGCCCAGGGTGGCGACGATCTTGGTGGCGCGGTGGGGCATGAAGGGCTCGCGGGTGAATCAATGGACGCGGTCATTCTGACACGCTGCCATGACAGCCGCGGCCCGCGTCAGCCCGCGGCGCGGCGCTGCAGGATGTCCAGCGCCGGCAGGGTCTTGCCCTCCAGCATTTCCAGAAACGCCCCGCCGCCGGTGGAGATGTAGCCCACCTTGTCCTCGATGCCGTATTTGGCAATGGCGGCCAGCGTGTCGCCGCCGCCGGCCAGGCTGAAGGCGGGGCTGGCGGCAATGGCGCGGGCGATGGTTTTGGTGCCGTTTTCAAACGGCGCCATCTCGAACACGCCCACCGGGCCGTTCCAGACGATGGTGCCGGCCTGCATGAGCTGCGCGGCTAGGCGCTCGGCGGTTTGCGGGCCGATGTCCAAAATCATGTCATCGGCCGCCACCGCGTTGGCGGCCTTGATGCTGGCGGCCGCATCGGCCTTGAACTCGGTGGCGGTCACCACGTCGGTGGGGATGGGCACTTGCGCGCCGCGCGCGGCCATGGCGTCCATCACGGCGCGCGCCTCGCCCACCAGGTCGGCCTCGGCCAGGCTCTTGCCGATGGGCAGGCCGGCGGCCAGCATGAAGGTGTTGGCGATGCCGCCGCCCACGATCAATTGATCCACCTTGGCCGCCAAAGCCTGCAAAATAGTGAGTTTTGTGCTGACTTTGCTGCCTGCCACGATGGCCACCAGGGGGCGCTTGGGCCGCGCCAGGGCCGGGGTGATGGCGTCGATCTCGGCGGCCAGCAGCGGGCCGGCGCAGGCCACGGGGGCGAATTGCGCGATGCCGTAGGTGGTGGCCTCGGCGCGGTGGGCGGTGCCGAAGGCATCGTTCACGTAAATGTCGCAAAGAGCGGCCATTTTGCGCGAAAGCGCTTCATCGTTCTTTTTTTCGCCTTTGTTGACGCGGCAATTCTCGAGCAGCACGAGCTGGCCGGGCTGCACGCTGACGCCATCCACCCAGTTTTTCTGCAAGGGCACCCCAGTGTCGTAAGGGTGGCCCAGCAACTCGCCCAGGCGCTTGGCCACGGGGGCCAGCGAATCGGCGGGCTTGAACTCGCCTTCGGTGGGGCGGCCCAGGTGGCTGGTCACCATCACCGCTGCACCGGCGTCCAGGGCCATGCGGATGCAGGGCACGCTGGCGCGGATGCGGGTGTCCTCGGTGATGGCGCCGGTGTCGTCTTGGGGCACGTTCAGGTCGGCGCGGATGAAAACCCGTTTGCCGCGCGCGGCGCCCTGGGCGCACAGGTCAGAGAAGCGAATGACGTTCATGACAAATCGGAAGAAGGGGAGGAGAAGGGACGGCTGGACAGCACCGACGATTGTAAAAAGGCCGCCTACAGGCCAAAGCCCACCCGCAGCACCAGGTACACCACCAGCCCCAGCACGATGGAGACGGTGAGGGCCTGGCGATCGCTCCGGCGCCAGAAGCACCAGCCGGCGGTCACCAACGCGCCCCAGGCCTGCGCGCTGTTCCAGGGCCACACCCAATGGCCGCCGGGCATGAGGATGTCGGGGGCGATGGCGGCGGTCAGCGCCGCGATGGGCGCATACGGCAGGCCGCGCTGCAGCCAGCGCGGCAGCTGCAAGTCGCGGTTGCTGAAGAACAGGCCGCAGCGCGTGAGCACGGTGATCGCCGTCATGCCGACGATGATGAGCAGCGTCCAGCCGCGCAGCTCACCCACGGCCCGGCTCCGCCGCGGGCTCCAGCCACCGCCCCGCCCACACGCTGCCCGCCAGCGCCACCGCAATGGCCACCACGATGCCCAAGCGATAGGGCAGGCCCATGGCCAGCACCGCCGCGCCGGCGGCCAGCAGCGCCGACAGTGCGCGCGTGCGCGAGGAAATCAGCGAGCAGGTGACGGCCAGCAGGGCCAGCGTGCCGGCAAACTCCAGCCCCCAGCGCGCCGGCAGCGCCGCGCCCAGAAAAATGCCCAGCATGTTCAGCGACTGCCAGGACAGCCAGTTCCAGCAGTTGCCGCCCCACAGGTAGGCCAGTTGGGCGCGGCGCTGGCGCTCGGTCTCGGCGGGGCTGGGAAAGCGCTGGATGAACATCACGTAGGTCATGTCGCCCATGAAAAAGCCGAGCCAGATGCGCGCACCGCGCGGCAAAAAGCGCAGGTACTCGCGCAGATGCACGGCAAACACCAGAAAGCGCAGGTTCACGCACAGCGCGGCCGCAAAGATCACCCACATCGGCGCGCCGGCGGCAATCAGGGGCAGCGCGGCCAGTTGCGCGCTGCCGGCAAACACCAGCACCGACATCAGCACCGACTCGCCCACGCTCATGCCGCTGCCCACCATGGCCACGCCGGTCATGAAGGCCCAGGCCGACAAGCCCACCGACACGCCCGCCATGTCGCGCACGCCCACCCAGAACAAAGGGTGGCGCGCCGTGCGCGCCCAGCCGTCGATGCGCCGCGCCAGTCGGGCGGGCAAGTCGCCGGCCGGCGGCAGTTCGGGCGGCAGTTCGGGCGGCCGCTCAGGCGGCAGTGGCAGGCTCATGTGGCGCTGGCTCCCCTACCGCCCAGCATCTGGCCGGGCGCCAGCGCAAAGCCGGCCAGAAACTCGCGTGCCGGCAGGCGCTTGCCACCGGGGCGTTGCAGCTCGGTCAGGCGCAGCGCACCGCCGCCGCAAGCCACCGTCACGCCGGCGTCGTTGACTGAAACAATCTGCCCGCAGCCCGCATTGGACAAGCGCAAAGCACTATCGATTTCAGAGTTCCAGATCTTGATCACCGTGCCGCTGGCCTGCGTACTCGCGCCCGGGAAGGGGTCGAATGCGCGCACCCGCCGCTCGATCACCGCGGCCGGCTGCGCCCAGTCGATGGCCGCCTCGTGCTTGTCGATCTTGTGCGCGTACGTGACGCCCTCGGCCGGCTGCGGCACGGGCGCCAGCGTGCCGGCGCCCGCCTGGTGCAGCGCCTGCACGATCAGGCGCCCGCCCAGCGCGGCCAGCTCGTCGTGCAGGCGCGCCGTGGTGGCCCGAGCGCCGATCGGCACGCGCTCGGCCAGCAGCATGTCGCCCGTGTCCAGGCCCGCGTCCATCTGCATGATGGTCACGCCCGTCTCCGCATCGCCCGCCTCGATGGCCCGGTGGATCGGTGCCGCCCCGCGCCAGCGCGGCAGCAGGCTGGCGTGAATGTTCAGACATCCGAGCCGCGGCAAAGCGAGCACCCAAGCGGGCAGGATCAGGCCGTAGGCGGCCACCACCATGACATCCGGGCGCGCGGCCTGCAAGGCCTGCTGCGCGGCGGCGGCGTCATCGGGGTATTTGCCGTCCAGCCGCAGGCTGCGCGGCTGCGCCACGGCCAAGCCATGGGACTGGGCCAGTTGCTTGACCGGCGAGGCCTGCAGCTTCATGCCGCGCCCGGCCGGGCGGTCGGGCTGGGTCAGCACCAGCGGCACGTCAAAGCCGGCGTCCAGCAGCGCCTGCAAGGCCTTCGCGGCAAATTCGGGGGTGCCGGCAAAGGCCACTCGGATGCTCATGAATCGATAGCTATTTGCGCTTTCTGGACAAGCGCTAGTGCCTTGTTTTATCCAATTGTTGTCACGCGCTCAAACACCACCTGCCGCAGCGCGTGAAGCCCAAGGAGCCCAAAGGCCGCCGAAACCCCAAGAGCCAACCGGCCGCGGAGCAGGCCATCCCAGCGATCGCCGCGGAAGGGCTTGGCCCGCCCGCTGGCGATGCCCCCTGCAAGGGGGTGGGCGAAACAACGCGCCAGCGTGTGGAGACTGGGGGTGTGCATCACCGTGTCTGGATCTCATCGGCCACGTTCTCGTCGCCGGTGGACCAGCCGCGCACCACGCCGGCGGGGTCGATGTCGATGAACAGCAGTCGCCAGGTGGGGCCCTCCAGATAGCGCCAGACCCAGATCTGGCCCTTGAAGTTGTGCACCGCCTCGATGCGCGCCGGCGGGCCGTACTCGCGCAGCACGTCCTGGCGCGTCCAATGGTTGGGCTGGATGCGCTGGCCGAACAGGCCCGCGCTCAGCGCCTGCTCGACGCGCGCCACGCGCCCCTGGGCGTCCAGGTCGATGTTGACAACCCGCTGGCCGGCCGGCTGATACGAGTACTGCAGGCGCTCACCCGCACCGCCGGCGGCCGGATACGTGGCGCTCGGCGCGCCCAGCTCCTGCCGCAGCTGCGCCTGCGGCGTACCGACGGCCACGCGGCCCGGGTCCGCCAGCAGCGCGCAGCCGCCCAGCAGCAGGGCGGCGCCCAGCCACCCCAGCCGGCGCGCGACGGCCCTTGCGGTCATACCGGCTCCCGCACCCGCTCGGCCTTGTCCTGGCGCTGGGCCTTCTGCAGCTTGGTCTTGATGCGCCCGCGCTTGAGCGGCGACAGATATTCCACGAACACCTTGCCCAGCAGATGGTCCATCTCATGCTGGATGCACACGGCCAACAGGCCATCGGCGTTGATCTCGCGCGCCTGGCCGTGTTCGTCGAGCGCCCGGATGCGCACCTGGGCGGCGCGCTCCACGCCGTCGTAGATGCCCGGCACCGACAGGCAGCCCTCCTCGCCCATCACGCGTTCGGCGCTGGCCCACAGCAGTTCGGGGTTGATCAGCACCAGGGGCGCGTTGCGCTCTTCCGACACATCGATCACCACCACGCGCTCGTGCACGTCCACCTGGGTGGCGGCCAGGCCGATGCCCTGGGCGTCGTACATGGTCTCGATCATGTCCTTGACCAGCGTGCGAATGCGCTCATCGACGGCCGCCACGGGCCGGGCCACCTTGTGCAAGCGGGCGTCGGGATAACGAAGAATGGGGAGCAAAGCCATGGCCGATGTTGGAAAGATGTCGCTATTTTCGCCACTTTTCACCATTGACGCTGCCACAGCCGGCCAATCTCGTTGCTCCAAGTCGGCTTCGGTTGCAAAATGTGTAGTCATTTGTCAAGCGCAAGACGCCAGTTTGTAAAACAATGAAACTCATTTTTCCTGCACGTACAGCCTTGCGGCTGGCTCCGCTCGGCTGGCTGGCGCTCGCCGCCCTGGCCGCAACGCCCGCCCACGCGCAGCGCGGCATCCACGCGCCGGTGACGGCCACGCAACGCGCCACGGCCCAGCAGACGGCCGCGGCGGGCGTCCCGATCTCCGAGCTGGCGCCCGACGCGCCCGACGAATACACCGTGCGCCGCGGCGACACGCTGTGGGGCATTTCGGGCAAGTTCCTGCGCTCGCCCTGGCGCTGGCCCGAGCTGTGGGGCATGAACCTGCAGGACATCCGCAACCCGCACCTGATCTACCCCGGCCAGCAGCTGGTGCTGGAGCGCGACGGCGAGCGCGCCCGCCTGCGCGCGCGCCGCGGCGTGGACGGCCAGCCCGGCGAGACGGTGCGCGTGACCCCGCGCAACCGCATCGAAATGCTGGACGCCAACCCGCTGCCGACCCTGCAAACGCACCTGATCGAGCCCTTCCTGACCGAGCCGTTGGTGGTGGATGACATCGACAGCTTCACCCAGGCGCCGCGCCTGGTGGCGCTGCGCAACCAGGACCGCGTGCTGGTGGTCAAGGGCGATCGCGCCTATGCGCTGGGCCCGGACAACGCGCCGCTGCTCAAGGGCGCCGCCCGCTCCGACGACTACCGCGTATTTCGCACCGCCAAGCCGCTGAAGGACCCGGTCACGGGCGAGGTGCTGGGCTTCGAGGGCCAGTACGTCGGCCGCGTCAACCTGGTGCGCAGCCAGGGCGCCACGGACGAGGTGATCGAGGCCGGCGCCTCCGGTCAGCCGGCCACCGGCGAGGTGTACCCCACCGCCGTGGTCGACGACGGCGGGCCGCGCCACGTGGCCATCCCCGCCACGGTGGACGTGGTGGCCAACAAGGAAGAAATGCGCGCGGGCGACCGCCTGCTGCCCGAGCCGCCGCAGCAATACCGCAACTACGTGCCGCGCGCACCGGCCCAGCCGGTGGATGCGCGGGTGGTGGCGGTGTATGGCGATGCGGTGCGCTTTGCCGGCAACAACCAGGTGGTGACCATCAACAAGGGAGAGCGCGACGGCATGCACAGCGGCGATGTGCTGGCCCTGATGTCCACCGGGCCGCGCCTGGTGGACAAGACCGACGGACGGCGCGAGGCCATCCAGCTGCCGGACGAGCGCAACGGCCTGGGCATGGTGTTTCGCACGTTCAACCGCGTGTCCTACGTGCTGGTGATGCAGGTGAGCAGCCCGGTGCAGGTGGGTGACAAGCTGTCCAACCCCAAGTGACCTTGCCGGGCCGCTGCCCCGCTTGCCATCCCTCCCGTGCAGGCGGCGCCCATGCCTGAGGACGAACTGGCCGCCTGGCTGCGCCTGACGCTGACCCCGGGCGTTGGCAACGACACCGCCCGCCGCCTGCTGGCGGCCTTCGGGCTGCCACAGGCCATCTTCGCGCAGGGCAGTGCGGCGCTGCGCCAGGTGGTGACGCCCGTCCAGGCCAGCGCACTGGCGCAGGCGCCCGAGGGCCTGCCGGCCTTGCTGCACGCCACGCTGGCCTGGCTGGCCGGCGCCCAGGCGGGCTTGCCGCGGCGTGTCATCACGCTGGGCGACGCAGCCTATCCCGGCGGCCTGCTGGCCATCGAAGACCCGCCCGTGCTGCTGTACGCCACCGGGCAGTTGCAGTTGCTGCAGCCCGCTTGGCCGGGCCCGGCGTTGGCCATGGTCGGCAGCCGCAACCCCACGCCGCAGGGCGAGCAAAACGCGCGCCAGTTTGCCCGCCACCTGAGCGCGGCCGGTTTGACCATCGTGTCGGGCCTGGCCCTGGGCGTGGACGGCGCCGCGCACGACGGCGCGCTGCTGGCGGTGGACGAGGCCGCGCCCGCGCAGCGCCTGGCCACCGTGGCCATCATCGGCACCGGCATTGACCGTGTCTATCCGCGCCAGCACCGCGCGCTGGCGCACCGCATTGCCCGCCATGGCCTGATCCTCTCCGAATACCCGCTGGGCACGCCGCCGCTGCCCGCCAACTTTCCCAAGCGCAACCGCCTGATCGCCGGCCTGGCGCAGGGCACGCTGGTGGTCGAGGCGGCGCTGCAATCGGGCTCGCTGATCACGGCGCGGCTGGCCGCCGAGCAGGGCAAGGAGGTGTTTGCCATCCCGGGCTCCATCCACTCGCCGCAGTCGCGCGGCGCGCATGCCCTGCTGCGCCAGGGCGCCAAGCTGGTGGAGACGGCGCAGGACGTGCTGGAGGAGCTGCGCATGCCGACGGCGGCGCCTGCACCCGTTGCCGACAAGCCGGGTGAGCAAGCCGCGACGCCGGACTCGGACAACGCCGCGCTGCTGGCAGCCCTGGGCGCCGACCCGGTGGGCTTTGACGCGCTGCAAGCGCGCACCGGGCTGCCCACCGACGTGCTGCAGGCGCGCCTGCTGGAGCTCGAACTCGAAGGCCGGGTCGGACGACTGCCCGGGGGCCTGTTTCAGCGCCTGGCCCGGGCGTGACCGCTGCGGCGTTGCCGGCGCTTATTGCAACATCTGGCCCGGCTGCACTTGCAGCTTGGCCAGCGCCTCGCGCGTGGCGCGCACGGTGAGGGCCTCATCCTCCAGCGGCACCAGCAGACCCGCCTGCAGATAGGCGGCCAGGCGCTGGGTCTGCACCAGATAGTTTTTGCCGGCGCTGCTGGAAAACAGGTGCAACTGGCCGCGCGCGCTGCGCCAGGCGTACTGCACCTGCACCGTGCTGCCTTGATGCTCCAGGTTGAACCAGGTGCCCAGATCGAGCTGGCGCGCCCATTGCACGATGGCCTCGGGCGGCTGCGAGCCGCCGGTGGCAATCACCTCCACGGTGGCGCCCTGCTCGCCGAACATCAGCTCGATCATGCCCGGATCCAGCCACAGGTCGCCCTCGGGGTCGTCGGTGACCACGTCCTCCAGCGCCGCCAGCTCGTGCGAGAGTTCGTCGAGCTGCGCGGGCGACAAGCCCTCGCCGCGCGCCATGAAGGCCTGCATCACGGCGTCGTTGATCCGCTTGATCTGGCGATCTTGCTGCTCGGCGGGCAGCGCCAGCAGCGTCATGCCTTCGCGCAGTCCGTGCAGCAGGCCCGGCAGCTGCTGCACCACGCGCGTGCGCTCGGCGCGCTCGGGCTTGGCGCTGACGGCCCACAACAGATCGGCGGCGGCCTGCTTCAGGCGCAGGGTTTCGGCGGCCTGCGCGCCATGGCGCACGGCGGCAACGGCCAGCACGTCCGACCAAGTGCGAAACAGGAAGTCGCGCACGTCCTCGCTCACCGGCAGGCTCGCCAGCATGCGGCGCAGCTCGATGGTGTACTGCACCGCCAGGGCTTCCTTTTGCTCGACCTGCTGCGCCAGCGTCGCAGCCTGCTGCACGGTGCCCGCCTCGGCCAGCGAACTGCCCAGGAATTTCTTGAACTCGCCCAGCATCAGCTCATACACGCGCCGGCCGGTCTCGGGGTATTGCTCGATCACCTGCACGATGCGCCTGACCTCGCGCTCCAGCCGCTCGTCGGTGATCTTGGCGGCATCGAAGCCCAGGGCGCAGGCGCCCATGCGGTCGATCAACTGGCGCGCCGGGTGCTCGACCGAGGCAAAGAAGTCCGGCTCGGCCAGCGCCAGACGCAGCACCGGAATCTGCAGGCGGGCAAACCACACGCGGATGCCCGGCGCGATGCGCTCCTCGGCCAGGATGGCCTGAAACATCAGCGCGACGATCTCGATGATGGCCTTTTCGCTCGGCTTCTCGGCCTTGGCCTTGAGCTCGGTGGCGCGCTGGCGCAGCTGCGCGGCCACCACGCCCACGTCGGGGACGCCCGGAAGCGAGGTGTCGCCGCCGCGCCCCATCAGCACCGTGGCGGCAAACGCCGGATCGGGCTCGGCCAGCGCCTGCGCCAAGGGGGGCGAGGGTGCGGCGGGGACGCCCGCCGAGTCGTAGTCCGCGACGTGATCGGACAGCAGGCGCCGGATTTGCCCGAGCACCCCCTGCGCCCGCTGGCGCACGCGCGCCATCGGAGACAGGCCGGTGACCATGCGGGTTTCTTGCGCCGCGCGCGCCAGATCGGTGGGCCGCACGCCCGCACGCCAGCCGGTGGTTCCACCGTCAAGCCCATCCGCACCCCAGCCGGCCGCCGTGGTCGGCGCGCCGATGTTGCGCCCGCCCACCCAGCGCTCGCCGCCGCGCGGGGCATAGCGCCCCGGGGCATCCGCGCCATCGCCGCCCATGCCGCGCTGGGCGCGCGGCTCCGATGTCCCGGCGGCGCCGCGCGCCCCGTACGCCGGGTTCATGCCGTGGCCCATGGCACCGCCGTACGCGCTGCCATACGCGCCGCCCTGGGCCCCCGCACTGCCTGCCTGCGGCTCATTCCAGTCGGAACCGGTGGTCGGCCCGGACGTCCGGCCCAAGGCACCCGGCCCGCTGGGCGGGGCGGATGGCCGCGCGCCGGGCCCCGGCCCACCGCTGGCGCGGGGGCGCGCCTTGAGCTCCAGCTCGGCGGCCACGCCGTGTTGTTCCAGAAAAGCGTTGGCCTGCACGTAGGCATCCTTGAACTGCTCGGCCAGGGCTTTTTGCACGCCGGCGTGCACCAGCATCCACATGGAGCGCGTCAGGCCGTTGTCGGTCCAGGCCTTGATCAGCCCCTGGGCCAGCACCTCGGGGCGCAGCGGATCGGCGGCGGCCAGGTCCTCGTTGCGCTCGAGCCGCCGCATGCGCAGGCGCAGGTCGTTCCAGGGGCTGGCCGCGGCCTCGGCCACGCCAGCGCCCACACGGGACGCAATGATCTTGCCCTCGACCACGTCGTCGTCGACCAGGCCGAAATCCAGCGATTGCCTTGCCGCGGGGCGCGTAGCTTGGTCCTGGCTGGCCTTGACCGCCGCCGCCCATTGGCGACGCGCGCCATCGACCCAAGCGGCGCGCACGCGCTTGAAGGCGCCGCCCGCTTCCATCGCCGTCGACAGCTCGGCCATCGACATCCGGGTGTTGCCGCGCAGGGCGCCGTCCAGCTGCGAGTCGATCACCGCGCCGAGCGGATCGATCATGGCGTCGACCGCGCGCACGAAGCGATCGCGCACCTGGCGCGCGAGGCCAGGCTCCGGTCGGGCGAGATGCGGCGGGGTCACCATGGGCGAATCGAGGATGGGTCAGTATCGCACGCACCGCATCCGAAAAAGCCCGGCGCGGCGTGACAAATGACTAAGGCGATGCCGAATAAGTCACTGCGATGGTGCGCGGCGTGCAGGGGACTTGTTCAGCATTGCCCTATACCACCGCGCCGGCGTTGGGGTCGTTCGGGTCGGTGCCGCCCGAGCGGTGGGACTTGATCAGGTCCTCGCGCTTGATGCCCAGCCACATGGCCAGCGCGGCGGCGACGAACACCGAGGAGTAGATGCCGAACAGGATGCCAATGGTCAGCGCCACGGCAAAGTAGTGCAGGGTCTCGCCGCCGAACAGCAGCATCGACAGCACCATGATCTGCGTGGAGCCGTGGGTGATGATGGTGCGGCTGATGTTGGCGGTGATGCCGTGGTTGATGATCTCCACCGTGCTCATCTTGCGAAAGCGCCGGAAGGCCTCGCGGATCCGGTCGAAGATGATGACCGACTCGTTGACCGAGTAGCCCAGCACGGCCAGCACCGCCGCCAGCACCGACAGCGAGAACTCCCACTGGAAGAAGGCGAAAAAGCCCAGGATGATCACCACGTCGTGCAGGTTGGCGATGATGCCGGCCACGGCGTACTTCCACTCGAAGCGCAGCGACAGGTAGATCATGATGCCGATGACCACGAAGGCCAGCGCCTTCAGACCGTTGGAGGCCAGTTCCTTGCCCACCTGCGGCCCGACGAACTCGTTGCGCCGCAACTCCACACTGGCATCGTCGGCCTGCAGGGCCTTCATCACCTGCTGGGTCTGCTGCGCCGAGGTTTCGCCCTTTTGCAGCGGCAGGCGGATCAGCACGTCGTGCGAGGTGCCGAAGTTCTGCACCTGCGCGTCGGCGTAGCCCATCTTGTTCATGGCGCCGCGCACCTTGTCCAGGTCGGCCGGCTGGGTGTAGGCCACCTCGACGACAGTGCCGCCGGTGAACTCCACCGACAGGTGCAGCCCGCGCGTGACCAGGAAGAACACCGCCAGCGCGAAGGTGAGGAAGGACACGATGTTCAACACCAGCGCATAGCGCATGAAGTTGTAGTCGCGGTGGATCTTGAAAAACTCCATGTGATTTTTCTCCTTTGAATGGAGTTTTCAGTGAAGGGTCACATCTGCGCGAATGCGCATGTGAGCCGCAACTAAGAATTCCATGGTCTTGCTCCGCTCAGCCGGCCGTGGTCAGCTCGGTCTTGGCCTGGGGCTTCCAGACCGTGCCGATGGACACGCTCTTGAGCTTTTTCTTGCGGCCATACCAGAAGTTGACGATGCCGCGCGAGAAGAACACGGCCGAGAACATCGAGGTCAGGATGCCGATCACGTGCACCACGGCAAAGCCGCGCACCGGGCCCGAACCAAAGGCCAGCAGGGCCAGGCCGGCGATCAGCGAGGTGACGTTGGAGTCCAGGATGGTCGCCCAGGCGCGGTCGTAGCCGGCATGGATGGCCGCCTGCGGCGACATGCCCTCGCGCAGCTCCTCGCGGATGCGCTCGTTGATCAGCACGTTGGCGTCGATGGCCATGCCCAGCGTGAGCGCCACGGCCGCCATGCCGGGCAGCGTCAGCGTGGCTTGCAGCATCGACAGAATGGCCACCAGCAGCAGCAGGTTGAAGGACAGCGCGATCGACGAAAACACACCGAACAGGTGGTAGTACAGCGTCATGCACACGACGATCACGACAAAGCCCCACAGCACGCTGTGAAAGCCCTTGCTGATGTTGTCGGCGCCCAGGCTGGGGCCGATGGTGCGCTCCTCGATGATCTCCATCGGCGCGGCCAGCGAGCCGGCGCGCAGCAGCAGGGCCAGGTCGTTGGCCTCGGTCACGCTCATCGAGCCCGAGATCTGAAAGCGCGTGCCCAGCTCGGCCTGGATCACGGGCGCCGTCAGCACCTCGCCCTTGCCCTTTTCGAACAGCACGATGGCCATGCGTTTTTTCAGGTTCTCGCGGCTGACGTCGCGCATGATGCGCCCGCCCTTGGCGTCCACCGTCAGGTCCACCTTGGGCTGCTGCGTCTGCGAGTCGAAGCCCGGCTGCGCATCGGTCAGGCTGTCGCCCGAGATGATGACCTGGCGCTTGACCACCACCGGCGTGCCGTCGCGCTCCAGGAATTTCTCGTCGCCGAAGGGCACGGGGCCCTGGCCCAGCGCGGCCGCGCGGCCTTCGGCGCTGTCGTCCACCAGGCGCATCTCCAGCGTGGCGGTGCGCCCCAGGATGTCCTTGGCCTTGGCCACGTCCTGCACGCCGGGCAGCTCGACCACCACGCGGTCGGCGCCCTGCTGCTGGATGACGGGCTCGGCCACGCCCAGCTCGTTGACGCGGTTGTGCAGCGTGGTGATGTTCTGCTTGATGGCGTTGTCCTGCACGCGGCGCAGCGCCTCGGGCTTGAAGCCCATCACCAGCCGGCCGCTGTCGGCCGCCTGGTTGGGTGCGATCAGCAGGTCGGGGAACTTGTCCTGCACCACGCGGCGCACGGCGTCCAGGCCGGCGGCGTCCGCCACGCGCACCTCGATGTTCTGGCCCTCGCGCGTGATGCCGCCGTGGCGGATGTTCTTGTCGCGCAGCGCCACGCGCAAATCGCTCACCTGCGTGTCCAGGTTCTTGGTCAGCGCCGTGCGCATGTCCACCTGCAGCAGAAAGTGGACGCCGCCGCGCAAATCCAGCCCCAGGTACATGGGCTTGGCGTTAATCGACAACAGCCACGAGGGCGTGCGCGAGACCAGGTTCAGCGCCACGATGTAGCCCGGATCGGACGCGTCGGGGTTGAGCTGCTTTTCAACCAGGTCCTTGGCCTTGAGCTGGGCGTCAGTGGTGTCGAAGCGCGCCCACACCGAGCCGCCTTCCAGCGTGAGCTGGTTGGGCGGCGTGCCGGCCTTTTGCAGGACGTCCTCGACGCGCGCCAGGGTGTCGGCGTCGATCCGGGTCACGGCCTTGCCGGCGGTCACCTGGATGGCCGGCGCCTCGCCGTAGAAGTTGGGCAGGGTGTAGAGCACCCCGATCACCAGGGTGATGAAGATGATCGCGTATTTCCAGAGTGGATAGCGGTTCATGAGGGCAAGACCAAATCAAAAACGAAGGCTCAAACGGCCAGTGCGCCCCGCCCAAGCCGCGAGGGGCGACACGCGTCGCCCGGGTCGCACGAGACCCAAAGAGCCAAGAGGCCGCGGAGCAGGCCATGCCAGCGATCGCCGTGGCCGGGGTCTCCCCGGTCACTGGCGAGCCTTGCAGGCCGCGCCGGGCCAGTGGCCCGGCCCCTCGCCAGCCAACAAAAGGCCCACCGGACCTTTTGTGCGCAGGCTCGGCCCCCTGCAAGGGGGTGGGCGAAACATCGCGCAGCGAGTGGAGACTGGGGGTGATTCACTTCAACGTGCCCTTGGGCAGCACCTGCACCACCGCACTGCGCTGCATCTGCACTTCCACGCCGGGGGCGACCTGCACCGTCAGGGTGCCCTCGCCCAGCGCGGTCACGCGGCCCAGCATGCCGCCGGCGGTGGCCACTTCGTCGCCCTTGGCCAGGGCGTCGATCATGGCGCGGTGCTCTTTCTGCTTTTTCATCTGCGGGCGGATCATGATGAAGTACAGCACCACGAACATCAGCACCAGCGGCAGCATGCTGGTCAGCGAGGAGGTCAGGTCGCCGCCAGCGGCGGGGGCGGCTTGGGCGTAGGCGTTGGAAATGAACACGGGGGTGGGCTCCTGTGGCAATGGGCAAGTGCGGCAGCGCGCGCGAACGGGCGCCAGGCCGGCGCTGCCAAGATCGAAGTCGCCAGCAAACAGGCGAACCCTTTATTGTAAGTCGCGCCAGCCGCCGCGGCCGCGGCGCCCCGGCGTGATCGAACCGGCGCCAGTCGCTGGTCAAAAAACTATCGAATCGATAGCTTGCAGCGCCCGCCAATCATGGACCAGCGCTCATTTTGACGCTCAATCAAGCTGCGGCGCGGCGCGCCTGCGGCGCCTCGCGGTACTGCGCCATCAGCGCGTCCCAGCGCTCGCGTGCCGCCTTCAGGTTGCGCTCCTTCACGTGGCCGTAGCCCTTGATCTGCTCGGGGATGCGGGCGATCTCCAGCGCCGTGGCGTGGTTGTCGGCACTCAGCGACTGGAGCACTTGCTCGATGCTGGCGCGGTACTCGCCGATCAGCGCGCGCTCGGTGCGGCGCTCTTCGGTCCGCCCGAAGACATCCAGCGCCGTGCCGCGCAGGCCCTTGAGCCGCGCCAGGATGCGGAAGTTGCGCAGCATGCCGGGGCCGAACTTCTGCTTGATGAGCTCGCCCTTTTCGTTGCGCTTGGCCAGCAGCGGCGGCGCCAGGTGGTAGTTGAGCTTGAAGTCGCCCTCGAACATGCCTTCGATGCGCGCCAGAAACTGTGGGTCGCTGTGCAGGCGCGCCACCTCGTACTCGTCCTTGTAGGCCATCAGCTTGAACAGGCCGCGCGCCACGGCATCGGTGAGGCTGGTCTTGCCCAGCGCGCTTTCGGCCTGGCGCACCTGCTCGACAAACGCCTTGTAGGTGGTGGCGTAGGCGGCGTTCTGGTAACCGGTCAAAAACTCCACGCGGCGCGCGATGATGGATTCGAGCGTCTCGCGCGGCTTGAGCACAATGGGCTGTTCGCCCAGGCTGGCCAGCGCCGTTTTCACCCGCTCGGGCGCGTGCGCGGCCTGGCGGCCCCATTCAAAGGCGGCCTTGTTGTTCTCGACCTGCACGTTGTTCAGCTCGATGGCGCGCAAGAGCGACGCGCGCTCAAGCGGTACCCAGCCCTTTTGCCAGGCGTAGCCCAGCAGCATGGGGTTGACGTAGATGGTGTCGCCCATCAGCTTGCCGGCCACGAGGTTGGCGTCGAAGCTGGCCACGCCCGCCTCACCCACGGCGCGCTGCACGTCGGCCAGGCAGCGCTCGGCCGGGTTTTGCCAGGCGCTGTTTTTCACGAACGCGGCCGTGGGCGTGGCATAGGCGTTCAGCGCCACATGCGTGCGCCCTTCGCGCATGCGCGAGACGGTCTCGGGGTTCACCGCCACGATCGGGTCGCAGCCGATCACCAGGTCCGCGGCCGCCGCACTGACGCGCGTGGTGCGGATGTCGTCTTGCGCGCTGCCGATCAGCACGTGGCTCCAGGTGGCCCCGCCCTTTTGCGCCAGGCCCGCCGCGTCCTGCGTGACGATGCCCTTGCCCTCCATGTGCGCGGCCATGCCCAGCAGCTGGCCGATGGTGATCACGCCCGTGCCGCCCACGCCCGCCACCACGATGCCCCAGGCGCCGCCGGGCGCGGCCTGCGGCAAGGTGGGCTCGGGCAGCGCGCCCAACTCGAAGGGCGAGACGCTGGCCTTGGCCTTGGCCTTTTTCTTCAGGCTGCCGCCCTCCACCGTGATGAAGCTGGGGCAAAAGCCCTTGACGCAGGAAATGTCCTTGTTGCAGGTGCTCTGGTTGATGGTGCGCTTGCGGCCGAACTCGGTCTCCAGCGGCTCCACCGACAGGCAGTTGCTTTTCACGCTGCAGTCGCCGCAGCCCTCGCACACCAGCTCGTTGATGACCACGCGCACGGCCGGGTCCACCATGGTGCCGCGCTTGCGGCGGCGGCGCTTTTCGGTGGCGCAAGTCTGGTCGTAGATGATGACCGTGGTGCCCTTGAGCTCGCGGAATTCGCGCTGGATCGCGTCCAGCCGGTCGCGGTGCTCGATGGCAATGCCCTCGGGCAGGCCCTGCGCGCGCGCGCCTTCGTACTTCTCGGGCTCGTCCGTCACCACGGTGATCTTGGCCGCCCCTTCGGCGCGCATGTTCTGCGCGATCTGCACGACCGTGAGGCCCTCGGGCCGCTCGCCGATGGGCTGCCCGCCCGTCATCGCCACCGCGTCGTTGTAGAGAATCTTGTAGGTGATGTTGGCACCGGCCGCCACGCTCTGGCGCACCGCCAGCGAGCCGCTGTGATAGTAGGTGCCGTCGCCCAGGTTGGCGAACACGTGCTTTTCGTTGCTGAAGGGCTGCTGCCCGGTCCAGGGCACGCCCTCGCCGCCCATTTGCGTGAAGCCGATGGTGGCGCGGTCCATCCACACCGCCATGAAGTGGCAGCCAATGCCGGCCATGGCGCGCGAGCCCTCGGGCACGCGGGTGGACGTGTTGTGCGGGCAGCCTGAGCAGAACCAGGGCTGGCGCTCGGCGCCGCTGCCTTCGCTTTTGAGCACCTGCAGCGTGTGCTGCGCGCCGTCCAGGATGGCGAGCTGGCGGTCGATGCGCGCCGTCATGTCGGCGTCCAGCCCCAGCTTTTTCAGGCGTTCGGCAATGGCGCGGGCGATCAGCGCCGGCGTCAGATCGGCCGTGGCGCGCAGCAGCACGTTGGCCGTGGGGTTGGTGCGCGACCATTCGCCGCCCGTCATGTCCCCCTCGCCGCCGCTGCGGAACTTGCCCACCACGTTGGGACGCACATCGGCCCGCCAGTTGTAGAGCTCCTCTTTCAGCTGGTATTCGATCACCTGGCGCTTTTCCTCGACCACCAGGATTTCCTTCAGGCCGGTGGCGAACTGGCGCGTGGCCTGTGGCTCCAGCGGCCACACCACGCCCACCTTGTGCAGGCGGATGCCGAGCTGGCGGCAGTGGGCATCGTCCAGCCCCAGGTCCAGCAGCGCCTGGCGCGTGTCGTTCCAGGCCTTGCCGCTGGCGATGATGCCGAAGCGGTCGTTGGGGCCTTCGATCACGTTGCGGTTCAGCCGGTTGGCGCGGATGTAGGCCAGCGCGGCATACCACTTCCAGTTGAACAGGCGCTCCTCCTGCGGCAGCGCGGCGTCGGGCCAGCGAATGTGCACGCCGCCGGGCGGCATCTCGAAGTCGGTGGGGATCGCGATCTCGACGCGCTCGGGGTCGATCATGGCGGTGGCGCTGGACTCCACCACCTCCTGGATGGTCTTCATGCCCGACCACACGCCCGCATAGCGGCTCAGCGCAAAGGCATGCACGCCCATGTCCAGAATGTCCTGCACGCTGGCCGGGAAGAACACCGGAAAGCCGCAGGCCTCGAAGATGTGATCGCTCTGGTGCGCGGCGGTGCTGCTCTTGGCGATGTGATCGTCGCCCGCCACCGCGATCACCCCGCCCCACGGCGTGGTGCCGGCCATGTTGGCGTGCTTGAACACGTCCGAGCAGCGATCCACCCCCGGCCCCTTGCCATACCAGATGCCGAACACGCCGTCGAACCGGTTGCTGCCCGGCGGCGCAAAGCCCAGTTGCTGCGTGCCCCACAGCGCCGTGGCGGCCAGTTCCTCGTTCACGCCGGGCTGAAAGACGATGTTCTGCGCCTGCAGGTACTTCCTGGCCGCCCACAGCGCTTGGTCGTAGCCGCCCAGCGGCGAGCCGCGGTAGCCGCTGATGAAGCCGGCCGTGTTCTTGCCGGCCAAGGCATCGCGCTGGCGCTGCAGCATCGGCAGCTTGACCAGCGCCTGGATGCCGCTCATGAAGGCGCGGCCGTGATCCAGGCTGTATTTGTCGTCGAGCGTGACGGTCTCCAGCGCCTGGCGGATGGACTCGGGCAAGGGGGCGTTCATGGGGCGTGTCTCCTGAAATCGCGACCGCACACCGGCGCAGGCCGGCGTTCGACGTCGATCCGGCAAAGTGTATGCGGCATTGCCGTGTCCGACCTGCCGTGGGGCCTACACTGCGCACCCATGCGATGGTTGCGGCATGCACGGGTTTCGATGGCGCTGGGCTGCGTGCTGGGCTGGGGCGCCGCGGGCGCGCAGGCCTTGCCGGCCGAGGTGGCGCAGGCGCTGGCGCGCGCGGGCGTTCCCGAATCCAGCGTAGCCATGGTGGTGGCGCCGCTGCTCCCTCCGCCGGGCACCGTCAGCCGCGCGCCCGAGCCGGTCAACCCCGGCGGCGAGGCCAACCCCGCGCCCGCCGCGCCGTCGCCGCCCGCGCCGCGTTTGGTGTGGCGGCCCGATGCGCCGATGAACCCGGCCTCGGTGATGAAGCTGGTGACCACCTACGCCGGGCTGGACCTGCTGGGCCCGGGCTATTTCTGGAAGACGCGCGTCTACGCCCAGGGCCCCGTCAAGGACGGCGTGCTGCACGGCAACCTGCTGATTCAGGGCAGCGGCGACCCCAAGCTGGTGCGCGAGCGCCTAGCCGACCTGGTGGACGCCATCCGCGCCAAGGGCGTGACGTCCATCGAGGGCGACATCCTGCTGGACCGCAGCGTGTTCAAGCTGCCGCCGCACGATGCGGCCGCGTTTGACGACGACCCGCTGCGCCCGTACAACGCCGGGCCCGACGGGCTGCTGGTCAACTTCAAGGCATTGGTGTTTCACTTCAAGCCCGAGCGCAAGCGCCGGTCCGCGCAGGTGGAGGTCGAGCCGCCGATCGCCGGCGTCAAGCTGCCGGCCGCGGTGCCCACCAGCGGCGGCGCGTGTGGCGACTGGAAGACCCAGCTGGCCATCGATTTCAGCGACGCGGACGCGCCGCGGTTCAAGGGCCGCTATCCCGCGCGCTGCGGCGAGCAAAGCTGGGCCCTGGCCTACCCCGACCCGGACGGCTACGCCCCGCGCGTGATCGAGGCCATGTGGCGCGCCGCCGGCGGGCGCCTGAGCGGACAGGCCAAATGGCAGCAGCACGGCGCCAAAGGCCAGCCGCTGGTCACCGGCCTGTCGCTGCCGCTGGGCGAAATCGTGCGCGACATCAACCTGTACTCCAACAACGTGATGGCGCAGCAGCTGTTTCTGACGCTGTCGGCCGCCGGCGACGGGCGCGGCAGCTTTGCCGAATCCACCAACACCTTCAAGCGCTGGTGGCGCGGGCGCTTCGGCCTGCGCGCCACGCCGGTGATCGACAACGGCTCGGGCCTGTCGCGCGAAGGGCGCGTCACCGCGGCCTCGCTGGTGGCGCTGCTGCAGCAGGCCGCGGCCGGACCGAATGCCGAGGTGTTCGAGCGCTCGCTGCCCGTGGCGGGCGTCAGCGGCACCCTGCGCCGCCTGGCCGAGCGCAGCCCCGGCTCGGAAGCCATCGGCAACGCCCGCCTGAAGACCGGCACCCTGCGCGACGTGACGGCGATCGCCGGCTACGCCCGGGGCCGATCGGGCCTGGCCTGGGTGGTGGTGGGCCTGATCAACGACGCCAACGCCGAGGCGGCGCGGCCGGCGCTGGACCGGCTGGTGGAGTGGGCGATCCGGGACCGGGCGACCGAGTAAGCGCTGGGTCGATAAAGGCAAAACATGGCTGCAACGCGCTCAGGACAAGCGCAAACAGTTACAGTTTTTGCAGTAAATTGGCCAATTCCACGGCCGACTTGACGTCCATCTTCTCGAACACCCGGGCGCGGTGCACCTCCACCGTGCGCACGCTGATGGCCAGCTCGTGGGCGATCTGCTTGTTGGCCAGGCCGCCGGCCACGCGCTCCATCACCGCCCGCTCGCGCTCGGTCAGTTCGTCCATGCGCGCCTGCACCGCGCGGCGGCCCGCGCGCTGGGCCAGCCGCTCGCGCGACAGCGCCAGCGCCTGCTCCACGCGGTCCACCAGCGCGTTGTCGGAAAAGGGCTTTTCGCAAAAGTCGAAGGCCCCGCGCTTGACGGTGTCCACCGCCGTCGGTACATCGGCGTGGCCGGTCAGAAAAATCACCGGCCACAGCGTCGGCACGCCGCGCGCCAGCAGGCGGTCGAACAGCGTCAGGCCGCTCAGGCCGGGCATGCGCACGTCCAGCAGGATGCAGCCGGGTGCGGCCGGCTCATCCGCGCCCAACGCCTGCTCGAAGGCCGCCGCGCTGGCGTAGGCCTGCGACAGCAGGCGGCGCGTGCGCAGCAGCCAGGCCATGGCCTCGCGCACGCTGGGATCGTCGTCGATGATGTGAACGGTGGCGGCCTCCGGGTGGTTCATGGGTCGAATTCTAAAAACGCGCGGACAGCTGGCAGCGGACATTTGATAATGTTGTTTCTCGCAGGCCGGTGGCGGTCTACGCGTCCATCGCGGGCCATGACCCGGGTGCATGGCATGCGTGGACACCGGTTCAACTGCATCTTGACAGTCTGTTCAGCACAAGCAAGCCCATGCCATCGCCATCTCTCGCCTCGCGCCCCATCGACGCGCTGCCCATCCTCGATCTGTCGCTGCTGGCCGGGGGCGAGGCGGGGCAGCGCCAGTTCCACGCCAAGCTGCTGGCGGCCACGCACGAGATCGGCTTTTTCTACTTGATCGGCCACGGCATCGACGGCGCGGCAAGCGCGCGCGCCTTCGACGTCGCGCGGCGCTTTTTCGCCCTGCCGCTGGCCGACAAATTGCAGGTCGAAATGCTGCGCAGCCCGCAGTTTCGCAGCTACACCCGCACCGGCGGCGAGTTGACGCAAGGGCAGGTCGACTGGCGCGAGCAGATCGATCTGGGCAGCGAGCACCCGCGCTGCACCGATGCCAGCGCGCCGGCGTACATGCGGCTGGACGGCCCCAACCTGTGGCCTGCCGCGCTGCCCGAGCTGCAGGGCGTGTTCAACGACTGGGCCGAGCGCTGCACACGGGTTGCGCAGCAGTTGATGCGCGCCTGGGCGGTGGCGCTGGGCAGCCCGGCCGACGTGTTTGACCCGGCCTTCGGCACGCGCCCTTCGACCCTGATCAAACTGGTGCGCTACCCCGGCCGGGCCGAGCGCGGCCAGGGTGTCGGCGCGCACAAGGACCCGGGCGTGCTGACCATGCTGATGATCGAGCCCGGCAAGGCGGGCTTGCAGGTGTTGCATGGCGAGCAGTGGATCGACGTGCCGCCCCTGCCCGACGCCTTTGTCATCAACATCGGCGAATTGCTGGAGTACGCCACCGACGGCTACCTGAAGGCAACGCTGCACCGCGTGGTCGCGCCGCCGGCGGGGGAGGAGCGCCTGTCGATCCCGTTCTTTTTCAACCCCGCGCTCGACTCCACGGTGCCGCGCATTGCCCTGCCGCCCGCGCTGGCGCGCGCCGCGCGCGGCCTCACGCGCGATCCAGCCAACGTGATCACCGGCACCTTTGGCGAGAACCTGCTGAAAGCACGACTGCGCGCGCACCCCGACGTGGCGGCGCGACACCACGCCGATCTGCTGGCCTGATGCGCGGCGCCGACGGCCCGTGCATCAAGGCCCCACCGGCAGCACCAGGCTTTCCTTGACCTCCTCCATCACCACATAGCTGTTGCTCTGCGCCGGCACCGGAATCTGGCGCAGGATCTGGCCCAGCAGGTCGCGGTATTCGCGCATGGCCGACAGGCGCGCCTTGACCAGGTAGTCGAAGGCGCCCGAGATCAGGTGGCACTCCAGCACGCGTGGCTCCAGCAACAGGGCCTGGCGCACGGCGTCGAACACCTCGGCCGACTTGGACGCCAGCGTCAGCTCGACGAACACCAGCAGCCCGCGCCCCAGCGCCTCGGGATTGACGCGCGCGTGATAGCCCAGGATCACGCCCGAGCGCTCCAGCCGGCGCACGCGCTCGGTGCAGGGCGACACCGACAGGCTCACACGCTCGGCCAACTCGGTCATCGACAGGCGGCCCTCGCGTTGCAGCTCTTCCAGAATTTTTCGGTCGATTCGGTCGAAATCCATTTTTTCACTTTCAATTGTCCTATTGACAGTGATTTTTGCTGAAACCAGGCCGTGCAGCAAGCCATTTCGGTGTCTTTCACCGCCCGCTCCTGCCTAAACTTCCATCATCGAACAAGGGTTTTGGAGACGGTCATGAAAGTCATCGTTCTGGGCGGCGGCGTGATTGGTGTCAGCACCGCGTATTACCTGGCGCGCGCCGGCGCGCAAGTCACCGTACTGGAGCGCGAGAACGGCGTGGCGCTGGAGACCAGCTTTGCCAACGCCGGCCAGGTCTCGCCCGGCTACTCCACCCCCTGGGCCGCGCCCGGCATCCCGCTCAAAGCCGTCAAGTGGATGTTTCAGAAGCACGCGCCGCTGGCCATCCGCCTGGACGGCAGCGTGTTTCAGCTGCGCTGGATGGCCGCCATGCTGCGCAACTGCACCAGCGCGCGCTACGCCGTCAACAAGGAGCGCATGACGCGCCTGGCCGAGTACAGCCGCGACTGCCTGCGCCAATTGCGTCAGGACACCGGCATCGAGTACGAGCAACGCACCCTGGGCACGCTGCAGGTGTTTCGCACCGACAAGCAGCTGCAGGCCGCGCACCGCGACACCGCCGTGCTGCAGGAATGCGGCGTGCCCTTCCGCATGATGACCGATGCCGCTGACCTGGCCGAGTACGAACCCGCCCTGGCCCACGCCCGGGGCCTGGTCGGCGGCCTGCAGCTGCCGGGCGACGAGACCGGCGACTGCCAGCGCTTTACCACCGAGCTGGCCGACAAGGCGCGCGCACTGGGCGTGCAGTTTCGCTTTGGCGTGCAGATCGACGAGTTGCAGCAGCGCGGCGGCCAGATCAGCGGCGTGAAGCTGGCCGGTGAAGCGGGCGAAATCCTCACCGCCGACCGCTACGTGCTGGCGCTGGGCAGCTACTCGCGCGCCCTCTTGGCCCCGCTGGGCCTGGACTTGCCGGTCTACCCCGTCAAGGGCTACTCGCTCACCGTGCCCCTCATCGACGAGTCGCGCGCGCCGCGCTCGACCGTGATGGACGAAACCTACAAGGTCGCCATCACGCGCTTCGACAACCGCATCCGCGTGGGCGGCATGGCCGAGCTGGGCGGGTTCGATCTGCGCCTGAACCCGGCGCGCCGCGAAACGCTGGAGCACGTCACGCGCGGCCTGTTCGACGGCGGCGGCGATCTGCCGGCAGCGACCTTCTGGACCGGCCTGCGCCCCATGACGCCCGACAGCACCCCCATCGTGGGCAGCACGCGCCTGGCCAACCTGATGATCAACACCGGCCACGGCACCCTGGGCTGGACCATGGCGGCCGGCTCGGGCAAGCTGGTGGCTGACTTGACGCTGGGCCACCGGCCCGACATCTCGACTTCAGGCCTGGGCCTGGATCGCTATCAACAAAATAGCGGACTGCGCTTGCATGGCTTTGGCCATCGCCCCGCTCACGCCTGAGAATCTGCGGAAAAGTCCCCCACGCCCGGCAGCCACTCGGCCAGGCTGGCGCTGATGCCGGCCAGCACCGGGTTGTCGTTGTCCTTGCGCCAGGCCAGCAGCAGGCTCACGGGGCGCGCTGGCGTGGTGCGGATCGGCCGGTACACCACGCCTTCCGGGCGCAGCATGGCGGCGCTCTCGGGCACCAGGGCCACGCCCAGGCCGGCGCGCACCAGCGCCAGCATCGAGTGGATTTGCGTCACGTGCTCGACGATGTCGGGCGCCACGCCGGCCCGCTCCAGCAGGCCATCGACCAGATGATGGAAGTAGCGCGCCTCGAACGGCGAATACATCAGAAACGGCTGGCGATTCAGCGCCTTCAGTGAGGGCTGGCGCGGCCAGTCGCGCGCGGCCGTCTCGGGCAGGGCCAGCACCAGCGGCTCGGCGAGGCCGGGCCGCGTCACCAGGTCGCGGTGCTCGACAGGGGGGCGCAGCAGGCCCAGGTCGATCTGGCGCGCGTCCAGCGCCTCCAGCTGCGCGCTGGTGACCATCTCGCGCAGCGTCAGGTGCAAGCCCGGGCAGCGCGCGCGCAGTTGCTTGACCAAGAGCGGCAGCAGCCGATACCCCACCGACGCGGTAAAGCCCACCGCCAGCGAACCCGCCGCACCCGCAGCCAGGCGCCGCGCGTTCACCGCCGCCTCGTCGGCCAGGCGCAGGATGCGCGCCGCCTCGGGCAGAAAGCCGCGCCCCGCCGCCGTCAGGCGCACCTGGCGGCTGCTGCGCTCCAGCAGGCGCGTGCCGACATGGTGCTCCAGCAGCTGGATTTGCCGCGACAGCGGCGGCTGCGTCATGTTCAGGCGCGCAGCGGCGCGGCCGAAGTTCAGCTCCTCGGCCACGGCCACGAAACAGCGCAGGTGATTGAGTTCAAACATGACGTTCAGTCCCGGTGTCCATGGCTTTTCGTGTCACCAGCAGGCGATGAATCCCAAAGAGCCAAAAGGTCGTGGAGCAGGCCAGGTCAGCGATTGCCGTGGCCGAGGTTCCTTCGGCCACTGGCGCTGCACCCTGCAAGGGGGTGGGCGAAACATCGCGCAGCGAGTGGAGACTGGGGGTGTTCCATTATCAATTCAATTTGAGCATCAATCGAGCCAATCTTTATCTTGGACGAGAAACGATGTGCTTGCAAGAATGTGGCTTTCATCGCACCATCACGGGCCGCATCGAGCCTTTTTGCGAACACCAGGAGACAAGACATGACAAGCATCGCGCGAATCCCCGGCTGGCAACGGCTGTCCCGGCTGGCGGGCGCCGCAGCCATGGCGGGCGCCGCGGCGCTGGCGCAGGCCGCGCCGGTCACGCTCAACATCGTGGACGTGGCGGGCAACCTGGCCGTCACGCAAAAGGCGCTGGAGGCGTTTCGCGACCAGAACCCGGATTTGGTGTCGAGCATGACCTTCACCAACGCCCCCGCGCCGCAGATCCCCGGCAAGATCAAGGCCATGCAGGCGGCCGGGCGCGCCGACATCGATCTGGTGCTGACCGGCACCGACGCGCTGGCCGCCGGCATCGAGCAGGGCCTGTGGCTCAAGCTGCTGCCCGAGCACGACAGCGTGTTCAAGGCCGACACCGACAAGTACCACCCCGCCGCCGCCAAGATGCAGCAGCTGGCCCAGGGCTATGGGCTGGAGGTGAGCTTCATGCAGGGCGGCCCGCTGCTCGAATACAACCCCAAGACGGTGCCCAACCCGCCCAAGACGCCGGCCGAGCTGCTGACCTGGTGCAAGGCCAACCCGGGCAAGTTTTTGTACGCGCGGCCGGCCAACTCGGGCCCCGGGCGCGCCTTCCTGATGGGCCTGCCCTATCTGCTGAAGGACAAGAACCCCTACGACCCGATCAACGGCTGGGACAACACCTGGAAGTTCCTGAAGGAGCTCAACACCTGCGTGCCCTACTACCCGGGGGGCACCTCGGCCATCATGAAGGAGCTGGGCCAGGGCGGGCGCGACATGACGGTGACGGTGACGGGCTGGGACATCAACCCGCGCGCCCTGGGCATCGTGCCGGCGGACTTCAAGGTGCAGGCCTTCGACAATTTCACCTGGGTGACCGACGCGCACTACATGGTGATCCCCAAGGGCGTGAGCGCCGACAAGCAGAAGGTGCTGTTCAAGCTGATGGCCTTCATGCTGCAACCCAAGCAGCAGGCCATGACCTATGACGCGGGCTACTTCTACCCCGGCCCGGCGATTGCCAACGTGCCGCTGTCGGCCGCGCCCAAGGAGAGCCAGGAGGTGATCGAGAAATACGGTCGCCCCGAATACGCCAAGATGACCGCCGACCACCCGAGCGCGGTGCCGCTGGACGCCAAGGCCATGGTGGCGGCCTTCAAGAAGTGGGACGACGAGGTCGGCGCCTTGAAGAAATAAGGCCGGCCGCATCATGACCGAGTCCTTCAAGCAGCTGCGCCTGGACGGCGTGGGGCGCGCCTACCCCACCGCGTCGGGCGCCACGGTGGCGGCGCTGGCCGATCTGCACCTCGACATCCAGCGCGGCGAGTTCGTCGCCCTGCTGGGGCCCTCGGGCTGCGGCAAGTCCACCGCGCTCAACTGCCTGGCGGGGCTGACGGACCTCAGCTCGGGCAGCATCTGGCTGGACGACACGCGCATCGACACCTTGCCGCCCGAGCGGCGCGGCTTCGGCATGGTGTTCCAGAACTACGCGCTCTTTCCGCACATGAGCGTGCAGGACAACGTGGGCTTTGGCCTGCGCATGCGTGGCACGCCCAAGGCCGATGCGGCGCGGCGCGTGGCCGAGGCGCTGGCGCTGGTGCAGCTGGAGGGCCATGCCAAAAAGCTGCCCGGCCAGCTCTCGGGCGGCCAGCAGCAGCGCGTGGCCATTGCGCGCGCCATCGTGATCGAGCCGCCCGTGATCCTGATGGACGAGCCGTTGTCCAACCTGGACGCCAAGCTGCGCATCGAGATGCGCGCCGAGATCCGGCGCATCCACGGCGCGCTCAAGCTGTCCACCGTGTACGTCACGCACGACCAGGACGAGGCGCTGTCCATGGCCGACCGCATCGTGGTGATGCGCGCCGGCAGCGCGCAGCAGATCGGCACCCCGCGCGAGGTCTACGGCAGCCCCTGCAACCTGCACGTGGCGCGCTTCATGGGCTATCGCAACGTGCTGCCGTTTGCGGTGACGGCGCTTGATCACGACCGAATCACCGTGCAGTCGCAGGGCGTGGCGCTGCAGGGCACGGCCATGGCGGTGCCGGCCGGCACGCGCGAGGTGGCGGTGGCCATGCGGCCCGACGATTTCGAGCTGGCCGGGGCCGCCAGCGACAACGCCTTTGATGCGACGGTGAAGGCCATGGAGTTCGGCGGTCGCACCTCGCTGCTGATCGTGGACAGCCCCATCGGCGAGCTGTTCGTGCGCCTGGGCGGCGTGTTTCAGCCGGGCGACCGCGTGCGCCTGCACATCCCGCCCGAGCGCACGCTGGTCTACGCGGAGGCAGCATGAGCGGGACCGCGCTGCAAGCCAAGCGCGACCGCCGCGGCTGGCTGGCGGCGCCCGCGGCCCTGGTGCTGCTGGCGCTGTTCGTCTACCCCTTCCTCTACGGCCTGTTCATCTCCTTCAAGCCGATGGAGGGCGGCCCCTTCTGGGCCAACTACGCGCATTTCTTCAGCACCGCCACCGACTGGGGCACGCTGTGGATCACCTTCAAGCTGGCCGCGCCCGCCACGCTGATCAACCTGGGCATGGCCGTGCCGGTGGCCTTTGCGCTGCGCCGGCCCAGCCGCATGCAGCGCGTCGTCACCACGCTGCTGGTGGTGCCCATCACCCTGGGCACGGTGCTGATCGCCGACGGCATGCTGACCTTCTACGGCCCGGTGGGCTGGTTCTCGCAGGCGCTGCGCGCGCTGCACCTGTACGAGGGCGAGGTGCGCCTGACGCACAACTACTGGGGCGTGCTGATCTCGCTGGTGATCTCGGACTTTCCGTTCGTGTTTCTGCTCACGCTGTCGTACATCTCGGGCATCGACCCCACGCTGGCCAAGGCCGCGGGCACGCTGGGCGCCGGGCCCTGGCAGCAGTTCCGGCTGATCTACCTGCCCCTGCTGGTGCCAGGCCTGAGCATGGCGGCGGCACTGTCCTTCGTGCAGACCTACGCCGTGTTCCCCTCGGCCATCCTGCTGGGCGCGCCCGCGGGGCCCACGCGGGTGATCTCGATCGCCGCGTATGAAGCGGCCTTCGAGAACTACGACTACGGCATGGCCTCGGCCATTGCCATGATCATGGGCGCGGCGCAGCTCATCGTGGTGGCGGCCATTTTCGCGTTCCGCAAGGCCTTCTACACCGGGCCCGCGACCAGCGGAAAGGGGTAAACGCCATGGCCAGCACATCCGCAAGCACCCACGGCAGCGCCCAGCGCTGGGCCTGGCTGTGGCGCACCACGGTGTGGACGGTGATGGGCTTCTTTTTGCTCAACATCGTCTTCATGATCCTGACGGTGCTGGTCAACTCCACGGCCACGCGCTGGTTCGGCACGCTGCTGCCCGAGGCCTTCACGCTCAAGTGGTACGGCTGGGCCTGGAACGAGTTTCAGCTGGCGCACATCCTGCTCGTCACGCTGGAGGTCGTCTTTGCCGTGGTGGTGCTGGCGCTGCTGCTGGGCGTGCCCGCGGCCTATGCGCTGGCGCGCGCCAACTTTCCGGGCAAGCGCGGGGTGCTGCTGCTGGTGCTGATCCCCATGCTGGTGCCCCCGGTGACTTACGGAATCCCCATGGCCACGGCGTTTTATCAGGCCGGCGTGGGCGGCACGCTGGCCGGCGTCATCCTGTCCAACCTGGTGCCGGCGCTGCCCTTCGTCATTTTGGTGATGGTGCCCTTCATCGAACAGCTTGACCCCAGCCTGGAGTCGGCCGCGCGCATCTTCGGCGCCAGCACGGCGCAGTACTTTCGCCACGTGCTGATGCCCCTGCTGGTGCCCGGCATGCTGGCCGCCGCCCTGCTGGTGATGGTGCGCACCATCGGCATGTTCGAGCTGACGTTTTTCACCGCCGGCCCCAGCTCGCAGACGCTGGTGGTCGCGCTGTACTACGGCGTGTTCTCGACCGGCGTGCGCCCGCCGCAGGCCATCGACGCCATGGCCGTGATGTACATGGCCATCACCCTGGTGTTCGTGCTGATCGCGCTGCGCTTTGTCAGCCCGACCCAACTCGTCAGCCGCGTCAAAGAGGCGCCAAGAGAAGCCTGAGTAGCCTTGGCGCACCGCCGCGCCGCACGATTGATTGGAGTACCGCATGACTGCCATTCCACCCGCCGCCCCGGGCCAGACCCCGATCGTGCGCAGCATGCGCGTGATCCCGGTTGCCGGCGAGGACAGCATGCTGCTGAACCTCTCGGGCGCACACGGGCCGTTCTTCACACGCAACATCGTGATCCTGACCGACAGCGCCGGCCACACGGGTGTCAGTGAAGTGCCGGGCGGCGAAAAAATCCGCCAGACGCTGGAGGACGCCCAGCCCTTGCTGATCGGCCGCCCCATCGGCGACTGGCAGGCCATGCTGAATGCGGCCCGCCGCGCCTTTGCCGACCGCGACGCCGGCGGGCGCGGCCTGCAAACCTTCGATCTGCGCGTGGCCATCCACGCCGTGACGGCGCTGGAGGCGGCCTTGCTCGACCTGCTGGGCCAGCACCTCGAAGTGCCCGTGGCCGCGCTGCTGGGCGAGGGCCAGCAGCGCGACGCGGTCGAGATGCTGGGCTACCTGTTTTTCGTCGCCGATCGGGGCAAGACCGACCTGCCCTACCGCAGCGAAAACGGCGCCGACAACGACTGGTTTCGCCTGCGCAACGAGCCGGCCATGGACGCGCAGGCCGTGGTGCGCCTGGCCGAGGCGGCGCACGCGCGCTACGGCTTCAACGACTTCAAGCTCAAGGGCGGCGTGCTGCGCGGCGAGGACGAGATCGAGGCCGTGACCGCGCTGCACGAGCGCTTTCCCCAGGCGCGCGTCACGCTGGATCCCAACGGCGGCTGGCTGCTGCGCGACGCCATCCGCCTGATGCGCGATGCGCACGGCGTGCTGGCCTATGCCGAGGATCCTTGCGGCGCCGAAGGCGTGTATTCGGGCCGCGAGGTGATGGCCGAGTTTCGCCGCGCCACCGGCCTGCCCACGGCCACCAACATGATCGCCACCGACTGGCGCGAGCTGGGCCACGCCATCCAGTTGCAGTCGGTGGACATTCCGCTGGCCGACCCGCATTTCTGGACGATGCAGGGCTCGGTGCGCGTGGCGCAGTTGTGCCACGAATGGGGCCTGACCTGGGGCTCGCATTCCAACAACCACTTCGACATCTCGCTGGCCATGTTCACCCACGTGGCCGCCGCCGCGCCGGGCCGGATCACCGCCATCGACACGCACTGGATCTGGCAGGACGGCCAGCGCCTGACGCGCGAGCCGCTGCAGATCAAAGGCGGGCTCGTGCAGGTGCCGCAGCGCCCAGGCTTGGGCGTGGAAATCGACATGGCCGCCGTCGAGGCCGCGCACTGCCTGTACCAAGAGAAAGCGCTGGGCGCACGCGACGACGCCGCGGCGATGCAGTACCTCATCCCCAACTGGAAATTCGACAACAAGCGCCCATGTCTCGTGCGCTGAAATGAAGCACACCCCCAGTCTCCACTCGCTTCGCGATGTTTCGCCCACCCCCTTACAGGGGGCATCGCCAGTGGTCGGGCCAAGCCCTTCCACGGCGATCGCGGGCGTGGCCTGCTTCGCGGCCTTTCGACTCGCTGGGCTGCGTGCGCTGCGGTTGACACGCAGCGCCATCGTTGACTGATATCGATCCCAAGACAGGAGTTTGCAATGCGTGAGAACCGAATCCGAAGCATCTGGAAGGCCGGCGGCGCCGTGGTCAACGGCTGGCTGGCCATTCCCAGCGCCTTCTCGGCCGAGACCATGGCCCACCAGGGCTGGGACAGCCTGACGGTGGATTTGCAGCACGGCGTGGTGGACTACCCCGCGGCGGTCAACATGTTCACTGCCATTTCCACCACCGACACCGTGCCCGTGGTGCGCGTGCCCTGGAACGAGCCGGGCATCCTGGGCAAGGTGCTGGACGCCGGCGCCTACGGCGTGATCTGCCCGATGGTGAACACGCGCGAAGATGCCGAGCACCTGGTGGCCGCCACGCGCTACGCGCCGCTGGGCAGCCGCAGCATGGGCCCCATCCGCGCATCGCTCTACGGCGGCGCCGACTACGCCAAGCACGCCAACGACACCGTGGTGGTGCTGGGCCAGATCGAGACGCAGCAAAGCCTGGACAACCTGGACGCGATCCTGTCGGTGAAAGGGCTGGACGGTGTCTACATCGGCCCGGCCGATCTGTCGATCTCGCTGGGCTGCGCGCCCACCTTCGACGATGTGGAGCCCCCCGTGGCCAAGGCCATCGAGCACGTGCTGGCGCGCGCCAAGGCGCTGGGCAAGGTGGCCGCCATCCACAACGGCTCGCCCGAGGCGGCGCTGGCACGCATCGCCAAGGGCTTCCAGTTCGTCACCATCGGCTCCGACGCGCGCTTCATCGCCGCCGGCGCGCAACAGGTGGTGGCCGCCATGCGCGCGGGCGCGGCGCCCAAGCACGCGTCGGGCTATTGATTGAAGGCCTGAAACAGCCGGACGCAGAGGACGCAAAAAAGACGCAAAGGACGCAAAAGAAACCGAAAAATTGGTGAAATACGCTTTAAGACGGCATAAAACAAGCGCAACATGCTATCGATTTGAAAGCAATTTGGATGTTCTCTTTTTTGCGTCCTTTGCGAATCCTTTGCGTCCTCTGCGTCCGGCTGTTGTCCCTTGCAAACACCTCCTTGCCCATCGACCATGACCGCACCCATCCCTGACCCCGGCCCGCCGCGCCTGATCCGCATGCATGCCAGCGACAACGTCGCCATCGTGACCAACACGGGCGGGCTACCCGAGGGCACGGTGGTGGATGGCGGCGTGACGCTGCGCGAGCGCGTGCCGCAGGGGCACAAGGTGGCGCTGGTGGACATCCCAGCCGGCGCGCCGGTGCTGCGCTACAACGTGGCCATCGGCCATGCGGCGCGCGACATAGCGGCCGGCACCTGGGTCTACGAGCGGCTGCTGACGATGCCCGAGGCACGCGCGCTGCACGAGTTGCCGATGGCCACGGCCCAGGCCGCGCCGCTGGAGCCGCTGGGCGGCTACACCTTCGAGGGCTATCGCAACGCCGACGGCTCGGTCGGCACGCGCAACCTGCTGGGCATCACCACCACGGTGCAGTGCGTGGCCGGCGTGCTCGAGTACGCGGTGCGGCGCATCAAGGCCGAGCTGCTGCCCAAGTACCCCAACGTGGACGACGTGGTGGGGCTGGAGCACAGCTACGGCTGCGGCGTCGCCATCGACGCGCCGGGCGCGGCCATCCCGATCCGCACCGTGCGCAACATCAGCCTGAACCCCAACTTCGGCGGCGAGCTGATGGTCGTCAGCCTGGGCTGCGAAAAGCTGCAACCCCAGCGCCTGCTGCCGCCGGGCAGCTTTGCGGTGGTGGACGAGCGCAACATCGCCGACGTGGGCCTGGACGACGGCGCGGCGCTGGACGTGGTGTGCCTGCAGGACGACAGGCATGTCGGCTTCATGTCGATGATCGACTCGATCATGCAGACCGCCGAATACCACCTGGAGCGCCTGAACGCGCGCCGGCGCGAGACCTGCCCCGCGTCCGACCTGGTGGTGGGCGTGCAGTGCGGCGGCAGCGATGCGTTCTCGGGCGTCACGGCCAACCCGGCGGTGGGCTTTGCGGCCGACCTGCTGGTGCGCGCGGGCGCCAGCATCATGTTCTCCGAGACGACCGAGGTGCGCGACGGCGTGGCCCAGCTCACCGCGCGCGCCGCCACGCCCGAGGTGGCCGCCGCCATCGTGCGCGAGATGCAGTGGTACGACGAATACCTGGGCCGCGGCGGCGCCGACCGCAGCGCCAACACCACGCCGGGCAACAAGAAAGGCGGCCTGTCCAACATCGTCGAAAAGGCCATGGGCTCGATCATCAAGTCCGGCACCGCGCCGATTGCCGGCGTGCTGTCACCGGGCGAGAAGCTGGCGCAAAAAGGCCTGATCTACGCCGCCACGCCGGCCAGCGACTTCATCTGCGGCACGCTGCAACTGGCCGCGGGCATGAACCTGCACATCTTCACCACCGGGCGCGGCACGCCCTACGGCCTGGCCGCCTGCCCGGTCATCAAGGTGGCCACGCGCACCGAGCTGGCACGCCGCTGGCACGACCTGATGGATGTGAACGCCGGGCGCATTGCCGATGGCCAGGCCAGCATCGAGGAGCTGGGCTGGGAGCTGTTCCACCTGATGCTGGACGTGGCCAGCGGCAAGCGCACCTGGGCCGAGCACTGGGGCCTGCACAACGACCTGGTGCTGTTCAATCCGGGGCCGGTGACGTAAAGCCCAAAAAACTTCCGGACGCAGAGGACGCAAAGGATTCGCAAAGGACGCAAAAAAAGACAGCATCTGAATTGCTTTTAAAACGATAGCGTATTGCGCTTGTCCTACGCCGACTCAAAGCCAATGCCACCCAATTTTTGGTTTCTTTTGCGTCCTTTGCGTTATTTTTGCGTCCTCTGCGTCCGGCTGTTTGAATTTCGGAGCATTCGGATCACGGCCGCCCCGGACGCCCCTCCGGCGGCGTGTAGTCGGCCGAGGCAAACGCGCCGCCCATGTGCTTTTGCCCCACGGCGTCGATGGGGTTCTTCAGCTTCAGGATTTCGGCGGCGTAGTCCTCGGCGTTTTGCGTGGGGCGGTAGCCGATGCGCTCGCAGGCCACCGGCCGCACGTAGCTGCGCGTGTTGTTGGAGATGCCCCAGACTGGCAAGAAACCCACGTCCTGCGCGCGGATGCAGCACAGCATCAGCTGCACCGTGTCCTCATGGCCCAGCCAGGTGCTGAGATGCCTGAACTCGGTCGGGCGCGCCCCGCAGCTCCAGATGCGCAGGGCAATGCCTTCGATGCCGTGCTTGTCCCAGTACATCTGCGCCATGGCCTCGCCCCACACCTTCGACACGCCATAAAAACCGTCGGGCCGATACGGCGCGCCAATGTCGATGGGACGGCCGACGGGATACATGCCGAAGGCGTGGTTGGAGCTGGCCGTGACCACGCGGCGCACCTTGTGGCGACGCGCGCCTTCATACACCTGGTGCAGCGCCACCAGGTTGTTCTCGATGATCTCGGGCAACGGGCGCTCCACCGAAGTGCCGGCCATGTGGATCAGCACATCCACACCCTCCAGCAGGCGATCGACCACGGCCGGATCGCGCAGATCGCCATGCATCACGTCCTCGCCCGCGTGCAGCGGCTCCAGGGGCTTGGTGCCGCCGGCCGAGCGCAGGCTCACCCCGTGTTTGGGCAACTCGACGCGCAGCATGCGCCCCATGTTGCCCGAGGCGCCCGACAGTGCCACCTTGCTCATCATCGTCTCCGTTGTCATGACGGCCGATTGTCGCGCCACCCGCGCACGCCGGCGCGCGCATCACGCAAAATTTGATCTGGCCGTCCCGTGTTCGAGGTCCATTCATGAGCCGCACCATCGTCTACCTGTCCTGCGCCCAGACTTGCGAGATCCAGCGCTTTGAACTGAACCGGGACACCGGCGCCATGCACCGGCTGGGCAGCACGCCCGTGACCGGCCTGCAGGGCCCATCCAACACCTCGATGCCGCTGGCCCTCAGCCCCGACCGGCGCGTGCTGCTCGCCGCCCTGCGCGGCGCGCCCAACCCTTGCGTGGCCTTTGCCATCGGCGCGCCCGACGGCGCCTTGCAAGCCATCGGCAGCGCCCCACTGCCGCACGAGGCCTGCTACCTCACGCTCGATCGCACGGGCCGGCATCTGCTGATGGCCTCCTACCCCGGCGCGCTGCTGGCCAGTCTGGCGCTGGATGCGCGCGGCGCGGTGATCGCACCGCCGCGCCAGATCGTGCCCACCGGCCCGGCGGCGCACTGCGTCATCGTGGACGCCCGCAACCGCTTTGCCTATGCCACCAGCCTGGGCGCCGATGTGGTCATGCGCTTTGCCTTCGACGCCGCCAGCGGACAACTGACGGACAGGCAAAGCACGGCCCTGCCCGCCGGGGCCGGCCCGCGCCATCTGCAACTGTCGGCCGACGGGCGTTTTCTGTACGTGCTGTGCGAGCTGGACGGCAGCGTGGGCGCGTTCGCGGTGGATGCCGACACCGGCGCGCTGCAAGGCCGCCAGATCCTGCGCACGCACGCCGCGGGCTTCAGCCAGGCGCAGGCGGCCGACCTGCAGCTCAGCCCCGACGGGCGTTTTCTGTACGCCAGCGAGCGGCGCAGCCACACCCTCATGGCCTGGCGCGTGGCCCCACAAGATGGATCGCTGACGCCTGCCGGCACCTGGCCCACCGAGGCCGGCCCGCGCGGCTTTGCCATCGACCCGGGCGGGCGCTTTCTGCTGGCCGCCGGGCAGCAAAGCCAGCACATGGGCGTCTACCGCATCGACGCGCACAGCGGCGCGCTGACCGCCATCGGCCGCCATGCCACGGCCGGCAATCCCAACTGGATCGAAATGCTCGAGTGGCCCGATGCCTGAGCCCGCGCTGCTCGACCCCGCGCGCTTTGGCCGCACCATCGACGGTCAGCCGGTCGCGCTCTACACCCTGCGCAACACGCGCGGCATGGCGGCGGCCATCACCAACCACGGCGCGCGCATCGAGCAGCTGCTGGTGCCCGACCGCGACGGCAAGCTGGGCGACGTGGTGCTGGGCCATGACTCCATCGAGCAGGTGCTGGCCGGCCAGGCCTCGATGGGTGCTTTCATCGGCCGCTTTGCCGGCCGCATCGCCCTGGGCCGCTTTGCGCTGGATGGCCAAGTGCACCAGCTGACCCGCAACGACGGCCCGCATCATCTGCACGGCGGCATCAAAGGCTCGCGCTTTCGGGTTTTCGAGGCCCGTCAGACCTCCGCTTCAAGCGTCGAAATGACCCTGGTCTTTGCCGATGGCGAAGACGGTTACCCCGGCACGCTGTCGCTGCGCGTGCGCTACCACGTGACGGACGACAACGCCCTCGTCATCGACTACGCCGGCGTGGCTGCGGACCAGCCGACGATCGCCAACTTCACCTCGCACGCGTTCTTCAACCTGAGCGGTCGGGGTGATTGCACGACCCTCGATCACGTCCTGCAGATCGACGCCGACCAGTACCTGGACGTGGACGCCACCGCCATCCCCACCGGCCGCATCGAGGACGTGGCCGGAACGCCGCTGGACTTTCGCAGGCCCACGCCCATCGGCGCGCGCATCGACGACACGCACGAACTGATGAAGGTCGGCGGCTACGACCACACCCTGGTGCTGCGCGCCGGCGATCCGGGCGCGCTGCAGCACGCCGCCACGCTGCACCACCCCGGCAGCGGACGCGTGATGGACGTGTGGAGCACCGAGCCCGCCCTGCAGCTGTACAGCGGCAACCACTTGCAGGGCATCGGCAAAGGCGGCGCGGCGTACGGCCCGCGCACCGGGGTGTGCCTGGAGCCGCAAGGCTATCCCGACGCGCCGAACCACCCGCACTTTCCCAGCACCGTGCTGCGCCCGGGGCAGTGGCGCTGCGGGCGCATCGTGTATCGGTTTTCAAGCGAGCCCGCGCCGCCCTGATCAGTCCAGGCGCGCGCCGCTGTGCTGCACCGCCTGCGCCCATTTGGCGCTCTCGCTGCGCTCGTAGGCAGCCAGCGCCGCGCTGTCCAGGAAATGCGGACTGGCGCCCTGGAGCGCAAAACGCTCGGCGATGTCGGCGTTGGCTAGGACCCGCGCCGTCGCCGCTTCCAGGCGCTGCACCGTGGCCGGCGCCAAGCCCTTGGGCCCGTACAGCGCCACCCATCCGGTCACGTCGAAATCCTTCAAGGGCGCCAAACCGCTTTCGGCCAGCGTGGGCACGCCCGGCAAGGCCTCCAGCCGCGCCGGGCCGGCGATGCCCAGCGCCTTGACCTTGCCCGCGCGAATCTGCGGCCCGCTGGAGGCCACCGAGTCGAACATCAGCGACACCTGCCCGCCGATCACGTCGGCCAGCGCCGGGGCCGAGCCGCGGTAGGGGATGTGCACCAGGTGCACCCCGGCGCGGCTCTTGAGCAGCTCCATCGCCAGGTGGTTGGTCACCCCGTTGCCGCCGCTGGCGTAGTTGAGCTGCCCCGGGTGGGCGCGCGCATATCGCACCAGGCCCGCCACGTCATCAAACGGCGCCGATGGGTGCGCCACCAGCACGATGCCGACCCGCGCGATGTGCGCGATCGGCGTGAAGTCGCTCGGCTGATAGGGCGCCCTGGCATACAGCAGCGGCGCGATGACCTGCGTGCTGGTGGAGCCGGCGAGCAGCGTGTAGCCGTCGGGCGCGGCCTGGCGCAGCGACTGGCTGGCCAGCACACCGCCGGCGCCGGGCTTGTTGTCCACCACCGTCGGCTGGCCCAGCTCCAGCGCCAGGCCCTGCGCCACGGCCCGGGCAAACACGTCCGTGCCGCCACCGGCCGGAAAACCAACCACCACATGAATGGGGCGCGCCGCATCGCCCTGGGCCCAGGCGCCAGTCAGCGAAATCATGGCCGCGACGCCGATGGTGGTGCGGGTCAGTTGGCGCGTGAAGTTTCGGCGTTGCATGGTGGTTTTTTTGTCGGATGCGGGTCCTGCTGCTGCGCGATAAAGGAAGCGGCCTCAACTCCGAAATGCCTCACGTCGTTGGACATCCCATTCACCCAACCCTTCAACTCGTTGCCTTCTTATTCCAGCCGGCCCAAAGCGTTGCCAGTTCATCAAGTGTCGGTAAGGGATCGAACTCCGTCGGATGAGGGAGTGCATGCGAAATATCGATGCGAACATCAGTCAAAAATTTTCGGAAATCGGGATTGACCTTTGCCAGCTTGTTGGCACCATCCCAGTCGATTGATTCCTTGGTTCGGGCTGGAAACAGAACCTGGCCCGCAGCTTGCGGATCGTCGAGGTTCAAGTTGATCACACCGATTCCGAAGGATCCAGAAAGGCGTGAGAGCTCCGCCTGATGTTCTTCCGATTCATCGACGTTGGCCGCTACGAGATACCCCTCATGCGCCCATGACGAATTGGATACGGCCTGAAAAAAGCTCTTGCGCAAGTTGCCAAAGTTGAGCTCGCGCTTCAATTCGAACGAGTAAAACTTGGCAATGGATAGGCCGCCACCGGACAAGGCAAGGAGTTCCTTGCTGTAATTGTCAAAAGGGAACCAAAACCCAACCAGATCCGGGTGCAACCATTCAGCAAAATCTTTCTTTGAAGACACCTCATGAAAAATTGTCTTGCAATACGCACCACCAAAATGGGTGCGAACCAGTCGGACCACAAAGGGATGAAGATCTCGTTCCTCGTACGCATATTTCGTAGTCTTCACCGGAACGAGACTCTGAATAGATTCCGTTGCATCCAAATCGGGACTCAACGCATCCGAGACAAGGTCTTTGTTGGACAGGTTCACCGCGGCCTGACTTTTCGGTTTGTCCTTGATGGTGTATCGAGCGGGCTGTGTGCTGACGCGATCAAACGGCGAAGAAGGATTGTCCCGATAGTCCACCAAAAGTCGCGCATTCAAGCTGGCCCAAGGCGTTTGACCTTGACTGCTCAGTTTTTTGTCATCGCCGTGCGCCACGGCGTCATCCCAGATTTCCTGGGAACTCATGGCTTTGTCATGTCGGAGCAAGACCTCTTGGGCAAGAACAAGAAATGTGTATTTCGCCATATTGCTCCACACAAAGCATCGAATCTACCGGCCATTCACGGGTACAGCTGTCGGGCGTGCAACACACGCAGCACCCGAATTGAGGTGACCGCCACACGATAGATCACGATGTAGTTGGGATGCACCACGTACTCGCGCGTGTTTGGCACCCGTCCGGGTCGAAACGCGAAGGGCATCAGCGGCAAGCGCTCCGCCCCTGACTCGATGAGCGAGCGAAGCGCCAGTGCGGCCTGCGGATCGTGCTGCTCTATGTAGAACTGGATTTCAGCCAGATCAAGCTGGGCCTCGTCAGACCACTCGACCACCAGCACCCTGCCGCCTCCTTTGTTGCAGCAATTCATCCACGCGCGTCATGGCCTCGTCGTGCGGCAGGCTCGGCACCTTGCTGTCGATGGCCTCCTGCACCTTGGCACGAAACCAGCGGTCGTAGCGGTCGGCATCCTCCTGGGTGTCAAACTCTGACACTCGGGGGTCAAGCGGGGTGATGGTGGTCATTTCATTTTTCCGGTGAAACGTGGTGCGCCGTCCACTTCAGCAATCATGCACTGGCTGCGCGATCTTACGCGGCCCGCACTCGCCGCGCCAGCATCAACGATTACTCGGAAAACTGAACACCGCCCCCTCGCGCACCCCCGCCGAGGGCCAGCGCTGGGTGATGGTCTTGCGCTTGGTGTAAAAGCGCACGGCATCCGGGCCGTAGGCGTGCAGGTCGCCGAACAGGCTGCGTTTCCAGCCGCCGAAGGAGTGGTAGGCCACGGGCACGGGCAAGGGCACGTTGACGCCCACCATGCCGACCTGGATGTGGTCGGTGAAGTGGCGCGCGGCCTCGCCGTCGCGGGTGAAGATGCAGGTGCCGTTGCCGTATTCGTGATCGTTGATGAGCTGCATGGCTTCATCCAGCGAATGCGCGCGGACGATGCCCAGCACGGGGCCGAAGATTTCTTCCTGGTAGATCTTCATGCCGGGGCGCACGTCGTCGAACAGGCAGGGGCCAAGGAAGTAGCCCTCTTCGTGGCCCTTCACTTTCAGGCTGCGGCCATCCACCAGCAGTTTGGCGCCCTCGGCCACGCCGCTGTCCACGTAGGCCTTGACCTTCTCGAAGTGCGGCTTGGTCACCAGCGGGCCCATGTCGTTGGCGTTGTCACTGCCGGGGCCGACCTTCATTTTGGCAATTTCAGTCTTCAAGCCGGCGATCATTTTGTCGGCCGTTTCGTTGCCCACGGCGACGATCAGCGGCACGGCCATGCAGCGCTCGCCGCAGCTGCCATAGGCCGCGCCCATCATGGCGCTGACGGCATTGCCAATGTCGGCGTCGGGCATCACCACCGCATGATTCTTGGCGCCGCCCAGGGCCTGCACGCGCTTGCCCTGCTTGCAGCCTTCGGCGTAAATGGCTTCGGCAATGGGGGTGGAGCCGACAAAGCTGACGGCCTTGACGCGCGCATCCTGCAGCAGCGCATCGACGGCGGCCTTGTCGCCGTTGACGACGTTGAGCACGCCGGGCGGCAGACCGGCCTCCAGCGCCAGCTGGGCGATGCGCAGAGCCGACGAGGGATCGCGCTCGCTGGGCTTGAGGATGAAGCAGTTGCCGCACACCACGGCCATGGGCCACATCCACAGCGGCACCATGGCCGGAAAGTTGAAGGGCGTGATGCCCGCGACCACGCCCAGCGGCTGGTGCTCGGCCCAGGAGTCGATGCCGGGGCCGGCGTTGCGGCTGTGCTCGCCCTTGAGCAGCTCGGGCGCGTAGCTGGCGTATTCGATGTTCTCGATGCCGCGCTGCAGCTCGCCGTGGGCGTCGGCCAGCACCTTGCCGTGCTCGGCGGTGATCAGCGCGGCAATCTCGTCGGCGTGCTCTTCCAGCAGCACCTTAAGTTTGCTCATGACCCGCGCGCGCTTGAGTGGCGGCGTATTGCGCCAGGCCGGAAAGGCGTTTTCGGCCGAGGCAATGGCCGCCTGCACCGTGGCGGCGCCGGCCAGCTCGACGCTGGTGGACGAGGCCCCCGTGGCGGGGTTGAACACCGGCTGCGTGCGGCCGTTCTCATGAATGATCTTGCCGTCGATCAGGTGGCCGACGGTGGCGGTGACGTTCTTGTCGTGTTGCATGGTTTTATGAATGAAATATGCCTTTAGCGCCCGTCCATCAAGCGCAAGCAGCTATTGAAACGATAATGAATACCGGACGCAGAGGACGCAAGGATTACGCAGAGGACGCAAAAGAGAAATCAAAATGGTTTCTTCTGCGTCTTTTGCGAATCCTTTGCGTCCTCTGCGTCCGGCTGTTCAATCTCTCAGGCCACCTCCGCCAGCGCATCCCCCAGGGCGCTCACCAGGCGGTCGATCTCGGCCGGCGTGGCGATGAAGGGCGGCGCCATCTGGATGGTGTCGCCGCCGTAGCGCACATAAAAGCCCTTCTTCCAGCAGGCCATGGCGACTTCGTAGGGTCGCTTGGCCGGCTCGCCGGGCACGGGCGCAATGGTCAGGCCGGCGGCCAGGCCGTAGCTGCGGATGTCCAGCACGTGCCTGGCACCCTTCAGGCCATGCACGGCGTCGGCAAAGTGCGGCGCCAGCGCCTTGGCGCGGCCCACGCCGTCCTCGCGCTCCAGCAAATCCAGCGCCGCGATGCCGGCCGCGCAGGCCACGGGGTGGGCGCTGTAGGTGTAGCCGTGGGCGAACTCCAGCATGTACTCGGGCCCGCCGGCGGCCATGAAGCTGTCGTAGATTTCCTTGCTGGCAATCACGCCGCCCAGCGGCTGCATGCCGTTGGTGACCTGCTTGGCAAAGGTCATGATGTCGGGCACCACGCCGAAGGCCTCGGCGCCCGTCATGGCGCCGCAGCGGCCAAAGCCGGTGATGACCTCGTCGAAGATCAGCAGGATGCCGTGCTGGGTGCAGATCTCGCGCAGGCGCTGCAGGTAGCCCACGGGCGGGATGACCACGCCGGCCGAGCCGCTGAAGGGCTCGACGATGACGGCGGCGATGTTGCTGGCGTCGTGCAGGGCGATCAGGTCCAGCAGGCGGTCGGCCAGCGCCACGCCGCCTTCGATCGGCTGGCCCTTGATGAAGCTGCCCATGGGCGGTTGCGTGTGCGGCAGGTGGTCGGCCTCGATGCCCTGGCCGTAGACCTTGCGGTTGCCCGCCATGCCACCCACCGAGATGCCGCCGAAGTTGACGCCGTGATAGCCCTTCTCGCGCCCGATCAGGCGCGTGCGTCCGCCCTGGCCCTTGATGCGCCAGTAGGCGCGCGCCATCTTCAGCGCGGTGTCGGCCGCCTCCGAGCCGCTGCTGGTGAAGAACACGTAGTCCAGCCCGGCGGGCGTCAGGTGCTTGAGGGTGTTGGCCAGCTCGAAGGACAGCGGGTGGCCGAACTGAAAGCCGGGCGAATAGTCCAGCCGCGCGGCCTGCTGGCCCACGGCCTCGGCAATCTCGCGCCGGCCATGGCCCAGGCCGCTGCACCACAGGCCCGACAGGCCGTCGAAGATCTTGCGGCCTTCGCTGTCGGTGTAGTAGGCGCCCTGGCCCTCCACCACCATGCGCGGGTCGCGCTTGAACTGGCGGTTGCCGGTAAACGGCATCCAGTGCGCGTCCAGCCAGGCGGCGTCGGCGCGCACGGGGCTGGTTGCGGTGCTGGGACTGACGATGGCGCTCATGGCGTTCTCCTCGGGGGGGGGTCGGTCGAATGGGACCAAAGACGCCATTGTCGGCCGGTGTTTTAATCCGTCAAATAAGCAAATATTCAAGCTTGCTTGACAAATGTCGCAACCAAACACCCGCCCACCCCGCGCCCGCGCCTTGCTGGGGCAGCTGTCGGACATGGACCTGCGCCTGCTGCAGGTGTTCAAGGCGGTGGTCGAGTGCGGCGGCATGGCCGCGGCCGAGCTGGAGCTGAACATCGGCATCAGCGCCGTCAGCCGCCACGTGAAGGATCTGGAAACGCGCCTGGGCCTGACGCTGTGCCGGCGCGGGCGCGCCGGCTTTGCGCTGACGGCCGAGGGCCAGCGCGTGTACGACGAGACGCTGCGGCTGCTGGCCGCCGTCGATGGCTTTCGCGCCAGCGTGGACGACATTCACGACCGCATGGGCGGCAAGCTGGCCGTTGCGCTGTTCGACAAGACGGCCAGCAACCCGGCGGCGCGCATCCACGCTGCGATTGCCGCGTTTGCCGCGCAGGCGCCCGACGTGGCGCTGGAGCTGCACGTGGGCACCATGCAGGCCATCGAGCGCGGCGTGCTGGATGGCAGCTTTGCCGTGGGCGTGATCCCGGCGCATCGCAGCTCGGGCAGCCTGCGCTACGACCGGCTGTTCGGCGAGACCATGCGCCTGTATGCCGGCGTCGGCCATGCGCTATTCAATCAAGAGCGCCCCACACTGGACTGGAAAGCGCTGCGGGCCCGATCGGACTTTGCCGGCCTGGGCTTTCACTCGCCCAACATGGCACTGGCGCACGAGCGCCACCTGCAGCGCGGGGCCACCGCCTTCGACCAGGAGGCGATTGCCACGCTGATCCTGTCGGGGCGCTTTGTCGGTTTTCTGCCCGAGCACTACGCCGAGGCCTTCGTGCAGCGCGGGCGGATGCGCGCCGTGTCGCCGGGCAAGCTGCACTACGCCTGCGACTTCGTCAGCGTGCTGCGCCGCTCGCCGCAGCCGGCGCGCGCGGCGCTGGCCTTTCATCAGGCGCTGCTGGCGGCGCATGCGCCACCGCATCGGCCACCGTCAGGGTGAAGCTGAACACCGTGCCGCGCGGCAGGGCTGGCGCATGCTCGAGCGTGCCGCCATGCTGCTCGATGCCGGTGCGGCACAGCGACAGGCCCAGGCCCATGCCCTCGGCCTTGGTGGTGAAAAAAGGCGTGAAGAGCTGGCGCGCCACCTCCTCGCTGATGCCGGCGCCGGTGTCGGCCACGGCAAATCGCAGCACGCCGCGCGCCCCGGCGGGCGCCAGCGCGGGCTGCACCGTCAGGCGCAACAGGCGCGGCGCGGCGCTGTCGGCCATGGCCTGCATGGCGTTGCGCGCCAGGTTCAGCAGCACCTGCTCGATCACGGTGGGTTCGCACCACACGACGGGCAGCGTGGCCGGGCAGTCCAGCTGCACGCGCACATCCAGCTTGCGCGCCTGCAGATGAATCAGCGGCAGCACCGCCTCCAGCAGTGCCGCCGGCGCCACCGCCTGGCGCTGGCTGGCGCGCCGGCGCACCAGGTCGTGCACGCTGTTGATGACCTTGCCGGCGCGGCCGGCCTGCTCGGCAATGCGTGCCAGCGCCACGCGCACGTCGGCCATGGTCGCGCTCGGCGCACGTTCGCCATCCAGCAGATTGAGCGAGCCGTTGGCGTAGCTGGAGATGGCCGCCAGCGGCTGGTTCAGCTCGTGGCTCATCAGCGAGGCCATCTCGCCCACCGTGGCCAGGCGCGCACTGGCGGCCAGGCGATCCTGGCTGGCGCGCGAGTGCTCCTCGGCACGGCGCTGCGCCGTCAGGTCCAGCACCGCGCCCATCCAGCCGGTTTGCTTGCCGGCCGCACCGATCAGCGGGGCCTCGATGATGAGCACCGGAATGCGCGTGCCGTCCTTGCGCATGAACAGCGACTCCAGCCCCTCGCGCGGCGGCGCCATGCCCGACAGGCGCACCGCCTGGCGTTCGCCGTACTCCTGCGCGTGCTCGGGCGGCCAGTACGGGGCGGGCAGCGCCTGGCCGATCAGCTCGTGCGGCGCAAAGCCCACCATGTCGCAAAACGCCGGGTTGACGTAGGTGATGCGCCCCTGCAGATCGCGCGCGCGCAGACCGGTCACGAGCGAGTTTTCCATCGCCTTGCGAAAGGCCAGCGCCTCGCCCAGCTCGGCCTCGGCCTGCTGGCGCCGCCGGAAGTCGCGCGCCAGCAGGATCAGCACGGTGACCAGCGCGATGGACAGGCCCGTGACCAGCGCCGTCATCACGTTGGGCAGGGTGTCGGGGGCCTGGCGCCCGCCTTCCAGGCGCAGCACCAGGGTCGTGCCCGGCAAGTCCAGCACCTGCTGGGACGTGAACAACCGCCCGGGGCGGCGCGTCGTGCCCTGAATGGCCAGGCGCGTGCCGTCCAGCTCGGTGAAGGCCACGCTCTGGCGCTGCGTGTAGGCCGGCGCCAGCATGGCATCGAGCATGCCGCCAAGCGAATAGGTGGCCAGCAAAAAACCGCTGCGGCGCGCGGCCGTGCCAATGGGCAGGCACAGCTGCATCACCTCCTCGCCGACGCCGCCGGGGCGCTGCACGAAATGGCTGTCGGAATAGGCCGCTCCGTCAAAGCGCTGCGCGCTGGCGCAGGTCTCGCGAATGCGCTGCGCCTGCTGCGACTGCGGGCCCGCATCGTCGGTGACAAACGGCGGGTAGTAAGGGCTGTCGGCCGCGGCCAGCAGGCGCAGGCTGGCGTCGCGCCACTCCAGCCGCAGCCAGTCGCGATGACGGTCCAGCAAGGCCAGCGCGGCAGGCGCCCAGGCGTCCACCTGGGTCTGCGTGCTGGCCAGACCGTGCAGGTCTTGCTGGCGGCGCGCCAGCCCCTGGCGCAAGGTCAGCAGCGCGCCGTTGCTCTCGCGATCGAGCGCGCGCTGCACTTCGTCGATCTCGTGGTTGCGCGCCAGCCAGACCAGCACGCCCAGCAGGCCCGCCACCACCAGCCCCAGCACCGCCCACAGGCGCCAGCGCCGCCACAGCGCCGCCAGCGCGGTCAAGCGCGCGCGCAGCCCGCGTGCCGGGCGCTCGGCGGGTGCCGCGGCGCTCATCTCAGTGGTCCATGACGCTGCGCGCCACCCGCAGCCGATGAAACCCAAGGACGCCAAAGGCCGCGGAGCAGGCCACGCCAGCGATCGCCGTGGCCAGGGTCTCCCCGGCCAGGGGCGAGCCTTGCAGGCCGCGCCGGGCCACTGGCCCGGCCCCTCGCCAGCCAACAAAAGGTCCACCGGACCTTTTGAGCGCAGGCTCGGCCCCCTGCAAGGGGGTCGGCGAAGCATCGCGCAGCGAGTGGAGACTGGGGGTGTTCATTTCAAGCGCCGGTGGCTCAGGGCCGGCAACTGCTGGCGGCGCTGGTGCAGGGCGGCCCAGTCCAGCTCGGCCAGGGCCACACCGGCGCCCTCGGCGTGCTCGGCCAGCACCTGGCCCCAGGCATCCACCACCATGCTGTGGCCCCAGGTGCGCCGGCCGTTCTCGTGCAGCCCGCCTTGCGCGGCGGCGATCACGGCCGACAGGTTTTCGATGGCGCGCGCGCGCAGCAGCAACTCCCAGTGCGCCTGGCCGGTGACGTGGGTGAAGGCGCTGGGCACCAGCAGCAGATCGGCGCCCTGCGCGGCATACGTGCGGTACAGCTCGGGAAAACGCAGGTCGTAGCAAACGCTCAGACCGACGCGCCAGACGTGACCGTCGCGCGCGGGCAGCTCGAACGTCACCGGTTGGCTGCCAGGCACCAGCACCGCGGCCTCGTCGTAGCGGCGCTCGCCGTCGTCGAAGCGGAACAGGTGGATCTTGTCGTAGTGGGCCACGCGCTCGCCGGTGGGCGCAAACACCAGCGAGGCATTGCGGCATTTGTCGGCCAGGGGGGCCGCCGCCCCGGCTTGGGACGACCCGCTGCCGCGGCGGGGTGCAAGGCCATCCGGTGGTTCGCACGACAGCGGCAGCGTGCCGCCCACGATCCACAGCCGCAGCTCGCGCGCCGTGTCGGCCAGCCAGCGCTGGATCGGGCCGTCGCCCAAGGGCTCCTGCAAGGCCAGCTTGTCGGTGTCGCGCCGGCCCATCACGCAAAAATATTCGGGCAACACCGCCAGCTCGGCGCCCGCGGCGGCGGCCTCGGCCAGCAGGACATGCGCGGTGTCGAGATTGGCCTGCACCTGCGTGCCCGAAACCATCTGGATGGCGGCGACTTTCATGATCCCAAATCCGTCCGTTGAATGCACACGTCAGTGCCGCTGGCGACGTGCAAGGCAAGGCGCGACGACGCGGCAGGCTCGTGCCCGCAAGCAGGAGCAAGGGAGCAGCAAAATTCAGTGTTCATGCGGGTTTCCTTGAGCTGGCCAGCCGTCAACTGCCGTTTGCAGGATCACTTCTCCTTGGGCGCCGAGGCCGCGGGCAGGGCGCCGGCGGCCGGGTTCTTGATCGGCTTGACCTCGGGATTGTCCCAGCGGCCCGTGATCTCGAACTCGCGCGTGGCTGCCTGGATCAGCGGTTGCTTGAGCACCAGCTGCGCCACGAAGGCGCCCAGGCCGATGGCGGGGTTGATGATGGCGGCCGCCAGCGCGGCGGTGCCGGCGTCGATCTCGGGCACGACCAGCACGCGCAGGTTCTGCGTCTCGCGATCCAGATCGACGCTGCCGTCCATCAGCACGGCGGCGTTGACGCCCTTCATCTGCAGGTTGTGCGTGTTCAGCACGCCATGCTCCACCTGGGCATCGCCGCGCACGAAATCGAAGGCAAAGCCGGCGCTGAACACGTCGCGAAAGTCCAGCGTCAGCCGGCGCGGCAGCGCTTGCAGGCTGAGCACGCCCAGCAGCTTGGCCAGGCCCGGGTCGGCCTTGAGGAACTGGCCGGCGCCCACGTCCACATGCAACTGGCCGTCCATGCTGGCGTAGTGCGGCGAAAAGGGCGAGCCGACCCAGCCCAGCTTTCCATCGATCTTGCCCTTGCCGCCGCGCAGCACGCCGGCCATGCCAAAGCGCGCCAGCAGCGTGCCGGCGTCGCGCACGTCCAGGCTGAAGTCAAGCGCCGTGCGACGCCGATCGTCCGCGCTGCGCGTCGAGTGCGCGCCCGCCGGCAACGCCGGTGCGCGCGGCTGCGCGGCCCAGCGCCCGCTGGCGCTCAAGGTCGCCTCGGGCACGGTCAGCGCCAGCCGGTTGAGCTGCCACTCCTGCACGGGCGCGCCACCGGCGGCGCGCGCAGCAAGCACGTCGCGGTTGACGGCTTGCACCTCCAGCCGGCCCAGCTTCTTGCCATGCAGCTCGAAGTCATCCACCACCACGTCCAGCGCCGGGATACGCGTGGACGGCTGCTCCATCGCGCCGCCGTCGGCCGTGTCGCTCGCGCCGATGGCCAGGCGCGACAGGCGCGCATGCACCGCACCGGCGCTGCCGTCCGCTCCCTGGGTGTACTCAACGCGGCCGGCCAGCTCGCGCGCCTGCACCTGTGCGCTCCAGCGGGCGCCCTCGCGCGTGGCGCTCACGTCGACCGCGTGCAGGGTGCGATCGTCCACCCGCAGCGTGTCCACCTGCAGGGCCACCCGGGTGGGCAGGTAGTCGTCAGGGGCGGCGGGGGCAGGCGCCGTGGCACTCGTGGTGTTCGTGGCGGCCGGCGCACCGGTTGGTGCCGGCTCGCCCATGCGATCGAGCGCGCGCTCCCAGGCGTCCACGTCCAGCGTCGGCCACTTGAGCTGCGCCTGCACGCCGGCGGCGGGCAGGGCAGGCGCGGCAGCGGCCGCTTCACCCAGGGCCACCGCCCCCCGCAGCACGCGCGTTGGCGTGCCGGCGGTGCCTGCCTGGCGTTCATAGTTCAGCGCCAGACGATCGGCCACCCGCACGCGCAGGCGCTCGCGCCCGGCGCCACCTGCCAGCGGACCCAGCTCGACGCTCAGCGGCCAGGCCGCGTCCTGGGCTTTGTCCAGCGGCGCAGGCAGGGCCAGCGCCAGCCCGCGCAGGTCGCTGCGCACGCGCACGTCGGCGCCACCCTCGGGAAAGCCGATGACGGCCTCGTAGGTCGTGCTGCCGCTGGCCTGGCGCGCCAGCGTGGCCACCGCGGCCCACTCCGCCCCCCAGTCGGCACTTTGGCGCAAGCCCTCGGCGCTGGCGTTGCCGCGTGCCGTCACCTGCACCGGCACCGCGCCGGCAGCGGCACCGCGGAGCATGCCGCCCGTGATCACGGCGCTGCCGCCCAGCGCCTGCGCCCGCGCGTTGTCGATGGCAAAGCCGCTGTCCGAAAAGGTGACCGCGCCGGCCACCTGCGCCAGCGGCGGCGCGCCGGAAGCCAGGCGCAGCTCGTTGCCGGCCAGCAGCACGCGGCCCTGCACCTTGGACTGCTCGATGGACTTGATGGGCAAGTCCAGCTTCAGCTCCAGCGCGGCGTCGCCGCTGGCTCGCGCTGCATCCAGCGCATGGTGGGTGAACTGCGCCACCGGCGACTGCCGCACGATGTCCAGCGCCGCCGCCAGCGCGCCGCGCCCCTGGGCCTGCACCACCACGTCGGTGTGCTTGAAGTCGGCGATGTCGGCCTCGATGCCGTCGAAGCGCCAGCCCGGATGACCCTGCACCCGCGCCGCGCCACCGCGCACGCGCATGCCGGCGCCCTCGAAGATCAGCTCGCCCGAGAGCCCTTCCAGTGCCGGCCAGCTCGCCTGCCCCGCCGGTTGCAGGCGCTGGGGCACGTACTGCATCTGCACCCCGCTCACCGGCCCCGCGATGCGGAAGGTGCCGCGCTCGCCCGGCAGGTTGAAGGGCAGCTCGTGCAGCTTGCCCTGCACGCGCACCGCCACGTCGCGGCCGTCGCCCTTGCGGATGGCGTCGCGCACGTATTGGCGGGCCTTGACCGGCAGGCTGAGCGGCAGGTAGCGGTACACGCGCGCGGCGTTGACGCGGCTGAAGGCGCCCTGCAGATCCAGCACGCCCGGCAGGCGCGCGCCGCTGCCGTCCTCGGCCTCGCCGGTGTGCCAGCGGCCCTTGAAGCGGCCGGCGGCGTCCGCATTGGCCAGCTCCACGTCATCGGCCTGCACCTCGATGCGCTCGCCCTGCACGCGCCACTGGAGCTTGGCCGACAGCTGCGCCAGGGGAATGCGCGGCTCCTCGAACACGCCGGGAAACTCCAGCGCGCCGTCGCGCAAGCTCACGCTGGCGCGCCCGCCCGACGGCCCGGCCTCCAGTTGCAGGGCGACACCCTCCAGCCCCGGCACGCCCACGGGCACATGGCCGTCCGGCGCAGCGGCGCGCGTCTGCGCAGCCACGCGCAAGCCGGTGGCGCCGGCCTGCACCCGCCAGCCGGTGGGGGCCGCCAAGGGGCCGCTCCAGCTGGCGTCCACGCGCTCGATGAGGCCCGCGGCGCCCAGTTGCTCGGCGCGCTGGCGCACGTCGGCGGGCAGGGGCAGGCGCGTGGCGATGCGGCTCAGGGCCGCCAGGTCCAGGCGGTCGCCCAGCAGCGCGCCGCCATGGGTGCGGTGACTGAGCTGAAAGTTGCCGCCTGGCCAGGCGCTGCCGTCGGCGTCGGTGAATTGCAGGCCCTGCGTGCCCAGCTGAAAGCCGCCGTCCAGCGCGCGCCACACCAGACGGGTGCGCAACTGGATCAGGGCCAGCGGCGGCAGATCCGGCGCCAGCGTGGCCGTGGCGTCGCTCACCGCCACGTCGGCCGTGGCTTCGACGGGCATGCCATGCCGGATCTCGGCCCACACGCGCAGCGCCGCGCGGCCGGCCACCGCGCTCACGCCCCAGCGCTCGCCGGTATCGAGCAGCTGCGCCCAGGGCGCGGCCTCGGCGCGCGGCACGTTGGCGTAAAGCTGACCGTCCCAGCTTTGCCAGCGCCCGGCGTGCAGGGCCAGCAGCGGCTGACGAAAGCGCCCGATCAGCGTGAAGCGCTCGCCCCAGGCCTCCTCGGGCGTGGCGTCCAGCCGCAGCTGATGGCGCCGCAGGCCATTGCGCAGCACCCCGTCCACCTGCTGCCACTGCGCCGGCGGCCGCTCGGGGTGGGCTTCGTCCAGCCAGTGCACGCGCGCGCCGCGCACCGCAATTTCCTCTTGCGAGAACACCCAGTCCACGGCGCCGGTGTCGGCGGCCTTGTCGCCCGACACGTCGATGCCGCCGATCAGCAGGCGCCCCTGCGCCGTGCGCCGCAGCGTCAGCTCGGGTGCATCGATCACCAGCTGCTCCAGCCCGCCGCGCAACAACGAGGCCACCGAGAACACCACCAGCGCGTGCGGCACCTGCAGCGCGGGCTGACCGTCGGGGCCCAGCACGCGCACGTCCTGCACGGCAATGGCCGGCAGCAGGGCATTGGACTGCACCGTCAGTGCGCCAATGGTCACGGGTGCCCCCAGCGCCTGGCTGGCCCAGGCCGTCAGGCGCGGACGGAAATCGTCGATTCGCGGCACAATGAACCAGTGCAGCACGGCCCAGCCGGCCACGGTGGCCAGCAGCAAGGCCGCCACCGCGAGCACGGTCCAGCGCATCACGATGGCAAAAACGCGGATCAAGGAAGAACTCAAGAGCGTTTGATCAACAGACTACCGGGCCATGTTGGGAGACCGGCGGGCAACGCAGCCCGCCTTGCCGATGGCCGTGAAGGAAATTATGACCCGCGGGAAAAAAACACCCCCCAGTCTCCACTCGCTGCGCGATGTTTCGCCTTCCCAAAGGGGGCCGAGCCTGCGCACAAAAGGTCCGGTGGACCTTTTGTTGGCTGGCGAGGGGCCGGGCCACTGGCCCGGCGCGGCCTGCAGGGCTCGCCTGTGACCGGGGAAACCCCGACCCCGGCGATCGCGGTCGTGGCCTGCTCCGCGGCCATGGGGCACTTTGCGTTTCATCCGCTGCGGGTCGCGCGCAGCGCCATGGATAACTGACATGGCCGACCTGTCCACGGCACTCGACTTGCCCGCCGGCAGCCTGGCCGCCCATTCGCGCCTGGTGCAGCGCCTGCGCCGCCGCTATGCGGACGAGCTGCCGCTGCTGGCGCCCGGCGTCCCCAACGCGGCCACCATGGCCGACACCCTGGCGACCTTGCGCGCGCGCGGCCATGCCACCGGTGCGGCGCTGCGCATCCTGCGCCAGTTGGTGATGGAGCGCCTGGTGGTGCTCGATTGCGAGCAGGGCGCGCCGCTGCAAACCGTGACCACGGCCATGACCGAGCTGGCCGAGCTGGCGCTCGATGAAGCCTGCACCGAGGCCCTTGCCCAGCTCGATGCGCGCCATGGCGCCCCCTTGGTCGCAAGCGGGCAGCGCGCCCGGCTGTGGGTGGTCGGCATGGGCAAGCTGGGCGCGCGCGAGCTCAACGTCTCCAGCGACATCGACCTGATCTACGTGCACGACGAAGACGGCGAAACCACCGGCCGCCAGGACGGCGGCGGACGCATCTCGGTGCACGAATACTTCACCCGCGCGGTGCGCCTGGTCAGCACGCTGATCGGCGAGGTGACCGAGCACGGCTTCGTGTTCCGGGTCGACCTGGCGCTGCGCCCCAACGGCAATTCGGGCGCGCCGGTCAGCTCGCTGGCCACGCTGGCCGAATACCTGCGCGTGCAAGGGCGCGAGTGGGAGCGCTTTGCCTGGCTCAAGAGCCGCGTCGTTGCCCCGCGCGCCGCGCTGGCCGACGGCTCGGCGCAGGCGCTGCGCGCGGTGGTGCAGCCCTTCGTGTTTCGCCAGTACCTGGACTACAGCGTGTTCGACGCGCTGCGCGAGCTGCACCGGCAAATTCGCGACCACGCCAACAAGCGCAGCGCCGGACGGCCGGCGCGCGCCAGCGACGTCAAGCTCTCGCGCGGGGGCATCCGCGAGGTCGAATTCACCGTGCAACTGCTGCAGGTGGTGCGCGGCGGCCAGTACCCCGAGCTGCGCACCCGCCCCACGCTCACGGCGCTCGAGCGCATCGACCAGGGCGGCCTGATGCCGCACGAGACCACCGAAGCGCTGGCGCGCGCCTACGTCTTTCTGCGCCGCGTCGAGCACCGCAGCCAATACCTGGACGACCAGCAGACGCACCTGCTTCCCACCGCCGACGACGACCTGCTCTGGCTGGCGCGCAGCATGGGTTTTGCCGAGCTGTCCCCCTTCCTGCACGAACTCGACGCCCACCGCGAGGCCGTGGCCAGCCAGTTCGACCAGCTGCTGGGCGAGCGCACGCCGTGCAAGGCCTGCAAGCAAGTCGGCACCGGCGCGTCCACCGGCGCCGACGCCGAGGCCGACACCAAGGCCGACCTGAGCCGCCTGGCCGAGCGCACCGACAACGCCACCGTGCGCGCCGAGCTGCTGCGCTGGTGCCAGCTGCCCAACGTGCACGGCCTGCGCGACGGGGCGCGCCAGCGCCTGCTGCGCCTGGCCACGCGCACCCTCGACTGGCTGCGCGAGGGCCGCGTGAGCGAGACCGCCGTGCTGCGCTTTCTGGCCTGGGTGGACGCGCTGCGCCGCCGCCAGAACTACCTGGCGCTGCTGCTGGAGCGCCCCGCCGCGCACGAGCGCCTGCTGCGCGTGCTGGGCACCGCGCGCTGGCCCGCGCGCTACCTGATGCAGCACCCCGGCGTGATCGACGAGCTGGCCAACCCCGAGGTGCTGGCCGCGCGCTTCGACCCCGCCGCGCTGGAGCACGAGCTGCACGAGCGCCGCCGCGCCCTGGCCCGCGGCGGCGAGGATGACGAGGAAAACCTGCTCATCCTGCTGCGCCGCGCGCACCACGCCGAGGTGTTTCGCACCCTGGTGCGCGACGTCGAGCGCAGCATCAGCATCGAGCAGGTGGCCGACGACCTGTCCGCCCTGGCCGACGCCATCCTGCGCATGACCCTGCTGTGGTGCTGGCCGCTGGTGCGCCACCGCCATCGCGAGCAGCCCCGGCTGGGCATCATCGGCTACGGCAAGCTGGGCGGCAAGGAGCTGGGCTACGGCAGCGACCTGGACCTGGTGTTCGTGTACGACGATGCCGACGAGCGTGCCGCCGAGGTCTACGCCGCGCTGGTGCGCAAACTCATCACCTGGCTCACACTCAAGACCGCCGAGGGCGACCTGTACGAGATCGACACCGCCCTGCGCCCCAACGGTGGCTCAGGCCTGCTGGTGACCTCGTTCGACGCCTACGCCGACTACCAGCAGCAACGCGGCAGCAACACCGCCTGGACCTGGGAGCATCAGGCCATGACAAGGGCGCGGATGGTGCCCCCCGCAGTGACTGGCTCAAACAGCCCGCAGGCATCTGCGATGGAGCAGCGCTTCAACGCCGTGCGCCACGCCGTGATCACCGCCCCGCGCGACCACACAGCCCTGCGCGCCGAGATCACCGCCATGCGCGAGAAGATGCGCGCGGCGCACCCGGTGCCCGCCGGCCAGTTCGACGTCAAGCACAGCCCCGGCGGCATGATCGACGCCGAGTTCGCCACCCAATACCTGGTGCTGGCGCACACGCGCGAGCACCCCGAGCTGGAGCCCAACCTGGGCAACATCGCCCTGCTGCAGCGCGCCGAGGCCGCCGGCCTGCTGCCGACCGGCGTGGGCCACGGCGCGGCCGATGCCTACCGCAGCCTGCGCCACGCCCAGCACCTGGCGCGGCTGGACGAGCAGCCCCTCCAGGTGGCGCCCGAAACGCTGGCCAGCGAGCGCGCGGCCATCGGTGCGCTGTGGCGAGCCGTTTTTGGATGAATTCCTGAATTGATAGCTGCTTGCGCTTGCCCATCAAGCGCGGGCGGCCGGTTTTGTTTTCAAATCAGGGGCAGCTCACGGCCGCATCAACGCCTCGATCTCATCGGCCGCCACCGGCACGCCGCGCGTCATCAGCTCGCAGCCGGCCTCGGTCACCACCGCGTCGTCCTCGATGCGGATGCCGATGTTCCAGAACGCCTCGGGCACGCCCTCGGCCGGGCGCACGTACAGGCCGGGCTCGATGGTCAGCACCATGCCGGGGCGCAGGATGCGGCTGGGGCGGTCCTTGATGACTTCGCCCGACAGCGGATCGGTGCGCTCGCTCACCTGGCCCACCTCGCCGGGCTCCACATAGCTGCCGCAGTCGTGCACGTCCATGCCCATCCAGTGGCTGGTGCGGTGCATGTAGAACGGAAAGTAGGCGCGCTTTTCAATCACGTCATCCAGACTGCCGACCTTGTTGCGGTCCAGCAAACCGGTGTCCAGCAGGCCCTGCGCCAGCACTTTCACCGCCGCCTCGTGCGGCTCGTTGAAGCGCGCGCCCGGCCGGGTGGCCGCGACCGCCGCATCCTGGCTGGCCAGCACCAGCTCATACAGCGTGCGCTGCGGGCCGCTGAAGCGCCCGTTCGCCGGAAAGGTGCGCGTGATGTCGCTGGCGTAGCCGTGCAGCTCGCAGGCGGCGTCGATCAGCACCAGCTCGCCGTCCTTGATCGGCGCTGCTCCGGCGCGGTAGTGCAGCACGCAGGCGTTGGCGCCGGCGGCGACGATGCTGGTGTAGGCCGGAAACTCCGAGCCGTGCTGGCGAAACTCGTGCAACAGCTCGGCCTCCAGGTGGTATTCGCGCACGTCCTGGCCGGCGCGCAGCATGGCGCTGCTGCGCTGCATGGCGCGGATGTGCCCGCGCGCGCTGATCTGGCCGGCGCGGCGCATGATGGCCAGCTCGTGCGCGTCCTTCACCAGACGCATTTCGTCCAGCAGCGCGCAGGCGTCGCGCTGGGTCTCGGGCGCCAGCGCGCCAAAGCGCACGCGTGCGCGCACCTTTTGCAGCCAGCCGTCGATGCGCGACTCCAGACCCGGGTGCGTGGCAAACGGATACCACACGGTGCGGGTGTTCTCCAGCAGCTTGGGCGCCAGCGCGTCCAGCTCGGCAACCGAATGCGCGCCGTCCAGGCCCAGCGCGCCGGGCGCCGCCTCGGGGCCCAGGCGATAGCCGTCCCAGATCTCGCGCTCGGCGTCCTTGGGCTGGCAAAACAGCGTGGCGCGCGCGTCGGCGGCCAGCAGCAGCCATGCGTCGGGCTCGTCAAAGCCGGTCAGGTAATAGAAGTAGCTGTCGGGCCGATACGGAAAGTCGCTGTCGCGGTTGCGCGGCTGCACCGGCGCGGTGGGGATGATGGCGATGCCGCCGGCGCCCAGCTGGGCGGCCAGGCGGGCGCGGCGGGCGGCGTAAGGTGAGTCGATGCGGTTCATGCGCCCAATCATGGCACGCAGCGGCGCGCGGTGCGTGGCCCGCCGGCAAGATCAGGCGGCGAGGGCCGCGGGCGCGTTCAGGGTTTGCGAAGGAAGGCAGCCAAACTGCGCGCGGTACTGGGCGCTGAAGCGCCCCATGTGCACGAAGCCGTGGGCCAGCGCCACGTCGGTGACGCTGGCCGAGCGTCCCTCGCGCGCGACCGCTCGCAGCGCCGCATGGGCCGCCTGCAGGCGCTGGCGGCGGGCGTAGGCCAGGGGCGATGCCTCCCCATGGCGCTTGAACACGAGCTCCAGCGTGCGCGGGCTGACACAGGCCTGGCGGGCAATTTCCGCCAGCGACAGCGGACGGTCCAGATGGGCGTGAATGTAATCCTTGGCGCGGCGCAGGCTGCGCACCTCGACCGGCGCGCCGCCGCCGGGCGCATCGCCGGGGGCCGCGCCGGGCTCCAGCAGCAGGCAGGAAAAGGCGGTGAGCAAAAACCCCTCGATCGCCGCGATGGCGCTGGGGTGCGCCTGCCACTGCGCGCCAAAACAGTCGAGGTTGCGTGCCAGGTCCAGCATGGCCTGGCACCAGGCGCCCACCTCGGGGTCGCGGCGGCGGCGCGCCAAGGCCATGCGCGGCGGCGTGCCGGCGCCGATGTGGCCGTGCACCAGGTGGCTGGGCGCTTGCAGCAACAGCATGGTGCAGTCGCTGCTCCAGCGCATGCGGCTGGCCACGCGCGGGCGCAGCACGCTGAGCACCGACGCATCGACCGCGGCCTCCTCGCCATCGCTGCACAGCTGGGCGCGCCCGGCCAGGGGCAGTTGCACCAGATAGAAATCGCCGCGCTCGCCGGGGTCGATCTCCACCTCGGCGCCGTAGTGCAGCACGTTGATGGCCGACTGCCCCAGCGCCACGCGGTTGTGGCGCACGTTCAGGCCACGCGTGTCGCCGCGCAACGCCAGCCGATGGGGCGAAAACACGTCGCCCACGCGCTGGCGCGCTTCCTCGGCCGAGCGCGAGCGAATCAGCGGGTACGAATCGAGCAGGCGGCAGGACGTCGCGGGCGCGAGCATGGTGGGTGTGCCGGGGTCGGGTATTTACTTTAGGCGTCAAGTATCGGCGAAGCAGCGCGGCCGGATCTCAGTGTTTTCCCTTGGTTTGCTGGGGCCTTATCGCAAAACGGACAGGGGTATTCGCGAATTGGCTTGCGAGCGATGGCTCCTTGGCCTCAGCATCGCATCACATCTGGCGGGCAGCTCGGCCCGTCGGCGTTTCACCCGACCCACCCGGAGACAAGCATGAGCACATCGCTGACCCAATTTGCCCAGGACATCGCCTCGAGCGCCCTCAAGATCGTCGATCTGACCCACACGCTCTCGCCCGACTTTCCGCCCCTGGTGCTGCCGCCGCAGTTCGGCCAGGTGTGGGCCTTCAAGCAGGAGACCATCAGTCATTACGACGACGCCGGCCCCGGCTGGTACTGGAACAACTTCTCCTGCGGCGAGCACACCGGCACCCACTTCGACGCGCCGGTGCACTGGATCACCGGCAAGGACCACCCCAACAACAGCGTGGACACCATCGACCCCAAGGCCTTCATCGGCCCGGCCTGCGTGATCGATTGCAGCAAGGAAGTGGCGGCCAACGCCGACTTCAACCTGGATGTGCCGCACCTGGAAGCGTGGGAGGCGAAGCACGGCAAGATTCCCGCCGGCGCCTGGGTGCTGTTTCGCACCGACTGGAGCAAGCGCATCGTTGATCCGGCCAGCTACGTCAACATGAAGGAAGACGGCGCCCACACCCCCGGCCCCACGCAGGCGGCGGTGGAATGGCTGGTGAAGCGCGACGTGCGCGGCTTTGGCGTGGAGACCATCAACACCGACGCCGGCCAGTCCTACGCCTGGCCCGTGGCCTACCCCTGCCACACGCTGATGCACGGCGCCAACAAATACGGCCTGCAGTGCCTGACCAACCTGGACCAGCTGCCGCCCACCGGCGCCGTCATCGTGAGCGCGCCGCTGAAGATCAAGGGCGGCTCGGGCAGTCCGCTGCGCGTGCTGGCCTTGATCCCCTGACGCAATGCGCGCGCGGCGCTGCCCGCCGCGCCCTGGTGATTGGCAAGGAGAAGTGAAATGGCTGAACGTTCATTCGCCAAAGAGGTCGAGCAGTTGCGCGTGCCCGCCGGCACCGAGTTTCGCGGCGAGGGCATTCTGGCCGTCACCAAGGCGCTGCTGGAGTGCGGCGTGGGCTACGTCACCGGCTACCAGGGCTCGCCGATCTCGCACCTGATGGATGTGCTGGCCGACGCGCAGCCCATCCTGAAGGAGCTGGGCGTGTACTTCGAGCCGGCGGCCAGCGAAGCGGCCGCGGCGGCGGCGCTGTCGGCCTCGGTCAACTACCCGGTGCGCGGCGCGGTGACCTGGAAGTCCACCGTGGGCACCAACGTGGCCTCGGACGCGCTGGCCAACCTGGCCTCGGGCGGGGTGCTGGGCGGGGCGCTGATCATCGTCGGCGAGGACTACGGCGAGGGCTCTTCCATCATGCAGGAGCGCACCCACGCCTTCGCCATGAAGTCTCAGATGTGGCTGCTCGACCCCAAGCCCACCCTGCCGGCCATCGTCCAGGCCGTGCACCACGGCTTTGCGCTGTCGGAGGCCAGCAACACGCCGGTGATGCTGCAGCTGCGCATCCGCTCCTGCCACCTGCATGGCAGCTTCATCACGCAGCAAAACCAGCGCCCGCAGTTCTCGCTCAAGCAGGCGCTGGAGCACCCGGTGCGCGACGTCAACCGCATCGTGCTGCCGCCGGCTTCCTTTCTGCACGAGAAGGAAAAGATCGAGCAGCGCTGGCCGGCCGCCGTCCGGTACATCCAGCAGCACCAGCTCAACGAGTTCATCGACGGCGAATTCGACGACGTGGGCATCGTCATGCTGGGCGGCATGCACAGCAACACCCTGCGCGCCTTGTTGCAGCTCGATCTGGCCGACCTGTTCGGCGCATCGCGCGTGCCGCTGTACATCCTCAACGTGGCCTATCCGCTGGTCGAAGACGAAGTGCTGCGCTTTTGCACCGGCAAGAAGGCCGTGCTGATGATCGAAGAGGGCCAGCCCGACTACCACGAACAGCACCTGAACACCATCCTGGGCCGCCACCGCGCGCCCACCGCCGTGCACGGCAAGGACGTGCTGCCGATGGGCGGCGACTACACCGTGGACGCGCTGCGCAAGGGCCTACGCGCCTTCCTGGAGCAAAACTGCCCGCGCGCGCTGGAGCGTCAGGTCTCGGCCAGCGTGTCGCGGCGCAAGGAAGCCAGTGACAACGCCGCTGCGCGCGCCGCACCGGCGATCGAGCTGCCGGCCGACGAGGCCGCACCCGCCGTGCCCGAAATCGCCAGCGCCATCGGCCAGCTGCTGCCGCCGCGCCCGCCCGGCCTGTGCGTGGGCTGCCCCGAGCGGCCGATCTTCTCGGCCTACAAGCTGGTGGAGCAGGAGCTGGGCGTGCACCACGTGTCCTCGGACATCGGCTGCCACCTGTTCCAGATCATGCCGCCCTTCGAGATCGGCGCCACCACCATGGGCTACGGCCTGGGCGCCAGCAGCGCCTCGGCCTTCAACGCCGGCGGCCAGCTGGGCGCGGCCAAGAAGGCCGTGGCTTTCATGGGCGATGGCGGCTTTTGGCACAACGGTCTCACGTCGGGCATCGGCAACGCGGTGTTCAACCGACAGAACAACGTGTTCGTCATCGTTGACAACAACTACTCGGCGGCCACCGGCGGGCAGGACATTCCGTCGTCGCGCAACACCAACCCCAACCGCAGCACCCTGCACCCGATCGAGCAGGCGGTGCGCGGCGTGGGCGTCACCTGGGTGCGGCTGGTGCCGCGCACCTATGACGTGGGTCAGATGAAGCAGGCGCTGCACGACGCGCTCACGTCGACCGAGCCCGGCCCCAAGGTGGTGATCGCGCAAAGCGAATGCATGCTCAACCGCCAGCGCCGCGAAAAGCCGCTCAAGGCCAAGGCCATCCAGGCCGGCGAGCGCGTGCTCAAGGAGCGCTTTGGCGTCGACGCCGCGGTGTGCTCGGGCGACCACGCCTGCATGCGCGTGTCGGGCTGCCCCAGCCTCACGCTGGCGCCCAGCGGCGACGCACTCAAGCCCGACCCGGTGGCCAGCGTGGACCAGGACTGCGTGGCCTGCGGCCACTGCGGCGAGGTGGCCGACGCCGCCGTGCTGTGCCCGTCGTTCTACAAGGCGCACAAGGTGAACAACCCCACGGCATGGGACCGTTGGCTGGCCGGCCTGCGCCGTGCCGGCGTGGGCTGGCTGCAAGGGCGCAGCGAGCGCCAACGCGCCGCGCGCCAGCTCTACGCCCCCACCATTGACGAGGTGCGCGCATGAAGCCCCGCATGATCACCGTGGCCATCATGGCCCTGGGCGGCCAAGGCGGCGGCGTGCTGCAGGACTGGATCGTGCAGCTGGCCGAAGACGCCGGCTGGACGGCGCAAGCCACTTCGGTGGCCGGCGTGGCGCAGCGCACCGGCGCCACCATCTACTACGTCGAGATGGTCGAACCCACGCCCGGTCAGGTGCCGGTGCTGGCGCAGATGCCGGTGCCGGGCGAGGTCGACATCCTGATCGCCGCCGAGCTGATGGAAGCCGGCCGCGCCGTGGCGCGCGGCCTGGTCACGCCCAACCGCACCACCGTCATCACCAGCACGCATCGCACCTTCGCCGTGCAGGAAAAGGTGCAACCCGGCGACGGCGCGGCCGACAGCGCCCAGGTGCTGGAGCTGCTGCGCAAGGCCGCGCGCCGCGTGGTGGCCGACGACATGCAGGCGCTGGCGGTCAAGCACCGCAGCGTGATCTCGGCCAGCCTGTTCGGCGCCCTGGCCGGCTGCGATGTGCTGCCGTTTCACCAGCAGGACTTCGAGAAGGTGGTCGAAGGCGGCGGCAAGGGTGTGCAGGCCAGCCTGGCCGCCCTGCGCGCCGGCGCCGAACTGGCGCGCACGCGCCCCATGCCACCGGCCCTCGTGGCACGCAACGAGGCCATGAAAACCGCCCCGCGCCCCCTGCCCGACAAGGCCGCCAGCCCGGCGCTGGCGCCACTGCTGGCGCGCATCCGCAAGGAGTTTCCCGAACCCGCCTGGCCCTGGCTGGGCGAGGGCCTGGCGCGCGTGGTCGACTGGCAGGACGTGGCCTACGGCGGCGAATACCTCGACCACGTGGCGCGCTTTGCCCGGCGCGACCCGGCGCCCGCAACGGCCGACTTGAGCATTGCCGCCGCCCACTGGATCGCCGTGGCCATGTCCTACGACGACGTGATCCGCGTGGCGGGCCTGAAGACGCGCGCCGACCGATTCAAGCGCATTCAGGGCGAGGTCGATGCCAAGACGGGCGACGTGGTCGGCATGGAGGAATACTTTCATCCCCGCCTGGAAGAAGCCATGGGCCTGCTGCCCACCGGCTGGGCCGACTGGCTGGACCGCTCGCCGCGCCTGAAGGCCTGGCTGGGCCCGCGCCTGAACAAGGGGCGGCGCATCCAGACCCATACCTTCAAGGGCCACCTGCAACTGCACATCATGGCCGGCCTGGCGCGCTGGCGCCGCGGCAACCGCCGCCACGCCGAGGAGGTGGCGCACTGCCAAGCCTGGCTGGCCGTGGCCGAACAGGCGCTGGACGGGGGCGACGCGGCACTGGCGACCGAGGTGCTGCGCTGCCGCCAGCTCATCAAGGGCTACAGCGACACCCACACGCGCGGCACCGGCAAGTTCGACCGCCTGATGCTGGCCGTGCCGCAGCTCAGCGGCCAGAGCGAGGCCGGCGCCACCCTGGCCAGCCTGCGCGCCGCGGCGCTGCTGGACCCGAACGGCAAGGCCCTGGGCGAACGCGAGGCGGCGCTCGGGCTTGCGGTGGCACGGGCTGCCTGACGCCCATCGCCGCGGATCGAGCGCTCGCCCCCGAGGTTTCGACCCTTGTCAAACCCGGGGCATGCAGGCAAAGTCGCAGGTCGCACGACCCGCCATCCGCCATGCTTTCCCCCTTTCGCACGGGGCCGCCCCGACTGCTCCAAGGCCACCCGGTCTTCACCAGCCGCGACATCGACGACGCGCGCGAGCAGGTGGCGCGCCTGTTTTGCGCCCACGGCCTGCAGCAGGTGGGCGCCGCGCAGGCGCTGGACTGCCACATGCACCGCGTGCCACTGGGCGCGCTGTCGCTGAACTACCTGGGCTACGGCGCCGACGTGGAGATCACCCCCGGCTGCCTGGGCAGCTTCTACCTGGTGCAGATTCCGCTGGCGGGGCAGGCCGAGATCCGCTGCGGCCGCCAGCGTGCCGAATCGGACACTCGCACCGCCGTTGTCCTTTCACCCGACCAACCCGTGGCGATGCGCTGGCACGCCGACTGCGCCCAGCTCATGCTGCACATTCCGCGCGCTCTGGTCGAGCAGCGTGTGTCCTCCGCGCCCGACCGGCCCGGCGCCCGGCTGGACTTTGCGCTGGCCCTGCCCCAATCAACGGGGCCGGCTGCGGGCTGGTGCCGCATGGTGCTCGATCTGGCGCACAACATCGACGCCCACGGCGCCGCCTGGCTGAACCACGCCGCGGCCGTCGCCTCGCTGCAGGACATGCTGCTGGCCGGCCTGCTGAGCCTGCAACCGCACGACCAGTCGGCCGCCGCGCCCTCGCCCGAAGCCCTGCCGCGCCACGTGCAGCGCGCCACCGAGTTCATCCGCGCGCAGGCCGAGCAGGCCCTGGGCGTGACCGACATCGCCCGCGCCGCCTGCGTCAGCGTGCGCGCGCTCGAAGAGGGCTTTCGCCGCCACCTGGGCACCACGCCGGGCGCCTACCTGCGCACCGTGCGCCTGCAGCAGGTGCACGCGCAGTTGCGCGCGGCGGCACGCGAGGGCCGGGCGGTGCCGCTGTACGAGATGGCCTACCGCTACGGCTTTTTCCACCTGGGGCGCTTCTCGGCCTACTACAAGGCCCAGTTCGGCGAACCACCCTCGGCCACGCTCAAGCGCCGTTGAGACTGTTGCGCCGCAGCCAGTCGATGCGCATTGCGGATAGCACCGCCGCGCATTGCGGATAGTTCACGCTTAAAGCATTCCCCACACTCTCCTTCACGTTTCGCGTCCGCGAAACCGATGCCAAGGAGACATTCATGAGCTTGAAAAACAAGGTGGCCATCGTCACCGGCGGCGCCACCATGATTGGCGAAGGCGTGGTCGCCGCACTGGTGGCCGAAGGCTGCCAGGTGGTGATTGCCGACATCGACACCACCAAGGGTCCACAGGTGGCCCAGCGCCACGCCGGCAGCCGCTTCATCGCCACCGACGTGTCCGACGACGCCTCCATCGCCGCCTGCGTGGCCGAGACGGTGAAGGCACTGGGCGGCATCGACTGCCTGGTCAACTGCGCCGCCAGCTATGTGGACAACGGCGCCACCTCCACCCGGGCTGAGTGGAACCAGAGCTGGAACGTCAACGTGGTGGGCGCGGCCATGATGCTGCAGGCCTGCGTGCCGCACATGCAAAAGCGCGGCGGCGGCGCGGTGGTCAACTTTGCGTCGATCTCGGCCTTTGCCGCGCAGACCGGGCGCTGGCTCTACCCCATCAGCAAGGCGGCCATGGTGCAGTTCACGCGCAATGCCGCGCTCGATCTGGCGCCGCAAAACATCCGCGTCAACTCGGTGTCGCCGGGCTGGACCTGGTCCTCGGTGATCGAGGGCATGGCCGGTGGCGACAAGGCCAAGGCCGACGCCGTGGCCGCCGACTACCACATCCTGGGCCGCCTGGGCCTGCCGGCCGAGGTGGCCAACGTGGTCACCTTCCTGCTGTCGGACAAGGCCAGCTTCGTGGCCGGCGCCAACTACGCCGTGGATGGCGGCTACCAGGCGCTGGGCCCCGAGGCGCGCACCGCCGCCATTGGCCGGCTGACGGGCTGATCCGTCAACGCCTTCCCCTGCTGGGGGAAAGCGGGGATGGGGGCTTGCGGCGTCACGCTGCGCACCGCCGCTGGCCCCCACCCCAACCCTCCCCCAGCGGGGGAGGGAGCATGAAAACCAAACCGCAACAACACCCCCGGAGACAAACACCATGACCACCCAAACCCCCCGCACCATTGCCATCATCGGCGGCGGCCAGGCCGGCCTGCTGCTGGGCGCCGGCCTGCTCGACCAGGGCCATCAGGTCACCATCTACACCAACCGCGACCAGGCCAGCTTCTGGAACGGCAAGGTGATGTCCTCGCAGTTCATCTTCGACATGAAGCTGCAGATCGAGCGCGACTGGGCCATGAACCAGTGGGAAAAGGACTGCCCCAACACCGACGGCATCTCCTTCGTGATTCCCAACCCCGACGGCTCGGGCACCAAGGCCATTCACTGGTACGCGGCTCTGGAAAAGCCCGGCCAAGCCGTGGATCAACGCCTGAAATACCCCGGCTGGATGGATGAGTTCGTGCGCCGCGGCGGCAAGCTGCACATCGTGGACGTGGGCGTTGCCGAGATGGAAGAACTCGCGGGCACGCACGACCTGGTGCTGCTGGCCGGCGGCAAGGGCGAGATCGTCAAGATGCTGACCGTGAACGAGGAGCGCTCGCCGGTCAAGCAGCCCATGCGCAGCCTGGCCCTGACCTACCTCACCGGCATGAAGCGCCACGACTACATCGAGTGCGTCAACTTCAACCTGATCCCGGGCGTGGGCGAATACTTCGTCTTCCCCTCGCTCACTGTCGACGGCCCTTATGGATCGGGCAAGAGCAAGCCCTGCGACATCATGGTGATGGAAGGCGTCCCCGGCGGTCCGATGGACCGCTGGCACGAGTGCAAGGACGCGGCCGACCACCTGCAGATGAGCATCGACATCATGAAGCAGTTCCTGCCCTGGGAATACGAGCGCATGAAGGACTGCCAGCTGACCGACGACAACGGCATCCTCGCCGGGCGCTTCCGCCCCTGCGTGCGCAACCCGGTGCTGCACCTGCCCTCAGGGCGCAAGGTGATGGGCCTGGGCGATGCCGTCATCGTCAACGACCCGATCACCGGCCAGGGCTCCAACAACGCCACCATGGGCGCCAAGCACTACTTTGACGCCATCATGGCGCGCGGCAGCCAGCCGTTTGACGAGGCCTGGATGAACCAGACCTTTGATGCGCTGTACAACGGCTACGCCGAGAAGGTGGTGCGCTGGACCAACAGCATGTTGTTCCCGCCACCCGAATACATCGTCAACATGATGGGCGCCGCCACGCAAATCCCGGCACTGGCCTCGCGCCTGGCCAACGGCTTCAACGACCCGCGCGATTACGCCAACTACTGGTTTGACGAAGAGTCGAACAAGCGCGCGATCGCCGAAGCTGCGGCCAAGGGCGGCAAGTGATAGACGCCCGCGATCTGCGCAACGCGCTGGGGCACTTCGCCACCGGGGTCACCGTGGTCACCACGCTGGGCCCGGCTGGCGAGCGCATCGGCGTGACGGTGAACAGCTTCGCCGCCCTGTCGCTCGACCCGCCGCTGGTGCTCTGGAGCCTGGCCAAGAAATCGTGGAGCCTGCCCGCGTTTCAGGCGACCCAGCATTTCTGCATCCACGTGCTGGCGCACGACCAGCAGGCCCTGTCGGACCGCTTCGCCAGGGCCGGGGAAGACAAGTTCGCCGGCAGCGAAATCGGCGAAGGCCTGGGCGGCGTGCCGCTGTTGCCAGGCTGCATGGCGGTGTTCCAGTGCTCGGTCGAATACCGCTACGAAGGCGGTGATCACATCATCCTGATCGGCCGCGTCGAGCACCTGACCACGCGCAGCACCGCGCCCCTGCTGTTTTATCGCGGGCGCTACGCGGTGCCGGAGTACGAGCAGAGCGCCGATCAAAAACGCGTCCGATTGACCCTCGACACCTGAAGACACCATGAGCAAATTCGACGCCATCATCGTCGGCAGCGGCATCAACTCGCTGGTGTGCGCCGCCGTCATGGCGCGGCGCGGCAAGAAGGTCTGCGTGCTCGAGCGCGAGGCGCAACTGGGCGGCTGCATCCGCACCGACGCTCTCACCGCGCCCGGCTACCTGCACGACACCCTGTCCACCGCGCACCCGCTGTTCGTCACCTCGCCCGGCTACGCCGAGCTGAAGGACGCGCTGCACGGCGCAGGCCTCACATACGTCAACAGCGCGGCGCCCACCGGCGTGCTGCTGCCCGACGGGCGCTCCTTCGTGCTGCGCACCAACCGCGACGAGAACGTGCGCGCGATGAATGCGCTGGCCGCCGGCGACGGCGACGCCTACCGCGCCGGCATCGGCTTTGTCGAGCAGAACGCCGAGCTGATCTTTGCCCTGCTGGGCAACGAGCTGTGGAGCTCGCAGATCGGCAAGATGATGCTGGGGCGCGTGTGGAAGCAGGGCGCGCACGAGACGCTGGGCTTTTTCAGCCCCGCCATGCAAAGCGCGCGCGCCTGGCTGGACACGCACTTCAAGTCCGACCTGGTCAAGGCGGTGCTCGCGCCCTGGGTGCTGCACACCGGCCTGGGGCCCGAGTCGCCCATGTCGGCGCTGATGGCGCAGGTGATCGCCTTCACGCTGGAGGGCGTGGGCCTGCCGCTGGTCAAGGGCGGCAACGCGCGCACGGTGGACGCCTTCAAGGCCGTCATCGAGCAGGCCGGCGGCGAGTTGCACGTGAATGCCGACGTGGCCGAAATCCTGATCGCGGGCGGCAAGGCCCAGGGTGTGCGCTGCACCGATGGCCGCCAGTGGCAGGCCAAAAACGTCATCTGCAACGTCACGCCCACCCAGCTTTATGGCCGCCTGATTCCGCCCGCCGCCACACCCGAGCCGATCCGCCAGCAGGCGGCCGAATACCGCTACGGCAAGGGCAACATGCAAATCCACCTGGCGCTGTCACAGCCGCCGCAGTGGAACGACGCGCAGCTCAACGACGTGGTGTATCTGCACCTGACGCCCGGCCTCGAGGGCGTCTCGCGCGCCGTCAACGAAGCCGAGCGCGGCCTGCTGCCGGCCGAGGGCACCATCGTGGTGTGCCACCCCACCGCGCTCGACGCCTCGCGCGCACCGGCCGGCGGCGCGGTGCTGTGGATTCAGCTGCCCGAGTGCCCGCGCGTCATCAAGGGCGATGCGCTGGGCGAGATCGCCGCGCCGGCCGACGGCCGCTGGACGCCCGAGATCCGCGAGCGCTACGCCGGCCGCATCCTGGAGCGCCTGGCGCGCTTCATCCCCAACCTCCAGGCCAGCATCGTCGGCCGCTCGGTCATCTCGCCGGGCGACCTGGAGCGGCTGAACATGAACCTGGTGGGGGGCGATCCGTATTCGGGCGAATGCAGCGTGGACCAGTACATGTTCTGGCGCCCCCTGCGCGGCACCAAGGACCACGCCACGCCGGTCAAGCACCTCTGGCACATCGGAGCGTCCACCCATCCGGGGCCGGGCCTGGGCGGTGCCTCGGGCTTTCACGTCGCCAACGCGCTGGCCAAGAAATAGGGCCACACCGGCCGGGCCCGGAAGACGCCGCCCCGCGGGGGCGCTCGATGGCGCTGGCGCGGCGGCCCCACGCGCCCCCACCGGACGCGCCGCCGCAAGAAGGTGACGTGCGCATTTGTAATTTTCGTGAACAAAGTCATAATCAGCAGACCTACACGAAAGTTCACGTTTTTATGAAATCCCGCAGTTCCTCCGTGGCCAGCGCCGTGCTGGCCTTCGCCGCCTTGTGCCTGGGCGCTTCGGCCAGCGCCGCGCCCGCTGCCGCAGCCCCGGCCGCCGCGCCCACCGGCCTGCTGTTTGCCGTCAGCGAGGGCACCTCGGGCGGCGGCAGCGCCGTCACCGACGAGCAGATCGCCGCCAAGTACAAGCCGCTCACCGACGTGATGCAGCAGGCCCTGGGCCAGCCGGTGCGCGTGAAGTACGTGCGCGATTTCCGCGCGCTGGACGAGGGCATGAAAAGCGGCACCTTCGATCTGGTGATCGCCCGCCCCAGCGACTACCCGGCGCGCGGCGTGCGCGACCATGGCTACCGCGCCGTCACCACCACGCGCCCCGACGGCCACTGCCTGCTGGTGGTGCCCAAGGACTCGCCCTACAAGACGATCGAGGACGTCAAGGACATCAGCGGCAAGCGCCTGATCCTGCCCGAGGACATCGCCTACATGACCACCTTCTGCACCGCCGAGCTGCGCGACCGCGGCCTGCGCGTGCTGCCCGAGCAGACCTACTACGTGCGCGAGCAGGCGGCAATCCCGTTTTCGCTCAACAACAAGCTGGCGCAAATCGGCGGCATCGCCTCCTACTCGGGCGCCGCCAAGCGGCTGGACAAGGACGGTCTGCGCGTGCTGCACACCAGCCGCGCCCAGCCCTTCCTGCCGCTGATCGCCGGGCGGCGCATCTCGCCCGAGCAAGTGGCGGCTCTGCGCGCCGGCATGGTGGCCTTGGCCGATACGCCACAAGGCGCTAGCCAGCTCGCCGCCATCGGCCTGAAGAACTTCGACACCGACCCCCAGCCGCGCCTGCTGGCGCTGCTGCAGTGGCTGGAGGCCAAGACGCCCGCCGCGCGCTGAGCCCGCGCGCGGCGCGCGCCCCCCCAAAAAGCCATCACCCCGGACGGGCAAACCCGTCCGGGGTGATGCAGGCGATGCGGCACGGCGGGCGATCAGGCCCGCCGACGGACATCAGGCGTTTTCGCCGGCGGCCACGCGATAGCCGCGGGCAATCGCGTCGCGCGTGGCGGCGCGCACTTCGGCACGGCTCATGGCGGTGGGCGCGGCCGGCGCGGCTTGCGCGCTCAGCTCGCCGGCGGCGGGCAGTTGGCGGGCCGCATCGGCGCGCACGTCCGCGCGCTGCACGCTGCTGGCGGCCAGCGCGGTTTCATTGAAGAAGGGGCCTTCGCCGGCGGCGGGTTGCAGCGAGGCGGCAAACGCGTTGCCCGACAGCAGGACAGCGGCGGCAACAGCGGCGATGGAGGCGTTGAACTTGGTCATGATGGTTTTCCTTTTCAAAACGGTTTCAAAGAGAACGGCCTGAGGCCGCTTCCGGTGTCGAGGGTCGGCGCTTGCTGCCTTCGATGGAACGTAGTTTGCGACGATCGACCGGTTTAAAAAAGTCACATCGGGTGATTTGACTGTTTCAGATATGGAAAGAATTGTGCGGCCCGCCCACGGCGCGGTGCAGGCAGCCCGCCCCCGCTATTTCAGCGCGGCCAGGCGCTCGGGCGTGCCCACGTCGGTCCAGGGCCCGGTGTAGAGCTGGGCGCTGACCTGCCCCGCCGCGATGGCGCGGCGCAGCAGCGGCGCCAGCGGTGCGGCCACGCCCTCGGGGTTGCCGGGCGCGATGTCGCACCAGGGCGGCTCGAACAAGGCGCGCCGATACAGCGCCACGGTGCTGAACGTGTGGCGCACCCCGCCCGCCGGCGCTTCGTTCAGCGCCAGGCCGTCGGCCGACAGGCCGAAGTCGCCCTGCGGGTTGTGCGCCGGATTGGGCACCAGCCACAGGTGCGCCAGCCGGCCGCTGGCGGCAAAGCGCGCCGCCGCCGCGGGATCGAACTGAAAGTCGGGCGCAAAGATGTCGCCCGCCAGTACCCAGAACACGTCGTCCGTCGCCGGCGCCAGCAGCGGCAGCGCACGCGCAATGCCGCCGGCCGTCTCCAGCGCACGGCCGAAGTCGCGGCCCTCGGACGAGAAGCGGATGGCCGGTAAATCATTTTTTGATAGCCGCTCGCGCCCATCCAGCAAGCGCTCGGGGCCAAAATGGCTCTCAATCTGCTCCCCCAGCCAGGCCGTGTTGACCACGATCTCGCGCACGCCGCCGCGCGCCAGCGCGTCCACCCACCACTGCATCAGCGGGCGCCCGCGCACCGGCAGCAAGGGCTTGGGCGTGCGGTCGGTCAGCGGGCGCATGCGCTCGCCGCGGCCGGCGGCCAAAATCAGCGCGCGCGGCGCGGGGCAGGCGTCCAGGGTCATGGCGTGACTGTAGAAGATCGGCGGCGCACGCTGGACAGCCGCGTTGCACCGATTTATTATTACGTCTGTAATAACGTCAGGAGCCCGCCATGCACACCCTCAAACTCACGCAGATCGGCAATTCGGTGGGCGTGATCCTGCCCAAGGACGCGCTGGCCAAACTCAAGCTGCAAAAGGGCGAATCGGTGTTCCTGACCGAGTGCGCCGACGGCTTCATCCTCACACCCTACGACCCGGCGCTGGATGAAGAGCTGAACGCAGGGCGCGAGTTCATGCGCGAATACCGCGACACCTTCCACCAGCTCGCCAAATGACCTCGCGCTGGATCAGCAAGCCAGCGCTGCTGCTGCTGCACGCCGAAAGCCTGGCCGAGCACGGCGGCAGCCCCGGCATCCGTGACGAGGGACTGCTCGACGCGGCCTTGGCGCGCCCGCAAAACCTGGTGGCCTACGGCCAGCCCGACGTGGCCGCGCTGGCCGCCAGCTACGGCTGGGGCATTGCTCGCAACCACCCTTTCATCGACGGCAACAAGCGCGCCGCGCTGCTTTCCATCGGCCTGTTTCTGCACCTGAACGACTGGCGCCTGACCGCCAGCCAGGCCGACACCACGCGCACCATGCTCGCCCTGGCCGCCGGCGACCTCCCCGAAGACACCCTGGCCGACTGGCTGCGCCGCCACGCCGCGCCGCGCGGCTGAGCCACCGGCGGTGGGCAAGCCGCACCTATCATTGCCCGCCATGCCCCCGCCGCCCGACCTCGCCGCCGCAACCGACCCCGCAGACGCCGCCCACGCTGCCGCCACCGCCTTCATCGCCCGCTGGTCCGGCGTGCAGGCCAGCGAGCTGGCCACCGCGCAAAGCTTCGTCATCGAGCTGTGCGAGCTGCTGGGCGTGCCCAAGCCCCACCCCACGCCGGCGCAGGACTACATGTTCGAGCGCCCCGTCACCTTTGCCCATGGCGACGGCAGCACCAGCGCCGGGCGCATCGACTGCTACCGGCGCGGCTGCTTCGTGCTGGAGGCCAAGAAGCTCAAGGCCGCTGCCACTACCCGCGGTTTCGACGACGGCCTGCTGCGCGCCCGCAGCCAGGCCGAGGGCTACGCGCGCGCCCTGCCCGCCGCCGAGGGCCGCCCGCCGTTCCTGATCGTGGTGGACGTAGGCAACGTGATCGAGCTGTATGCCGAGTTCAGCCAGAGCGGCGCCACCTACACGCCGTATCCCGACCCGCGCAGTCACCGCATCGCGCTGGCCGACTTGGCCCGCCCCGAGCTGCGCCAGCGCCTGGTGCAAATCTGGCAAGACCCCGCCAGCCTCAACCCCGCGCGCATCAGCGCCCAGGTCACGCGCGAGGTGGCGGCGCTGCTGGCGCGCCTTTCGCAGTCGCTGGAGGCCAGCGGGGGTTTCAAGCCAAATCAGGCCGCAGCGCCCACCCATCAAGCGCAAAAAGCTTCTGAAGTTGTAGCAAACTACCTCACCCGCTGCCTCTTTTCCATGTTTGCCGAGGACGTGGAGCTGCTGCCCAAGGGCGCCTTCACCCAGCTGCTGCAAACCCACCGCGCCGAGCCCGAAACCCTGCAGCACATGCTGCGCATCCTGTGGGCCGACATGGACCACGGCGGCTTCTCCGCCGCGCTGGCCGGGCGGGTGCTGCACTTCAACGGCAAGCTGTTCAAGGGCGCGCAGGACGCCGGCTACAGCCTGCTTCTCACGCCCGAGCAGATCGAGCTTTTGATCGCGGCGGCGCGCTGCAACTGGCGCGAGGTCGAGCCCGCCATCTTCGGCACCCTGCTCGAGCGCGCGCTCGACCCCACCGAGCGCCACGCCCTGGGCGCGCACTACACCCCGCGCGCCTACGTCGAGCGCCTGGTGCTGCCCACCGTCATCGAGCCCCTGCGCGCCGACTGGGCCGACGCCCGCGCGGCCGCCCTGATGCTGGCGCGCGAGGCCGCCACCCTGCAAGGCAAGGCGCAGAACGACAAGCTGGCCGACGCGCGCGCCCACATCCACGCCTTTCACCACCGCCTGTGCACGGTGCGCGTGCTCGACCCGGCCTGCGGCAGCGCCAACTTCTTGTACGTCACGCTCGAGCACCTGAAGCGCCTGGAAGGCGAAGTCATCAACCAGCTGCAGGACCTGGGCCACGCGCAAGACGCGCTCGGCTTCGAGGGCGAGACGGTGACCCTGCAGCAGCTGCGCGGCATCGAGCTGAACGAGCGCGCCGCGGCTCTCGCCGAGCTGGTGCTGTGGATCGGCTGGCTGCAATGGCACGTGCGCACGCGCGGCCTGGCCAGCGTGGCCGAGCCCGTGGTGCACAACTACGGCAACATCGAATGCCGCGACGCCGTGCTGGCCTGGGACGCGCAAGAGCCCGCGCTGGATGACAACGGTCAACTGCTCTCGCGCTGGGACGGCCGCACCTTCAAGCCCCACCCCACCACCGGCCAGCCAGTGCCCGACGAAGCCGCGCAGGTGCCGCAGTGGAAGTACCTCGGCGCCCGCAAGGCCGCGTGGCCGCAAGCCGATTTCATCGTCGGCAACCCGCCCTTCATCGGCGCCGCCAGCCTGCGCGCCGCCCTGGGCGATGGTTATGCCGAAGCCCTGCGCGCGGCCTGGCCCGAGGTGCCCGAAAGCTGCGACTTTGTCATGCACTGGTGGCAGCACGCCGCCGCGTTGGTGGCCAGCGGCCAGGCGCAGCGCATGGGCCTGATCACCACCAACAGCCTGCGCCAGACCTTCAACCGCCGCGTGGTGCAGGCCGCGCTGGAGCAAGGCACGCACCTGGCCATGGCCGTCCCCGACCACCCCTGGGTCGACGGCGCCGGCAACGCCGACGTGCGCATCGCCATAAGCGTGCTGGCCGCAAGCAGCGGAGAGGGCGCGCTGCTCACGGTGACCGACGAGCAGCCCGGCGAGCATGGCGAAATGGCCGTGACGCTGACGCAGCGCGAGGGCTTGATCCATGCCGACCTCAGCATCGGCGCCAACGTGGCCGCCGCCCAGGCCTTGCGCGCCAACCTGAACCTCAGCAACCGCGGCGTGCAACTGTTTGGCGCCGGCTTCATCGTCACCCCCGAGCAGGCTGCTGCATTGCTCCCTCTCCCTCTGGGAGAGGGTGGGGGTGAGGGCCAGCAGCGTTTGATCCGCCCCTACCGCAACGGGCGCGATTTGACCGACACCCCGCGCGGCGCCATGGTCATCGACGCCTTCGGCCTGAGCGCGGAGGAACTGCGCAGCCAGCACCCCGCCGTCTACCAGTGGCTGCACGACAAGGTAAAGCCCGAGCGCGACACAAACAACCGCGAAAGCCGGCGCAAAAATTGGTGGCTGTTTGGCGAAACCAACCCCAAGTTGCGCAAGCAACTGGCCGGCCTGCCCCGCTACATCGCCACCGTCGAAACCGCCAAGCACCGCACCTTCCAGTTTCTGGGCGCCTCCATCCTGCCCGACAACAAGCTCGTCGCCATCGCGCTGGATGACGCCTTTGCCCTGGGGGTGCTCTCCAGCCAGGCGCACATCGACTGGGCACTGGCCGCAGGCAGTTGGCTGGGCGTGGGCAACGACCCGGTGTACGTCAAATCCCGCTGCTTCGAAACCTTCCCCTTCCCCGACGCCGACACCGGCCTCACGCCCGCGCTGCGCCAGCGCATCGCCCAGCTGGCCGAGCAGATCGACGCCCACCGCAAGCGCGTGCTGGGGCCGCCGGCCCTCACCCCTGCCCTCTCCCAGCGGGAGAGGGAGCCAGAAAGGGGGAAAGAGAAGCTGACCCTGACCGGCCTGTACAACGTGCTGGCCGCCCTGCGCGAGGGCCGCGTGCTGACGCCCAAGGAAAAGGCCATCCACGCCCAGGGCCTGGTCGGCGTGCTGCGCGAGCTGCACGACGAGCTGGACGCCGCCGCGCGCGCCGCCTACGGCCTGCCGCCTGACGCCGACACCGAGGCCGTGCTGGCCCGGCTGGTGCAACTCAACGCCCAGCGCGCCCAGGAAGAAGCCGCCGGCCAGGTGCGCTGGTTGCGCCCGGCGTTCCAGAATCCTGAAAAATCACTATCGAAACAAGAGCTGATCGCGCTTGATCATCGAGCGCCAGAGGCCGATTCGAGCACTGAGAAATCACTATCGAAACCAGAGCAATTCGCTCCCCAGCCCTGGCCCTCGGCCCTGCCCGACCAGGTGCGCGCCGTCGCCGCCGTGCTGGCCCAGGCCAAGGCGCCCCTGCCCCTGCCCGCCATCGAGGCGCACTTCAAGGGGCGCGGTGCCTGGAAAAAAAGCCTGCCCACCCTGCTCGCCACCCTGGAAGCCCTGGGCCGCGCGCAGGCGGTGGCGCTGGATGGCGAGGCGGGGTGGCGGGGGTGAGGCGGGCACCGCCCGTGCCGCGCGATGGACATCCGAGTCATACCGCCATATACTTGCGCCATATACATAGGGTGCCGCCATGACCACCACCACCGTCTTCACCAACAACCGCACCCAGGCGGTGCGGCTGCCGGCCGAGTTGCGCCTGCCCGAAGGCGTGCGCCGGGTGCGGGTACGCGCGCGCGGGACGGAGCGCATCATCACCCCGCTGGAGAGCACCTGGGACAGCTTTTTTCACGATGGGCCGACGGTCAGCGACGATTTTCTGACCGAGCGCGCAAGCCAAGATCAGCCCGAGCGGGAAGCGCTGTAAATGCTGCGCTATCTGCTGGACACCAACATCGTCATCTACGTGCTCAAGCGCCGGCCGATCGAGGTGTTGGAGACCTTCAACGCCAACGCCGAGCGCATGGCCATCTCCGCCATCACCTTGGCCGAGTTGATGCACGGCGCCGAAAAGAGCCGCCACGTGGAGCAGAACCTGGCCACCGTGGAAGATTTTTGCAGTCGCCTGGAGGTGCTGCCCTACGGCGCCAAGGCGGCGCAGCATTACGGCAGCATTCGCGCCGCGCTGGAAAAACAAGGGCTGCCCATTGGCGTGAACGATTTGCACATTGCCGCGCACGCCCGCAGCGAGGGACTGGCGTTGGTCACCAACAACCTGGGCGAGTTCGCGCGGGTGCCGGGACTGGTGATGGAGAACTGGGTCAAGAGCCTTCGATAAACGCCAACCGTCCGCCTGGCGCTCAAGCCCCAAACCCCGCCGGCAACTCCGGCCCGATCTTGAACACCCCGCTGGCGCGCGCGCAGGGCACGCCGTCGGCCGTCACCAGGCCCTGCGCGAACACCAGCGTGCGCGTGGCGCGCAGCAGCTCGGCCCGGCCCTCGATCCAGCAGCCCAGCGGCGCGGGCGCCAGGTAGTCGATCTGCAGGCTGATGGTGGGCAGAAAGCGCCGCCCGGGCTGCTGGCTGGTGCGGTGCACCGTCAGCGGGATCAGCATGTCGCAAAAGCTGGCCATCATGCCGCCGTGCAGGTTGCCCATGGGGTTGACGTGGCGCGGCTCCACGCGCAGGCCCAGGCGCACGTCCTCGCCCTGGTGCAGCAGATAGAGCGGGCCGTTGACGCCGATGAAGCCGCTGTCGGCAGACAGCGGGCGAAAGCCGGGCGGGATGGCGGGATGCGAGGGGGACACGAGGGGACTCCGGATGCAAGGCAACGGGCCAGCATAGCGGCTCGCGCGGCGCCGGCGGTTGTCGCAGGCGACAGCAAAAAGATGATCTGACCCCCATTAAGGGGCCGCCTCGCAGGGCCATTGGCGGCCGGTAAAATCAGGGGTTTACCCCCGCCGCACCCGCCCACTGGAGCCGCCTCATGGCAAACCCCTCTCGCATGGCCAACGCGATTCGCGCGCTGGCCATGGACGCCGTTCAACAAGCCAAGTCGGGCCATCCCGGCGCGCCGATGGGCATGGCCGACATGGCGGTGGCGCTGTGGGCGCGCCACCTGCGGCACAACCCGGCCAATCCGCAGTGGCCGGGGCGCGACCGCTTCGTGCTGTCCAACGGCCACGGCTCGATGCTGCTGTACGCGCTGCTGCACCTGACGGGCTACGAGCTGCCGATGCAGGAGCTGAAGCACTTTCGCCAGCTGCACAGCAAGACGCCCGGCCACCCCGAGCATGGCCTGACCCCCGGCGTGGAGACCACCACCGGTCCGCTGGGCCAGGGCCTGGCCAACGCGGTGGGCATGGCGCTGGCCGAAAAGCTGCTGGCCAGCGAATTCAATCAACCCGGCCACGCCATCGTGGACCACCACACCTATGTCTTCATGGGCGACGGCTGCCTGATGGAGGGCATCAGCCACGAGGCCTGCGCGCTGGCCGGCGCCTGGAAGCTGGACAAGCTGATCGCGCTGTACGACGACAACGGCATCAGCATCGACGGGCGCGTGCAGCCCTGGTTCGTCGACGACGTGGCGGGCCGCTTCAAGGCCTATCAGTGGAACGTGATCGGCCCGATCGACGGTCACGACGTCAACGGCGTGGACCGCGCCATCGAGCAGGCCCGGCGCGCCAGCGGCAAGCCCACGCTGATCATCTGCAAGACGCACATCGGCAAGGGCAGCCCCAACCGCCAGGACACCGCCAAGGCGCACGGCGAGCCGCTGGGCGCCGACGAAATTGCCCTGACGCGCAGCGCGCTGGGCTGGGAATACGGCCCGTTCGAGATTCCGGCCGACGTCTACGCCGACTGGGACGCCAAGGTGGCGGGCCAGGCCGCCGAGCAGGCCTGGGACGACGCCTTTGCCGACTACGCCGCCGTGCACCCGGCGCTGGCCAGCGAGTTCGCGCGCCGCGTGGGGGGCGACTTGCCGCGCCACTTTGCCCAGGTGGCGGTGGATGCCGCCGTCGAGGCGCACACCAAGGCCGAGACCGTGGCCAGCCGCAAGGCCAGCCAGCTGGCGCTGGAGGCGCTGACCGCCGAGCTGCCCGAGCTGCTGGGCGGCAGCGCCGACCTGACGGGCTCCAACCTCACGCTGACGGCGCACACGCTGAACCTGCGCTTCGACGAGCAGGGCGCGGTGGTCAAGAACGAGGCCGGCCAGGGCGGGCGCCACATCAACTACGGCGTGCGCGAGTTCGGCATGGCCGCCATCATGAACGGCATTGCGCTGCATGGCGGCTTCATCCCCTACGGCGGCACCTTCCTGACCTTCAGCGACTACAGCCGCAACGCCATCCGCATGGCGGCGCTGATGAAGCAGCGCGTGGTGCACGTGTTCACGCACGACAGCATCGGCCTGGGCGAGGACGGCCCCACGCACCAGTCGATCGAGCACGCCGCCAGCCTGCGCCTGATTCCGGGCCTGGCCGTCTGGCGCCCGGCCGACACCGCCGAGACCGTGGTGGCCTGGGCCGTGGCGCTGGAAAATCGCCACCAGCCCACCGCGCTGCTGCTGAGCCGCCAGAACCTGCCCTACCTGCCCAAGCGCGACCTGGGCGACATCTCGCGCGGCGCCTACGTGCTGAGCGAGCCGGCCGACGTGGGCCTGAAGAAGAAGACCCAGGCCGTCATCATCGCCACCGGCAGCGAGGTGCACCTGGCGCTGAAGGCGCAGGAGCTGCTGGCGGCGCAAAAGATCGCCGTGCGCGTGGTCTCCATGCCCAGCACCACCGCCTTCGACCGGCAGGACGCCAAATACCAGAAGGCCGTACTGCCCGCCGGCCTGCCGCGCATCGCCGTCGAGATGGGCGTGACCGACGGCTGGTGGAAGTACGGCTGCGCGGCCGTCGTCGGCATCGACCGCTTCGGCGAGTCGGCGCCGGCGCCGGTGCTGTTCGAGCACTTCGGCTTCACGCCCGAGAACGTGGCGGCCACGGTGCGCGCGGCATTGGGCCGGCGTTGAGCGTCAGGCCTGCAGGCTGGATTGGCGCAGCGCAACCCAGCCTGCGCGGATTCGGTTTTTGGGCCAAATCAGCCTCCAGCGCTTGATGGACAAGCGCAAGCAGCTATCAATTACTTAGCAAAAGGAAACCACTATGACCATCAAGATCGGCATCAACGGCTTCGGGCGCATCGGGCGCATGGTGTTTCGCGCGGCAATTGCCAACTACAAGGACATCCAGGTTGTCGGCATCAACGACCTGCTGGAGCCCGACTACCTGGCCTACATGCTCACCTATGACAGCGTGCACGGCAAGTTCGACGGCGAGGTCAAGGTGGAGGGCAGCACCCTGGTGGTCAACGGCCAGAAGATCCGCCTGACGGCCGAGCGCGACCCCGCCAACCTGAAGTGGGGCGAAGTGGGCGCCGAGGTGGTGATCGAATCGACCGGCCTGTTCCTGACCAAGGAAACGGCGCAAAAGCACATCGACGCCGGCGCCAAAAAAGTCATCATGAGCGCGCCCAGCAAGGACGACACGCCCATGTTCGTGCACGGCGTCAACTGCGCCAAGTACGCGGGCGAGCCGATCATCAGCAACGCCAGCTGCACCACCAACTGCCTGGCCCCGGTGGCCAAGGTGCTCAACGACAAGTGGGGCATCAAGCGCGGCCTGATGACCACCGTGCACGCGGCCACCGCCACGCAAAAAACCGTGGACGGCCCCAGCAACAAGGACTGGCGCGGCGGGCGCGGCATTCTGGAGAACATCATCCCCAGCAGCACCGGCGCGGCCAAGGCGGTGGGCGTGGTGCTGCCCCAGCTCAAGGGCAAGCTGACGGGCATGTCCTTTCGCGTGCCGACGTCGGACGTGTCGGTGGTGGACCTGACGGTGGAGCTGGAAAAGCCCGCCAGCTACGCCGAGATCTGCGCCGAGATGAAGGCGCAGAGCGAAGGCAAGCTGAAGGGCATCCTGGGCTACACCGAGGACAAGGTGGTGGCCACCGACTTCCGCCACGACCCGCGCAGCTCCATCTTCGACGCCGACGCCGGCATCGCGCTGGACAGCACCTTCGTCAAGCTGGTGAGTTGGTACGACAACGAGTGGGGCTACTCCAACCGCTGCCTGGACATGGTGCGGGTGGTGGCGGGCAAGTAAGCCGCGCCAGACGCTGGCGCCGGGCGCCCTTTCGGGCGGCGGGTGCCGCGTCTCTCAGGCGGGCGCCACAGGGCTGGACGGGCCTTTCAGCTCGATCTGGTTGCCGTCCGGGTCCGTCAGATACAGCGACGGGCCAAAACCCTCGGCGCCGAAATTGCGGACGACGGCGCCCTCGGGCGCAGCGCCATGCCGGCTCAGATGCGCGCGCAGCGCCGCTTCGTCGAACGGGTCGATGCGCAGGCAAAAGTGGTCGAGGTTGCGGCCCCCGGTGGCCGGCGCGCCGCCGCCCTTGCGTCCGAGCGGTCCGTCCACGCTGACCAGGTCGATCATCGACGCCCCGGCGCGCAGATGCACCAGCCCCAGATCGTCGCGCCGCTTGACGACGGCGCAGCCCAGCACGGCCCCGTAGAAGTCGATGCTGGCAGCCAGATCGCGCACGCGCAGCACCAGGTGATCGATGCGCTGAACGGAAAAACCAGGGGTCATGGTGGGTGTCCAAGGGGTTGAATCGATGCAGCAGCGCGGCGCCGCGTGAAGCGGGCCGACGAGCGCCCAGACCGCAAGCCTACGGCGATTGGCGCATCGACGTCGTCGGGAAAAAATTCGGGCCTACATGGACCATCGGTTCGTGAACACGTTCGCTCGCGGCCGCCCTGGGGCCTGCCGATGCGTGCGGGCGACGCAACAGCAATGCATCGCATGCCCGCCCCACCGCGCGATACTGTGCCCATGGACATGCTGCACATCACCGACCTCGAAGCGGCCATCAACCACTGGCGCGAATGCGCGCCCGCCGGGGCCGATGCCGCCCTGGCGCCGCAGTTGGCGGCGCTGGCGGAGCTGTATGCGCGGATGGTGATCGAGCGCCGCGACACCGTGAGTGCCGCACAGCTCTCCACGCCCGCACGCCAGGCCTGGCTCGACTGGTATGCCCACACGCCCGACGCGCCCTGCATCGCCATCTGCTCCACCAGCCAGGGCGACGCCGTGTGCAAGGGCTGCGGACGCACCGAGGACGAAGTGCGCGACTGGCCGGCCCTGAGTCCCTGGGCCAAGCGCGCGGTGTGGCGGCGCATCACGCGCGAGGGCACGGCGCTGCGCTTTACCCGCTATGCCGAGCGTGCGCGCTCGCCCGGTTGAATCGACGCGAGCGGGAGCGCAGCGCAGTGAGGTCCGTCTTGCCAAAACCGCCGATGAATGGTCCAATACTTGGTTGTTGAAGGGGAGTAGCTCCCCGCCGCACCGCCCTGGTGCGGCATCGCCGGCTCGTCAATACGAAGCGCGAAGGCCCCGGGCCTTTGCCGCCTTCCGGGCCGACGGGCAGCCTGCCCCGTTTGGGGCCAGCTGCCGAGCAAGACCTTCGATCAAACCCCGCTCGGGGTGCGTTTGGTCGAATCTCGCAGGTCTTGCCGCAAACCCCTGGGGCCCCGTGCCCGCATCGCTGCAAGCCCGCCAGGACCTGGGCGCACCAAGCGGATCGATGCCTTGCAACTTCTGGAGCCTCTCGTCATGGAATTTCTCTCCGCCCCCTGGTGGTCCGCCCTGCTGGCCATCATCCTGATCGACCTGGTGCTGGCCGGTGACAACGCCATCGTCATTGCCCTGGCGGCGCGCAGCCTGCCCAAGTCGCTGCAAACCAAGGCCATCATCTGGGGCACGGTGGGCGCCATCGGCGTGCGCACGCTGATGACGCTGGTCGTGGTGTGGCTGCTGAAGATCCCCGGCCTGATGCTGGCCGGCGGCCTGGGCCTGCTGTGGATCGCCTACAAGCTGGTGGCCGACACGGGCGATGCCAGCGAGGAGCACGGCCCGGCCGCAACCACCTTCTGGGGCGCGATGAAGACCATCGTGATCGCCGACGCGCTGATGGGCATCGACAACGTGCTGGGCGTGGCCGGCGCGGCGCACGGGGCGATGGACCTGGTGGTGATCGGCCTGCTCATCAGCGTGCCGATCGTGGTGTTCGGCTCGACCCTGGTGCTCCGGCTGGTCGAGCGCTTTCCCATCATCATCCAGCTGGGTGCGGCGGTGCTGGCGTTCACGGCCGCTTCGATGATCAATGCCGAGCCCCTGCTGGCGCGCTGGCTGGGCGGCGCGGCCACCGTGGCGCGCTGGGCCCTGGTGGCGCTGGCCATCGTGGGCGTGCTGGGCGCGGCGCGCTGGAGCACGCGCCGCCGCGCCGCAGCCCACGACGATTGACACGCGACTGCGCTATGCTGGCGCCATGGGACTGATTCTGAACTGGGTTCTGTCGGCGCTGGCCCTGCTGGGCGTGGCCTACCTGTACAGCGGCGTGACGGTGGCGAGCTTCGGCGCGGCCATGTGGGCGGCGCTGGTGATCGGCCTGCTGAACGTGCTGCTGCGGCCGGTGCTGGTGGTGCTGACGATACCGATCACCATCGTCACGCTCGGGCTGTTCCTGTTCGTCATCAACGCGCTGATGTTCTGGGCGGCCTCGGGGCTGCTCCAGGGCTTTCACGTCAAGGACTTCTGGGCCGCACTGATCGGCTCGCTGATCTACTCGGCGCTGCGCCTGCTGATCGACGCGGTGCTGCAGCGCGGGTGAGCGCCGCGCCTGGGTTGTCCCGACGCCCGCAGCGCCTGAAACGCAACCAGACGAAGGGCCGCGGAGCAGGCCAGGCCAGCGATCGCCGCGGCCGGCCCCCCGGCCAGGGGTGAGCCTTGCAGGCCGCGTCGGGCCAGTGGCCCGGCTCCCTTCAGGGGCTGGGCGAAACATCGCGCAGCAAGTGGAGACTGGGGGTGTATCGCCTCACCGAAACTTCTTTTCGTCCTCGCGCTGCTGCTGCAGCAGCGCCTGCGCCTGGCGCAGCCGCGCGTCCACGATGCTCACCTCGATCAGATCGGCGCTGCCGCCCGGGTGCTGGCGTGCCCAGTCCTGCGCGGCGCGCCAGCGGTTGACGGCGCCGCCATAGTCCAGTTGCGCCATGGGGGCCTCGCCTTCGGCGCGCAAGGCGCGCAGCGTCTGGCCTTGTGCGGTCTCGGCCTGTGCCAGGGCCTGCCAGGCGCCGGCGTCCTGCGCATGGTCGCCCACCCAGGTGCGCAACTGCGAAGCGGCTTCGCCGGCCTGGCCGGTGCGCGTGAGCGCCTGCGCGCGCAGCAGCAAGGCCGCGCGCCCGGCCTGGCTTTGCGGATCGCTCGCCGTGGCCGGTGCTTCGGCCTTCAACAGATCCAGGGCGCGCTGCGGCTGGTCGGCGCGCAAGGCCAGTTCAGCCTGCAGCAGATGCACCTGGTGCGTGGCGCGCGGGTGGCCGGCCACCAGGGGCAGCAATTGCGCGGCCAGCGCCTGGGCGCGCGGCAGATCGCGCAGCTCGACCTGCGCCAGCGCGGCGGCATAGAGCACCCCGGCGCGGCGCGCCAGCGGTTGGCTGGCAAAGCCGCTCTGGCCGGGCTCGTCCGCCCAGGTGCGCAGCGCATCCACCCCCGGGCGCGACAGCACGCGTGCGCGCGCCGCCACCAGCAATGCCTCAATATCTTGGCCCCCACGCTCCGCGGCTGCGCCTGCTGCGCTGCCCCCCGAGGGGGCGCTCGCAGCCTTGGGGCGGCCCGGCGGCGGCGAGATAGTGCCCCCACGCTCCGCGACTTCGCCTGCTGCGCTGCCCCCCGAGGGGGCGCTCGCAGCCTTGGGGCGGCCCGGCGGCGGCTCGGGCGTCTGTTTCAGCGCCTGCACGCGCTGCTGCATGTCGGCAATGCGCTGGGTGGTGAGCGGGTGGCTGCGCAGATAGGGCCACTCGCCGTTGTCGTCCACGCGCGCGGCGGCCTGAAGCTTTTCGAACATGCTGACGAAGCCCTGCGGCGCAAAGCCGGCCTGGGTCATCACGGCGTAGCCCACGCGGTCAGCCTCGCGCTCCATGTCGCGCGAGAAATTGAGCTGCTGCTGGATCACCGCCGCCTGCCCGCCCACGGCCAGCGCGGCGCCGGCCTGGGGGTTCTTGCTGGCGGCCACGGCGCCCGCCACCATGGCCGCGATCAGCAGCGGCATCTGGCGGCTTTGCTGGCCCAGCAGGCGCGCGATGTGGCGCTGGGTGATGTGGCTCATTTCGTGCCCCAGCACCGAGGCCAGCTCGTCGCGCGAGGCCACCGCGCCCACCAGGCCCAGGTGCAGGCCCAGGTAGCCGCCAGGCAGGGCAAAGGCGTTGATGCTGCGGTCGCGCCCCAGCAGCACGCGCCAGGCGTAGCGCTCGTCCAGCTCGGGCGGCAGCTCGCCGCGCGCGCGCGCGCCGGCCATCAGCGCGCGCCAGATGCCGTCCACGTATTCACCCACCACGGCGTCGTCGATGTAGTCCGGGTCGCGATACAGCTCGCGCGCAATCAGGTCGCCCAGCTTGCGCTCTTCCAGCGGTGTCATCTCGCCCGCGTCGCCCAGCGAGGGCAGGCCGCGCGGCGCATCGGCCGCCACGGGCTGGGCGGGTGCGGGCGCCGTGGCCAGGGCCAGCGCGGCGAGTGCCGCCAGCGCCGCCAGCCGGCGTGCGCCGCGCGGAGCGCCGGCGGGGGGTGTGGAAAGCACGGTCTTCATGGCTGCCCCTATGATGCCCAACTCGCACCCCGTGTTCCTGCCGCCTTGTTTCCGATTGCCATGTCCCAGCCCGTTTCTCCCCTCACTCACTTCGATGCCCAGGGCCAGGCCCACATGGTGGACGTGGGCGCCAAGGCGGCCACGCACCGCGTGGCGGTGGCCGGCGGGCGCATCGAGATGCGGGCCGAAACGCTGGCGCTGATCGAGTCGGGCAGCGCCAAAAAGGGCGACGTGCTGGGCATCGCGCGCATTGCCGGCATCATGGCGGCCAAGAAGACGAGCGAGCTCATCCCGCTGTGCCACCCGCTGGCGTTGTCGCGCGTTGCTATTGATTTCGAAGCTGACAGCACCCACACAGCGGGCGCTGGCGCGGTGATTTGCACCGCCACGGCGGAAACCACGGGCCCCACGGGCGTGGAGATGGAGGCGCTGACGGCCGTGCAGGTGGCGCTCTTGACGATCTACGACATGTGCAAGGCGGTGGATCGCGGCATGACCATCACCGGGGTGCGCCTGCTGGAAAAGCGCGGCGGCAAGTCGGGGCATTTTGTCGCCGACCGCGCCTGAAGTTCACGGCGCGCTGGCGCCGCGCTGCAGGGCGCGCGCGCCCTCCAACATGCGCCGATTGTCCTCGGCCCATTGCCGCTCCTCGGCCGGAAACGCCGCCTTGAAGCGCGCCAGCTGCGCCAGCGCCACATCGTCGCGGCCCAGCAGCGTGGCGGCCTCGATCACGCGCTCGATCACGCGCGGCTCGGGCGAGTAGTGCAGCAGGCGGCTGGCGGCGTCCAGCATCCAGGCGGCGTTCTCGCGCGTCACCGGGCGGGTGGTGACTTCGGCAAAGCGCACCGCGCCGCCAAACAGCAGGGTCTGACGCGCCGCCGCCATGGGCTCGTCGCGCCAGCGCGTGGCGCGCTGCTCCAGTGGCAGGTAGAGCTGGCTCACGCGCCAATAGTCCCAGCCGGCGTAAGCGGTGGCCAGCAGCAGGAGCACGCCAGCGCCCCGGCGCAGGGCCACAAGCTGGCTGTGCCCTGCGGCGGCCGCGCCCGCCCGCGTGGCCCACAGCAGCCAGATGCTGATGAGCGCGGCGATCTGGAACGGTCCGTACCAAAGCGGGTATTCGACCAAGCTGTGCAAGCCGATGGCCGCCAGCACCGCCCAGGCCAGCTGGCGCACCGGCTCGCGCTCGCGCCAGGGCGCGCCGCGCCAGACCAGCCAGGCCAGCAGCGCGCACACCGCCAGCGCCACCGGCACGCCCAGCTCCACCGCCAGGTGCAGCGGCAGGTTGTGGGCGTTGTCCAGGATGTTGCAAAAGCGCGGGCCGTCATACAGGGTGCTGTAGTGCGCATAGGCCAGCTCGCCCCAACCCCAGCCGGCCCAGGGCTTTTGCGCAATCAGGTGCAGCACGTTGCTCCACAGGGTCACGCGACTGCCACACAGGCTGTCGCCCGTGCGCAGACGCTCGAACACGTCGCGCCCGGCCACGCCGGTGGTGGCCTCGGCCAGCCAGGGCAGCGTCAGGGCGGCCAGCGCATACAGCGCCAGCAAGCTCAGCGCCACCGCCAGCTCGCCGCGCCACCTCCCGCCCTCGCGCGCCCAGAGCACCGTCAAAAGCGCCAGCGCGAGCAGCTCGTCCAGGCCAATGCGCGAGGCCGTGGCCGCCAGCGCCACCACCAGCAAGGCGGCCAGGCCGGCCAGGGCCGCGGCGGGCCAGCGCCCCACCGGCACCTGGGTGCGCAGCGCCACCAGGCCGATCGCCAGCAGCGTGGCCAGCTGGTTGGGCTGGCGCAGGTTGCCAAACGCCAGCCCGGGCTGCGCCAGATCGATCCAGGGGTAAAGCGGGCCCTCCAGGTTGAAGTACTGGATCAGCCCGATCACGGCGCTCAGCACGGCCGCCAGCAGCCAGCCCGCCGCCACCCAGCGGGCGGCCTGCCGCGTATCCGGGCGTGCCGGCCACAGCACCAGCAGCACGGCGCCCAGGGCCAGCGACACCAGGTAGGGCTGCGTGCCCGCGGTGGGCCCCGAGGTGAAGGGCCACAGCCAGGGCAGCGCCACCACGGCGATCAGGAGCAGGCGATGGGCAGCGGCAGGCATGGGGGGCGATTGTGCCCAAGCGGGCCGGCGCTGCCGTTCAGCTCGATGCGTGCAGCAGTTGGGCGCAGCGCTGCGCATAGAGGGCGTACACGGGCATGCGCGGATGCTGGCGGGCCAGGGCCTGTGCCTGTGCCTGGCAGGCCTCGAAATGACCGCCGCGCCACAGCGTCAGCACCTGTTCCCACTGCTGCAACTCGCGCTGCAAGGCCGCGTCGGCATCCGCGGCCAGGGCGCGCACGGTGAAGATCTGGTCGGCCTGGCGGCGTCCGCGCACGCTCACGCGATCGAGCTCCTGCCATGAGAACTCGGCCACGCCGGCTTGCTGCATGGTGGTCTGGCTGGCGACGATGTCCACCCCATAGGTGGCAGCCAGCCCTTCCAGCCGCGAGGCCAGGTTGACGGCGTCGCCAATGACGGTGTAGGTGCGCCGCAGCGCCGTGCCCATGTTGCCCACCGCCATCGGCCCGGTGTTCAGGCCGATGCCCACGGCCAGCGGCGCGCGGCCGTCGCGGGCGCGCTCGGTGTTGAGGGCGTGCAGCGCGGCGCGAATTTCCAGCGCCGCGTCCACCGCCTGCCGGGCATGCTGCTCGCTGCGCACCGGTGCGCCCCAGAAGGCCATCACGCAGTCGCCCATGTACTTGTCGATGGTGCCGTGGTGGCGCGCGATCACCTCGGTCAGCCGCTGCAGCACCTCGCGCAGCAGCGCCTGCATGGCTGCGGGCGACTGCGTTTCGGCCAGGGTGGTGAAGCCGCGCAGGTCGCAGAACATCACCGTCAGCTCTTCGGTGCGCGCCTGCATGTCGTAGCGCTGCGGGTCGCGCTGCATCTGGCGCACCAGCTCGGGCGGCACGTAGCTGGCAAACTGCTGCGCCAGCCGGTGGCGCGCACGGCGCTCCACGCCGTAGCCCAGCGCCAGATCCAGCACCAGCGCCGCCGCCACGAAGGTCAGCGGCCCCGCCAGCGGCAGCAGCCAATGCCCGCCCAGGTACAGCCCGGCATCCAGCCCCAGCAGCGCCGCCGTGGCCGCGCCACCCAGCCCCAGCACGCCCAGCAGGCCCAGGCGCGGCAGCAGCGCGACGAACAGCGTGCCCAGCGCCAACAGCAAGCCCAATTCGTAGGCCGCGGCCCAGTTCGGCCGGTGGCGCAAGCGGCCGTCCAGCACCCCGCTGATCAGGTTGGCGTGCACTTCCACGCCGGGATAAGCCTCACCCACCGGGGTGGTGCGCAAATCCATCAAGCCCGGTGCAGTAAAGCCCAGCAGCGCGTAGCGCCCGCGCAAGCTGGCCGGCGGCAGCTGCCCAGCCAGCACCGCCGCCGCCGAGACGTAGCGAAACGAGCCGCCATGCGGCCCGCCGGCTCCGCGGAAAGGCACCTGCACGGTGCCTTGCGCGCTCATCATCAGCGCCAGCGGCCCGTTCGGCGTCGCCAGCGTGAGCGCGCGGTCACCCTCGGCCTGCGGCTCGACCGGACGAATGCGCAGCGGCGCCGGGTGCAGGCCCAGGCGCAGCATCGACAGGGCCATGGATTCATACAGCGCGCCGTCAAAGCCGGCCACCAAAGGCACGCGGCGCACCACACCGTCGCTGTCGGTGACGGCATTGAAAAACCCCGCCGCTGGTGCTACGGTGGCCAATGCGGGCAGGTTGGCGCCGTAGCCGCTCCAGTGCAGCAGCTGCGGCCAGGGCGCCTGACCGGCCAGGGGCGCGGGCAACTGGCCACTGCGACGGCCGTCGCGGTCGCTGGTGAAGTAGTAGCCCAGCGCCACCGGCCGGCCGTCGATGGCGCGCGCCAACGCGTCGTCGGGCGCCAAGGCAGATGACGGCTGGCCGGCTGCGACACGCTCGGGCTCGGCCAACACGGCGTCCAGGCCCAGCGCGGCCACCTGCTGGCGCTCGGTCAGCTCACGCACCAAAGCGGCCAAGCGCGCGCGCGACCAGGGCCAGCGGCCCTGCGACTGGAGGCTGGCCTCGTCGATGTCGATGATGACCACGCGCGAATCCAGCGTGTGCGGCATGGTGAGGGCCAGGCGCATGTCGGCCAGTTCCGCGTCCCAGCGCTCCAGTTGAGGCAGGCGCCAGACACCGGCAGCCTGGGCCAGCGCCAGCAGCAGCAGGGCGAGCACCGACCCTACGCGCCAGGGTTGGCGCTGCAAGCTGGCGATGGACGCGGCGGGGCTCATGATCCCGTATTGGAACCCACCGCTGGTGCGGCCCTGCACAAACCCGCGCACCGCGCCGGCGCGCGGCGGCGCTGGGTCACGAATCGAGGTACTCGAGCCGCACGTTGCCCAGGGCGATCTGGTCGCGGTTTTTCAGGCCGATGGGGCCGTCCTCCACCGACACGCCGTTGACGCGGGGGAGGTGCGCACCCTCCACGTGTACCAGCTCGTAGCCATGCATCCCCTGACGAATGGCGGCCACGGCCACGCCGCGCTTGCCGAAGGTGGTGACGGATTTGGTCAGGGACAGCTCGCGCCCGGCCGAAGCGCCGGTGAGCACCCGCACGCGCGCGCCGGTGGCTGCCGGCTCGGAAGGCAGGCCGGACAAGCTGCTGTCCAGACTGCCGATCTCGGATGTTGGCGCATCGCCCGCGGCCGCGCCGGGCTTGCCCGTCAGGTAACGAATCTTGTAGCGCCCGATCTCGATCACATCGCCATCGCCCAGCGTGTGCTTGCGCACGGCGCGGCCGTTGACGAAAGTGCCATTGGTGCTGCCCAAGTCTTCCAGCTGGGCTGCATCGCCGCTCACCTGAATGACCGCATGCTCGCCGCTGACGGCCAGGTGATCGACCACGACGTCGTTGTACGGCCGGCGGCCGATGGTTGACCGGTCCTTGGTCAACTGCACTTCCTTGACGACGACTCCGTCGATCGTGACGATCAACTTGGGCATGGGCTCACTCCCTGTGGACGATCGGCGCGAACAGCAAACACCCCGGCATCGCCGGGCATGCAGACCGCGCCTGCATCAGATTCTTGATTTTGGGTCGCAGGAAGATAGCGTGAATCAGCGCGTTATGTAATTATTTCTTCCACCATTTCCCGACCATTCCTGACTTTTTTGTCATTTGGCCGGGTTGAATGAGGATCACCGAGATGTTGTCGCGCCCGCCGCCCGCCCTGGCCAGCTCGATCAGCTGGCGTGCCTGCTCCGCCAAGGGTTCGGGCGCACCCAGCACGGCGGCGATCTGCGCATCGCCGGCCATCTCGGTCAGGCCGTCCGAGCACAACAAAAACACGTCGCCCGGGAGCAAGGCGTGCTGGGCGGTCTCGAGCAGCACGGTGTCTTCCACGCCCAGCGCGCGCGTCACCCAGCTGCGATAGCCGGAGTGCGCCGCCTGCTCGGGCGTGATCAGGCCGGCGTCGAGTTGCTCTTGCAGCAGCGAGTGATCGCGCGTGAGTTGGGTGAGCACGCCTTTGCGCCAGCGGTAGGCGCGCGAGTCACCCACGTGGCCCACCAGCACCTGGTCGCGCCACAGCAGCGCCAGCACCACCGTGGTGCCCATGCCGGCACAGTCGGCGTGGGTGTTGGCGGCCTCGAAAATGGCGCGGTTGGCACGGTCGGTGCAGTCTTCCATGGCGTGCAGCACCTGGTGCGCCGTGGTGTCGGCCGTGGCCTGATCCAGCCAGCGCCCCAGCTCGGCGCCAATGCGCTCGACCGCCATGGCGCTGGCCACCTCGCCGGCGTTGTAGCCGCCCATGCCGTCGGCCAGCACCGCCAGCGCACGGGTTTCATCCACGGCGACGGCGTCTTCATTGTTGGTGCGCACGCAGCCGACATCGGTCAGGGCTGCGAATCGAGCTTCCGCGAACGGCGTGGCGTTGCTCATGGGCAGCGGCTTGCTTCCTGCTGCTCAGCTTGCCTCGGCCCGTTGGCCACGCCGCGCCAGCCAGCGCCCCACCACCACCACGAACACCGCGCCGGCCACAGCCGCGCCGTAGTGCAGCCAGGGGTTGCCCTTGAGCGTGCCTTCCAGCATCACGTCGCCCACGATGGTCTCGCCCGCCACCCAGCCGATCAGCGCCGCGCCCAGCACCACGATGACCGGGAAGCGCTCCATCAGCTTGATCATCAAGGTGCTGCCGAAGATCACCAGCGGGATGCTGATCGCCAGGCCAATGACCAGCAGGGCGAAATTGCCCTGCGCGGCGGCGGCCACCGCAATCACGTTGTCCAGACTCATCACCAGGTCGGCAATCAGGATGGTGCGAATGGCGGCCGCCATGCTGCCGAACTCCTTGGCTTCGCCCTCATCTTCCTCGTCGTCACTGAGCAGTTGCACGCCGATCCACAGCAGCAACAGGCCCCCCACGACTTGCAGGAAAGGCAGGGTCATCAACTCAACGGCCACCACCGTCAGCACAATGCGCAGCACCACCGCCGCGCCGGCGCCCCAGAACACCGCTTTTTTCTGTTGCGCGGGGGGCAGCGAGCGCGCGGCCAGCGCGATGACCACGGCGTTGTCACCCGAGAGGATGATGTTGATCCAGATGATCTTGACCAGACCAACCCAGAATTCAGGGGTTTGCAGCATCTCCATGCGGTGTCTCCGTGGCCCGTCGATTGCGGGTGCAAAAAAAGCCTGCGCAGGCGAACCGTCTGGCAGGCGTAAGCGCTATGAACGGCGCAGTCTAGCGCAAGCGCCGGTGATGCGCGTGCGTAAAACTGCGTAGTCGATGCCGCTCGATCAGAGCAGTGCCTTGAGCAGCTTGCCCATCTCCGACGGGTTGCGCGTGACTTTGAAGCCGCATTCTTCCATGATCGCCAGCTTGGCGTCGGCGGTGTCGGCGCCGCCCGAGATCAGCGCGCCGGCGTGGCCCATGCGCTTGCCCGGAGGCGCTGTGACGCCGGCAATGAAGCCGACCACGGGTTTCTTCATGTTGGCCTGGCACCAGCGCGCGGCGTCGGCCTCGTCCGGGCCGCCGATCTCGCCGATCATGATCACGGCGTCGGTGTCGGGGTCATCGTTGAAGGCCTTCATCACGTCGATGTGCTTGAGGCCGTTGATCGGGTCGCCGCCGATGCCCACGGCCGAAGACTGGCCAATGCCCAGTTCGGTGAGCTGACCCACCGCCTCATAGGTCAGCGTGCCGGAACGGCTGACCACGCCCACGCGGCCCTTCTTGTGGATGTGGCCGGGCATGATGCCGATCTTGATCTCGTCGGGTGTGATCAGGCCGGGGCAGTTGGGGCCCAGCAGCAGGGTTTTCTTGCCGCCCTGGGCCTCCTTGGCCTTCATGCGGTTGCGCACCTCCAGCATGTCCTTGACGGGGATGCCCTCGGTGATGCAGATGGCCAGGTCCAGATCGGCCTCCACGGCTTCCCAGATGGCGGCGGCGGCGCCCGCGGGCGGCACGTAGATCACGCTGACGGTGGCGCCGGTCTGCGCGGCGGCTTCTTTCACCGAGGCGTAGATGGGGATGCTGAAGATCGATTCGCCGGCCTTCTTGGGGTTGACGCCGGCCACGAAGCAGGCCTTGCCATTGGCGTATTCCTGGCACTTCTCGGTGTGGAACTGGCCGGTCTTGCCGGTGATGCCCTGGGTGATGACGCGGGTGTTCTTGTTGATGTAAATCGACATGATGTGTCCTACCTAGTCAGTTGGGGACAGCGCTGAAGGTCTGTCCCCAAGGTCATTATTTGACGGCCGCGACGATCTTGGTGGCCGCCTCGGCCATGGTGTCGGCGCTGATGATGGGCAGGCCGCTCTCGGCCAGCATCTTCTTGCCCAGGTCTTCGTTGGTGCCCTTCATGCGCACCACCAGCGGCACTTTCAGATCGACCGCGCGGCTGGCGGTGATCACGCCGGTGGCGATGGTGTCGCACTTCATGATGCCGCCGAAGATGTTGACCAAAATGCCCTTGACCTTGGGGTTTTTGAGCATGATCTTGAAGGCCTCGGTGACCTTCTCGGGGGTGGCGCCGCCGCCCACGTCCAGGAAGTTGGCTGGCTCGCCGCCAAACAGCTTGATGGTGTCCATGGTGGCCATGGCCAGGCCGGCGCCGTTGACCAGGCAGCCGATGTTGCCGTCCAGACTGATGTAGGCCAAATCGAACTTGCTGGCCTGCACCTCGGCCGGGTCTTCCTCGTCCAGGTCGCGCAGGGCCACGATCTCGGGATGGCGAAAGAGGGCGTTGCTGTCGAAATTGAACTTGGCGTCCAGCGCGATGATATTGCCCTTGCCGTCGCGATTCAGAGGGTTGATCTCAACCAGGCTGGCGTCGGTGTCCATGTAGCACTTGTAGATCTTCTGGCACACGTCCACGAACTGCGCCACCGATCCGGCGGGCATGCCCACGCCGCGCGCCAGCTCCTGCCCTTGCGCGGCCGTCATGCCGGTGAGCGGATCGACGAACACCTTGATGATCTTCTCGGGCGTGCTGTGCGCCACTTCCTCGATGTCCATGCCGCCTTCGCTGGAGGCAATGAAGGCCACCTTCTGCGTCTCGCGGTCGGTGACGACGGACAGGTAGTATTCCTTCTGGATGTCGGCGCCCTCTTCGATGTACAGGCGCCGCACTTTCTGGCCTTCGGGGCCGGTCTGATGCGTGACCAGCTGCATGCCCAGGATCTGGCCGGCCAGCGCCTTCACGTCGTCAATGGTCTTGGCGACCTTCACGCCGCCGCCCTTGCCGCGACCGCCGGCATGGATCTGCGCCTTGACGACCCACACGGGGCCGCCCAGCTTTTGCGCCGCCTCGACGGCCTCCTGAACGGTGAACGCGGGAATGCCGCGGGGAACCGGCACGCCAAATTGACGCAGGATCTCCTTGCCCTGGTACTCGTGGATTTTCATGAGGATCTCTCGGAGTGAAACGGGAACACCCGCGTCTGCCGCATCGAGGTGGCGGGCACGGCGCGCATGCGGGAACCGAATGGCTCCGTGAATGTATCATGCTGCGGCGCACCAATGGCAGCGTGTCAGGCTTTCTGGCCCCTGTCAGGTGCGGTGCAATTTGCTCAAGACCCAAGGACCGCGCGCATGGCACGAATCTTCATCGACGGCGAGGCCGGCACCACCGGCTTGCAGATCCGCGACCGGCTGCAAGGCGTGGCCGGCGTGAGCGTGGTCAGCATCGACCCGGCGCGCCGCAAGGATCCGGATGCCAAGCGCGAGATCATCGCCACGGTCGATCTGGTCATCCTGTGCCTGCACGACGACGCCGCGCGCGAGACGGTGGCGATGATCGACGCGCTGCCGGGTGGCAAGCCCCGCATCATAGACGCCAGCACCGCGCACCGCGTGGCGCCCGGCTGGGTGTTCGGCTTTCCGGAACTCGCGCCCGGGCAGCGCGCCGCCGTGCAGGCCGCCGAGCGCGTGGCCAACCCGGGCTGCTACGCCACCGGCGCCATCGCGCTGCTGCGCCCGCTGGTGGACGCCGGCGTGCTGCCGCCCGACTACCCGGTCACACTGCCCTCGGTCAGCGGCTACACCGGCGGCGGACGCACCATGATCGAGGCCTACGAGGCCGGCCACGCGCCGCCCTATGAGCTGTACGCGCTGGGCCTCAAGCACAAGCACCTGCCCGAGATCATGAAATACGGCCGCCTCACGCGCCGCCCGATCTTCATCCCCGCCGTGGGCAACTTCGACCAGGGCATGCTGGTGGAGTTGCCCCTGCATCTGGACTTGCTGCCCGGCCGGCCCGGCGCCGGGCGGCTGCACGACATCTATGCGGCCCACTACGCCGGCGGCGATTGGGTCACGGTCGAGCCGGCGCACGAGTCGGGCAAGCTGGACGCCGTGGCGCTGAAAAACACCAACCAGCTGGAAATCCGCGTGTTCGGCAACGAGGACGCCGGCCAGGCCGTGGCCGTGGCGCGCCTGGACAATCTGGGCAAGGGCGCCAGCGGCGCCGCGGTGCAGAACCTGAAGCTGATGCTGGACCTCGCCTGAGCGGCCAGAAGGTCCGGGGCAAATCCCTGCGGTTATTGCGTGCGCCGCTCCAGCGGCCGCAACAGCAGCGCCGCGGCATCGGCAAACTCGGCCGCGGGCTCGCTGCCGGCACGCGCCAGAATGGCCTCCACCAGTGGATTGAGCAGCGGCAGCAAGGCCTCCGCCGTGGCCGCGCGCTCGACGCGCCGCCGATACGGGGCGCCCACTTCGCCCAGGTGGCGTTCGATGGAGCGCAGCATGAAGTCCGCCAGGGCTTCGCGCACCTGCAATGCTCCGCGCTGGCTCAAGAACGCGGCACGCGAGGACAAGTCCTGCGGCACGCTGGCCAGCAACTCCGAGGCCGGGGCGTCCGAACCCAGGCCGGGCAAAGTCGCGGTCGGCTTGGGATGGATGTAGCCCGAGGCCGTCAGCCAGCGCAGCCCGCCCATGGTGATGGCGTTCTTGCCCACGGTGGCCAGCAGGTCGGCGCGGGTGCGCCGGCCGTCGACCATGCGCAGCAGCTCGTGCAGCTCGCGCAGCAGCATGGGGTGTTCGGCCGCGCACTCGCGCTGGCCCTTGGGGCTCAAGGCAAAGACGGTGTTCATTGTTGTGCTCTCCCTGACGGTCGGCCGCTGCCGTTCCGCCTGGCCCGAGGACGCTCACGCCGACTCCCGGACTGAGCGCGGATTGGATATCAGAAGACGGCGGCGGTCAATGGCTTTGCGCTGATTCGCAGCAGGGCGCCGCGCCCCTCGCGACAAATGTCACGTCGAGCAGATGCGAAGAAGGGCGGGCTCCCTGTCAGCTGTCCATGGCGCAGCCCATGCGGGGCAGCCGCGCAACGCTGGCTGCGTCCCCCTTCCCACGCGCAGCGCGAGAGAAGGGAAACGGCACGATGCGACCCATGGGGTTGGTTTGTTTCAAGGCGTTTCGCCCCCGTGCGGCAGGCCGTTCAGCACGCGGCGCACCACCTCGCCGCCAAAACCGCGCGCTGCCAGAAAGCGCATCTGGCGCGCGCGGTCGGCCGCGTCCTGCGGCGGCTGACCGAACTTCTTGCGCCAGACCGCCTGCGCGCGCGCCAGCTCGGTGCCGCGCAGCTGCTCGGCGCTGGCTTCGATCACCTCCTGGGGAACGCCCTTGGCGCGCAGCTCGTGCAACACGCGCGCGTTGCCCAGTCCGCCGGCGCGCCGATGCAGCAGCGACTCGGCCACCCGCGCCTCGTTGATGAAACCCTTGGCCGTGAGCTCGTCCAGCACGCGCTCCACGGCGCCTGGCGCGTCCTGCTCGGTCACGAAGCGCGCCAGCTTGGCCGCCAGCTCGGCACGTGAATGCTCGCGTGCCGCCAGATGGCGCAAGGCCCGCGCCTTGAGAGACGGGCCGGGGCGTGCAGCCGGATCGTTCACGCTGTCAGTCCTGATCGCCGCCGCCTGCTGCTGGCGCCGCGGCGGGTCGCCCGGCGATGCCGAGCGACTCGCGGGCCTTGTTTTGGCTTCGGCCGCCGCTTCGCGGCTTCACTTGCGCTGCGCGCAAATGAGCCTGCGCCGAAATCGCGTGCGCGAAGCTCATGCTTCGTCCGCCTCGGCTGGCGCCGCGGCGGGTCGCCCGGCGATGCCGAGCGACTCGCGCACGCGATTTTCAATCTCTCTGGCGAGGTCGGGGTTCTCCCGCAAGAACTCGCGGGCGTTGTCGCGGCCCTGGCCGATTTTTTCGCCGTTGTAGGCGTACCAGGCGCCGCTCTTGTCGAGCACCTTGGCGTTCACGCCCATGTCGATGATCTCGCCCTCGCGCGAGATGCCCTCGCCGAACAGGATGTCGAACTCGGCCGTCTTGAAGGGCGGGCTGACCTTGTTCTTGACCACCTTGACCTTGGTCTCGTTGCCGATCGCCACGTCGCCCTTCTTGATGGTGCCGATGCGGCGGATGTCCAGCCGCACCGAGGCGTAGAACTTGAGCGCGTTGCCGCCCGTCGTCGTCTCGGGGCTGCCGAACATGACGCCGATCTTCATGCGGATCTGGTTGATGAAGATGACCGTGCAGTTGGTTTTCTTGATGGTGGCCGTCAGCTTGCGCAGCGCCTGGCTCATCAGGCGCGCCTGCAGGCCGGGCAGGCTGTCGCCCATCTCGCCCTCGATCTCGGCCTTGGGCACCAGCGCGGCCACCGAATCGACCACTACCAGGTCGATGGCGCCAGAGCGCACCAGGCTGTCCACAATCTCCAGCGCCTGCTCGCCGGTGTCGGGCTGGCTGATCAGCATGTCGGACAGGTTGACGCCCAGCTTTTGCGCATAGGCGGTGTCCAGCGCGTGCTCGGCGTCGATGAAGGCGCAGGTGCCGCCCAGCTTCTGCATCTCGGCGATGACCTGCAGCGTGAGCGTGGTCTTGCCGGACGACTCGGGGCCGTAGATTTCGATGACGCGACCGCGCGGCAGGCCGCCCACGCCCAGGGCGATGTCCAGGCCCAGCGAGCCGGTGGAGACCACCTGGATATCCTCGATCTGCTCGCCTTCGCCCAGGCGCATGATGGTGCCCTTGCCGAACTGCTTTTCGATCTGGGCCAGCGCGGCCTGCAGGGCCTTGGCTTTTTCGCTCTTGTCGGTGACGGCCATGTCCATGGTTTTCTCCTTGTGAATCAATGAATTGTCGGTTTGCCCGGGCGACAACTGGATGCCTGAACAGAACTGTATATCAATACATTGCTCCAAGTAAATCGATTTTTAAGTCAGTTTGCCTTACCATATGGACTTGGGAATGTTGACAGCTTGAAAAACCGAACGCAGAGGGCGCGAAGGAATCGCAAAGGGCGCAGAAAAAACCCATTCAAATACTATTGAATTGATAGCTTTTGGCGCCTGTCACACAAGGGCAAAGCTTGAATTGATCCAAGATTTTCTTCTTCTGCGTCCCTTGCGTGATCTTTGCTCCCTCTGCGTTCGGCTGCTTTGAACCATGATGGAAGAGCACCCCTCCGACGAGCGCTGGCGCCAGACGCACCTGGGCCGCCTGCTGGGCCACGCCATGCGGCGCTTCGACTCCCGCGTGCTGCAGTTGATGGCCGCCAGCGCGCAGGCACCGCTGGCGCTGTCCAACCTGGCCGCGCGCGACAAGGTGGGCGCCGCGCACATCCACATCACGCGCCACCTGCCGCTGGCCGGCGCACGCCTGACCGAGCTGGCGCAGGCCGCCGGCCTGACCAAGCAGTCCATGGGCGACCTGGTCGATCAATGCGAGGCCTGGGGCCTGGTTGCGCGCAGCGCCGACCCGCTGGATGCCCGCGCGCGGCGCATCGCCTTCACGCCCGCGGGGCTGGACTGGCTGGCGGCCTTTCAGGCGGCGGTGACGCAGGCCGAGGCCGAGTTTCGCGCCGCCGTCGGCGCCGAGGTGGCTACCGTGGTGGCGCTGGGCCTGGAGGCGTACGCCGGCGACGCGCCCCTAGAATAGCCGCGGAGACACGCTCATCGACCTTGCCGCAGGAGGGCTTTCATGCGCATCCTCATTGCCGAAGACGACCAGGTGCTGGCCGATGGCCTGATGCGCAGCCTGCGCGGAACCGGCGCGGCGGTGGACCATGTGGCCAACGGCTCGGAGGCCGAGGCGGCGCTGCTGGCCAACACCGAGTTCGACCTGCTGATCCTCGATCTGGGCCTGCCCAAGATGCATGGCCTGGAGGTGCTGCGCCGCCTGCGCGGGCGCGGGCAGACGCTGCCGGTGCTGATCCTGACGGCCGCCGACGGCGTGGACGAGCGGGTCAAGGGGCTGGACCTGGGCGCCGACGACTACATGGCCAAGCCCTTTGCCCTGACCGAACTGGAAGCGCGCGTGCGGGCGCTGACGCGCCGCGGCATGGGCGCGGCCAGCAACGTGATTCGCCACGGCCCGCTGGAGTACGACCAGACCGGACGCGTGGCCCACATCGACGGCAAGCTGATCGATCTGTCGGCGCGCGAGCTGGGCCTGCTGGAGGTGCTGCTGCAGCGCTCGGGCCGGCTGGTCAGCAAGGAGCAGCTGGTCGAGCGCCTGTGCGAGTGGGGCGAAGAGGTGAGCCACAACGCCATCGAGGTGTACATCCACCGCCTGCGCAAGAAGATCGAGCAGGGGCCGATCCGCATTGCCACGGTGCGGGGGCTGGGCTACTGCCTGGAGAAAATTCAGGGTTGATCTGATCAAGGCGCGCATAAAACATGGTCAACACGCTATCGATTTAGAAGTATTCGGATCGTCCATGCGCATTGCATGAAACCCAAAAAGACCAGTGGCCGCGGAGCAGGCCGTGCCAGCGATCGCCGTGGCCGGGGTGTCCCCGGTCACTGGCGATGCCCCCTGCAAGGGGGTGGGCGCAACATCGCGCAGCGAGTGGAGACTGGGGGTTGTCGTTTCCCATGAAACTGTTCCAGCGCACCCAGCGCTCGCTGTTTGGCGAAATCCTGGACTGGATGCTTACGCCGCTGCTGCTGCTGTGGCCCATCAGCCTGGCGCTGACCTGGCTGGTGGCGCAGAACCTGGCCAACAAGCCCTTTGACCGCGCCCTGGTGGACAACGCCCAGGTGCTGGCGCAATACGTGCAGGTCGGGCCCGGCAAGCGCCTGCAATTCACGCTGCCGCAACCGGCCAGCGAGCTGCTGCGCGCCGACGAGGCCGACAACGTGTACTACCAGGTGCTGGGCGCCAAGGGCGAATTCCTGTCCGGCGCGCGCGAGCTGCCCGCGCCGCCCGAGGCCAGCCTGCACCCGGGCGAGCCGCGCCTGCGCGACGCCGAATACCGCGGCGTGCCGGTGCGGGTGGCCGCGCTGCGGGTGGCGGTCGAGGGCGCCCAGGGATCGGCGCTGGTGCAGGTGGCCGAAACGCGCGACAAGCGCAGCGTGCTGGCCGCCGAGATCATCAAGGGCGTGATGCTGCCGCAGTTCGCCATCCTGCCGCTGGCGGTGCTGCTGGTGTGGCTGGCGCTGGTGCGCGGCATCCGTCCGCTGTCCGAGCTGGAACGGCGCATCCGCAAGCGCCGCCCGGACGATCTGTCGCCGCTGGACGAGGGCGCCGTGCCGCAGGAGGTGGGGCCGCTGGTGGACTCGGTCAACGACCTGCTGACGCGCCTGAAGGACTCCATCGCCATCCAGAAGCGCTTTCTGGCCGACGCCGCGCACCAGCTCAAGACCCCGCTGGCGGGCCTGCGCATGCAGGCCGACCTGGCGCAGCGCCCCGGCGCCAGCGAGGCCGAGCTCAAGCAGTCGCTGCAGCAGATCGGCCGCGCCAGCATGCGCGCCACGCACACAGTCAACCAGCTGCTGTCGCTGGCGCGCGCCGAGGGCAGCAACGCCGATCTGGCGCGCCAGGCCTGCGACCTGGCGCTCATCACCCAGGAGGCGGTGCGCGAGGCGGTGCCGCGCGCGCTGGAGCGGCACATCGACTTGGGCTACGACGGCCCCGAGCCCGGGCTGCACGCGGTGCAGCTGCCCGGCAACCCGACCCTGCTGCACGAGATGGTGCGCAACCTGGTCGACAACGCGCTCAAGTACAGCCATTCCACCCCCGAGCGCGCCGGCGTGGTGACGGCGCGCGTGCGCGGCGATCACGCGCAGGGCACGCTGGTGCTGCAGGTCGAGGACAACGGCCCGGGCATCGCCCCGGCCGAGCGCGCGCACGTGCTGCAACCGTTTTACCGCGTGCTGGGCAATGGGGTGGACGGCTCGGGCCTGGGCCTGCCCATCGTCGAGGAAATCGCGCGCCAGCACCGCGCCGACGTGCAAATCGACGACGCCCACCCCGGCGAGCAGCCGCCGGGGGCGCTGTTCACGGTGCGTTTTCGGACGGGGTGAGCGGCGACGGCGGGCAGGGCCGCACGGGCAGGACAGAAAACCGGACGCAAAGAAATCGCAGAGGACGCAGAAAATACCAAACAAATTATCAAATTGATAGCGATTGGCACTTATCCCGCATGGGCCGCCGAAGGTTCCATCCAAAATTTTGAATTTTTTTGCGGTTTCTGCGATTTCTTTGCGTCCTCTGCGTCCGGCTGTTCGATGAAGCGGCCCGCACGCCAGGCCTCAGCTTGCCGGGCGGTACAGGTTGAGTTGCAGCTTCTCGCGCTCCATGGCACGCGCCACCGCCGGCACCTGGGCGGTGCGCTGGGCGTGAGCCCACAGGACAGGCGTGTCCTCGGGGTTGATGCCGGCGATGGAGCCCCAGCGCAGCAGGGTCAGCGCATAGGTATCGAGCGGGCCGCAGTGCGCACCCCCCAGCCAGTCGTGGCCGGCGGCGCGCGCGGCCTGCACGCGCGCTTGCAGCTCGGCCAGCAGCGCGGGGTATTGCCCCCGCGCATGCGCCTTGATCGCCTGCTGGGCGGCCGCGTCGTCGGTGAACTTGTAGGGCATGAAGATGTGGGTGAACGTGGGGTGCACCGTGTTGTTCATCCACGCCAGCGCCTCGACGAAGAGGGCGCGCGCCAGCGCATCCCGGGGGATGAAGGCGCTTTCCGGAAACTGGCTGTCGATCCAGGCGACGATGGCCATGATCTGCGTGATGACCTGCCCGTCCACCACCAGCACCGGCACCTGGCCGCGCGGGTTGATTGACCGATATTCGGGACTGTTTTGCTCGTCCTTGTGCAGCTTGACGGGCACGGGCTCGAAGGTGGCGCCGGCCAGCTCAAGCATGGTGTGCGGCACGAACGAGCAGGCGCCGCTGGCGTAGTAGAGCTTGAGGGTCATGCGGGTCTCCTTGCAGGGCGGTGATGGGACGGGTCAGGACAGCACCGTCAAGCATACCGTGCGCATGCACCGGTTCGGCCGACGGCACGGGTTGGGGCCGGCTCGCGGGGCGCCGCGAGAAAACCCAGCCGCTCAGTCGCAGGCGCGCAGCTCCTTGCCCGCCAGCGCGGGGCCCAGCGCCAGCACCTGCGCGCGCAGGGCGGCGTCGGCCTGCGGCAGGCGCAGCATGAAGGCCGAACTGTCGCGCCGCTCGGGCACCACGTGAGCGGTGCGCACGCCCTTGCGGCCCAGATCGGTCAGGGCGCGCGTGGCCGCCTCCTCGCTGGCAAAGCGCCCCAGCGAGATGCCGGGCTCCAGCGCCGCGCCGGGGCGGTCGGTGTCCACACCCAGCTCGCGCAGCTCGGCGCGCTTGGCGCGCACGGCGTCCGCGTCGGCCAGCTTGCCGATGTACACCATCCAGCGCCCCGGCAGCGCCGTGCCGTCCAGCCGCCAGCGACCCGCCGGCAAGGCTTGGGCGGCGCTGCGCAGCACGCCAGCCTGGCGCTCGTCGAAGGGGCCCGCCTGCAGGCAGATGCCGGTGCTCGATGCGGCGGTGGCTTCGGGTGCGGTGTCGGGCGTGCTGGCCGCTCGCGCCGGCGCTGGCGCGGCATCGCCCGGCGCGGGCGCCAGGCGCAGCGCCTGCGCGTGCACCTGCTGCGCCAGGCGCTCGGGCTCGTCCGGCCGCGCGGGGCCCAGACCCAGGCCGCTCAAGGCGCCGTGCGACCAGGCCCAGAACACCCCGTTGGCCAGCAGCAGGGCCAGCACGGCGGCGCGCAGCATCAGCGCCCGCCCTCCATGGGCGGCTGCGCCGTCGGCCGCACGCTGACTTCGGCGCTGCTGACCACGCGCCGGCCATGCGCGGTGTCCACCTGCAGGGCGCCGTCGGGGCCAACGCCGCGCGCCACCCCCTCGGTGCCGTCGGACAGGCGCACGGGCCGCCCGGCCAGCACGTCGCGCGCGTTGAAGCGCGCGGCCAGCGGGGCAAAGCCGTCGTGCTCGAAAGCCTGGACCGCCTGCGCCAGCGGCAGCGCGATGCGCGCCAGGGCGCCGGGTGCGTCGATGCCGGGCAGCAGCTCCTGCAGCCCGGCCGGCGGGGTCGAGGCGCCAGCCACGGCCCGGGGCGTCAGGTTCAGGCCCACGCCGATCACCACCCAGCGCCCGTCCTGCGCGGCGCCGCCGCCGGCGGTCTCCACCAGCACGCCGGCCAGCTTGCGGTCCTGCCACCACAGGTCGTTGGGCCACTTCAGGCCGATGGCCGAGTGCAGGCTTTCGGCCAGCGACAAGCCCACGGCCAGCGACAGGCCCGACCAGTCGCGCGGGGCCAGCGGCAGGGCCAGTGAAAAGGCCAGGGTCGCACCGGGCTCGCCGCCGTCCCAAGCGCGCCCCAGGCGGCCGCGCCCCGCGCTCTGGCGCTCGGCGGCCAGCAGCACGGGCGCGGCCAGGCCGGCGCGCACGCGGCGCATCAGCTCGGTGTTGGTCGAATCGATCTGCGCCGCCACCTCCACGCCCAGGCCCGGCAGCCGTGGCGCCAGTTGCGCGCGCAAGGCCTGCACCGGCCAGGTGAAATGAAGGCCCGCACGCTCTCCCGCTTCGCGTGGTCCGCTGCCCCCCAGGGGGGCCTTCGCGCCTTCGGGCGGCCGCGCGGCGCTCATCAGTTGGCCCCCACGCTCCCCCGCTTCGCGTGGTCCGCTGCCCCCCAGGGGGGCGTTCGCGCCTTCGGACGGCCGGGCGGCGCTCATCTCTTGGCCCCCACGCTCCCCCGCTGCGCGCGGTCCGCTGCCCCCCAGGGGGGCCTTCGCGCCTTCGGGCGGCCGCGCGGCGCTCATCGGTTCAGCGACGGTCGCGGGCCTTGCTGCGCGCCGACGGTTTGCGGTCGGCGCGCTCGGCCGTTTCCAGGTCGGACGACAGCAGCGTGCCGCGGCAGTTGCGGGCGCCGCAGCGGCAGGGGTATTCGGCGATCAGCTCGGGCGTGAGCGGTTCGTCGATGACCAGGCCGTAGTCGTAGTTCAGTTCTTCGCCGGCCTTGATGGCACGGCGCGCCTTGATGAAGATGCGGCCGTCCCGTTCATCGGCCACGCAGTTGGGCGCGCAGCTGTGGTTGATCCAGCGCGAGGCGTTGCCCCCGTGCAGCGCGTCGATCACGCGGTCTTCGTCGATGTGAAAGTAGAAGGTGTGGTTGGGGTCGCTCGGGTCGTGCGGGTGGCGCCGCTGCGCCTCCTCCCAGCTGACGATCTCGCCCACGTACTCGATGATGCGCGTACCGCGCGGGATGTCCACCAGCGCGAAAACGCCCTTGCCGTGCACGCCCGAGCGGCGCACCTGGATGCGCCGGCCGGCGGCGGGGGTGGTCGTGCTGGGTGTGGGGGATTTGGGGGCCACGGAAAAACTTTGCTATGTTGAATTCGTACGCATGCGTGCGCGAGCGCGCGCACGCGAGGACCCCGAATTCTAAAGAGCCCCATGAAGACCCTGGTCATTGCCGAAAAACCCTCCGTCGCCCAAGACATCGTGCGCGCCCTCACGCCCGTGGCGGGCAAGTTCGACAAGCACGACGAACACTTTGAAAACGAGCGGTACGTGGTCACCAGCGCCGTCGGCCACCTGGTGGAGATCCAGGCGCCCGAAAGCCACGACGTCAAGCGCGGCAAGTGGAGCTTTGCCCACCTGCCGGTGATCCCGCCGCACTTTGACTTGAAGCCCGTGGACAAGACCAGGACGCGCCTGAACGCGGTGGTCAAGCAGGCGCGGCGCAAGGACGTGGGCGCACTCATCAACGCCTGCGACGCCGGGCGCGAGGGCGAGCTGATCTTTCGCCTGATCGAGCAGTACGCCGGCGGCGCCAAACCCCTGGGCAAGCCGGTTCAGCGCCTGTGGCTGCAAAGCATGACGCCACAGGCCATCCGCGAGGGCTTTGACAAGCTGCGCAGCGACGCCCAGATGCGCGGCCTGCACGACGCCGCGCGCAGCCGCAGCGAGGCCGACTGGCTGGTGGGCATCAACGGCACGCGGGCGATGACGGCCTTCAACTCGCAGGGCGGGGGCTTTTTCCTGACCACCGTGGGCCGCGTGCAAACGCCCACGCTGGCCGTGGTGGTCGAGCGCGAGGAGCAGATTCGCGCCCACGTGGCGCGCGACTACTGGGAGGTGCATGCCACGTTTGCCGCCGAGGCCGGCCTCTACGTGGGCAAGTGGTTCGACCCCGCCTGGAAGAAAAACCCCGACGACGCCGAGCTGCGCGCCGACCGCGTGTGGCAGGCCGCGCGCGCCCAGGCGATTGCCGCCGCCGTGCAGGGGCGCCTGTGCACCGTCAGCGAAGAAAGCAAGCCCAGCACCCAGGCCAGCCCGCTGCTGTACGACCTGACCAGCCTGCAGCGCGAGGCCAACGGGCGCTTCGGCTTTTCGGCCAAGACCACGCTGGCGCTGGCGCAAAGCCTGTACGAGCGACACAAGGCGCTGACCTATCCCCGCACCGACTCGCGCCACCTGCCCGAAGACTATCTGGCCGTGGCGAAAAAGACTTTCGAGATGCTGGCCGGCGGCCACCAAGGCCACCTGGCGCCGCACGCCCAAAAGGCGCTGGCCGAGGGCTACGTGCGGCCCAGCAAGCGCATCTTCGACAACAGCAAGGTGTCGGACCACTTTGCCATCATCCCCACGCTGCAAGAGCCAGGCAGCCTGTCCGAGGCCGAACGCAAGCTCTACGACCTGGTGGTGCGCCGCTTCATGGCGGTGTTTTATCCCAGCGCCGAATACCAGATCACCACGCGCATCACGACGGCCGAGCACCAAGGGCAAAGCTACAACTTTCAGAGCAACGGCAAGGTGCTGGTCAAGCCCGGCTGGCTGGCCATCTATGGCAAGGAAGCCGATGACGAGGTGGACAAGAAAGACGGCGACACGGGCAAGTCGCTGGTCGCCGTGCGCCCGGGCGAGCAGGTCCGCCACGAATCGACCGAGATCAAGGCCTTGCAAACCCGCCCGCCCGCGCGCTACAGCGAAGCCACGCTGCTGGGCGCCATGGAGGGCGCGGGCAAGACCATCGACGACGACGAACTGCGCGAGGCCATGCAGGAAAAGGGCCTGGGCACGCCGGCGACGCGCGCGGCCACCATCGAGGGCCTGATCAGCGAAAAATACCTGCTGCGCGAAGGGCGCGAGCTGATCCCCACGGCCAAGGCCTTTCAGCTGATGACGCTGCTGCGCGGGCTGGAGGTGGAAGAGCTCAGCAAGCCCGAGCTGACCGGCGAGTGGGAGTACAAGCTGGCGCAGATGGAAAAGGGGCAACTCTCGCGCGAGGCCTTCATGCGCGAGATCGCCGCCATGACCGAGCGTATCGTCAAGAAGGCCAAAGAGTTCGACCGCGACAGCGTGCCCGGCGACTACGTGACCCTGCACACGCCCTGCCCGCACTGCGGCGGCGTGGTCAAGGAAAACTACCGCCGCTATGCCTGCACCGGCGTGGACGGCCAGGGCGAAGGCTGCGGCTTTTCCTTCACCAAGACACCCGGCGGGCGCACCTTCACCACCGAGGAGGCCGAAGCGTTCTTGCGCGAGCGCCGCATCGGCCCGCTGGAGGGCTTTCGCAGCAAGGCCGGCTGGCCCTTCACCGCCGAGCTGGCGCTGGTGAGCGATGCCGAGAGCGGCAACTTCAAGCTCGAGTTCGACTTCGGCGAAGAAGCGCGCGCCGCGCAGACCGGCGAGATCGTGGACCTGTCGCACGAAAGCAGCCTGGGCGCCTGCCCCAAGTGCGGCGGCCCGGTCAAGCCCTTCGGCAAGAGCTACGTGTGCGAGCGCAGCGTGCCCACCGCCGCCCAGCCCGTGCCCAGCTGCGACTTCAAGAGCGGCCAGGTCATCCTGCAGCAGGCCGTCAGCCCCGAGCAGATGGGCAAGCTGCTGGCCGGCGGCCAGACCGACGTGCTGGAGGGCTTTGTCAGCGCGCGCACGCGCCGGCCCTTCAAGGCGCGCCTGGCCTGGAACGCCGAAGAGGGCAAGGTCGGCTTTGCCTTCGAGCCGCGCGAGGGCGGCCGCAAATACCCGCCGCGCAAAACTGCAGCCGCTACCAAAACAAGAGCTGCTGGCGCTGGCACAGCAAGCGCGCCAGCCAAAAAAGCCGTGGCAAAGAAAGCGCCGGCCAAGAAAGCCGCCGCCGCCAAGACCCCCAAGACCCCGCGCGCGGGCACGCTCAAGCCCAGCCCCCAGCTCGCAGCCGTCATCGGCCCCGGCCCCTTCGGCCGTGGCGAGGTGATGAAAAAACTGTGGGACTACATCAAGGCCAACAATCTGCAAGACCCGCAGGACAAGCGCAGCATCCGCGCCGACGACAAGCTACGCCCCATCCTGGGCGCCGACAGCGTGGGCATGTTCAAGCTGGCGGGGGTCGTGGGGGGGCATTTGACATGACGATGGCCTTGCCACCATCTGTCGACTCCATTAAACTGGATCTATAAACAGTAATTTGCCATGGGCGTTGACCTTCTTCCCGCTTTCATTCGCGAGCACTATGAGGTGCATGAATGGAAGCACGCTTGCGCCATTCTTCGCCATGACTTCCCGGATGAATGGCAAGACATCTGTGCCTTGCTCATGCAATTTCGGCTGCGCAAGAGCTGGATCACGGTGGGTGGCGGGCGCAAAAGTCAGGTGTCGGAACACATCGACCACTTCCTGTATGCACGCTGCTGGCAAGAAAAGCAATTCACCACCCAAATCCGGGTGGACAATGCCACGCGCGACACGCCAACGCACAAGGTGGACTGCGTCAAGAGTCGTGTGGCGCTCGAGATCGAGTGGAACAACAAAGACCCATTTTTCGACCGTGATCTGAACAACTTCCGCCTGCTGTTCGAGCTTCGCGCCATCAGCGTGGGCGTCATCATCACGCGCGCGGACGCGCTGCAGGGCATTTTCGACGGGCTCGGCCGCGGCTCCAGCTTCGGTTCGTCCACCACCCACATGGCCAAGCTGTTGCCACGCATCGAAGGTGGCGGCGGAGGTGGCTGCCCCATCCTGGTGTTCGGCATCACCCCAAAACTCTACGAAGAGGACACCCCGTGAACCCCTCCACCATCGCACGCGCTGCCGCCGACGACTTCCAGGCGCGCATCAACGGCCGCCAGTTCGCCACGCTGCTGGCCGATCCGCCCTGGCAGTTTCAAAACCGCACCGGCAAAGTTGCGCCCGAGCATCGGCGCCTGTCGCGCTATTCGACGATGACGCTGGAGGACATCAAGGCCCTGCCGGTTGCCGACGCCGCGCAGGACACCGCACACCTGTACCTGTGGGTGCCCAACGCCCTGCTGCCGGAAGGTTTGGCGGTCATGGCGGCCTGGGGCTTTCAGTACAAGTCCAATCTGGTGTGGCACAAGATTCGCAAGGATGGCGGTCCAGATGGCCGCGGCGTGGGGTTCTACTTTCGCAACACGACCGAGCTGGTGCTGTTTGGCACCCGTGGCAAGAACGCGCGCACGCTGGTGCCGGGTCGGCGCCAAGTCAACATCCTCAAGACCCAAAAACGCGAGCATTCGCGCAAGCCTGACGAGTTCTACGACATCGTCGAGGCGTGCAGCCCCGGGCCATTTCTGGAGCTGTTCGCTCGCGGCTCGCGCCCGGGCTGGACGACCTGGGGCAACCAGGCCGACGACTACCACCCGAGTTGGGCCACCTACAAGAACCACTCGGCATCCGGCATGGGTTCTCGCATCACCGAGCAAGCCATGCTGGAGTTGAGTTGAGCCCACCTGCTCCTTGACCGTCTCTCAACGCCCACCCCGCATCGGCCTGGCCCTGGGCAGCGGCTCGGCGCGCGGCTGGGCGCACATCGGGGTGCTGCGGGCGTTGCTGGACGCGGGCGTGCGGCCCGACGTGGTGTGCGGCGCCTCGGTGGGCGCCATCGTGGGCGCGGCCTATGCCACGGGCGAGCTGGACCGCTTCGAGGCCTGGGTGCGCAGCATGGACCGGCGCAAGGTGATGTCGTACATGGACTTCAACCTCGCCGGCGGCATGCTCAAGGGCGAGCGGTTGGTGGCCTTCATGCGCGCGCACTTCGACGACCGGCCGATCGAGGCGCTGACCACGCCGTTCGCTGCCGTGGCCACGGCGCTGCACTCGGGCGACGAAGTGTGGCTGCGCAGCGGCTCGGTGGCCGATGCGGTGCGCGCCTCGTTCGCGCTGCCGGGGCTGTTCACCCCGGTGTGGCGCGAGGGGCGCCTGCTGGCCGACGGCGGCCTGGTCAACCCGGTGCCGGTGTCGCTGGCGCGCGCGCTGGGCGCCGACGTGGTGATCGCGGTCGATCTGAACCACGACAAGCTGGGGCGCTACTTTCGCGGCAACGCCGGCGCGCCCGAGCCGCCGGCGCCGCGCAGCGCCTGGGTGCAGTCGCTGCAGCAGGGCCTGGGCGCGCTGTGGCCGCACGGCGGCGCACCGGCCGAAGACGCCGGGGGCACCGAACCGGCGCTGCCGCTGCCCTCGCTGCTCAGCGTGCTGTCCGACAGCATCCAGGTGATGCAGGTGCGTATCACGCGCAGCCGCATGGCGGGCGACCCGGCCGAGGCGGTGATTGCGCCGCGCCTGTCGCACCTGGGTTTGCTGGACTTTCACCGCGCCGACGAGGCAATCGCCGGCGGGCACGCGGCCACCGAAGAGGTGCTGGCGCAACTGGCCGAGCTGGGCCTGATCACCCCGCCCGCTTCGTCCGCGCCACCGCCGCCGCAGCCGCCCTCAGCCTGAGCGTGGCGCGGCGCCGTCCATGGCAAAGCGCCGCGGCACCGCCAGCAGCACCAGCGCCATGAAGACGGCGGCCACGGCCATGCCGACATACAGCTCGCTGGTGGCCGCCGCCAGCGCGCCCTTCAGCCAGGCCTGCACCGCGGCCGGCGCGGCGCCGCCCTGCAACCGGGCCAGCACCGAGTCGACGCCGGCGGGCAGTTCGGCACGCAGCGCCTGCGGCGCCTGCGCCAATCGCTGGCCCATGGCGTGGTTGAACAGGGCGCCGAACACCGCCGCGCCCAGGCTTTGCCCCAGGTAGCGCGCAAACATGTTGCCGCCGGTGACCACGCCGCGCTGCTGCCAGCCCACCACCGACTGCGCGCCCACCAGCAAGGCAGTGGACAACAGGCCGAAGCCCGCGCCCAGCACCAGCTGATCGAGCACCACGGCCCCCACCGGCTGCGGCAAGGCCCGAAAACCCAGTGCCGCCGCCAGCGCCAGCACGGCGCCCAGCAGCGCCGTGTCGCGATAGCCGATGCGCAGGTACAGCCGCGCCGACAACGCCGAGGCCGCGGGCCAGCCCAGGCTGAGGCTGGCCAGCACCAGGCCGGCGGCGATGGCGCCCAGGCCCTGCACCGACTGCAGTAGCGTGGGCAGGTAGATGCTGGGCGCCATCATGGCCAAGCCCATGGCGATCATCACCAGATTGGAGCCGGCCAGCGCGCGGTCGCGCCACAGCCAGCCGGGCATCACCGGCTCGGCCGCGCGCCCTTCCACCCACACCAGCGCCGCCAGGGCCAACGCGGCGGTGGCCAGCAGGGTCAGCGAAGGCGCCGAGCCCCAAGCCCAGGCCTGCCCGCCCTCCAGCAGCGCCACGATCAGCGCGCCCAGCGCCAGCAGCACCAGCGCCGCGCCGGCCACGTCGATGCGCGGGCGCCGCAGTTGGCGCCGCTCGTGCAAAAAGCGCCCAATCAGGCCCAGCGCCAGCACGCCGATCGGCAGGTTGACCAGAAAGATCCAGTGCCAGCTGGCGTACTGCGCAAACGCGCCGCCCAGCAGCGGCCCGGCAATGGCCGCCATGCCCCACATGCTGGACAGCCAGCCCTGCACGGCGCCGCGTTCGTGCACGGCATACAAGTCGCCCGCCAGCGTGTTGACGGTGGCCATCACGGCGCCCGCGCCCAGACCCTGCAGGCCACGAAAGGCGATCAGCGCGTGCATGTCCCAAGCCAGCGAGCAGGCTGCCGAGCCGACCAGAAAGATCAGGGCGCCGCCGATCAGCACCGGCTTGCGCCCCAGCAGGTCGGCCAGCTTGCCGTAGATCGGGATGGTCACCGTCTGCGCCAGCACGTAGATCGAGAACACCCAGCTCACCAGCGCCAGGCCGCCCAAATCGCCCACGATCTGCGGGATGGCGGTGGCCACGATGTTGGTGTCCATGGCGGCCAGCAGCATCATGGCCATCAGGCCGGCCAGCACCCAGCGGCGCTGGCGGGGGTCGGGCGCGGGCGTGGGCGCCGCCGTGGTCATGGCGCGTCGCGGGTCGGCGCGCCGGCTTGCACGGTGGCCAGTGCCAGGCACAGGTCCTGCCAGGCCTTGGCCTTGTCGGTCAGGGCGCGCAGCAGGTAGGCCGGGTGGTAGCTGACGATGACCGGCACGCCCTGGTAGTGGTGCACGCGCCCGCGCAGGCGGCCGATGGGCTCGGTGGTGTTCAAGAGCGACTGCACGGCAAAGCGGCCCAGGGCCAGGATGATCTTGGGTTGCACCAGCGCCACCTGACGGCGCAGGTAGTGCTCGCACTGCGCCACCTCGAAGGGCTCGGGGTTGCGGTTGCCCGGCGGCCGGCACTTGATGACGTTGGCGATGTAGACGCCGGATTTTTGATGTTTTTGGCCGATAGCGCTTGTCGAATCTGCGCGGGCAGCTATTGATTGAATAGTATCGCCAGCGCGGCGCGACAGCCCGATGGCCGCCAGCATGTTGTCCAGCAACTGCCCGGCGGGGCCGACGAAGGGCTCGCCCACGCGGTCCTCGGTCTCGCCCGGCGCCTCGCCCACCACCATCCAGTCGACCGTTTGGCTGCCGGTGCCGAACACCGCCTGCGTGCGCCCGGCGCACAGGCCGCAGGCGCGGCAGGTGGCCACGGCGGCTTGCAGGGCCGGCCAGTCCATGGCGTCGATGCCGGCGGGCAGGGGCGCCAGTGCAATGCTGGCCGGCGCGGGCTGCGGTGCCGGGGCGGCGGCTGGCGGGAGCGGGCGTGCGACGGGCGCAGGCGCCGCAGCGGGGGCCGCTGCCGGTGGCGCACCCACCACCCTGGGGGCCGGGGCCGCGCGCGCGGGCGGCGACTCCACCGGGGCGGGGGCTGCCGCCGGCGCGCGCGGCGCCCACAGCCGCACGCCCATTTCGGCGAGCATGGCGCGTTGGCGGGCGTCCAGCGCCAGACTCATGCCGCCTCCAGCCGCAGGTTCATCACCACCGCGTCCTCGCGCTGGCCATGGGCGGCGGGGTAGTAGCCCTTGCGCAGCCCCACCCGGACAAAGCCGCAGTGTTCGTAGATCTGCCGGGCGCGGGTGTTGCCGGCGCGCACTTCCAGCCACAGCCATTCAGCCTGCTGCCCGCGCGACCAGAGCGCCAGCGCGTCCAGCATGACGCGGGCCCAGCCTTGGCGCTGGTGCGCGGGGGCGACGGTGATGTTGAGCAAATGCACCTCGCGGTAGCCCGCCATGGCGACGAAGTAACCCAGCAGCTCGGCGCCGGCCACCAGGCATTGCAGTTGATAGCCCGCCGCGATGCTGTCGCTGAAGTTGCGGCGCGACCAGGGGTGGCTGTAGGCGCTTTGCTCGATGGCGAGCACGGCGTCCAGGCGCGCGTCGCTCATGGGCTCGAAGTGCGCGTGCACGGCGTGGAGGGTGGACGGCAAGGCGCTCATGGACGGGCACCGGCCTTCATCGCGCGGCGGCCGCCGCGGCGCGCTCGGCCGTGGTCTGCGCCACCTTGTCGCGCACGTACAGCGGCAGCGCCTGCTCGGGCGGCACGGCCTGGCCGGCGGCCCACAAGGCCGGTGCCAGGCCCAGCAGCGCGCGCGCCGTCGGCAGGGCGGCCACGCGGGGCAAGGCCTGCAGGGCGCTGGGCAGGCGCGCGCCATAGGGCGCCCACCCATTGCCCGCCAGCACCCAGGCTTGGGCGCCCGCGGGCAGGGCCAACGCCTCGGGTGCGCACACCACCGTCTCGCCGGCAGCCTGCCAGCCCGCGGGTTCGCTCCAGGCCCAGGGCGCGGCATACACCTGGTCCATGCGCGCGTCCAGCAGCGCCATCACGCGCGTGCTGCCCTGCGCCTGGCGCGCCTCCTCGGCCACGGCCAGCAGGGTGTCGATGGGCAGCACCGGCACGCCGGCGCCAAACGCCAGGCCCTGCGCCACCGCGCAGGCCGTGCGCAGGCCGGTGAACGAGCCCGGCCCCCGCCCGAAGGCAATTGCGTCCAGCGCGGCCAGCGCCAGGCCCGCCTCGTCCAGCAAGCGCAGCACCGCCGGGATCAGCGTGCCCGAGGACTGCGCGCCGCCCGCGCCCGCGTGCAGCCATTGCCGATCGCCGCGCTGCACGCCGATCGACATCTGCTCGGTGCTGGTATCAAAGGCCAGGAAGTTCATGTCACCGCATTTTCGCCGCTTGCCGCCGGCGGCGGCACGGGCGGCGCCGCGCGCACCCCCAACAGGATGCCGCCGGTCACCAGCACCAGCCCGGCCACCCCGTTCCAGCCCAGCGGCTCGCCCAGCAGCGCCACCGCGCCCAGGGCCGACAGCCCGGGCACCAGGGCCGTGAGCATGGTAGTGCGCACGGGTCCGAACGCCTGGATCATGGCAACGAAGGTGATGCCCGCGACGACGACGACGCCCACGCCCTGAAACAAGGCCTGACCGAAGATTTCGCCCCAGGGCGCGGCGCGCAGGTGCGAGGGCAGCCAGCCCAGCCCCGCGCCCAACGCAAACAGCGGCGCGTAGCACAGCACGCCGAAGGCGGTGATGGCGACGGTGGCGGGCACCGGCTCGAGCGCAAAGCGGCGCGCCAGCACGCTGTACATCGACCAGCAAAAGGCCGCGCAGACAAAGATCGCGTCGCCCTTCCACACCGCACCGCCGTCCAGCGCCGTGAGCAGGCCGGCGCCGCCCACCACCGCGCCGCCCAGCGCGATGCAGGCCAGCGCCAGCACGCGCATGCGCGTCAGGCGCTCGCCCAGCAGCGGCACCGCCAGAAAGCCCGCCCACAGCGGCAAGCAGCCCGGCATCAGCACCGAGCCGTGTGCCGCCGGGGCATAGAAGAAGCCCGCATAGCACAGCACCGAATACAGCAGACCGCCAAAAAGGCCCGTGAGCGCGGTCGGCTTGAGCGGCAGGGGCGACAGGCCCCACAGCGAACCCCGCCCGTGCGCCGGCCCGCCCCGGCGCGTAAGCCACAGCCCCCAGGGCAGCAGCACCGCCGCCGCGCCCAGCAGGCGCACCAGCGCCAGGTCGAACGGCGTCAGCGTGTGCGCCGCCGAGGCGCGGCCGACGATGATGAAGCCGGTCCACAGGGCCACCGTGACAACGGCGGCCAGGGTGCCGACCGCACGGGGAGACAGGGGCATGGGCGGAATTATCCCGAAAGCGGCCGCTAGGACCCTAGGCGGCAGAAGATGGCGCGAGCGGTCAACCGCCGCTTTCAGGATGGTCGATGTGCGGCGCGGCGGGCGATGCGGCGTGGCAGCACCGCGCCCTACCCCGGCCCAACGTCGCCATCGCCCGTGCGGATGTTGGTTTCGACCGGCGCGTTGGGGTCATAGGGCGGCGGGTTGCGCGGGCCCGGACGGGGCGCGGCGCGCACGGGGGCATGAGGCTGGCCGTCGGCCGGCGCCACGCGCGTGCAGGTGACCGGCTCGGGGATGTTGGTGTAACTCAGGCGCACCAGGCGCCGGTCCACGCCCAGACCGAAATCGGCGATCACGGTGGGGTCGCTGTAGATCAGTTCGTCCTCGCGCTGGTGGGGCAGGCGCTCGAGCACCACATGGCCGCGCTGGCCGTCGAGCATGGCCATGTCCTGATACAGCCGCGCCTCGAAGCTCAGGCCGTTGGGACACTCGTAGGCCAGGCGCGGCGCGTCGCGCACCGCGGCGCAGCCGGCCAGGGCGAGCACGGCCAGCAGGGCCGCGCCGTCGCGCGCCCGTCGTCTGGCGCGCGCGGGGCTCATCGCGCCCCGGCGGCGCCTGCGCAGGGCCGTATTCAGAAGACCGCGAAGCAGGCCATGCCAGCAAACGCCGTGGCCGGACCTGCGCCGGCCACTGGCGTTGTCCCCCCCCAGGGGGGAAGGCGCGCAGCGACGCAGGGGGGAGCTTATTTCGGCCACAGCGCCCACAGCTTGAGCGGCTGCTTCATGCGGCCGGCAAAGTCGCCCGCCTCGGGGCCCCAGCCGGCAAAGAAGTCGGCGCGCACGGCGCCGGTGATGGCGCTGCCGGTGTCCTGCGCCAGCACCAGGCGTTGCAGCTTGGCGACGGGGCCGCTGGAGGCCAGCCACACCGGCGTGCCGTAGGGGATGCTTTGCGGATCGACGGCGATGGAGCGCCCGGGGGTGAGCGCCACGCCCTGCGCGCCGCGCGGGCCGAATTGCGTGTCCAGCTCGCTCAGGGGCTCCTCGCGGAAGAACACCACGCGCGGGTTGCTCCACAAAAAATCCTGCAATCGCGTGGGGTTGGCGGCCAACCAGGCGCGGATGCCGGGCCAGGTGGTGTCGCCCGTCAGGCCCTGGGTCTTGGCCCAGGCGCCGGGGCTGCGGTAGGGCTGCTCGTTGGTGGCGGCAAAGGCCAGGCGCAGCAGGCGCTGGCTGCCGTCGGGCTCGGTCACGCGCACGCGGCCCGAGCCCTGGATTTGCAGGATCAGCGCGTCGATCGGGTCGGCCATCCAGGCGATCTCGTTGCCGGCCAGCTGGGCGCGCACGTCGGGCCGGGTGTCGATGTCCTGGCGCGTGTACCAGGGCTTGCGCGGCGTGAGGCCGGGTGGGGCGCGGTAGATCGGCACCTCGAAACCGTTGCCGCGCTGGCGCATGGCGTCGTACACGGGCTCGAAGTAGCTGGTCAGCAGGCCTTCGGTGGCGCCGTCCAGCGGCTCGACGCGGTACGGTTGCAGGCGCACGCGCATCCATTGGCGCTGCTCTTCGGGCGTGGCCAGCGTCAGGCGCCGCACCTCGCTGCACAGGCCTTTGAAGTTGGCGGGCGGGCGCTCGCAACTCTTGATCCAGGCGTTCCAGGCCTCGTTGGTGGCGTCCGCGTCGAAGCCCGGCAGGTCGGCCCAGCGCACCGGCACCCAGCGGCTGTGCGCGCGCTGCAGGGCGGGGCCGGTGGGGGTGCTGTCGGGCGTCTCGCCCAGGGTGGGCAGGGGCGCTTCGGTGCCGGCGGGCGGCGCAGGTGCGGGCGGCGTGGGCGGCTTGACGGCGCAGCTGGCCAGCATTCCTACAATGAGGGCGAACGCAAGAAACCGAAACACGCCTGTCATGACCTTGCTGATTCTGGAAGCGCTGGCCGCGCTGCTGCTGTTTGTGCTGATGATCTGGTGGACCATGTTTTCGGGCCGCAAGAAGGGCGAGTTGCCGCCCCGTGAATCGTCCGAAGCCCCGGAAGAACCCCCCAGCGATCGTCAGAGTTGAGCCCCAGGAGCTTGGGCGGCTTGGGACGAGCCGGCGGACCGGCCCGCGCCATTATGGTTCCAACGCCCCCGGCCGGCGCAGATTCGGCGCAAAGCCGGCGGCGACGACCGCGCGCCCGATGCCTTGACGCCGATCCGGCACGGCCCGATATCGCGCACCCGTGCGCACCACATCGGTGCATCAAAAACGGATTGTGGTGCGCTGGCGGCCGACTGCGCAAATTCCTGTTTTCATAGCATCTTGCGCTGATCTGCCGGGCTTTGCAGCCCCATCATCGAACAAAAACATTCTCGATCGCCCACCCTGGCACGGTAGTTGCTGGATTCTGTGTGCGACCCCTGCATCCGCAGTGGATTCGACGATGTTCAGGGGCGACCCTGGGAGATGATGGTGAAGCAATCCAGACTGGTGATGGTGGGCAACGGCATGGCGGGCGTGCGCGCGCTGGAGGAGCTGCTGAAGATCGCGCCCGAGCTGTACGAGATCACGGTGTTCGGCGCCGAGCCGCACCCCAACTACAACCGCATCCTGCTCTCGCCCGTGCTGGCGGGCGAGCAGCAGTTGTCGGAAATCGTGCTCAACGACTGGGGCTGGTACGCCGAGCACGGCATCACGCTGCACGCGGGCTGCACGGTGACCGAGGTGGACCGACGCCGGCGCCTCGTGCGCGGCGTGACGGCGGACGGGCAGAGCGTCGAGGCCGGCTACGACCGGCTGATCCTGGCCACAGGCTCCAGGCCCTTCATCCTGCCGATTGCCGGCGCCGGGCTGCAGGGCGTGCTGGCCTACCGCGACATCGCCGACACCGAGGCCATGATTGCCGCCGCCGCGCAGTACCGGAACGCGGTGGTCATCGGCGGTGGCCTGTTGGGCCTGGAGGCGGCCAACGGGCTGATGAAGCGCGGCATGCAGGTCAGCGTGGTGCACGCCGGCGAATGGCTGATGGAGCGCCAGCTCGACGCCGTGGCCGGCCAGATGCTGCAAAAGTCGCTGGCCGAGCGTGGCATGGCGTTCTTGATGCAGGCGCAGACGCAGGAGCTGCTGGGCAATGCCGCAGGGCGGGTGCGCGCGGTGCGCTTCAAGGACGGCAGCGAGGTGGCCGCCGACCTGGTGGTGATGGCCGTGGGCATCCGCCCCAACACGGCCTTGGCCGAATCCATGCGCCTGCATGTGGATCGCGGCATCGTGGTGGGCGACACGCTGCAAACGACCACCGACGCACGCATCTACGCCGTGGGCGAATGCGCCGCGCACCGGGGCGTGGCCTACGGGCTGGTGGCGCCGCTGTTCGAGCAGGGCAAGGTGCTGGCCAACCACCTGGCGGAGTTCGGCATCGGCCGCTACCAGGGCTCGCAGACCTCGACCAAGCTCAAGGTGACGGGCATCGACCTGTTCTCCGCCGGCGACTTCATGGGCGGCGCGGGCACCGAGGAAATCGTGCTCAGCGACCCCGGCAGCGGCACCTACAAGAAGCTGGTGCTGAAGGACGACAAGCTGGTCGGCGCCTGCCTGTACGGCAACACCGTCGATGGCGGCTGGTACTTCAAGCTGCTGCGCGACGCGCGCCCGGTGACCGACATCCGCGCCACGCTGATGTTTGGCGAGAGCAACATCGGCGAGGGCGGCCATGCCGGCCAGAACCAGGCGGCATCCATGCCCGACGAGGCCGAGGTCTGCGGCTGCAACGGCGTGAGCAAGGGCACGATCTGCAAGGCCATCAAGGACAAGGGCCTGTTTACCCTGGACGAGGTGCGCAAACACACCAAGGCCAGCGCCAGCTGCGGCTCGTGCACCGGGCTGGTCGAGCAGATCCTGATGGCCACGGTGGGCGGCGCCTATGCCGCCACGCCCCAGACCAAGCCGGTGTGCGCCTGCACCGAGCATGGCCACCAGGCCCTGCGCGACGCCATCCGCACGCACCGGCTGCTGAGCAAGGAGGCGGTGTTCGCCTTCATGGAATGGAAGACGCCCGACGGCTGCCCCAGCTGCCGCCCGGCGATCAACTATTACCTGCTGAGCACCTGGCCCGGGCAGGCGCAGGACGACCCGCAAAGCCGCGCCATCAACGAGCGCAGCCACGCCAACATCCAGAAGGACGGGACGTATTCCGTGGTGCCGCGCATGTGGGGCGGCGAGACCACGGCCGCCGAGCTGCGCCGCATCGCCGACGTGGTGGACAAGTACCGCATCCCCACGGTGAAGGTGACGGGCGGCCAGCGCATCGACCTGCTGGGCGTGAAGAAGGAAGACCTGCAGGCCGTGTGGGCCGACATCGGCATGCCCAGCGGCCACGCCTACGCCAAGGGCCTGCGCACCGTCAAGACCTGCGTGGGCAGCCAATGGTGCCGCATGGGCACGCAGGACAGCACGCAAATGGGCAAGGACCTGGAGCACGCCCTGGTCGGCATGGTCGCGCCGCACAAGGTCAAGCTGGCCGTCAGCGGCTGTCCGCGCAACTGCGCCGAAAGCGGCATCAAGGACGTGGGCGTGATCGGCGTCGAGTCGGGCTGGGAGATCTACGTCGCCGGCAACGGCGGCATCAAGACCGAGGTGGCGCAGTTCTTTGCCAAGGTCAAGACCGCCGCCGAGGTGCTGGAGGTCAGCGGCGCCTTCTTGCAGCTGTACCGCGAGGAGGGCTGGTACCTGGAGCGCACCGTGCATTACGTGGCGCGCGTGGGGCTTCAGCATGTCAAGCAAAAGGTGCTGGAAGACGCGGCGAATCGCCAGGCGCTGTGGGCGCGGCTGCAGGCGGCGCTGGCGGATGAGCCCGATCCGTGGTTCGAAGGCGAGAAGGCGCGCATCGATCAGCGCCAGTTCATCTCGATCGTGCCCATGGCGACCTGATTCAAGTTCAAAACAGCCGGTAACCGGCCAGCAACAAGCGCATGCAGCTCTGAAAGGAATAGCAATGACCGAATGGACCGCCATCTGTTTCGTGCACGACATCCCCGCGCTCGGCGCGCGCCGCGTGCGCCGAGCGCGCGGCCTGGACGTGGCCATCTTCCGCAACGGTGCGAACGAGGTGTTCGCCCTGCTCGACCGCTGCCCGCACAAGGGCGGCCCGCTGTCGCAGGGCCTGGTGTTCGGCCGCAACGTGGCCTGCCCGCTGCACGGTTGGGCCATCGACCTGGCCGACGGCCAGGCCGCCGCGCCCGACACGGGCTGCACGCCGCGCTTTGCAGTGAAGGTGGACGCCGGCATCGTGTACCTGAGCACGCAGGAGATGGCCAGCCACGCCCTCGATCTGCAGGCGCCGGTCGCCGGGCCGTGCCGGCACCGCCACGCCGCCGCCTGAACCCCGCCCCTCTCATCAACCCGTCGCAGAAAGTCCCCCATGTCCTACCTCAGCCCCGCCGAGTTCGTCACCAAGATGATCGATACCGGCGAAGCCAAGATCCACATGTCCACGCGCGACACCTTGATCCGCGCCTACATGGCCGGCGCCATCCTGGCGCTGGCGGCGGTGTTTGCCGTCACCGCCACCGTCATGAGCGGCTCGGCGCTGATCGGCGCGCTGCTGTTTCCGGTGGGCGTGTGCATGCTCTACCTGCTGGGCTTCGACCTGCTGACGGGCGTGTTCATGCTCACGCCGCTGGCCTGGCTGGACCAGCGCCCCGGCGCCAGCATCCGGGGCATCCTGCGCAACTGGGGCTTGGTGTTCGTGGGCAACTTTTTGGGCGCGCTCACGGTGGCGGGCATGATGGCCTTCATCTTCACCTACGGCTTTTCGGTGCCGCCCAACGAGATCGGGCAGAAGATCGGCCACATCGGCGAGGCGCGCACGCTGGGCTATGCAAAATACGGGCTGATGGGCTGGCTCACCATCTTCCTGCGCGGCGTGCTGTGCAACTGGATGGTGTCCACCGGCGTGGTCGGCGCCATGATCTCCACCACCGTCAGCGGCAAGGTCATCGCCATGTGGATGCCGATCATGCTGTTCTTTGCCATGGGCTTCGAGCATTCGGTGGTCAACATGTTCCTGTTTCCCTCGGGCCTGATGATGGGCGGCAACTTCTCCATCCTGGACTACTTCATCTGGAACGAAATCCCGGTGGTGCTGGGCAACCTGGTGGGCGGCATCGCCTTCACGGGCCTGACGCTCTACACCACGCACGCCCGCACGGCGCCGGCACGCAGCCCGGTCTGACTTCGAGTGCATACACCATGGCCCTGGGTCCCTACATCAAGATCATCGGCCGCGGCGCGCGCGGCGCCGGCGCCCTGGAGCGCGCGCAGGCGGCCGACCTGCTGGGCCAGGTGCTGGACGGGCAGGCCAGCGATCTGGAAATCGGCGCCTTCTGCGTGGCCATGCGCATCAAGGGCGAGACGGCCGAAGAGATGTGCGGCTTTCTGGATGCCGTGCAGGCACGCATCGCCCGCTTTCCCGCCGGCGCCGACGGCCGGCCGCTGATCGTGCTGCCCAGCTACAACGGCGCGCGCAAGCTGCCCGTGCTGACGCCGCTGCTGGCGCTGCTGCTGGCACGCCAGGGCCAGCGCGTGCTGCTGCACGGCATGCGCACCGAGGCGCGCCGCGTTCTGGCATCCGATGTGCTTGAAGCGCTCGACGTTCCTGCGTTAACAGCTACCAAACAAATAGCGAATGGCGAAGTGGTCCACGTCGATACTGCGCTGCTGCACCCCGGCCTGGCGCGCCTGCTGGCCACGCGCGAGACGCTGGGCCTGCGCAACCCCGGCCACAGCGTCGCCAAACTCTTGAGCCCGTGCGACGGCCCGACGCTGGTGGTGGCCAGCTACACCCACCCGGCGTACTTCGAGCTGCTGTGCGCCACGTTCAGCACCCTGGGCATGCACGCCCTGCTCTCGCGCGGGCTGGAGGGCGAGGTGGCGGCCGACCCGCGCCGCACGCCGCGCTACGACGCCTTCGTGGCCGGCGCGCACGCGCTGCTGGATGAGCAGCAGCCGGGCACCGCCAGCGAGGTGCCCGGCCTGCCCAGCGCCATCGACGTGGCCAGCACCGCCACCTACACGCGCCGCGTGCTGGCGGGCGAGCTGCCGGTGCCGGCGGCGCTGCAGCGGCAGGTGGAGCACATCGTGCACCTGAGCGCCCGCATCGCGGCAAAGGCGCCATCATGAACAAGCCCCCTGCGGCCGGCCGCTGCACCCTGGTCGGCGCCGGCCCGGGCGATCCGGAACTGCTCACGCTCAAGGCGCTGAAGGCCATCCAGGCCGCCACCGTGCTGCTGGTGGACGACCTGGTGAGCGACCAGATCGTGGCGCTGGCCCCGGCCGGCGCGCGCATCGTGCGCGTGGGCAAGCGCGGCGGCTGCAAGAGCACGCCCCAGGCCTTCATCGAGCGACTGATGGTGCGGGCCGCGCGCGCCGGCGAGCAGGTGGTGCGCCTGAAGGGGGGCGATCCCTTCATCTTCGGCCGCGGCGGCGAGGAGGTGGAGCAGCTGCGCGCCGCGGGCATCGAGGTCCAGGTCATCAACGGCATCACCGCCGGCCTGGCCGGCATGACGCTGCTGGGCGCGCCGCTGACGCACCGCACGCATGCGCACGGCGTGCTCTTCGTCACCGGCCACAACCGGCCCGGCGACACGGCCCCCGACTGGCGCCAGCTGGCCGCCACGGCGCGCGACGCGCGCCTGACCCTGGTCATCTACATGGGCATGGCCGGCTGCGCCGATATCCAGCACGGCCTGCTGAGCAGCCTGCCGGCGCACACGCCGGCGGTGGTGATCCAACACGTGAGCCTGCCGCAGCAGCGCCATGCGCGCACCACGCTGGGCGCGCTGCACGACACGATCGAGCGCGAAGGACTGGGCAGCCCCGCGGTGATCGTGGTCGGCGACGTGGTGCGCGGCGTGGCGGCGGCCCTGCAACAGCCCGCCACCGGTCAGATCAGCGCCGCGATCGCCTGACCCATCTCGGCGGTGCTGGCCGCGCCGCCCAGGTCGCGCGTGCGCGGGCCCTCGCGCAGCACGGTTTCGATGGCGCGCAGGATGGCGTCGTGCGCGGGCGCCTCACCCAGAAATTGCAGCATCAGCGCGGCCGACCAGATCATCGCCACCGGGTTGGCGATGCCCTGCCCGAAAATGTCGGGCGCCGAGCCATGCACGGGCTCGAACAGACTGGGGAAGGTGCGCTCGGGGTTCAGGTTGGCTGAAGGAGCGAGCCCGATGGTGCCGGTGCAGGCCGGGCCCAGGTCGGACAGGATGTCGCCGAACAGGTTGCTGGCCACCACCACGTCGAAGCGCTCGGGCTGCAGCACGAAGCGCGCCGTCAGGATGTCGATGTGGTGCTTCTCGACCGCGATCTGCGGGTAGTTCTTGGCCATGGCGTCAGCGCGGCCGTCCCACCAGGGCATGCTGATGGCGATGCCGTTGCTCTTGGTGGCCACGTCCAGCTTGCGGCGCGGGCGCGCGGCCGCCTGCTCGAAGGCGAACTTGAGCACGCGGTCGGCGCCGAAGCGGCTCATCACCGTCTCCTGCACCACGATCTCGCGCTCGGTGCCGGCATACATCACGCCGCCCAGGTTGGTGTATTCGCCCTCGGTGTTCTCGCGCACCACCAGAAAGTCAATGTCGCCCGCCTGCTTGCCGGCCAGCGGGCAGGGCACGCCGGCGAACAGGCGTACCGGGCGCAGGTTGATGTACTGGTCGAACTCGCGCCGGAACTTGAGCAGGCTGCCCCACAGCGACACGTGATCGGGCACGGTGGCGGGCCAGCCGACGGCGCCGAACAGCAGCGCGTCCATGCCCTGCAACTGCTCTTTCCAGTCGGGCGGCATCATCTCGCCGTGCTGGCGGTAGTGCTCGCAGCTGGCCCAGGCGATGGGGGTGAGCTCGAGCCGGACGCCGAACTTCTGCTGCACGGCGGCGAGCACGCGCAGCGCCTCGGGCATCACCTCGGTGCCGATGCCGTCGCCCGGGATGACGGCGATGCGGTGGGCGCTCATTCCATGGCTCTCTTGCACTGCGCCTCACCCGCAGCGACCGATTCCCAGTGAGTCGAGTGGCCGCGCAGCAGGCCATGCCAGCGATCGCCGTGGCCGGGGTCTCCCCGGCCACTGGCGATGCCCCCTGGGGGGGGGAGGCGAAACATCGCGCAGCGAGTGAAGCAACGGGGGAGGGTCACTTGCTTACCAGCGGTTCTTGAAACGCGAGTAGGCGTTCTCGAGATAGCCCTCGTTGGTGAACAGGCGCAGCATGGCGGGCGTGAAGTACAGGTTGTCGGCAAACAGCCAGCGGCTGGGGTCGGCGCCGGCCACCAGGGTGGTGGGCGTGCAGGTGGTGGCGTCGGGCGTGGTGCACACCGGGTCGGTGGCGTTGTCGACGGGGTAGCTCGATGGCTTGTTGTAGATCAGGTTGAAGAACAGGGCGGGGTCGAAATAGAGCACCGTCGCGCCCATGTCGGCGATCTGGATCAGAAGGCGGTCGTTGAAGGCCACCGACAAGTCGGTGACGGGACCACCGCCGGTTGGCGGCGAGCGTCCCCAGGGCGTCGCCCACGGCGTGATGCCCAGGTTGTAAACCCCGCTGACCACGACGTGCGTGGCGCCGGCCGCGACCACGCGGCGCACCTGGTCGGCGAGTGCGCGCGCCGCCGTGTCCACCGTGGCGCTGGTGGCCGCCGAAATGCCGGTGGCCTGCACGGCGGCGACGATATCGCTCATGCCGCCATTGATGAACACCACGTCGTTCTTGCCCAGCGTGGTGCGCGCCAGCAGGGCATCGATCTGGGCCGACACGCTGGGGGCGTTGGTGCCGCTGGAGGTGTCGGGCGTGGCCACGCGGGCATTGCCCTGGGCGTAGCCAAAGCCGCCGGAGGAGGCCGGCGTCACCGTGAGGCCGTAGTACGACGCCAGTTGCTGCACCCAGTTGGGCGAGCCGTCATTGATGGTGTAGCGATATCCGTTTTGCCCCACGTCGGCAAAGCCGTCGCCCACCGTGATGAAGCGCTGGGGCACCAGGTCGGACACCACCGAGCCGGAGCCGCAGGCGGCGAGCAGGGCGGTGGCGGCAACGAGCAGGACGCCAGCGGCGCGGCGAATCCAGGGAGAAAACATGGGACGGACTCCAGGCACGACAAAGGCGCAAGTTTAACGAGCGCAGGGCCGAAACATCGCGACTTTGCAATCAGCCCGCCGCGGTGGCGCGCTGCAGGCGGTCGCGCACGCCGTCCCAGGCCGCGTCCGCAGGCGGCGTCTCGACCCAGATCAGGCGCGCGCCGGCGTCGTCGAAGCCGCGCAACACGGCAAACAGCTGCTGGGCGGCGGCGCTGGCATCCTGGGGCATGCGGCACAGCAGCAAGTGCGGGCTGGGCGATGAGAGCGGCGCGCGCGCCCACACGGCGATGTGGCGCGCGTCGGCGCCCAACACCTGCAGGGCGGTGCGCAGCTCGGCGGCGCTCATCAACCGCACTTTGGCGCGCGGCGCATAGTGCGCGGCCAAGGTGCCGGAGGCTTTGGGGTCGGGCGTGGTCAGCTCTTCTTTTGAGAGCATGCGCCGGCCGGCGGCGCGCTCGATGGCGGCGCGCCCCAGCTGCCCGGGCCGCAGCAGCACGGGCGCGCCGCGCGTGCAGTCGATGATGGTGGACTCGATGCCGACGGCGCAGGGCCCGCCGTCGAGCACCAGCAGATCGTCGCCAAACTCGGCCGCCACGTGCTGCGCGGTGGTCGGGCTGACGCGGCCGAAGCGGTTGGCGCTGGGTGCCGCCAGGCCCGGCACGCCGCGCGCGGCGCAGGCTGCCAGCAGCGCGTGCGCCACCGGGTGCGCGGGGCAGCGCAGGCCGATGGTGGGGTGGCCGCCCGCCGCCGCATCGGCCACGCCGGCTTGGCGCGGCAGGATCAGGGTGAGCGGGCCGGGCCAGAAGGTGTCGATCAGGCGCTGGGCGAAGTCGGGCACGGCGGCGGCAAAGCGCGGCACGGCGCTGGCGTCGGCCAGGTGCACGATCAGCGGGTGGTCGGTGGGCCTGCCCTTGGCGGCAAAGATGGCGCGCACCGCCGCATCGCTGCCGGCGTCCGCCGCCAGGCCGTACACCGTCTCAGTGGGCAGGCCGACCAACTCGCCCGCCGCCAAGGCATCGGCGGCGCGGGCGATGGCATCGGGCTGGGCGCCGTCAAGGATCATGGGTGGTGTCTGCCCCCTCTCCCGCCTGCGGGAGAGGGTTGGGGTGAGGGTGTGCCCCCTCTCCTTCCCCTGCTGGGGGAAGGCGGGGATGGGAGTCGGCGGGGCGCCCGTGCGATGCGCCGCTGGCCCCCACCCCAACCCTCCCCCAGAGGGGGAGGGAGTTCAGTGCGGACCGGGCGCAAGCGCGCATCAAAACGCCTCGATGCCCAGCAACTCGGCCGCGCGCAGCGCCTGCTGGCGCACGCCGGCGGCATCCTGGCCGATGACAGTGAGGTGCCCCATCTTGCGCCCGGGCCGCGCCTGGGCCTTGCCGTACAGGTGCAGGCGCGCGCCGGGCAGGGCCAGCACGTCGGCCCAGGGCGGCTGGCGCGGGCTGCCGGCGGCGTCAAACCACAGCTCGCCCAGCAGGTTGAGCATGATGGCGGCGCTGTGCTGGCGCGGCGCCACCAGCGGCAGGCCGGCCAGGGTGCGCACCTGCAGGTCGAACTGGGATTGGTCGCAGGCGTCCACCGTGTAGTGGCCGCTGTTGTGCGGGCGCGGCGCCATCTCGTTGACCACCAGGCGCCCGTCTTGCAGCACGAAGTATTCGACGCACAGCACGCCGACGTAGTCCAGCTCGCTGACTATGTTTTTGGTAGCTGCCTGCGCTTGCTGGGCAAGCGCCGCGGGCAGGTTTTGCTCAAAAACCTCGGTCACGGCCAGAATGCCGCCGCGGTGCAGGTTGCGCTGCACGGGCAGGCTGACCACCGTGCCGTCCGCGCCGCGCGCGACGATCACCGAGCACTCCAGCGCCAGCGGCAGCATCTGCTCGAGCACGCAGGCCACGCGGCCCATCTGCTGCCAGGCGCTGGCCAGCTCGGCGCGCGTGCCGACCCGCGCCTGGCCCTTGCCGTCGTAGCCCAGGCGCGCGGTCTTCAGGATGCCGGGCAGCAGCGCGGCGGGCACGGCGGCCAGGTCGGCCTCGGACTCGATCACCGCGTGCGGCGCCGGCGCCACGCCGCTGGCGGCGGCGGCGCAGCGCGCAAAGTGCGCCTTCTCGCGGATGCGGTCCTGCGCGATGGCCACGCAATCGGCCGGCGGTGACACCGCCCGCGCGCGCGCCAGCTCGGCCAGGGCCTGGGCGGGCACGTTCTCGAACTCGGTGGTGACGGCCTGGGCGCGCGCGGCCAGCTCGCGCAAGGCGTTGGGGTCGCGGTAGTCGGCGCAGATGAAGTGGTGGCTGATGCGCCCGGCGGGGCTGGCGCGGTCGGGGTCGAGCACCACCGTCTCGTAGCCCAGCGACTGCGCCGCATGCACGAACATGCGGCCCAGCTGGCCGCCGCCCAGCACGCCCAGGGTGGCCGGGCGGCCGTTGACAACGGCTCCAGGAAGGATCGGCCAGGTCATTGCGCCTGCGCCGGTGGGAGAGTCATCGCGCGCGCGGCGGCGGTTTGCTCGGCGCGAAAGGCGTGCAGCCTGGCGCGCAGGGCCGCGTCATCGGCCGCCAACATGGCCACCGCAAACAGCGCCGCGTTGGCCGCGCCGGCGTTGCCGATGGCAAAGGTGGCCACCGGCACGCCCTTGGGCATCTGCACGATGGAGTGCAGCGAATCCACGCCCTGCAGGTGGCGCGAGGCCACGGGCACGCCCAGCACCGGCACCACGGTCTTGGCCGCCAGCATGCCGGGCAGGTGGGCCGCGCCGCCCGCGCCGGCAATGATGGCGCGCAGGCCGCGCGCCTCGGCGCCCTCGGCGTAGGCAAACAGCTCGTCGGGCATGCGGTGCGCCGACACCACGCGCGCCTCGTGCGCGACGCCGAACCGCTGCAGGACTTGCACGGCGTGCTGCATCGTGTCCCAGTCGCTGCTGGAACCCATCACCACGCCGACCACGGGATTCATCATGACGCTACTGCACAATGGTTGCTTTCCCCGATTTTGCCCGCACATTCCTGACCATGATCGACGTCACCGTACAAAACTTCGAAACCGAGGTGCTCAAGGCCTCGCTGACCACGCCCGTGCTGGTGGACATCTGGGCCGAGTGGTGCGGCCCCTGCAAGCAGCTGGGCCCGGTGCTGGAGCAGCTGGAGGTGGAATACGCCGGCCGCTTTGTGCTGGCCAAGCTCGACGCCGACAAGCAGCAGGACATCGCCGGCCAGCTCTCGCAGATGTTCGGCGTGCGCAGCATCCCGTTTTGCGTGCTGTTCGCCGGCGGCCAGCCGGTGGACGGCTTTGTCGGCGCGCTGCCCGCCGCGCAGGTGCGCCAGTTCCTGGACAAACACGTGCCCAGCGAGGGCGCCGTGGCCGCCGAGGCCCAGGCCGACGAGGCCGAAGCCCTGCTGGAGTCGGGCGACACCGACGCCGCGCTGGCCAAGCTGGCCGACGCACTGGCGCACGACCCGGGCAACGACGCCGCGCGCTCCGACTACGTGCGCCTGCTGATCGGCACCGGTGCCTACGCCGAGGCCGCCGCCGCCCTGGAAGAACCGCTGGCGCGCGAGCCGCGCCCGCTGCACTTCGACGCCCTGCGCCGCTGGCTGGACGCCATCGAGTTCGTGCACCAGGACGAGCGCGGCAACTGGCCCATCGAGCAATACGACGCCGCCATCGCGCAGAACAAGCGCGACTTCGACACCCGCTTTGCCAAGGCCCGCGCCCTGATGGCCGAGGGCCAGTGGACCGCCAGCATGGACGAGCTGCTGGAGATCATCATGCGCGACCGCAAGTGGAACGAGGAGGCCGCGCGCAAGACCTACGTCGCCATCCTCGAACTGCTGACCCCGCCGCCGCAAAAACCCGGCGCCGCCGCCGACGGCAAAAGCGCCGGCGGCATCGAGCTGACCGGCAAGGCTGCCAAGCAGGAAGACCCGCAGGCCGAGCTGCTGTCCAGCTATCGGCGCAAGCTGTCGATGGCGTTGAATTGAGGGCGGCGGCTGGATGGGGAAAGGCCGTGCCGATGTACCCGCCGTCCGGCGGCGCCCAGGTTCGATGTGAGACTGAGATGATCCCGCTATTTTTAGGTTTGGCTAAACGAGACGGGGCGAATCTCCGCCTGTGCACCGGCAGGACTGGACAGCATTGCGCGACTGGCGTTTTTCGTGCGTGTGTCGTATAACTCTAGTTAGGCCGCACTGGCACGCAGGCACACGGAAATTGTCACAGTTCGGACGCGCGGGACCGAGATGGGAGCGCGCCTGACCACCGAGCACCGCTTTTGCAGCCGTGAAAGCCATTGATGTCCAAATGCCTTCCCTCCTTTGAAAGGAACCGACCGATGCCATTTGGGGATGCTATCTGGATGCCTACACTAGCGTCGGCCCTGCGGCTGCAGCAGTATCGGCCGCGGCCCAGCCGAGGCCCAAAGCTTCATGTAGCAAGCGGACATACTACCATACATGGCGCCCTTCCAGCTCGGTAGACCTTGCAAAGGAAAAGCGCTGCGCAGGCAGGCGGCCTGACGGTGCGCCGATTGGGTTCGCGACCGCTCAGCAGTACGGCAGGCTACGGGTGGGCGCACTTCCTGCAGTCCAGTTTCAACCTGCCAGCCTAGCGGCGACTCTCCGTATCCGGGCACTGGCGGTGAAGGCGCTCGCGCTACTTCAACCAGCAGCTCAGTAGTGCGCGGCATGTTTTGTTTCCGATACAGTTGGCTTCTGGGCAAATTATCCGCTGGTCGACCCGTTGGTCGTTGGAGCAACGGGTTCCGCCTTTTACCATGTGTCTGCCTCGCCAAGACTTGCCGGGTCTATGATGCTTCGCGCGCACCGAACACTACGCCATTTGCCGCGTTGCACACTCACACTAAGCGGAAACTATGCCGAGCTTGCGAAGCACAGCTGTCGTTCGCCACAAGCGCTACACCAGTAAGCTTGCTCATCGCCGAGAGTCCAGCTACACGGACGTGCATTCAGGCTTCTCAAACTTCGGCTCAAACGACACAGAGTTCACTCCCCTTCGGTTCGATAAAGCCGAGAGCTCCATCATGACATCGAACTTTTTCCCTGGGTCCAAACTCGAGAGGCAAAACCAGAATGAGTTCAAAGGTTCTATAGAAGACAATTTTACCTGTGTGTTCTCTCGACCGATCAGACGAGTTCGCGGCAGACTCTCCTTTCAATGTACGGCAGCAAGCGCACCAGATCTTCTCAGGATCGTTCCGTGGAGCTTCTCCTACCAAGTCGGCTTCTTCTTCATGCTCAAACCCGACGGGCGATTAGTCACGCATGCGCGTTCAGCCTCGGCGTTAAGGTTCCAAGTTTGGCTGCCGTGAAGCTTCATTCTTGATGCTGGCTTCCGCCAGCTTTTCGTAGCTGGCGCAAGGCGCTTCCGGGTCCCTGAGCGAGATTTGCACGCGATCGCGCCAGCTGGGAGTGAGGTGATAAGTCCCAGAATTCTGGCAACTAGCCTTGCTCTACGTGCCGATCTTCGCGGGCGACGAGTGACGAGCAACAAGCTTCAAAGGCAAGTACCACGTTGATCGCACGCTGAATACCAAGGAGCGCAATGCGATTACCTTGGCCCTGCGCCTCCACGAATTGCTAACTCGCTGAGGTCAGAGAGTATCAAGTGCAGTCTAACCCATCAGTCAAGCCGACCCGCCTTCGGCGGTCGGCTTACCTCAGTCGTTAGGCAGCACATCTCGCAGCGCGAGGCACACTCACGATTCGGAGGACCTATGGAAACGCTGATTTATTCGGGCCAACCCCGATGGTCGATTGCTGCGTTTGCTACTAAACTCGGAGCATGAAACAAGTCAGCTTTGCCAGCTTGGAGTATGCAGGCAAGAAGCGCGTGACGCGCCGCGAGAAGTTCTTGGGCCAGATGCAGAAGGTGGTGCCCTGGCAGCGCCTGCTGGCCCTCATTGAGCCGCACTACCCCAGCAGTGGCCGCGTTGGCCGCCCGCCCATCGGCCTTGAGCGCATGCTGCGCATGTACTTCGTGCAGCAGTGGTACGCGCTCAGCGATGAGGCGCTGGAAGATGCGCTGTACGACAGCTGCGCCATGCGCGAGTTTGTGGGTATCGACTTGGCGCGCGAGAGCGCACCCGATGCCACCACGCTGCTCAAGTTCCGCCGCCTGCTCGAGCAGCGCGAGCTGGGCAAGGCGATCTTCGAGCAGATCAACCAGCACCTGAGCGAGCAAGGCCTGCTCATGCGTGAGGGAACGATGATTGACGCCACCATCATCGCCGCACCGAGTTCCACCAAGAACAAGGATGGCCAGCGCGATCCCGAGATGCACCAGACCAAGAAGGGCAATCAGTGGCACTTCGGGTTGAAGGCGCATATCGGGGCCGACTCTGACTCGGGTGCAGTGCACAGCATCCATGTCACCGCAGCCAACGAGTCGGACGTGGCCAACGCTCACCACCTGCTGCACGGTCAGGAAAGCGATGTACACGCCGATGCAGGCTTCACGGGCGTTGAAAAGCGCGAGGAGGTCAAAGCGGCGCAAGATGAGGACGCATCAAAGCGGACGTCAACTGGCACGTCGCGGAGCGCCGTCACAAGATCAAGGCCATGCCCGAGGGCTTGACCAAGCAGTTGAAGCAGGCGCTGGAGCGGGTGAAGGCGCAGATTCGCGCGCGCATCGAGCATCCGTTTCACGTGGTCAAGAACCTCTTTGGCCACAAGAAGCTGCGCTATCGTGGCTTGGCCAAGAACGCGAGCCAACTGAACGTGATGTTCGCGTTGGCCAACCTGGTGTTGCTCAAGATGCCGCTATTGCAGTTGCAAGGCACAGGTGCGCCTTGAAAGCGCAAACGGGGCTTCAAAGAGGCCGAAAAGGCAAAAACAAGGCTTGAAAACAGCCCGAGTCGCAAACCGCAAGCCGCATCATGAAACGAAGGATGCAAATTCTGATGGCCGAGCTTTCGGCGGCCATTGTTCAGTGGTTCCCTATATGGCTTTTGAAGATTCCCAGCGCACTGCACACACAACTCACGCGACATTGGTGTTCGAGCGCGAAATTCCAGCAACCGTCGAAAGAGTATTCGCAGCTTTCGCAAGCGCGAAAATTCGGTCGGAGTGGGGGGCGCCGTCAGACACTGCCACCATAATCTATGACCAAGATGACTTTCGAGAGGGCGGTGAAGATCGCTTCCGTTGCGGCTCCAAGTCAAATCCAAACATTCACGGCACTACACGCTATCTTGAAATCATCCCGAATCGCCGCATCGTCTCCAGCGAGACGATCTCGATGGATGGAAAACGACTCTGTGCTTCACTAACTACTCTTGAGCTGGCTAAGTCTGGAAGCGTAACGAAGCTAAGAAGCACCAGCCAAGTTGCGTCCTTCATTGGTCAGGACATGATTTCTGGCACGGAGACCGGAAACAATGGTTCACTGAATAGTCTCGTCAACTACTTCTCCAGAGAGCGAGCGTGATCAATGTTGTCGCGCACGTTTGCTGCCTAACAAGCGCTTGCAGCGGACGCCCGCAAGCGGGCGCCGCTGAAGCGCGGCGTTAGTCCCATCACCCGCTTCATGCGCGCAGCCATCTATTCCAGCGCTCTGCCTTTTCCAAGGGGTTTTCAAGCCTTTTTGGGGTCCAGCGCTTGTGCAGCAAGCGCTACCAGCTATCATTCTTGCAGTGCTGCGCCGCTTTCGTGGCCCAGCGGTTTTTCGTGGGCTGCGCCCTTGTTCAAGTCCGGGCGCTCCCTTTTGGCCTTCGGGTCTAACTCTGCGGTCAAGCGGACCCGCATTCTGCGGGCCGCTTACCTTGGCCGTTAGCATTCAAGAGGCATATTTGATGCGTAAATGTCGCATCCCGGACGATCATAAGGTCGCTTGTGAAACAGATGCGGGCTCTCCTGATACCACTGCTTCATGGCCTGCATAGGTGTCGCATCCCGGACGATCATATGGTCGCTTATGAAACAGATCCGGCCGCTCCTGGTACCACTGCTTCATGGCCTGCATAGGCGTCTTGCTGCCCAATGCTGACTGGGGCAACTGGTGGTTGTACAGGGCCACATAGCGCTGCAAGGTCTGCTGCATGTCCTCGCGGCTGTTGAATCGGTGAGTCTTGAGCACATCGGCAATGCGCCCGTTGAACCTCTCCACCATGCCGTTGGTTCTGGGCGTCCTGGGCTTTGTCAGCCGGTGCTCGATGCCCAGTTCCTGGCATAGCCGATCGAACTCGTGATTCCCGCTGGGTTCACGCTCCTTGCTGGCAAACAGGCGGTCCGTGAATTCCTTGCCGTTGTCGGTTAGCAGCTTTCTGATCTTGATCGGGCAGGCCTTGTGCAGGGCAGCCAGAAAGGCCCGGGCACTGGCGGCTGTCTTGCTGGCCTTGAATTGCACGAACACCCAGCGCGTGGCCCGATCAATGGCCACGAACAGGTAGCGTCTGCTGCTCTCGTCCTGCATCTGAGGCAGGTACTTCACATCCACATGCACGTAGCCTGGCTCGTAGCTCTTGAAGGCCTTGTGGGTCTGCACAGGCTCCTGGGGCTTCAGGGCATTGAGGTTGCCTGCTCCATGGCGGCGCAGACACCGGTCCAGGCCCGAACGAGAGACATCGGGACTGAGGAACTCCCGTGTGACGGCCAACAGATCATCCAGGGGCAATAGCAAGGTGCGCCGCAGGTGGACCACGATAGCTTCCTGTGCTGGGGTGAGCACCGTTTGCAGGCGGTGGGCCGTGTGGGAGCGGTCCCCGAACACATCGCGCTTCTTCCACTTGTAGACCGTCTGCTCGGTGATGCCAAAGCGCTGGGCCAACACACTGGCGCTCTCGCTGCTGGCGGCGATCTCGGCACGCACGGCAGGCGTGGTGCGCGCGTTCTTGTGCAGGGCTATCAGCATGGTTGTACTCCCGAGATCGATTGCAGAGACTCTATCAACTCTTGCAAAACGGCTCGGGCCATGAAGAGTGGATACCGGTTAGAGTCTATGCAATCATCCGGGATGCGACAGCTAGCGCTGTGGTTTGACGGGAGGCGATAGTTGAATTTCGGCACGCGGCCATCGGTGGGCACGTCTGCTCTTGTTTTAAGAGCTACCAGCGCTTGACCAGAGAGCGCTGGAGCCTGGTTTCATTCATATTTCTCCTGTAGCCCGCCCCGGACCGCAGCGCGCCCGCGAGCGCGATGCGTGAAACACGTCATCAACTCAAATCTCGTGGCACCACCCCCTCCGCTTCACACCATCGGCGGTAGTCCGCCCGCCTATCGGCCGTACTGATCCGCTGCAACACCGCATGGTGCGGCCCCAGGTACTCCACGCTGCCCTTCACCACCACATGCACCAGCAGCTCTTCGGTACCCGTCGCCTCCCACCAGTCCACATTGCCGGCGGGCTCATGGATGTAGTCGCCCGGCCGCACCACGCGGCCATCGTTCAGGCGGCGCTCGCCCACCAGCGTCAGGGCGTGCACTTCGCCCGTGTGACGGTGCAGGCCCAGCCGCGTGCCGGGCGACAGGCGCATCAGTTCCACCCAACCAGCATCGTCGGGCAGGAACTGGATGGGCAGGGACCACTTGCCTTCGCCTTCGGGGATCCAGCCCGCCAGGCCTGCACGCCCCAGCGTCTGGGCCACGATCACGTCGGCAAGGGGGTTGTTCGTTGTCGTCATCGTCGTCATGTCGGTGCTCCTGGGTAGTTTTTGGTGGATTGCTTGCTTATTGCTCGGGGTGCTGGTGGCGGTATTCCTGCGTGCGGCCGCCAAAGCCGTACGCGGTGGCGCGCACGTCCTGCACGTAGACGTAGCTTTCGGGGTGCAGCGCGCCCAGCAGGCCCTCGAAGGCTGCGAACGCCTCGGTGATGTAGCGCGCCTTTTCGGCCTTGGTGTTGGTCTCGTCCACCACCTTGACGTCGAAGTAGAAGCTCGACTGTTTCAGGTCGGCCAGGGACCGGCCGGCGACGTACCAGTCGGCGGGGTCGACAAAGGTGATGACCACAGCGGTCAGGTCGCGCCGCTTGCCGAGCACGCGGGTGGTCAGGTCCAGCAGGGTTTCTGCGATGCGGGCAGACAGCTCGGGCGTGCGTTGGGCAGACACTTTGACGTTGAGGATGGGCATGGAGGGCTCCTGTTGAATGCGTTGGTTGATAAGGAGCCTTCACTGTAGAAATTGCGCCCCGCCACGGAAACCGCCCGTGGCGATAATGGCTTTTGCTCCGCACGCAAAGGCGCGCACGATGAAGAAAGAACCTCGCTCCTTCCTCCCCGATCCGGCCGACCTGCGGTGGCTGGTGCGGTCGCTCGACCTGCGCTCGTTTTCTGCGGCGGCGCGCGAAATGGATGTGGCGGTGTCGGTGGTAGCGCGCGGTGTGGACCGGCTGGAGGCCGGCTACGGCGTGCGCTTGCTGCGCCGGTCCACGCACGGCCTGTCGGCCACGCCCGAGGGCGCAGAGCTGGCGCAGGAAGCGCGTGCCTTGCTGGCGCAGTTGGAGGACATCGGCGCATCGCTGTCGGACCAGCGCAGCCGCGTGGCGGGCACCTTGCGCCTGGCCTCCAGCCAGGAGATTTGCGAGGCGCTGGTGCTGCCCCACCTGGCGGACCTGCAGGCGCGCTACCCCGCGCTGCGGGTGGAGTTGCTGGCCGATGACCGTGTGGCCGACTTGGTGACGGAAGGCATCGACGTGGCGCTGCGCACCACCGTGGGCCACAGCGACCTGGTGGTGGCGCGCGCGCTGGGCCGGTTCGAGCGGCGCCTGTACGCGGCCCCTGGATATTTGGAACAGCACGGCACGCCCGCCGAGCCTAGCGACTTGCAGCAACACCACACCGTGACGCACACCGCGCAGGGGCCCGCAGTGACCTGGGCGTTTCGCAACGCACAAGGCAAGCCGCTGGAGGTGACCGTGCGCTCGCGCCTGGCCGCCAGCAGTTCGGCCCTGGTGCACCACGCGCTGGTGGGCGGCGCGGGGATCGGGATGCTGTCCTGCCCGCTTGCGGCGGCCGATGTGGCGCAAGGCCGGTTGGTGGAGGTGCTGGCGCCTTTTGCGTCCCGCACCGTGCACACGCTGTACGCGGTGTCGTCACCGGGCCGGCGCAATGCGGCCAGGGTGAAGGCGGTGATTGATTTTCTGGTGAAGGCGTCGAAGGACCGGTGGGCGCTGGCGCCTGTGCGTTGAAGTTCTTTTATGCCCTACGGCTAGCTGGCCGGGGGCTGCCGACCCCAGCCGCAAGACAGCCTGACAGGGAGCAAGTTGCGGACATGCGGGTTCAATGAACTGGCCCGCTTTCGTTGCCTGCTAGCAGGCCGATGCCACCCAGCCCCTGAATGCAAAGCCCATGTAAAACATCTGCACATCGCTGAATCCGGCCTCGCGAAGGATCGCTTCGTCTTCCTGCGGCGTCAGCACCGCCAGCTCCGCCGCAATCTTGTCCCGCGCCCTGGCCGCATGCTCGGGCGGCACGCCGGACGCCACCTGAAACGCGGCGTAGCGTGACAGCCATAGGTCGCGCTCCCCTGCCCCGCCCTCTCCCCCAAGGCCTGCACCATCCGCCACGCTCAGATGTGCCACCACCAGCGGCGCACCGGGCTTGAGCCGCCGCCGGATCTCTGCCGCCATAGGCACGCGCTCCTCGCGCGGCACAAAGTGAAAAGTCAGCAGGCACGTGGCGCCATCGAATGGCCCAGCCGGTGCACTCTGCACATAGCCACGGTGCAGCGCCACGCGGTCGCCCGCCACGCCCGCGCTTTGCAGCCGCTGCGCGGCCAGGTCCAGCATGGGCTGGCTGGGGTCCACGCCGTCAAAACGCCAGCCGGGGTGCGCCAGCGCCATGTCTTCCAGCTCCAGCCCGCCGCCTGCGCCCACCACCAGCACGCGGCCGTTGGCGGGCACGCGCTCAGCCAGCAGGATGCGGGACATGCGCAGCAGGCTGTCGTAGCCGGGCACGTTGCGGCGGGGGCCTTCGGCGTAGCGGGCGACGGCAGCGGGATCGGTGAAGGGGGAGGCGGTGGGATGGATCATGGTGTGGTCTGGTGTACGGTGGGTGCGACGGTTGGCGATGGGCTGGGTCCGCCGGTTTGCCAAGCCCGCGCAAGGTTTCGACAGGCTCAGCCCGAACGGTTGGGGTGGGCAACGTGTCAAAGAAATCAAGCCAAATTGGCCTCTAGCGCTTATCTATCAAGCGCTAGCAGCTATCAATTCAGCAGCTGTCTGTTCGTGCGCCAGGGGTAAATGGGGTCAGATGAACATTTCCACGCGCGCCACGCTGAGGCGCAGCAGAGCAGGTCTACCACCGGCATCCACGCCGTGAACGGCAAAGACGTTCTTTGCAAGGTCGATGCCTACGGTTACGATGGTCATGGACTTCCCCTTTCGAACGAGTTGATGAGAATTTGCACTTCCCATCGTGGCACTCAGTTGCCGTCTCCCGCAAGCTCGCGGGCCGCTCGGGACGGGGAAGTCCCTTTCGTTCGTTAGATATTTTTGGAATCTGCAATGCCATTTCCAGCATCCGAAAAAAAAGCCCTCCTTGCTGTCAAAGGTGTTGGCCCTACAGTCGTGGCTCGCCTTGAACAAATGGGGTATGAATCTTTGGCACATTTGAGCAAAGCCAATGCTCTTGATATTGTTTCAAAAGCGTCCTCAATTGTTGGCTCAACGTGCTGGAAAAATAGTCCGCAGGCCCGCGCAGCCATTCAGTCTGCCATTGCTCTCGCACAATCTCATCAGGCGCAAATGTCTAACATTTCGTCGCAGCCGACCGCCTGCGGCGGCGGTTGATTTTGACCGTTCAAATCGGCACCAAACGAAATCGGTCTGCAGCCCGCGCCCGTGTTTGATCTCTGGCTCGGCACGGGGCAATTGGCCGGACAGTGGTGATGTCTGCAAGGCTCAGCGCGGTGCGTCCGCCTGCAGTCCCGCGCGCACGGCGGCCTGGATGTCGCTCGGCAGGCTTTCGACACCTTGGACAACGCCCGGCCCGCCATGGTGCCAATCGACGACGAAGCGGCGGCGTTCGTCCAGCGATTCAGGCGAATACTCGATGATGCGCAGCACGACATGGGTGCCGCCCTCGATCAGTGCCGGGCCGGACAGGAGCTTGACCACCGGCCCCAGTTCCAGCACCTCGATGCCGATCACACTGGAAAAAGCCGTGGTCGCCGCGGCCACATGCCGACGCACTTCAGCGGGAGTCAGGCGCGAGGCACTGGCCAGTTCAACCCGTCGAAAGCAATCGGAACTGTCGAAAAACGCGTGCAGGCCGGTGGCCGCGGCGTGTTCGCGGGCGGCCACGTCCTTCTGGTCCGGGCGCCACTGCGGCGCCCAGAGCACCAGCGCGCTGGCCGCGCGGTCGCACAGTGGCGCTTGGGGCGACGGCGCCACGGACACCGTGGTGCTCGCGCAAGCGCAGAGCAGGGCGATCAACGGCCACGGGGCGAGACGCCGCGCCCGTTGCAGCAGATCGGGCAAGCGTGCCGTCACGCTCAGAACAACGCCAGGGCCGAGCTTCAAACTGGCCACCGTGTCAAAGCTTCACGAAGCAGGCGTTCTGCTGATCCTGAACCGCGGCGCTTTGGGCGACGCGGTCGATGGTGGGCAGGATCGACGGGTTTTCGTCGCCGAGGATGCACAGCGTGTTGTCGCTGGGCTTGGCCCACACCACGTACGCGGTGGCGCCGGTGATCGTGCGCCAGACGGCCCAGTGCGCCGCGATGGCTGCGCTGCTTTCCATGCGAGACAGTGTCACCGTTCCCATCGAACTGACCAGGGCCGAGCCCGCGCCCTGGCAGTTGGCGCTGTTGTAGAGCAGGGTTCCCGAGCGGTAATCGACCACCGTGTCGGACTGGCGCACGAGCTTCACCATCTGATAGGCCGACTGCTGCGGGCCCAGCGGTGTGCAGACCTTGCGGTTGACCCATTCGCCCTCGAGCGCTGCCACACCCGAGGCCAGCGGCGCGGGGGCCGGCGCGCCTGGGGCCGGGGCCGGAGCCGGCGCGCCGGGGGCTGGCGTGCCTGGCGCAGGGGATGGGGCGAGGTCGTCGTCGCTGCCGCCGCAGGCCGCTAGCGCCACGCAAAGCATCAGGGCGCTCAGGGCACGCAGGCGTGCGCCGTGGCGAGGGGCGCAGGAGATGGCGGGGTGCGCAGCTGTGCTTCGCATGGCGGTTCCTTTGGTTTCTACAAGGGTGAGGGAGTGGGACTGGAGATTCGGGCGCGCTCGCGCGGCAAGGCACCCGCACCGACGCTAATCTAGGCTCTGCGCGCCACGACGAAGGCCCGGAAATCCTTGCGGCGCGTGCCGTGGCGCTCCACGATGATGGGCTTGAGCCCGGTGGCGCGCATGCCCGCGAGCAGTTGCGCTTCATCGAAGACCTGCACGGGTGGGGCCGCGCCCAGCATGCGCGCGATCGGCACCGCAATGCGTGCGACCAACAGGTTCATTTCCCGCACGCACGGGGTCTTGGAGATGAGCAGGCCGCCGGGGGCCAGCGCGCGCGCCGCCGCCGAGAGCACGGCGTCCAGGTCGTCGACCAAGTGCAGCACATTGAACGCCAGCACGCGGTGATAGCCGCCAGCGTTCTCTTGAAGCGCCGCCTGGGCGTCGGCGACGGCAAAGCTCAGCTGGGCACTGGGTTGCGCGCGCCAGCGCTGGCGCGCCATGGCGATCATGGCCGGCGACGAGTCGGTGGCCAGCAGGCGGCCGCAACGGGACGCCAGGCGCAGGGCGGACGCGCCCGTGCCGCAGCCGATTTCGAGCGCGGCATGTTCAGGCGCCAGCAGGGTGCTCACCCGCGCCAGCGTGCGTTCATAACCCGCCGTGTCGGCAATCGCCGATGCCGCGTAGCGCGGGGCCATGCGGTCCCAGAAGCGGACGCCCGCCGTGGCGGCGGGTTGGGTCGCCGCAGCCCGTGAAGGAGGCGATGACTGGGTGGTGCGAAGTGCTGACATGGCGGCCGATGGTATATATATGCACAAACGAATGAAACACCTGTTTTTGCATTGAACATATACGTAATTGCATGAATCTGATCGACTGGAACCAGTTGCGTGCGTTTCTGGCGGCGGCGGAGGCCGGTTCCTTGTCCGCGGCCGCGCGGCAGTTGGGGCTTTCGCAGCCCACGTTGAGCCGTCAGGTCGCGGCCATCGAATCCCGGTTGGGGGTGACCCTGTTCGAGCGTGTCGGCAAGACGATGCAGTTGACCGTCGCAGGACTGGATTTGCTCGAACACGCGCGCGCCATGGGCGCCGCCGCCGATGCGCTGTCACTGGCCGCCAGCGGTCAGGCGCAAGCGGTGGAAGGTGTGGTGACGGTATCGGCCAGCGACGTGGTGGCCGCCTGCCTGTTGCCACCGATGGTGCGCCAACTGCGGCACAGCGCGCCGGGCATTGCGCTGGAGTTGGTGCCCTCGAATGCGTTCAGCGATTTGTTGCGGCGAGAAGCCGACATCGCCATTCGGCATGCCAAGCCTGAACAGCCGGAGCTGATCGCCCGGTTCATCCGTCAGGCCAGAGCGCACTTTTACGCGTCGCGCGCCTGGGTGCAGGCCAACGGGCACCCGCGCAGCGCGCAGGACGCGGAGCAATGCGAATTCGTCGGCAGTGATCGCTCTGGCGCTTATTTGGCCTACCTGCGCAAGCACGGCCTCGCCTTGACCGACGCCAACTTCAGCTGCTACGTCGATCACAGCACCAGCCAGTGGGGCTTGGTGCAGGCTGGCCTGGGCATCAGCGCCATGATGGACGAGATCGCCGCCGCCACGCCCGGCATGGTGCGCGTGCTGGACGACGTACCGCCGGTGCTGTTTCCCATCTGGCTCGTCACCCACCGGGAGTTGCGCACTTCGCGGCGCATTCGCTTGGTGTTTGAAGCGCTGGCGCAAGGGCTTGCCCGGCCCCTCGAACCGCCCACGCTGCCGCCAGTCTGCTGACGCGCGCTGTCTGGGCCGTTTCTGCGGCCCCTCAAGCGTCGATGTTCACTGCCCGCAGCGCATTCGTCTCGATGAACGCCCTTCGCGGCTCCACGTCGTCGCCCATCAGGGTGGTGAAGACCTGGTCGGCGGCGATGGCGTCTTCGATCTGCACGCGCAGCAGGCGGCGCACGACCGGGTCCATGGTGGTTTCCCACAGCTGCTCGGGGTTCATCTCGCCCAGGCCCTTGTAGCGCTGGCGGCTGGTGGTGCGCTCGGCTTCGGCGATCAGCCATTGCATGGCCTCGCGGAAGTTGCCCACGGCCTGCTCGCGCTGGCGCTCGCCTTCGCCGCGGGTGACTTTGGCGCCCTCGCCCAGCAGGTGCTGGAAGGTCTGCGCGGCGGCCACCAGCGCAACGAGCGCCGATTCAGACCCGCAAGGCAAGCCCCAGGTATTCCTCCACCGGCACTTCCTCGGCCCGGCGCTGCACGTCAAATTCACCCGCAAAGCCGCGCCCCTCGAGCCACTTGCCCAGCGTGTGGCGCAGCAGCTTGCGGCGCTGGCTGAAGGCGACCTGCACCAGCTCGGACAGCAGCGCGGGATCGACCGGCGCAAAGTCGGCGCGCGGCTGCATGCGCACCACGGCGCTCGTCACGCGCGGGGGCGGGTCAAACGCCTCGGGCGGCACGGTGAGCACGCACTCCATGGCGTAGCGCCATTGCAGCATCACCGACAGGCGCCCGTAGTCGGAGGTAGAGGGCGCGGCCACCATGCGGTCGATGACCTCTTTTTGCAGCATGAAGTGCTGGTCTTCGATGTGCTCGGCAAAGGGCAGCAGGTGAAACAGGATGGGGCTGGAGATGTTGTAGGGCAGGTTGCCGCAAATTCTGATTTTGATAGCGCCCAGCGCTTGCGCCACCTGCGCAAAATCCACTTTCAGTACATCGGACTCGATGACGTTCAACTGCGGATGCGCGCGCAGCCGCGCGGCCAGGTCGCGGTCCAGCTCGATCACCGTCAGGCGGCCCAGGCGCTCGACCAGCGGCTGCGTGAGCGCCGCCAGGCCGGGACCGATCTCCACCATCGGCTGCGCCGGCCGCGGATCGATGGCGCGCACGATGGCGTCGATCACGGCCGGGTCGGCCAGAAAGTGCTGACCGAAGCGCTTGCGCGGGATGTGCTTCATGCGCGAGTCAAGAGCGCCTTCGCGCGAGCGGAGTGGATCGCGCCAGGGGCCGGAAATTGCTGGCGACGTCCGCGGCGCATCCGCCCAAAGAGCCGAATGGCTGCGGAGCAAGCCAGGTCAGCGGCCGCCGTGGAACGGGCTTGGCCCGGCCACTGGCGGCGTCCCCCTGGGGGGAAGGCGCGAAGCGACGCAGGGGGGGCGTCATTTCGGCGGCTCGCGCATCTCCACATAGGCGCGCCCGCGCACTTCCTTGGCCCACGTGTCGAAGGCTTCGGTGGCCTTTTTCTCGCGCAGCATGTTGCGCGCCATCTGGCGTTGCTGGGCGCTGGTGAGGACCTGCTCGCGCCGGCCTTCGACTTGCAGCAGGTGCACGGTGTTGCCGGTGACGATCGGGTCGCTGATCTGCCCCGCATCGAGGTTGCCCACGACCTGATCGAGCTCGGGCGCGAACTGGCCCGGCGTGACCCAGCCCAGGTCGCCGCCGTCGGCGGCGGTGTCGTCCTGCGAATACTGGCGCGCCAACTGGCTGAAGCTGGCCTGGCCGGACTGGATGCGGCGCTTGAAGTCGGCCAGGCGCTCGCGCGCCACCTGCGCGCTTTGCGAGGGCCCGACCTTGAGCAGGATCTGGCGCACGTGGGTCTGCGGGATCTTGACCTCGGGCAGGTCGCGGTTGACCTTGCGCTCGAGCACCTTGAGGATGTGAAAGCCGGCCGGCGAGCGCACCGGCCCGGCGATGCCGCCCACGCGCACGCCTTGCGTGCTCTTGACGAACAGCTCGGGGTATTTGTCCAGCGGGTGCAGGCCCAGCACGCCGCCGTCGCTGCCGCGCTTGTTGGCGTCGGAGTATTCGCTGGCCAGCTTGGCGAAGTCCTCGCCGGCGCGCGCCTTCTGGGCCACCTCGTCGGCGCGCTTTTGCAGCTTGGTGACGTCCTCGGCGCTGGCGCCCTCGGGCACCTCGACCAGGATCATGGCCAGGTTGAGCTCGGGCTGCGCCGCCGTGGCGCCGGTCTGCTCACGGATGAAGGCATCGACCTCGGCGTCGGTCACGCGCACGCGCGGCGCGATCTCGCGCTCGCGCAGCTGCGCCAGCAGCACCTGGTTGCGCACGTCGTCCACGAAGTCCTTGACCGGAATGCCTTCTTGCTGGACGCGGCGGTACAGCTCGTCGACACTGGCCAGCCCGTTCTGACGGGCAATCGACAACTGGGCCTGCGTCAGCATGGTGTCATCGACCTTCAGGCCGATCTCGCGGGCGTACTGCAGTTCGGCGCGCTCCGAGATCAGGCGCTCGAGGACTTGCTGGCGCAGCGTGGCCGCCGGCGGCGGCACCATGCCGCGCTCGCCCATCTCGCGCAAGGCCCGCGCCACGCGGGCACGCACCTCGTTGTTGGTGACGGGCTCGGTGTTGACGACGGCGACGATGTAGTCGGCCTCGGCCGGTGCGCCGGCCGCCGTCGGGGCCGAGGCGGCGGCCTGCGCCGGTGCCGATGCGGGCGCGCTGGCGGGCGCCGCAGCCGGTTTGCTGGCCTTGGGGGGCTTGGCCGATTTGCTTGATTTGGCCGCGCGCGTGGCCTTGGCGGGCGCCGCGCCCGGGGCCGACTGCGCCTGCGCCGCCCCGGCCAGGCCCATGAGCGCGGGCAGCACGGCGCAGATCAGAAAGTGTCGATGCAGGGGCTTATTCATAGTCGGAGAACCGGCTGGGGGCAGGAGTGTCGGTGCGAAGCAGCTGGTAGCGCGGGATGCTGTTGCGCAAGCTGCGCAGCGGGCTCGAACCCAGTCGCGACAGCCCGACGAATTCGAGCTGGAACATGATGCGCTTGGTGGAGGAGGTCAGCGAACTGTTGACCTTCTCGAGCACCACGCGGCCGATCCAGCAGCCCGCATCGTATTCGAAGCCGAGCAGGCCCTCGACGACGCGCCGGTCGGGCATGCTGTAGTTCAGGCGCCCCACGCTGTACCACTGGCCGCTGCAGCTGCCGCCGCCCGAGCGCCGGGTGGTGCCCAGTTCGCCGCGCACGCCACCACCGCCCAGGGGCCATTGCCAGCCCACGTCCACCGACTTGGTGCCCAGGTCGCGCTGCAGACGGTAGGCAAGGCTGAAGGTGCGAAACGCGCCGGGCGAGTAGCGCAGCTGCACCGTCTTGCGGGTGGATTGGTGCGTCTCGCGGTTGTACTGCACCACGGTGTCGACGGCCCAGTGCGGGTTCCAGTTGATGCCGGCGCCCAGCATCAGGTCGGACAAGCCCGCCGCCGCCGGCACGCCACCGGGCAGCACCACCTGCTGCGGGCTGAAGCGATAGCGCTGCGCAATGTCCAGGCGCAGGGCCTCGGCGCCGGTTTGCGGGTCGAGCAGCCGGCTGGTGACGCCGGCGGTCACCAGGTTGTTGTCGACGATGCGGTCGTTGCCGGCAAAGATGTTGTCGGCCCAGATGGTGGCGAAGTTGAAGTCGTACAGGCCGCTGTCGTAGTTGGGCAGGCCGTTCTGGTTGCGGTAGGGGGTGTAGACGTACTTCAGGCGCGGCTCCAGCGTTTGCGTGAAGCCGCGGCCGAAGTAGCGCGCGTCGCGCTCGAACACCAGGCCGCTGTCCAGGCTGACGGTGGGCAGCGCGCGGCTGGCGGCGGTGCGTCCGTCGGCCAGCGCGCCGTCGAACTGGTAGTGGCTGGCGTGAAACTGGACCTTGGGCGTGAAAAACCCCCAGGGCCGCAGCATCGGCCGCGACAGCTGGCCCAGCACGAAGCCGCGCTGCCCGTTGGGCTGGCCGGTCCAGAACGGATCGGCGCGAAAGCGCGTGTAGTCGGCGTCCAGCGAGTAGTCGAAGCCCCGGTCGTTGGTGCGCCCCCAGTGCCCGGTCAGCTGCGGCAGGCGGTCGTAGGGCGGAACGATGGGGGCCGTCACGTCTTGCAGGGTCTGCCACTTGAGCATGCGCAGCGCGGCCGAAAAATCGCCGTGCCCCCAGGACAGGCCGCCCTCGCTGGACAGCAGGCGCGTGGTCAGCGGCAGGCCGCGTTGGGTGAAATCGCGCCAGTAGTTGTCGTCGCTCACGCGGTTGATGTTCAGGCCCACCCCCAGCGTGCCCAGCACGTCGATGCCGGTGGCGTAGGTGCCGTTGTGCCGCGTGAACAGGCCCCAGCGGTTGCGCTGGCGCAGACGGTCGTCGGGCATCAGGTCGCCCGCCACGCTGCCCTCGTAGTTGTTTTCCTTGTAGCGGAACTCGCCCGCCACATCCACGCCGCGGCGCGACATCACCGTGGGCGTGATCGTGGCGTCGCGGTTGGGCGCGATGTTCCAGTACCAGGGCACCGACAGGATCAGGCCGCTGGTGCTGTCCAGCCCCATGGTGGGCGGCAGCCAGCCCGACTGGCGCGCGTCGCTGAGCGGAAAGCGCAGGGAGGGCACCGGCAGGATGGGCACGCCCTTGAACTCCAGCACCGCGCCCTGGGCCTGGCCCACCTCGTCTTCCTGGTCCAGCTCCAGCTTGCTGGCGCGCAGGATCCAGTCGGGCACCCAGTCCGGCCCCGGGCGCTCGCAGGTGGTGTAGTCGCCGCTCACCACGGTGGCGCGGTCGCTGTCGGCAAAGTCAATGCGCTGGGCCGTGCCGTGCCCGCCGTTGGCCAGCAGGCGGTAGCTGGGTTGCAGCAGAAAGCCCGAAAACGCGTCCACCTGCAACTGCCCTTCGGTGGCGGTGTAGCGATTGCCCTGCGAGTTGACGCGCACATGGCCGGTGGCGGTGGCGATGTCGGTGCTCTGGTCGTACACCAGTTTGTCGCCCCACACCGCCAGGCCCGGGCGGCGCAGCTCGGCATTGCCTTGCACGGTGGTGTCCAGCTCGGCGCGGCCGGTGATCTCGTCGCCCGAGACAAAGCTGGCCATGGGCTGGTTGCGAGGCACCTTCTCGGCCAGCATCGGCGTGGCGCGCAGCACCAGCGGCGCGTCCGGGGCCGGCGCGGGCGCCTGGGCCCACGCGGCGCCCGCCAGGCAGGCCAGCGCGGCAGCGACGCCGGGCCGCAGGGCCGAAGCTCGCCACATCAGGCCCTTGCGGTCATGGGAAATGGGGTGAACGGACACAGGAGAAGAACGGGGTCGGCGCCGAAGCGCGCTCTAAAATCGATTATCCATGAGCCTTGCACCGCCGCCTTCGACTTTACCCACCCCGCTCTGGGCCGACCGGCAACGCCAACAGGCCTTCGAGGCCTGGCTTGGCCGGCTGGCGGCGCCGCAAGGGCTCCAGCCGGGCACCGTGCGCGTGACCTCGGCCGACGCCAGTTTTCGCCGCTACCTGCGCATCGACACCGCCGCCGGCGGCACGCGCATCATCATGGACGCGCCGCCTGCGCACGAGAACTGCGCGCCCTTCGTGCAGGTCGCGCAGCTGATGCAGGGCGCGGGCCTGAAGGCGCCCGAGGTGCTTGACTGGGACGAGGCCCACGGCTTCATGCTGCTGACCGACCTGGGCGCGCGCACCATGATGGACGCGATCGACCGCGAGCACCCGCAGGCCAATCGCGCGCTGTACGAGCAGGCGCTGGACGCCCTGCTGGCTTGGCAGCAGGCCTCGCACGCCGGCGTGCTGCCGCCCTACGATGAGGCCTTGCTGCGCCGCGAGTTGCAACTGTTTCCGGATTGGTACCTGGCGCGCCATCGCGGCGTGGCCGTCGAAGGCGCGCTGCGCGAGACGCTGGACAAGACCTTTGCCCTCATCGTGGCACGCAACCTGGCGGCGCCGCAGGTCTTCGTGCACCGCGACTTCATGCCGCGAAACCTGATGGTGGGCGAGGCCGGCGGCGCGCTCGGGGTGCTTGACTTTCAGGACGCCGTGCACGGACCCATCACCTACGACATCGCCAGCCTGATGCGCGACGCCTTCCTGAGCTGGAACGAGGAGTTCGTGCTCGACATCACCATCCGCTACTGGGAGCGCGCCAAAAAACTCGGGCTGATGAATTTCGAGGACTGGGCCGTTGACTTCGGCAGCTTCTGGCGCGCGGTCGAATGGATGGGCCTGCAGCGCCACCTGAAGGTGGCCGGCATCTTTGCCCGTCTGACACTGCGCGACGGCAAGGCCAAGTACCTGCAGGACGCGCCGCGCTTCATCGGCTACATCCGCCACACCGCCGCGCGCTACCGCGAGCTGGCGCCGCTGCTGCGCCTGGTCGATCAAGTCGAAGGCACGGCCGCCGAGAGCGGCTGGGCATTTGGGCGGGTGTGATGGCCCGCGCCTCTGGCGTCAACGGGATTCGGGCAAATCGATGAGCTGGCGCAGCACGCGCATGAGCGTGCTGGCATTGCGCGCACCCAGCGGCTGCAGGACGCGCTGCTGGTGCTGCATGGCGCGCTGCACATAGCCGGCGGCAAGCGCATGGCCCTTGGGCGTCAAGGCCACCAGCGTCTGGCGTCGATCCACAGGCGTGTCGCTGCGCCGCACCAGGCCCTGGCGCTCCATGCGCTGGATGATCTTGCTGAGCGTGGGCTGCTTGGTCAGCGTGATTTCGCTCAGCGCGCCGACGCTTTCATGCTGCACTCCCGACAGGCCTGCCAGGACGCGCCACTCGGTGACGGAAAGGCCGCCCATCTGCACCTCGCCGTGAAACGGGCCCGACACCCGGCGGCTGGCCTGCGCCAGCAGATAAGCCAGGTAATCGTCGATGAAACGCGGCGGAGCGGCAACCTGGGCGCCAGCGGGGGCGGCGGTGCGGCGAGGTCGGGACGTGGCGGAGCTTGGCATGGTCCGAGCATAGCGACAGTGTCCGCCATCAGGCCAACCGCGTTGCCATCGATCGGTCGGTATCGCCTAGTGGTTTTCCATGATTTTTCATGAATTTCGTTGACATTTAAAGTGTTCAGCCCTAAATTTCAATCCCGCGCAGATTGATTGATACTGCGATTCAGGAGACCGAAATGTCCACCCCAGCATCAGGCACTCTCACGCGTTCCAGCACCCAGGCCTCTGCCCGCCAACGCTCCCCGTTCAGCGGAGCACGGGCATGACGACGCAGACGTGGACGGTATCTGACGTTCGCGTCGAAACCCCGCTCATCCATCGCATCGGCCTGGTCGCGCCCCGCGGCGAGACGTTGCCACCGCTGGCCTCGGGCGCGCACCTGCAAGTCATGGTGCCGGGCCTGCCCGAGCGGCGCTGCTACTCCATCGTCCACCTCACCGTCGCCGAGGCCCTGGAGGCCGCACCGCGCACCCACTGGATCGCCGTGCGCCGCGAGGAACCCAGCCGCGGCGGCTCGGTCTGGATGCACCAGCTCAAGGTGGGCGACGCCGTCACCGTGGGCGAGCCGCGCAACGAGTTTCCGCTGCACGCCGCGCAGGTCGGCGAAGGCCCGGTGGTGCTGATTGCCGGCGGCGTCGGCATCACGCCCATTGCCAGCCATGCGGCGGCGCTGACGGCGCAAGCGCGGCCCTTCGCGCTGCACTACAGCAGCCGCAGCCGCGACCATCTGGCCATGGTCAAAGAACTGAAGGCGCTGTGTGGCGAGGCCTTGCATCTGCACGCCGACGACGAGGCCGACACCCGGCTCGAACTGGGCGCCCTGCTCGACCAATGCCAACCCAACCAGCACCTGTACGTGTGCGGCCCCAAGGGCATGATCAATGCCGCCATTGCGACTGCCCGCGAGCGCGGTTGGGACGATCACCATGTGCACGTGGAGCTGTTCGTTGAAGCCACCGCGCAGCAGGGCGATGCCGCCTTCGAGGTCGAGCTGCGTGCCTCGGGCATGACGCTGCAGGTGCCGGCCGACAAGACCATCCTCGAAGCCATGGAAGCCGCGGGTTGCGACCCCATGTTCGACTGCCGCCGCGGCGAATGCGGCGTTTGCCAGGCCACCGTTCTCGAAGGCGTGCCCGATCACCGCGACTATTTCCTCAGCGACAGCGAGCGCGCCTCGGGCAAGCTGATCCAGATCTGCATCTCGCGTGCCAAGACGGCCCGCCTGGTGCTGGACTTGTAGACCTCACCGGCAAGGAGACAAGCATGGGCCGATATGCCAACAACCCCGCCGCCATTCGCGCCCTGGTGCGCGAATCGGAGGTGCACAAGGACACCTACATCGACGCCGAGCTGTTCGAGCTGGAGATGGAGCACCTGTTCGCCAACACCTGGGTCTACGTGGGCCACGCCAGCCAGGTGCCGAACAAGGGCGACTTCTACACCACCACCGTCGGCACCGAGCCCGTGGTGATGGTGCGCCACAGCGACGACAGCATCCGCGTGCTGTTCAACCGCTGTCCGCACAAGGGCGTCAAGGTGGCGGCCGAAACCTGCGGCAATACCGGCAAGTTCTTTCGCTGCCCCTACCACGCCTGGACCTTCAAGACCGACGGCTCGCTGCTGTCGATCCCGCTCAAGAAAGGTTACGAGAACACCGGTCTCGAATGCTGCGAGGCCAGCGGCGGCATGGCCGCGGTGCAGGCCGTGCACGTGTACCGCGACTTCGTGTTCTGCCGCCTGAACCCGGAGGGCGTGTCCTTCGAGGACTTCTTCGGCCAGTCGCTCAGCACCATCGACAACATGGTCGATCGCTCGCCCGAAGGCAAGCTGCAAGTCGTCGGCGGCGTGTTGCGCTACATCAACCGCTGCAACTGGAAGATGCTGGTGGACAACCAGACCGACACCACGCACCCCATGGTGGCGCACGAGTCATCGGCCGGCACGGCGGCAGCGGCCTGGAGCAAGGCCCCACCCGGCACGCCCAAACCCATGGCGGTGGAGGTGTTCACGCCCTTCGTCAGCCCCTACGAGTTCTTCGAGGAAATGGGCATCCGCGTGTGGCCCAACGGCCACGGCCACACCGGCGTGGGCAAGTCCATCCACTCCGACTACTCCGCCATTCCCGGCTACCAGGAGGCCATGGTGGCCGCCTACGGCGAGGAGCGTACCCACGCCATCCTGGGCGAGAACCGGCACAACACCATCTACTTCCCCAACCTGACCATGAAGGGGCCGGTGCAGACCATGCGCGTATTCAAGCCCATCGCGGTGGACAAGACCCTGGTGGAGTCCTGGACCTTTCGGCTGGTCGGCGCGCCCGACCTGCTGCTCGAGCGCACGCTGATGTACAACCGCCTGATCAACGCGCCCACCTCGGTGGTGGCGCACGACGACACCGAGGTCTACGAGCGCGCGCAGGAGGCCCTGCACAGCCGCGGCCGCGACTGGATGAACCTGTGCCGCCTGTACGACGCGGGCGAGCCGCGCGACGCCGCGCACTTCGAGACCAACGGTACCAACGAGCTGCAGATGCGCAACCAGATGCGCGCCTGGGCGCACTACATGACCGTCGGCATGAGCGAGCAGCCCCAAGGGAGCGCAACATGAACACGATCACCGATGCCCAGCTCATCGACTTCATCTACCGCGAAGCCGAGCTGATCGATGCGCTGCAACTGCAAGACTGGGAAGCGCTGTTCACCGACGATGGCCACTACTGGATGCCGCTCACCCACGGCCAGACCGACCCCATCTTGCAGGGCTCGCTGATGTACGAGGACAAGATGCTGCTGAAGATTCGCGTCGAGCGCTTCTTCGGCAAGCGCACCTTCTCGCAGCAGCCGCACACGCGCTGCCATCACCTGCTGCAGGCGCCGCGCGTGATCGCCCGCGACGACACGGCCGGCACCTACCGCTGCCGCACCGCCTTTCACTACGTCGAGACGCGCTTGGACGAGCAGTCGCTGTTTGCCGGCTGGGCCACGCACGATCTGGTGCAGCAGGGTGGCCAGTTGCGCATCCAGCTCAAGCGCGTGGACCTGCTGAACTGCGACGCGGCCCTGCCCAACATCCAGCTCTTCATGTGAGGGTCGCGTGACCGACGCCATCGCCGCCTTTGCGCCCGCCGAGCGCACCCTGCCCGCCATGCTGGCGCACCAGTGCGCCCGCTTTGCCGAGCGCACTCTGCTGGCCACCGAGGACAGCCGCTGGAGTTACGCGCAGGCGCTGGCCACCGCGCAACGCATGGGCGCGCTCTTGCAGGCGCAGGGCATCGGCCCCGGCGACCGCGTGGCGCTGATGTGCGGCAACCGGACCGAGTTTTTGCAGGTGTTTCTGGGCTGCGCCTGGGTCGGCGCCGTCACGGTGCCCATCAACACCGCCGCGCGCGGCACCAACCTGCGCCACATCCTGGCCAACTCGGGCGCGCGCCTGTTCATCGGCGAGGCTGAAACCCTGCCCGCGTTGCTGGCGCTGACCGATCGCACCGCGCTGCCGCTGGAGCGCATCTGGAGCATCGATGCCTGCGCCGATGCCGCGGCCCAGCCCATGCCCGCGCTGGGCGATGCCCGGGCCGACGCCGCCGCCATCGGCCCGGGCGACACCCTGGCCATCCTCTACACCTCGGGTACCACGGGTCTGTCCAAGGGCGTGTGCTGCCCGCACGCGCAGTACTACTGGTGGAGCCGCTACTCCAGCCAGCTGCTGGGTCTGCGCGACGGCGAGGTGCTGCTCACCACCCTGCCGCTGTTTCATACCAACGCGCTCAATGCCTTCTTCCAGGCCCTGCTGACGGGCTCCACGCTGGTGGTGCAAAAGCGCTTTTCGGCCTCCGACTTCTGGCCGGCCCTGGTGCGCCACCAGGCCACCGTCACCTACGTGCTGGGCGCGATGGTTCCCATTCTGCTGTCGCGCGAGCCCTCGCCCGAAGACCGCGCGCACCGCGTGCGCATTGCCCTGGCGCCGGCCATTCCCACGCGCTTTCACGACGCCTTCAGCCAGCGCTTTGGCATGACCTTGCTGGACGGCTACGGCTCGACCGAAAGCAACTTCGTGATCGGCCTGGATGCCGAGCAGAAGCCCGGCAGCATGGGCCGCGTGGTGCCTGGCTTTCAGGCGCGCGTTGCCGATGAATTCGATGAAGCCGTGCCCGACGGCACGGCGGGCGAGCTGCTGCTTCGCGCCGACGAACCCTATGCCTTCGCCTCCGGCTACTTCGGCATGCCCGACAAGACGGTGGAGGCGTGGCGCAACCTGTGGTTTCACACCGGCGACCGCGTGGTGCGCGACGCCGACGGCTTCTACACCTTCCTCGACCGCCTGAAGGACGCCATCCGCCGCCGGGGCGAAAACATTTCCTCCTACGAGGTCGAGCAGGTACTGCTCAGCCACCCGGCCGTGGCGCTGGCCGCGGTCTTCCCTGTGCGCAGCGAGCTGGCCGAGGACGAAGTGATGGCCGCGCTGGTGCCGCGCGAAGGCATGACCCTCGATGCAGTGGAATTGATCCGCTTTTGCGAGCCACGCATGGCCTATTTCGCCGTGCCGCGCTTTCTCGAATTCATGAAGGAGCTGCCCACCACCGAAAACGGCAAGATCCAGAAATTCAAGCTGCGCGAGCGCGGCGTGACCGCCACCACCTGGGACCGCGAGGCGGCCGGCATCACCGTCAAGCGTTGAGATGACGGCCTATCTCAAACGCAAGGGCTATGAAGGCGTGGCGCTCACCGCGCCCGTCACGGTGCCCTACGAGCGCTACTCCATCCACGGCGCCCACTGGTACGTGGGGCAGGCGATGCGCGCGCTGGTACAGGGCTCGGGGCTGGACAAGGCGCAGATCGACGGCCTGACGGTCAGCAGCTTTTCGCTGGCACCCGATACGGCCGTCGGCGTGACGCAGCACCTGGGCCTGTCGCCGCGCTGGCTCGATCACATCCCCACCGGCGGCGCCTCGGGCGTGATGGCGCTGCGCCGCGCGGCACGCGCCGTGCAGTGCGGCGACGCCGAGGTGGTGGCCTGCGTGGCGGCCGACACCAACCACGTCGATTCGTTTCGCCACACGCTGGGCGCCTTCAGCGACTTCGCGCGCGACGCCAGCTACCCCTATGGCGCGGGCGGGCCGAACTCGATGTTCGCCTTCATCACCGCGCACTACATGCGCCAGTACGGCGCGCGGCGCGAGGACTTCGGCCGCATCGCGGTGGCGCAGCGCGCCAACGCCCTGGCCAACCCCAACGCCTTGTTCAAGACGCCTTTGAGCCTGGAGCAATACATGGCCGCACGCCCGGTGGCCGCGCCGATCCACCTGTTCGACTGCGTGATGCCCTGCGCCGGCGCCGAGGCGTTTTTGGTGATGGCGCCCGAGCGGGCGCGCGATCTGGGCCTGCCGCACGTGCTGCTGCGCGGCGCCATCGAGCGGCACAACGCCTTCAGCGCGGACCCGGTGATGGTGCGCGGCGGCTGGGCCATGGATCGCGAAGACCTGTACGCCCAGGCCGGCATGCGGCCCGCCGACATCGATGTGCTGCAAACCTACGACGACTACCCGGTGATCGTGATGATGCAGTTCGAGGACCTGGGCTTTTGCGCCAAGGGTGAAGGCCCCGATTTCGTGCGCGCGCACGATCTGCGCTTTTCGGGCGACTTTCCGCAAAACACCGGCGGCGCGCAGCTTTCGAGCGGGCAGGCCGGTGCGGCCGGCGGCTTCATCGGCATGACCGAAACCATTCGCCAGCTCACGGGCCAGGCCGGTGCCCGCGCCGTGCCGGGCGCGCGCCGCGGCCTGGTGGCCGGCTTTGGCATGGTGACTTATGACCGCTGCCTGTGCACCGGGGCGGTGATCCTGGAGGCCAGCGCATGACCCAGGCCTTCGCCAAGCCCCCGCGCAAGAACCCGCTCCTGCGCACGCCGCAGATGAACCTGCCGCCCGCCGCGCGCGGACGCGTGGCGCTGGGCCTGACCGCTGCCGCGGCCGAGGGGCGCTTCATGCTCCAGGTGTGCAGCGAATGTGGCGCCACGCAATATCCACCGCGCGAGGCGTGCCATCAATGTCTGTCCCCCGCGCTGCGTTGGCAGGACCAGACCGGCGCGGGCGAGTTGCTGACCGAGACCACGCTGTCGCACAGCAACGACCTGTATTTCCGCGAGCGCCTGCCTTGGCGCCTGGGCATGGTGCGGCTGGACGCCGGCCCCAGCGCGATGGTGCATCTGCATGGCGAAGTCGGCGCCGCGCCCAGCCGGGTGCGCGTGGGCGTGCGACTGGACCGCGCCGGCCAGGCGGTGTTGATCGGATTTCCGGAGAAAGGATCGGAGCACATGGCCGATGACCCGATGCTGCGCGAAATGGCCAGCGACCCGAAGTTTCGCAAGGTGCTGGTCACCGACGGCAAGTCGCCCGTGGGCCAGGCCGTGGTGCGCGCCCTGGCCAAGGCCGGCGCCGACCTGATCTGGGTCGGCCAGGCCGAGCCCTGGAAGCAGCCGGCGGGCTTTGCCGAACTGGCCCGGCTGCCCCAGGTCAGCGTGGTTGATCTGGACGTGCGCGACGAGCGCTCGGTGCAGGAGCTGGCCGCGCTGATCGGCGCCAAGGTCGATATCGTCATCAACACGGCCGAGCTGCATCGCCGCCATGGCATCGGGGGGCGTGCCGGCACCGAAGTGGCGCGCGAGGAGATGGAGGTCAACTACCTGGGTCTGCTGCGCCTGGCCCAGGCCTTTGGCCCCGTGCTCATGGCGCGCGCGGCCGATGGCGCCACGCACGCCACGGCCTGGGTCAACCTGCTGTCAATCTGCGCGCTCAGCAACCATCCGCCGGAGGGCACCTACTCGGCCTCCAAGGCGGCGGCGCTGTCGCTCGCGCAATGCCTGCGCGCCGAACTGCGCGCCGCCGGGGTTCGCGTGCTCAATGTCTTTCCCGGCCCCCTCGACGACGAATGGAGCCAGAACGTGCCGCCGCCCAAACTGGCGCCCCAGGCCCTGGCCAGCGCCATCGTCAAGGCGCTGCGCGATGGCGTCGAGGACGTCTACCCGGGCGACATCGCGCAGGACTGGCTGGCACGCTGGCGCGACAACCCCAAGGTGCTTGAGCGCGAGCTGGCGGCAGGAGGATCCTGACCATGACGCACGCGCCCTCCCAGGATCTGCTCGGTGCCTTTGCGCAAAGCCTGCTCGCGGGCCAGATCCGCATCGTCGATCTGTCGCACGCGCTGAGCACCGACTTCCCCACGCTGGCCCTGCCGCCCGAGCTGGGCCAGTGCCAGGGCTTTCGCATCGAGCAGGTGTCGGCCTACGACGCGCGCGGCGCCAGCTGGTACTGGAACAACATCTCGTGCAGCGAACACACGGGTACCCACTTCGACGCGCCCATCCACTGGATCACCGGACGCGACCGGCCGGGCAATGCGGTGGACGCCGTGCCGCCGGCGCACTTCATCGCCCCGGCCTGCGTGATCGATTGCAGCGCGCAGGCCGCGCGTGACGCCGACTACCTGATGACGGTGGCCGACATCGAGTCCTTCGAGGCCGCGCACGGCCGCATTCCGGCCGGCGCCTGGGTGCTGATGCGCACCGACTGGTCGCAGCACTGGAGCCGCCGGCGCGACGCGCGCGCTTACCAGAACTTCGACGCCACCGGCCAGCACACGCCCGGCCCCAGCGTCGAGGCGGTGCGCTTTCTGGTGGAGCAGCGCGACGTGCTGGGCTATGGCTCGGAGACCATCGGCACCGACGCCGGCCAGGCCGCGCACCTGCGCCCGCCCTACCCCTGCCACACGCTGATGCACGGAGCGGGCAAATACGGCCTGCAATGCCTGGCCAACCTGGACCAGTTGCCACCCACCGGCGCGCTGATCGTGGCTGCACCGCTCAAGATCGAACACGGCAGCGGCAGCCCGCTGCGCGTGATCGCGCTGGTGGCCGACAACGGAGCATCGAGATGAGCCAAGCGCCCCATACCGCCCTCGTCACCGGCGGCTCAGCCGGCATCGGCGCCGACATCTGCCGGCGCATGCTGGACGAGGGTTATCTAGTCATCAGCCTGGCGCGGCGCGCGCCCGAGTGGAGCCACCCGCGCCTGAGCAACCTGAACGTCGATCTGCTCGACCCCGCCGCGACCCGGCAGGCCGCGCAGGAGGTGGCGGCGCGCTTTGCGGTCACGCACTTCATCCACAACGCCGGCGTGATCTGGCCGCACCTGCTGCAAGACGCCACGATGGACGAACTGCAGGGCCTGACGCAAATCCATCTGGGCGCGGCGCTGACCCTGATGCAGGCCGTGCTGCCGTGCATGGAGCAAGGCGGCTTCGGCCGCGTGGTGCTGATGTCCTCGCGCGGCGCGCTGGGCCTGGCCACGCGCACCAACTACTCGGCCACCAAGGCCGGCATGATCGGCATGGCACGCACTTGGGCGCTGGAGCTGGCGCCCAAGGGCATCACGGTCAACGTGGTGGCGCCCGGCCCCATCCAGACCCCCATGTTTTACGACGTGGTGCCCGCCGACAGCGAGCGCGAGCAGAAGCTGGCCGCCAACATTCCCGTGGGCCGCATCGGCCGGCCCGACGACGTCACGCGCGCCGTGATGTTTTTTGCCGACCCGGCCAACAGCTTCGTCACCGGCCAGACGCTGTACGTCTGCGGCGGCGCCAGCGTGGGCACCCTTACCATCTGATCCCGCAATCGCACCAACCAACCCGGAGACAAACCCCATGCGACTGACCCGATTCTTCAAGCAAACCGCGCTGATGACCGCCCTGGGCCTCGGTTGCGCCGCCGCCATGGCCCAGATGAAGGTAGGCGTGATCTATTCGGCCACCGGCCCCACGTCCTTCGTCGGCATCCCCCAGAAGAACAGCATCGCCCTGCTGCCCAAGAAGATCGGCGACCTGACGGTCGAATACATCGGCCTGGACGACGCCAGCGACCCGACGCAGACCGTGACCGACGTGCGCAAGCTGCTGGACGAGCAAAAAGTCGATGCGCTGATTGGCCCCAGCGGCTCACCCAACGCCATGGGCGTGATCCAGTTCATCGCCGAGGCCGGCGTGCCCATGCTGGCGCCGGTGGGCACGGCCGCCGTGGTGCAGCCCATGGACGACAAGAAAAAATGGGTGTTCAAGACCACGCAGAACGACGACATCATCGCCGCCGCGCTGTTCGACCAGATGAGCAAGACGGGCGTGAAGACCTTGGGCTTCATCGGCCTGTCCGACCCCTATGGCGAGAACTGGTATCGCGTGGCCAGCGCCCTGGCCAAGCAGCACGGCATCAACATCGTCGCCACCGAGCGCTTTGCACGCAGCGACAACTCCGTCACCGGGCAGGCGCTCAAACTCATCGCGGCCAAGCCCGACGCCATTCTCATCGCCGCTGCCGGCGGGCCGACCGTGCTGCCCCAGGCCACCCTGGTGGATCGCGGCTACACAGGCCCGATCTACCAGACCCACGGCGCGGCGCTGCCGGCCTTCATCAAGCTGGGCGGCAAGAAGGTGGAAGGCACCATCATGGCCGCCAGCCTGATGCTGGTGCTGCCCGAGGTGCCCGACAGCAATCCGTCAAAGAAGATCGCCACGCAGTACATCGACGCCTACAAGAAGCTGTATGGCGAGGCCCCAGCCACCTTTGGCGCCAACGTGTACGACGCCGGCCTGCTGCTGGCCAACGCCGTGCCCAAGGCTGAAAAGGCCGGCAAGCCCGGCACCAAGGAGTTCCGCGCCGCGCTGCGTGACGCGCTGGAGCAAACCAAGGAGCTGGTGGGCACCCAGGGCGTCTACAACATGACGCCGCAGGATCACAGCGGCTTCGACGAGCGTGGGCGCGAACTCATCACCGTCAAGGACGGTCAGTTCAGGCTGCTGAAGTAAAACCGCCGGCGGCGCGGCGCCTACTGCCGCGCCATCTCCGCCTGCCCGACGGCGCCGCCAGCCAGGTCTTGCTGCGGCTGCAGCGTCATCGTCACCCGGACCAGGCGTCCCGTGAATTCGAACGGCGCGGTGTAGTGCGACACCGGACTGGCGCGGTCGCGTCCAATGTCCAGGCCTGACCACGAGATGAGCGAAGTGAAGCCGGCCTTGTAGGCCAGTTTGCCCGCCGGCTCGCCGTCGATCCACAGGCTGCCGGTGCGGCTGGATGGCACCACCACCCGGCCCAGGCCATGAATGGGCGGCGTCAGCACCATCGGGCCCAGCTGCATGCAATAGCCCAGGCGATGGCGCCCGGGCGGCACGGGGCGGTCGGAGCGCAGCACCTGGTGCAAGCCGCCGATGTTGATGTCGTGCACCAGATGGCCGCCTTGCAGGTACAGCGCGTAGCCCGAGGTGGCGTCGCCGTGGGCAATCAGCACGCCCTCGGCGCCTTCGGGCGGAATCAGCACGTCAGCCACGATGTCGTAGCCGCGCGAGCGCACGTCGGGCGCCACGTCGGTGGGCAGGTGTCCCATCCCGGGATGAAAGACAAACTGCGTGCGCGCCCCCTGTACGCGGCGCGCGTTCTCGGCAAAGCGCGCACCGAAGCGCTCGTCCAGCGGCAGCACCTGGTTGGCCTCGGCCTCTTGCCACCACAGGGCTTGTAGCTGGGCCAAGCGCTCAGGCTCGGCGCTTGCCAGGTCGTGACACTCCGAGAAATCCCCGGCCAGGTGATAGAGCTCCCAGCGGTCGGCGTCGAAGGCGGTGTCGGATGCGTGCCAGGTCACGGCCTTCCAGCCTTCGTGCCAGATGCCGCGGTGGCCGAACATCTCGAAGTACTGCGGGCCCTGGCGGCCCGGCGCGTTGGCGTGCCCCAGCGTGGCGCGCCAGCTCTCGCCGGTGATGGGCAACTGCGCCACGCCGTCGACGGCGTCGGGAGCCGCCACACCACACACGTCCAGCAGCGTGGGCAGCAGGTCGCGCGCGTGCCAGAAGCCGTGGCGCAGCTCGCCGCGCGCGGCCATGCCGCCGGGCCAGGACAGCACCAGCGGGTCGCGTATGCCGCCGCCGTGCGTGTTCTGCTTGTAGCGCTTGAGGGGTGTATTGGACGCCATGGCCCAGCCTTGCGGAAAATTGCTGTGCGTGTCGGGCCCGCCGATGTCGTCGATGCGGCGCAGCTTCTCTGCCATGTCCTCAGGCTTGAGGTTGTAGGGTCCCATGGCATTAACGAAGCCCAGCGGCCCGCCCTCCTGGCTGGCGCCGTTGTCGGACAGCACCAGCACCAGCGTGTCCTCGCGCAGATGGGCGGAATCGAGGAACGCCATCAGGCGGCCGATTTGGGTGTCGGCGTGTTCCAGCATCGCGGCGTAGGCCGACTGCAGACGGGTGAACACACGCCGCTCCGGCTCGCCCAGGTCGGCCCAGGGCGGCACGCCGTCGTTGCGCGGGGGCAGCTCGGTGTTCGGCGGCACGATGCCGAGGGCCTTTTGCCGTGCCAGGCGTTGCTCGCGCTCCACGTCCCAGCCGTGGGCAAATTGCGCGTCGTAGCTCAGGATGAGATCGCGCGGTGCCTGGTGCGGCGCGTGGCAGGCGCCCAAGGCCAGCCACATCAGCCAGGGCGCATCGGGGTCGTCGGCCTGGTGATCGGCCAGCATGCGAATGGCTTCGTTCACCAGGTCGGCGCTCAGGTGGTAGCCCTTGTCGAATGTGCCGGGGGCATCGACGTGGGTGTTGTCACGCACCAGCTCGGGCGCGTATTGGTCGGTCTCGGCGTCCATGAAGCCGTAGTAGCGATCGAAGCCGCGGCGCAGCGGCCAGCCGTCGAAAGGCCCGGTGGGTCCCGTCTGCGATACCGGCGTGACGTGCCATTTGCCCACCATGTAGTTGCGCCAGCCGTGGGGGCGCAGCATCTCGGCCAGGGTGCCGGCCGCCGGACTGATTATGCCGCGGTAGCCTGGAAAACCGCTGTCGAAGTTGGCCAGGCATCCCATGCCCACGGCGTGGTGGTTACGCCCCGTCAGCAGCGCCGCACGCGTGGTGGAGCACATGGCCGTGGTGTGAAAGCCGGTGTAGCGCAGGCCCTGTCCCGCCAATGCATCAATGTGCGGCGTGCGGATGCTGGAGCCATAGCAGCCGAAATCCGAAAAGCCCACGTCGTCGAACAGCACGACCAGGATGTTGGGCGCGCCGGCGGGGCGCTTGGGCGCTTCAGGCCAGAAGGGGATGGAGTCGGCGATGGTGCGGCCGATGCGCGGGGCGCCGGGGTTCGATTGCGTTGTGGACATGACTGAGCCTTTCTTGAATTCAAGCCCTGGAGCGAATCAGGTCCACCGCTTTCTCGGCGATCATGATCGTGGGTGCGTTGGTGTTGCCTCCCACCAGGGTGGGCATGACACTGGCATCGACCACGCGCAGGCCGTGCAGGCCGCGCACGCGCAGTTGCGGGTCGAGTACCGCCTGCGCGTCGCTGCCCATGCGGCAGGTGCCCACGGGGTGGTAGATGGTGTCCACGCGCCGGCGCAGGTAGGCGTCGATGGCGGCGTCTTCGTCGGCCGGCAGCGGGTACAGGGCCTGGCCGGCGTGCGGCGCCAGCGCGCGCGTTGCCAGCAGTGCCACGGTGGCGCGGTAGGCACGGCGCAGCGTGGCCACGTCCTGCGGGTCGGTCAGAAAAGCGGGGTCGATCAGCGGCGCAGCATGGGGCTCGGCACTGGCCAAGCGCACGCTGCCGCGCGAGCGCGGACGCAGCACGCAGGCGTGCAGGCTGAAACCGTGGCCGCGGTGCTTGCGCCGGCCGTGGTCGTCCACCATGGCGGTGACGAAGTGCCATTGCACGTCCGGGCGTGTGAGCGTTGGCAGTGTGCGGATAAAGCCCCCGCTCTCGGCAAAGTTGGTGGTGAACATACCGGTGCGCTCGCGCTGGTACTGGCGCCACTGGCCCCACAGCTTCCACAGGCCGGGCAGGCTGGTGCCGAATAGGCGCGGGTCGCCCACACGGCGCGAGATCAGGCAGTCGGGGTGGTCTTGCAGGTTGGCGCCCACGCCGGGGCGGTGCAGGCGTGATGCGATGCCCAAGGCCTGCAGCGCCGGCGCGTCGCCGATGCCCGAGAGTTGCAAGAGCTGCGGACTGCCGAAGGCGCCGGCCGCCACGATGACCTCGGCACGGGCCCGCAGCGGGCGCTTGGCCCCGCCCTGCGCGATCTCCACGCCGCAGGCGCGATCACCCTCGAACAGCAGGCGCAGCGCGGTCGATTCCAGCAGCACGGTGAGATTCGACCGCTTCATCGCCGGCGCCAGATAGGCGCGTGCGGCATTGCAGCGCTCGCCGCCCGCCTGCGTGACGTGAAACAGGCCCACGCCCTCCTGCTCGGCGCCGTTGAAGTCGCCATTGAGCGGATAGCCGCACTCCTGGGCGGCATCCAGGAAGTGCTGGTCGAAGGCGTTGGGCGACACCAGGGCCGAGACCTTGAGCGGCCCCTGCCGTCCATGCCAGCGCGCGTCCAGCCCAGGGGCCAGGCAGCCCTCGCTGCGCTTGAAGTAGGGCAGTACCTCGTCATACGACCAGCCGCTGCAGCCGGCGGCGGCCCAGTCGTCGTAGTCGCTGGCGTGGCCGCGGATGTAGACCATGGCGTTGATGGACGAGCTGCCGCCCAGCACCTTGCCGCGCGGCTGGTAGCCGCGCCGGCCGTTCAGCCCCGCCTGCGGCACCGTGTCATACGCCCAGTTCAGGCGGTGGGTGGACACGGTGGCGCCCAACAGCGCCGGCACGCGCACCAGTTTGCTGTCATCGCTGGGGCCGGCTTCGATCAAGGCCACGCGGCAGTTCGGATCCTCCGTGAGGCGCCCGGCCAGCACGCAGCCAGCCGAGCCACCGCCGACGATCACGTAGTCGAATTCAAGGTCTTGCGAGTTCATGGCCGTTGTACGTTGAAGTCATTCTTTGCGCGACGCACCACCGGCAACGATGCAAACCCAAGGAGGCCAGTGACCGCGGAGCAGGTCAAACCCGCGATCGCCGTGGTCGGGGTTTCCCCGGTCACTGGCGATGCCCCCTTCAGGGGGTGGGCGGAACAACGCGCAGCGTGTGGAGACTGGGGGTGTTTCATATCAAGCCGGCCAGGCCGCTGCATCGACGACCGGGAAACTGCCGCTGAAGCGATCGAGGTAGCCGAACAAGCGCGCCAGCAGCGCCATCTGCCCTTCGAGCACGAGCTTGCCCTCGATCAGGGCCTGCATGGGCTCGATGCGCTGCTGCAGCACGGCGTTGAGCGTGGCGCGGTCGGTGCTGATGCGCAGCTCGGCGCCGGCCAGCGCCTCGGGCGCATCGACGCGCAGGCTGCTGAGCGCGCCGTTGGACAGGATGCAAAGCCAATGTTCGCCGCTGTCCTTGAAGTGCCAGCCCAGGGTAAAGGCCGCGCCCCCGGCGCGCGGCGCGTTGAGGCGGATGGCCAGCGTGTCGAACAATTGCTCGTTGCTGAGCGCCCCCAGCATGGCGCCGCCGGCAGCGGCCTGCGTGGGCTCGGGCGGGCCCGCACGATATTCGTGCGCACCCAGCAAAAAGGCGTTGCGCCAGGTGGCCGACTCGGCCTGGTAGCCCATCTGCTCCAGTGCCTGCGCGGCCAGCTCGCGCGCATCCAGGTTGTCCGGCTCGGCGTAGGCCAGCTGCTGCATCACCTGGGCCACCCAGCGAAATTCGCCGCGCTCGAAGTCGGCGCGTGCATGAGCCAGCACGGCCGCAGCCCCGCCCATGTAGTCAATGGTCTTGCGCGCGGCCGGCATCGGCGCGGCGTGTTGCAGGTTGGCGGTGCGCGTCGTACCAGCTCAGGTAGTGCTGCACGATGGCCTTGGCGAACAGCCGCGACACCGTGCCGTAGTAGCCGCGTGCGTGCCAGCGCTGGGTGATGGCCTCGGGCAGCTTCAGGCCCTCGGCGATCTCGGCGGCCTTCAGGCCGTGGTTCATCAGGCGCACGGTCTGGTCGTGCAGTACGCGATATAGGTCGCGCTGCTCGGTCAGAAAGCGTCGGGCTTGCTCGTTGCCCCAGGTCGGCCAGTGGTGCTGCGCCAGGATGACGTCGGTGCGGTCGCCGTAGCGCTGCAACGCCTGGTACAGGTACTTGGACCAGGCCAGCGAGTCGCGCACCTTGGCGCCGCGCAGAGGGCACAGGTTGTGCAGGGTGTGGGTGGCGTTCTCGGCCAGATTCAGCGCGCGCTCCGACGGGATGAACAGGTGCATCTCGGCGGGCGCCTCGGACTCGGGCGTGAGCTGGAACTCCAGCTCCAGGCCGTCGATCACCAGCACCTCGTGCGCCTGGCTGATCTCGCGCGTGGGCGCGATCAGGCCGGGCCGCCCGCGCGGCATGTTCTTGCCCAGGCCCGAATCGACCTGGCCCTGCGGCCCCACCGGCAGCGTGTGGCCAAACTGAAACTGCGCGCGCCGCGCCATGGCCACGCCGGCAATCACGTTCTCGGCCACGGCGTGATGCATGAAACCGGCCGGCGCGATCACTTGCACGCGGCCGGCGCGCACGTCGTCCTCGCTGATCAGCCCATGCACACCGCCAAAGTGGTCGGCATGGCTGTGGCTGTAGATCACCGTGTGCAGCGGCCGCTCGCCGCGGTGCTGACGATACAGTGCCAGCGCCGCGGCGGCGGTCTCGGCACAGGTCAGCGCGTCGAACGCGATCACACCGCTGTCGGTCTCGATGAAGGTGATGTTGGCGATATCGAAGCCGCGCACCTGGTATATGCGCTCCGTGACCTTGAACAGGCCGTGCACCTGGTTCAGCCGCGCCTGGCGCCACAGGCTTGGGTTGACCGTGTCGGGTACGCTGACATCGGCCAGAAAACCGTAGGCCGCCAGGTTCCAGACGCTGCCACCGTCGGGGCGGCGAATGTCGGCTTCCGGCACCGTGCCGACAAAGCCGCGCTGGGCGTCGGCGAAGTCCTCGCCGTCCTCGGGCGGCAGCGACTGGGCCACCAGGCGCTGGAAATTGACGGTGGCGGCGTGCGCGCCGCAGGAAGAAGCTGTCATTGCAAGAATTTCCATTCAGATTCAGTTGTCGCTGCACTCCCTCGCTCGCTTGCGGGCGCGGGCTGGGGTGAGGGTTGCGTCGCGCACAGTGAGCGCCCGCTGCCCCTCACCCCCACGCTCTCCCCAGAGGGGCGAGGGAGCAAACCCCCTCACTGCCAGCGCAGCAGCCAGCGTTCGAGGCGTTCCATGCCTTTCGTGACCACCATGCCCAAGCCGGCCAGCAGGAACAGCAAGGCCATCACCCCGTCCATGTTGAAGTTGGACTGCAGCGAGGCCAGGGTCTGGCCCAGGCCGTGCTCGGCGGCGATGATTTCAGCACCGACCACACCCAACATCGAGAAGATCAGGCCCAGGCGCAGGCCCGAGAAGATGACGGGCACGGCCGAAGGCAGGGTGACCTTGAAGAACAGCTGCATGGGCGTGGCGCCCAGCGAGCGGCTCAGCGTCAAGAAGTCCTGCGGCACGCCGCGAATACCCGCCACCGTGTTGGCCAGCACGATGAAAAAGCTCAGGCTGGTGCCCATGGCGATCTTGGAGCCGATGCCCAGCCCGAACCACAGCAGAAAGAGCGGCGCCAGCGCAAAGCGCGGCATGGCGTTGATCACCGTGAGGTACGGGTCCATCGCGCGCTCCGCTGGCGGCCACTGGGTGAACACCAGGCCCAGCGCGATGGCGGCCACACCGCCCAAGCCAAACGAAATCAGCGTACCGGCCACCGTGTAGCCCAGCTCCAGCCACAAATCGCCGCGCACGAAGAAACCCTGCCACAGGTACAACACGATCTGCGAAGGCTGGCCAAACAGCGTGCGGTCCAGCCAGCCGCTGCAACTGCCCCACTCCCACAGGCCGAAGAAGCACACCAGGAACAGCAGGTGATAGCCGGCTCGCCGCGCGCGGCCGCCGCGTGCCGCCGGGGCGGCGCGAGCGGCGGTGCCGATGGCCAGGGCGTTGGTCGCACGGCTCATGTTGTGGCCTCCTGCGCCTGGCCTTCCGACATGCGGATGCCGCGCTCCAGCTGCTCCCACACCTGCGAGTACAGCGCCAGGAACGCGGGGTCGCGCTGCAGCTCGCGCACGTGGCGCGGGCGCGGCAGGGTGATGGGCATGTCGGCAATGATGCGGCCGGGGCGCGCGCTCATCACCACCACGCGGTCGGCCAGCGCCACCGCCTCGGCCAAGTCGTGCGTGATGAAGACCACCGTGCGCCGCGTCTGGCCCCACAGCTCCAGCAGCAGGTCTTCGAGCTGGATCTTGGTCTGTGCGTCGAGCGCGCCAAAGGGCTCGTCCATCAGCAGCACCTCGGACTCCAGGCAAAAGCCGCGCGCCAAAGCAGCGCGCTGACGCATGCCGTGCGACAGGGCCTTGGGGTAGGCGTCGACAAAGCGCTCAAGCCCCACGCGCGCCAGCTCCTGGCGCGCGTGCTGCTCGCGCTCGACCGGCGGGATGCCGCGCAGCTCCATGCCAAAACACACGTTCTGCAGCGCGGTGCGCCAGGGAAACAGGCAGTCGCGCGCCATGGTGTAGGTCACGCGCGGGCTGCCGGCGCGCGGCGGCTCGCCGCCAATGGTGATGGCGCCCTGCTGCACCGGCAGCAGGCCCGTGAGGTGGTTGAGGATGGTCGTCTTGCCGCAGCCGCTGGGGCCGACGATGGCGACGAACTGCCCGGATTCGATCTCCAGGCTGACGTGGTCGACGGCCAGAACGGCACCGCCGAAATCGACGCAGAGGTCGCGGATGGATATGGCGGCCATGGCCTGCAATTCCCTTGGGCAAAGGTTGGGTCACTCGTTCGGTGCGCCGCTCCACACCAGCTGATCGACGGTCGGCAGGCTGGGCAACTGCTTGGTCTCGGCCAGATACTTCAGTGTGGCCTGGACCGCACCGCGCCGCACCATGGTCTTGAAAGTTCCGCTCTCCAGGCCCTGCTCCAGCGTGTGGCGAGCGATCTTGTCGCCCTGTGGCATGTCGAACTTGAAGTACTCGTCCGATATCCTCAGCACTTCGTCCAGATTGGCACGGTCGTTGATGAAGGCCGACGCCTTCTGCGACAGCTTGACCACCGCCTGGGCAATCTCGGGATGGGCCTCGATCTGCTCCTCACGCATCACCAGGCCGGTGTTTGCGCCGTACATCTGCTTGAGCAGCTCGGGCTTGGTGGCATCGTTGGTGCGATAGGCCACCCTACAGGCATTGGACAGCTCGCACATGATGCCGGCGGGCTCCCAGGTGACAGCGGCATCAACCTGGCCCGCGCGCAGGGCGGCAAAGGCGGTGTTGGGCGCGCCCACGGCGACGTAGATGACGTCGCCGGCAGACATTCCGGCTTCCTTCAACAGGTAGGTGAACAGGGCCTCGGTGGCGGAGCCTCGCGCCACGACGCCGATCTTGCGCCCCTTGAAGTCCCGCATCATGGCCGGATAGCCCTCGGCCAAGTGGGGCGTGGGCAACTTGGCGGACGCATCGACCTGGAAGAAATTGGACACCGCCGCGCCCACCACGGTCTTGATCTTGGCGCCGCGCAGCACGGCCGCGGCCACCACGTCGATGGGCGTCTCCGACACGTCGATCGAGCCGCCAATCAAGGCCTGCACTCCCAGAGGCGCGGCCGGAATGGTCTTGAGCTCGCACACGATGCCGGCCTCCTGGCACCAGCCTTTGCTGCGCGCCACGCGGATCATCAGGTTACCCGAACCGGGGTAGTCCTGAAAACGCACCACGGGCAGGTCGGCGGCTACGACGGGCGCTGGCTGGGCCAACGCAGCGGCGGCCAGTACCAGGGCCGAAGTCAGCCCGCGGGCCGGGGGCACGCCAAAGCGAAGGGTGGATGAGCTCATGGTTCGTCTCCTTTCGGTGAAATGACCTGCTTGCGAGGGGCGTGCGACGCCGCCGCGGGCGCAGACGCGGACGCGACAGCATTGAGTCCCAGATAGGCGCGGAGCATGCGCACCAACTCGGTCTCCAGCGCCGGATCGTCCAGGAATAGGGGGCCCGGGTCGGTCAACACCGCGTTGATCAGCACGCCTTGCAACATCTGATGCGCAGCCACCAGGCGCGCGCGGGCGGCCCGGCTGCGCCAGCCGGCACGGCGCGCCATGGCGGCCAGCAACAGCTCACGGCTGCGCTCGCGCAAGCGGGTGAGCGGAGAGGTCGCGCGAGCCTCGTCCGACATGCGCCGCTGGTCCAGCACGGCAGCGGCATACAGACCGCGATGCTGGCGAAACGAGTGGACCGCCAGATGCACCCATTGCGCCACGAACTGCGGCGCGCTTTCGGTTCGGCGCTCCGGCGCTGCGTGAAATTCCGCGGTGTACCGAAGCATGGCCTCGACGACGAGCTCAAGCAGGGCATCGAAGTAGGCATCCTTGGTGTGAAAGCGGGTATAGAAGGTACCGATGGAGCAGCCGATGGCGGCCGCGATGTCGGCAATGGTCACGTCGGCCCAGTTGCGCCGGGCCGTGAGATGCAGGCCCGCCTTGATCAGCGCACGCTGGCGCTCACGCCCGCGCCGCTGGCGCGGCGGCGCGGCCAGGCGTGAAGGCAGTTCGGCGTCGTCCAGCTCGCTCCAGGCCGTGTCGGCGCTGGCGCGCGCTGGCGGGGAGGAATGGGTGGCAATCGGAGACATGTCAAATATGAATATAAATTTGTATTCATATCGTAGGCCGATCAATCCCCTTGCACCTCCGGAATTACCCTTGGGCTTGTCAGTTCGCCCGTCAGCGCGCCATGGCCAGGGTGAGCAGCACCTGCCGACGCCGCGTCAGACGATGGCGTCACGGGCCATGGGCCCGGCGATGAACCGCAACTTGCCTTCGACGACGTGCCAGCGTATACCCGGCTCATGTGCCGCCTGCTCGCCTACAAGGGTCGCCCGCTACCGATCGACGACCTGCTCTACCGGCCCGACCATTCGCTGGTCAAGCAAAGCTACCAGGCCGCCGAGGTCGCCGAGCCGTTGAACGGCGACGGCTTTGGCCTGGGCTGGTACGAGCCCGACGTCACGCGCGAGCCGGCGGTGTTCGCCTCGGTCACGCCGGCCTGGAACAGTCGCAACCTGCGCTACATGGCGCCCAAACTGGTGTCGCCCTGCATCCTGGCGCACGTGCGCGCCGCCACCGAGGGGCAGGTGTCGGAGTTCAACTGCCACCCGTTCCACCACCAGAACCTGCTGATGGCGCACAACGGCAGCGTGCGTCCGTTCGCCCGCATCAAGCGCGCCCTGGTTGACCGGCTGTCCGATGAACGCTTCCTGTGGATCCGGGTCTAGACCGACTCGGAACACCTGTTTGCCCTGTTTCTCGACGCATCCGAGCCCCTGACGCGCGAGAGCCAGCACTGGCGCGACGTGCCGCCGCGGCACTTCGTGCTGGTCGACGCGCACAACCGCCTGTCGTTGCGACCGATTCGCGTGGCCGGCGGCTGAGGCGCCGCCCGGTCTCAGCGCCGCAACAGCCGCAGCCCGTTGGCCACCACCATCAGGCTGGCTCCCATGTCGGCAAACACCGCCATCCACATGGTGGCGCCGCCCGCCACCGCCAGCACCAGGAACACCGCCTTGATACCCAGCGCCAGCGCGATGTTCTGCCACAGCACGCCGTGCACGCGGCGCGACAGGCGCAGCAGCTCGGGCAGCCGGCGCAGGTCGTCGTTCATGACCACCACGTCGGCCGCTTCCATGGCGATGTCGGTGCCGGCGCCGCCCATGGCCACGCCCAGGTCGGCACTGGCCAGCGCCGGCGCGTCGTTGATGCCGTCGCCCACCATGGCCGTCATGCCGTGGCGCGCTTGCAGTGCGGCGATGCGCGCCAGCTTGTCCTCGGGCAGCAGGCCGCCGTCGGCCTGGCTCACGCCGACGGCGCGGCCCACGGCCTGCGCAGCGGCCGGGCTGTCGCCCGACAGCATCACGGTGACGATGCCCATGGCCTTGAGCTCGGCCAGTGCCTCGGGCGCGTGCGGCTTGATGGTGTCGGCCACCGCCAGCAGGGCCAGCACCTCGTCACCGCTGGCCAGCAGCGACACGCTGCGGCCCTGCGCCTGGTGGGGCGCCAGGCGCGCCGCCAGCGCCGCATCGCCCAGGCCCTGCGCCTGCGCGGCACGCCAGCCGATCAGGCGCAGTTGCTGGCCGTCGATGCGCGCCTGGATGCCCTCGCCCGGGCGGTCGGCAAAGTCCGTCATCGCGCCCGGCAGCACGCCCTGCGCCGCCAGGCCGGCAGCGATCGCGCGTGACACCGGATGGTCGGACGCACCGGCCAGCGTGGCGGCCCAGCGCTGCCACGGCGCGGCCGGCACCGCGTCGTCCAAGGCCTCGGCCGCGACCAGCGAGGGGCGGCCCACCGTCAGCGTGCCGGTCTTGTCGAAGGCAATGGCACGCACGCGGCGTGCCTGCTCCAGGTGCACGCCGCCCTTGATGAGCAGGCCGCGCCGCGCCGCCTGCGCCAGTGCGCTGACCAGGCTGACCGGCGTGGCGATGACCAGCGCGCAGGGGCAGGCGATCACCAGCAGCACCAGCGCCTTGTACAGGGCGTCGTGCCAGGGCCAGCCCATCGCCCACGGCCCCAGCACGGCCACCGCCAGCGCCAGCGCGAACACCACCGGCGTGTAAACACCGGCAAAGCGATCGACAAAGGCCTGCGTGGGCGCGCGGCTGGCCTGCGCCTGCTCCACCGCGTGAATGATGCGCGCCAGCTGGGTGTCGCGTGCGGCGGCCGTCACCCGCAGCACCAGCAGGCCGGTTTGATTGAGCGTGCCGGCGTATACGGTGTCGCCCACGCCCTTGTCCACCGGCAGGCTTTCGCCCGTCACCGGCGCCTCGTCGACGGCGCTGCGCCCCTCGGTCACCACGCCGTCCAGCGCCAGCCGCGCGCCGGGCTTGGCGCGCACCACGGCGCCCACCGGCACCTGCAGGGCCGCCACGGCGCGCCATTGCCCGTCGGCGCCCTGCTGCTCGACCTCGTCGGGGGCCATGCGCAGCAAGTCGCCAATGGCCCCGCGCGCGCGATCGACGGCGCGCGCCTCCAGGTGCTCGGCCAGCGCGTACAGCGCCATCACCATGGCGGCCTCGGGCCACTGGCCGATCAGCAGCGCGCCGGTCACGGCCACCGTCATCAGCGCGCTGATGTTCAGGCGCGCGCGCCGCAGCGCCAGCAAGCCCTTCCAGTAGGTGGCCAGGCCCGACAGGGCCACCGCCAGCACGGCCAGGGCCACGCCCGCGGGTGCCCAGGCGGGCGGTGCAAAGGCGTGCGCCAGTTCGGCGGCCAGCGCCAGCACCAGCGCCGCCCCGATGCGCGGCAGGCCCGGCGCCAGCAGGGCACTGCGCCAATCGATGGCGGGGCGCGCCGGGGTTTGCGCAGGGCCGTGCGAGTGGCCGTGGTCGTGGTCATGTGCCGCGTCGTGCGCAGCGCCCGGGTCGGTCGCCGGCGCAAACCCGGCCGCACGCAGGCTGGCCTCGATTTCGGCCAGGCTGCCGGGCAAGGCCTCCACATGCAGCTCACGCGCGCCCAGGCGAAAGCGCAGACCGCGCAGGCCGGCGATGTCGCGCAGCGCGTGGCGGATCTCGGCCTCTTCGGCGGCGCAGTCCATGTTGGGGATGCGGTAGACGCGCTGGTCGATGGTGGCGGTGGTGCTCATGACCTCATTGGAAACCCTGGAGCAACTCCAAGGTCAAGCGAATACCATCGGGCCATGAAAATCAGCGAACTGGCGCAAGCCACCGGCACCCCGGCCGACACCATCCGCTACTACGAGCGCGAGGGCCTGCTGCCCGAGCCCGCGCGCGGTGGCAACAACTACCGCGTGTACGGCGCCGAGCACGCCGAGCGCCTGGCCTTCATCCGCCAGGCGCGCGGGCTGGACATGTCACTCGACGAAATCCGCGTGCTGCTGCGCTGGCAGGCCCAGCCTGGCGCCGACTGCGGCGCCGTGAACGCCCTGGTGGACGAGCACATCCAGCACATCGCCACCCGCATCCGCGAGCTGCGCGCGCTGGAGCGCCAGCTCAAGGCGCTGCGCGCGCAGTGCCGGCAGGCCAGCGACACCGCGCACTGCGGCATTCTGGTGGGCCTGAGCCACACCGAGACCGGCGCGCCGCCGGCCGCCCCGCCGCACCAGCACATCGGCGGCGCGCACGGGCGACATTGAGCGGCGCGGCGCTCCGATACCATTGCGCCGGTTCAAGGCGACGCTGGATTCAGCGTTGCCTCAACCCCCGGCAACAACAACAAAGGAGCACCGCCGATGAGCCTCTTGAACTGGCAGGAAAAACCCGTCACCGCACTGGCCAACGAGGGCGTGATCGCCCCCGATGAGCGCCTGCCCTGGCCCCAGACCACCGCCATGGGCGTGCAGCACGTGGTGGCCATGTTCGGCTCCACCGTGCTGGCGCCCATCCTGATGGGGTTCGACCCCAACCTGGCGATCTTCATGAGCGGCATCGGCACGCTCATCTTCTACTTCATCACCGGCGGCAAGGTGCCCAGCTATCTGGGCTCGTCGTTTGCCTTCATCGGCGTGGTGATTGCCGCCACGGCGTATGGCGGCAAGGGGCTCAACGCCAACATCCCGGTTGCCCTGGGCGCCATCATCGTGTGCGGAGCAATCTACGCGCTGATCGGCGTGGTGGTGCAGGCCATCGGCACAGCCTGGATCGAGCGGCTGATGCCGCCGGTGGTCACTGGCGCGGTGGTCGCCGTGATCGGGCTGAACCTGGCCTCGATCCCGGTCAAGAACATGGCCGCCAGCGGCTTCGACAGCTGGATGCAGGCCATCACCTTCGTCAGCGTGGCGCTGGTGGCGGTGTTCACGCGCGGCATGGTGCAGCGCCTGCTGATCCTGGTGGGACTGGCCATCGCCACCCTCATCTACCTGGTGCTGACCAACGGCATGGGCCTGGGCAAGCCGATGGATTTCTCGGGCATCGCCGCGGCTGCGTGGCTGGGCTGGCCCAAGTTCCAGGCGCCGGTGTTCGACAGCACGGCCATCCTGCTGATCGCGCCCGTGGCCCTGATCCTGGTGGCCGAGAACCTGGGCCACATCAAGGCCGTGAGCGCGATGACCGGCCGCAACCTGGACCCGTACCTGGGCCGCGCCTTCATCGGCGACGGCATCGCCACCATGGTCTCGGGCAGCGCCGGCGGCACCGGCGTGACCACCTACGCCGAGAACATCGGCGTGATGGCGGCCACGCGCATCTATTCCACCGCGGTGTTCATCGTCGCCGCCATCGTCGCGCTGGTGCTGGGTTTTTCGCCCAAGTTCGGCGCGCTGATCCAGGCCATCCCGCTGCCGGTGATGGGCGGCGTGTCGATCGTGGTGTTCGGCCTGATCGCCATTGCCGGCGCGCGCATCTGGGTGGACAACCGGGTGGACTTTTCCGACCCCGCCAACCTCTTGATCGCCGCGCTCACGCTGATTCTGGGCACGGGCGACTTCACGCTCAAGTTCGGCAGTTTTGCGCTGGGCGGCATCGGCACCGCGACCTTCGGGGCGGTGCTGCTGGCGGCCCTGCTGCTGCGGCGCAAGACTTGAAAATTGATGCCAAACAAGGCTTTTTCGCCCGTCCAGCAAGCGCCAACAGCTATCAACAACATAGCTACGGATTGCCCACCCGATCGCACGCCCACAGCAGCGTGATATCGCCGTCGGACGGCAGCCACGTGCCCATCGGGCGGCATGGCCGGCCGGCCGGGCACAGTTCGAAGTCGGCCGTGTAGGGCGAGCGCGTGAGGCGCAGCGCGCCCTGCGGCTGGTTGGCCGGCACGTACTCGTACCAGCCGCCGCGGCGCACTGCATCCGGCGGCGGCTCCATGCCGGCGCCGGTGCCCTGGATGCGCGCCCGCGTCAGGCGCAGGCGCGGCTGGCCGGCGGCGTCGCGCTGCACACGGTAGTCCTCTTCCCAGCGGGTTTTCTCGATCGAATGCGTCCAGGCCAGCGTGAAGCGCGCCAGCGGCTCGAAGCGCACACGCGCGTCGCGCGCGGCGGGCAAGGCGCCGCTCGCATCGGCACCCGAGGGCACGGACGCCGCCAGCGCGAGGCACACACCCAGAACGCCCGCGGCCCCACTCACGCCGCTGCCGTGCGCAGCTGGCGCGCGCGCCACAGATGCCACACGAGGAAAGCGGCGCTGGCGGCAAAGCCGATTTCATCGGTCCAGGGCACGGCCGCCACCAGAAAGCACGCCGCCAGCAGGCAGTACAGGCGCTCGGCCCAGTTCAGCGGCGTAAACAGGTAGCCGATGGCCGCCGCGCCCCACAGGCCGATGGCCACCAGCGCCTTGACCGTCACGTACACGGTGGCCCCCCAGCTGTCACCCAGCAGCAGCAGCGCGGGCGAATACACCATCATGTAGGGCGTGATGAAGCCGGCAATCGCGATGCGCATGGCGTGCAGGCCGATCTTCAGCCCGCTCTCGCGCGCGATGGGTGCGGCGGCAAAGGCGGCCAGCGCCACCGGCGGCGTCAGGTCGGCCATGATGCCGAAATAAAACACGAACATGTGCGAGACGATCAGCGGCACGCCCAGCTCCAGCAGGATGGGCGCGGCCAGCGAGCTGGTGATGATGTAGTTGGGAATGGTGGGAATGCCCATGCCCAGCACCAGGCAGGTCAGCATGGTCAGCACCAGCGCCGCCAGCAGGTTGTTGCGCCCCAGGGCGATGACGTAGCCGCCCATCTCGGCCGCCACGCCCGTCAGGTTGATGATGCCGATGATCACGCCCACCAGCGCGCAGGCAATGGCCACCGGCAGCGCGTGATGCGCGCCGTCCACCAGCGCCTGCACGCCCAGGCGGCGCGCGTCCTGCCCCTTGTGCAGGGCGAACGTGACGGCCACCAGCAGCGCCACCAGCACGAAGAAGGTGCCCACGCCGAACTTGAAGAAGCCCGCCGTGGCGATGCCCAGCAGCACCCAGAACAGCACGCGCAGCGCGGTGCTCCCCACGCCCACCATGCAGGCCGCGCCGAAGATCAGGATTGCCGTCAGCCCCAGGCCCACGGTGCCCGAAAACAGCGGCGTGTAGCCCGAGAACAGCAGCACCACCAGCCCGATCAGCGGCAGCAGCAAAAACCACTGGCGCCGGATGGCCAGCCATGGGTTGGGGCACTCGTCCTTTGGCAGGCCCAGCAGGTTCTTGCGGCCGGCCTCCAGGTGCACCATCCAGAACGCGGTGATGTAGTAGAGGATGGCCGGGATGGCCGCCGCCTTGCACACGTCCACGTAGGGGATGTTCAGCGTCTCGGCCATGATGAAGGCCACCGCGCCCATCACCGGCGGCATGATCTGCCCGCCCATGCTGGAGGTGGCCTCCACGCCGCCGGCAAACGCGCTGGAATAGCCGAAGCGCTTCATCAGCGGAATGGTGAACTGCCCCGTGGTGACCACGTTGGCCACGCCCGAGCCGTTGATGGTGCCCATCAACCCCGAGCTGATGACCGCCACCTTGGCCGGCCCGCCGCGCGTGTGGCCCACCGTGCCCATGGCGAAGTCGGTGAACAGCTGGATCATGCCCGCCTGCTCCAGGAAGGCGCCGAACAGGATGAACAGGAAGATGTAGCTGGACGACACGTAGGTCGGCGTGCCGTACAGGCCCTCGGTGCCGAAGGACAGGGTGCCGATGATCTGGTCCAGCCCGTAGCCGCGGTGCTGGAAGGCCGTGGGCAGGTATTCGCCCCACAGCCCGTAGCCCAGGAACAGCGCACAGATGATGGGCAGCGCCCAGCCCATGGTGCGCCGCGCAGCCTCGAACACCAGCACCAGCAGCACCACGCCCACCACCCAGTCGGCGTCGGTCAGGGTACCGGCGCGCTGCACCAGGTCGGCCTCGAACACCCACTGGTAGATGCCGGTGGCAAAGCCCGCCAGGCCCAGCACCCACGCCATGGGCTTGAAGCCCGCGCGCGCGCCGTGCCGCTTGCTGAAGCCCGGCTCGATCAAAAAGATCATCAACAGCACGAAGCCCACGTGCACCGCCCGCACCACCTGGCTGGAGATGGGACTGAAGGCGGCCGTGATGACCTGGAAGCTGGAAAACACCAGCGCCACCCAGAACACCGCGCTGCGCCAGGCCAGCTTGTCGTGGGTGGGGGCGGGCGGGGCGTCGAGCGGCGTGTGGCTGACGGCGGCGGCATCGGTCATGGCGAACTTTCTGTGCGCGGGTCGAAATTTTCGGTCGATCCCATCAAAAAATCGGCGCCATGTGGCGCCGGTTTTCAGACGGACTTCTGCATCGCTGGCTCTCGTCGGGTCGGGCCCGGCATTTCAGTCATTCAGGCGATGCGCGCCCCTTGAGCGGCTTGCATCATTTCAAGATGCCGGCCTCGCGGAAGTAGCGCTCGGCGCCCGGGTGCAGCGGAATGGGCATGCCCGTCAGCGCGTTCTGCAGCTTGATCGCCTTGGCCGCGTTGTGCGCGGCGTACAGGGTGTCGAGGTTGCCGTACATGGCCTTGGCCATCTGGTAGACCAGCTCGTCGGGCACCTTGGACTGCGTGATCAGGAAGTTGGGGATGGCCACCGTCGGCACCGCCTCGGTCTGGCCGGTGTAGGTGTCGGCCGGAATCTCGGTGGCCACGTAGGCCGGGCTGCCGATCTTGGCCACCACGTCCTTGGGCACGGCCACCACACGGATCTTGACCGAGCTGGCCAGGTCGCGGATGGAGGCCACGCCCAGGCCCGCCGATTGCAGCGTGGCATCGAGCTGGCGGTTCTTGATCAGCTCGACCGATTCGCCGAAGGGCAGGTACTCGACCTTGGCCAAGTCCTTGTATGTCAGGCCCGCCGCCTTGAAGATGGCGCGCGCGTTCAGCTCGGTGCCCGACTTGGCCGCGCCCACCGACACGCGCTTGCCCTTCAGGTCGGCCAGGGTCTTGATGCCCGAGTCCTCGCTGGCGACGATCTGGATGTAGTTGTTGTAGGTGGCCGAAAAGCCGCGCAGGTTCTTCAGCGGCTCCTTGAAGCCCGCCTCGGCGTCGCCGGCCCAGGCGTCGGCCACCGCGTCGCCCAGCGAGAACGCCAGCTCGCCACGACCGGCCTGCAGCAGGTTGAGGTTTTCGGCCGAGGCCTTGGTGACCTGCGCGGTGGCGCGCGCGTCGGGAATGGCCTTGGCGAAGATCTGCGCCAGCGACACGCCCAGCGGGTAGTACACGCCGCTTTGGCCGCCTGTCAGCACGTTGATGAACTGGGGCTTTTGCGCCAGCACGGTGCCCCCGAAGGCCAGCAAGCCGGCGGCCAGGCCCGCCGCGATCTTGATCTTCAAACGCATGTGCAATGTTCCTCTCATGAAATGGGTGTCACCCGATGTTATGGCACGACGACGACGGCGCAATGGGGGTTGTTACCAAAGGTGCTGCCTGGTCCCTCATATGAATAGGACAAAAAAATCGTTCCCAAAGGCCGCACTTGGGTCTATACCTGAGGCCGCACGGTCGCCTGCGCGGCGGCCGCGTGTTCAACCTTTCAATTCAAGAGGCATCACGATGAGTTTGCAACTGGGACAAACGGCGCCGGACTTCACGGCCGAATCAAGCCAGGACACGATCCACTTCCACGACTGGGCCAAGGGCAAGTGGACGGTGTTTTTCTCGCACCCGAAAGACTTCACGCCGATCTGCACCACCGAGCTGGGACAGTTCGCCCGGCGCAAGGCCGAGTTCGACCAGCGCGGGGCGCAGCTGATCGGCCTGTCGGTGGACCCACCCAACAGCCACCGCGAGTGGATCAAGGACGTGGCCAAGGTCGGCGGCGCCGAGGTCAGCTACCCCATCGTGGCCGACCCCGACCTGAAGATCGCCAAGCAGTACGGCATGTTCCACCCCGAGGCCGACGCCACCGTCACCGTGCGCTCGGTGTTTTTGATCGACCCCAAGCACAAGGTGCGCCTGATCCTGACCTACCCGCCCAGCATCGGCCGCAACATCGACGAGATCCTGCGTGCGCTGGACGCGCTGCAGCAGGCCGACAGGCAAGGCGTGGCCACCCCGGTGGACTGGCGCCCCGGCCAGGACGTGGTGGTGCCGCCCAGCGTGTCGGACGCGGATGCCGAAAAGCGCTACCCGGGCAAGATCCGCAAGGTCACCAGCTATCTGCGCTTCGTGCCGGCAGAGAAATAGCCACCCCCTGAGGCGCTGCGCGCCTTTCCCCTTGCAGGGGGACAACGCCAGTGGCCGGTGCAAGCCCGGCCACGGCGTTCGCTGCGTTGGCCTGCTCCGCGGCCATGGGGCTCTTTGGCAATCAGAGGCTGCCGACGGTGAGTGGCACCACGGTGCCGAGTGCTACTTGGATGCTTCGCTGCGCTCGAGCTTGCGGCTGTGCCAGTAGACCTCGTCGTTCAATTCATGTCCGCTGGCGTCGCGGTTGAACACGCGCGCCAGCACGAACATCAGGTCCGACAGGCGGTTGAGATAGCGGCGCGGCGCCGGACGCAGCGCCTCCTGCTCGCCCAGCGCCACCACCGCGCGCTCGGCACGGCGCGCCACGGTGCGGCACACGTGCGCCTGCGCGGCAGCGCGCGTGCCGTTGGGCAAAATGAATTCCTGCAGGCGCGGCAGCGTGGCGTTGTACTTTTCAAGCGCCGCATCCAGCTCGGCCAGCGCCTCGTCCTTGAGCAACTCGAAGCCGGGGATTGAAATCTCGCCGCCCAGGTTGAACAGCTGCTGCTGAATGTCGGTCAAGAGCTGGCGCACATCGGCCGGCAGCGGCTCGCACAGCAGCACGCCGATGTGGCTGTTGAGCTCGTCCACGTCGCCCATGGCGTGCGGGCGGGCGCTGGCCTTGGACACGCGGGTGTTGTTGCCCAGGCCGGTGGTGCCGTCGTCGCCCGTGCGGGTGGCGATCTGTGTCAGGCGCTTGCCCATGGTTTACTCACTTTTTAATAGCCGATTGCGCTTGTCCCACAAGTGCGCGCAAGCCCAAAAGGTATGAATCGACGCCAAAGCCGCAAACCTGGCCGGCGGCGATCGGCGCGATGAAGGAGCGGTGGCGAAACGGCTCGCGCGCGTGGATGTTGGACATGTGCACCTCGACGATCGGGCAGCGCAGGATGGCCAGCGCGTCGCGGATGGCGATGCTGGTGTGCGTCCAGGCGCCGGCGTTGATCAGCACGCCATCGACGCCGTCGCGATGCGCCTGGTGGATGCGCTCGCACAGCACGCCCTCGTGGTTGGTCTGAAAGCACTCGACGTCTGCACCGAGCTCACTGGCCAACGTGCGCAAGCCGGCATCGATGTCGGCCAAGGTGGCCGTGCCGTACTGCGCCGGATCGCGCTGGCCGAACATATTGAGGTTGACGCCGTGCAGGACGAGGAGTTTCATGCTTGCCATTATGAAGAACGTTGCCGACAGGGATATGCCGCACGCCGCACCGGGCATCAGGCCAGCGGCACCGCCAGCCGCGCCAGCACCGCGCGCGTGTCGGGGCGCACGCCGCGCCACCAGGCGAAGGCTTCGGCCGCCTGCTCCACCAGCATGCCAACGCCGTCGGCCAGGCGCGCGCAACCGGCTGCTTTTGCAAGATTGAGAAACGGCGTCAGACCCTGGCCGTACATCATTTCGTAGGCCAGAGCGCCGGGCGCGAACGCGCTGGCAGGCACCGGCAGCGTGTCACCGTCCAGGCTGGCCGAGGTGGCGTTCAGCACCACATCGAACACCTCGCCCGGCACCAGCGTGTCCAGCCCACCGCCGGAAAGCGCGCAGTCGCGCATGTGCGGTGCCAGCTCGGCAGCCAGCGCATCGGCCTTGGCGGCGGTGCGGTTGGCGATGTGGATGCGCGCCGCGCCGGCGCGCGCCAACGGCAGCAGCGCGCCGCGCGTGGCGCCGCCGGCACCGAGCAGCAGCACATGGCGGCCAGCCAGCGGCAGCCCCATGTTGACCTCGATGTCGCGCACCAGGCCCAGGCCGTCGAAGTTCTGCGCCTCGACCCGATCGCCCTCGAAGCGCAGCGCATTCGCGGCGCCGGCCAGGCGTGCGTCCGCGCTGGCCACGTCGGCGGCGGCCAGCGCCTCCAGCTTGAAGGGCAGCGTGACGTTCATGCCCCGGCCACCTGCGGCGCGAAACGCGGCCAGTGCGCCGGCAAAGGCGCCGGGCGCGGGGCCGGCGTCGATCAAGCCATAGTGCATGTCCTGCCCCGTGGCCTGGGCAAACAGGCCGTGGATCAACGGTGATTTGCTGTGGGCAACGGGGTGGCCAATGACGGCGTAGCGGTCGGTCATGGTGGTGAAGCAGTGCGTGGCGGGCGGGATGGCGCCGCACCGATAGCGATGAACAGGAGCGGCGCCATCTTATGCCGCTCCGGTGGAAGGATGCGGGGCGCGTGTGCCGGCGCGCTCGACGCCCGGCACCACGGCGAATGCCAGCCACGCCAGCACCACGCCGGCCAGCACCAACGGCAGCACCATTGGCCAGGGGCCGAAGCGCACGTCGGGTGGCGCAAACAACGCGGCGATCTGGCCGGCGGTGAAGGCGCACGACATCATCAGGAAACCCGACCAGGACACCGCACGGCCGGCCTGCTCGGGCAGATCCTGCACCGAGCCGGCTTGTCCGCAAGGCTGGTGCACGCCGTGGCCCAGCACGTACACGGCGTGCCCAGCCAGCAGTGGCAGCGCCGAGCCGGGCCAGAGCAGCCAGCCGACGGCCTGAATCAGCGCGCCGGCCAGGCTGCAGCAGGCCGCCAGCTGCACCGTGCGCTCCACGCCCAGGCGCGGCAGCAAACGCCCGCACGCCTGCGTGCTGACGATGTACACGAGTGACGCACCGGCCGGAATCCAGCCGTACACAACCGGAGAAAAGCCCAGCAGGGTGATATAGACCATGGGCGAGAGCAGCAAAAAGCAGAAGATGCCGCCGTAGCTGGTCGCAGACACGGCGCTCCAGACCTGGAACGCACGGTTGCCCAGCACCTGCCGCCACGGGGGACGGGTATCGGGCGCGACGCCCGCCGCCGCGCCTGCGCTCGCCGGCAGGCTCTCGCCAAACCAGCGCCAGCAGATCCCAACGAGGGCCAGGCCGTACGCGCCCATGGCCGCCAGCACCGCGCGCCAGCCCAGCGCCTGCACCAGCCAGGCACCCAGCAAGGGCGCCACCAGGGCCACCGCGCCCAGGCCGCTCAGGCCGCGCGCCATCACCTGCAGGCCGTGCCGCGCCGAATACAGATCGCGCACCGACGCGCGCGCGCACACCAGGATGGCCGCCATGGCCAGGCCTTGCGCGGCGCGCGCGGTGGTCAACCAGAAGGTATCCGGCGCCAGCGCGCAGGCGAACGCCGCCAGCACGTACACCACCAGGCCGACCAGCAGCACCGGCCGCCGGCCCACGCGGTCGGCCAGCGGGCCAAAGCCCAGCTGCGCGGCGCCGAAGGCGAGCACGAACGCCGTCAGGCTGGTGGTGGCCGATCCCAGATCGCGCGCGATGGCGGGCAGGGCCGGCAGGTAGCTGTCGGTCGCCACCGGCTGAGCTGCCAGCAGCAGGGGCAGCAGCACGGCAAAGCGCGCGTACGACGCTGGAGGGGTTTGCTGCGGATCGCGCGCCACACCGGCCATTCAGTAGCTGAGCCGGGCGGTGCCGCGCAGCACGTCGGCCGTGGTGGTGCCGTAGCCGAAGAACTCCAGGTACGCGGGAATCTGCTCGAACAGCATGTCGGTGCCCACCTGCACCGGACAGCCCTTGGCCAGGGCAGCCTGCAGCAGGGGCGTGTGTTCTGTCTTCATCACCACCTCGCCGACGAAGGTGCCGGCAGCGATGCGCGCCACGTCGAAGGGCAAGGGGTCGCCCGGCTTCATGCCCAGCGGCGTGGCGTTGACGATCACGTCCCAGCCTGCGGGGTCGTTGGAGCCCGTGCGCACCTTGAGCCGAGGGTAGTGCTGATGCAGTCGCTCACCCAAGGCCACGGCCGATTCTGGCCGCGCGTCATGCAGCATCAGCTCGACCGCGCCAGCAGCCGCGATGGACGCCGCGATGGCCGAGCCCACGCCGCCCGCGCCGTTTACGAGCACGCGCGCGCCGCGCAGGCTGCGGCCCTTGCGCTCGACGCCGCGCACAAAGCCCGCGCCGTCGAACATGTCGCCCACCAGGGCACCGTCCTCGCGCGCGCGCACCGCGTTGCACGCACCGGCGATCTGCGCCGTGGGGCTGACCTCGGCCAGCAGGCCCAGCGCCGTCACCTTGTGCGGCATGGTGATGAGCGCGCCGCGCACGTTGCTCATGCGCATGATCAGGGGCAGCGCAGTGACGAAGTCCTCGGCCTTGACGCCCATGGGCACCACCCGCGCGTCGATGCCCTGCGCATCGAACCAGGGGTTGTAGATCATGGGCGCCTTGAACGTCTCGGTCGGGTAGCCGATGTGGGCGATGAGCTGGGTTTTGCCGGAGAGCATGGGAGTCGGGGTCAAAGGATTGTCGAAACGGCGGCGGCACGGGTCACGGCGTGGTCACCGAGCCAGCGCGCGGCCTGCATGCCGCGCTGGGCGACCACCATGGGGTCGGAATTGACGTAGTCGTCGTTGAACACCTCGAAGGTGTAGTCGCCCCGGTAGCCGCGCGATTCCAGCAGCTGCACCAGCGGGCGCACGTCGTGCAGGCCTTCGCCGGGGAACAGGCGCTGGTGGCGCGCCAGCTCGATGATGTCGGCCTGGCGGTCGCTGTACTCGAAGAAGTAGTCGGCCAGCTGCACCAGGAATATCTTCTCCGCCGGTACCTCGGCCAGGCGAGCCAGCGTCTCGGGGGAGTCGTCGCCGTGCACCGCCATGTGAAAGCTGTCCAGGTTCAGGCCCACGCCCGCGTGGTCGCAACGGCGCACGATGTCCCAGGCCTGGTGCCAGCGATTGACGTGCCGGCCCCAGGACAGGGCTTCGTAGCAGATGCGGATGCCCAGCGGCGCCGCCAGTGTGGCCAGAGTGCGCAAATCGCCCGCGGCGCGGTCTGGGTCGTTGATGGCCAGCGGACTGGTGGTGGAGCACACCAGCAGCAGGTCGGCACCCACCAGCGTCATCTGGCGCAGCTGCTCGCGCGCCATGTCCAGCCGGTGCGCGCGCATGGCGTCGGGCGCGCACTCGAAGTCGCGCAGCGGCTGGAAGTCGGTCACGCGCAGGCCGCTGGCCTTGACCGCCTGCGCGGCCGCGTCCACACCCTGCGGGTGCGCGATCAAATCGCGCGCCCACAGCTCCACGCCGTGAAAACCGGCGGCTTTCATGCAGTCGAGTTTGTGCTCCAGCGTGCCGCCCATGGTGACGGTGTTGAAGCCAAAGCGAGACAGATCGATCGGCATGATGGCTGTGCCAGGCTCAGGCAACGGCGCCTCGCACGGCGGCCGCGCGCAGGCGGTCGTACTCGGGTTTGGCGACCGGGGCAGCGTCCGGCTGGCCGAGGTCGTTCATGTGGATGCGGAAGGTTTCACGCGCGCTCAGCGCCGCCAGGGCCGAGATGACGGTGATGCCAAAAGCCAGTGAGCCCACCGTGAGCCAGATATGGTCGGCTCCGGGCGGCGCAATGGCCGTGAAGATGGCCGGCAGCATGGCGGTGATGGTGGTACCGACGTTTTGCGAAATGGCCATGGCCGACACCCGCGTGCGGGTTGGAAACAGCTCGGGGTAGAAGCTGGGAAACACCGCGTTGTAGCCCTGATAGACCACGCCCCACATCAGCAGCGACATGACGACGGCCAGGGGCACGTTCTTGATGCTGATGGCGTACAGGTAGCCAAACGCCATCAACCCGGCCAGCAGCGAGCCGACGATGACGGGCGGCCTGCGGCCGATGCGATCCGACAGGTTGCCGACAAAGGGAATCACAAGCACCGCCAAGATGTTGCCCAGCACCGGAATCCACAGATAGACGTCCTTGGCAAACCCGATGCCGTAGGCGGGTTGCACCGCGTAGGCGGCGCCGAAGATGGTGGCCACGACAGGGATCACGTTCATCAGCGCCATGCATACCACGCGCAGCATGTCACGCCAGCTGTATTTGAAGGCGTCGACGATGGGTGAGCGCGGGCGCGCCTCGTGCCTGACTTCATCGGTGAAGGCGGGCGTTTCGTGCACTTCGCGGCGAATGATCCAGCCGGCGATGATGACGACGAAGCTGAGCAGGAACGGAATGCGCCAGCCCCAGCTGTTGAAGGCGTCGGGCTCCATGTAGTGCGCCAGCGGCAGGAACACGGCGGCGGCCAGAATCTGACCGGCCTGCACGCCCTGCAGCGTGAAGCTGGCAAAAAAGCCCCGGCGCCCGAACGGTGCGTGCTCGAGAATCATCGAGCTGGCGCCCGAGATCTCGCCCGCCACCGCAAAGCCCTGGATCAGGCGCAACAGCACCAGCAGCGCCGGCGCCAGCAGGCCCACCTGGTCGTACGTGGGCAGCAGGCCGACGGCGATGGTCGAAAAACCCATCAGAAACATGCACCACAGCAGCACGCCCTTGCGCCCGTGCGTGTCGCCCAGGTGGCCCAGCACGAAGGCGCCGATGGGCCGCGCCACGTAGCCCACGCCATAGGTGGCCAGCGAGGCAATGATGGCAATCGCCGGGTCGCCGTGTGGAAAGAATATCTGCGGAAACACCAGCGCGGCGGCGGTGGCGTAGATGAAGAAGTCGTAATACTCCAGCGCCGATCCGATCCAGCCGCTGGCGGCGGCCTTCCTGGACTGGTGGCGGCCGGGGGATTCGGCTGCGGCAGAGGGGTTCATGGGTCTGTCTCCTTGATGGTCTGGGGCCGTGTTGGCCCGGGTGATGACGCGGCTAATGGATGTCGCCAACGCCGTAGCGGCGCGGGCGGTCGATCTCGTCGCGCAGTGCTTCGGGATAGATGAGTTCGCGCAGCAGCCTGGCGTCGCCGCGCGCGCGCTCGGCCAGCTCGGGCAAGCCGAAATACTCGAAGTAGTACGGAACCTGCTGCACAAGCATTTCAAAGCCGCCCTGCGCCGTGAGGCCGCGCGCGCGCGCCGCACGCACCAGCGGCGTGGGCTGTCCGCGCAAGAGGATGTCGAACACGGCGGCATGTGGCTCGAGCCGCGCCGCGTCGCAGGGCAGCGGATCGTCCGGCGCAAGGCCGAGCGCCGTGGCGTTGACGATCAGGTCGTAGCCCGCGGGATCGGCGCTGGCAACAGCACGCACCACGGCATCGAAAGCGGCGTCGATGCGCGCGGCCAGACCCGCCGACTTGCCGGGCGATGGGTCGAAAAACGCCAGCTCGGCGGCGCCCTGGCCTTCGCCGCCCTGCGTGAGTGAGACGCCAATGGCCGCGCCGCTCACGCCCGCGCCCAGTATCAACACCCGCTTGCCGCGAAACGGCATGCCGTAGTAATCCAGCGCGGCGACGATGCCTTCGCCGTCGAACAGATCGCCTTCCAGCTTGCCGTAGCCGGCACGGCGCACCACGTTGACCGAGCCGGCCACACGCGCGTACAAGCCCACGCCGTCGAGCAACGGCACCGCCAGCGGCTTGTGCGGCGGCGCGATCACCATGCCCTTGACGTTGTCGGCCAGAAAACTGGCCTTGAGCCAGACCGCGAAGTCGCGTGCGCGCACCCGCACCGGCACCATGCGCGCCGCCACGCCGTACTCGGCAAACAGGCGGTTGAACATGCGCGGCAGGCGCACGTTGGTGACGGGATCACCCGGGATCAGATACAGGTCGGTGTTGCCGGAAATGAAGTCCATGAAACTGTGCTCCGAAGAAGCTGAAACGCAATTTATGCATTGCGGCGGCAAACCGCTACGGGGCCGAATGCATCGACGTTCGATGATTGATCGAGTTTGATCGATAATCGCGCATACCAAGGGTTTTCACGGGTCTTGAACCCCTCAAGTGCCACAGCCGCACCGGCGTGTTTTGGCACCCCGGTTTGCCCGTTCGTTTGCATGACGTCCACCCATCCAACCGACAGCGTGAAACCGGGCGAACGACCTGGCGCACCGCCCCTGCTGGCACGCGACTGGATCGCCGGGCTGGAGCGCGGCGTGGCGCTGCTGGAGGCGTTTGACGAGGCGCATCAGCGCATGACCGCCAGTGAAGTGGGCAAACGCATTGGCCTGACACGCACCGCCGCGCGGCGCTATCTGCTGACGTGGCAGCACCTGGGTTTCGTGGCCGGTGACGGCAAGCTGTTCTGGCTCACCCCGCGCGTGCTGCGTCTGGGCCAGGCCTATCTGGAATCGGCCCGCCTGCCGCGACTGGTACAGCCCTATTTGCAGCGCGTGACCAACGGCACGGCCGAAACCGCTTACCTGAGCGTGCTGGACGGCGACGAGATCGTCTTCATCGCCCGCAACGGCCCCAACCGCAACATGAACACCGGCTATGTGCTGGGCGCGCGCGCGCCGGCGCAACTGACCGCCGCCGGCATGCTGCTGCTGGCGCAGCGGCCCGACGCCGAGCTGCGCCGCTGGCTGGACACTCACCCGCCAACCATCTTCACGCCGCACACGATTGCCAGCCTCGAGCGGCTGTGGCTGGAGCTCGTGCGCTTTCGCGCCCAGGACTGGGCACTGTCAGAGCAGCAACTGGACTTGAATTCGCGCGGCATTGCCGTGCCGCTGCGCGATCGCCACGGCGCGGTGGCGGGCGCCTTGAGCATCACCATGCCGATCGGCCGCGAGAAAAGCGAGGACGCCGTGGCCCGCACCTTGCCCGTGCTGCGCGAGACGGCGCAGGTGATGCGCGACCTGATCTGAGCTCGCGCACCGAGTGCGAGCAGTGGCCTACGATGAAATGTGTCGTTGGCCCTTGTGTATCAAGCGCAAACAGCTATTGATATGCTAGCGACCGGTGCATTGATGCGGACAACGCACGCGCAGCGGACGCGCCGTACACTGTCCCTCACCCGCAGGAGTCCCCCATGAACGCCCCCAGCCAGCCCACCCACGTCATGCCCGCAATCAACCAGCGCCCCGTGCCGCCGGCGCTGATCGAAGCGCTGAAGGCCCGCTTTGGCGCCCAGTTCTCCCAGGCCCAGGCGGTGCGCGAGCAGCACGGGCGCGACGAGTCGGCCTTTACCACCGTGCCGCCGCCGGCCGCCGTGGTGTTTGCCGAAAGCACGCTGGACGTGCAGGACGCCGTCAAGCTGTGCGCGCAGCACCGGGTGCCCGTCATCCCCTATGGCGTGGGCTCCTCGCTGGAGGGCCATCTGCTGGCGGTGCAGGGCGGCGTCAGCCTGGACGTGAGCCGCATGAACCAGGTGCTGAGTTTCAACGCCGAGGACCTGACGGTGACGGTGCAGCCGGGCGTCACGCGCGAGCAGCTCAACGCCGAGATCAAGAGCGCGGGCCTGTTCTTTCCCATCGACCCCGGCGCCAACGCCAGCCTGGGTGGCATGTGCGCCACGCGCGCCAGCGGCACCAACGCCGTGCGCTACGGCACCATGCGCGAGAACGTGCTGGCGCTGCAAGTCGTCACCGCGCAGGGCGAAGCCATCCGCACCGGCACGCGGGCCAAAAAGAGCAGCGCGGGGTATGACCTGACGCGCCTGTTCGTCGGCAGCGAAGGCACGCTGGGCGTGATCACCGAGGCCACGCTGCGCATCTACCCGCTGCCCGAGGCGGTGTCGGCCGCCATCTGCTCGTTTGCCAGCATCGGCGATGCCGTCAACACCGTGATCCAGATCATCCAGCTGGGCGTGCCGATTGCCCGTGTCGAGCTGCTGGATGACAAGACCGTGCGCGCCGTCAACCAGCACAGCAAGCTCACGCTGCGCGAGCAGCCGATGCTGCTGATGGAGTTCCACGGCTCGCCCGCCAGCGTCAAGGAGCAGGCCGAGACCGTGCAGCAGCTGGCCAGTGACAACGGCGGCGCCGGCTTTGAATGGGCCGACACGCCCGAGGAGCGCACCCGCCTGTGGACCGCGCGGCACAACGCCTACTTTGCCGGCGTGCAAAGCCGCCCCGGCTGCCGCTGCATCACCACCGACGTGTGCGTGCCCATCTCGCGCCTGGCCGACGCGCTGCTGGACAGCGTGAAAGAGGCCGACGACAGCGCCATCCCCTACTTCCTGGTCGGTCACGTGGGCGACGGCAACTTCCACATGGGCTATTTGATCGACCCGGACGACGACGCCGAACGCGCCCGCGCCGAGCAGCTCAACCGCCAGGTCGTCGAACGCGCGCTGGCACTGGGCGGCACGTGCAGCGGCGAGCACGGCGTGGGCCTGCACAAGATGGGCTTCTTGCAGCAAGAGGCCGGCGCCGCCGCGGTCAACATGATGCGCACCATCAAGCGCGCGCTGGACCCGCTGGACATCATGAATCCGGGGAAGGTGTTTGCGCGGTAATTGCACTCAGTGAATCAAGATCCACTGCGCCTCCGTCAATCAGAATAGAAAAAGCCTGGCAGGTCGCCCCGCCAGGCTTTTGGGTACGGACGGGGTCTTTCGACCCCTCCTTATTGCAGCAACGGCTCTCACCCCGGATAACCACAATCGGGGCCGAGTATAGCAAGGGAGGTTTCATGGCGCAGTACGTTTTTGGGCTGGACATCGGCATCGCCTCGGTGGGCTGGGCTGTCCTGGATGAGCAGCGCATCGTCGATCTGGGTGTGCGCTGCTTTGACAAGGCCGAAACCGCCAAGGAGGGCGACCCGCTCAACCTCACCCGCCGCCAGGCGCGGCTGCTGCGCCGCCGCCTGTACCGGCGCGCCTGGCGGCTGACGCAACTGGCGCGGCTGCTCAAGCGCGAAGGCCTGATCGAGGATGCCAGGCTGTTCGCGCACAGCCCCGCCTTCGTCGAACCGGATCCCACGAACGCCAAGCGCCAACACCTGGTCAGCGCCTGGGAACTGCGCCGGGCGGGGCTGGATCGGCGGCTCGCCCCGCTGGAATGGGCGCGCGTGATCTATCACCTGTGCAAGCACCGGGGCTTTCACTGGATCAGCAAAGCCGAAGAAGCCGCCGCCGACAGCGACGCAGAAGGCGGGCGGGTCAAGCAAGGCCTCAAAAGCACCAAAGCGCTGATGGAGGCCAAGGGCTATCGCAGCGCCGCCGAGATGGTTCTGGCCGAATTCCCCACGGCACAGCGCAACAAACAAGGGCAGTACGACAAGGCGCTGGCGCGCGTGCTGCTTGGCCAGGAGTTCGCGCTGCTGTTTGCCACCCAGCGTCGGCTGGGCAACCCGCACGCGAGTGAACGATTCGAGGCGCTTTTGCTGGGCTCGGGCGACCGCAAGGGTGGCCTGTTTTGGCAGCAAAAACCCGCCCTGTCGGGCGCGGACCTGCTCAAGATGCTGGGCAAATGCACTTTCGAGAAGACAGAGTTCCGCGCGCCCAAGGCCAGTTTCACGGCCGAGCGCCATGTCTGGCTGACCAAACTCAACAATCTGCGCATCGTCGAAGACGGCCGCTCGCGGCCGTTGAACGAGGCCGAGCGCGCTGCTGCGTTGGCACTGCCTTACCAGACCGAAAATTTCAAGTACAAGTCACTCAAAAACACGCTGGTCAAGGCCGGGCTGTGGAGCGCCGACGTGCGTTTCGGTGGCCTGTCTTACCCCAGTACCGCGCAGAAGGAGAACGACAAGGCCAAAGACCCAGAAGATCAAGCACTGGTCAAACTGCCCACGTGGAACACCCTGCGCAAGGCTTTCGAGAAAGCCGGCCACGGGTCACTGTGGCAACGCATCGGCACGCCCGCGCTTGAGGGCCAGCCCGAGCTGCTCGATCAGATCGCTTGGGTGCTCAGCGTCTTCAAGGACGGCGCTGAGGTGGTGCAACAGTTGCGCCGGCTGAACTTGCCCGAGTCCGACACCTGCATCGCCGTGCTGGAGCAGTTGAGCTTCGACAAGTTTTCCAGCCTCTCGCTCAAGGCGCTGCGCCGCATCGTGCCCTTGATGGAAAAGGGCCTGCGCTACGACGAAGCCGTGGCGCAAATCTCGGAGTATGGCCACCACAGTCAGTTGACGACGCCCGACGCCAGTAAACGCCTGTACCTGCCTCCGTTCTACGAGCACGAACGCAAGTACGGTAAGAGCGACCGCGTGGGCTCGATGCAATTCCGTGAAGACGCCAACGTCCCGCGCAACCCGGTGGTGCTACGCGCGCTCAACCAGGCGCGCAAGGTGGTCAATGCGCTGATCCGGCGCCACGGCAGCCCCATGGCCGTGCACATCGAGATGGCGCGCGACCTCTCGCGCCCGCTGGACGAACGCCGCGAAGTGCAAAAGCTCCAGGACGAGTTCAAGGAACGCAACCAAAAACTGCGCGACGACTTCGAGACTTTGTTCAAGCGCAAACCCAACGGCAAGGACTTCGAGAAATGGCTGCTCTACAAGGAGCAGGGTGGCCAATGCGCCTACTCGCTGCAACCGCTGGCGCCCAGCGGCGACTGCAATGAGATCTTTCTGGATGGCAACACCCAGGTCGACCACGCCCTGCCTTATTCGCGCAGCTACGACGACAGCAAGAACAACAAGGTGCTGGTGCTCACCCGCGAAAACCAGAACAAGGGCAACCGCACGGCCTATGAATACTTGACCAGCTTTCCGGGCGGCGAAGACGGCGAGCGCTGGCGCGCCTTCGCCGCCTGGGTGCAGGGCAACAAGGCCTACCGCATGGCCAAGCGCACACGCCTGCTGCGCAAGAACTACGGCCAGGACGAAGCGCGGGGCTTCATCGACCGCAATCTCAACGACACGCGTTACATCTGCAAGTTCTTCAAGAACTACGTTGAAGAACACCTGCAACTGGCTGAGCGCCCCGATGGCGACCGCAACCGCCGCTGCGTGGTGGTCAGCGGCCAGCTCACCGGCTTCTTGCGCGCCCGCTGGGGTCTGACCAAGGTACGCGCCGAGAGCGACCGTCACCACGCGCTGGACGCCGCCGTGGTGGCCGCTTGCACGCACGGCATGGTCAAGGCTTTGGCCGACCACGCGCGCACCAAGGAGTTGGAGTTCCTGAGTGAAGGCTTTCCGGATCCGGAAACCGGCGAAGTTCTCAACCCCGCCGCGTTCGACAAGGGCAAGAAGCACTTTCCCGAGCCCTGGCCGCACTTCCGCCACGAACTGCAGGCGAGGCTGTTCACCGACGATCTGGCGGCGCTGCGCGAAGACATGCTGCGGCTGGGCAGCTATTCGCCGCAGGCATTGGCGGATATGCGCACCGTGTTCGTGTCACGCGCGCCGCAGCGGCGCAACGGCGGCGCCGTGCACAAGGAAACCATTTATGCGCAGCCCGACAGCCTGAAGGCCCAGGGCGGCGTGATCGAGAAAGTGCTGCTCACCAGCCTGAAGCTGCCAGACCTTGAGCGCCTGTTGGAGCCGCACCGCAACGAGCGACTTTACGCCGCCATCCGGGAGCGGTTGCAAGCCCACGGCGGCAAGGCCGATAAGGCCTTTGGCCCCGACAACCCCCTGCGCAAACCAGACAAGAACGGCCAGCCCACCGGCCCCATCGTGCGCAGCGTCAAGCTGGTGCGCGACAAGCAAAGCGGCATTCCGATCCGCGGCGGCCTGGCCAAGAACGACGCCATGCTGCGCGTGGACGTGTTCACCAAGGCAGGCAAGTTCCACCTGGTGCCGGTGTATGTGCATCACCGGGTGACGGGATTGCCGAATCGGGCGATTGTGGCGTTCAAGGACGAAACCGAGTGGACTCTGATCGACGAGAGCTTTGAATTCTTGTTTTCGGTATATCCCAATGACTTCATCCGCGTTCAGCAGAAGGGAAAGCCCATCATCGAAGGGTACTTTTCCAGCGCCCACCGTGGCACGGGCAACATCAATCTGTGGCTGCACGATCGCAGCACCGTTGATCGCAAGGATGGCGCGATCGAAGGCATCGGCGTCAAAACCGCCCTGTTCTTCGAGAGGTTCAACGTTGATGTACTGGGCAATTGCTATCCCGCGCCCAAGGAGACCCGCCGTGGTCTGGCGTAGCGTGATCATCAACCAACCAGCAAAGCTCAGGCGCGAGCATTTCGCGCTGGTGGTGGAGCAGGAGCAAAGCGCACGTGTGCCGTTCGAGGACATTGCTGTCATCGTGCTCAATCACCGCGAAATCACACTCACGCACCCGGTGCTTTCGGCCTGCGCGGATTACGGCATCGGCCTGTACAGCACGGGCGACAACCACCAACCCAACGGCGTGTTCATGCCCTTCCTGCAGCACAGCCGCGCCACGCGCATGCAGCGCCTGCAACTCGACCTGGACAAACCAAGCACCAAGCGCGCATGGGCGCGCATCGTGCAAAGCAAGATCAACAATCAGGCGCGCTGCATGGAGCTGGTGCGCGTGGCCGGGGCCGACCGGCTGGCGTCGTATGCGCGGCGCGTGCGCTCCGGCGACAGTGGCAATCTTGAAGCGCAGGCCAGCGCCTACTATTTTCCGCAGGTGTTCGGTCGCAGCTTTCACCGCAGCCAGGAGAATTGGACGAATGCCGCCCTGGACTACGGCTACGCGGTGCTGCGCGGCGCCTGCGCCCGCGCGCTGGTGGCGCATGGCATGCTGCCCAGCATCGGCCTGTTTCACAGCAGCGAGCAGAACGCCTTCAACCTGGCCGACGACCTGATCGAGCCCTACCGTCCCATCGTCGATTTGCACGTGGCGCAGCAGCCGGCGCGCCCCGACGACGCCAAACTGCAGCCCGTCGACAAGGTGGCGCTGGTCGGCCTGCTCAACGTGGACGTGGCCATGCCGCGCGGGCAGATGAGCGTGCTGGCCTCGATCGAACAGGCAGCCGAATCGCTGGCGCGCCTGTACGACGGCGGCAGCGAACAGGTGCTGGAGCTGCCCGGCCTGATCAAGCTGCGGCAGCACGCGTTCGAGATGTAGCGGCGCGCGCCATGGGCCAGGACACGAGGCGATTCATGCGCATGCTGGTGTTCTTCGACCTGCCCGTGGTCACAAAGTCCGACCGACGCGCCTACACCGTGTTTCGCCGCTTTCTGCTCAACGACGGCTACGACATGATCCAGTTCTCGGTCTATGGCCGCATCCTGAACGGCAGCGATGCGGCCGAAAAACACATGCAACGCCTGGTCGCCAACCTGCCGCCAGAAGGCTCGGTGCGCATGCTGACGGTGACGGAAAAGCAGTTCACCAGCATGAAACTGCTGGTCGGCCTGCCGTTGTTTCAGGAAAAAAAGGTCAACGCAGCGCAGATTGCGCTGTTCTGAACCGCGATTTGCAAGGACGAGAACCCGCGCTCCGCAAGGCGGGGCGCGGGTTTCGCGGGGGCCAAGTGTAGCTATCCGGGGTGAGAGAGGGAGCTACAACTCTGGCTCGCTGGTGGCCGAACGCAGCAAAAGTGTAGCTATCCGGGGTGAGAGAGGGAGCTACAACCCAGCCTTGCGCATGGTCTCATCGAGCTGGAGTGTAGCTATCCGGGGTGAGAGAGGGAGCTACAACAAAATGTGTGAGTGGAAATCAAGCGCGCCTAGTGTAGCTATCCGGGGTGAGAGAGGGAGCTATGACTTGGATTGGGCGGGTAAACCCTCCCAATCCAAGTCAGCGCTTCGCGCATGTTCATCAGGGTGCGACGCGCGCCCAAGATCGTGCCCCCGACGGGCGGCGCCTGCACCGGCGAGCACGGCGTGGGTCTGCACAAGAGAGCTTTTTGGTGGACGAGGCGGGCGAAGGCGCGGTGGCGCTGATGCGCACCATCAAGCGGGCGCTGGACCCGCTGGACATCATGAACCCAGGGAAGGTGTTCCGTTGAGTTGAGCGCGGCGAACCGGGCACCGCCCCACGGGCGCCATCACAGCAAGCCCGCCGCCGCATCCATTTGTACGTGCTCAAAAGCAGGCGCGAAATCGTCAAGCTCCCGTGCCTGCAAGCCCACCTCGGGCGCTTGTGCGAACTGCCTCCATTGGCGCACCGCACCATGCACTTCGCCCAGCACCGCCAAGGCCTGAGCTTTGTCCAGGGCAAAGTAGGCGGCGCGCGCCAGCAACATGACCACGTCGGTGATGGGCCCGTCCTGCTCGGACAGCCAGGTCTTGGATTCGCGCTCTTTGTCGGGGAAGGGGTTCAGATCAAACGCCGGCGCCAGCCGCCATTGCCCGTGCGCCACATGCAGAAAACCGTGGTTTTGCAAGTGGTCGTCCACATTGGTGATGAGCAGGTTGAACAGCAGGCGCCGCCAAAGCTGATGCAGGTCTTGCGCGGGGGCGTAGCCATGGGAGCGGATGGCGTCGGCCGCTTCGGTGTAGCTGCGCTCGTCCTCGCGCGCGGCTTGCAGCAAGGAGGCCGCCGACTGGTAGGGAATGCGCCCACCCTCGCCATCGCGGTCAAAGCGCTTGATAACGGCAACCGGCACCTGCTCGTTGCCGCTGCCCAGCAGCACCACGCGCGCCGGTCCGCCAAGGCAGCCAGCCGCAGCGCCAGCACCTCGCCGCGCGTCACGCTGCGCACGTCCTGCACGCTGGGAAACTTGCCGATGGCCAGGCGACCATCTGGGTCAATCAGCGTGCACTTGGGTCGCATGCCGCCCAGCGACGTGCCCTTGCCCTGCAGGTAGCGCAGGTCTTCGGCGGTTTCCTGCCCACGCTCCACCGCCCGGCTGGCATGGAAGATCGGCTCCAACTCGATCAAGGGCGGCGTGCTGCGCTGGCCCTGCTCCACGGTGCGCTGCCATGCGCCGTCCGCGCCACCCAGCCGCAATGCGCCCAAGCGGCTGAAATCGTCCACCGCCAGCACATAGTCCAGCTCCGTCAACGCGGGCAGTTGCGGGTCGGTGCGGCGGCGCTTGGCGTGGTCGCGGGCCGTTGACGCGCCGCCCCCAGGCATCGGGGGCGGTATCGGCAATGGCCCCGTGAAAGACCGAATCGTGCGCGCTGGCCGCCTTGTGCGCCTGGTAGCCCGCCACCAGCGGCAGATCGGCCGATACGCCAAAGCGCTCGGGATGGTTCAGCCAGGCCTGGTCATAGGCAAAGGCGCAGTGCTCGCGCCGCCCCTGCCGGGCGTACACCAGCGTGCCCAGCGCCAGCGCGGCTTTGCCGATGCCGACCTGAACCTCCTGGCGCAGGGTTGTAGGTGTCGCCATCACAGCGCCCCCGAAGGCTGGCCGGACTTGCTGCGCACCCGCTTGGGCAGTTGCTCATCCATCAGCGCCAGTCCGATTTCGTCATGGGGTGTGTCCAGCAAATGCTCCAGTGCTTGCAGTTCGCCAAACACATGCAGCGCACGGGCAAAAAAATGGATGGGCACGCGCGCATCGCCCTTTTCCATGCGCCGCACGGTCGAGAGCGAGGCCCCCATGCGCTCGGCCAGCGAGGCTTGCGAGATATGCCGACGCCGGCGCGCCAAAGACAGATCGGCGCCGAGCTTGAGCAGGGCGCGATTGACTGGCAGTGGAATGGAAGGTGTTGATTTAAGCATTCCAATGAGGTTGTTTGATATATATAAACAGCCTCATTGGAATCATTATGAATAATTCGAACGCTTACGCGATTTGTTCTTGCATGGGGTAAACCGCCTGCACCGCCCGTTGCAGCGCCTCATCGAGCTCGGCCACGCGCAGGTCATACGCCGTCTGCAATTTCAGCCACGACTGCGCATCGCCACCAAAAAAGCGGCACAGGCGCAGGGCGGTGTCGGCGCTGATGCCCTGGCGCTCCAACACGATGTCGTTGATGCGTGAGGCGGGCACATGCAGCTGCCTGGCCAGGGCGTTGGCGCTCATCTCCATGGACTTGAGGTAGTCCTCGCGCAGCACTTCGCCGGGGTGGATGGGGCGCATACCGTTCTTGAACATGTCTTTCTCCTTGCATGGTGCTGGCGTCAGTGGCAATCGACGATTTCCACGCTTTTCATCGCGCCACCCTGTACGGCGCCGGCCCCTTTGTCACGCCTGGCACAGCGAGCTGGTTGACCACCCCCATCACGTCATCGACCAGGCCCACCGACTGCTCCAGCAGGCGGCCCTGCTCCACCGACTGCACGCAGCCCTTGAGCGTGACGATGCGGCGCTGGCCCAGCACCCACACGCTGGTGTCGGCAAAGCGCGGGTCGTACTGGATGTACTTCTGCACGCGCGGGATGATCTCGGCGTCGTACTGGTACGAATTGGGCAGGCGGCAGCGCCCCGAGGTGTAGCAGCTGGTGCCGTGCTGGGTGCGCTCGTGCTGCTGCTCGCGCACCTCCTGCTCGGTATACAGCGGCCCCTCGGGCACGGGGCAGTGGGCGATGGCCGCGGTGACCTGCACGAAAGGGTCGTTGAAGGCGTTGGTGCGCGCTGGGGTGGCCGGCCCGTCGGCGTGGGCCGCGCCGGCCAGGCACAGGGCAAGCAGGGGCCAGCGCATGGGGATTGCCCGTCCGCGACTGCGGGCCGCAAGGGGGATGGGGCCGGGCCCCACCCCGCTCACTTGCCGGCCAGCACGTCCTGCGTGGCGGCGTCCAGCCGGCCGCTGGGTTGCAGGCCGTTGTCGCGCTGGAAGGCGCGCAGCGCAGCGGCGGTTTTGGGGCCGGCGCTGCCGTCGGGGGTGCCGACGTTGTAGCCCAGCTCGTTCAGGCGCGCCTGCGCGTCGCGCATGGACAAGGTCTTGCCGCCCTGACCGGGGATGGAGGTGCGCGAGGGGCCGGCGCCGCCGTCCACGCCCAGCCGGCCGCCGCCGCCCAGGCCCTGGCCCTGCACGCTTTGCGCCTTGTAGCCGCGCAGCGCGCGCACCATCTGGTTGTACGCATCCATGAAGGCGGCGGTGATGACCTTGCCCTGCGGCGTGTTCTGGTAGCCGCCCAGGCCGCCGCCGGCGCTGCCGCCAAACAGGCTGCCAAAGCCGCCGAAGTCGGTCTTGGAGGCGCTGCCCTCCGACGCCGCGACCTGCACGCCCGAGCGGTTGTCCACCAGGGTCAGCATGGTGCTGGCCTCGCGCGTCTTGGTGCCCGCGGCCACGGCGCCGAACAGGCCGCCGGCGCGCCCGCCGATCAGCCCACCCAGCGCACCGCCCACGCCGCCGGTGTCGCCTTCGCTGAAGATGATCTCGGGCGACATGGCGTAGTCGGACGCGACCATCTGGCCGCCCCCCATCTGGCTGCCCTGGCGCATCTGGCCCGAGGCCATCAGCTCGCGCTCGCGGTTCATGGCGTTCATGCCGGCGGCGCTGCGCTCGACCACAATGAAGCAGTTGGACTGTTGCACCAGCAGGCGCAGCAGGTTGGCCGTGGGCGGCAGCTTGTATTCGTTGCGCAGGATGGTGTACCAGCCGGCGTTCTGGTTCTCGACCAGCGAGACGGTGCCCAGCGGCGATGCGCAGCGCTCCAGTTGCCCGCTCGCGCCCGACGTGGCGGCGCCGGCGGCGCTGCCGGTGGCCACCGTTTTCGCGTCGGCGCTGCCCATTTTCATGTCGGTGGTTTCACAGCCGGCCAGGGCCAGCGCGGCCAGCACGGCGGCGGCAGTCAATGCAAGATGCTTGGGGGTGGACATGAAAAAGGCTCCTCTTCCTTGGGTGGATTTCGTTCGATGGGAATGGCCGGAGCGCGCGCGCCGGCGGGCGGTGATGATACCCGCAGTGGCCGCGTGGGCAAAGCCTCAGCCGAGGCCCAAAGTCACGCGCGCGGGGCCGGGCCCAGCACGTCCACCCGCGCCGGCGGCAGATTGGCCAGCACGCGCTCGCGCCGCAGGCAGGCCAGGCCCGCCTGCTGCCACGGCGAGGGGCCGCGCAGCGCGTAGGTGAACTGCAGCAGGCGCCCCTGTGGCGCCAGCACGGCGGCGCCGGCGTGCAGGATGCGCCCCCGGCACGGCTGCGGGATGGACAGCAGCGGAAGGCCCGAGACGATGTGCAACACCGGCAAGCGCCGACGCTCGTCGTCCAGCCGCGCCAGCAGCTGCGGCAGATCGGCCGCGTCGCCCTGCAGCACCTGCACCGCCGCAAAGCGCTGGCGCAGGTGGGCCGTCAGGCGCGCGGACTGCTCGACCACCACCAGCCGCTGCGGCGGCACGCCGCGCGCCAGCAGCGCCGCGGTGATGACACCCGTGCCGCCGCCCAGCTCCACCACCAGCCCGTCGCTGGCCGGATCGACCAGTGCCGCCATGCGCGCGGCCAGGTGCGGCGAGCTGGCGCAGATGGCGCCCACCGCCAGCGGCTGGCTGACCAGTTCGCGCAAAAACAGCGAGCGCGGCGAGCGCGTGACCGCGCGCCGCAAGCGCACCACGCCCGCCCGGGCGGCGCGCACCGCGGTGACGGGATGCTCGGCCAAGGCGCGCGCCAGCGCCAGCATTTCAAGCGGATCGGGGACTCGGCTGCGGGGCAATGGCATGGTGGTAGGTTTTGCCGCATGTCGGCGAGCGCGCAGCTTACACCTTGTGCGCGGCAGGCATGCAACGGAAAAAAAGCGGCCGATCGGGCCCACCGTGACTGCTCAGTCTCGAAACGGCGCGCGCAGCAAGGCCCACACGGTCTGGCTGGCCGCATCGCGTTGCGACCGCAGGCCCATGGTCAGCAGTTGGCCCGCATCACCCGGCACCTCGCCGGCGCTGCGCAGCAGGTGGTCGAACAAGGGCAGCACGGTGGCGTAGTTGCTGTCGGTCTGCGGCTGGTGGGCGCTGTGGTGCAAGCGGTGATACGCCGGCGTCTCCACCCAGGGCCACAGCCACCGGTCCAGCGCGGCGGGCAGGCGCAGGTTGCCGTGCGACGCGGTGCTGACGGCCAGCGCCACCACACTGTAGGCCAGCACCGCCAGCACCGGCGGCCCCAGCAGCACCAGCACCGGCACGGTGGCAGCGGTGGTCAACAGGCTCTCCAGCGGGTGATGGCGGTGCGTGGTGGTGGCGTCCAGCTGCACGTCGCTGTGGTGCACGGCGTGCAGGCGCCACAGCCAGGGCACGACGTGCGAGAGGCGATGCAGCGCATAGGCCAGGCCGTCCATCACGATGAACGTGATCATCCACTGACCCCAGGGGGGCAGCCCCCAGCGCGCCAGCCAGCCGCTGCCCGGCCGCAGGCCCAGGGCGCCCGCGGCCGCCCAGAACAACAAGGGCGTTGCCAGCACCGTGCCGACCGAGAGCACCGAGAGCGCCCCGTTGTGGGCCCAGCGGCGCAGGGGTACGTCGCCCGAGTGCAGGGGCGCCAGCGATTCCAGAAAAAGAACCGCCGCCAGACAGAGGACGGCGGCGGCGATGTACAGCTGAACCATCGGTGTTCGCAGCGCTCAGGCGGTCATGCGCGGTCCTGAACCTCGGTCAAACGAACCCGAGCAGCTCACTCCACTGGACTCGAGATATCCACATAGCATATGCCGCTCGGCGCGACGGTGGTGCCGACCTGGCATTGCGGTGAACTGGGTGGCACGACGAAAGAATAGCCCGCCTGCGTCGACATCGACTTGACCTGCTGCGGCACACCCGAGGTGTTGATGATTTGCGTCTCCCCGACACCCACGCCGACACTGCCTCCGGCCGCCTGGTTGAATTGCGCCTGCGGCACCACGGCCTGGGCCAAACCCACCAGATCATGGCCGGCCAGCCCCGCCGCGGTCAGCCCGCCGGTCAGCAGCAGCGGAGTCAACAAGCGTCCGTTGACACGACCGCGCAAGACGCGATAGGCCACCACGGCCAGCAACAGGGCCATCAGCGTCAGCGACCATTCGCCCAGGGTTGGAACGGAAGCGGCGTTGGACAGGGGCGCGTAGACGATGGCACCCGGGACGACGGGCACGCCGGCCCAAGCGCTGGGCAGAACGCCCCATGCCAGCAAGGCCGCGGCGGCCTTGGCCTGTTTCATTGGTGCGCGCGCCATGGTGAATACCCACACTTTCTTTGCCGAAATTTCGCGAATTCCAACACGAAATCCCGATTCATGCAAGGGGCCGATTCGCCCCGGACAACCCACCGGGTTCCGGGCGCCCCTTTGGCTACGGCCCGCGCAGGCGCTCGATCAAGCCGTTGAGCTCATCCAGCGACGCAAACGCGATCGCCAGCTCGCCGGCCTGTGCATCGCTGCGCCGGCCGGACTTCTTGACGCGCACCTCGACCTGCGCCATCAGCAGGTCCGACAGCTCTTCCTCCACCCGGCGCACGTCGCCGGACTTGTCGGGCGCGCCGGCGGGCTTGCGCGGGGCCGTGAGGTTGAACTCGGCCGAGAGCTTGCGCGCCAGCGCCTCGGCCTCGCGCACGCTCAGCTTGCGCGCCGCCACCTGGTTGGCGGCGGTGATTTGCGCGGCGCCGTCCAGCGTGAGCAGCGCGCGCGCATGACCCATGTCCAGATCGCCGGCCATCAGCATGGTTTGCACCGGCTCGGTCAGCTGCAGCAGGCGCAGCAGGTTGCTGGCGGCGCTGCGGCTGCGGCCCACGGCCTGGGCGGCCTGCTCGTGCGTCAGGCCGAATTCGCGGATCAGGCGCTGCAGGCCTTGGGCTTCTTCCAGCGGGTTGAGGTCTTCGCGCTGGATGTTCTCGATCAGCGCCATGGCGGCGGCGGCCTCGTCGGGCACGTCGCGCACCAGCACGGGCACCTCGGCCAGGCCCGCCAGCCGGGCCGCGCGAAAGCGGCGTTCGCCGGCGATGATTTCGTAGTTTATTCCCGAATTGATAGCTGCTTGCGCTTTCCCATCCTGTGCTGGAGCCGCTTTTGACCCTGAAAGCCGCCGCACCAGGATCGGCTGCATGATGCCCTGCGCCTTGATGGACTCGGCCAGCTCGTAGAGCGCGCCTTCGTCCATGCGCGTGCGCGGCTGGTACTGGCCGGGGCCCATCTCGTCCAGGGCCAGCAGCATGGGCGTGCCGGCGGGGTTGGCCGCCGGGTCGATGGCGGGGGCCGTGGGGCCAAGCAAGGCGTCGAGGCCGCGGCCCAGGCCCTTGGGTTTTTTGGTGACCATGAAGGATGCTCCTGCGTTCTAACGATTGGCTGGCAAAGGCTCGGCGGCCAGATCCTGCAGCCACTGCAAGCCCTGGGGCCAGTCGCCCAGACCCGAGTCGGCATTGATGTGACCGCGCGCGCCGATGCCGTGCAGGGCCGCACCCCAGTCGGCGGCCAGTTGGGTGGCGTACTCCAGGCTGGCAAACGGGTCGTCGCTGCTGGCCACGACCGCGCTGGCAAAGGGCAGGCGCTGCCGCGCGGGCGGCGCCCAGCCCGGGATTTGCTGGCGCAGGTCGGCGCGCTCGATCTCGGGCGGCGCCACCAGCAGCGCGCCGGCCACGCGCGGCGTGGAACGCGAATGCGCGGCCCACCACGCCACCAGCAGGCAGCCCAGGCTGTGTGCGGCCAGCAGCAGCGGGCGCCCTGCCGGCTGGGCCAGCACCACCTCTTCAAGGCGCGCGCACCAGTCGCCGCGCAGCGGGCGCTGCCAGTCGTGCTGCTCGACGCGCGCAAAGCCGTGGCGCTCCTGCCAGCGGGTTTGCCAGTGGCCGGGGCCGCTGTCCAACCAGCCCGGCAGAAGAAGGACGCCGGGCGCGGTCATTAAACGACCCTCCACGCTGCGCGCTGCGGGATTCGCGCTTGGGAGCGGCCCGGCGCGGTCACTGGACTACCCTCCGCGCTGTGCGCTGCGGGATTCGCGCTTGGGAGCGACCCGGCGCGTTCATGTCAATGCCCCCAGTGCCCCGCGCGCGCCCACGCCACGCCGGGTTGCCACACGCGGCGCGCCAGCACGCCCGGCGCCAGCGCCTGGGTGAGCGCCCAGGCGAGGGCCAGGCTCAGAGCCCAGGTCAGCACCAGGGCGGCGGTGGCGTAGCCCGCACCGACCGGCAGCCAGTGCACGGTCGCCCCCGTCACCAGCAGGCTGACGGGGTAGTGCACCAGAAACAGCGCATACGAGAGGGCCGCCAATGCCGTCGCGATGCGCCCGGCCGCCGCCCAGGCACCCGCGCGCGGCGCGCCGCGTTCGGGCTGCCACAGCAGCAAGGCGGCGCACAGGGCCGCCAGGGCCAGCCGGTCGCGCCAGGCCAGCAGCAGGCCGCAGGCGGCCAGCAGCACGATCAACAGGCCCCAGCGCTCGCGCGCCGCGTCGCTGGCGGCGCCACGGCCCCAAGCCGCCAGCACGCCCAGCGCATAGCTGCAGAAAAAATAGAGGGCCGAAACTTCCAGCTCGGCACGCAGGTTGAACACGCCGATGGACGCCAGCGCCAGGGCCACCAGCGCCAGCGCACCCAGGCCGCCCCAGCGCGGCTCGCTCGGGCTGGCCGCGGGCGCGGCATGCGCCTGCACCCAGGCCAGCAGGGCGGCCAGGCCGGCCAGCAGCGCGTAAAGCTGCAAGTCGATGGCCACATACCACACGCCGGCGCTGAGCGCGGGCTGACTGAGCAGGTCTTGCAGCATCAGCGCGTGCGCGAGCAACTGCGCCAGGGTGGGGGCACCGGGCGTGTCGTTGTCCTGCATCAGCGCGCGGGCGGCGGCGGCGCAGACCACGGCCAGCACCAGGGCGGCGGCATACAGCGGCATCAGCCGGCGCCAGCGCTGGGCCACGCGCGGCGCCCAGTCGGCGGGGCCCACGCGCGGGCACCCCGGCTGCGGCCACAGGCTGCGCGCAGCCAGATAACCGCCGATGACCAGAAACACCTGCACGGCATACAGTGCGCGGTCGTTGAGCCAGGCCAGCAGGCCGGGCGCGAACGCCGACAGACGCGGCGCTAGGGGCCCGTAATGCACCAGGTGGTGCCACACGATGAGTTGCGAAGCCAGGGCCTTGCCCCAGTCGATCCAGGGCTCGGTCGCCGCCGCGCTGGCAGCCGGCCGGCCAGTAACGAATTGATTCATTTTTGATAGCGCCCAGCGCAGTGCACACGCCGGCAGGGCCGCTATTTTGCCGCGAATCCGGCTTCATCGCAGAAGTCCACGGCGCGGAGCACCACCCGCAGCCCATGAAATCCACAGCGCCAAAAGGCCACGAAGCAGGCCAGCAATCGCCGTGGCCGGGGTCGCCGCAGCCCCGGGCGGCGGTCTCGGCAAGAGGATGGGCATGCCATCGCGCAGCCAGTGGAGATTGGGGGTGTGTCATGTCAACCCGCGACGCACCATTTCCTGAGCAAACTCGACAAAAGCCTTGCTGCCCTTGGCCGACGGATCGAACACCACCCCCGGCAGGCCGTAGCTGGGCGCCTCGGCCAGGCGCACGTTGCGCGGGATGATGGTGTCGAACACCTTGGAGCCGTAGTGCGCCTTGAGCTGGTCGCTGACCTGCTGCTGCAGCGTGATGCGCGCGTCGAACATCACGCGCAAGAGGCCGATCAGGCGCAAATCGCGGTTGAGGTTGGCGTGCACCTGCCGGATGGTGTTGGTCAAGTCGGCCAGGCCCTCCAGCGCGAAGTATTCGCACTGCATGGGCACGATCACGCCCTGGGCGGCGCACAGCCCGTTCAAGGTGAGCATGCTCAGGGACGGCGGGCAGTCGATCAGCACAAAGTCATAGTCGGCGCTCACTTGCGCCAGTGCGTCCTTCAGGCGGCGCTCGCGGCGCTCTTCGCCCACCAGCTCCACCTCGGCGCCGGCCAGCTCGCGGTTGGCGCCCAGCACGGCGTAGGCGGCGCCGGCCTCCTTCAGCTTGTCGGGCACCACGGCCGCCTCGGCAATGGTGCAGGATTCCAGCAGCACGTCATACACCGACAAGTCCATCGCCCGCTTGTCGATGCCCGATCCCATGGTGGCATTGCCCTGCGGGTCCAGGTCCACCAGCAGCACCCGCTGGCCGATCTTGGCCAGGCCGGCCGCCAGGTTGATGGTGGTGGTGGTCTTGCCGACGCCGCCCTTCTGGTTGGCAATGCAAAAGATCTGGGCCATGGGTGGAGGTGATCGTGGCGGGGGTTGGAAGCGGTTTGAACAGCCGGACGCAGAGGACGCAAAAATGACGCAGAGGACGCAAAAAATTCAAAAACAGGTTGAATTGGAATGGAGCAAAAACCGAATTTCTGGTGTTCCTTTTGCGTCTTTTGCGAATCCTTTGCGTCCTCTGCGTCCGGTTGTTTCTGGCGTGCATCAAGGCGTCAGCGCCAGGCGCAGGCCAAAACCGATCAGGAACACGCCGGCCACGCGGTTGAGCCATTGCGTCATGCGCGGGCTGGCGCGCAGGCGCTGCGCCAGGCGCTGGGTCAGCATGCTGGCCACCAGGCCATAGAAAAATCCCAGCACGGCAATGGTGAGCGCCATCACGCCGAAGGTCAGCAAGCCCTGATGGCGCACCGGATCGACGAACAGCGGAAAAAACGCCATGTAGAAAACAATCGCCTTGGGGTTGAGCAAGGTGATGAAAAAGGCCTGCTTGAAGAAATGGTGTGGCCGGATGGTGAGCACCGGCGCGGCGCCCGGCTTGGCGCGCAGCAGGTGCCAGCCCAGCCATGCCAGATAGGTGGCGCCCAGCCACTGCACGCCGGCGAACACGCCGGGATAGCTCTGCAACAGCGCCGCCACGCCGGCCACGGCGCACCACAGCAGAATCTGGTCGCCCACGATGATGCCCAGCGTGGCCGCCACGCCCCCGCGCACGCCACCCTGCGCCGTGCTGGAGACGATGGCCAGGTTGCCAGGGCCGGGCAGCAGCAGGAACAGCAGCAAGGCGGCCACATAGGCCGGGTAGTCGGAAATGCCAAAAAACATGGGGTCAACCGGGTGGGTTGCCCAGTGTACGTGATGCGCTTGCGAAAACCCGTGACAGAGCCGTCAGATGCTGGTGTTTTGCTCGCGCATCCAGACCAGGCAGCGCTCGGCATCGAGGCCGGGCACCGTCAACGGTTCCACGTGAAACACTTGGGCAAACGGTGGCAGGGCCGCAATTTCCTCATCCGGCCGCTTGCCCTTCATCGCCATCCAGACGCCCTGCTCGCCCAAGGCCCGGTGCGAGCCGGTGACGAAATCGGCCAGCGAGGCGAAGGCTCGCGAGGTCACCACGTCGAAGCGCTCCTCGACCGATTCAACCCGGGCATGCACGCCGCGCAGGTTTTTCAAGCCAAGGGCGCCTGCCGCGTGCTGAATGAAGCTGGCCTTCTTGGCCACCGTGTCCACGCAACTCACCGACAACTCGGGGCAACAGATGGCGATCACGGCGCCCGGCAAGCCGCCACCGCTGCCCACGTCCAGCAGGTTTGCGGCAGCGCCCTGGGTGTGGCGGCGCAACGGCCCGATGACCGCCAGGCTGTCGAGCAGGTGGTGCGTCAGCATCTGCGCGGGGTCACGCACCGCCGTCAGGTTGTAGACCCGGTTCCATTTCGACAGCAGGCCCAGATAGTCCAGCAGGCGCGCAAGCACCTCGTCCCCCAGTGTCAAGCCGAGCGCGGCGGCACCCTGGCGCAACGGGGTCTGCAAACCCGCGCTCACGCGGCGCGGGCGCCCGGCGCCGGCAAATCGGCCTGCAAGGTCCCCAGGCCGCTCTTTTTTTTCAGGTGGATCAGCAGCAGCGAAATCGCCGCCGGCGTGACCCCCGAAATCCGCGAGGCCTGCCCCAGGGTTTCGGGCCGGTGCTTTTGCAGCTTCTGGCGCACTTCGATCGACAGCGCCCCAACCTGCATGTAGTCCAGGTCGGCCGGCAGGCGAAGATTCTCGTGGAGCGCGGCGCGCCCCACTTCCTCGCGCTGGCGATCGATGTAGCCCGAATATTTGGCCGCGATCTCCACCTGCTCGATGACGGCCTGGGCCAGGTCGCCCAAGGTTTCACGTGAAACATCGGTGGTGGCGTACTGGCCGGCGTTCATCCCCATCAGGTCCGCATAGCCCACGTCGGGGCGCCGCAGCAAATCGAACAGCTTGTGCTCGTGCTCGATCGCCTTGCCCAGCACGCGCTCGCTCTCGCTGACTGGCAGGTTTTGCGGGCTCACCCAGATGGACTTGAGCCGCTCGGTTTCACGTGAAACAGCGTCGCGCTTGCGGTTGAAGGCGTCCCAGCGCGCGTCATCCACCAGGCCCAGGCGGCGGCCGGTTTCGGTCAAGCGCATGTCGGCGTTGTCCTCGCGCAGTTGCAGGCGGTATTCGGCCCGGCTGGTGAACATGCGGTAGGGCTCGGTCACGCCCTTGGTGATCAAATCGTCCACCAGCACGCCCAGATAGGCCTCGTCGCGACGCGGCAGCCAGGCCGCGTCGCCGCGGCACAGCAGCGCGGCGTTGATGCCGGCAAACAGGCCTTGCGCCGCCGCCTCCTCGTAGCCGGTGGTGCCGTTGATCTGGCCGGCAAAGAACAGGCCGGCGATCTGCCGCGTCTCGAAGCTGCTCTTGAGGGCGCGCGGATCGAAGTAGTCGTACTCGATGGCGTAGCCCGGCCGCAGGATGTGCGCATTCTCCAGGCCCGCGATGCTGCGCACCAGCTGGTACTGTATGTCGAACGGCAGGCTGGTGGAGATGCCGTTGGGATACACCTCGTGCGTGTCCAGGCCCTCGGGCTCCAGAAAGATGGGGTGGCTGTCCTTGCCGGCAAAGCGGTTGATCTTGTCTTCCACGCTGGGGCAATAGCGCGGGCCCACGCCGTCGATCTTGCCGGTGAACATGGGGCTGCGATCAAAACCTGAGCGGATGATGGCGTGCGTGCGCTCGTTGGTGTGCGTGATCCAGCACGGCAGCTGGCGCGGGTGCATGTCCGCGCGCCCCATGAAGCTGAACACCGGCATCGCGCTGCCCTGCCCGCCGGGCATGCCGTCGCCCGGCTGCGCCTCGCAACGGCTGAAGTCGATGGTGCGGCCATCCAGGCGCGGCGGGGTGCCGGTCTTCAGGCGCCCCTGCGGCAGTTGCAGCTCCTTCAACCGGCGCGAGAGCGACACGGCCGGCGGGTCGCCTGCGCGGCCGGCGGCGTAGTTGTCCAGCCCCACATGGATGCGGCCGTCCAGAAAGGTGCCCGCCGTCAGCACCACCGCGCGGGCGCGAAAGGCAATGCCCGCCTGCGTGACGGCGCCCACCACCCGGTCACCGTCCAGCAGCAAATCATCCACCGCCTGCTGGAACAGCAGCAGATTGGACTGGTTCTCCAGCCGGCGGCGAATGGCGGCCTTGTACAGCACCCGGTCGGCCTGCGCGCGCGTGGCACGCACGGCCGGGCCCTTGCTGCCGTTCAGGATGCGAAACTGGATGCCCGCCTCGTCGGTGGCGATGGCCATCGCCCCGCCCAGCGCGTCCACCTCGCGCACCAGGTGGCCCTTGCCGATGCCGCCGATGCTGGGGTTGCAGCTCATCTGCCCCAGGGTTTCGATGTTGTGCGTCAGCAGCAGGGTTTGCGCGCCCATGCGCGCGGCCGCCAGCGCCGCCTCGGTGCCGGCATGGCCGCCGCCGACGACGATCACGTCGAAATGCTGGGGATGGGTGTAGGAAGTCACGCGCTGATGCTCCGGGGCGCGCCACAGGACGGGCCGTGGCGCCAAACTGCCTATTTTATAGGCGTTGGGGCTGTTCGCGCTGTCGGCATGTCGTCGCCAGCTATGAATTGAATAGCGTTGACGCGAGGTCCGGTCGCCGCCGCGGAAAAGCCACCGCGCCGCAGCCGACGCCGCGTCCTGCGAGACAATCGGGCCGTCGCCTCCGCAGCACGACCGAGGGGCGGCGGTTTGAACAAGGAGACTCTCTCATGGCCACAGCCAAACCCGCGGCGCCGGTGTCCACCACGCACGCCCTGCCGTCCTACCTCGATCCCAAGCATCTGGGTCCCTGGGGCATCTACCTGCAGCAGATCGACCGCGTCACGCCCTACCTGGGCAGTCTGGCGCGCTGGGTCGAGACGCTCAAGCGCCCCAAGCGCGCGCTGATCGTGGACGTGCCCATCGAGCTGGATAACGGCACCATCGCCCACTTCGAGGGTTACCGCGTGCAGCACAACACCAGCCGCGGCCCCGGCAAGGGCGGCGTGCGCTTTCACCAGGACGTGACGCTGTCCGAGGTGATGGCGCTGTCGGCCTGGATGTCGATCAAGAACGCCGCCGTCAACGTGCCCTACGGCGGCGCCAAGGGCGGCATCCGCGTCGATCCGCGCACGCTCTCGCACAAGGAGCTGGAGCGCCTGACGCGCCGCTACACCAGCGAGATCGGCATCATCATCGGCCCCAGCAAGGACATTCCCGCGCCCGACGTCAACACCAACGACAAGATCATGGCCTGGATGATGGACACCTACTCCATGAACGTGGGCTCCACCGCCACCGGCGTGGTCACCGGCAAGCCGGTGGACATGGGCGGCTCGCTGGGCCGGCGCGAGGCCACCGGGCGCGGCGTGTTCACCGTGGCCTGCGAGGCGGCCAAGCAGATCGGCCTGCCGATCGAGGGCGCGCGCGTGGCCGTGCAGGGTTTTGGCAACGTCGGCGGCATTGCCGGCAAGCTGTTTGCCGAGGCCGGCGCGCTGGTGGTGGCGGTGCAGGACCACACCGGCGGCGTGGCCAACGACAAGGGCCTGGCCGTGCCCAAGCTGCTGGAGCACGTGGCCAAGACCGGTGGCGTGGCCGGCTTCAAGGGCGGCGAAGCCATCACGCCGACCGATTTCTGGGCCTGCAAGTGCGACATCATGGTGCCCGCCGCGCTGGAAGGCCAGGTCACCCAGGCCAATGCCGGCAAGATCAAGGCCAAGATGCTGATCGAAGGCGCCAACGGCCCCACCACCCCCGAGGCCGACGACATCCTGCACGACAGGGGCGTGCTGGTGGTGCCCGACGTCATCGCCAACGCCGGCGGCGTCACCGTCAGCTACTTCGAGTGGGTGCAGGACTTTTCCAGCTTCTTCTGGGACGAGGACGAGATCAACCGGCGCCTGGTCGGCATCATGAAGCACGCCTTCGACGCCGTCTGGCAAACGGCGCAGGAGCACCAGGTCAGCCTGCGCACCGCCGCCTACATCGTCGCCTGCACGCGCATCCTGAACGCGCGCGACCTGCGCGGGCTCTATCCCTGAGCGCGGGGCCGACGGGGCGCCTGCACGGCAGGCGCGTCCGCCACGGCGCCGGTCAATAGCCCGCCTGCGGCCGGACGCTGCTGTCGGTATAGCAATTGCCCGTGGGCGCGTAGCGCGTCACCTTGCCGTTCTCGATATAGAAAAGGTTGCTGCACGCCAGGCGCGTTTCAGAGCAGGTGACGAACGCGCTGTGACTGACATGGCGCCGATCGCCGTGCCCCGCGCTGGCGAAGCACTGTTCCACGTCCTTGCTGTTGAAATAATTGCGAATCTCGACCCCGTTGGCTGTCTGGGTGCGGTACAGCGGCATGGTGAGGAACAGCGGGTGCGTGTCCAGCGCCTGCACCGGCACTCCCACCCACGCGTCGAGATCCGACTGCCGGACCGTCGCGCAACCCGACAGCAAGGCCGCGGTCGCCAAAGCCCCCACGCAGCATCTGAAAACGGACATGAAAAGCTCCTGATCATGGATGCCGCGCGGCGGGCGGCCTCGACGCGATGATCCTAGCCCGTCCAAACGCCAGTTCCGCGCGCACGATCGCCGCCCGTTCCCGGCAGGCCCGACATCAAGGTCGATTCCTGACAGTGCAGTCGCATTCCGATGGTCGCAGCGCCCCGCGACAAGCGGCGGCACGCGTCAACGCCCCTGGCGGCGGATCTCCGTCGGCCCAATTCCCCAGAAACGCCGCATGGTGGACGTCAGGTGGCTGTGACTGGAAAAGCCGGCGAGCCGGGCCACCCGCTCCAGCGGCTCCTTGCCGGCCAGAATGCGCTCGCGCGCAGCCTCCAGCCGCATCGCCAGGATGTATTGGTGCGGCGCCTGCCCCGTGCGCGCCAGAAAGGAACGGGCAAAGTGGCTCGGCGACAGGCGCGCCGTTTCGGCCAGCTGCTCCACCGTGATGCGCTCGGCCAGATGCATGCGGATGTAGTCCTCCACCCTGCGCCAGGTCGCCGGCGACAGCCCGCCGCGCGCACCCGAGCGGGTGCGGTTGCCCAGGCTCGAATACCGGCGCAGCAGATGGACGCCCAGAACCGTGAGCCAGGCATCGACGCATTCGCTCACCGCAAAGGTGCCGCACTGCAGCTCGTCGCGGATCGCGCGGCCCATGGCCAGCGCCTTGGTATCCACGCAGCCGAGTCGTGGCGGGTAAAGCTCAAAGCTGTCCGTACCGAACTCTGCACCGGCCAGCGCCTGCAACCTTTGCGTCGTCAAGCCGGCCAGCACGTTTTCCTTCGGCGTTTCCCATTGGGCCGACAGATCCGACCCCATGGGTACCACTTCGATCGAACCCACCGGCGCCGCCCCCGCCATCATCCGGTCGCTGTTGAGCGCCACGTGGCGTGCCGTCTGGGGACTCAACAGAATCAGCGCGTAGTGCCCCTGCGCGCGAAGCCGGATCGCGTTCGGACCGACGCGGGAATGGCTGACCGCGCCGTGTTCGGTTTCGAGCTTTCTGCCCCAGTGTTCCGGAATTGCTTGCAACATGACTGTTTCCCATGCCCGGCGCGGCACGCCGTCGCCGATTCTGCACCGACCTTACAGGCGATGCGCAGGCGATGCAACGACGGTCGATTCCTGACAGCCCGATGCGCCAGACTTGACCCCGTGCCATCCGCAAGCCGACGCTGGCCGAATCAGCGCCCCATTCGCCATGCCAAGGCGCCGTGCCGGCCTGGCGGGCGCGACGCGCAACCAGGCCCGCGCCAGGCTCCAGATCGACAACCGCGCAGCCCCGGCCAGGCCACTGTCCACCGCCCGGCACCACGCCCGGGGCCCTGAACCCCGCAACCCTCTCTCCGAAAGAAACCCCATGCGCAGACTCCTCATCAACACCGTCTTTCTGGTCGCGCCACTGGCCATCCTGCCGCCGGCCACGGCCCAGGCCACGATCGAGTGCTGGTCACGCGACTACCGGTACAACGAATGCTATGCCGGCGAGCTCTCGCGCCCGCAGCTGATCCACCAGATTTCAGGCAGCGCCTGCATCGTGAACCGAACCTGGGGCTACAACCCCAGAAGCGGCTATATCTGGGTAAGCGAAGGGTGCTCGGGAACGTTCGCGGATGTCGGCGGCTACCACCACGGACGCGGCGACACCTACGACGAAGGTGCGCGGCACTACGATGCGCGGGGCCGCGACGCCGGCGCGCTGATCGGCGGGTTGGTGCTGGGCGCCATTCTCGGCAGCGCAGCCTCGGACGACGACCACGAGCGCCGCCGCCCCCGCGACAGCGGCTACGATGGCTGCCACGGATCGGGCTGCCTGGTGACGAGCCCGGACGACCCGCCCGAGCCTGGCCAACTGGAAATGCAGTGAAGGCGCGCGCCGCAAGCCACGTGGGCAGCTCGACACCTGCAGCCGCCTTGGCCGCAAATTTCCTCGCAGACCGTTGGGGTGATCGCCATGAAAAGAACCGTACTCATTTCCGCCCTGCTGGGCATCGCCGGCCTGGCCAGCGGCACGCTGGCCCATGCCACCGACGACCCCTGTTACGAGAAGGCCCAGACGCAGAGTCAGCTGACGGCCTGCGCCGCCGATGCCCTCAAGCGCCAGGACCAGGAACTCAACCGCCTGTATGGGCAAATGCAGAGTCGGCTCAAGCGGGACGACCCGGCCAAGGCGCTGCTGACCCAGGCGCAGCGCCAGTGGATCGGCTTTCGCGATGCCGAGTGCGCCTTTGCCGCGGTGCGCAGCGCCGGCGGCAGCATTCACGCCATGAACTTCGACAGCTGCCTGGCCGAGTTGACGCGAAACCGCGTCATCGAGCTGCAGAACCACCTCGCCTGCGGCAAGGGCGCGGACGAACAATCGGCCCTCGACTGCGCCATTCCCCGCTGAAGCCGGGGCGCGGCCAAGCCAGGCCTGCAAGCCCGCCGCACTTTTGCTACGCTGACGGGCCCACGAAACAGGCGCCGGGACCGCGCGACGCGCCCGTCACGCCCATCCGTGCGGCAACGCAACCAGGAACATCGCATGAAACTCTATTACTCCGCCGGCGCCTGCTCGCTGTCACCCCACATCGCGCTGGAAGAAGCCGGCCTCAAGTACGAGGCCATCTCCGCCCCCACCAAGACCAAGCAACTGCCCGACGGCAGCGACTACCGCAAGGTCAACCCCCTGGGCTACGTGCCCTACCTGGTGCTGGATGACGGCACCGGCCTGCGCGAAGGCCCGGCGATCGTGCAGTACATCGCCGACCAGGCACCCGAAAAGAACCTGGCGCCCGCCAACGGCACGCTGGCGCGCTATCAATTGCAGAGCTGGCTCAACTTCATCGGCACCGAGGTGCACAAGGGCTTCTCGCCCTTGTTCAACCCCGCCATGCCCGCCGAGGCCAAAAAGCTCAGCGCCGATCGCCTGCTCGAGCGCCTGAAATGGGTCGACGGCGAACTGGCCGGCAAGACCTGGCTGATGGGCCAGGACTTCACCGTCGCCGACGCCTACCTCTTCACCGTCACCAACTGGGCCAAGCCCATGCAGCTGGACCTGGCCCCCTTCGCCAACCTGAGCGCCTGGCGCGAGCGCGTGGCCGCCCGCCCGGCCGTGCAGCGTGCGATGAAGGCCGAGGGGCTGCTTTAAGCGCCGGCATCCGGGCGCCGCGCCAGCGGCCTTTGCCGCCACGCCAGCAGCGCCCCCAGCCACAGCGCGCCGGCCGAATACAGCAGGCCGCGCGCCAGCCCGCCGGGGCCGTCGGCAATCCAGCCCACCACGGTGGGCCCCACGATCTGGCCGAAGGCAAACAAGATGGTGAAGGCGCTGATGCCCGCCGCCCACTGCGCGCTGGGCAGGTTGTGGCGCACGAAGGCGGTGGTCGACGCCACCAGCGACAAAAACACAGCGCCGAACAGCAAGCCCGAGGCCAGCACCACCGGCCACGCCGACGTCAGTGCCGGCAGCACGGTGGCCACGCCCAGCAAGGCGTTGAGCAGCGCCAGCGCGCCGCCGCCCTTGGACCGGTCCAAAAGCCGCGCCCAGATGCGCGCCGACGCCACCACCGCCAGGCCCAGCAGCGTGTAGAACAGCGTGACCGCGCCGGCGCTGGCGCCCTGCTCGCGCAGCAGGGCGATCACGAAGGTCATGTAGCCGATGTAGCCCACGCCAAACAGCGTGTAGCCGGCCAGCGCCCAGCCCATGGACCGCCATGATATTTTTTGAATCAAATGGGGCTCTGGCGCTTGCACAGTCTGCGCAATCAGCTCCTGTTTTTGTAGTATTCTGGCCGGCCAGGCCAGCACCGCCGTGGCCACCAGGCACAGCAGCGCCATGCCCCACCAGGCCCAGGCCCAGCCATGCGCCACGCCGCGCGCGGCATCCAGCAGCAGCGGCACGCCCAGTGCCGACAGCGCGATGCCCCAGCCCACGCCGCCGTAGTACAGGCCCAGCAGCAGGCCGGCCTGCTGCGGCGCGCGCGTGCCCAGCCGGGCCGCCAGCAACCCGCCGGCGATGAAGACAAAGGCGCTGGCCACACCCGCCAGCAGGCGCTGCAGCAGCAGCGGCGCGGCGTCGATGAAAAAGCCCGACAGCGCCATGAACACGCTGGCCAGCACCGCGCCCCACAGCAGCACCCGCACGGCGCCCAGGCGTTTGAGCAGCCAGGGCGTGACGAGCGCGCCCAGCAGGTAGCCCGCCGCGTTGACGGTGTTCATCGCGCCGGCCAGGGTGTAGCTCCAGGCCAGGTCGCCCTTCATCACCGGCAGCAGCAGCCCATAGGCAAAGCGCGTGATGCCCAGCGACACGGCGGCGCCCAGCGACAGCGCCAGGGCCAGGAAAACGGGCGCGGGGCCAGGCGCTGCGGCAGGTGCGGTCATCCGCGCATTGTGTCGCAGCCCGCGCGGCTGGCACGGCGGGCGCACCCGTCGCACAATCGGCGGCACGACCCCTCGCCACTGCAAAGAGACTGGCCATGTCCCACCCGCTGTTTTCCTCGTTTCGTCTGGGCGCGCTCACGCTGCCTCACCGCGTGGTGATGGCCCCGCTCACGCGCAACCGCGCGCCCGGCGCCGTGCCCAATGCGCTGATGGCCGAGTACTACGCCCAGCGCGCCGACCCGCTCACCGGCGCCAGCCTGATCGTGAGCGAAGCCACCGCCATCAGCCCGCAGGGCCAGGGCTACGCCGACGTGCCCGGCCTGTACGACACCGAGCAGCTCGACGGCTGGAAGCGGGTGACCCAGGCCGTGCATGCGCGGGGCGGGCGCATCTTCTGCCAGCTGTGGCACGTCGGGCGCGTGTCGCACCAGCTGCTGCAGCCAAACCACCAGTTGCCGGTGGCGCCCTCGGCCATCCGCGCCAACACCAAAACCTACCTGATCGACTGCGAGGGCCAGGGCGGCTTTGCCCTCACCAGCGAGCCGCGCGCGCTGCACCGCCATGAGATCCCGGGCATCGTGCACGACTTCGCCGTCGCCGCGCGCAACGCCGTGCAGTCGGCGGGCTTCGACGGGGTGGAAATCCACGGCGCCAACGGCTACCTGCTCGACCAATTCCTCAAAACCGGCGCCAACGTGCGCACCGACGACTACGGCGGCTCGATCGAAAACCGCGCGCGCCTGATGCTGGAGGTGACGCGCGCGGTGGCCGACGCCGTCGGCGCCGAGCGCACGGGCCTGCGCATCTCCCCCGTGACGCCCGCCAACGACATCGTGGACACCGACCCGCAACCCCTGTTCCGGCACCTGGTGCGCGCGCTGGCGACGTTGCCGCTGGCCTACATCCACGTCATCGAAGGCGCCACCGGCGGCCCGCGCGAGGTCGAAGGCCGCCCCTTCGACTACGCCGCCATGAAGGCCAGCTACCGCCACGCCGGCGGCCGCGGCGCATGGATGGTCAACAACGGCTACGACGGCGCCATGGCCGCCGCCGCCATCGAGTCCGGCCGCGCCGACCTGGTGGCCTTCGGCAAGGCCTTCATCAGCATGCCCGACCTGACCGAGCGCATCCGCCGCGGCGGCCCCTTCGCCGCCCTCGAGCGCGCCACGCTGTACGGCGGCGGCGCGGCGGGCTATACCGACTATCCGGCACTGGGCGACTGAGCGCCCAACGCGCGGCCCGCGCTCACACGCTCAGCGTGCCGACGCGCTCGCCGCGCGCACCTTGGCCACGTCGGTGCCGGTGACCGCCGGCGCGTCGTTGGACCAGCTCTGGCGCACGAAGGTGGCCAGGGCCGCCACCTCGTCGTCCTTCAGGCGCCAGCCGAAGTCCGGCATGGCCAGGCGGGCGGGCCGCAGCTGGGTCGAGGGGATGGCCGCGCCGTTCAGGATCACGGCGATCAGGCCGCCGGCGTCCTGGGCTGTCACCAGCGCGTTGCCGTCCAGTTGCGGAAACACCGCCTTGGCGCCCTTGCCGTTGGTGAAGTGGCAGGCGCTGCAATTGTCCAGGTACAGGCGCGCGCCCAGGTCAATCTGCGGTGAGGCGCCATTGAGCGTCGCAGTGGTCGCCACGGCGTTGGCGCGCGGCGCCGTCTGGCCCGCGACCGCGCGGTCCTGGCGGATGGCCTGCAGATAGCCGACGACGGCGTCCAGGTCGTCCTTGGGCAGGTATTGCAGCGAGTGCTCCACGGCCGTCGCCATCTCGCCCGCCACGCCGGTGGTGTCGCTGCGGCCGGTGGCCAGCAAGGCCGCCAGCTGCGCCGCGCTCCAGCGCTGCGCGTCACTGTCCTTGGCGCGCAAATCGGGCGCCGGCCAGCCGTTCAGCACGGCGCCGGTCAAAAAGTCGCCCGAGCGGGCGTCATAGCCCTTTTCGGCAAAGGTCAGGCGGTTGCGCGGCGTGTGGCAGGAGCCGCAGTGCGCCAGCCCCTCGACCAGATAGGCGCCGCGGTCCAGCCGGGCGTCGCCCATGTGCGGCTCGAAACCCGCCTTGGGCAAGGCCACCCAGTCCCAGGCCCGGATGCCCCAGCGCTGGTTGAACGGAAATTCCAGCGCCGTCACCGGCGCCGCGGCATGCACCGGCTTGACGTCGTTCATCAGGTAGGCATACAGCGCACGCACGTCGGGCTCGCTCATCTTGCGGTAGCTCGGATACGGCATCGCCGGGTACAGATGCGCGCCATCCTTGCGCACGCCATCGATCAGCACGGCGCGAAACTCGTCCAGCGTGTAGTTGCCGATGCCGGTTTCCTTGTCGGGCGTGATGTTGGTTGAATAAATCACGCCGAAGGGCGATGGCACCGCCAGCCCGCCCGCGTAGGGCTGGCCCTTGGGCGCCGTGTGGCAGGCCATGCAGTCGCCCGCCACGGCCACCGCCCGGCCCGCGCCCGGCGGCGGCTGGTAGTCGGCCGGCAGCGCCGCCGCCGGCGCGGTGCGCTGCGGCGGCACGAACATCAGGCCCAGAACCACGACGATGCCGATCAGGATCAGCACGCCGACGATGCGAAGCAGCGCTTTCATGCCAGGCTCCTTGCCTCAAGCCAACGGACGCGGGTTCTTCAGGTAGTCCTGCCGGATCGCCCGCGCCGACCAGTACGCCAGCGCGCCCACGGTGCCGGTCGGGTTGTATTGCAGGTTCTGCGGAAAGGCGCTGGAACCCATCACGAACACGTTGTGCACGTCCCAGCTTTGCAGATAGCGGTTGACGGCGCTTTGCGTCGGGTCGGTGCCCATGATGGCGCCGCCCACGTTGTGCGTGGTCTGGTAGGGCCGCACGTCATAGTGCGCGCCCTCGCCCTTGTAGCCCGAGGCCCAGTGCGTCGGGTTCATCGACCGGGCGATGGCCTCGATCTTGCTGCGCATGAACTGCGTCATGCGGATGTCGTTGGGCTTCCAGTCGAAGGTCATGCGCAGCTTCGGCTGGCCGTACTTGTTGCGGTAGGTCGGGTCCAGGTCCAGGTAGCAATCGCGGCAGGACATGTTGGAGCCGTGGCTGCCGATGCTCATCGAATGGCCGTACCAGTCCTTGATGCCCTGCTTCCAGCCCGCGCCCCAGGCCGGCGTGCCGGGCGGCAGCGGCATCGAGGCGATCGGCCGGCCGTTGAACTGGCCGCTGCTGATGTAGCTGCCGCCGATGAAGCCCTCGCGGCCGAAGTCCACCTGGTTCATCGAGAAATCGTCGATCACCATCGCGCTGGAGCCGGCGCCGACGAACGGATTGAAGTTGACGTTCTTGAAGAACAGGCTGGTGCCGCCGGACATCTGGTAGGCGTAGTTCTTGCCCACCACGCCTTCGCCGGTCTCCGCCACATAGGGCTTGCCGATGCCCGACAGCAGCAGCAGGTGCACGTTGTAGAACTGGTAGGCGGCCAGGATGACCAGGTCGGCCGGCTGGAACACCTCCTCGCCCTGGTCATCGACATAGGTCACGCCGGTGGCGGTCTTCCTGTCGGCGGACAGCTCCACGCGGATGACTTCGGCGCGCGTGCGGTAGCTGAAGTTGGGCTTGTGCTTGAGCGCACCCAGGATGCAAGTCTGGGGCGCCGACTTCGAATAGTTGATGCAGCCGAAGCGCTCGCAAAAGCCGCAGAAATTGCATGGCCCCAGCTGCATGCCGTACTCGTTGGTCCAAGTGTCCGACAGGTTGGCCGAAGGCAGCGGAAACGGGTGGTAGCCCATGGCCTTGGCCGCATCGCCGAACATCTTGCCGTTCAGCAGCGTGGGCAGCGGCGGCAGCGGGTAGGCGCGCTTGCGCGGCCCTTCGAACGGGTTGCCGCCCGCCTGCGTCTGGCCGCCCAGGTTGCCCGCCTGGCCGGAGATGCCGCACACGTATTCGAAGCGGTCGAAGTACGGCTCCAGCTCGTCATAGGTCACGCCCCAGTCCGCGATCGTCAGGTCGGGGCCGATGACCTTGGCGCCAAATTTTTCGGTCACGTACGAGCGCAGGCGCAGCTCCTCGGGCAGCGCGCGCCAGGTGTGGCCGTTCCAGTGCACGCCCGCGCCGCCCACGCCGTTGCCGGGCAAAAAGCTGCCCAGCACGCGATAGGGCAGCGCCGTTTCCTGCAGCGAGCGGCGAATCGTCAGCGTCGAGTCCGCGGGCCGGTTCATCAGCTTGAGCCGGATGCCGTACTTCAGCTCGTCGATCATCCTGGGATAGGCAAAGTCGGGCACCGTGTCGCGGTCCTCGCCGCGCTCCAGCGCCAGCACCTGCAGCCCGGCCTCGGCCAGCTCCATCGCCAGGATCGAGCCCGTCCAGCCCAGGCCCACGATCACCGCATCGGTTTTTTTCTCCTGCCGCGCCATGCTCAACCCCTTTCACCGGAAATGGCCACCGGCCCCAGCGGATACGGCTTGCCCTGGTCGTTGGCCCATTCCAGATACGCGCCCCGCGCGCCGGGAAAGCCGATGTGCTTCCAGCCCACCATCTGGTGGTTGCCGCCGTACATCGGGTCGGCCAGAAAGCCTTCCTTGGTGTTCTGCAGCAAGAAGGTGAAGAAGTCGCGCAGCTCCGCGCGCAGGCCCAGCTGGCCGGCCTGCAGCGTCTTGAGCACCTCGTCCTGCGCCGCTTCGTCCAGCACGGCAAAGGGCTTGCCCTTGTTCAGCGTGCACCAGCCATCGACGGCCGCAATGGCCTCGCGGTAAATCTGCGCCGGCGCCAGGGGCGACTGAAAGCCCCGCTGCGGGTCCGCGTTGGGGTCGTGCGGGCCGCCCATGAACCAGTCGCTGCCTTTGCCGAAATCACCGGCCATCTGCCGGTCGATGAACACCGGCACCTGCGCCTCGATCGCGCCCGGCCCGTCGCCGCCCGACGGGATCAGGCGCGCGCAGGCCGCGCGCACGAAGGCCCACTCGGCACCGCTGAAGTACACCGGCTTGTACTCGTCCAGCAGCGCCTTGGCCGCTTGCGTGGCCGACGGCCCGCCGGCCAGCAGCACCGCCCCGCTGCCCACCGCCGCCTTCAGCATGAAGCGCCGGTTGGGCCGGCTTTCCGGCGGCTTCAACGCATGCCATGTGGTGGGTGGCTGCCGATCGTCGTTCATTTGCGCGCTCCCTCGCATCGCGAAAGTTCAGGCGGGGTCACCGTATCACAACTTCCGTGAACGCGCCGGCGCCCGCGCTGTCCACGGCGCCAGAACCCTGGACCGGGCCCGAGAGGGACTCGATCGACTCGCCGGGCAAGCGGGCGCGCGCGGTCCACCGAAAGACCCAAGCCATTCGTCCGGGACCCGCCCCCGAGCACGTTCACCCATGTAATTCCTTGGACTTCGTCCCGCGAACCGCCGTATCTCCCGGCGCCTTGCCGCGTGAACTTGTTCACGGAACGTCGAAAGCCGCTGAGCACCCCTGTCGTTGCCCCGCGACAGCGTGTTGTTTTGCACAGATTTTGAGCAGAAAAAATTAGGTGCCGCGGCCACTTCGCCCCTAAGATTCGCCGCCCGCAAAGACTACTTTTTACTTCCGGGTCTTTGCTCACCGATACCCATTGATCACCCCATAAACCTCCGCGGCACGCCGCACGAAAGTCCACACATCATGAATAAGCAACTCATCGCCAAGCTGGCCCTGATCGCCCTGGGCACCGTCGCCGGTGCGGCGCACGCCGACCAGACCACGAGCAGTTTCGTGGTCAAGATGACCATCACCAAGACCTGCAAGGTCAACACCGCCTCGATCGCCGACATCGACCTGGGAACCGTGGCCGCCACGGACGTCGCGGTCAGCCAGACCGGCAGCACCACCTTCAAGGTCAACTGCTCGAAGGGCACCCCGTTCTACATCGGCCTGGCACCGTCGAACGGCAATGCGAATGGAGCCGGCGTGATGTCGGGCACCGGCAGCAACACCGACAAGGTGCCCTACAACCTGTATTCGGACTCCGGCTATTCGACCGTCTGGGGCAATACCGCCACCACGACCGCGGTGGGTAACGGCAAGCAGGGCACCGGCAAGGGCATGTCCAACACGCCCACGGACAACACCGTTTCGTTCATTGCCTACGCCAAGGCCACCAATTCCGACTTCACCCCGGACAGTTACAAGGACACCGTGACGGTCAACGTCAACTACTGATCGGGCGCGCTGCTTGCACTCGGCCGGGCTTTTCGTGCGTCTTCGCCCCATCGCCCAAGCCGCCCTGCTGGCCTTGTGCGCCGGCGCGACGGCAGCCCAGGCGGGGCAAGCCAGCCTGACGTTCCCGGTTCGGCTGCGAGTGCTGTCCACCTGTCTGGTGTCGGCACAGCCCCCTCACGGCGTTCTGCTCGATGCACCGGTGGCAACAGGCGGCAGCGCGTCGGCCCTGCTGATCCGCTGCTCGCGCAAGACGCCGTTTGCCATCGCCCTGTCCGCACCGGACACGGCCGGCCTGGCGGCCACGGGGCGCGGCATGGACGCCATCAGTGCCACGCTGGCGGCAGACACCGTGCGCGCGAGCAGCACCGCCGAATCACCCGTGACGGTCCACGTGGACTATTGACTCGGTCCTCTTCTTCCTCAGGCATCCCATGCGCCGATTTCTCTCCTGCGTCCTCGCCGGCGCGGCCCTGCTGGCAGGCACCTCGGCCAGCGCCAGCGGCCTGCAAGTGGCCCCGGTGTCCATCGACGTGCCGGCCACGCAAAACGCCGAGGGCCTGTGGCTGTCCAACACCGGCGACACCCCGGTGCGCGCGCAGGTGCGCGTGTTCCGCTGGACGCAGGAAAACGACGCCGACCAGCTGACGCCCACCAAGGAGCTTTTGGCCAGCCCGCCCATGATCGAGCTGGCCGTGGGCGAGCGCCAGCTGATCCGCGCCATTCGCCTGGGCGCGCCGCCCACCGGCGGCGCCGAGCAGGCCTACCGCCTCATCATCGACGAGCTGCCCAGCGAAGACCCGGCGCGCAAGGGCCTGCAATACGTGCTGCGCTACTCGGTGCCGGTGTTCGTGCAGCCCTTGGGCGCGCCGGCCAGCGAGCCGCAGCTGCAATGGGCGCTGCAGCGCGAGGGCGACAAGACCTTGCTGGAAGTGGCCAACAGCGGCGGCACGCACGCGCAGCTGGCCGACCTGACCTACATCGACCCCGCCGGCCAGCGCACCCCCGTGGCGCCCGGCCTGCTGGGCTACGCCCTGCCGGGCGCGCGCATGCGCTGGGCCCTCAAGCTGCCGGCCGCGGCGCAGCAAGCGGGCGGCCGCTGGGAAGCAATGATCAATGGCAAGACCGACCAAAGCGTCCCGCTGGCCGAGCGTCCTCGCTGAGGCCCTGCTGCTGGCGCCGGCCTTGCTGGCCTTGCCCGCCCACGCCGCCGATGCCCCGGCGGTCGCGGCGGGCGCGGTGCTGGGCGCGGCCGAGCCCAGCCTGGCGGGCGCGAGCGGCCACGACGTGTACCTGGACGTCACGCTCAACGGCAGCGCGCGCGGCCTGGTGCACTTTGGCGAGCGCGCCGGCCAGCTCTGGGCCTCGGCGGCCAGCCTGCGCGCGCTCGGCTTCGTGCTGCCCGTGGACAGCCCCGATCCGGTGGCGCTGCGCGACCTGCCCGGCGTGCAGCAGCAGTACGACCGCGCCCTGCAGCGCGCCGTCCTGATCGCGCCGCTGGAGCTGCTCAAGCTGCCCGAGACCACGCTCACCGTGCCGGGCATCGCGGCACAGCCCGTCAGCAGCGCGCCCGGCCTGCTGCTCAACTATGACCTCTACGGTGCGCGCAGCCAAGGCGCGGGCTCGGCCAGCACCGGCTCGTTGAGCGCCTTCACCGAGCTGCGCGCCTTCGGCAACTGGGGTGTGCTGAGCAACACGATGCTGGCGCGCAGCACGCACGGCAACGTGGACACCCAGCAGCAGCCCCGCACCGTGCGGCTGGACACCAGCTGGTCCCAGTCCTGGCCCGATCGCCTGCTGACGGTGCGCGTGGGCGACACCTTGACCCAGGCCCTGCCGTGGACGCGCGCCACGCGCATCGGCGGCATCCAGATCGGCAGCAACTTCGCGCTGCAACCCTACCTGAGCACCACGCCCGTGCCCTCGCTGCTGGGCTCGGCGACGCTGCCCTCGCAGCTGGACCTGTACGTCAACGGCATGCGCCAGTACAACGGCCAGGTGCCGGCCGGCCCGTTTCAGCTCAACACCCTGCCCAGTATCAGCGGCGCCGGCAACGCGCAGGTGGTGCTGACCGACGCGTTCGGGCGCAGCACGACGCTCAATTTCTCGCTCTACGGCACGCAGCAGCTGCTCAAGCCGGGCCTGACCAGCTGGTCGGTCGAGCTGGGGCGCGTGCGCCAGAACTACGGCCTGGTCTCCAACGACTACGGCCACGACCCCATGCTGAGCGGCAGCTGGCGCCGCGGCCTGAGCGACACCCTGACGGTGGCCGCCCACGCCGAGGCCACGCGCGGGTTGACCAACGTGGGCGCCGACGCAGCCTGGCTGCTGGGCAACGCCGGCGTGGCCAGCGGCGCGCTGGCCGGCTCCAGCGGCGGCGGCCAGCACGGCACGCAGCTGAACCTGGGCTACAACTGGAACAACGAGCGCTTCAACGTCGCCTTCACCGGCACGCGCACGCAGGGCCAATACCGCGACGTGGCGGCGCAAAGCGGCACCGCGCTGGCGCGCGCCAGCGGCAGCGCCACCGTGGGCTACAACGCGGGCGACATCGGCAGCTTCTCGCTCAGCTACCTCTATCAAAACTACCCCGGCCAGGCCGCCGCGCGCTACGCCAGCGCCGGCTGGTTCAAGTCGCTGGGCCGGCAGGCCACGCTCTCGCTCACCGCCAACCGCGACCTGAGCGATCGCAAGCTCTACAGCGTGTTCGTCAACCTCAGCTGGGCGCTGGACAGCCGCACCAGTCTCAGCAGCGGCGTGCAGCGCGACAACGGCGGCACCCAGATCACGGCCAGCGCCAGCCACGCCACGCCCAGCGACGGCGGCTGGGGCTGGAACGCGATGGCGCGCGCCGGCAGCGGCCAGCATGGCGCGCAGGGCGAGGTCAACTACCTGGGCACCTACGGGCGCTACGCCGCCGGCGTGAACGTGATGAACGGCGCCAGCACCGCGTATGGCGACGCCAACGGCGCGCTGGTCTTCATGGGCGGGCACCTGTTTGCGGCGCGCCCCATCTACGACGCCTTCGCCCTGGTGTCCACCGACGGCGTGGCCGGCGTGCCCGTGCGGCTGGAAAACCGCCCCATCGGCACCACCGACGCCAGCGGCCACCTGCTGGTCACGCCGCTGAACGCCTGGCAGAACAACAAGCTGGGCATCAACCCCATGGACCTGCCGGCCGACCTGCGCATCGACCGCGTGGAAGCCATCGCCACCCCGCCCGACCGCGCCGGCACGCTGGTGCAGTTCGGCATCACCCCGGTGCGCTCGGCGCTGGTGATCCTGGTCGACGCCGCCGGCCAGCCGCTGCCGCTGGGCAGCGCCGTCACGGTCAACGGCCAATCGAGCAAGGCGGTGGTGGGCTATGACGGCGAGGTCTATCTGGACACGCTGGACGAACACAACCAATTGGCCGCGCAAACCCCTGCCGGCCGTTGCAGCGTACGCTTGAACTACCGCAAGGACGCCGACGGCGCCATTCCCCGCATCGGCCCGCTGCGCTGCACCCCGGAGACCCGGCCATGAAACTGTCGCTGCGATCCTTTTTCCTCGGCACGCTCCCTGCCATCGGTGTGCTGCTGGTGTCGATGCTGGCAAGCGCTCCGGCACACGCTGTCCTCACTTGCACCGCCGCGATGACCGACGTCAATTTCGGCTCCGTCAACCCGCTGTCGAGTCAGGCCGACGCCGTCGCGAGCCTGACCTACAACTGCAGCAAGAACGACGGGGGAACCGATTCCGCCATGGTGTGCTTTCACATCGGCGAACCATTGGGCCGGCAATGGAACCCGCGGCTGATGCTGAGCGGCTCCAACACGCTTCAGTTCCAGCTCTACCAGGACCCCGGCCGCTCGGTGATCTGGGGCAGCTACGGCTTTGGTTCGGCCACGCCCGCAGCCGTCCAGTTCACGCTGGTTGGGAGCAGTGGCGCCGGCTCCAGGACCAGCGGCACGATCCCGCTGTACGGCCGCGTCGTCGGCGGGCAAACGGGTGCGATCCCCGGCAACTACACCGACGTCTATCAGCAGGTCGACACCGCCATTTCAATCAACGCGGTCACGGGCAGCACCCCGCCGAGCACCTGCCCCAGCACCTATCAAGGCAGCTATTTCCCCTTCACCGTCAGCGCCACCGTCACCAAGCAATGCGTGGTGAACGCCGTCTCCGACGTCGACCTGGGCACCGTCCCCGCCAGCGCCACCAACGTCGCCAACAACGGCAACATCAGCATCACCTGCAGCAACACCACGCCGTATTACGTCGGCCTGCGTCCGTCCAACAACAGCACCGTGGGCGCCGGCCTGATGTCCGCCCCCGCGGGCAACACCGACAAGGTGCCGTATCAGCTGTACCAGAACGCCGGCATGACCACCCTCTGGGGCAATACCGCCACGGCCTCCAGCGCCGGCAACGGCGTGGCCGGCAGCGGCACCGGCGTCGCCAAATCCCACACGGTATACGTGCGCGCGCCCTCGGCCGACTACCAGCCCGACAGCTACAGCGACACGGTGACGGTGGTCGTCAATTACTGAGCGCCACCGAAGCCCGCCGGCGCGCAAGCAGTGGCGCCCGCTCGGGTGCGCGTCATGTCGGGTGACGCTTCGCCAACCCGACGTACAGGGTTGTAGCGATTGATGGACAAGCGACGACAGCTATCATTTCAGGATCATGTCGGGTTACGCTTCGCCGACCCGACCGACTGCGTTGCACGCCGCCCAAGGTCTTCGCAGGTCGGGTTGAGGCACGAAAACCCGACGTTCGGCCCCCAACAACCGCGCAATTCACCCGCGCAATGCCGCCGCGTGATGCGCCACGTGCTCGCCCATGAAGCTGGCGATGAAGTAGTAGCTGTGGTCGTAGCCCGGCTGCATGCGCAGGGTGATCGGGTGGCCCACTTGGGCGCACGCCGCCTGCAGCAAATCCGGGCGCAGCTGCGGCAAAAATTCGTCGGCCTCGCCCTGGTCGATGAGCAGCGGCAGGCGCTCGCCGCGGGCTTGGGCAATCAGCGCCGCGGCGTCCCATTCGGCCCAGGCTTTCGGGTCATCGCCCAGATACGCCGCCAGCGCCTTTTGCCCCCAGGGCACCTGCGCCGGCGCGGCAATGGGTGCAAAGGCCGACACGCTGCGATACCGCCCCGGATGGCGCAGCGCGGTGACCAGTGCGCCGTGCCCGCCCATGCTGTGGCCGAAGATGCCGCGCGCGTCGGTGGCGGGAAAGTGCTGCTCGATGAGCGCCGGCAATTCCTCGGCCACGTAGTCCTGCATTTGAAAGTGATTGGCCCAGGGCGGCTGCGTGGCGTTGACGTAAAAGCCCGCGCCCTGGCCCAGGTCGTAGGCCGCGTCGTCGGGCACGCCGGGGCCGCGCGGGCTGGTGTCGGGCGCGACAACGATCAGGCCGTGGCGAGCGGCGTGCTGCTGCGCGCCGGCCTTGGTGATGAAGTTCTGCTCGGTGCAGGTCAGGCCCGAGAGCCAGTACAGCACCGCGCAGCGCTCGCCCGCCAGCGCCTGCGGCGGCAGATAGACGCCCAGGCGCATATCGCAGTGCGTGCTGCGGCTGGCGTGCTGCCACACCTCTTGCCGGCCACCAAAACTGGCGTGTTGTTCGATGCGTTCCACGTTGCTCGCCCCAATCTATCAATTCAATAGCATGTTGCGCTTGCCCACGGCCGGCCAAGCACCGATTGGACCGAAAATCAAGCGAAATGCACCACCGAGCGAATCGACTCGCCCGCGTGCATCAAGTCGAACGCGCGGTTGATCTCATGCAGCGGCATGGTGTGCGTGACAAACGGCGCGAGCTGGATGCGACCGGCCATGGCGTCTTCGACGATGCCGGGCAACTGGCTGCGCCCCTTGACGCCGCCAAACGCCGTGCCCAGCCAGCGGCGGCCGGTGACGAGCTGAAACGGCCGCGTGCTGATTTCCTGCCCCGCGCCGGCCACGCCGATGATGACCGACTGACCCCAGCCGCGGTGCGCGCATTCCAGCGCCGCGCGCATCACATTCACGTTGCCGATGCATTCAAAGCTGTGGTCCACGCCCCAGGTGGTCATCTCGACGATGACCTGCTGGATGGGCTTGTCATGGTCCTTGGGGTTGACGCAGTCGGTCGCGCCGAAGGTCTTGGCCAGCGCGAACTTGTCGGGGTTCATGTCGATGGCGATGATGCGTCCGGCCCCGGCCAGCTTGGCGCCTTGCACCACCGCCAGGCCGATGCCACCCAGGCCAAACACCGCCACGCTGTCGCCGGGCTGCACCTTGGCCGTGTTCTTGACGGCGCCCAGGCCCGTGGTCACGCCGCAGCCCAGCAGGCACACCTGCTCGGGATTGGCGCCGGGGTTGACCTTGGCCAGCGACACCTCAGCCACCACCGTGTATTCGCTGAAGGTGGAGCAGCCCATGTAGTGATAGATCGGCTGGCCCTTGTACGAAAAGCGCGTCGTGCCGTCGGGCATCACGCCCTTGCCCTGCGTGGCGCGCACGGCCACGCACAGGTTGGTCTTGCCGCTCTTGCAGAACAGGCATTCGCCGCACTCGGCGGTGTACAGCGGAATCACGTGGTCGCCCGGTTTGACGGACGTCACGCCCTCGCCGCACTCGACGACGATTCCCGCGCCCTCGTGGCCCAGCACGGCGGGGAACACGCCCTCCGGGTCGTCCCCGCTCAGGGTGAAGGCGTCGGTGTGGCACACGCCGGTGTGGGTGATGCGGACCAGCACCTCGCCCTTCTTGGGCGGGGCCACGTCAAGCTCGACGATCTGCAGGGGTTGGCCGGCCTGAAAGGCAACGGCGGCGCGGGATTTCATGGGGCGGACTCCTCAGGGGCAAACACCCCGAGTCTAGCCCGCAGCGCCCCGCGCCAGGTGCCCGCGGCTCAGCCCAGGCCGATGGGCGACGGCGCCGCCATCACGATGCGCGAGAACAGGCGCTCGTAGTCCTTCTCGGGCGCGTGATGGCCCGTCAGCGGATCGCGGTTGGCCTCGAACGCCGCGTCCAGCGCCTTCCAGTCCTCGGCCGTCAGGTGCTTGACGGCGGCGGGCAGGATCTCCTGCTCCTCCAGGTGCATGTGCGCCAGGTACAGATCGACATAGCGCGTGAAGGCCTTGGTGAAGGCGGCGCGCCGGCTCTCGCCCATCAGCTCCCACGCGATCAAGAGGTGCTGCAAATCGCGCACCGCCTTTTCGGTGTATTCGTGGTCGTGGTCCAGCCGGGCGATGGCCGTGGCCGTCTCGGGCGCGGCCTTGAGCACGCGCGGAAACAGCAGCTCCGTCTCCTTGGGATGATGCAGGCGCTCGGGAAACTCGTCGATGTAGAACAGCATCGCACGCAACACGTCGAAGAAGTTGCGCGCATCGTCCTGCGGCCCGCGCTCGACCAGCATGCGCGTGGACTGCAACATGGCGGCCAGCGACGAATGCTCATCGCGAATGATCTTCAGGCTGCTGGGGGTCATGACAAGTCTCCTCGGTTGCGTTCAGTCTAGTGCGCCCGTCCGCTTTTGAAACTGACATGGATCAAGGCCCGCACAGACAGGGCCATCAGGCCTGCGGCGGCCGCCAGCGCTTGAGCAGCAGCGCATTGCTCATCACGCTGACCGACGACAGCGCCATCGCCCCGCCCGCCAGCACCGGGTTGAGATAGCCCAGCGCCGCCAGCGGAATGCCGGCCGCGTTGTAGACGAAGGCCCAGAACAGGTTCTGCCGGATCTTGGCCACCGTGCGGTGCGACACGTCCAGCGCCGCCGCCACCAGGCCCACGTCGCCGCGCATCAGCGTGATGCCGGCCGCGTGCATGGCCACGTCGGTGCCGCTGCCCATGGCCAGGCCCACGTCGGCCGCAGCCAGCGCGGGCGCGTCGTTGACGCCGTCGCCGACCATGGCGACGACATGACGGTCTTCACCCCTTCCCCCTCTGGGGGAAGGTTGGGATGGGGGCCAGGGCGCATCCACGACCATGCCGTCTTTTTCATCGCCGCTGGCCCCCACCCCAACCCTCCCCCAGCGGGGGAGGGAGTCAACGCCACCCTGCAACGCCCGCACCGCCTGCGCCTTGTCCCCCGGCAGCACCTCGGCCATCACCTCGCCGGCCTCGGGGCGCATGCCCAGGCGGCGCGCCATGGCCTCGGCCGCGCCGCGGTTGTCGCCCGAGATCATCACCGTGCGCACGCCGCGCGCGTGCAGGCGTTCGATGGCCGCGCGCGCGCCGGGCTTGGGCTCGTCGCCAAAGGCCAGCAGAGCCAGCGGGCGCGGGGTCGCGTTGGCTTCATCCTGCACCGCAACTATCGAAACCGTAGCGCCCTGCGCTTGATGGTCAAGCGCCAGAGCCTCAAAAGGCTTCAAATCTGCGCCCAGCTCGCGCAGCCAGCGCTGGCTGCCCACCAGCACGCGCTGGCCGTCCACCACGCCCTCGCTGCCATGGCCGGGCACGGCGCGCACGTCTTGGGGCCTGTCGATGGCCACGCCCCGCTCGCGCGCCATCGCCAGCACCGCGCGCGCCAGCGGGTGCTCGCTGCCGCTTTGCAGGCTGGCGGCCAGGCGCAGCACCTCGCCCTCATCCACACCCGGCGCTGGCAGCAGTGCCAGCAGGCGCGGCTGGCCCACGGTCAGCGTGCCGGTCTTGTCGAAGGCCACCGTGTCCACCCGGTGCGCCACCTCCAGCGCCTCGGCGTCCTTGATCAGGATGCCGAATTTGGCCGCCACCCCCGTGCCCGCCATGATGGCCGTGGGCGTGGCCAGGCCCAGCGCGCAGGGGCAGGCAATCACCAGCACCGCCACGGCGCGGATGATGGCCGGCTCCAGCCCCAGGCCGGCCAGCCACCAGCCGATGAAGGTCAGCAGCGCGATGCCGATGACCACCGGCACGAAGATCGCCGAGACCTTGTCCACCAGCCGCTGCACCGGCGCCTTGCCGGCCTGCGCATCTTCCACCAGGCGGATGATGTGGGCCAGCACGCTCTCGCTGCCCGCGGCCGTCACCCGCAGCACCACCCGGCCGTCGCCGTTGATCGAGCCGCCCGTCAGCGCATCGCCCACGCCCTTGGCCACCGGCAGCGGCTCGCCCGTCAGCATCGACTCGTCCACCTGCGTCGCGCCTTCCTCGACCTTGCCATCGGCCGGCACGCGCTCGCCGGGGCGCACGGCCAGCTTGTCGCCCGCGCGCAGCTCGTCCACCGGTATTTCTTTTTCGCCATCGAAGTCGATCAGATGCGCCAGCTCGGGCCGCAGCGCATGCAGCGCGCGGATGGCCGCCGTCGTCTGCCGCTTGGCGCGCGACTCCAGCCACTTGCCCAGCAGCACCAGCGTGACGACCACCGCCGCGCTTTCAAAATACAGGTGCGCGTGCTCGCCATGGCCCGAAAACAGCCACAGCCACACCGACAGCGCCCACGCCGCCGTGGTGCCCAGCGCCACCAGCAAATCCATGTTGCCCGTGCCCGCCTTCAGCGCGCCCCAGGCCGCCTTGTAAAAACGCGCGCCCAGCCAGAACTGCACGGGTGTGGCCAGCGCAAACTGCACCCAGGCCGGCGGCATCCAGCTCACGCCCAAGGGCATCAGCAGCATGGGCAACAGCAGCGGCGCACACAGCAAAAGGCCAATCCCCACCGGCGCAAAGCCGGCCCAGGGCGATGCATCCGCCGCGTCGATGGCCGCGTTGGCCGCGCGCGGCTCATAGCCCGCATCGCGCACCGCGCGGCGCAGTTGCGGCCCCAGGTCGGCCCCGCCCGCCACGGTGATGCGCGCGCTTTCGGTCGCCAGGTTGACCGCCGCCTGCTGCACGCCCGGCACCTTGGCCAGGGCCCGCTCCACGCGGGCCACGCAGCTGGCGCAGGTCATGCCGCCCACGCCCAAGTCCACCGTCGATGTTGCGTTTGATGTGTTCATGGAAGGCAGTTTGAAGCCTGCCATCATGGCAAGGTCAAGTGCTTTGTGCGCACAACGAACTCAGAACGCCAGCAAAGCAGTTCAACCCTCCTGCATTGCTGCTCTATTCGTAGTGGGTCCACATCCGCAGCACCTTGACCGTGCGCTGCTCCGACAGCACCTGGTACACCAAGCGGTGCTGGATGTTGATGCGCCGTGAATAAGCGCCGGCCAAGTCACCCACCAGTTTTTCGTATGGCGGAGGCATATGAAACGGGTCTTGGGCGAGCACGGCCAACAAGACTTGCGCCTTGTCCTTAAGCCCGGCGGCGCTCAGCTTTCGTGCGTCCTTCTGCGCTTGCTTGGCATAGACGACTTGCCACGTCACCAATCCAGCTCCGTGGCGCAGGAGTCGGTGGGCTCGGCCATGCCGGACTTGATCGACTCGCGCATGTTAGGCACCGACAGCAAATACAGGGTCTCCTGGATGGCGGCCCAATCCTCTTGCGCCAGCAACACCGAATTGCTGCGCTTGCCGGAGATAAAAATGGGCTCGTGCGACTGCGCCGCCTGATCCATCAACCGGTAGAAATTGGCGCGCGCTTCGCTGGCGGTCAAGGTAGACATGGCGATCTCCAAATGTCTTACTATCGTACGACAAATCGTACGAAATTGCAAATCCCACACCTCAGTTTCACAGCACATCCAGCGGACTCAAAATGCCCCGCCCGCCCTTGTTCAGCACATGGGTGTAAATCATCGTCGTGCTCACATCCGCGTGCCCCAGCAACTCCTGCACCGTGCGAATGTCATAACCCGCCTGCAGCAAATGCGTGGCAAACGAATGGCGCAGCACGTGCGGCGACACCGGCTTGCCAATGCCTGCCACCCGCGCTGCGTCGCGCACCGCACGCTGCACCGACTCGGGATACACATGGTGGCGCCGCTCCAGCGCCTGGCCCGTGCGCGCATCCGGGCGCGGGTCCATCGAGCGCACCGGCGACGGAAACACCCACTGCCAGGCCCAGCTCGTATCCGCGTTGGGGTACTTCACCGCCAGCGCATGCGGCAGCCAAACCCGCCCAAAACCCGCCGCCAAATCCTTCTCGTGGAGCGCGCGCGCCTTTTGCAACTGCGCTTGAAGGGGCGCAATCAAGTTCTCAGGCAGCACCGTCACCCGGTCCTTGTTGCCCTTGCCCTCGCGCACCACAATCTCGCGCCGCGCAAACTCCACATCCTTCACGCGCAGGCGCAGCCCCTCCAGCAGGCGCATACCCGTGCCGTAGAGCAGCTGCGCAATCAGCCCCGCCACCCCTTCCACGTGCAGCATCAAATCGCGCACCTCGCCCGGCGTCAGCACCACCGGCAGGCGCTGCCCCCGCTTGGCCTGCACCACTTCATCCAGCCAAGGCAAGTCAATCCCCAGCACCTGCTTGTACAAATACAGCAGCGCCGCCTTGGCCTGGTTTTGTGTTGACGCCGACACCTGCCGATCAACAGCCAGGTGGCTCAAAAACGCCTCCACCTCCACCGCACCCATCTCGCGCGGATGCCGCTTGTTGTGGTACAAAATGAAACGCCGCGCCCAGTGGATATAGGCCTCCTCGGTGCGGATGCTGTAGTGGCGCGTGCGCAAATGCGTGCGCAACTGCTCCAGCAGCTTGGGCGGGCGAGGGGCTTCTGTAGGGCCGGACGGGTTTGCAGGGAGCCGTTCCATCCGGGAAATTTTAGGTTTGCGTAAATGAAATCATGCTGGGGTTTACCCATGAGAACGCGCCGGACCCGTTGTTTTACCCGACGAAAACCCCTACCATCACCTCCGTCTAATT